>NZ_CP080412.1:0-1200000 GCF_019457635.1 Shewanella mangrovisoli
CTCACTAGCCACTCTGGAAAATATATGAAAAACCCGCGACAAAATCATTCATGCCAGCCTTGAGCTATTCAATGAGCACGGCGAACGAAATATCACCACCAATCATATTGCCGCTCACCTGAATATGAGTCCCGGGAATCTTTATTATCACTTCCGTAATAAGGAAGACATTATTCGATTCATCTTCAGTCTCTACGAGGCGCACCTCGAATCGGGATTCCAGCCCTATGAAGGCGAGCAAGTCAATGTGGAACAATTGATCGGCTATTTCGATGCGATGTTTTATACCCTGTGGCAATTCCGTTTTATGTACGCCAATCTGGCCGATATTCTCGCCCGCGATGAAGAATTAAAAAGCCGTTAATTGCAGGCGCAGCAGCAAGTATTAACGCGCTCGAGCCACGTGCTGGATAAACTCAAGCAAGATGGTTTTTTAAATATCGACAATGACAAAATCACCCAACTTGCCGACACCATTAAGATGATTGTGAGTTTCTGGATTGGTTATCAACTCACTCAGTCCAGCACTTCGACCATCACGAAAGGCATTTTGTACGAAGGTGTACTGCGGGTATTGATGATTTTTAAGGCCTACGCCACACCAACCTCTCAAGCAACTTTTAGCCGTTTAGAGCAACATTATCACGAGCTAGCGACCCAAGATTCACTCTAACCAACTTACCGTCGCATTTAGCACTAAACTCAACAGGTTAAAGGTGCTAAATGCGGGCTCAATTTATGCCCTCGGCGGTGATGCTACCGACAGGCCGAACATGTTGCACATTAGTTTTTATAATGTAACAGCCCCTTTAGCCCTAAACTAATTTATCTAGCTAACCTGCATGAAAAAAAGGCTGTAGGCCGATAGGGTTTAGCGTTAGAATGCCGCAACTCCCAGAATCAGAATAAAGTTAACTAAGGAGATATCAGGTGGCCTCTACCTCATTCTACGCACAGATTAATCAACAGCTTGCCGATGTTAAAGCCGAAGGTTTATATAAAAGCGAGCGTGTTATTGCCTCACCGCAACAGACTGCCATTCAAGTTAATCACCAAGAAGTTGTTAACTTTTGCGCCAACAACTACTTAGGCCTAGCTAACCACCCAGAACTGATCAAAGCCGCACAGCAAGGCTTAGACAGCCACGGCTTTGGTATGGCGTCGGTCCGTTTTATTTGTGGCACCCAAGACATCCACAAACAACTCGAAGCCAGCCTGAGTGAGTTCCTCGGCATGGAGGACACGATTCTGTATTCTTCTTGCTTCGACGCCAACGCAGGTCTATTCGAAACCCTGTTAGATGCCGAAGATGCGATTATCTCCGACGCCTTAAACCATGCCTCTATTATCGATGGCGTGCGTTTATGTAAGGCTAAACGTTTCCGTTACGCCAACAACGATATGGCGGATTTAGAGACGCAATTGATCGCCGCAAAAGCAGCTGGCGCGCGCAATATTCTGATCGCCACCGACGGCGTATTCTCAATGGATGGCGTCATCGCCAACCTGCAAGGCGTGTGTGATTTAGCCGATAAATACGGCGCAGTCATGGTTGACGACTCACATGCCGTGGGCTTTGTCGGCCTAAACGGCCGTGGTTCACACGAACACTGTGGCGTGATGGGCCGTGTCGATATTATCACCGGCACCCTAGGCAAGGCCTTAGGTGGCGCATCGGGCGGTTTCACTTCAGGCAAAAAAGAAGTCATCGACTGGTTACGTCAACGCCTCTCGCCCTTACCTATTCTCTAACTCATTGGCGCCTTCAATTGTAACTGCCTCTATCCATGTATTAGAGATGCTCAAATCGGGCCAAGCACTGCGTGAAGCGGTATGGGAAAACAGCCGTTACTTCCGCGAAAAAATGTCAGCGGCAGGCTTTACCTTAGGCGGTGCAGACCATGCGATTATCCCTGTGATGATTGGCGATGCCAAACTGGCGAGCGATTTCGCTAACCGTTTATTAGCAGAACATATTTACGTTATCGGCTTCTCATTCCCTGTGGTGCCTAAGGGACAAGCCCGTATTCGTACTCAAATGTCGGCGGCCCACACCCGTGAGCAACTCGACAAAGCGATTGAAGCCTTTACCCGTATCGCTAAAGAAATGGCGATTATTTAGGACCCTACAAAATGAAAGCACTAAGCAAGTTAAAAGCCGAAAAAGGCATTTGGTTAGTCGATGCGCCTAAGCCTGAAATGGGCCACAACGATCTGCTGATCAAGATTAAAAAGACCGCCATTTGTGGCACCGACATGCACATCTACAACTGGGACGAATGGTCACAAAAAACCATTCCTGTGCCTATGGTGGTAGGTCACGAGTATGTGGGTGAAGTGGTTGATATCGGTCAAGAAGTGCGTGGCTTTAAAATTGGTGACCGCGTTTCTGGCGAAGGCCATATCACCTGTGGCCACTGCCGTAACTGCCGCGCGGGTCGCACCCATTTATGCCGTAACACCTCGGGTGTGGGTGTAAACCGTGAAGGTTCATTTGCCGAATACTTAGTGATCCCAGCCTTTAACGCCTTCAAAATTCCCGATGATATCAGCGATGATTTAGCCTCAATCTTCGACCCATTCGGTAACGCAGTACACACTGCGCTGTCATTCGATTTAGTGGGCGAAGACGTGTTAATCACTGGCGCTGGCCCAATCGGTATTATGGCTGCGGCCGTGTGTCGCCACGTTGGTGCTCGCCATGTGGTCATTACCGACGTTAACGAATACCGCTTAGAGCTGGCGCGTAAAATGGGCGCCACTCGCGCCGTTAACGTGGCTCAGGAAAGTCTGAAAGACGTGATGAAAGAACTCGGCATGACCGAAGGCTTCGACGTGGGTCTGGAAATGTCAGGCGTACCTTCGGCCTTCCACGCCATGTTAGATACCATGAACCACGGTGGCAAAATCGCGATGCTCGGTATCCCGGGTGGCGAAATGGCGATTGATTGGAGCAAAGTGATCTTCAAGGGTCTGGTCATCAAAGGCATTTACGGCCGTGAAATGTTCGAAACCTGGTACAAGATGGCAAGCTTGATCCAATCTGGCTTAGACATTTCGCCTATCATCACGCACCACTACAAGATTGATGATTTCCAAAAAGGCTTCGACGCTATGGGCTCGGGCCAATCCGGTAAAGTCATCCTCAGCTGGGATTAATTCTCTTAGCTATGCCAATCACGGGGCTGTACGCATACGGCCCCATGTTGCACATCTATCCATCGCTTATCCCTTTTCTGTTATTTCAGGTTTTATTATGTTATGTCTTCTTTAAACACCTCAGCGTGAATCAATTAGTGCAAATGACCGAGTCAAAGTCAGTGCAAATCGTCGATATTCGCGATGGTCACAGCTTTAACAACGGCCACATTGATGGCGCATTTAATTTGAATAACGAGAATCTGGCGCACTTTATCGGCCAAGCGGATATGGACAGTCCTTTAGTGGTGGTTTGCTACCATGGCATCATCAGCCAAAATGCGCGCAATACCTGTGGCTGAGCTTTGATGATCATCTATAATAAGATGGTGGCTTTAGCGCTTGGCATGAGGCCAATGCATGATAGAAATTGGCAGACTCCCCAACAGCAGAGCCGCGCAGGCCTTTGTCGATTACCTTAAAGGTGAACAGATAGACTGCCAAATTCAGCCATTGCCACAGGGAGTCGCTATTCTGGTTATCCGCGATCAAGATGCCGAGCAAGCCCGTAAAGAGTTCGCCCATTTTATCGCTCATCCTTACGATAACAAATACTTACAAGCCTCATGGGAGCATGGTGATACTCATACTAAGCTCGACTATGGCGCCCCTTCTTTACAGCTTTTTGCGCAATTTATCACAGGTGCTGGCCCAGTCACTCTTATCATCTTCGGCCTCTGTGTACTGATTTATGCCGCGATGAATTTAGGCTTCGGCGGCCCGGTCTATGAAACTCTCTCCTATTTCGGTGCGGTGCCTGACACCAGTTTCAGTCAATTCTGGCGTGTGTTTACCCCGAGCCTGATGCATTTTTCGGCCATGCATATCATCTTCAACTTACTCTGGTGGTGGTATTTGGGTGGCAAAATCGAGACTCGCATGAGCCTGGCCCACTGTTAATCCTGCTGGTCTGGTCGCAGGTACTTTACCCAATGTCGTCCAATACTATGTTAGCGGCCCCAACTTTGGCGGGCTGTCGGGCGTAGTATATGCCGTCGCAGGTTACACATGGGTCATGGGGATCCGCAAACCCGCGGCAGGGATAGGTTTACCGCCCTCCTACATGGGATTTATGTTGATTTGGTTAGTGTTGGGCTTTACGGATTTCTTAGGTGTGTCAGTGGCGAATGGCGCCCATATTGGCGGATTACTGATAGGTCTAGCCCAAGGCTGGTTCGATAGTCGCAGTAAAGCCAGTCGCTAATCCAACGCGCTTTCTTCCACGCTCGATTAAAAAGCAGGGTAAGCCCAAAGATTTACCCTGCCGCATTTAGGCGCCGTTACTTGGCCAGATCTAACACTTTGGCGACCAGCTTCTCGATACCGGAGTGCGCCTCGGCAATGTTCCCCGCCAGCATATAAGCGGGCGTGCTGACAATCTTATTCGCCTCATCCACCACGATATCATGCACAGTCGCCGCCTGATGATGGCCGCCCATCAGATTAAAGGCTGCGACTGTATCCACATCATTACCGATAGTGCCCTTAGCGCCGTGTCCATATAAGCGCGGGATCATCATAGGCGCGATACAAATAAAGCCGACGGGCTTTTTCGCCAGAATAAATTCATTAATAAAATCAGTCACGAGTGGATTCACTTCACACTCACTGCCATTGGTGGCGAAGTTACACAGATTTTTCGCCGCCCCAAACCCGCCAGGGATAACCAGTGCATCGAAATCGGTAATATCGAGTTCGGTGGTTGCTTTTACTTCGCCACGGGCGATGCGTGCCGATTCAACCAGCACATTACGTGTCGCGGTCTTGTCTACCTCACCAGTGAAGTGATTAACAACATGCATCTGATTGATATTAGGAGCAAAACACTGATATTGAGCCCCCGCTTTCGACAGAGATAATAACGTTAAAACCGATTCATGGATCTCTGTTCCATCGAAAACACCGCACCCACTGAGCAATACTGCGATTTTTTTCATTATAAATATCCTTCTTATGTCATTTGGTTTTAACAAACTGTAAACAAAATGGTTGATCTGCTTAAAAATCGTGCTAACTTAGTTCGTCGAATCTAAGGGCCGGTGAAATTTAAGCCAGCTTTTAGGTATTTTACGGAGTCAAGAAGAAATCCACAAATCAGGAAGATTTTTCAAGAAACAGTATTGAACTCACACAAATATTTTAAAAACATAAAAATCAACAACTTAAAAATATCGCACCAAGCCGTAAACATCGCCATTATTCACAGTTGACTTTTTCACTCACAGAGTTATCCACAGGCCGTGAGTCAATTTGCCGTGGCTGAAATACCGTATCTGTGGCATGCTTACCGCCATCTAAGTCATCGATAAACGAAAATTACTTATGCCGACCATAGCCAATAACCCACTTGTCCTTGTGGATGGATCTTCTTATTTATATCGCGCCTATTATGCGCCTCCTCACCTGACAAACTCAAAGGGCGAAGCTACTGGTGCTGTTTATGGCGTAGTGAATATGCTCCGCAGCTTATTAAGCCGTTATCAACCTAGCCATATTGCTGTGGTGTTCGACGCTAAGGGCAAAACCTTCCGCAATGACTTATATGAAGAATACAAAGCACATCGCCCACCTATGCCGGATGACCTGCGTTCACAAATTGAACCACTACACCGTATTATCCGCGCCTTAGGCTTGCCCTTAATCTCCATTCCGGGTGTTGAAGCGGACGATGTTATCGGCACTATCGCTCGCCAAGCGAGCCGCGAAAACCGCGCTGTACTCATCAGCACTGGCGATAAAGATATGGCGCAGCTGGTTGATGAAAATATTACGCTGATCAATACCATGACAGATACCATCATGGGCCCAGAAGAGGTTGCGGCTAAATATGGTGTTGGCCCAGACAGAATTATCGATTTCTTGGCACTGATGGGTGATAAGGCAGATAACATTCCCGGTTTACCCGGTGTAGGCGAAAAAACCGCATTAGCCATGCTCACAGGGGCGGGCAGTGTCGCCAATTTGCTTGCAGAGCCCGAAAAAGTCACCGAATTAGGCTTTCGGGGCGCAAAAACCATGGCGGCGAAAATCATCGACAATGCCGACATGCTAAAACTGTCCTATGAGCTGGCCACCATTAAAACCGATGTTGAGCTCGAACAAGATTGGCATGAACTCGAAGCCAAACCCGCAGACAGGGATGAGCTGATCAAATGCTATGGCGAAATGGAATTTAAACGCTGGCTTGCCGAAGTCTTAGACAATAAGGCGCCAACGACGGTCACTGCAAAAGTCGAAACGGCCGAAACCCAAGAAGAATCAACGCCCAGCGTCACGATTGAAACCCAATATGATACGATTCTGACCGAAGCTCAACTCGATGAGTGGATTGCCAAACTCATACAGGCGCCATTAATGGCCGTTGATACCGAGACCACCAGCCTCGACTATATGGTTGCGGAATTGGTTGGCCTGTCCTTTGCCGTTGAAGCCGGTAAAGCCGCCTATCTGCCCTTAGCCCACGATTATGTTGGCGCGCCTGCGCAATTAGATAAGCAGACTGCCCTCGAAAAGCTGCGCCCGCTACTCGAAGATGCCAAGATCAAAAAAGTCGGTCAAAACCTGAAATATGATATCAGCGTATTGGCCAACGCCGGCATCACACTCCAAGGCGTGGTATTCGATACTATGCTCGAATCCTATGTATTTAACTCGGTCGCATCACGCCATGATATGGATGGGCTGGCGCTTAAATACCTAGGCCATAAAAATATCGCCTTCGAAGATATCGCAGGTAAAGGCGCTAAACAGCTGACTTTCAACCAAATTCCACTCGAAACAGCAGCGCCCTATGCGGCGGAAGATGCCGATATTACCCTGCGTCTTCATCAACATTTGTAGGCAAGACTCGAAAAAGAAACCGAATTAGCCTCGGTCTTTACCGATATTGAACTGCCGCTGATCCAAATTCTGTCCGATATTGAGCGCCAAGGCGTGTTTATCGATAGTATGTTGCTCGGCCAACAGAGTGATGAACTGGCGCGTAAAATCGATGAGTTAGAAACAAAAGCTTATGATATTGCTGGTGAAAAATTCAATTTAAGTTCACCAAAGCAACTGCAAGTGCTGTTTTTTGAAAAGCTGGGTTATCCGGTCATCAAAAAAACCCCTAAGGGCGCACCGTCTACCGCGGAAGAAGTACTGGTCGAGTTGGCACTGGATTTCCCTCTGCCCAAAGTAATCCTTGAACATAGAAGCCTGACCAAGCTAAAGAGTACTTACACCGATAAACTCCCCTTAATGGTGAACGCGAAAACCGGCCGGGTACATACAAGCTACCATCAGGCCAACGCCGCAACAGGGCGTTTGTCCTCGAGCGAACCTAACCTACAGAATATTCCTATCCGCACCGAGGAAGGCCGCCGTATTCGCCAAGCCTTTATTGCACCGCAGGGACGTAAGATTTTAGCCGCCGACTATTCGCAGATTGAACTAAGGATCATGGCGCATTTATCCCAAGATGCAGGCTTACTCAAAGCCTTCGCCGAAGGTAAAGACATTCACAGAGCCACCGCCGCCGAAGTATTTGGCACCGACTTTGACAGCGTAACCTCGGAGCAGCGTCGCCGCGCCAAAGCCGTTAACTTTGGCCTTATCTACGGTATGTCCGCCTTTGGATTGGCGCGTCAGCTCGACATTCCCCGTAATGAAGCGCAAACCTATATCGACACTTACTTCGCCCGCTATCCAGGCGTATTAAGGTATATGGAAGAAACGCGAGCCAGTGCAGCAGAGCTAGGCTATGTCTCAACGCTATTTGGTCGCCGTTTGTATTTACCCGAAATTCGCGACCGTAATGCAATGCGACGCCAAGCAGCAGAAAGGGCCGCGATTAACGCCCCAATGCAAGGCACCGCCGCGGATATCATTAAAAAAGCCATGATCAGCATTGCCAATTGGATTAAAACCGATACCCAAGGTGAAATCGCCATGATCATGCAAGTCCACGACGAATTAGTGTTCGAAGTCGATGCCGATAAAGCCGAAACTCTCAAGCTCAAGGTGTGTGAGCTCATGGCCAAAGCGGCCAATCTGGACGTGGAACTTCTGGCGGAAGCCGGTATTGGTGATAACTGGGATCAAGCCCACTAGCATTCAAACTCTAGACTTTAGCTTCTAACATTGAGTTTTACCCAAACAAGGCTCGTCCGTTATCGGATGAGCCTTTATATTTGGTTCGACTTTTAGGCACCGCTAAACTCGACGTTGCAAAGAACAACATAACGAGAAGTTGCTTACGCAGGCGAAAACCTTAATGGCTAAGCCGCCTCAAGAGCGGGAAACAGCATTTGACTCTCCGTACAATGCTCTCAGTCACCAAATGCAATCCTCCACCTCAATTCTCGATGCTTCAACGCCGCCATAACTACAACCTTCTATCCGCGTGACAATCCACGCAAGCCTAAACAATCGTTCGCTGATGGATACAACCAAGAACAATCACCAAAATAGAGTAAAAACATTAAATCTGAAAAATTGATCAATTCTGTACTAAAAGTACGGTAAATTTTGCTATGTCAGTGGCTTAAATGCTTTTTGTGAAAATATTAGATCAAACACAGCTGTTTTTTTCACCTAAAACTTGAGATCTACCGCACATAATTATCACTTTTTCAAAAAAACTGTTTTCCATTTAGAGATAAATAGCGTATTATTCTCTGCGTAGGGTACAGAGGTTAAGATGTTCTATCTTTCAGACCTTTATTTCACTTATAGTGACGAGCCAAATTCTGGCGCCCCAGCAACTTGTTTGCTGGGGCTTTTTTTTGCTCTTTTTTCGGCCCAGGGATGATTTCAACAAAGGCGAGTAAATTTTAGAGTATTTACTTTAATAAAAGGTAAATTCGATGTATGCTGTCTTCATTGAGAACCATTGAAGGTAATTTGATGGTGCTTGAGTCTTGTTGAATTTAGCTTCTCCCCAAAAGAGCTAAAATTTTGGCCGGTGACTAATGTTATCGGCTATTTTTTTGCCACAAAACTTGTGGGGTGAAATCGATGTTTTATAAGGGAATATAACGGGATATCGCAGGGGAAGATGGCCGAATGCACTCAAGGCATCCGGCCATAAAGCAAAAGACTTACTCGGCGTCGCCTTGGTTTTCTAACTCATCAGCCAACCATTGCGGATGGCACCATTCATTTAAGATACTCAGCACTTTAGGTTTGCCCGTGCCCTTGAGCGCAGAAAAAGGCTCAACCTGTACCCAATCACCAAATTCAACCAACGCTTTACGCACTTCGTTTACGGTTTTCATCTTCGCGCTTTGCGCCAATTTATCGGACTTAGTCAGTAATGCGAGTACCGGAATTTCACTCGCAACCGCCCATTCGATCATCTGCATATCCAGATCTTTCAACGGATGACGAATATCCATCAATACCACAACGCCACTTAAGCATGCACGCTTCTGCAAATATTCGCCGAGGGATTGTTGCCATTTTAATTTCATCGCCAAAGGCACTTGAGCAAAACCATAACCCGGTAAATCGACTAATCGGCGCTGCGCATCGAGTTCAAATACGTTGATCAGCTGAGTGCGACCTGGCGTTTTACTGGTACGCGCTAAGTTTTTCTGCTCAGTTAATGCATTGAGTGCACTTGATTTTCCGGCATTGGAGCGACCAGCAAAAGCAATCTCAACACCAACGTCGCCGGGCAGATATTGATCCAAATGTGCAATGTCAGGTGCACTGATTAAAAACTTCGCCCTGCGAAAATCTATATGAGATTCAGTCACTATTTACTCCAATATATTTACTGCGCAATACCATAATTTATGAAGAATTGCTTACTTTTCCACGTTTTCGTGTAAAATATTACCCCGATCACATTAAACATATTTTACCACGCTTGCGGGTCACCCTAGTAAGCTCAGGATAATAATCTTAACCAGAAGTTGGAACGCCATGAAAAAGTTAGCTCTTGCGCTGTCTGTTGTAGTTGCCGCCATATCTTCACCTGCGATTGCTGAAGGTAATGCTGAAGCGGGAAAAACTAAAGTTATCGTTTGTTCTGCCTGTCACGGCATGGACGGTAACAGTATGATCGATATGTACCCTAAGCTTGCGGGCCAACACGCCACATACCTCCAAAAGCAACTACATGATTTCCGTAGTGCGGCGCAATCTGGCGGTAAAGATGGTCGTATGGATCCTATCATGAGTGGTATGGCAATGCCTCTAAGCGATCAAGATATTCTTGATATCAGCGCTTATTTCTCTAGCCAAGCAATCCAAGTTGCTGAGGCGAAAGATGTTCCTGAGCTAGGTTCAAAACTTTACAAAGGTGGCGATGTATCACGCGGCATCACAGCTTGTATGGCATGTCACGGTCCAGATGGTAAAGGTGCTGAGTCAGCAGGTTTCCCAGCATTAGCCGGTCAACACGCAAACTACATCAAGATCCAACTGACTAAGTTCCGTGATGCGGGTCGCCACAATGATCTCAACGGCATGATGCAAGATGTCGCGAAAAAGTTAAGCGACAGTGATATCGAAGCATTATCTAAATATATTGCTAGCCTGAAATAGGTTTTAGCGATGAAAAAGGGTGCATAGTCACCCTTTTTTACCACCACAAAGTTTACGTTAACGTAAACTGATGAAGATTCGTGCTTGACATAGATCACAGATTTGGGTTTAATAAGCCCCGTACCGAGATAAACCCATCTGTTTGTACAAATAAATTAATAATAACTTGCAGATTTCGGTATAATTAACATTCAAGATATAAGAATAAAGACTCTCAATAACAATAATATAACTAAGACCACTCTCTAATAATAATAAGAGCAGTGATTTCGCCTTGAAATCCCGGTCAGTACATTTTTGTAAGGGATGGCCGATAACGCCAATTTGCGATAAGCAAATCGCCTTACACTCAGGGTAACTTGCCCCATCAGGACACAGTTTGAATGATTCAAACTGTAGCAAAGGAAGCTAATAGCTTTGGATGCACTGGCTGGAAGCTTGTTATCACTGGAAGGTACTTCAAGCAACATGGATGGTTAACTTAACGTCATTGATGACGCTGTAATAAAGATGTGTCTTGAGACCATCTACGGAAACTGTGGTCTGGATGGCGACAGAAACTAATTAAGTGTCTGGAAGACCGATAACTAAAATGATGCAGGGAAAGCAGTAAAAAAAAGAAGGATACCGACCGGGAAAGTCGCATAGCAAGTAAGGATACTTGGAATCAGAATAGGGTGCAAAATGCACCGTTTGTAAGGCGGCAGTCTAACTGCCGCCTTTTTTCTTTGTTTTTCTTTGTGATAATCCACCGGCATACATCCAGCTCCGAAAGTGCACTTCCGCAATATAATTGTTACAATCAAGACCTTAATACTTTTCTAGTTGACTCAATGCGCAGATGTCCCCTTTGTCATAGCACGCAAACACTGTTGCTCCTTCAGGACAAGAAACGGTGTTTTTATGTTTGCCAGACATGCGGACTCACCTTTGCTGACGCAAATAGCCATCTTCCTCCCGCGGCAGAAAAGCAGCGTTATGGCCGTTCGCGGATTGCCGCCAAGCAGCGCCAACTGTCGCAATTTATTTTACCGCTACTGACACAAATACAATTGCAGCAAAAGGGTAGCCTCACGGGCTTAAATTTTGGCCGCGTGTTAGATCAAACCAGTCTGGCGACCATTGAATCGGCGGGACACACTTTCAAGCAGTATGATCCTTTCTTCGCGCCAGACCACGAAACGCTTAAGCAAGAGTATGATTTTATTTGCTGCTACCGAGTTTTTGAGCATTTTCAGCATCCCAGCAGAGAATGGAGTCTACTGACCCGTTTACTCAAATCGGGTGGCTGGTTAGCGATTAGCACACCCTTATTAATTGATTTAGAAGGCTTTGCTAAATGGCATTATAAAAACAATCTCACTCACGTGAGTTTTTACCAAAGACAAACCTTTGAATACCTAGCGAGTAATAGCGATTTTGAACTATTATTTGCCGCGAAAGACCTCGTTTTGATGCAAAAAACATCATAATCTGGTATAACAGCCGACCGAATTTAGTACCGAGTCGATCCCGTATCGGCTAGGCCACACGTTGTAAACAATTGAGAAAATCATGTCTCGTAGCAAGAAAACACGCAAGGGCGGCGAGAATAGCCCTAAATTACAGCCAAGAGTGAAAAAGCAGGATCGTGCAGAAGTCACTGGCAAGCGCGCCGAAAAGGGCAATAAGTCTGGCAGTCGTCATAATGAAGCAATGATCAATGCTCAAGCACCACAGAAAAAGGCTGCGCAGAGCAAAGATCCTCGCCATGGCAGCAAAAAGCCTGTGGCATTGGCTTTACCAACTGCAACAGAAAAGCCTGCCACACCAAAGGTTAAGCAACCTAAGCTAACCGACGAGCAAAAACTGCTGAAACTGGAAGAAGATCCAAGACTGAACCAGTTGCTCGATATGCTGGAAGAAGGCCGTAACCTAAGCAATGACGACCAACAGTGGTTAGATCAGCAGCTGAACAAGATTGAAGCCCTGATGATCAAGCTGGGTATCAGCGATGAGCTAGAAGATGAAGCGCCAGCGAAATCTAAAGCCGATTCAGATGATGACCTGTTCGATCGCTTTGAATCCGGTGCCGAACTGCTAAAAGATTATCAAGATAAGTTTTAAATCTTAGAATATGCATAAAAACAAAGCGCTCAGCCTTTGTTTTTATGCAGTCTAAACAAGGAGTTTACGTGTCTACCACTCTTATCCTGCTTGGTTTTATCATCATTGTTGCCCTCAGTAGCTACGCCACCTTCTTACTCCTCAAACTCAAGCAACAGAAACAACGCCAACAGGCGCTCACTGCCGAGCGTGAAGCGGCGGCTAACGCGAAACGCGCCCAAGTACTAGAAGATATTCGTTATATCGCCACCGCCATGATTGATGACCGCTGCGAAATCTCTGAAGGCGTGGTGAGAATTGGCCGTTTATTTGAAATTTTATCCTTAAGCGAGCGGGTTGCGCCTGAGTTCCCGGCATTCTTCCAACACTTTGAGCTGATTAAAGATCACCCGATTATGGAAGCTCGCCAAGCCCTGCCGAAGCAAGAACGTATGAAGCTCGATTTTGTCCGCATGAAATCTGAAGCTGAACTGGCCGAAGGCATTACCGCCGACGCCAAAAAGCTCTCCAGTTATCAGTTAAAAGCCCCGCATTAAGCTGACCACATTAACCTCAAGGCCAAAGCCTTGGCTTTGAGGCACAATAGCTCCCGCATTTCTTTTCCCACACAGAGTACAGCTTCCCGTGAGCCTGTGCACAAAACCTCCAAAAAACAACAGACATTGGCTCCTTTTTCATAGATATTGCGTAACTTCTAAAAGGACAGACATCATTTTTACAACCTAGATCAAGGTTATTTAGCTAAGAACCTTGCATACTTCGCTTGTTGCTAATTTACCCTCGGAGGACACGCCTTGAAGCAGCCCACTCAGATAAGCTGGGATCAGTCGATGATCGAAAAATATAACTACAGCGGTCCCCGTTACACTTCTTACCCAACGGCGCTGGAGTTCGATGATTCATTCACTGAACAAAACCTGTTAACGGCGATTGAAAACAGTAAGAGTGACAAACTGTCGCTGTATATTCACATCCCCTTCTGCGCCAAACTTTGCTACTACTGTGGCTGTAATAAAGTTATCACTCGCCACGCCCACAAGGCCGATCAATATATCGAGTATTTGAGCCACGAAATTATTAAGCGCGCTCCGCTGTTTAAGCACTACACAGTCACCCAAATGCACTGGGGCGGCGGCACGCCAACCTTCTTAAATCCTGAGCAAATTCTGAAGTTAACCGACTTAATCAAGGCTAACTTCAACTTTGCCGCTGAGGGTGAGTTCTCTATCGAAGTTGACCCGCGTGAGATTGAGCTTTCAATGCTCGATACCTTAAAAGAAGCGGGCTTTAACCGCATTTCTATCGGGGTGCAGGACTTCAATAAAGAAGTACAAGTCGCGGTTAACCGTGAGCAGGACGAGCAATTTATTTTCGATTTAATGGCCAAAGCCAAGGCCATGGGATTTGTCTCAACCAATATCGATTTAATTTACGGTCTACCGCATCAGACACCCGAAACATTCGCCGCCACCATGCAGCGCGTGTTAGACCTGTCGCCCGATCGTCTATCTGTGTTCAACTATGCCCACTTACCCGCGCGTTTTGCCGCGCAGCGTAAGATCAAAGATGAACATTTACCATCGCCGAAACAAAAACTCGAGATGTTGCATCAAACAATCGAGACCTTAACCGGCGCGGGTTATCAGTACATTGGCATGGACCACTTCGCTAAGCCTGACGATGAGTTGGCTAAGCTGCAACGCGAAGGCAAACTGCACCGCAACTTCCAGGGTTATACCACCCAAGAAGAATGCGACCTACTCGGTCTGGGCGTGTCTTCAATCAGCCAAATAGGCGATTGTTATGCGCAAAACCAGAAGGATATTCGTCCTTACTACGAAGCCATCGACAAAGACGGACATGCACTGTGGAAAGGCTGTAGCCTGAACCGTGACGACGAAATCCGCCGCGTAGTGATCAAACAACTGATCTGCCACTTCGATTTAGATATGGCAAAAATGGACGAGAAACTAGGTATTAAGTTTGAGGAATACTTCGCCGAAGACTTAAAACTGCTGCAAACCTTTATCGACGATAAGTTAGTCGACGTCACCGACAGAAAGATCACCATCAGCCCCACAGGCCGCCTGCTGATCCGCAATATCTGTATGTGCTTCGACCTTTACTATCGTCAAAAAGCGCGTCAACAACAGTTCTCCCGTGTGATCTAACACAGACGCCTCTCCAATAAAAAAATCCGACTCAAATGTCGGATTTTTTATTGGGAAACAGAGCTACTTACTTAAGCTTTAGCCGCATACAGCGCCTTGCGCTCACTCTCGGATAAAAACGCCATTTCCACTCCATTGCGTTGCACCTGAGCCAGCTCAGCATCACTTAGCCCTAGTTCAGACTTAGCAATGTGGTATTCGTGCTTGATATCAATCGCACTCACGCCTGGATCATCGGTGTTAAGGCTTATCAACACACCGGCATCCATAAAGGTTCTGAAGGGATGTTCCGCATAGGAAGACACGGTCGATGTGTGCAGGTTGCTGGTTGGGCAAGATTCGATACCGATACGGTGTTTAGCGAGATATTCCATCAGCTTAGGATCGTGAATCGCATTCACACCATGGCCGATACGTGTCGCCCCCAGCTCCTGAATCGCTTGCCACATACTTTGTGAACCCGCCGCTTCCCCCGCATGGGCGGTAATGGCTAAGCCCGCGTCTCGCACTCGCTTAAAGTGCTCGTTAAACAATTCGCCAGGGAAGCCAAGCTCATCGCCGGCTAAATCCATCGCGACTAAATGTTGTTTATGGGCGAGTAAGCCTTCGAGCTCCTGAGTACAAGCAGCTTGGCCGAATGAGCGCGACATAATCCCGATAAGATTGATTTTAACTTGGTAATCTTTCAGGCCCGCTTTCACCCCATCGATAACCGCTTCAACCACACCTTCAATCGGTAGCTTATGGTTCATCGCCATGTAATATGGACTAAAACGCAGCTCCGCATAATCGAGGCCAGATAACGCCGCATCCGCCACGTTTTCATAGGCGACACGTTTTACCGCATCTAAATCAGCGAGAACTGCCACCATCCAGTCAAGCTTCTTCAAGAAGGCGACTAAGCTGGTTTCTTTCCCCTGAATTTGTACAAATGGCGCGAGAGTCTCTAAAGAATCGGCAGGCAAAGCAATGCCGTGTTGGTGTCCGAGTTCCCAAATGGTGTTCACTCGCACGTTACCATCTAAGTGACGATGCAAATCCACCAATGGAATGGATGTATTGATCATAATTAACCCCTATGTGAACTACCCAGCCAATGCTTTTGTTATTTGGTCTAGGGCGGACCCTAAGTTTAACACGCATTCTTTGGTGGCACTCAGCTAAGGGCGGGATTTAAATTCACATTCAGTCACAATTCTGCTTAATATGCGTACAACAATCTGGGGTAAACCTCAGGCATAATGACTTCAATAACAACGAAAATATCCGAGATAAATCATGCATAAACTCTTTACCCCAAGCTTACTGATTTGCGCCCTGAGTGCCTGTAGTGCGGTTCAGCCCCCAATCGAATCCACCAAACAAACAACGGTAGCCGTTGCGCAGTCCACGGCCAAGACTATGGCCCCAGCACTGCAAGCGATTGTGGATCAAAGTTGGCAACTCCAACTCAGTGCCAGCCCTGAAATGGCCTATGGAATGGGGGATAAGAGTGCTGCAGGTAAACTGCAAGATCTGTCTCCAGAAGCCTTAGCTAAGCTCAATCAGGGACAAATGGCCATTCTCGCCCAATTGAAAGCACTGGATCGCAGCAAACTGAGTAAAGAGGATAAAATCAACGCCCAAATCCTCGAAGATCAGATCCAAAACGAGGTCGACCTGTATAAATACAAGGATTACTACCTGCCGATCACCGCAGAGAGTGGCTTCCACGCCTATATATCTTCCATTGCGCAAGGGCGGTTCAATACCCTAGAGGATTACCAAAACTACCTAGGTAAGCTCAAGGCGCTACCGACCTATTTTGCCCAGCAAACCCATTGGTTAAAACAAGGACTAAAGGAAGGTATTACACCGCCTAAAGCCACGCTCAAGGGATTTGAAAACAGCATTAGTGCTTACATCTTACCGGTAGAGAAAAGCAGTTATTTCAAGCCTTTTACTCAATACCCAAGCCACTTCACCGAGGCGCAAAAAGCGCAACTCACCCAAGAAGGCCGCGCATCGGTCGAGCAGAATGTGCTCCCGACCTATCAGGCTTTTTATGATTTTATGACTCAGGAGTATATGCCCAACACTCGGGAAAATATTGCCGCCAACAGCTTACCCGATGGTGACGCCTTCTATGAGAACCGCGTTCGCTACTACACGACCTTAAATATGACCTCGGCCGAAGTGCATGAACTCGGTTTAAAGGAAGTAAAACGTATCCGCCAGGAAATGGAGCAAGTCATTAAGTCTGTTGGCTTTAAAGGCAGCTTTGCCGACTTTTTGCATTTCTTGAGAACCGACCCCCAGTTTTACACCACTAGTGCGGATCAGCTCCTGAAAGAAGCGGCATTTATTGCCAAAAAAGCCGATGCCATGTTGCCCAAATATTTTGGTAAATTGCCACGCAAACCCTATGGTATCGCACCAGTGCCGGCCGAAATCGCCCCCAAATACACCTCAGGCCGTTATTCAGGCTCTAATCGTGACGACGAGCCGGGTTACTACTGGGTCAATACCTACGCCTTAGATAAACGCCCACTCTATGAACTCGAAGCGCTGACGCTGCACGAAGCCGTACCCGGGCATCATCTGCAGATTTCACTGAACTCCGAACTGAGCTCGTTGCCCGATTTTCGTCGCTACAGCTATATTTCGGCCTTTGGTGAAGGTTGGGGATTGTATAGCGAATACTTAGGCTTAGAAGCGGGATTCTATCAAGACCCATACAGTAACTTTGGCCGTCTAACCTATGAGATGTGGCGCGCCGCTCGCCTCGTTGTCGATACGGGGATGCACGCCCAAGGTTGGAGTCGAGAACAAGCCATCGAGTTTATGGCGAGCAACACGGCGTTATCGCTCCACAATGTGACGACTGAAATTGACCGTTACATTACCTGGCCAGGGCAAGCGCTCTCCTACAAGATTGGTGAGCTCACCATTAAACGCCTACGCGCTAAAGCCGAGCAAGCCTTAGGCGATAAATTTGATATTCGCGCCTTCCACGACGCCGTATTAGAGAATGGTTCTGTACCTATGTCGGTGCTGGAGCAGCAGATAAACGACTTTATCGAAGCGCAAAAAACCGCGATTTAAGCTCATCCCAAGGGAGCGGGTATTTTCCTGCTCCCTTTCCTGCCCGCCCCAGTTCTCTGATACACTCTAGCAAACCTTTTTGCCCGAGATGTGCGACAGAGTATGAGCCAAACGCCCCTAAACTTTCCAAGGGAAGAGTTTTCCAAAGTAGCTTTTTCAACGGAACACGATTTAAATACTTCTGAACAGCAAGCCTTTTGGCAAACCGTTGTCCAAGACACACTCAAAACGCCCGATGGATTAACTTTGGCCTATATGATGGTCAAGCATCCCAAGGCCCATGCCAGCATAGTCATCAGCAGCGGCCGGGTTGAGTCCTACTTAAAGTATCAAGAATTGGTATTTGACCTGTATCAGCAAGGCTATTCGGTGTTTGCTATCGATCACCGCGGCCAAGGGTTATCGAGCCGCATGACGGCCAATCCCCATCAAGGCCATGTGCGGCGGTTCAATGACTATATCGACGACTTTGCCCTGTTTATGCAAACCGTTGTACTCAAACATGCCACTTCGCCACTGTTCTTGCTCGGGCATTCTATGGGCGGCGCCATCGGCACCTTGTTTCTCAAACAACATCCGGATGTGTTTACGGCGGCAGCATTTTCAGCTCCCATGTATGGCATTAAGTTACCTATGCCCAAAGGATTTGTCCGTTGGCTTGCGAGTAAGCTCGATGCCAGCCTCAACGGCGGAGAACCTAACTACGTGCTCAGCGGGCAAAACTATAAGGCCGCTCCTTTTAAGGGAAATGATCTCACCCATTGTCAGAGTCGTTATCAAGCCTACCGAGAGTTGTACGATGCGGCGCCGAAGCTGCAATTAGGCTCACCGACTAACCGCTGGTTGACTGAATCCTTAGATGCGGCCGATGCCTGTGTCTTGGCCACGGCACATATCCGTACGCCCATTCTGATCCTGCAAGCCAGTGAGGATAAGATTGTCGACAATGCCGCCCAAAATCTGGCGGTAAGCTCAAATTGCCAATTAAAAGTGATTGCAGGGGCTGCCCATGAGATTTTTATGGAGAAAGATAGCTACCGTAATCAAGCGCTGAATTACGCACTCGACTTTTTTAAACGCTACGCAACAAGGGACGTGGACAAACAAGCTGTTTAAAGTCATTAACACTTAAGGCGCGGGCAATATTGTAGCCTTGGAAGTGAGTACAGCCTAAGCGGCTAAATAGCTGTTGTTGCTGTGGTGATTCGACACCTTTGGCCACGATAGGCAAGTTAAAGGATTGTACCGACTGAATCAGCGCTTGGCTCCAGCTCGCATCATTCGTTAAATTGGCGGCACAATGTAAATCGAGTTTTACCTCATTCAAGGGATAGTGACGCAAGCAACTCAAGGCGCCCTGTCCCGCACCAAAGTTATCTAGGGTTATTACCACCCCAGCTTCTGCGAGCAGACGGATCCTCGGCTGAATAAAGGAGGCTGATGTTAGTAATGCACTCTCGGTTAACTCAATTCCCAGCTGATTGTCATCCAGCTCGTAGCGACGGGTTAACGCAACCAATTGCTCGACAAATTCAGCTTGGCAGAAAGATAAGGTACTAATATTCAAAGTTAAACGTGGCAGGTTAATACCCTGCTGTTTAAATTGCTTAATCAACTGGCAAACGCGCGTAGCCACATTTAAATCGAGCGATGCAATCAAACCATGGCGCTCGGCTAAATCAATAAATTTAGCGACCGGGACAATTTCACCATCCGCTAAATGCCAGCGGGATAAAACCTCGGCCGACACTATCTTGCCTTGCATATCCACCACTGGCTGGAACATTAACGACAACTGATTTTCGGCAATTGCACGCTCTAATCTGTTCAACAAAGACGACTCAGGATCCTGCGAGCGTTCTAAATCTGGGTGATAGAAAGCACAACCTGCGTGTTCACTAGACTGAGCATGCTGCATCGCGAGCTCTGCACGTCGCACGGCGAGTTCTGACGCCAGCGTATCCACAGAATCTAATAAGCAAATCCCAATATTCGCATTTAAACGAAAATCATGTTCACCATAATGGAAGGGACGAGTGGCGATTTGTTTAAGCTCAGTAGCCAACGCCAATGCTCGACGCCCGGCTATATTCGCATCGGCAGCCAACTCCTTAGCTAACAAGGCGAACCGGCCCAACTCGAGATGAGCAACGACAATATTTTCAGCAAAATAACTCGATAGCCTTGCACTTAATTGCGACAACAATCGCTCAAGCTCATGGGATGTGAGAGTGTCATTCGCCCCAAGGGTTTCGACATTGAGTAATAACAAAGCCCCCCAATGTCCCGCACTGGTTCGTTGATTAAGGTATTGGGATAACTGCGCCATAAAGGTTTCAGGGAGCATCTTCGGCCCTGCCACAGATTGCTTCACTAATTCGGCAATCGCAGCATGGTTTCGCTCACTCTCCGAGACATCGACATGAATGCCGATCATTCGAGTCGGTCTACCAAGTTGATCCCAGTCGACTAACATGCCACGGTCAAATACCCAAACATAATGCCCATCTCTATGTTGCAAGCGATGGACACTCTCAAATTCTTTAGTCTTGCCGCTGACATACTCTTGCAGGCAGTCCAACACGGCTTGCTTATCATCGGGATGCAAACGCGTTTCCCAGGTCTGGAACACTTCCTCTAGCTCGTCGGGTTGATAGCCAATCATTTCCTTCCAACGATCGGACAAAAACACTTCGCCAGAACGAATATTCCAATCCCAGATCCCATTGCGTGAACCTTCAACCGCAAACAACCAACGTTGCTCACTATCGTTAAGCTGCTTAACTGCACGCCCTGAATGTTCATGAACCTGCTGCAGTGTCGTTTGTAGAGACAAGACCTCGGAGGCACTCCAAGACACTTGAGTCGAAAACTCGGGAGTGCCTACATGCTTCGCCGATTCGCTTAACATCTTGAAAGGACGAATCAAGAGGTAATATAGAACGAAGGTAAAACCGATTAACAGCAGCGCCCCGAGCCCCCATACGCGCATAAATCGTTGTTGTAATTCGGTTGAAGCTTTAGCCACTAACGGCGCGAGATCAGACTCAAGATAGATAAGCTCTGTCGCTCCAGGATATTGAGCATCAACGGGATAATAGGCTTGAATCGATAATCGGTCTGGATTAATTGAAACACTCGCCTGTCCAGATTGCACCACGGCATGATGCCGAACCACATCGTAACCATCAATCACTTCAATGGCATTGCTATCACGCCAAACAGTATGATTCGCAAAGCGAATGCGGCTATTCGCATCCAGCAAGATATAAACCATGACATTCATATCTAAGGTTGCCAGAGAGACTTCCTGCTCGATACGTTCAACATCTTGTAACGCTTGCGCCGACTGCACTATCGCTTGCATACGTAAAAGTTGCTGCTTTATCTGGCTCACCTGGCGATCGGCCAGTTCATTACGTACCAGCTCGCTCTCATAGAAATACTCAGCCGTAACCAACACTAAATAAAGTGCCAGCATGCAGACAGGAATCAATACTGCGAGCGAGAGTTTGCGAAGCATGGGTAGCCAAATGTCTTTAATAAAAAGATGGACGCCCAGTATGCTAACGGGAAACCCGTTACTAAGCAAAAAGACTTAACATAAGTGGAGTTATTTTAGACTAAATACGCTAATCGATTGAAAGAACCGCTAGCGAACGAGACGATAAAGTGAAGAATAGAAAATAAGTTAATAAAACAGAAAACAACAAAAACAAAAAAGCCAGCTCATTAAGCTGGCTTCATGCTCTCTTATCGAGAATATTAGGCGCTTGGCGATGACCTACTCTCACATGGGGAGACCCCACACTACCATCGGCGCGATTGCGTTTCACTTCTGAGTTCGGGATGGGATCAGGTGGGACCACAATGCTATTGTCACCAAGCAAATTTATTATTTACTACCCGTCTTATTGTTTCGCAGGCAGTAAATTAAATTCGGAAAGCTGCTTTGAGTTACACTTCTTAAGTGTTCATATTCTATCTAAGTACTTGTAAAACCCATCTGGGTTGTATGGTTAAGCCTCTCGAGTCATTAGTATCAGTTAGCTCAACGCCTCACAACGCTTACACACCTGACCTATCAACGTCCTAGTCTCGAACGGCTCTTTAGTGGACTTAAAGTCCAAGGGATGACTCATCTTGGGGCTCGCTTCCCGCTTAGATGCTTTCAGCGGTTATCGATTCCGAACATAGCTACCGGGCAATGCCATTGGCATGACAACCCGAACACCAGCGGTTCGTTCACTCCGGTCCTCTCGTACTAGGAGCAACTCCCCTCAATCATCCAACGCCCACGGCAGATAGGGACCGAACTGTCTCACGACGTTCTGAACCCAGCTCGCGTACCACTTTAAATGGCGAACAGCCATACCCTTGGGACCGACTTCAGCCCCAGGATGTGATGAGCCGACATCGAGGTGCCAAACACCGCCGTCGATATGAACTCTTGGGCGGTATCAGCCTGTTATCCCCGGAGTACCTTTTATCCGTTGAGCGATGGCCCTTCCATTCAGAACCACCGGATCACTATGACCTACTTTCGTACCTGCTCGACGTGTCTGTCTCGCAGTTAAGCTGGCTTATGCCATTGCACTAACCGTACGATGTCCGACCGTACTTAGCCAACCTTCGTGCTCCTCCGTTACTCTTTGGGAGGAGACCGCCCCAGTCAAACTACCCACCAGGCACTGTCCTTAACCCCGATTAGGGGCCCAAGTTAGAACATCAACACTACAAGGGTGGTATTTCAAGGACGACTCCACGAGAACTAGCGTTCCCGCTTCAAAGTCTCCCACCTATCCTACACATGTAGGGTCAATGTTCAGTGCCAAGCTATAGTAAAGGTTCACGGGGTCTTTCCGTCTAGCCGCGGGTATACGGCATCTTCACCGCAATTTCAACTTCACTGAGTCTCGGCTGGAGACAGCGTGGCCATCATTACGCCATTCGTGCAGGTCGGAACTTACCCGACAAGGAATTTCGCTACCTTAGGACCGTTATAGTTACGGCCGCCGTTTACCGGGGCTTCGATCATGAGCTTCTCTTGCGATAACCCAATCAATTAACCTTCCGGCACCGGGCAGGCGTCACACCGTATACGTCATCTTGCGATTTTGCACAGTGCTGTGTTTTTGATAAACAGTTGCAGCCACCTGGTATCTGCGACTGCCGTCAGCTTAGGGAGCAAGTCCCATCACCAACAGCAGCGTACCTTCTCCCGAAGTTACGGTACCATTTTGCCTAGTTCCTTCAGCCGAGTTCTCTCAAGCGCCTTGGTATTCTCTACCCGACCACCTGTGTCGGTTTGGGGTACGATTCCCGCTAACCTGAAGCTTAGAAGATTTTCCTGGAAGCATGGCATCAACTACTTCATCCCCTTGGGGACTCGTCATCAGCTCTCAGTGTATAGTGACCCGGATTTGCCTAAGTCACCCACCTACCACCTTAAACGCGGACTACCAACGCCGCGCTAGCCTAGCCTTCTCCGTCTCTCCATCGCAGTTAGCGGAAGTACAGAAATATTAATCTGTTTCCCATCGACTACGCCTTTCGGCCTCGCCTTAGGGGTCGACTCACCCTGCCCCGATTAACGTTGGACAGGAACCCTTGGTCTTTCGGCGAGGGGTTTTTCACCCCCTTTATCGTTACTCATGTCAGCATTCGCACTTCTGATACCTCCAGTGTGGGTTACCCCTTCACCTTCAACGGCTTACAGAACGCTCCTCTACCGCGCAACCCTAATGGATTGCACCCGTAGCTTCGGTGGTATGTTTAGCCCCGTTACATCTTCCGCGCAGGCCGACTCGACTAGTGAGCTATTACGCTTTCTTTAAATGATGGCTGCTTCTAAGCCAACATCCTAGCTGTCTAAGCCTTCCCACATCGTTTCCCACTTAACATACACTTTGGGACCTTAGCTGACGGTCTGGGTTGTTTCCCTTTTGACGACGGACGTTAGCACCCGCCGTCTGTCTCCCGGATAGCACTCTTTGGTATTCGGAGTTTGCAAAGGGTTGGTAAGTCGGGATGACCCCCTAGCCTTAACAGTGCTCTACCCCCAAAGGTGTTCGTCCGAGGCGCTACCTAAATAGCTTTCGAGGAGAACCAGATATCTCCCGGTTTGATTGGCCTTTCACCCCCAGCCACAAGTCATCCGCTAATTTTTCAACATTAGTCGGTTCGGTCCTCCAGTTGATGTTACTCAACCTTCAACCTGCCCATGGCTAGATCACCGGGTTTCGGGTCTACGCCTTGCAACTAAACGCGCAGTTAACACTCGGTTTCCCTACGGCTCCGCTATTCGCTTAACCTCGCTACAAAACGTAAGTCGCTGACCCATTATACAAAAGGTACGCAGTCACGGTCTCAAGAACCGCTCCCACTGCTTGTACGTATACGGTTTCAGGTTCTATTTCACTCCCCTCACAGGGGTTCTTTTCGCCTTTCCCTCACGGTACTGGTTCACTATCGGTCAGTCAGGAGTATTTAGCCTTGGAGGATGGTCCCCCCATATTCAAACAGGATATCACGTGTCCCGCCTTACTCGTTTTCATCAAAGGTTAGTTTTCGTGTACGGGGCTATCACCCTGTGCCGCTGGACTTTCCAGACCATTCCACTAACACCCCTCTGACTTAAGGGCTAATCCCCGTTCGCTCGCCGCTACTAGGGGAATCTCGGTTGATTTCTTTTCCTAAGGGTACTTAGATGTTTCAGTTCCCCTCGTTTGCCTCGCAACGCTATGTATTCACGTTACGATGACCGCTTATGCGGCCGGGTTCCCCCATTCGGACATCGTTAGCTCAAATGCTTGTTACTAGCTCGCCAACGCTTTTCGCAAGTTACTACGTCCTTCATCGCCTCTGACTGCCAAGGCATCCACCGTATACGCTTAGTCGCTTAACCATACAACCCAAATGAGTTTCACATCACTTGAGCCGTTGCGACCAGCTGGTTTTACTTGTCTCATCTTCGACCAAGAAGATGGACTCGCCTTAGACTTGAATATTCAAGACACTTAAAAAGTGTTTTAAGAACTCAATTTTTCGTATTAACACAACGACAGACATCATTGTATTAATTACTATCAGCTTTCCAAATTGTTAAAGAACAATGCTTACCGGCAAGCGGTGCATTTCGCTCTCCCTTCCCTTTCGAGAAGTTCAACAAGCCATCTGTGTGAACACTCAACAAACATCGAGTTAGTCGTATAGGTAAGGAGGTGATCCAGCCCCAGGTTCCCCTAGGGCTACCTTGTTACGACTTCACCCCAGTCATGAACCACAAAGTGGTGAGCGCCCTCCCGAAGGTTAAGCTACCCACTTCTTTTGCAGCCCACTCCCATGGTGTGACGGGCGGTGTGTACAAGGCCCGGGAACGTATTCACCGTGGCATTCTGATCCACGATTACTAGCGATTCCGACTTCATGGAGTCGAGTTGCAGACTCCAATCCGGACTACGACGAGCTTTGTGAGATTAGCTCCACCTCGCGGCTTTGCAACCCTCTGTACTCGCCATTGTAGCACGTGTGTAGCCCTACTCGTAAGGGCCATGATGACTTGACGTCGTCCCCACCTTCCTCCGGTTTATCACCGGCAGTCTCCCTAGAGTTCCCGCCATTACGCGCTGGCAAATAAGGATAGGGGTTGCGCTCGTTGCGGGACTTAACCCAACATTTCACAACACGAGCTGACGACAGCCATGCAGCACCTGTCTCAGAGTTCCCGAAGGCACTAAGCTATCTCTAGCGAATTCTCTGGATGTCAAGAGTAGGTAAGGTTCTTCGCGTTGCATCGAATTAAACCACATGCTCCACCGCTTGTGCGGGCCCCCGTCAATTCATTTGAGTTTTAACCTTGCGGCCGTACTCCCCAGGCGGTCTACTTAATGCGTTAGCTTGAGAGCCCAGTGTTCAAGACACCAAACTCCGAGTAGACATCGTTTACGGCGTGGACTACCAGGGTATCTAATCCTGTTTGCTCCCCACGCTTTCGTGCCTGAGCGTCAGTCTTTGTCCAGGGGGCCGCCTTCGCCACCGGTATTCCTCCAGATCTCTACGCATTTCACCGCTACACCTGGAATTCTACCCCCCTCTACAAGACTCTAGTTTGCCAGTTCGAAATGCAATTCCCAGGTTGAGCCCGGGGCTTTCACATCTCGCTTAACAAACCGCCTGCGCACGCTTTACGCCCAGTAATTCCGATTAACGCTTGGACCCTCCGTATTACCGCGGCTGCTGGCACGGAGTTAGCCGGTCCTTCTTCTGTAGGTAACGTCACAGCTGCAAGGTATTAACTTACAACCTTTCCTCCCTACTGAAAGTGCTTTACAACCCGAAGGCCTTCTTCACACACGCGGCATGGCTGCATCAGGGTTTCCCCCATTGTGCAATATTCCCCACTGCTGCCTCCCGTAGGAGTCTGGGCCGTGTCTCAGTCCCAGTGTGGCTGATCATCCTCTCAGAACAGCTAGGGATCGTCGCCTTGGTGAGCCATTACCTCACCAACTAGCTAATCCCACCTAGGTTCATCCAATCGCGGAAGGCCCGAAGGTCCCCTCCTTTCCCCCGTAGGGCGTATGCGGTATTAGCAGTCGTTTCCAACTGTTATCCCCCACGACTGGGCAGATCCCTAGGCATTACTCACCCGTCCGCCGCTCGCCACCTCAGGAGTAAACTCCCTTGTGCTGCCGCTCGACTTGCATGTGTTAGGCCTGCCGCCAGCGTTCAATCTGAGCCATGATCAAACTCTTCAATTAAAAGTTTTGTGAACCCGAAGGTTCGGCTCAATGAATTCTGAATCGACTTAACTTAATAAGTCGTTGTACATATTGCTATGAACACTCATTCATTGATTTAAATTTTGATTACTCGCCAAACGGCAGAGTAATTTCGATTAACTCAACACCTGTGAGTGTCCACACAGATTTCTTGTTTAGATTGTTAAAGAGCATTTGACCATTCACTTCACGTTACCGCTCAGCGGGTCAGGGCTGCGTATTCTACGCATTTCCCGAGTCGCGTCAAGGCGTTTTTGCAAACTTCTTGGCGCTTTCGAATCAACTGCACATTTTGCATTCGATTCGCACTGTAACCGCAGTTGCTTTCGCTGTCTGCCGTGTCAGTGGATGCGCATTATAGGCAGCAGAACTTTTTGTGCAAGGGCTTTTTGTCAGAAAATTACGATTAATCATCTAGACGCCTAGATATCCAGCAACATGAATAAAAAAGGGGCTAAACAGCCCCTTTTTTATTCATTTGGTTAACGAAACAGTAACTATGGACTGAAGAATCGCGATTCTTGCTCGACTTCGACTTCTTCGCCATCGATATGGGTTTTCACTTTTATCTCAATGTTAGTCACTGAACGCGAAAGTTCGACCGGATCGACCCCAACACTGATAGGTAGAGTTAACACCTCTCCACCCGCAATCGTCACTGAGGTTGGTCCATACCATTTATAGTTGTTGAGGCCTTCAACACTCATGGTGTATTCATGGGCTTGTTCTGTCTTGTTGAGAATTTTCAGGGTGAAGGTGTTTTCAATCAGCCCTTGATTGTTTTCTCTGTAAAGTTGGTTACGGTCGCGGATGATATCCATACGCACGGGTGCAATCGTCGCGCTCGCGTAGATAAAGATCAGGATCATGGCGGCCAACACCACGCCATAGCCCACCAGCTTAGGACGTAATACCTTCTCTTTAATACCTTCGAGTTTATTTTCGGTGGTATAGCTAATCAGCCCAAGAGGATATCCCATGCGCTCCATGGTTTGGTCACAAGCGTCGATACAGGCGCCGCAGTTAATACATTCGTATTGCAAGCCGTTACGAATATCGATACCCGTTGGACAAACTTGGACACAGAGGTCGCAGTCGATACAGTCGCCTAAGCCCATTTCTTTGGGGTCGGCTTTACGTGAACGCGGGCCTCGGGTCTCACCGCGTTTGGCATCGTAACCAACGATATAGGTGTTTTTATCAAACATAGCCGATTGGAAACGCGCGTACGGGCACATATGGATACACATGATTTCACGCATCCAACCCGCATTACCGTAGGTCGCTAAGGTAAAAAAGATAACCCAGAAGTAGATAGCACCCGATGCATTAAGGGTAAATACATCGACATAGACTTCACGGCTCGGCACAAAATAGGATACAAAGGTCATGGCCGTGATGAGCGAAAGCACAATCCATGCGGTATGTTTTGCCGTTTTGCGCCAGATTTTGTCAAAACCCCATGGCATTTGATCTAACTTAATGCGTTTATTACGGGCCCCTTCGAGTTTTTCTTCGAACCAGATGAACATAAACGTCCATACGGTTTGCGGGCAGGTGTAACCACACCAGACTCGGCCGAGGTAGGTTGTCACGAAAAATAACGCAAAGGCGGCTATCATAAAGAGAGCGGCAAGCAAGGTCAGATCCTGTGGCCAAATAGTTAAACCAAAGACGTGGAACTTCTGCTCAGCCAGATTGAACCAAACGGCTTGACGGTCTCCCCAAGGGATCCAAGGTAAAATAAGGAAGAAGAGCATTGCGACCCAGCCCATACGGCGGCGTACGCTACTCCATAATCCATCGATGGCCCGGACATAAATCCGGTTGCGGGGGTTAAAGCGATCAGCCTTATCTGCATCTGGCTGGTGAATCTTAATTCGATTGGTTTTCGAATAGTCCTTGTTATTAGATTCTGCGTTCATCGTGACAGCCTTTTACTGCTTTAATATTGGACGAAAACTGGCTTATTATACCCATATTATTAATGGTTATTCACTTATGTTGGACTAAAAGATGAAAGGTTGGATCATATTAGCGCTCCTGTGTGGTGCATTATATTACTTATACACCGAAACAGACAAACTAGATGCACCTATAGCTAAAACAGAGGAAATGGTTCAGAAGATAGAAAACAAAATGGGCTCGATGACGGGCACCCAAATTATTAAGATCGATCAGAAACGCACTAAGGCTCGAACAGCCATTTTGGAGCGACTATCGGCTCCTGAAGTCGAAGAGTTTAATAAAATCCCACTTACCGAAGACGGCATTGCCGATTTTCAAGACAGCTACTGCGGCACTAAGGCGCCCGAGCACCCAATCTTTAGCCGAGATAACCTGTTTTATATCTGCGATAACCTCTAATCCAACTTACAGGCAAACGGAATTTTGCAACCCATCACTAAGCATGGCGCTTAAGCGATTGACCAAAGACATGATTCCGCCTAGCCTTTGAACTTCAATTACATAGGCCTTGTATCATGACTAAACCAGTATCAGATATTTTTGATCCCGCACTGTGGGATGAAGTCAGCGGATTTAACTTTGACGATATCACTTACCATAGAGCCAAAGCCCACGGCACAGTGCGTATCGCCATCAACCGTCCAGATTGCCTCAATGCCTTCCGCCCAAAGACGGTCGACGAGTTGTATATCGCCCTCGATCACGCTCGCCAATGGTCCGATGTAGGTTGTGTGTTACTCACAGGCAATGGCCCCTCGGCCAAAGGACAATATTCGTTTTCCTCCGGTGGCGATCAACGTATTCGCGGCAAAGATGGTTATAAATATGAAGGCGCAGAAGAAGGCAAAGCCGATTTAGCCAGAATGGGGCGTTTACATATCCTCGAAGTCCAACGATTGATCCGCTTTATGCCTAAAGTGGTGATCGCCGTCGTGCCGGGTTGGGCGGTGGGTGGCGGCCATAGTTTACACGTTGTCTGCGACTTAACCTTAGCCTCGAAGGAACACGCAGTCTTCAAACAAACCGATCCCGATGTCGCGAGTTTCGACTCAGGCTACGGCAGTGCTTATCTTGCCAAGATGATTGGCCAAAAGCGTGCGCGAGAAATTTTCTTCTGTGGCTTTAACTACAGTGCCGATGAAGCGTTTGCCATGGGAATGGTGAATAAATCGGTTCCCCATGCCGAACTCGAAGTTGAAGCATTAAGATGGGCCAAAGAGATTAACTCCAAATCGCCGACAGCAATGCGTATGTTGAAGTACGGCTTTAACATGACCGACGACGGTATGGTCGGCCAGCAACTGTTTGCGGGTGAAGCGACGCGTTTAGCCTATGCCAGCGCAGAAGCTCAAGAAGGGCGCGATGCTTTCCTCGAGAAACGTGACCAGGACTTTTCCGCGTTTCCTTGGCATTACTAATCGAAGTTGATTGCCATATAAAGCCCTCATTTGAGGGCTTTATATTTTTTAGCGCTTATAGATAGAAAAAACCGTTTAAACTAATCTCAAAATACGGGTTTAAATTTTAATGAGAATTGTTATCATCTAATCATTCCCAATTGGGGCTAACATTAGAGGATAAGATCATGACCAAGACATTAACTTTTGCCGTATTACATTTCAGCGTTGCCTTCACCGTTACCTATTTATTAACTGGTAGTGTTTTGGTCGGTGGTGCCGTCGCCTTAGTTGAGCCAGCGATAAACACTGTAGTGTTTTATTTCCACGATAAAGTATGGAAACGTTTCGAGGCAAAAAAGCAGAACGCACTTAATGCAATAACGGCTTAATACACTCAGCCACCAGCACATACTCTAATAAAGCCCCAATAAAAAACCGCCATACAGGCGGTTTTTTATTGCTTCCGATTTATTCCACCGTCACCGATTTAGCGAGGTTACGTGGTTGATCCACATCGGTGCCCTTAATTAAAGCAACGTGATACGAGAGCAACTGTAATGGGATAGTGTAAATCAGCGGCGCCATAAAGATATCGCAGTGTGGAACTGGGATAACCTTCATGGTTTCGTCAGATTCAAACTCAGCATCCACATCGGCGAAGACATACATTAAGCCGCCACGGGCACGCACTTCTTCAACGTTAGATTTCAGCTTTTCTAACAGTTCGTTGTTTGGTGCCACCACGATGACGGGCATGTCGGCATCAATCAACGCCAGTGGGCCATGTTTCAGCTCGCCAGAGGCATATGCCTCAGCATGGATGTAGGAGATTTCTTTAAGTTTTAGCGCACCTTCCATCGCAATCGGGTACTGATCGCCACGACCAAGGAATAAGGCATGGTGTTTGTCGGCAAAGTCTTCCGCCAATTCAGCAATCGCATCATCTAAACCTAGGGCTTGTTCCACTTTGGCGGGCATAGACTGTAGGCTTTGAGTGATCTCCGCCTGCATTTGCTCCGACATACCATTATGGCGACCGATCACCGCCGTCAGCATTAATAAACCCGCTAATTGCACGGTAAAGGCTTTAGTTGAAGCAACGCCAATCTCAGCGCCCGCTTTCATCATGTACGCCATGTCAGACTCACGAACTAAGGAAGAGCCTGGAGCGTTACAGATAGTCAGCGTCGCCTTATAACCCATTTCTTTAGCGAGGCGCATCGCCGCCAGCGTATCGGCAGTCTCGCCCGATTGAGAAATGGTCACCAACAGGCTGTTCGGGAATAAATGCGACTTACGGTAGCGGAATTCGGAGGCGATTTCGACATTACAAGAAACGCCGGCCCAATCCTCTAACCAATAACGCGCCGCCATACCCGCATGGTAACTAGTACCACAGGCAATGATTTGCACGTGCTTGATATCTTTTAAAAACTCAGCAGCATTATCACCAAAAGCCGTGTCGAGCACTTGCTTGTTAGCGATGCGACCTTCGATAGTGCGTGTCAGCGCCAATGGCTGCTCATAAATCTCTTTGAGCATATAGTGGCGATATTCACCTTTGTCACCGGCATCGTGGGTGATTTCTGATTCTTTAACTTCGCGCTCAACTTTATTGCCATGCACATCGAAAATGCTCACGGTGCGACGAGTCACTTCAGCCACGTCACCTTCTTCTAAAAACGCGAAAGAACGGGTCACAGGCAATAGCGCCAGTTGATCAGACGCGACAAAGTTTTCACCTAAACCAAAACCAATCACCAGTGGACTGCCTGAACGTGCCACAACCATGCGCTCGCTATCGCGGCGGTCAATCACCACAGTGCCATAAGCGCCTTCGAGTTGTTTCACCGTGGCTTGCACCGCTGCCAGTAAAGTGTCGTTAGATTTCAATTCATGGTGAACTAAGTGGCAAATCACTTCGGTGTCGGTATCTGAGCTAAAGTGATAACCCAACTCTTTAAGCATTTCGCGCAGTTTATGATGGTTTTCGATAATGCCATTGTGCACCACGGCAATATCGCCTTCAGATAAATGTGGGTGAGCATTGCGCTCGCTTGGCTCACCATGGGTCGCCCAACGAGTATGAGCAATCCCAGTGCCGCCCGCTAACGGGTCGGTTTCGAGTGCGGCAGAGAGCTCCTGCACTTTACCCACGCGGCGCGTGCGATTAAGTTCGCCATTGTGGATCACGGCAACACCTGCGGAGTCATATCCACGATATTCTAAACGACGTAAACCTTCGACCAGAATTTCGGCCACATCCCTTTGCGCCACGGCGCCAACGATTCCGCACATAGTTTTTACCTATAAAATGAAAATAAAAATGAAGTTGTTTGAGACATTTGCTTTGGCTTATCACGGGCAAATGCCTAAGGCGAGTAGGGCGCTAAGATGACTTTCACGCCTTGCTCGGTAATTTGGTTAAGGGCGCTCTCTTCGATGCGAGCATCGGTGACTAGCACACTGATTTGCGACCAAGGTAGTTCTAAATTAGGGATCCGCTTACCAATTTTGTCCGAATCCACCATAACGATCACTTCGCGCGAAACCTCAGCCATCACCTTGCTTAAACCTGTCAGCTCATTAAAGGTGGTGGTGCCGCGCGCTAAATCGATACCGTCGGCACCGATAAACAGTTGGTCGAAGTTATAGGAGCGTAATACTTGCTCGGCCACTTGCCCCTGGAACGACTCAGAATGGGGATCCCAGGTTCCGCCAGTCATCAATAGGGTCGGCTCATTTTCAAGCTCATGAATCGCATTAGCCAAATGCAAGGCATTGGTCATGACCACCAGCCCTCGCTTGTGGTTAAGTTCAGCAATCAAACCTGAAGTAGTGGTACCACTGTCGATGATGATGCGATTATGATCTTTAATCAGCTGCGCAGCGGCTTTAGCGATGGATAACTTGTTAGGGGCAATCTTGGCAGAAAACTGTTGCGTCACTTCATCGGGAATAGCCACAGCACCACCGTAGCGCCGTAACAACAGTCCGGTTTTTTCAAGTTCAGCCAAGTCTTTACGAATAGTCACTTCTGAGGTTTCGAAACGTAATGACAACTCATCGACACTCACTTCACCCTGTTCATTCAGAATGCTGATAATACTGTGACGTCGTTGTTGTGTGTTTCGTTTATTCATAAAACCTTTCAGTTAGCTTTCGATTCGAAAGCTACATTATAGAGAAACGAAACATTTTTGCTAGTATTCGAAAGGTGTTTTTAGCGTAAGAGTGATGTAATAGGTGAGCATTTAAAATTAACCTAATGAAAAGCAATAAAAAAGCAGTTCACCTATCGATGAACTGCTTTGAGCGAGCTAAAACTTAAGCATAGAAAGTGAAGTTAGAACTTAGCTTCAAGTGCCACACTGAAGTTACGATCTTGGCCTAGGGTCACCATATTGTATTGGCCGCCATCGATATAATCGGTATCAAACAGGTTTCTCACGTTCGCGCGGATGCTTACATCTTTACCCATAATATCCATAGTGTAGGCAGCACCGATATCGAAACGGACATAACCGTCTTTACTGATAGTGTTATTCACATCGGCAAAACGCTCACCTACGTAGATAGCACCGAAGTTCATTGCAAAGTTATCGGTCACTTCATAACGAGTCCAGATATTGGCCGACCATTCAGGGGCATCGATAGGCGTTTTACCTTCGCGCTCATCACCCGTTTGATACTCAGCATCGAGGTACATCATAGATGAAGTAACAAACCAGCTATCGCCTAGCTTACCTTGGGCACCGACTTCAAAGCCGCGGTGTTTTTGCTCACCACCTTGGGTGGTGATTGAAGTGTATTTTCCATCTTCACTTCGTGGGTCACTTGCTGTCAGCACCTCATTGATAGAGATATTCTCAAGCGTGACATCAAATACCGCAGCCGTTAATAACAAGCTATCGTCAAACAGTTCCCACTTAGTCCCCACTTCATATTGAATGCCATATTCAGGTTTGAGGTTAGTGTCATGATTAACATTTAGAGGGTCGGTAATACCACCTTGCGGTGTAAAGCTCTTAGAGTAGTTAACGTATATGCTGCCATTGGTCATTGGTGAATAGATCACCCCAAATTTAGGCGATACGGCATAGCTATTTTCACCAAATCCATCTTTTTTCTGCTCGTCATAACGTACCCCAGCGAGCAATTTCCATTGTTCGTTGATGGTCATTAAATCTTGCAGATAGAAACCGTAGTATTTGTATTCATTTGGAGTGCCTTTCTTACCTGTATGGTAATCAAGATCCGGTTGAATCACTGGCTGACCAGGAATAACGGTTTGCGCTGCGCCACGGGCAATTTGTTGCTGGTAGAAGTAATCGAGATAGTTAGCGCCAATCAGCAACTGATGCTCCATACCCGCTAATGCAAACTCGCCTGTAAAATCGACATAGGCGGTTTTATGCTGCCAATCATCGTAACGATCGAATGGTCTAATGCTGTATCCCGAGGTGAATGGGTCTTCATTATATTGCGGCGCAGAATCGAAACGCTGGCGATTAAACTGTTGATCGTTATAACCCAGTTTAACTTTCCAATCGTCACTCATATGCCAAGTTAAATCGGCACCTAAATTTGAAACCGTGTTATCGGTAAAGGCCCAAGGCGCATCCCAGATGGTTTTACGTTGACCAACAACATTGCCTTGTTTATCTAACCAACCGCCAGCATCGATACCGGTTTTATCTTGGGTATGGTCGTATTTCAACGACAATAACAGATCATCACTGATATCGAATTCTAGGTTCAAATAACCTAACCAACGATCACGCTCTTGGTTTTCATCGGTCGTTGAATATTCACGCCAGTATTTAGTGTCTTGTTTGACTAACACACCGCGGTAACGAATGCTTTGAGCCTCGTTTAAGCTGCCACCAGCGTCTAACTGTGCGCGGGTAGAGCCGTAACCGTCGGTATCAAACCCTAAGTTGAGCATAGAATCATAGGTGGGCTTCTTGGTGACCATATTCACCAAACCGCCGGGGCCAGATTGGCCATACAACATACTCGAAGGACCTTTCAGCACTTCGACTTGCTGCAGGGTTTCAATAGGTTGGACGTAATGGGACCATTGCTGGTGGCCGTTGATCAGATAACCGTTGCCTGAATCTAATTCAAAACCACGAATACTGAAGACTTGGCGGTTCCAACGGGTAGTTCCCGCTGTCACACTTGAATCGTTTACTAAGACTTCCGCAAGGTTAGTCGCTAATTGCTCATCGGTAACAAAGTCGGGGATAACATTCACAGATTGTGGTGTATCCATTAAATCGATATCACCACGCATAGCACCAGATGCACTGCCGACTTTATAGTCGTTAAACGTACGGCCAGTTACATTAATGCGCTCAATATTTTCATCATTTGGCGCTTCGGCCATAACAGGCATCGCCATTAATGCAGACCCTACGGCCAAACCAACCACTGAATATTTAAATACCATTGCCAACACCTCAAGTAGACCTTTCGTCTTAGAATCGCAGGCAATATAAATAAGAATTGTTTTTATTTAATCATCTTTACACGAATTTACAATTCAGCGTGACTTAGATCAACTTTCAATAAAAACAACAAATTAGCCATAACACCACAGTCTTAATTCAACATTAATTTAGCTAATTTTTGTTTAGTGAGGATTTTTAGCTTTGACAAAAAACATAAAGCGGCAATAAGCCGCTTTATATTGACTGAGTACAGTGCCGTTATTTCTTAATCTTTACCGGACGTTGCCAGCCAGTCAGATGTTTTTGCTTAACACGGGTGATCACCAGCTCATCCTCCCCCACATCACGGGTAATTGTTGACCCTGCACCGAGCGTCGCGCCTTTACCAATGGTCACTGGCGCCACCAGCTGAGTATCACTTCCCACAAACACATTGTCTTCGATTACGGTTAAGTGTTTATTGGCACCATCGTAATTACAGGTAATAGTACCCGCACCAATATTCACGCCCGCACCAATTTGCGCATCGCCTAAATAGGCTAAATGGCCCGCCTTAGAACCCACACCTAAAACGGCTTTTTTCATCTCAACAAAGTTGCCGATATGGGCATCTTGCATTAGCTCAGCACCTGTGCGTAAACGGGCAAAAGGCCCCGCACTGGCCGCAACGCCCAGCTTAGCGCCTTCGATAATAGAGTAAGGTTTGATCTCGGCATTATCGGCAATTTCACAATCGATAAGAATTGCGCCAGCGCCGATGCTAACGTTATTGCCAATCACCACTTTGCCTTCGAAAATCACGTTCACATCGACCATCACATCCATACCGACCGTCACTTCACCACGGATATCGATACGGCTTGGGTCACGTAGGTTTGCGCCAGCAATCATCAGCTTTTCGGCTTCGCGGGCCTGATAGGCGCGCTCAAGTTGTGCAAGCTGCACGCGGTTATTAGCACCTTCCACTTCAATAGCAGACTGTGGCTGAGCGGTATTAATCTCAACCCCGTCGGCGTGGGCCATGGCGATAATATCGGTCAGGTAGTATTCCCCCTGAGCATTGTTATTCGATAAGCGACCAAGCCAGGTTTTTAACGCCTTGCCCGGCACCGCCATAATGCCAGTGTTGATTTCATTGATGGCTAACTGCTCAGCATTGGCATCCTTTTGCTCGACGATGCCGACAACCTTGCCGTGCTCACGCACGATGCGGCCATAGCCAGTTGGATTGGTTAGATTGACGGTTAAAATTGCCACGCCATTATCGGGACGCGCAGCAAGCAAAGCTTCAAGCGTAGAGGCTTGGATCAAGGGAACATCACCGTAAAGGATCAGCACAGTGTCATTATCATCAATATTGGGAATCGCCTGAGCGACCGCATGGCCAGTGCCTAACTGCTCGGCTTGCAACATCCAATTGAGTTGCTGCTCACCCAAAGCCGATTTTAGTTTGTCGGCGCCATAGCCGTACACCAATTGAATGGCATTGCTGCCGATACTGTGGGCGGTATCGATAACATGCTGCACCATGCTCTTGTGGGCGATAGGATGTAATACCTTGGGAAGATCCGAGCGCATGCGAGTTCCTTTTCCTGCCGCTAAGATCACTACATTTAATGCCATTGCCATATCCTTGATTAACATCCCAAAGGGATAAACTGAGCTCGATTTAATGGCGCAATTTTAACGGAAAGGCATAGCAAAGCGAAAGGCTGATATCAAAACGCAGCGAAAAACCAACAAAAAAGGCGGGTATCTTTCGATAACCGCCTTTTATCACAAACAATAACCTTTATCTGGCAATGTTTTTCTTGATGGTTTCAACAACACGTAATTGAGCCATTGCTTTCGCTAACTCAACCATAGCGGCGTCATAATTGAAGTCCGCACCCGCAGTCGCCATATGGGCTTCTGCACGACGCTTGGCTTCTAATGCTGCCTGCTCATCAATATCTTTGGCACGCATAACCACATCAGCCAACACAGAAACAGAAGAAGGTTGTACTTCCAGTAAACCACCAGAAAGATAAAACACTTCTTCGCTGCCGTCTTGTTTGACGATGCGCGCCATGCCAGGTTTGATATAGCTTAACAGTGGAGCGTGGCCATGCATGATGCCCAACTCACCTTCAGAACCGGTCACTTGTAGGCTAGCTACGCGACCTGAGAAGATGCTGCTCTCTGCGCTTACTATATCAAGCTGTACTGTCATGGCTGCCATCCCGTTCTCCTTAAAAAACTAAGTATGACTACTTAGTTATTTCTTTTTGTTAGCTTTCTCGACAGCTTCGTCGATAGAACCAACCATGTAGAACGCTTGTTCTGGAATGTGGTCGAACTCGCCACTCAGAATTCCCTTGAAGCCACGGATAGTGTCTTTCAGAGATACGTACTTACCAGGAGAACCAGTAAAGACTTCTGCTACGTGGAAAGGCTGAGACAAGAAACGCTCAATCTTACGTGCACGGGAAACGGTCATCTTATCTTCGTCTGACAGTTCGTCCATACCGAGAATCGCAATGATGTCTTTCAGCTCTTTGTAGCGTTGCAGAACAGTTTGTACACCGTTAGCTACGTCATAGTGCTCTTGACCAACCACTAATGGATCTAATTGACGAGAAGTCGAATCCAGTGGGTCAACCGCTGGGTAGATACCCAGAGAAGCGATTTGACGTGACAATACAACAGTCGCATCTAAGTGAGCGAAGGTTGTTGCTGGTGACGGGTCAGTCAAGTCGTCCGCAGGAACGTATACCGCTTGAACAGAGGTAATAGAACCAGTCTTAGTTGAAGTAATACGCTCTTGCAGAACGCCCATTTCTTCAGCCAGAGTGGGTTGGTAACCTACTGCAGAAGGCATACGACCTAACAGTGCTGATACTTCAGTACCGGCTAGGGTGTAACGGTAGATGTTGTCAACGAACAACAGAACGTCACGACCTTCGTCACGGAATTTCTCAGCCATAGTCAGACCGGTCAGTGCTACACGCAGACGGTTTCCTGGTGGCTCGTTCATTTGACCATAAACCATGGCTACTTTGTCGAGAACGCCAGAATCCTTCATCTCGTAGTAGAAGTCGTTACCCTCACGAGTACGCTCACCTACACCGGCGAATACAGAAAGACCTGAGTGAGCTTTAGCGATGTTGTTAATCAGTTCCATCATATTAACTGTCTTACCAACACCCGCACCACCGAACAGACCTACTTTACCACCCTTAGCGAATGGACATACAAGGTCGATAACCTTGATACCAGTCTCTAACAGTTCAGTCGTGTTTGATTGCTCTTCGTATGAAGGAGCGCTGCGGTGAATCACATAACGTTCTTCTTCGCCAATTGCGCCAGCTTCATCAATAGGGTCGCCTAATACGTTCATGATACGGCCAAGAGTGGCAGTACCAACAGGAACAGAAATAGGTGAACCTGAGTTTACTACCTCAAGACCACGACGCAGACCATCAGAAGTACCCATAGCGATGGTACGAACTACACCACCACCTAGTTGTTGCTGAACTTCCAGCACCAAACCATTACAGGAGCCTTCACCTGTGATCGTCAGAGCGTCATATACCTGAGGTACGGCATCTTGTGGAAACTCTACGTCCACAACCGCGCCAATCACTTGGACAACAGTACCTGTGCTCATGATTAATCCTCTAAAACTTGTATTCGTTACCTAACCTAAACCGCAGAGGCACCAGAAACAATTTCCGACAGTTCCTGCGTAATCGCAGCCTGACGAGCCTTGTTATAGACCAATTGCAAATCGTCAATCAGTGTACCCGCGTTGTCTGTTGCCGCCTTCATCGCCACCATACGGGCAGCCTGTTCAGAAGCAATGTTTTCAACAACACCTTGGTAAACCTGAGATTCTACATAACGAACCAATAAGGTATCCAAAAGGGCTTTTGGATCTGGCTCGTAGATGTAGTCCCAACGATGAGCAACCTCATCATCTTCCGATTTAGGCAAAGGTAGCAGCTGCTCGATCACAGGAGTCTGCGTCATAGTGTTTACAAACTTGTTGAACACTACGTACAGACGATCCAGTTTGCCTTCGTTGTAAGCATCTAGCATTACACGTACTGTCCCGATCAGGTCAGCGAGCTTTGGCGCATCGCCTAAACCTGAAGCATGGGCAGATACTTGACCGCCAAAGCTTTTGAAAAACTGAACACTACGAGCACCGATTGGGCAGAATTCAAATTCTGCACCTTGCTCTTTCCAGCTTTTCACGTCTGAAACAACCTTTTTAAAGAGGTTGACGTTCAAACCACCACAAAGGCCACGGTCGGTTGCTACAACAATGTAACCAACCCGCTTGGCCTCTCTCACCTCTAAGTAGGGGTGTTTATACTCGAGAGAACCTTGCGCTACGTGACCGATCACCTTACGCATGCTTTCCGCGTATGGACGGCTTGCAGCCATGCGTTCCTGCGCTCTGCGCATTTTGCTGGCTGCCACCATTTCCATGGCGGACGTGATCTTCTGAGTGTTTTTCACACTCGCGATCTTGGTTTTAATCTCTTTAGCGCCGGCCATCTCTACTCTCCAATCTGGACCTGAGGTGCCTTAAGACACCTCTATCATTGTTACCAGGTTTGGGTTGCTACGAACTTGTCGAGGCCAGCTTTTAATTCAGCTTCGATATCGGCGTTATAATCGCCAGTCTCGTTGATAAGCTTGATTAAAGCAGCATGCTCGCTGTTCATGTACGAGAGCAGAGCGGCTTCGAAATCACCAACTTTTTTCAGCTCAACGCCCTTCAGGTAACCTTTTTCAGCTGCGAAAATTGACACAGCTTGAGCGGCTACGCTCATAGGAGCATATTGTTTTTGCTTCATCAGTTCGGTAACACGCACACCATGCTCAAGTTGAGCACGAGTTGCATCGTCTAAGTCAGATGCAAACTGTGAGAACGCAGCAAGTTCACGATACTGTGCAAGAGCGGTACGAATACCACCAGACAGTTTCTTGATGATCTTAGTCTGAGCCGCACCACCAACACGAGAAACAGAAATACCTGGGTTAACCGCTGGACGTAAGCCAGAGTTAAACAGATCGGTCTCAAGGAAGATCTGACCGTCAGTAATAGAAATTACGTTAGTCGGTACGAATGCAGATACGTCACCCGCCTGAGTTTCAATAATAGGCAGCGCGGTTAAAGAACCGGTTTGACCTGTTACAGCACCCTTAGTGAACTTCTCTACATATTCTTCGTTTACGCGTGAAGCACGCTCTAATAAACGAGAGTGTAGATAGAATACGTCACCAGGATAAGCTTCACGGCCTGGTGGACGCTTCAGCAGTAACGAGATCTGACGGTAAGCAACAGCTTGCTTAGACAGGTCATCGTATACGATCAGAGCATCTTCACCGCGGTCGCGGAAGTATTCACCCATAGCACAACCAGAGTATGGTGCTAAGTATTGCAGTGCTGCAGCTTCAGAAGCTGTTGCTACTACAACGATAGTGTTAGCTAATGCACCGTGCTCTTCTAGCTTGCGTACTACGTTAGCGATAGTAGAAGCCTTTTGGCCTACTGCTACGTACACACATTTGATGCCAGAATCGCGCTGGTTGATGATTGCGTCGATCGCCATCGCTGTTTTACCAGTTTGACGGTCGCCAATGATCAATTCACGTTGGCCACGACCGATTGGGATCATAGCGTCAACGGCTTTATAACCAGTTTGAACTGGTTGATCTACTGACTTACGCTCGATAACACCTGGTGCGATCACTTCAACAGGAGAGAAACCATCGTTATCGATAGCGCCTTTTCCGTCAATTGGCTCACCCAGAGTGTTAACTACACGGCCTAACAGGCCGCGACCGACTGGAACTTCCAGAATACGGCCAGTAGTTTTAACTTTTACGCCCTCTGCTAAATCAGCATAAGGACCCATTACTACGGCACCGACAGAATCACGTTCAAGGTTCAACGCGATTGCAAAACGGCTACCAGGCAGTTCGATCATTTCACCTTGCATCACATCGGCCAGGCCGTGGATGCGGATAATGCCGTCACTTACCGCAACGATAGTACCTTCGTTACGAGATTCGCTAACGACTTCGAACTGCTCGATCCGCTGCTTAATCAGATCGCTGATTTCAGTGGAATTCAGTTGCATGCTCAAACTCCCAATTACGACTGCAGCTTTTCAGACAGACGCGATAACTTACCGCGGACAGAGCCATCAATGACTAAGTCACCTGCCTTAATAATTACACCGGCGATGAGCGCGGCGTCAGTGCTGCAATTCAGCTTAACTTTGCGTGCGAGACGTTTCTCTAAAGAATTACTGATCTGCTGCTGTTGTTCAGAGCTGAGCTCAGCTGCAGAAACCACATCGGCTTCCACTTCTTTTGCCCACTCATTACGGTATTGAGCAAAAAGCTCAGATACAGCAGGTAGTACCTTTAAGCGACCGTTTTCAGCCATTACCTTTATCAAGTTCTGACCTTGCTCATTGATTTGCTCACCACACACACTAATAAAGAGTGCAGCAAGTTTAGTACTGGCTAAAGAACCAGTTAGCAGTGGCTGCATGGTTTCGTTTTCACTAACCAGTGCGGCGAACGTAAGCATTTCTGCCCAGGTATCCACTGCATTGTGTTCAACAGCAACGTCAAAAGCTGCCTTTGCGTAAGGGCGAGCGATGGTGGTTAATTCAGCCATAACTCAAACTCCCTTATCAAATTTCAGCGACTAGTTTATTAACTATGTCACTGTGGGCGGCTGGATCAATAGAACGCTCAAGGATCTTCTCAGCACCCATGATGGCAAGAGTAGCAACCTGCTTACGCAGATCCTCTTTCACGCGATTACGTTCAGCTTCAATTTCTGCTTTACCCTGAGCGATGATTTTTGCACGCTCAGCGTCTGCTTCGGCTTTAGCTTCTTCAACTATTTGAGCTTTACGCTTGTTAGCTTGCTCAATAATTTCGTTAGCAGTCACCTTGGCTTCTTTTAGTTGGTCAGTCGCTTTCGCTTGAGCCAACTCTAGGTCTTTTACCGCACGATCAGCATCAGCTAGACCGTCAGCAATCCTTTTTTGGCGCGCTTCGATGGCATTCATCAAAGGGGGCCATACAAACTTCATGCAGAACCACACGAAGATGATAAAGGCGACCGTCTGACCGATTAGGGTAGCGTTGAAATTCACAACAGCCTCCTATTTAGAGTTAAGACAGAAGCGTTTTCTTACAGCATTGCACCCAGTGGGTTGGTGAACAGCATGAATAATGCGATACCAACACCGATCATTGTTACGGCGTCTAACAGACCCGCTACGATGAACATTTTAACTTGCAGCATAGGAGCCATTTCTGGTTGACGCGCAGCGCCTTCCAGGAACTTGCCACCTAATAAGCCGAAACCGATTGCAGTACCAAGAGCACCCATACCAATCAGCAGAGCAACAGCGATAGCTGTCATGCCTAAAATCGTTTCCATCTGTATCTCCAGTATCTAAAATCTAAATCTAATTAGTTGATGATTTAGTTTAAAATTTCTTCAGCAATCCTTAATGATCTTCATGCGCCATGCTTAAGTAAACAATGGTCAACATCATGAAGATAAACGCCTGCAGCGTGATAACCAAAATGTGGAAAATTAACCAACCTAGTTGCAGAGTCACACCCAGGGAAGATAATAACAAGTTGGTACCATACATCAGCGCAATAAGGATGAAGATCAACTCACCTGCGTACAAGTTACCGAATAGACGCAATGCCAATGAGATTGGCTTAGCAACTAAAGTAACAGTCTCTAATAGGAGGTTGACGGGTATCATTGCCTTATGGTTAAAGGGCTGTAGCGTCAGTTCTTTAACAAAACCAGACACGCCTTTGACCTTAATGCTGTAGTAAATAATCAGCACAAACACACCAATAGCTAAGCTGAAGGTGATGTTTACGTCAGTTGTCGGAACCACTTTAAAGTACTCAATTCCCATGAGTTTAGCTGCCGTAGGCAACCAGTCCACAGGAAGCATATCCATGAAGTTCATCATGAATACCCATACAAAAATGGTCAGAGCTAAAGGCGCGATCAGGGCATTGCGGCCATGAAAACTTTCTTTCACGCTGTTATCAACGAACTCAACGATCATCTCGATAAAGCATTGCAGCTTACCGGGAACCCCTGAAGTCGCTTTTTTACCAACACTACGGAAAATCCACAGGAACAGAACACCAAGACCAACCGAAAAGAACAACGAATCAATGTGCCATGTCCAGAAACCTTCACCAACATGTAAGTTGGTAAGGTGATGCTGGATATAGCCCTGCGGTGTTAACGCTTCACCAGGTGCAGCCATGATTCATCCCACTTAACTTTGCTTGAAGTATAAAGGAGCTGTCCAATGCACTATTAACGTCAGCACATAACAAACAAAAAGCGGCAAAAATGCCACCTCAAGCTTGCTAAACACCAATGAAAACATTGCGATGGTTAACAGCAACTTTACCGCTTCCCCCCAGTAAAAAGTTTTAATCACTTTTGCTGCTGAACTTGCTCCCGTATGAGAGAAAGCGAGGGTCGCGAATACAAAATTAGGGAGCACAGCAATTGAACCACCTGCTAACGCAGAATAGCCAAACTGAACTCCCCACACGACGAAAAAGAGAATTGAAGCACCCCCAGCCACCGCCGCCTGCATCATCACCAATTTATAGGCTGACCACCGGCCACGACGCGCTAAAACCTTACTCAACTCATCCTCTCCGCATTCATACTTTTTGTTTCGATGACCGGATGACAAATATCCGTATTTTTGTCGATGCACAAAAAGCTTGCGAAAGTATACCTTTTCACGCCTTCATTGCAACTTTGAGATAAGGAAAAACAGCACTTTTAACGTGATATAGCGCCAAAACAGTCAAAATCCAAAATTAACATATGTCACAAATTTACATTAAAAACTGTTAATCTACAGACATTAACGAATTTTGCTAAGAATTCCGTCTAATTCAGCCAGATTCTGATAGTTAATTACAATTTTACCCTTACCCTTACTGCTATGAGCAATCGAAACCTTGGCACCTAATCTTTCAATTAACTGCTGCTCTAAACGACAAACATCTTGATCTTTAGTCGTAGTTTCGACGGGTTTGGGCGGATTTAAGGTTTGATTAATCAATCGTTCAGTTTCCCGAACGGTTAATTCCTTGGCAGCCACTAATCTCGCCAGATTTGTTTGTTCTTCACCCTCAATTGCGAGCAAAGCGCGTGCATGGCCCATATCAATGTCGCCATACTCGAGTAAACGCTTAACCGGTTCATTTAAACCGTTTAACCGTAACAAGTTAGATACACTCGCGCGAGATTTTCCCACAACATCGGCAACCTGTTGGTGAGTCAGCTCAAATTCTTGCATCAAACGTTGTAATGCAATGGCTTCTTCCATGGCATTTAAGTCTTCACGTTGAATGTTTTCAATCAACGCAATGGCAACCGCCGCTTCATCGGGAACCGGTTTAACGATACAAGGGATTTTTTCGACACCCGCCAATTGGGAAGCGCGCCAACGGCGCTCACCGGCGATGATTTCATATTGGCTATCGCTGACAGGACGCACCACAATCGGCTGAATAATGCCTTGATTGCGGATGGAATGGGCGAGTTCTTCTAACGCCTCGGGAGACATGTCCTTACGAGGTTGGTATTTACCCGGTTGTAATAGGTCGAGATCCAGATGAATAAGTTCTTCTTTTTTATCGACAACAACCACTTCTTCCGTGTGTTTTTTACTCGCGGCGTGGCTGTTACTCAGTAAAGCATCTAAGCCTTTGCCTAACCCTCTTTTCTTTAACGTCATGGTTATCCTTTACGCTCGCTTAGCCTGAGTTTTCTGTTCGGAACGGCGGATCATCTCGCCCGCTAACGCTAAATATGCCTTAGCCCCCGCACTCGATTTGTCGTAGTACATGGCGGGTGCACCAAAGCTCGGCGCCTCGGCCAAACGCACATTACGTGGGATCACTGTGCGATAAACCTTATCACCAAAATGCTGTTTTAGCTGATCGGACACATCATTAGACAGGCGATTACGCGGGTCATACATGGTTCGCAAAATCCCTTCAATCCCCAAACCAGGATTCACCACCGCCGCTAATTTAGTGATGGTATCAATCAAGGCGGTTAAGCCTTCCAATGCAAAGTACTCACACTGCATTGGCACCAGTACGGAATCCGCTGCCGACATGGCATTCACAGTCAACATGTTGAGCGAAGGCGGGCAATCGATAAAGATATAATCGTATTGATCTTTTATCGGTGCGAGCGCATTACGTAACCGCACTTCACGGGCAAAAAACTCCATGAGTTTAATTTCTGCCGCGGTCACATCGCCATTACTGGCAATTAGATCGTATTTCCCCGAGGTGTCTTTGACCACGATCTCATCGAAGGGCTTTTCTTCAACCAGCAATTCGTAAGCCGTGTTTTCGACTTCGTATTTATCGACACCGCTGCCCATGGTGGCATTGCCCTGAGGATCGAGATCGATCAGCAGCACTTTACGCTTAGTCGCGGCTAAAGAGGCGGCTAAGTTGACACAAGTTGTTGTTTTCCCTACGCCACCTTTCTGGTTGGCCACGGCAATTACTTTACCCACAATGTCACCCTGTATGTAAATTCTGGTTTATTGCCTACTTAAAAATCCATATGAAATGAGGAGCTTTAAGCCTGTTATTCTTTGATTATTTTGAGTAAATGTCTTTGCTCATCGAGTCTAGGCACTTGGAGTTCGATGGTTTCGGTCACCACAAATCCAGCGGGGATTTGTTGCATCTCTTCATCACTCAGTTGTCCCTTGAGCGCATAAAATTGCCCATGCTCGGCAGGCAAGTGATGGCACCATGTCAACATATCATGGATTGAGGCAAAGGCGCGGCTGAGCACTCCATCGAACTTTTGCTCGGGTTGATAGGCCTCAACTCGGCTCTCTATCGAACTAATATTGTGGATCCCGAGTTCAAAGGCCACTTGCTTTTGAAAACGGATGCGCTTGCCTAAGCTATCGAGCAGCACAAAGGTTTTATCTGGATTCATAATCGCTAAGGGAATGCCGGGCAGCCCAGGGCCAGTACCTACATCGATAAAGCGCTCGCCCTGCAAATGGGGCGACACCACTAAGCTGTCCATGATATGACGGACAAGCATCGCCTCAGGATCTCTGACCGAGGTTAAGTTATAAGCTTTATTCCATTTGTTGAGCATGCCAACAAAATCAAGCAGTTGTTTTTTCTGCTCAGCCGTGGCGGGCAGATTAATTTCGGCTAAATAGGCCTCTAACTGGGCAGATAACACTGAACAACCTCAATAAAGATACGATTATAAACTCGCTGGCTATTATGAAGCCCTGAAACGTCGAAGGGAAGCCTGAATGCTTCCCTTCTGCGACCAAACTGGCGATTAAGCTAGCTTTTACGCGCTCTTGCGTAATAAACCGCGTTTTTTCAGATGCACCAGCAGAATTGAAATCGCTGCTGGCGTAATACCTGAGATACGCGATGCTTGGCCAATGGTTTCAGGCTTATGGCTGTTTAACTTAGCAATCACCTCATTTGAAAGCCCTGGAACCTCTTTGTAATCAAGATTCAATGGCAAACCTGTGTTCTCATTGCGTACCGCTTTGTTGATCTCTTCCTGCTGACGTTGGATATAGCCAGAGTACTTCACTTGGATCTGTACTTGCTCGGCAGCGAGTGGATCGGCAAGTCCAGGCCCAAAGCCTTCAATCTGCATCAACTTGCTGTAATCCATTTCTGGACGACGCAGCAACTCTTCAAACGACGCTTCACGGGAGATCGGCGTGTTTAAATGTGGATTTAACACTGGTACCAATGGTGAGTTTGGATGGATCCATTGGCTACGTAGACGTTGCAGTTCTAACTCGATCGATTCCATTTTTTCACTGAAAGAGGCCCAACGCGCATCATCCACTAACCCCAGTTCACGACCTTTTGCGGTTAAACGCAGATCGGCGTTGTCTTCACGCAGTAATAGGCGGTATTCGGCGCGGCTGGTAAACATGCGGTAGGGTTCTTTAGTCCCTAAGGTTGATAAATCGTCAACCAATACACCTATGTAGGCTTCATCACGGCGAGGACACCAAGCTTCTTTGCCCTGAACCTGCAATGCAGCATTCATACCCGCGAGTAAACCTTGGGCACCAGCTTCTTCATAACCCGTGGTACCGTTGATTTGGCCCGCGAAGAACAAACCATTGATGGTTTTGGTTTCTAACGAGTTTTTAAGATCCCTTGGATCGAAGTAATCGTATTCAATCGCATAACCTGGGCGAACAATCTCAGCATTTTCCATCCCTTGGATCGAACGAACCAGATTTAACTGCACATCGAAAGGCAAGCTGGTGGAAATACCGTTAGGGTAGATCTCGTTGGTGTTTAAGCCTTCGGGTTCGATAAAGATCTGGTGTGATGATTTATCTGAAAAACGATGGATCTTATCTTCGATAGAAGGGCAGTAACGTGGACCAATCCCTTCGATCACGCCTGAATACATAGGGCTGCGATCTAAGCCACCACGAATAATATCGTGTGTCTTTTCATTGGTATGGGTGATCCAACAAGAAATTTGTTTCGGGTGATGGCTCACATCGCCCATAAACGACATTACAGGTAATGGCGTGTCGCCTTTCTGCTCTGTCATTTGGCTAAAATCGATGGTGTTGGCATCGATACGCGGTGGCGTACCGGTTTTTAAACGGCCAACACGGATTGGCAACTCGCGTAAACGGTGGGCGAGTGCGATTGATGGTGGATCGCCAGCACGACCGCCACTGTAGTTTTCTAAACCAATGTGAATCTTACCACTGAGGAAAGTACCCGCGGTTAAGACCACTGCTGGTGCTTCGAAGGCTAAGCCCATTTGGGTCACTACGCCGACTACGCGATCGTTCTCAACAACCAGATCATCAACGGCTTGTTGGAAAATACGTAAGTTGGCTTGGTTTTGCAGAATATTTTGGATCTTCTGACGATATAAAGCGCGATCAGCCTGAGCACGAGTCGCTCTTACTGCTGGACCTTTGCTCGAGTTTAGGGTTCTAAATTGGATCCCTGCATAGTCGGTTGCGATCGCCATTGCACCGCCTAAGGCATCGATTTCTTTTACCAGATGACCTTTGCCAATACCGCCGATCGCAGGGTTACATGACATTTGGCCTAAAGTATCAAGATTATGCGTCAGCAATAATGTCTTAGAGCCCATTCTTGCTGCAGCCAATGCGGCTTCAGTTCCGGCATGACCACCACCTACAACAATAACATCAAACCGTTCATGAAAATGCATGACCCTACCTTTAGTAACTTAAGAGACCCAACGTGAGCCGATCATTTTAGCATTTGCTTTGAATGAGGTGAATGATCATTTTTAGAAAATGGATCCATAGGATCGGGACTAATAGATCTTAAGATCTTTATATAGATCTTCTTATTATGTTTACTATTAGGATCGCACTTTCCTGTGGGTAAGCTCATTTTCTTATTTATATCAAATAGTAACGAGCTTTTATTCTTGTGATCTAGCCGAGATCTACTGCCAGAAAAGGTGGGGATAGATCGGCTATTTATCCACAAGGGGGATCTTTAAGCAGATCAGGTTGTGAATAGCACAGAGGTTGATCAGATCTAAATAATAGTTTATCCACAAAAATATACATTAAAGTAGTTTTTTGTGGATAAATAAGATCTAAACTGTGGGTGGTTTGGTATGTTTTCCAAGAGAAGATCTTAAATTTGATCTTGCCATTGTGCCAACCACGCTAAAGCTGGGTCTTCTGGCACTGGATCCTGTTGAACATCGATCTGGATCTTATCCACAATAACTTTTGCACCGCTATATTCCAGCGCTTCAACTAACTTTTCAGGGCCTTGGCAAAAGGTGTCATAACTCGAATCGCCAATCGCGCACAAGGCGAACTGAACTTGGGTCAGATCCGGTGTGTTTAGCAGCAGTTCTTTACAAAATGGTTGTAAATTGTCGGGCAGATCGCCGGCACCATGGGTCGACGAAACGATGATCCAAAGGGGATATGATTGCAATTCATCCAAAGTTGGGCTCAAAAAGGTATCGACTTCATGGCCTAATGGAGTGAGCTGGGCCTGCATTTCATCCGCTATATATTCACTGCTGCCGAGGGTGGTTCCGACTAATATCGCGATCTTGGTCATTGTTACTGCTCTCTGTGGTCGTTAATTTCTATCATTTTTGGGGCTTACATCTACTTACAGTGTTTTGCTATATAAATTTACTCACTATTGATTTGCAGTCTGCTAGTATCCTTGGCTGCAATCCTAGTTTTATACATAGGCCGTAAGGTTTTTATAACAATTATAATAGGATAACTGATGACTACTCCTGCTGATGCGCCAAAGTGGCCACGCCAAATACCCTATATTATTGCCAGTGAAGCGTGTGAGCGTTTCAGTTTTTATGGCATGCGCAACATTCTAACACCATTCTTGATGACGGCACTTTTGCTCTCTATTCCCGAAGATCTTCGTGGAGCTGTGGCCAAGGATGTGTTCCACTCGTTCGTGATTGGGGTGTATTTTTTCCCCTTACTCGGTGGTTGGATTGCAGATAGATTCTTTGGTAAGTACAACACTATTCTGTGGTTAAGCTTACTTTACTGTGTGGGCCATGCGTTCTTGGCTATTTTTGAGCACAGTGTGCAAGGCTTTTACACCGGCTTATTTTTAATTGCCTTAGGTTCGGGCGGGATTAAGCCTTTAGTTTCTTCGTTTATGGGCGATCAGTTTGATCAGAGCAACAAGTCTTTGGCGCAAAAAGCCTTCGATATGTTCTATTTTACGATCAACTTTGGTTCCTTCTTCGCATCCTTATCTATGCCATTGTTACTCAAAAACTTTGGCGCGGCAGTGGCTTTCGGGATCCCTGGTGTGTTGATGTTTATCGCCACGGTATTTTTCTGGTTAGGCCGCAAACGTTATGTGCATATGCCGCCAGAGCCTAAGGATCCCCATGGATTTTTACCCGTGATCCGTAGCGCTTTGCTCACTAAGGTCGAAGGCAAGGCCAATATAGGTTTAGTGTTAGCCTTAATTGGTGGTGTTTCAGCCGCTTATGCGCTGGTGAATATTCAGACGCTCGGGATTGTGGCCGGTTTGTGTAGCGCTATGGTGCTGCTGATGGGATTTGTTGGCCTTGGGGCGTCATTACAGCTTGAGCGCGCGCGAGGGATTCATCCTGATGTGGCCGTGGATGGTGTGCGTTCAGTGCTACGTATTTTGGTGTTGTTCGCCTTAGTGACGCCATTTTGGTCCTTATTCGATCAAAAGGCGTCGACCTGGATTTTGCAGGCTAACGATATGGTCAAACCTTCGTGGTTTGAACCTGCGATGATGCAGGCATTAAACCCGCTGTTAGTGATGCTGTTGATCCCATTCAATAACTTCGTTTTATATCCTGCTATTGAGCGTATGGGCGTGAAATTAACGGCGCTGCGTAAAATGGGGGCGGGGATCGCGATAACTGGCTTGAGCTGGATTGTGGTTGGGACGATTCAGTTGATGATGGACGGTGGCTCGGCGCTGTCTATCTTCTGGCAGATCTTACCCTATGCCTTACTGACTTTTGGTGAAGTATTAGTTTCGGCGACGGGTTTAGAATTTGCCTACAGCCAAGCACCTAAGGCTATGAAAGGCACGATTATGAGTTTTTGGACCTTATCGGTTACCGTCGGTAACCTTTGGGTATTACTCGCCAATGTGAGTGTAAAAAGCCCTGCGGTGACGGAACAAATCGTCCAAACCGGGATGAGTGTGACGGCATTCCAAATGTTCTTCTTCGCGGGATTTGCGATCTTGGCGGCGGTCATCTTCGCGCTCTATGCTAGGTCCTATCAAATGCAGGACCATTATCGCCAAGTCTAGATAAACCATTTAAGACAAAGCGCTTTTAAATAAAAAAATCAGCCCCTAAGCGAACTTAGTGGGCTGATTTTTTTATGGCGTGTTTAACTAACCGCTAAAGCGAAATTATTTACCGATACAGAATGAGCTGAAAATTTTGCCCAGTAGATCGTCTGAGGTGAAGCGGCCAGTGATTTCGGACAGGGCTAATTGCGCCATTCTCAGTTCTTCCGCTAACAATTCACCTGCGAGGTAAATCTCTAATTGTTCTTTACCGAGTTGCAGATGGCTTGCGGCAACATCTAATGCTTCGAGGTGACGACGACGGGCGATAAAGCCACCTTCTAGATTACTCTGATAACCCATCAAAGATTTAAGGTGTTGCTTTAATTCCTCGACGCCTAGACCGGTTTTGGCTGAGATCCGATACACGCTGTAACCTTTTTCTTCGGTCATCGCGAGGTTCTCTCCAGTGAGATCGGCCTTATTGCGGACAACGGTCACGCCTAAATTGGCGGGCAGGCGATTGATAAAATCGGGCCAAATATCATGGGGATCGACCGCATCCGTAGTGGTGCCATCGACCATAAATAACACGCGATCGGCGCTATTGATTTCGTTCCACGCGCGTTCGATACCGATTTGCTCGACCGTATCTGTGGTGTCGCGCAGGCCTGCGGTGTCGATAATATGCAGTGGCATACCATCTAAATGGATATGCTCGCGTAATACGTCACGGGTGGTGCCGGCTATTTCGGTCACAATCGCTGACTCTTTACCGGCGAGCGCATTTAGCAGACTGGATTTTCCGGCATTGGGGCGACCAGCAATCACGACTTTCATCCCTTCTCGGATAATCGAGCCTTGCTTGGCACTGGCTTGGACGGCGCTGAGTTTGTCGATGATTTTGTAGAGCGCGTTGGCAATTTTGCCGTCACTTAAAAAGTCGACTTCTTCATCGGGGAAATCAATCGCGGCTTCGACGTATAAACGCAGATGGGTGACTTGATCCACCAGCTCATGGACTTCCTTCGAAAACTCACCTTGCAGTGATTGCAGCGCGCTTTTGGCGGCTTGCTCACTGGTGGCATCGATAAGGTCGGCAATGGCTTCGGCCTGGGTTAAGTCCAGCTTGTCGTTCATAAAGGCCTGTTCGCTAAACTCGCCTGGTTTGGCGATGCGAATACCTTCGACTTCTAATACGCGCTTGATCAGCATATCGAGGACGATTTGACCACCGTGGCCCTGCAGCTCTAATACATCTTCACCGGTGAAGGAATTAGGGCCTTTAAAAAACAGGGCGATACCTTGGTCTATCACTTGGCCTGAGGCATTTTTAAAGTCGCAGTAATCGGCGTAACGGGGTTTAGGTAAATGACCCAATACGGCCATGGCCACATCAGTTGCCTTATCACCAGAGATACGAATGATACCCACGCCGCCCCGTCCGGGCGCGGTGGCCTGTGCCACGATAGTGTCAGTTGTCACGGAAATACCCATTAATATCGATCAAATCATCTAAAGGAAAAGGCGGCTCATTAAGCCGCCTTTTTGCATATGCTGAGCCGTTAGCTCTTATCTAGCGCTTGGGCTTATTTTAAGCCTTTTTTCTCTAGACCTGCATAAATAATCTTCTGCTGGATGATGGCAACAATGTTACCCACTAACCAGTACAGTACTAGGCCCGATGGGAACCACAGGAAGAATACGGTAAAGATCATTGGCATCCATTGCATCATCTTCACTTGCATTGGGTCCATGGTCGGTGCGATGGGTTGCATTTTTTGCATCACAAACATAGACGCACCCATCAGCAGCGGCAGAATGTAGTATGGATCTTGTACCGATAAGTCATGGATCCATAACATAAATGGCGCGTGACGCAGCTCGAAGCTTTCTAACAATACCCAGTACAAGGCAATGAAGATTGGCATCTGTAACAGGATAGGTAAACAGCCACCCATAGGGTTCACTTTTTCCTTCTTGTACAGTTCCATCATGGCTTGACCCATCTTTTGACGGTCATCGCCGAAGCGTTCTTTCAAATCCTGCAGTTTTGGCTGTAGATTACGCATTTTCGCCATTGAGGTGTACTGCGCTTTAGTCAGCGGGAACAGTAAACCACGAACGGTTAAGGTGATCAGGATAATTGCCACACCCCAGTTACCCACAAAGGATTGATAGAACATCAATAACCAGTGGATTGGTACGGCTAACCACCAAAGGAAACCGTAATCAACAACTAGGTTTAAGGTATCAGATAACGCAGATAGCGCTTTTTGATCCTTAGGACCTACATAAAACTGTGAGCTAATTTCTTGAGTCGCACCAGGTGCAATATCGTATACCGCGCCACGGAAACCAATGTTAGCTAAACCGCCAGCACTGACACTCGAGAAAATAGTGTTGCTATCGGTTGCTGGTGGGATCCAAGCTGATACGAAGTAATGTTGCAGCATCGCCGCCCAACCACCGAGAGTCGGTTGATTGAGGTTGCTCTTGCTCATATCTTCAAACTTGTACTTTTCGTAACGTACATCTTGAGTCGAGAACGCGGCGCCACGGTAAGTTGGCATCATCATGCTGCTTTCAGATGGCTTGATGGTCTGTTTAATCTGACCGTACATCTGAACTTGTAATGGAGCAGCTGAGGTGTTGTTGATTTTGTAATCGATATCAACGTTAAACTTGCCACGATGGAAAACAAACACTTTGGTGTAAGTCACACCGTTATCAGCCACATAGGTCAGTGGTACTTCTAAGGTGTCTTGGCCATCGGCTAAGGTAAATTCAGTTTTGCTGGCGGCAAATGCGGCGCGACCTTTAGCACTGCTATCGATACCATCGCGGCCAATCAGGCCACTCTGAGCGATATAGGTGAAATCTTTGGTTTGCTCAAGCAAAACAAATGGCTGGTCTTTACCCTGTTCCAGTTTGTGTGAAACCAGAGCTGCAAAAACGATGTCACCACCCACAGGGTTGATTTGTACATCGAGCTGATCGGTTTTAACTGTGATCAGATTTTGCGTTGCCGTTAAGGCTGCTGGGACACCTGTGTCTGCTTCTGGAACATCAGCACTGTGATTTGTGGTTGCATTCGCCACTACAGACGATTCGGTTGCAACGGGTTTTGGAGCTTTGTCTGCTTGCCACTGTTGCCACAGCAAAAAGCTGACAAACAGTAGTCCTATTAGCAATATATTGCGTTGAGATTCCATAGCCTATTTATTACACCTGTCATTTTTAGGGGGGACGGGATCACTACCGCCGGGATGCAAAGGGTGACATTTTAATATGCGTTTCAATGCAAACCAACAACCTTTCGCGGTTCCGTGCACTTTTATTGCCTCAATGGCGTAATGCGAGCATGTGGGATTGAAACGACATCGAGGCCCTAAGAGGGGGCTGATGAAGATTTGATAGCCACGAATGAACGTGGTTGCTAGCCATTGTAGCGGCGACTGAGTTTGCGCCATAGCTTTTCTATCAACTTGTTGATCTCTGCATTTTCCATTTCCATCACCCCGTTTCTGACCAGCACAACAATATCAAGGTGAGGGATGTCGTGTTGATTGAGGCGAAAACTATCTCTGATAACTCGCTTAATGCGATTACGCTGATTGGCGCGTTTTACATAGCGTTTAGCTACAGTAAGACCCAAACGCGGATGTTGTTCCGAATTAGGAATGGCAAGCAGAGTGATTTCAGCAGAAGAAGCTTTGATGGGATTGGAGAATACAGATTTAAATTGCGCGGGAGTTAGCAAGCGTAACTCCCGCGTAAAGGTATAGCTAGTCAACTAGTTACCTACTTAACTTATTAAGCAGATAAACGAGCGCGACCTTTCGCACGACGACGTGCAAGCACCTTACGGCCGCCTGCAGTAGCCATACGAGCGCGGAAGCCGTGAGAACGCTTGCGCTTCAGGTTGCTAGGTTGAAAAGTACGTTTACTCATGATGGCAATCCGTCTTTGTTATAAGTGAACATATCCTTATCTCTGGTGACAGAGGTAAGGGTAAAAAAGAGGCCGAATTGTAATCACTTTACCTGTCCCCGTCAACAACGAAAGTCAGCAAGTGGCTTATTTCTGCCCGTGTATCCTTTGATCAATTTCCCGCACACACCAGAAGATGTGGATAACTCTGTGTATTGGCACTACATGTAGTAGTGAAGGGGATCTATCAAGAGATCAAAGGGGCGCCATTATAGATCAATGTGGATCGCTTAATAAAGCGGGATTTGCCCTATTTGTTGAATAAAAGGATCGAATTTGATCTTTGATGATCTGGGATATCTCCATAGAATGATCTTGTTGGGGATAATTATTTTTTAAGGATAGCGATCATTGAGATCTCGCTATAGAATACACCTCTTTTTGATGATCTTTTGGGGATAACTTAGTGGCGGTTTCACTTTGGCAACAATGTATCGGAAGACTGCAAGACGAGCTTTCTGCTCAGCAGTTCAGTATGTGGATCAGACCGTTACAAGCCGAAATGGATGGAGATACTTTGGTGCTTTATGCGCCTAACCGCTTCGTGCTCGATTGGGTTAGGGATAAGTACATCAATATCATTAATCAGTTTTTTACTGAGCAAATGGGTAATGATGCACCTAAGTTACGCTTCGATATCGGTAGCCGTCCGTCAGCGAAAAAGCCCGAGCCAGCCCCAGTTGCGGCTGTGCGTGTGCCTAATCCCCAAACCAAAGCCTCAGTAGGGACTTCATTTAATACCACTGAGCCTGTTGCTAACGCTAATCATCGCAGCAATATCAATCCCACTTACCAATTCGACAACTTCGTTGAGGGTAAGTCTAACCAACTCGGTAAAGCCGCCGCACTCCAGGTTGCTGAAAATCCGGGTGGTGCCTATAACCCACTGTTCCTTTATGGTGGTACGGGTTTAGGTAAGACCCACTTATTACATGCAGTGGGTAATGGCATCATCAAAAATAATCCCGATGCGAAAGTCGTGTACATGCACTCCGAGCGTTTTGTGCAAGACATGGTTAAAGCGCTGCAAAACAATGCGATCGAAGAATTCAAACGTTACTACCGCAGTGTCGATGCCCTGTTTATCGACGATATTCAATTCTTCGCCAATAAAGACAGATCGCAGGAAGAATTTTTCCATACCTTTAACGCGCTGCTTGAAGGTAATCATCAGATCATTCTGACATCGGATCGTTATCCCAAAGAGATCGACGGGGTCGAGGACAGATTAAAATCTCGCTTTGGTTGGGGCTTAACGGTTGCGATTGAACCGCCTGAGCTTGAAACCCGTGTGGCGATTTTGATGCGTAAAGCCCAGGAGAGCGGCATCAATCTTCCCGACGAAGTCGCCTTCTTTATTGCTAAGCGCTTACGTTCAAACGTTCGCGAGTTAGAAGGCGCGTTAAACCGCGTTATCGCCAACGCTAACTTTACTGGCCGCCCAATTACGATTGATTTTGTGCGTGAAGCCCTGCGTGACCTCTTGGCACTGCAGGAAAAATTAGTCACTATAGACAACATTCAGAAAACCGTAGCTGAATACTACAAAATCAAGATGGCTGATATGTTGTCTAAGCGTCGTTCGCGCAGTGTTGCGCGCCCTAGACAAGTGGCCATGGCGTTATCCAAAGAATTAACTAACCAGAGCTTGCCGGAAATTGGTGATGCCTTTGGTGGTCGAGATCACACCACAGTGTTACATGCCTGTCGTAAGATTGCTCAGCTACGGGAAGAGAGTCACGACATTAAAGAAGATTATGCTAACTTGATTAGAACCTTATCTTCTTAAAATCAAGGAATTTGGACACTATGAAATTTTCAATTGATAGGGACGCCCTATTAAAGCCGCTTCAATTGGTTTGTGGTGCGGTAGAAAGACGCCATAACTTGCCTATTTTGGCAAATCTCCTTGTAGAAGTTAGTGGGCACTCACTCAAAATGACAGGTACCGACCTCGAAGTTGAGTTAGTGGGCCAGGCGGTCATTCATGGTGATATCGAAGAAGGTCGTACTACAGTTCCAGCTAAGAAGCTGTTAGACATAGTTAAATCCTTACCCGAACAAAGCGAGCTTAAGGTTGAGCAGCAAGATAACAAATGGTTATTGCGCTCAGGCCGTAGCCGTTTCTCGCTGGCAACCCTGCCCGCAGAAGAATACCCCAATGTGGAAGCCTTTCAGGCGGAAATCGAGTTCTCTCTTAAGCAGGGCGTACTGAAGTCACTGATTGATGCGACTCAGTTTTCGATGGCTAACCAAGACGTGCGTTACTATCTGAATGGTTTATTACTCGAAACCGAAGGTAATGTGCTGCGTGCCATTGCCACCGACGGTCACCGTTTAGCCTTAAGCCACAGAAGCATAGATGCGCAATTGCCTGAAAAACAAGTGATCGTGCCCCGTAAAGGCGTGATGGAAATGGCGCGTTTATTGGAAGCCGATGATTTAGATATCGCAATTGCCATTGGCGATAACGCGATTCGTGCGACCACCAGCACCACAGTTTTTACCAGTAAATTAGTCGATGGTCGTTTCCCCGATTATCGCCGTGTGTTACCTAAGGGCGGTGATAAAATCGTTATCGCCAGCCGTAACCACTTCAAGCAAGCTTTAAACCGTGCTTCTATTTTATCGAACGAGAAGTTCCGCGGTGTACGCATTCAGTTAGAAGCGGGATTACTGAAAATCACCGCCAATAACCCAGAGCAGGAAGAAGCGGAAGAAATCATCGATGTGGATTACAACAATCAGCCACTCGAAATTGGTTTCAACGTCAGTTACTTATTGGATGTGTTAAACAACCTTAAGTCCGATGATGTGCGTATCACCCTAATCGATGGTAACTCGAGTGCTTTATTGGAAAACCACTTGGAAGAAGATTCCATGTATGTGGTTATGCCGATGCGCTTATAGTATTCCGTTGCCTACTTTGTGCCATACGCCGCTTTTTAGCGGCGTATATGTCTTCAAGCCTTATCCCTTGTTGCCTTATTTACTCGGATGGATGTGAATTGCGGTATGATGACTGTTCTGAGTCTTGGCCTAAGCCGTCGATGTGGTGTGATGAGTAACGCATGAGTCTTATCCGTCTTAATATTGATTCTTTTCGCAATATTCAATTGGCGCAGCTGAGCCCGACTGAAGGGATCAATCTGATTTACGGTCAAAATGGCAGTGGCAAAACCAGCATACTCGAGGCTATTTACTTTCTCGGTATGGGGCGTTCGTTTCGCAGTCATTTATCCCAACGGGTGATCAATAATGAACAGGATAAGTTAACCCTGTTTGCGACCTTAAATTTGCCACGGGGCGATAGTAAAATCGGCTTGCGACGTTTCCGTAGTGGTGAAACCGAAGTCAAAATCGACGGGGAAAAGGTGAAACGGTTATCGACATTAGCCGAAACCTTACCCATCCAAGTGATCACGCCGGAAAGCTTTTCGCTCCTATTTGAAGGTCCTAAATCCCGTCGGCAGTTTATCGATTGGGGCGCCTTTCATTCCGACCCACAGTTTTATGCGGCATGGGTGAACGTAAGACGGGTTTTAAAGCAACGAAATCAACTACTTAGAAATAATTCTTCCTATGATCAAATCCAATATTGGGATAGGGAGTTTGTCCGTTATACCGAGCAGGTCACAGAAATACGAAACCGTTATGTAGACTCGTTAAATGAGCTACTTAAGGGTATAATCGGGGAGTTTTTACCGCAGGTAGATGTTAAGGTTTCATTTACTCGCGGCTGGGATAGCAAAACGGATTTTGCACAACTTCTCGAATCCCAATATCCCAGAGATTTGGCTACGGGTCATACCGTCAGCGGTCCCCATAAAGCTGACCTCAGACTTCGTGTAGGTAGTTTACCGGCGCAGGATGCCCTGTCCCGTGGTCAATTGAAATTATTAGTCTGTGCACTGCGTATTGCACAGGGAAAGTTGCTCAAACAACAAATAGATAAACACAGTATTTATCTTGTGGATGATCTTCCATCCGAGTTGGATGCACAGCATAGGCAGCTATTGCTTAAGCAGCTAGTGGACACAGGTGCACAAGTGTTTGTCACTGCCATTGAGCCTGCAGCAATAGTCGATTCGTTACACACTCCTCCCAGTAGGATGTTCCATGTGGAACAGGGACGTGTAACGGTAATTGAATAACCATTGAGAGAATAATATGTCAGAGAATAGTTACGATTCTTCGAGTATTAAGGTCCTTAAGGGCCTTGATGCAGTACGTAAGAGACCTGGGATGTATATTGGTGACACCGACGACGGTACGGGTCTACATCATATGGTGTTCGAAGTAGTCGATAACTCTATCGATGAAGCCTTAGCCGGCCATTGTACTGATATCACTATTACTATCCATGTGGATGGCTCGGTCTCCGTTCGCGACGACGGCCGTGGTATTCCTGTGGCGATTCACCCGGAAGAAGGCGTGTCTGCCGCCGAGGTGATCATGACCGTACTGCACGCGGGTGGTAAGTTCGACGATAACTCTTATAAAGTGTCAGGTGGTCTGCACGGCGTGGGTGTGTCGGTAGTTAACGCGCTGTCTAAAAAGCTGCAGTTAACCATTCGCCGTGAAGGTAAAGTCCACGAGCAGTTTTATACCCACGGTGTTCCTGACGAGCCAATCAAAGTGATCGGCGATGCGACAAAAACCGGTACCGAAATCCGTTTCTGGCCAAGTGAAGAAACCTTCAGCGATGTTGAGTTCCACTTCGAGATTCTGGCAAAGCGCGTGCGCGAACTGTCGTTCCTCAACTCAGGTGTGGGTATCCGCTTAGTCGACGAGCGTGACAATAAGAATGAATTCTTTAAATACGAAGGTGGTATCAGCGCATTCGTTGATTACCTGAACCGTAATAAAACGCCAGTAAACAAAGACGTATTCCACTTTATGCAAGAGCGTGACGACGGTATTACCGTTGAAGTGGCAATGCAGTGGAACGATGGTTATCAAGAAAGCATTTTCTGTTTTACCAACAACATTCCACAGCGTGATGGTGGTACTCACTTAGCGGGTTTCCGTAGTGCGTTGACACGTAACCTCAACAACTATATGGAAAACGAAGGCTATAACAAGAAAGGCAAAACTAACGCGACAGGCGATGACGCCCGCGAAGGTTTAACGGCCGTGATTTCAGTTAAAGTGCCTGATCCTAAGTTCAGCTCGCAAACCAAAGACAAGTTAGTGTCTAGCGAAGTGAAAGCCGCGGTTGAACAAACCATGGGTGAGAAGCTAAACGACTATCTGCTGGAAAACCCTGCCGATGCTAAGTTAATCGTCGGTAAGATTGTCGATGCGGCCCGTGCCCGTGAAGCGGCGCGTAAAGCCCGTGAAATGACCCGTCGTAAAGGCGCACTCGATTTAGGTGGTTTGCCAGGTAAGCTGGCGGATTGCCAAGAGAAAGACCCTGGTCTTTCAGAAATCTACATAGTGGAAGGGGACTCTGCTGGCGGTAGCGCTAAGCAGGGACGTAACCGTAAGAACCAAGCGATTCTGCCACTGAAAGGTAAAATCTTAAACGTTGAGAAAGCGCGTTTTGATAAAATGCTTTCTTCTCAAGAGGTTGCCACGCTAATCACCGCGCTTGGCTGTGGTATTGGTCGTGACGAATACAACCCGGATAAGACGCGTTACCACAACATCATCATCATGACGGATGCTGACGTCGACGGCTCGCACATTCGTACCTTGCTGTTGACCTTCTTCTTCCGCCAAATGCCTGAACTGATTGAACGTGGTTATGTGTATATTGCTCAGCCGCCTTTATTCAAAGTGAAGAAAGGTAAGCAAGAACAATATCTGAAAGACGAAGCGGCACTGACTCAGTATCTGACCACTCAAGCGTTAGATGGTACTAGTATTTATCCATCTCAAGGTGCGCCTGGTATGTCGGGTGAGCCATTAGAGCGTTTAGTGACTCAGTACCGTGAAGTGGAAGCGATTGTGGCCCGTTTAGAGCAACGTTACCCAACGCAGATCACCAACCGCATGCTTTATCATCCAATGATCAACAACGAAATGTTGGCGGATGAAGGCAAGATGAAGGAATGGATCGACGCCTTTATCCATGAGCTGGTGGAATTAGAAAACAGCGGTGTGTTGTATTCTGGTGAGCCTGTACTCGATCCTGAGCGCAAAGTGTATCTGCCGAAGATCACTATCCGTAAACACGGTATCGATACACATTACCTGTTCAGCTACGACTTCTTCCAATCAACTGACTACCAACGCATTGGTAAGTTAGGTGCGGCGCTTGAAGGCCTGATTGAAGTCGGTGGTTATGTGCAACGTGGCGACCGTGTGAAGGAAGTGGGTAGCTTCATTGAAGCGTTAGATTGGACCATCGGCGAAGCCAAGCGTGGCCTCTACATCCAACGCTATAAAGGATTGGGTGAGATGAACCCTGAACAATTGTGGGAAACCACGATGGATCCTGAATCTCGCCGCATGCTGCAAGTGACGATTGATGATGCCGTTGGTGCGGATCAGTTGTTTACTTGTTTGATGGGCGACCAAGTTGAACCACGCCGTGACTTTATCGAAGCCAACGCGCTGAACGTGGCTAACTTAGATGTTTAACATTTAGACGTTTAACGATCTATATCGTTAGCAATTGATAAAAAAGGGAAAGCTTAGCTTTCCCTTTTTGTTTGGTAGAAAATTATCTATCAACACCAGCTTCGTCGATGTCCACTATTTCAGTCTCGGCTTTGGCGGCTTGTATCCAGGCCTGCATTTCCGGCTGGCTCACAATAAATTCCATATAGGCTCGACTCGCTTGGGAGACTTCAATCTCATAGGTGAAGAAGCGCATCACAACCGGCGCAAACATCATATCGGCTATCGACCACTTGCCAAATAACCAAGTGCCTTGGGCTGTGGCAAACTCTGCCATTTGTTGTGACCAGATGCTGTCGATGCGGGCAATATCCTGCAACACGGCAGGGCTTAATTCAACATAACGATGGGCACGGATATTCATCGGCAGGGCATTTCGCAGGGCATGAAAGCCTGAATGCATTTCACAGGCGAAGGAGCGAGCCTTAGCTTTTTGTTTCGGGTCTTGTGGCCAAGCTGAGCCTGAAAGATAAGTATCGTTGATATATTCGCAAATCGACAACGAATCCCAAACCGTGATATTTCCATCGATGAGTGTTGGAACTTTTAGGGTAGGCGAAATAGATTTGAGCCGCTGATAAAAGCTCTCGGTATCGAGCTGTAGTAGGATTTCATCGAACTGAATACCTGATTTTGCAGCCATTAACCAAGCGCGGAGCGACCAACTAGAGTAGTTTTTATTACCAATGTAGAGTTCCATTTTCACCTTCCTGTTTGGGGTTGTGCTTATCAATATAGGCGCTTGTACTTTGCATGACTAACGAATAGATTTGATGTTATCTATCAGCAAAATGAATAGATAGACTGACATCAGGTAGGAAATATTATGGAAATAGAAGCGCTGCGCAGTTTTGTGGCTTTTGTCGATACCGGGAGTTTTACCCGTGCGGCAATGCAAACCTATAAGACTCAATCTGCCGTCAGTATGCAAATGAAGCGCTTAGAGCAAGAGTTGGGAAAAACGCTCTTTGTAAAAGAGGGGCGAAACTTAGTCTTATCTACCGAAGGCCAACGTTTTGGCTTGTACGCTAAGCAATTACTGCAATTGCACGATGAGACTGTCACTACCATTAAGCAGACCCAAGTCGGCACACAATTGCATTTGGGCTGTCCAGATGACTATGCCGAATCCGTGTTGCCGCGGATAGTGGCGTTGTTACATGGTCACATTAAGCAACTCGATCTTCAAATTACCTGCGCCTCGAGCCAAAAGCTGCGGATCATGCTGGATTCTGGGCAGCTCGATGCGGCGATAGTGACTCGTTTGCCCGAGTCCGATGAAGGCTACTTATTACAAACCTCAAAAGGTGTTTGGGTGAGCGCGAGTGGTTCGAACTTGAGTGATGCCGATCCCTTACCTATAGCGCTATTCCAAAAGGACTGTAAATTCCATATCACGGCGTTAGATGGATTGATGAAGCAAGATAGGCATTATCAGTTGTTAGCTTGTAGCAGCAGTGCTGCGGCTCTTAAAGCGATAGTGGCTAAGGATTTGGCTATTAGTGCCATGGCTGAATGCAGTGTATCGGCACCACTGAATATTATCGATTCTGAAACTCTTCCACCTCTGCCTGTGGTCGCCGTCGCACTGGTTATTTCCGCGAAAGCTTATTCACCCATAAATGCGGAGTTGGCCAAGCAAATTGCACGGGCCTATCAAGGCTACTTGGAATAAGGTTTCACGTGAAACATTCGATTTGATAATGCAGCCTTAAGTCTAGGGACATATAGTAAAGCTGCGCGTAATACATGATGTGACCACTAGTATATGAACTACAATGGACTGATAATTATGCAGGGTCAGTTAACTCAGCTCTTATAGGTTGGAACGTCTTGATTAAGTCCATATTTAATAAAATTTTTAATATCCGCGAAGAGACAATACTGGAGCGACCTAAAAGCTTTAGCCAAACCGATCTCAGTAAATCGTTGGACAAAGTTTCAGCCCCTAAACGCCAAGAAGAATCCGTTGATACCGTGGTGAGTATCGACTTAGAGGCGTTATTTTACAGCCTGTTGTTTCCCGCCAGAACCAAAGATGCTGGTGGCGTTGCCAATAACCTTGAGCGGCGAGTCATGGCAGAAATAGAGTTGGCCTTAGCATCGCCACAAGTGATAGCAGAAAAGGTGCTTAAGCTTCCCTCTAAGGTTTTGGAATTAGACCGTAAATTAGCTGAGCCACAGTTTGATACTAAGGACTTGTTGGCGCTAATAGAGAAAGATCCTTTACTGAGCGTCGAAGTGCTTAAGCTGTGTAACTCACCAGCCTTTAAGCGTGGCGATCGAGAGGTCACAAGCCTGCAACAGGCTTTAGTGCAGCTCGGCCGTGAGCAGTTACGCCGCTTTGTGACGAGCTGCCTAGTGCGTGAGATGCTCGATATTAAACCCATTTATTTTCGTCGCTTTGGTGCCGAAATTTGGCGTCATTCGATGCAGGTGGCCTTTTTAACCAGTGAACTGAGTGAAGAAGATAGAGACACGGCATTCCTATTAGGATTACTGCATGATGTGGGTAAGCTCGCCATCTTTAAAATGTTGCTCGATGCCTTTGTGCAAGCAGAGCCTGGGGAGCAGCCAAATTCTTGGTTATTCCGACAAGTGATGACAGCCAAATCACTCACCTTAAGTGCTTTGTTGGCAAAGCATTGGCAATTGCCAAGTACCTTTGAAACCGAGCTGGATAAATTAGCCCATGTCCACACTCGGCCGAATGAGGGAATTGCCGCTGTGGTTTGGCGCGCCAATATCATCAGTGAGGTTTCGATGTTGCAGCAAGCGGGTAAACTGCCTGCTGATATGCTGAGCAACTTGTTAGCCTTGGTTGGACTCGAGCCCGCTCAATTCGAAGCGTTGCACGAGAAACTTCAGCAGTTTTAATATATTGCAGCCAATAAAAAACGCGCTATATGCGCGTTTTTTATTAAGACTCTAACGTGCGACTTACTGGAGCAGAGAAATATCCGCTACATGTAAGAACTGTTCACGTAGGTTATTTAGCAGAGCTAAACGGTTGTTTTTCAATGCTTCGTCGTCCGCCATAACCATCACGTCTTCGAAGAACTGGTCAACACTCTCACGTAAGTTCGCCAGCAGTGTTAATGCCTGTTGGTAATCAGCATTAGCAAACAGCGGAGCGAGTTGAGGCTGTAGTTCGGCAAGCTTAGCGGCTAATGCTTGTTCTGCTGCTTCGGCTAACAGAGCTGAGTTAATCGCAGTGGGTAATTCGCCTTCCACTTTCGCCAGAATGTTAGACACACGCTTATTCGCCGCTGCCAGAGCGCTAGAGGCTTCTAAGCTTCTGAAGTGTGATACGGCATTGATACGGCTATCAAAATCAGCTGGGCGAGTTGGGCGGCGTGCTAATACGGCGAGGATCACGTCAACCTCGATACCTTTATCTTGGTACCAAGCACGGAAACGCGCCATTAAGAACTCAAGCACTTCATCGCTTGCATTCGCGTTGCTTAAGTTAGTGCCATGGAGTTCTTGAGCCTTAGCTATCAGGGTCACTAAGTCCAGTGGCAACTTGTTCTCAACGATGATGCGTAACACACCGATTGCGGCGCGGCGCAGTGCGAATGGGTCGGCAGCGCCCTTAGGTGCCTGACCAATACCGAAGATACCGACTAAGGTATCGAGTTTATCCGCTAAGGCTACTGCGCAAGATACAGCTGCAGTCGGAACTGTATCGCCAGAGAATTTGGGCTTGTATTGCTCTTCCATGGCTAAGGCGACGGCTTCAGTTTCACCGTCTAGGCGGGCGTAATGCATACCCATGGTGCCTTGAGTATCGGTAAACTCCATCACCATATTGGTCATTAAGTCTGTTTTAGACAATAAACCAGCACGGGCAGCATCAACGGCGTTAGCTCCAGTTTGCTCGGCAATAAAGGCGGCTAGGGCAGAGATACGAGTGACTTTGTCTTTTAAAGTACCGAGTTGTTGTTGGAACAAGACGGTCTCAAGACTCGGTAAACGTGATTCCAGCGTGTGTTTTTTGTCGGTATTGAAGAAGAACTCGGCATCGGCCAAGCGTGGACGAACCACTTTCTCGTTACCCGCAATGATTTGTGCCGGATCTTTTGATTCTATGTTCGCAACAAAGATGAAGTTTGGCAGTAACTTACCTGCATCATCGAATACTGGGAAGTATTTCTGATCGCCCTTCATCGTATAAACCAAGGCTTCTGAAGGTACGTTTAAGAACTTATCTTCAAAGCTTGCGGTTAATACGACTGGCCATTCAACCAAAGAGGTGACTTCTTCAAGCAGGTCATCTTCGATATCGGCGGTGCCACCAATCTTAGCGGCCGCTTTTTCGGCATCGGCTTTGATTAAGGCTTTACGGCTTTCGTAATCGGCGATGACTTTACCTTTTTCTTTCAGTAGCGTCAGGTAGTTGTCTGCATGGTCAAGCTCGAAGCCTGTACCCATAAAGCGGTGACCACGAACATTACGCGCCGATTTAATGCCGAGTAATTCACCTTCGATTAATTCACTGCCTAACAGCATAGTGGCGGTGTGAACTGGGCGAATGAATTGTGTCTTACTGCTTCCCCAGCGCATTGGCTTAGGAATGGGTAATTTATCCAGCGCACGTTGTGCCATCGCAGCGATTAAGCTCTTGGTTTCAACGCCTTCGATTTTTGCGTTATAAACCAGCCATTCACCTTTGTCGGTCACTAAACGCTCAGCTTGGTCAACGGTAATACCGTTACCACGTGCCCAGCCTTCAGCGGCTTTCGTTGGTTTACCTTCACCGTCGAAGGCTGAGCTGACAGCTGGGCCGCGTTTTTCAACGATTTTGTCCGCTTGAGCGAGCGCTAGTTCTGTCACATTAATGGCTAGACGACGGGGTGCTGCATACCAAACAGCTGATTTAAAAGCTAAATCGGCTTTGGTTAATTCTTCGGTAAAGTTCGCTAAGAAAGACTCAGCCAGTTTACGCAGCGCCTTTGGCGGCAGTTCTTCAGTGCCTAACTCGATGAGTAAGTTTTCAAAATTCATGTGTTACCTCTACTTACACATTGGGAAGCCAAGCGCTTCGCGTGCCTGATAATAGGATTCAGCAACGGCTTTAGCCATGGTACGAACGCGCAGTATATAACGCTGACGTTCAGTCACTGAAATGGCGTGGCGTGCATCGAGCAGGTTGAAGGCGTGAGAGGCTTTCATCACTTGCTCATAGGCGGGTAGAGGTAATGGTTTTTCAAGCGACAATAAATGCTGACACATCTTTTCGCATTGATCGAACAGGGTAAACATAAAGTCGACGTCTGCGTGTTCAAAGTTATAGGTCGATTGCTCAACTTCGTTTTGGTGGAACACATCGCCGTAGGTGATGCGACCCATAGGGCCATCGGTCCATACTAGGTCGTACACGCTATCCACACCTTGGATATACATGGCGAGACGCTCTAAACCGTAGGTGATTTCACCGGTGACAGGGCTACACTCTAAGCCGCCGACCTGTTGGAAGTAAGTAAACTGAGTCACTTCCATGCCGTTTAACCAGACTTCCCAACCCAGACCCCAAGCGCCTAGCGTTGGTGATTCCCAGTTGTCTTCCACAAAACGGATATCATGGATTTGTGTATCAATACCAAGGGCTTGCAGAGAACCTAAATAGAGTTCTTGGATATTATCCGGTGACGGTTTTAACACGACTTGGAATTGGTAGTAGTGCTGCAGACGGTTTGGGTTTTCACCGTAACGGCCGTCGGTAGGGCGGCGCGATGGCTGCACATAGGCACTGCTCATTGGCTCAGGCCCTAAAGAGCGTAGGAAAGTTTGTGGGTGGAATGTACCCGCACCGACTTCCATATCTAAAGGTTGAACGATTGCACAGCCTTGCTGCGCCCAATATTCCTGCAGGGTTAGAATGAAACCCTGAAATGTTTTTACGTCGTGTTTCGTCGTCATGTCTACTTGTCTACTGCCGTCAGCTTTAATAGAAAATGGTTTCGATTATACCTTGTAGATCTCTGCTTATGTAGGTTATTTTTTACCTTCTTCGTTAAAACGTTAAGGTAGATAGGCCATGGAAGAAATCCGCTGTAATTGGGTCAGTGATGATCCCTTGTATCGCGAGTACCACGATAAGGTGTGGGGGCGCCCAGTTTATGATTCGAAGGAGTTGTTTGCCAAGCTCTGTTTAGATGGGCAACAAGCTGGGTTGTCTTGGATTACTATCTTAAAGAAGCAGCAAAACTACGAACAAGCCTTTGCGGATTTTGAGCCAGCAGTGATTGCAACTTTTGACGACGCTAAAGTCCAGGAGTTGATGGCTAACCCAGGCATTGTGCGTAATCGCCTTAAGATCCATTCGATTATTCGTAATGCAAAAGGTTACTTAGCCTACACTGAGGATGGCAAAGATTTTTCTGAATTTCTGTGGAGCTTTGTTGGTGGCAAGCCATTGGTGAATCAATTTACCTCCATGTCGCAAGTGCCTGCGCAAACACCTGAATCAGAGGCAATGTCTAAGGCATTAAAAAAGCTTGGCTTTAACTTTGTTGGTCCGACGATTTGTTATGCTTTTATGCAGGCGGTGGGGATGGTGAACGATCATCTAGTTGATTGCATTGCCTATGATGCATGCTGCGGCGGTAAATAAGTCACTAATCTAATTGAGTTAGCATCCAAAATAAAAAGGCATGTTCCACGTGGAACATGCCTTTTGTTATTTCACCTTGTTGAGATTAGATTTTCTCGAAGAAGAAAGGCTTACGCTGTTGCTTGTTACCATTGAGTTGGTTCATCGACTCTGCGTCGAACAACTTACCATTGACCATAGTATAAGTGACTTTATCTGTGACTCGAATATCCGCTAATGGGTCACCATCTATAACGATTAAGTCTGCAAGCTTACCGGTTTTAATTGAGCCAAGTTGATGCTCTAGACCGAAGGTGGTGGCAGGGTTGATGGTCGCAGTTTTCAGCACATCCATATTGCTCATGCCGCCTTGGGCGAACATCCACATTTCCCAATGTGCGGCTAAACCCTCACGCTGACCGTGGGCGCCAATGTTTGGATGAATGCCTAATTTATTAAACTCATTAGCGACTTTAGCAACATTGAAGTGGTTGTAGTGACTGTCGGGGGCATGGGGGCGACGCATTGAGCGAGCCTGCAAAATATCGCTTGGCACATACATAGACAAACGTGGATGTGCCCACACATCGGTCTTATCGTACCAATAGTTTTCACCCGAAATACCGCCGTAGGCGACGACTAAGGTTGGGGTATAACCGACCTTAGTTTGGCTCCAGAACTGTTTAATATCGTTATAAATACTCGCCACGGGTAACGAGTGCTCTACGGTTGTATGGCCATCGGCAACCATGGTCAGGTTATGTTGTAGCAAGCTGCCACCCTCTGGCACAACCATCATTTCGAGTTCGCGAGCAGCGGCGATAACCTGTTGCCTTTGATTACGACGGGGTTGGTTGTAGCTCTTAACACTAAAGGCTCCGACTTTTTTGAGTCGCTCTAAATGAAATTTTGCATCATCGAGTGAGTCGATATGCGAGGTGTAGCCGGGAGCATTTGCGCCATAAAGAATCGTTCCTGTGGAGAAAATCCGTGGACCAACGATGTGACCAGCCTTTTGCTGTTCAGAGGCTGCAAAAATCTCAGTGGTATCATTCGATGGATCATGGATGGTTGTTACACCCAAAGATAGCCCTGAGTAGAGTGCCCAGTTTTGTTGAGGCACGATTTCATCATCGGCCTGGGCACCATGGGCATGCGCGTCGAACAGGCCAGGCATAATGGATTTGCCGCTAATATCGATAACTTGTGCATCCTTTGGAATCGCCGTGTTTGCATCGCCAACGGCAACAATATGATTGTCTTTGACGATCACCACACCCTTATCGATGACTTGGTCATTTTCCATGGTGATCACTTTGCCGCCGACAAAGGCGACTGTTCCACGTGGAACATCGGCCTTTTCGGTAAAGCCTAAGTTGATAATACTTGGCTTGGCTTGCTCGTCCTTTTTGAGATACTGTGAATCAACATCAGCTTGGTACAGTTCAGGGCCAAGAGTCCAATAGAGTTGGTTACTCTTGCTATTCCAACTGATGCTTTCGCCAGCCCGCACACTTAACTGTGTGACTGGAAGATTGCTGGCGTTAGGGCCGATTTCAACGGTTTCACCATGTTTTGCGAAGGGGGTGACCCAAACTTTAAAACGTTCGGCAAAGGCGAGTTGTTCGCCGTCGGGTGAAACCCTAAATTCCGTTGCATGCTTACTGCTGTAGTGAACGCGTTTATCAAACCCATCTAGGCTAATTGAGGCAAGCTGTGGTGTGTCGTTATCACCTGTGTTCATAAAGAAAATGCGATCGGCCGAAGCGCCGAATTGTGCTTGATAACCCTCAGCGCTAATCTTCTTATTTTGTTTGGTTTTTAAATCGACCTTGTACAGGCCGGGTTCCTGCGACCAAGTACGAGGCGTAAGGTGTCCACCTTGGGTTTTGCGATACACTACCAGTTCACCATTGGGTGAGAAGGTGGGCTCAACGTATTTGCCTGGCTCAGTGATAAGTTGTTTCGCTTTACCACCTTTTGCACTGATCACTTGAACTGTGCCCTGGTCTTGGTCATTCCAAGTTGTGAAGACAATATTTTTGCCATCACGCGACCACTGGGGATAGAGCTCTTCAATGTCGTTACCTAACTCGGTTAAGCGTGATATCTGGCCATCGGGAAGTGTCTTCAACCAGATTTTACCTAATGCTTCGAAGGCGACTTTGCTGCCATCCGGTGAAACTTGTGCCATTCGCAGCATTTTTACGTCGAATACATCCTTATCAATATCTTGTTTAAAGCGTACTGAAGGCTGCACGTCTAACTGGGTTTTGACACTGAAGGGAATGTTGGTAACCGTTTTATTGGCAACATTCAGGCGATTGATTTTGCCTTTAGCCCAGAAAAAAATATCTTTGTTATCTTGAGTCCAAGCTATGGTGGGATAGACACCGTGGATGGCCCACGTCTCTTGCATATCGCGATCTAAACCGCCATATAGCTTAGTGGTTTCGCCGGATTTCAAATCGAGCAAATACAAGGAGGATTGGAAATCATCTCGCTTGATGTATGCCAGTTTGGTGCCGTCTGGGCTCGGTGTTGGACGAATGGCGCCACCGGTTCCTTCGATCAAGATTTCAATATCACCCGTTTGGGTATCATAACGCTTGATTTTATAGATGCCGTTTACTGAGTCTTTGGAATAATGGAAGGTTTTTCCCGGTGTGTCATCTTGGCTGAAGTAAATGTAACGGCCATCGGGTGAATAGGCTGGCTCACCTAAATCCTTTTCATCGTTAGGCCGTTCGGTGAGTTTAACACCTTCGCCACCGGCGACATGATAGAGCCAGACTTCACCAGCGCCTAAGCTCCGACTGGCGGTAAAATGCTTACGACCAACTAAATATTGGGAATCAGGGCTCCACGCGGGACTGTTGAGTAAACGAAAGGTCTCTGTCGTGACTGTGCGTGGATTGCTGCCGTCGGCATCCATAATCCAAATGTTGTCGCCACCATCTGCATCTGAGGTGAAGGCAATGTGCTTACCATCTGGGCTATACACGGGCTGCATTTGCCAGGCTATGCCTTGAGCTAATGGCTTTGCCTCTCCACCCGTGACTGGGATTTGATAAATATCGCCAAGTAAATCAAACACTAAATGTTTACCATCTGGGCTGACACTGATGTTCATCCAAGTGCCTTCGGTTACATCTATGGTCACTTTTTCTAGTGGAGCATTGGCTGGCGCATTGACGTCCCAACTGGCTTTCTGGGCATCTGTTGCCTGTACGGCATGGGAACTAAGGCCAAGCATCAAGGCGATATAAAGCGGTGTCAGCTTAGGTTTCAACATGTTATGTCCTGTTATCGTTATTCTAGGGCTTTGCTGTTATCGGATTAGATAAACTTTTGTTAATGCTGCGCTAAGTTATCGCACAAATACCCAGTTAGGAAAACGGAAATACTGTTTCAATTAATGACCGAGTGGAGAAGTTGAGGCGGGCAAACAAGTGGAGAGTAATGTGGCTTACTCTCCGCGAAGTATGACTAGTCTAATGTCACGGGATCGCCGATGTGGATCATGGCGTCATTGATGACGCGGCAGGTGACGCCACCTCGCCAATCAGGAGTTAACGCTGATTCCAAGCCTGCATGAGCCTGTTCCATCTTCTTACAGGGATCGGTTTCACCCGTCACTTCGAGGCAGAGATCACCAATGTGCAGCTGCTTACCCACATCAGCCGCCCCAAAACTACAGCCATCGACTAATAGGTTTGCTCGACGAGTCGTCCAAGGTAAATTTGTATCTATGCTCTGACAAGCTATTTGCCACTGCTGCAGCGACAGCACTGTTACTTGCCGTTTACCCGGGCGACCAAATACATCTTTTTCGACGCCGCAGTGCTGGGTGACATTCGCGCATAGCACTTCGTTCATTGGCCCGCGTTTAACCGTTTTGTAGGCGATAGCAACTAGTTTCGGCATGTTTGATGTCCTTATCCTAATGTCGATGTAGAGACTTAGAGTCCCTTTTTAATTAGATATTGATAGGGTGTTTGGCTGGTTTCACTGGCGATCAGTGTGTGGTCCATAAATTCACAAAAGCTGGGAATATCACGTGTGGTCGCAGGATCATCTGCGATGATAAGCAGGGTTTCACCTTGTGCCATTTGTCTTACCGTTTTTCGCACCATCATTACCGGTTCTGGGCAGCGTAAACCAAGTGCATCCAGTTTGTGTTGTGCGGTTGAGAAAACGTCGTTCATGTGACCTCGAGTGAACGGTTAAACAGAATTGGCTAATGTTACTCCAGTGATTTGGATAAACCAAGTTGATGGCCTGAATTTGTGATGGGGCTGGAATTGCTCCAGCCGAGTAGGTGTTTGCTCGTAACAATCAAATGTTCCACGTGGAACAACATCATTATTCGGCGATTTTATCTATGATTGGTGCAGCAGATTCATGGGGACAAGACTCTGCGCCGTCGAGGTTCAGAGTCTCTATGTTATTCATCTCACTTTTTAAATCATTGGCCGCCGTTGCTGGTAACTGTGATTTGGCAGCTCGTGCGCGTTTGTAGCTATACATTTTTTGATCGGCTTTATGGATTAGAGTATTGGCATCATCGTAGTCGTAGGGGCCAGTATCCACGATGCCGAAGCTTAATGAGATGTTATTCAGGTGACGCTTGATATTCTGGTTAAAGCGTTCGATAAAATGATCTCTGGCTTGTTCCTCACGGCAGTTGGGCATGATGATACAAAACTCATCACCACCATAGCGAAAACAATGATCTTCCGCTCGGGTACTTTCCTTTATTGATTGAGCGACGGCTCTGAGTACTTCATCTCCCGCTCTATGGCCTTGGCTATCATTAAAGTGTTTGAAGTCATCCACATCGAGATAAATAACGCTTACGGGTTCGGCACGTCTTTGTGCGGCTCTTAGGATACGTGTGGCAAATTCCTGCAAGTGACGCACGTTTAGCAAGCCGGTTAATGGGTCAGTTTGAGATAATTCTTCGAGCTGTTGTGTACGTTCTTTGACTTTGCTTTCCATGCTCTGTGCGTAACGTTCAGCCTTGTCTTTAGCATTCTCAATTTCAGATACCAAGCTACGAATATAAGTATCAAACACTAAGGTAACATCGAAAAGCACCAACTTGTCGATGGCGATTCTAATGCGTTCATTTTGAGCCGCATCTTTAACCGAGTTGTTAATCTCCGCATAAATCAGTTCTTTTAGAGTATGAACGGCAGAGAGGTAGAGTTTAGGTTCAACGCCGATACGCTTGTGTACTAAGCCAATCCGCAGGCGGTTGTTAACGTACTCTAAATCGTACACTCCATTAAACAGGTCGAGCACATAGCGTCTCTGGGCGGTACGTAAACGAGCGAGGGTATCGGAGTCACCGATCAGCAGAGCAATCTCGGACACACTAGTTTGTAGACCGTAAAAGTCATCAACGATTTTGTCTATGTTCTCTTCAATCACAGGTTTGAAGGATTGCAGTGCTCTGACATCGGCTAAGGTAAAAGAGAACAAGGACTTGCGAAAATCAATCTCAAGCTCAGTGATCCGCATTTGTTCGAAAAGCGTTTGTTCCGTTTGCAGCATTGAACATCCCTCTCATAGCCTAAAGAATGAAACGCATCCATGCTTCTTAGCAGTGTCGTAATGACGGTCAAATGCGGAGAAGTGCATTAAGGATATTTATCAAGTTAAGTCGAAAACTGCCTGATTTTCAAATTGAAGCTGAGCAGAAAGGAAGATAATTAAGGTGCTATCGCAAATAAAAAAGCCGGAACTGAGTCCGGCTTTGAAGGAGGAATCGTTAAGGATTAAACACGTTCGAAAACGGTCGCAATACCTTGGCCCAAACCGATACACATAGTAGCTAAACCTAAGGTCGCATCTTTGTGTTCCATCAGGTTGATCAACGTTGTCGAAATACGTGCACCAGAACAACCCAGTGGATGGCCAAGCGCGATAGCGCCACCGTTCAGGTTGATCTTGTCTTCTACCACATCCAGCAGACCTAAATCTTTAACGCATGGTAGAGACTGAGCAGCGAACGCTTCGTTCAGTTCGATAACATCCAAATCATTGACTGTGATGCCTGCGCGGGCCAGTGCTTTTTGAGTAGCAGGTACTGGACCGTAACCCATAATTGCCGCGTCACAACCTGCAACCGCCATTGAGCGAATACGGGCACGGATTGGTAGACCTAGAGCGCGTGCTTTAGATTCTTCCATCACTAACATTGCCGAAGCACCGTCAGATAATGCTGAAGAGGTACCGGCAGTAACGGTACCGTTTGCTGGGTCGAATACTGGGCGCAGCGCCGCTAATGATTCCATTGAGGTTTCTGGGCGAATCACTTCATCGTGCAGTACTTTAATCAGTGCGCCGTTAGCATCATGGCCTTCGATGCCATAGATTTCCTTGGCAAAGCGGCCTTCAACAGTAGCTGCGTGAGCGCGTTGGTGTGAACGTACAGCAAAGGCGTCCTGTTGCTCACGGGTGATGCCGTGAAGCTTACCTAGCATCTCTGCGGTTAAGCCCATCATGCCAGACGCCTTGGCGACGTTATTGGCTAAACCTGGGTGGAAGTCCACACCATGGTTCATTGGCACGTGGCCCATATGTTCAACACCACCGATGATAAAGGTGTCGCCCATGCCAGTCATAATGGCGCGAGCGGCTTGGTGGATGGCTTCCATGGAAGAACCACATAGGCGGTTGACTGTCACTGCGCCAGCCGTTTTCGGGATACCTGCCAGCAATGATGCGTTACGGGCAATATTGAAGCCTTGCTCTAGGGTTTGCTGCACGCAGCCCCAAATCACGTCTTCAATGGTATTGGGATCTAATTGCGGGTTACGCAGTAATAGACCTTTCATTAATTCGGCAGAGAGTGTTTCTGCACGTACATTACGGAACACCCCAGCCTTAGAACGGCCCATAGGAGTACGAATGCAATCTACGATAACAGCTTGTTTCATAATTAAATTCCTTTCCCGCTAATTAGGCTTGGTAGTAGCTACCGTTGTTGGCTGCAAGGGCACGCATGGCGTCGGTGACTTGATACAAACCACCTAAGTGAGCGTATTTATCAGCTAAGGCGACAAAGTTTGCTACGCCCATAGTATCTAAGTAACGGAATACACCACCACGGAAGGGAGGGAAACCTAAACCATAGACCAAGCCCATATCCGCTTCGGCAGGTGATGCCACAATGCCTTCTTCTAAACAGCGAACGGTTTCGATAATCATTGGGATCATAGTGCGGGCGATGATTTCATCTGCATCGAATGCTTTTTGCTCACCAAAGGCGGCCTTCAGCAGCTCGTAGCTGGTTGGGTCGACATCTTTCTTTGGCTTACCGCGGCTATCCACAGAGTAAGCGTAGAAGCCTTTACCATTCTTCTGACCGAGACGTTTGTTTTCGAACATCACGTCAATCGCGTCATTGCCAGATTTGCCCATACGATCGGGGAAGCCTTCGGCCATTACCGCTTGTGCGTGGTGGCCAGTGTCTAGGCCGACAACGTCTAGCAGGTAAGCAGGGCCCATTGGCCAGCCGAATTGCTTTTCCATCACTTTATCGATAGCGGCAAAGTCGCCACCTTCGGCGAGCAGGCCGTTAAAGCCAGCAAAGTAAGGGAAGAGTACGCGGTTAACGAAGAAACCCGGGCAATCGTTAACAACGATAGGGTTTTTACCCATTTTGCTGGCATAGGCAACAACAGATGCGATGGTTTCTTCTGAGCTGTGCTCGCCACGAATAACTTCAACCAATGGCATTTTGTGCACTGGATTGAAGAAGTGCATACCGCAGAAACGCTCAGGTTTCTTCATGCTCTTGGCGAGCAGGTTGATTGAAATGGTTGACGTGTTAGAGGCGATAATCGCATCTTCACTCACGTATTGTTCAACTTCCGCCAGTACTTGTGCCTTTACTTTTGGATGCTCAACGACGGCTTCGACAACCACGTCAGCATGTTTTACTGGGGCATAGTCTAAGGCTGGAGTGATGTTATTCAGCACTTTAGCCATTTTTTCTGGGGTAGAGCGGCCGCGAGCAACTTGCGCAGATAACAGTTTGGCGGCTTCGCCTAAACCTAAATCTAATGCAGGTTGAGCGATATCCTTCATCACGATTGGCGTGCCTTTGCTGGCGCTTTGGTAAGCGATACCGCCACCCATGATACCAGCACCTAATACGGCGGCGCTTTTCACATCTTTAGCGAGCTTGCCCGCTTTCTTAGCCTTGCCTTTGACTAATTGGTCATTCAAGAAGATACCGATCAACGCTTTGGCTACATCGGTTTTTGCTAACTTGATAAATGCTTGATGCTCAATTTGCAGTGCGTCGGCGCGGCCTTTGGTTGCAGCTTGTTCGACTACGCTGACAGCCGCCATCGGTGCAGGGTAGTGTTTACCCGCCACCGCAAACACCATGCCTTTAGCCGTAGTGAAAGACATCATGGCTTCGAGTTTTGGTAAGGTCAGTGGTGACATCTTACGTTGGCGACGGGCTTGCCAATCAAGCTTTTCTGCAACTGCATCTTTTAGCATTTGAATGGCAGCGGCTTCTAAAGCCTCTGGCGCAACAACGGCGTCAACCGCACCTACTTTTAAGGCATCTTCTGGACGTTGATCTTTACCCGTGGTGATCCACTCAAGGGCGTTATCAGCACCAATTACACGTGGTAAACGCACTGTGCCACCAAAGCCTGGGATAATACCTAGCTTGGTTTCGGGTAGACCGATTTTGGCTGTGGTGTCGGCGATACGGAAATCCGTTGCCAGAATAGTTTCACAACCGCCGCCTAAGGCGAAACCTTTAATCGCAGAAGCGGTTGGGAAAGGTAAATCTTCGAGTTTGTTGAATACGGCGTTGGCCTGTTCAACCCAAGAGAGCAGTACCGCATCATCCTGTGCGAATAAGCCTAAAAATTCAGTAATATCGGCACCCACGATAAAGGTATCTTTACCTGAGGTGAGCACTAAGGCCTGAATGTTTGATTGTTGTTTAATGCTGTCTAATGCGGCATCGAGTGAGGCGAGTGTTTCTCTGTCGAATTTGTTCACCGAACCGGGTGCGTTAAAGCACAGCTTGGCAATATTATCCTCGAGTAACTCAACCTGAATTGTAGGACTTTGGTAGATCATTGCTTGCTTCCTTTTGGCTTAAAAGTGATACCCACCATTATCTGTTGGTGTTAGTACGACTCTCTATCTCACAGCAGCTTCGGCCATCATTTGACCAGTTGTGTGCCAGTGTGCTTCGAAATTCGATAAATTACAACACCCAATTTAAACGACTGTTTAATTTCTTGTCGGCTAGAGTGAATTTTCAGCTTTGTGATACACTGCACAAAGTGTAGAAGTGACAGATTACGCCAAAGAGTACGTGGTGGGAATTTGTACTTTAGCGGTATTGCTCGCTGGCTAAATGGATAATTTTATTTTTAGAATTAAAAGCATAGGCTTAAATCGAGAATTTGCTAACCTGTGAAATCATAGGGCGTTAGCGAAGGAAAACACTGAGCCTATATGGCTTAGTCAGATTTGCGGTTTTTTTATTAACTATCGTTCATTACAGGATATGACACATGGATCACTTGGCTCATCACTATCATGCCCACATCGCCGAGCTTAATCGTCGAGTCGCTGAAATTGTATCGCGTGAAGCATTATCAGGTTTAGTGATCCACTCGGGTCAGCCACATCGAATGTTTTTGGACGACATTAATTACCCTTTTAAAGCCAATCCCCACTTCAAGGCCTGGTTACCTGTGTTGGATAACCCTAACTGCTGGTTAGTGGTGAACGGTCGCGATAAGCCGCAACTGATTTTTTATCGCCCTGTGGATTTTTGGCATAAGGTGTCTGACGTGCCGGAGATGTTCTGGACCGAGCATTTTGAGATCAAGTTACTCACTAAGGCCGATAAGGTTGCCGAACTATTGCCTAGCGATATCGCCAACTGGGCGTATTTGGGCGAGCATTTAGATGTGGCTGAGGTGCTGGGTTTCACTAGTCGCAATCCTGACTCTGTGATGAGCTATCTGCATTTCCACCGCACTACTAAAACCGAATATGAACTCGAATGTATGCGCCGTGCGAACCAGATCGCGGTGCAAGGGCATTTAGCGGCAAAAAATGCCTTCTATAACGGTGCGAGCGAGTTTGAAATTCAGCAGCAGTATTTATCTGCCGTGGGACAGGGCGAGAACGAAGTGCCCTACGGTAATATCATTGCCTTAAACCAAAATGCGGCGATTTTGCATTACACCGCGCTTGAGCATCAAAATCCGGCGCGGCGCTTATCTTTTTTAATCGATGCGGGTGCCAGTTACTTTGGCTATGCGTCGGATATCACTCGTACCTATGCGTTTGAGAAGAATCGTTTCGACGAATTAATCACTGCCATGAACAAAGCGCAGCTCGAACTGATCGATATGATGCGCCCGGGCGTGCGTTATCCCGATTTACACTTGGCGACCCATGGCAAAGTCGCGCAAATGCTGTTGGATTTTGAGTTAGCCACGGGCGATGCCCAAGGCTTAGTGGACCAAGGTATTACCAGCGCCTTCTTCCCCCACGGACTCGGCCATATGTTAGGTTTGCAAGTGCATGATGTGGGAGGTTTTGCCTTCGATGAGCGTGGTACCCATATTCCAGCACCTGAGGCTCATCCGTTCCTGCGTTGCACCCGCATTTTGGCGCCAAACCAAGTGCTAACCATGGAGCCAGGTTTGTACATTATCGACACGTTACTCAATGAGCTAAAACAAGATAGCCGTGGCCAGCAGATCAATTGGCGCACTGTTGATGAGCTGCGACCTTTCGGCGGCATTCGTATCGAAGACAATGTGATTGTGCATCAAGATAGAAACGAAAACATGACCCGCGAACTGGGCTTAGCGTGAGTTTAGGGAGAGCGAGTGCTCGAAAGTTATCTGATACCGAGTGAAAATGTGCTGATAGAAGAAGAGATAAAGCATAGCCGCTTTATCTCTTTTCTATTTCATTGCACGAGTTTAGAACAATTGAAGTTAGTACTTACTGACATAAAGCGAGATTATCCCGGCGCCAGCCATTACTGCTATGCCTTTATCGCTGGAGCGCCTAACGACAGCATTGCCATCGGTTCGAGTGACGATGGAGAGCCTGCGGGCAGCGCAGGTCGTCCAATGCTCGCGGTATTGCAAGGCGCAGATCTCGGTGAAGTCGGTGCTGTGGTGGTGCGTTTCTATGGCGGTACTAAGTTAGGCGTAGGCGGTTTAGTGCGTGCCTATACCTCGGGATTACGCCAAGGTTTAGGGCAATTGCCGACGCGAGTGAAGCAATTACGTTATCCGGCAAAACTGCATTGTGATTACACCCAATTAAGGGATGTTGAGCATCTACTGCAGCAGTTAGAGGCGGTGATCATCGATAAGCAATTTGCCGAAGCCGTTGATATCCATTTTGAAATAGGCAAACAACAGCAGGGCATATTAAATGAATCGTTGGCAACTTTGAGTCAGGGCAGCCTGCGCGCAGAGTTTGAGCTGTGATGCCTGCGTAAATTATGCCAAAATATGCAAAATGCTGAAAATACCTTTGCAGCCAATGGAATAATTGAACACGCGGAATGCAATACAAAACCATAATAAGAATCATAGGTCTGCTTATCGGCCTGTTCTCCATCACTATGCTGCCGCCAGCCTTAATCGCCATTTGGTATAACGATGGCGGTGGTACAGCGTTTATTCAGGCATTTTTTGTCAGCTTATTTATAGGTTTTTGGCTCTGGTATCCTAATCGTCGCTGCAAAGAGGAATTGCGAACCCGCGAGGGTTTCCTGATTGTGGTCCTGTTCTGGACCGTTCTTGGCTCCATCGGTGCCTTACCCTTTATCTTCTCAAGCCAACCCGATCTCAGCTGGACCGACAGTTTTTTCGAATCCTTCTCCGCACTGACCACCACGGGAGCCACAGTCATTGTCGGGCTGGACTCCTTACCTAAGGCCATCTTGTTTTATCGGCATATGCTGCAATGGCTCGGCGGTATGGGGATCATCGTTTTAGCCGTGGCGATTCTGCCAGTGCTTGGGGTTGGGGGCATGCAGCTGTATCGCGCCGAGATCCCGGGGCCTGTGAAGGACAGTAAGATGACGCCGAGGATTGCCGAAACGGCCAAGGCGTTATGGTACATCTATCTATTGCTAACCATTGCCTGTGCTGGCGCTTATTGGCTGGCGGGGATGAGCGTATTCGATGCCGTGTGTCACTCGTTTTCGACCATCGCCATCGGGGGGTTTTCGACCCACGATGCCAGCATGGGATACTTCGATAGCTCAGTGATCAACCTAATTTGCGTGTTCTTTTTGATTGTCTCGGCGGTGAACTTTAGCGTGCACTTTGCGGCATTTTCGCGCCGCGGGATCAATTTTAGAGTCTATTTTCGAGATACAGAATTCAAGATGCTGGTGGCGATTCAGCTGGTGTTAACGGCGATTTGCTTCTTAACCCTTTACCACTCAGGGATTTATGACTCACCAGAAGAAACCTTAGATCACGCCTTATTCCAAGCGGTTTCGGTGGCGACGACTGCAGGCTTTGGTACCGAAAGCTTCCATATGTGGCCGCTGTTCCTGCCGATTCTGTTGATCTTCTCAAGCTTTATCGGTGGTTGTGGTGGCTCAACTGCGGGCGGGATTAAGGTGATCCGGGTTATCCTGCTGCTGTTGCAAGGTTCACGCGAACTTAAACGCCTCGTTCACCCTAAGGCGATGTTCTCGATTCGCATCGGCTCCAAGGCGCTGCCTGACCGGGTTGTCGACGCCGTGTGGGGTTTTTTCTCCGCCTACGCCTTAGTCTTCGTGCTGTGTATGTTGGCATTGATGGCTATGGGACTGGACGATATTACCGCCTTTAGTGCCACGGCGGCCTGCTTAAATAACCTCGGTCCGGGTCTTGGGGAAGTAGCAAGTAACTACGCCAGTATTGGTGATGGTGCTAAATGGGTGCTGGTGGTGGCTATGTTATTTGGTCGCCTCGAAGTCTTTACCTTGCTGATTTTGTTCACGCCAACTTTCTGGAGGGATTAACATGCAGACATTAATCATCTATTCGACAATCGATGGCCAAACACTGGAAATCTGCCGCAAAATCAAAACGCTTGCCGAACAAGCGGGTGACCAGGTGTCGTTAGTGAGCTTAGAACAGGCCGAAGCCTTAAGCCTTGCCGATTTCGATAAAGTGTTGATTGGTGCGAGTATTCGTTATGGCAAACATAGGCCCGATCTCTACCAGTTTGTGAATCGCAATCATGCGGTGCTGGACAGTAAAATCAACGGCTTCTTTACCGTGAATGTGGTGGCGCGCAAGCCATTAAAGAACACGCCAGAAACCAATCCTTATATGCAAAAGTTCCTCAAATTATCCCTGTGGCAGCCACAGCAATTGGCAGTGTTTGCGGGCAAGATTGATTACCCTAAATACGGCTTATTCGACCGCACTATGATCCGTTTTATCATGTGGATGACCAAGGGACCGACCGATCTGAAGGGCACCTTCGAGTTTACCGACTGGGGTAAAGTCGAAGCCTTTGGGGCACACTTTAGCAAGCTGTAAAAATGATAAAGCCCTAGTCTCAGCTAGGGCTTTATTGTTATTGCATGACAGGACTTTATACGGCGCAATAACGGCTGTGGAGAATCGAAATCACTTGGGTGACTTGCTCATTCTTAAGCTTGTAATACACAATCTGCGAACTCTTACGGGTATCGACTAAGTCTTCGGCTCGCAACACCGCTAAATGTTGTGATAGCGCCGATTGGCTTAAGGGCACAGTCTCATTCAGCTCGGTTACACTCAGCTCTTTATCCAGCAATAGGCACAAAATCATTAAGCGATAAGGATTCGCTATGGCTTTGAGCCATTTAGCCGCACTTTCCGCATTCGTTACCATTGCATTTACATCAATATCATTTTGCATAAGGTACTCACTTTATCGCTTTTGATTAGATAATTCTAATTGAAGGTGTTTCTATACGCAATCATACTGCTCGGCAATTCAGATCTCAATTTTTGCATTTCAGAATATGAGATAACGCTGATTTGTGATCCTATCAGGGGTTTATTTAACCAATGATTGCCACAATGGTGACATACTTTTACTGAACGGGAATACCCCATGACACGCATTCTGGTGCTTTATTTTACCCGTGGTGGCCATACGGCCAAGATAGCGAATGCGATTGCGCAGCAATTAACCCTGCGTGGCGCCAAGGTTGACTTGGTGGATATTAATAGTGCGGCGGCCACCAGAATTAACTGGCCCGATTATCAACTGGTGGCGCTAGGGGCTTGCGTGCTCTATGGCACCTACGATAAGAGCGTATTCCAATTTATTGAGCAGAATGCGCCAGCTTTGAGTGCGTTGCCAAACAGTTTCTTCTGCGTCAATGTGGTGGCGCGTAATCCTGAGAAGCGCATCCCCGAGAACAACAAATACCTGCAAAAATTCATTGCCTTATCACCTTGGACTCCCGCCGATTTGAAGATTATCGCCGGTAAGGTGGATTACCCCTCATGGCCTTGGTACGACAGACTGATGATCCAGCTGATTATGAAAATCACCAAAGGACCAACGGATCCTAAGGCGGTGATCGATTATACCGACTGGGAAGATGTGAAGGTCTATGCCGACCATTTGCTGACCTTGGCCGAGGTTGCTGAACCTGCCTAATAAAAATGCGCTCTGTGAGCGCATTTTTAGTTTTTGATTGATACGACTAGTATTTCCAAAAGCTGGGATGGAACAGCACTGCTACGGTTAAAATCTCTAAGCGGCCGAGCAACATACCCAAAGAGAGCGCCCATTTAGCTACATCGGGCAGCGTCGAGAAGTTACCCGCAGGACCAATGATGGGGCCAAGCCCTGGGCCGACGTTGGTGACTGCGGTAATAGCACCGGTAAAGCTGGTCATGGGGTCTAGCCCCGTCAGCACCAGAATCACAGATAATCCAACAATCACAAACATAAACAGCAGCACAAAGGTGATCAGTGAGCGCACAATATCTTCACTGATCAGGCGGTTATTATAGCGCTCCCGAAAGATGCCATTGGGGTGACATTGCTGCTTTAACTGCTCGCGCATAATGGCGCCGGCAATTTGGAAGCGGAAGATTTTAATCCCGCCTGAGGTAGAGCCAGAGCAGCTACCTACAAACATTAAGAATAAAAACGCGATATTCGCAAACGCGCCCCAGGCGCCGTAGTCGGTTAAACCATAACCCGTAGTCGTAACCACGGAAACCACGTTAAAGCTGGAGAGGCGCAGCGCGTCGATAAGGGCGATATCCCTCGTTTGCCACAGCCAGAAGCCAATAAAACAAGACACAAAAGTGAGGAAAAACAAGAAACCTTTAACTTGTGCATCGTTCCAAACAGTGAAGTCTCGCTGCTGGATCATCTGCACAAACATCAGTAGGGGTAAACCACCCGCCGCCATAAACACAACGCCAACCCAATGGGCTGAATTTGAAAACGCCGCCATCGAGTTATCTGAGGTCGAATAGCCTCCCGTCGACAGTGTGGTCATCGCATGGTTGATGGCTTGAAACCAAGTCATGCCAGCAAGATGGTAGGCAACACAGCACATCACGGTCAGCAAGATATAGATAAAAAATAGATGCTTAGCCATGTTTTGAGTGCGCGGCACCGCCTTATCGCTCCAATCCGATGACTCGGTGCGGAACAGCCGCATACCACCGACGTTTAAGAAGGGCAGAATCGCTACTGCCATCACGATAAAGCCAATACCGCCCAGCCATTGCAATAACGAGCGCCAGATTAAGATACTGTGGTCCATAGTATCTAAGCCCGAGAGCACGGTTGAACCTGTGGTGGTAATGCCGGACATGGTCTCGAAGAAGGCGTCTGTATAGCCAATGCCGTGGTATAAGGTAAACGGCATGGCGGCAAACAGGCTCACGATCAGCCAAGTGAGGCTGGTGAGCAGAAACATATCGCGAATATTGAGGTTAATGGTTTTGCTCTGGCCGTTATGCAAACAGAGGCTGGCGCAAATTCCAGTGACTAAAGCCGACAGCATGAAAGCGCCCACGGTTTCCTCACCGTTGAACACGGCAAGGAGCAGGGGCGCTAACATAAAGGCTGTTAACATCGACAGAAACAGCCCCAAAATAAACAATAGCGGTCTAAAGTTCAGCATAAGATGATGACTTAGAAGAAGAAGGCGCTAGGTTGGAACAGTTTCTCGACTTCGCCGACAAACTTTTTGTTCACGAGGAACAGAATCACGTGATCCCCTTGCTCAATCACTGTCTTGTCGTGGGCCATCAGCACTTCTTCATTACGTACTATGGCGCCAATGGTGGTTCCCGGCGGCAGCTTGATATCGCCAATAGCCTTGCCAACAACCTTGGAGGTGCTGGAGTCGCCATGGGCAATAGCTTCAATCGCTTCGGCGGCGCCGCGGCGTAAGGAATACACGTTACAGATATCGCCTTGGCGGATATGGGTCAGTAAGGCTGAAATCGTCGCCTGCTGGGGTGAAATCGCGATATCGATATTGGCTTCCTGCACAATATCCACATAGGCTTCGCGCTGGATCAGTACCATCACCTTTTTCGCCCCCATGCGTTTAGCTAATAGGGCGGACATGATGTTGGCTTCATCGTCGTTGGTGACGGCAATAAACACGTCGGTTTGGTCGATATGTTCTTCGAGCAGCAACTCTTGATCTGAGGCGTCACCACAAAATACTGTAGTGTTTTCAAGCTGTTCAGAGAGTGTTTCGGCGCGCTCGAACTTATGCTCAATCAGCTTGACTGAGTGAGTGCGTTCGAGGCGTTTAGCCAGCCCTAAGCCGATGTTACCGCCTCCCGCAATCATGATATTGCGGTAGGAGTTATCCAGCTTTTGCATTTCACTCATCACCGCGCGGATATGACGACTGTCGGCGACGAAAAACACTTCGTCATCGGCTTCGATAATCGTTGTACCGCGGGGCATGATAGGGCGACCTTGGCGGAAAATCGCCGCCACCCGGGTATCAATATTCGGCATATGCTCGCGCAGCGCGGCCAAGGCATTACCGACTAAAGGGCCGCCGTAATAGGCGCGAACCGCAACCAAACTTAAGCGGCCTTCGGCAAATTCGAGCACTTGCAGCGCCCCAGGATATTCAACCAAACGTTGAATGTAAGCGGTCACTAACTGCTCAGGTGCGATAAGTTCATCGATCACAAAACCACCGCGAGGACGTCCCTCGCTATTTTTGGTTTCACTGTCGATAAATAATTTATCGCGCATCGCCAGATAAGGTTCGGAGCGAATACGGGCGATTTTAGTCGGTGTACCAAATAGGCTGTAGGCCATTTGGCAGGCGACCATGTTGCATTCATCGCTGTTTGTTACAGCAATCAGCATGTCGGCATCTTCGGCGCCTGCTTCTTTGAGTACATCGGGGTGGGCACCATGGCCCGCCACGACGCGAAGGTCATATTTATCCTGCAGGGCGCGTAATCTGGATTTGTCGCTATCGACTATGGTGATATCGTTGTTTTCACCCACCAAATTTTCGGCCAAGGTTCCCCCGACTTGACCCGCACCTAATATGATAATTTTCATGGCCTTGCTTACTTCCTAATGGGTCGCTTTCAATAAACGGGCGTAATAAAACCCATCCATGTTGTGTTGTCCCGGCGTGATTTGCCAACCTATATCTTGGCTTGAAGCCTGCTGGGCAAGAGTGTCTAGCTTAGCATCTGCGGTTCTGGCTAAAAATGCACTAATTTGGTCTCGATTTTCCTGCGGCAAAATAGAGCAAGTTGCATACAGGAGTGTGCCACCGGGTTTGAGCCACTTCCAGCAGTGATCGAGAATTTGTCTTTGCAGCTCAGCCAGTTCTTCGATGTCATGGTTTTTGCGTAACCACTTGATATCGGGATGACGGCGGATAACGCCCGTCGCCGAGCAAGGCGCGTCGAGTAAGATACGAGCAAACTGTTCACCCTGCCACCATGAGTCGATGTTGGCTGCATCGCCATGAATAACTTCCGCTTTTAATGATAAACGGTCAAGGTTCTGTTGCACGCGCTCCAGTCGTTTAGCATCGAAATCGACGGCGACCAGCTGGATGCTAGGTTCAAGTTCGAGTAAATGGCAGCTTTTGCCGCCCGGTGCCGCGCAGGCATCGAGGACCAGTTCATTGGCTTGCGGAGCCAGCAGAGTCGCGGCCCATTGGGCGGCGCCATCTTGCACCGATGCCGCACCTTCGTGGAAGCGTGGCAATGTCGCCACATCCTTGGGATGGGCCAGCAGTATGGCATCATCACTGAGGCCAGCACTGGCTTCTATCTCTAGCTCACTCAGGGCGGCAAGATATGCATCGCGGCTTTGGGAGAGGCGATTGTTGCGTAACCACATAGGTGGACGTTCATGGCTTTGCTGGATTATCTCTTGCCAATTATCGGGATAAGCGGCTTTTAAGCGCTTAATTAACCAGCCCGGCGTGTTGTAGCTTAAGGTCTCTGACTCAGTGCTTAGTGGCGTTAATTGGCGCTGAATATTACGCAGTACGCCATTGACGACCTTTACCATGCCCTCAAATTTTAACTGACGGCAGGCCTCGGCGGTTTCGGAGATAGCGGCGTGGCTTGGAATGCGAGTAAAGTAAAGTTGATAACAGCCAACAATTAATAACTGGTGGATGATCCTTTGCTTACCTTTCAGCGGCTTAGCCAAACACTCGGCCACGCGTTTTTCGATCTGCGGCAAGGTGCGCATCACGCCGTAGCATAGCTCTGCGAGCAGGGCTTTATCTTTACCACTGGCAAGATGCTTTTGCTGTTCTGGCAGTGCAACTGAAAGTGACACGCCTTTCTCTAAGACTTCGAAGATGGCTTTGGCCGCCAGTGCACGCAAGTTCATCATTATTGCGCCTCGTTATTAAGACGAGTATTTGGGGTAAACCAGTCGCCGCGGGCATTGAGTATGTCGGCCACGCTGAGTGGTTTTTTACCGGGTAATTGCATGCTGAGCAGAGTTAACACACCATCGCCGGTGGCGACTTCAATGCCTTTTTTACTGGCGCTGATAATAGTGCCGGGGGCGGCATTGCTGCTGGTGGTGCTGACTTGGGTCTGCCACACCTTGATGGTATTGCCTTGGTGCTCAAAATAGCTCACAGGCCAAGGATTGAAGGCGCGCACTTCTTGCCACAATTGAGTTGCGGATTTACTCCAATCGAGTCTCGCTTCTTCTTTACTAAGTTTTTCGGCGTAGTTAGCTAAGGCTTCATCTTGTTTTTCAGCCGTTAGGGTGCCGTTGGCTAAACCTTCGAGTGCTTGCAGTAGCGCGTCTGGCCCCTGCAGAGCTAACTTCTCGTAAAGGGTGGCGGAAGTATCATCATCTTCAATCGGCAAGTAGGTTTTCAGTAGCATGTCGCCTGTATCTAGGCCGACATCCATTTGCATGATAGTCACGCCGGTTTCTTTATCGCCAGCCCACAACGCGCGTTGAATCGGCGCCGCGCCGCGCCAGCGTGGCAGAATAGAACCATGAACATTGATGCAGCCTAAACGCGGCGTGTCGAGCACTACTTTAGGCAGAATCAAGCCGTAGGCGACCACCACCATTATATCGGCGTTGAGGGCGGCAAGTTCTTGCTGCGCGGGTTCTTTACGCAGAGAGCCCGGCTGATAAACCGGAATGTCGTGGCTGACTGCGAGTTCTTTAACTGGGCTGGCGGTGAGTTTTTTACCGCGCCCTGCGGGTCTGTCCGGCTGAGTGTAGACGGCAATCACATTGTGATGTGAGTTAATCAGCGCCTGTAAATGGCGAGCGGCAAAATCCGGTGTTCCGGCGAAGATGATATTGAGTGGTTTCAAATCTGATCCTAATGCTTATTTGGCGTCCTGTCTGGCCGCTTTTTCAAGTTTCTGTTTGATCCGTTGGCGCTTCAATGGCGACAGGTAATCGACAAATAACTTACCTTTCAGGTGATCCATTTCATGCTGAATGCAAATAGCAAAAAGCTCATCGGCTTCAACGGTGAATTCATTACCGTGTCTATCCAGTGCCTTAACGGTAACAAACTCGGCACGGTCGACCTTGGCATAGATACCAGGGACCGACAGACAACCTTCTTCGTTACAGAAATCACCGCTACTGGCGATAATTTCGGGATTGATAAAGACTTTAGGACGATCGACCTCGTCTTGTAAATCCATCACGATCAGTTGTTTATGATAGTCGACTTGGGTTGCTGCCAGACCAATCCCTTTTTCTTGGTACATGGTCTCGAACATATCATCGATTTGTGTTTGCAACTCAGCAGTAAACTCTGTGACCGGGGTCGCTTGAGTTCGCAATCTTTCATCGGGAAAGCGTAAAACTTTTAATAGTGCCATACTTAAACTCTTAACAAGTCTGTCAAATCTCAATCAGTTGGTTATACTGACTGAGGCTAATGGGCTAATTTTAATCTTTAGTGCCTATCAATAACAGTAAAAGCTCGATTTAAGAGCTAAACAACATGGACCGCACCATGAAACGGCTAATTTTACTTGCGTTAATGACATTTAATTGCACGTTGGTTTCCGCTGATACTCTCACGCTGAAAGCAGGGCATCCTGAGTCATATGTGGTAAAGAAGGGCGATACCCTGTGGGATATCTCGGCAACCTTTTTAAATGACCCTTGGAAGTGGCCACGTTTATGGGATGTTAACCCCCAGATTGCTAACCCTCATTTAATTTACCCCGGCGATCAGCTCACTTTAGTCTTTATCGATGGTCAACCCAGATTAGTGCGTAATGGTGCTAACGAGGGAAAACCCCATATTCGCAAAACCCCTGAAGGACGCGTGATTGCTAAGAGTAATGCGGTTCCTGCGGTTGACTTAGCGTTAATCCAAAATTATCTCGTGCAAAACCGTGTGGTGGATGCCGACTGGTTTGCACAGCAACCTATGGTGCTCGCGGGTGAGAGTCCTTCACGTCACCATGTGGTTGGCGATGTGATTTATATCGATAGCGAACTGCCTTTAAACCAAAAGCTGGGTATGTATGAACGCGGCCGAGACTTCTTCAATAAACAAACGGGCGAAGCATTAGGACAAGAAGCGATTCTGGCATCTACTGGCCAAGTAATTGAATCAGGCAAAGTGTCTAAGGTCAAAATCCTCAGCAACTACCGTGAAACCAAGGCGGGTTTTAGGGCGTTGCCGATGGAAGATGAAGCCTTAATGTCTGCCTATTTTACGCCAAAACCTGCAGAGCTTAAGACACCTGCGACAGTGCTAGCGATTGAGTCGAAAATGCGTGAGGCGGGTAAGCTGAATGTGGTGTACTTAGATAAAGGCACGCAGGATGGTGTTGAGCCTGGTGAAGTGTTCTCCATTTACCGCGATGGTGAAGAAATCGTGATCAACAACGATGGCCAACCCGTACCTGCAGCCGAGCGCACCGCTTATGATAATGTGGTGGCGTCACTGTCGTCAGATCGCGCCATCAAGATGCCCGATATTTACCATGGCAAACTCTTAGTCTTTAAAGTGTTTGATAAAGCGAGCTTAGGTTTGATTGTCTCGACTGAACGTTCTGTACGTGTCGACGATAAATTAATTGCGCCAGACTCCTTAGCCTTTAGAGGTGAATAATCCCTGAACATTTGGTCGATTGGTTAATTGTTAATGCGGTATCTGGGCTAGGACCCGCTCGGACACAACAATTATTAACGCACATGGATGTGGACGACCTCAGGCAAAGATTGGAGCATGAGAGGCACTCGCTCCCATTGTCTGACAATCTACTCCATAGCTTAGTCATTGATTATCAAAGGGTCGATGCCGCCCTTGAATGGCAACAGCAGTCTGAACTGCATCACCTCGTTTGTTTTACCGATCCCCTTTATCCTCCATTACTCAAACAGTTACCTGATCCTCCAAGCGTCTTATTTATCAAAGGCTGTGCTGAGGCGTTGTTGCTCCCATCGCTCGCGATAGTCGGGAGTCGTAATGCATCTCCCGGTGGATTACAGGTTGCCTATCTGTTAGCTCGAGAGATGTCTGCGCTAGGATTTAGTATTTGTAGCGGCATGGCGATAGGGATTGATGGCGCCGCCCATAAAGCCTGTGTTGACCATGGAGGAAGAACGCTTGCCGTGCTCGGAACCGGGATTGATATTATTTATCCGCGTCGACATAAGCAGCTTTATGAGGATATTCAGCACCAAGGCTGTATAATAAGCGAGTTTTGGCCGGATATAGGGCCATTTGCGGGCAATTTCCCGAAACGAAACCGCATTATTAGCGGTCTTTCTTTAGGTACGCTGGTGGTTGAGGCTTGCCGTAAGAGTGGTTCACTTATCACCGCTAGGTTGGCCATGGAGCAGGGGCGTGAGGTCTTTGCGGTTCCGGGCTCGATTCTCGGCGGCTTTCATCAAGGCTGCCATGATTTATTGCGGGATGGGGCAAAACTTGTGGAGAGTGCGGCCGATATAGTGGAAGAGCTGGTAAGTTTGACGGCTTTTCACCTTGAAGAAGTCAACACTCGCCACCATATACAGCAAGGTGAGATTTGTGATTTGCCATTTTCATCGCTGTTAGCTAGTGTAGGTTATGAAACTACAACAATTGATGCTGTAGTCGAACATAGTGGGAAAACGATAGATCTGGTGTTAGAACAAATGCTTGAACTTGAGTTGCAAGGTTGGGTTGTTGCAGTACCCGGTGGTTACGTCAGAGTAAAGAGGAGCTAGCCATGTTTGATATCCTCATGTATCTATTTGAAAACTATGTTCACAGTGAAGTTGAACTGTTAGTGGATGAAGACGAGTTAACCAAGGAACTCACTCGTGCTGGTTTTCACCAGTCAGAGATTTTGAAAGCATTAACTTGGTTGGAGCGTCTGGCTGAGTTGCAGGAAAGCGATAAGCCTTACCTGTGCAATCATGATCAGCATTCATTTCGGATTTACACCAAAGAAGAAATGGAAAAGCTGGACGTGGAATGCCGTGGATTCCTGCTATTTTTAGAGCAAGTGAAAGTGCTGAATGTCGAAACCCGTGAAATGGTGATCGACAGAGTCATGGAACTCGATGAGCCTGCCTTGATCCTCGAAGATCTTAAGTGGGTGATTCTGATGGTGCTCTTTAATGCGCCCGGCCATGAGTCCGCCTATGAGCAAATGGAAGATTTAATTTTTGAGCAGCCTGAAGAAGGTCGGCTACATTCTTAAGCGTTGCGATGTGATGAATAATGAGAAAGGAGGCTAGCCCTCCTTTTTTGATGCCATAAGCTTGTTAATACCTGTGTGGTGAGTTATCTGCGGATTAGACGCAATGACTGGTGGTAATGATTATGTCTAAGATCGATGAACAACTATTTAGTGCCCATGAGCACGCACTGGAAAAAGAATACGAGCTATGCCCAGAGTGTGGCAGCAAGTTGTCGGTAAAACATAGCAAACATGGGAGTTTTATTGGTTGCAACAACTATCCCACCTGCCAATATACCCGTCCTTTAGTGCAGCATGAATCGATTGAAACCCAAGTGATTGAAGGTTCCAAGTGTCCCGAGTGCGGGCATGAGCTGGCGGTCAAATCGGGGCGTTTTGGTATCTTTATCGGTTGCACTCAATATCCCAGTTGTACCCACATAGAAAGGCCTGATCAGGAGAGTGATAAACCTGAGGTGGCATGTCCCGAATGCAAAACCGGCAAGCTTGAGCATCGTACCAGCCGTTTTGGTAAGAGTTTTTATGCCTGTAGTGCGTATCCCAAATGCAAATTCATCGTGAATTATCCTCCCGTTGCTGAAACTTGCCCGAGTTGTGGCTTTGGTATTTTAGTCGAGCGCAAAGGGGCCGCGGGGATGCGTTTAGAATGTCCGCAAAAAAGCTGTAAATACAGACGCGCGCTTTAGTGTGATCTGGTTCTAAAGATTTGGTCGTATAAACACCCTTGGGTATAATCCCCCATCGACCACGGATGGGGTGGCCAAGCGCTAAAAAAGCCAAAACGTGTTTGTAGAAATCGATTCAATTCATAAGGTGATATTAAGATGTTACAGCTGCACCCATCTGAAATTAAAGACATAGTGCTAAACGGTGGCGTTATCGCCTATCCCACTGAAGCCGTTTATGGTTTGGGCTGCGATCCAGACAACGACACAGCCATCCAAAAATTACTCGCGGTAAAGCAACGTCCTTGGCAGAAGGGGCTTATCTTAGTGGCGAGCGAGTTTTCCCAATTAGTGGATTATGTCGATGAGTCACAGCTGAGCGCCGAGCAACTCGAGTTTGCCTTTTCTAAATGGCCTGGTCCCTTTACCTTTGTAATGCCGATTAAGCCGCATGTTTCGCGCTATCTATGTGGTGAGTTTGATTCTATCGCCGTGCGTGTTTCCGCCCATGAAGGAGTGCGCGCCCTATGCCAGGCCTTAGGTAAACCACTGGTCTCGACTAGCGCCAATTTAGCCGGCGAAGATCCCGCACTCAGCGCTGATGAAATTCTTAATGCCTTTGAGGGTAAGATTGATGCCTTAGTGTTAGGGGCATTAGGCGAACAGCGTCAACCCTCCACCATTATTGATGCCCGCAGCGGTAAGATATTACGTAACGGACAATAACTGATTTATAACGCAAAGGATAAAAGCAGATGAGCGTGCCAGATGCGACAGTGGTAAAAGCATTTTTACTCGATCTACAGAATCGAATTTGTGCGGGTCTTGAGCAGTTGGATGGGCAAGCAAGCTTTGCGGCCGATTCATGGACGCGCACCGAAGGCGGTGGCGGTACCAGTCGTGTATTAACCCAAGGTGCGGTGTTCGAGCAAGCCGGAGTGAACTTTTCCCATGTAACAGGTGCGGCCATGCCCGCATCGGCAACGGCTCATCGCCCAGTATTGGCGGGTCGTAGTTTTGAGGCCATGGGCGTTTCTTTAGTGATTCACCCTAAAAATCCTTATATTCCAACTACCCATGCTAATGTGCGTTTCTTTATTGCCCATAAAGACGGTGCGGATCCCGTTTGGTGGTTTGGCGGCGGTTTCGACTTAACGCCTTACTATCCTTTCGAGGAAGATGTACGCGAGTGGCATCAAACCGCTAAAAATCTGTGTCTGCCCTTTGGCGACGACGTATATCCTAAATATAAGAAGTGGTGTGATGAGTATTTCTTCCTGCCACATCGTAATGAAACCCGTGGTGTGGGCGGATTGTTTTTCGATGACTTGAACCAAGCAGGCTTCGATAAGAGTTTCGATTTTATGCAGGCGGTGGGGAATGGCTTCTTAACCGCTTATGCGCCGATTGTTAAGCGCCGTAAAGAGACGCCCTATGGCGAGCGTGAGCGTGAGTTCCAGTTGTATCGTCGCGGCCGTTATGTTGAGTTCAATCTGGTATACGACAGAGGTACCTTGTTTGGTCTGCAAACCGGTGGCCGCACTGAATCCATTTTGATGTCAATGCCGCCACTGGTACGCTGGCAATATGCTTATACGCCAGAGGCGGGTAGCCCTGAGGCAGATCTCTACGATAATTACCTCAAGCCTCGAGATTGGGTAGGTATAAGCACGCTACTATGAGTCGCGTAATCGTACTTTACTGATTACGCATATGATCAGCCAGAGTGGAAATCGCCTCATAGATAGCGGCGCGATGCTCTGGCTTTTTTATGTGTTTTTCAATGGCAAACTTCATGCAAAATAGCCATTGATCCCGCATTGTCTCATCTACAGCGAAGGGCATATGCCGAGCGCGTAATGCGGGATGGCCATACTTTTGCTGATATAACTGCGGACCGCCGAGCCAGCCACTTAAAAATTCATAGAGCTTTTGTTCCGACTCCGCAACCGGCGCACGGTGAATTGCGAATAAGGCTTGTGTTTCTTCTGAGCTTGCCATTTTCTGATAGAAACTATTGGCAATTGCGCGGATCACTTTGTCGCCACCAATTAAATCATAGGCATTAGACTGATTCGGATCCCTGTCATCCGGCGCACTTGTGTGTTTACTAAAAATCTTTTTAAGCCAGTTCATAGGTCTAACTGCACTGCATCTACAATATTGATGCGCGCATTATAGCCTGAATGCCACTGCGAAACAGGGGGCTAAAGTCAGGTACAACAACTTAGACTCGCCATTAAGCTGTGCTACCGCCTAAAAGCACGCTAGACTGCAAGCCACTCACAGCCAATAGAATCCCGCAGATGACAGATATGCCCTCAGTAACTACGCCAGTGCTTGATCGATATGCCGTGTTTGGCAATCCGATAGGTCACAGTAAATCGCCCTTTATTCATGGACAGTTTGCGTCTCTTACACAGCAGACTTTGAGTTATGAAGCGATTCTGGCGCCCATAGATGGTTTTGAAGCGAGTTTACGAGCATTTTTTCAGGCGGGAGGAAAGGGCGCGAATGTGACTGTGCCCTTTAAAGAGCAAGCCTTTGCCCTCTGCGACAGCTTAAGTGCCGAAGCGACATTGGCGGGTGCGGTCAATACTCTAAGCTTGTTGGCCGATGGCACTATTTACGGTGATAACACCGATGGTCTGGGGCTGGTGGCCGATCTTGTTCGCCATCTCGGCAGTTTGCAGCATAAGCGGGTACTTTTGGTGGGGGCTGGCGGTGCGGCGCGCGGCTGTATCTTGCCATTGCTTAAGGCCGAAGTGGGTCAACTGGTCATCACCAACCGAACCCAAAGTAAGGCACAGGCCTTAGTGGATATTTTTAGCCAAGTACAAGAAGGGCGCTATAGCGATAAACTCCAGGCTGTATCGATGCCAGAGTTGTCGGGTGAGTTCGATTTAGTGATTAACTCGACCTCAGCGAGTCTAGCGGGAGAGTTACCGCCATTACCACGGTCCATCATAGGCAACAAAACGGCTTGCTACGATATGATGTATGGCGCCAAACCAACGGCATTTAATCAATGGGCTTTGCAACAGGGCGCAGCGCAAGTGGTTGATGGACTGGGTATGCTTGTCGGTCAAGCGTCGAAGAGTTTTGCACTCTGGCGTGGTGTCGAGCCAGATACCTCAGGAGTGCTTAAATTGCTCAGGGACAAACTACAGGCCGACGCGCAATAGTGGCTCAAGAGGAAGATAAGATGAATCAGAGTATTTTATTCCCCGATCTGCAACATTGGGATGAAACCCAAAAACACATTTGCTTTATTGCCCAGCAGCAGGGAATGAGCATTAAGTGCTATATCAGCGCGCAGAAGCTGGCGCAGTTAAATGATTTTTCGCCTCAGCCTAATAGCGATGAAGCGGCTGCCATGTTAGCGCTATTTGATGCGGTGCGATTCGATGCGGAAGAAATGGCAGAAGCCTTAATTGAAGCAGAAGAGTTTGATGAGTTTGGCGCAGTACACTTAGGCTAAGTACAACATAAGCAAGATGGCAGCTTAAATTCTGCCATCTCGATTTAATAGAAACATTACTCTGGCTGAGGTTCCGCCAAGTATTCGTTTTTCAAGCGCACATAGTTATCCGCGGATTCAGGTAAAAACTTCAATTCTGCTTCGGTTAAAGGTCGCGCCTGTTTTGCTGGGCTGCCGACATATAAGTAGCCGCTCTGCAGCACCTTACCTGGCGGTACTAGCGAACCCGCACCTAAAATCACATCGTCTTCTAATATGGCGCCATCGAGGATAATCGCGCCCATTCCCACTAATACACGATTGCCAACCTTGCAGCCATGCAGCATCGCCTTATGCCCAATCGTCACATCATCACCAATGATCAATGGATGACCGTCAGGACGAGAGGCGGATTTTCGGGTCACGTGCAATATGCTGCCATCCTGCACATTGGAGCGCTTACCAATACGAATGTGGTTTACGTCACCACGCGCCGCCACCATAGGCCAAATGCTGGCGTCTATATCTAAAGCGATATCGCCAACGAGTACCGAAGCAGAGTCTACATACACATTATCGCCGAGTTGTGGATGAATCCCTTGGTAAGTTCTGAGTGGCCCTGACATAAAAAAGTCCCTAATTGAGTGGTTTTTCGCATTATAAAGGCTAAAAACTGACTGGTCAGGTCAAATATCCAACGAACAGTGTAAAAAAGCTAATTATCTTTAAATTAGGGGTTGCACAAAAAGTTCTGCTGCCTATAATGCGCATCCACTGACACGGCAGACAGCGAAAGCAACTGCGGTTACAGTGCGAATCGAATGCAAAATGTGCAGTTGATTCGAAAGCGCCAAGAAGTTTTTAAAAACGCCTTGACGCGACAAGGGAAATGCGTAGAATACGCAGCCCTGACCCGCTGAGCGGTAACGTGAAGTGAATGGTCAAATGCTCTTTAACAATCTAAACAAGAAATCTGTGTGGGCACTCACAGGTGTTGAGTTAATCGAAATTACTCTGCCATTTGGCGAGTAATCAAAATTTACATCAATGAATGAGTGTTCATAGCAATATGTACAGTTTGTTTTGACTTCGAGTTGAAACAACAAATCAGAATTCATTGAGTCGTTTAACGCGAGTTAAACAAAAAAACTTTTAATTGAAGAGTTTGATCATGGCTCAGATTGAACGCTGGCGGCAGGCCTAACACATGCAAGTCGAGCGGCAGCACAAGTAAGTTTACTTATGAGGTGGCGAGCGGCGGACGGGTGAGTAATGCCTAGGGATCTGCCCAGTCGTGGGGGATAACAGTTGGAAACGACTGCTAATACCGCATACGCCCTACGGGGGAAAGGAGGGGACCTTCGGGCCTTCCGCGATTGGATGAACCTAGGTGGGATTAGCTAGTTGGTGAGGTAATGGCTCACCAAGGCGACGATCCCTAGCTGTTCTGAGAGGATGATCAGCCACACTGGGACTGAGACACGGCCCAGACTCCTACGGGAGGCAGCAGTGGGGAATATTGCACAATGGGGGAAACCCTGATGCAGCCATGCCGCGTGTGTGAAGAAGGCCTTCGGGTTGTAAAGCACTTTCAGTAGGGAGGAAAGGTTGTAAGTTAATACCTTGCAGCTGTGACGTTACCTACAGAAGAAGGACCGGCTAACTCCGTGCCAGCAGCCGCGGTAATACGGAGGGTCCAAGCGTTAATCGGAATTACTGGGCGTAAAGCGTGCGCAGGCGGTTTGTTAAGCGAGATGTGAAAGCCCCGGGCTCAACCTGGGAATTGCATTTCGAACTGGCAAACTAGAGTCTTGTAGAGGGGGGTAGAATTCCAGGTGTAGCGGTGAAATGCGTAGAGATCTGGAGGAATACCGGTGGCGAAGGCGGCCCCCTGGACAAAGACTGACGCTCAGGCACGAAAGCGTGGGGGAGCAAACAGGATTAGATACCCTGGTAGTCCACGCCGTAAACGATGTCTACTCGGAGTTTGGTGTCTTGAACACTGGGCTCTCAAGCTAACGCATTAAGTAGACCGCCTGGGGAGTACGGCCGCAAGGTTAAAACTCAAATGAATTGACGGGGGCCCGCACAAGCGGTGGAGCATGTGGTTTAATTCGATGCAACGCGAAGAACCTTACCTACTCTTGACATCCAGAGAATTCGCTAGAGATAGCTTAGTGCCTTCGGGAACTCTGAGACAGGTGCTGCATGGCTGTCGTCAGCTCGTGTTGTGAAATGTTGGGTTAAGTCCCGCAACGAGCGCAACCCCTATCCTTATTTGCCAGCGCGTAATGGCGGGAACTCTAGGGAGACTGCCGGTGATAAACCGGAGGAAGGTGGGGACGACGTCAAGTCATCATGGCCCTTACGAGTAGGGCTACACACGTGCTACAATGGCGAGTACAGAGGGTTGCAAAGCCGCGAGGTGGAGCTAATCTCACAAAGCTCGTCGTAGTCCGGATTGAGTCTGCAACTCGACTCCATGAAGTCGGAATCGCTAGTAATCGTGGATCAGAATGCCACGGTGAATACGTTCCCGGGCCTTGTACACACCGCCCGTCACACCATGGGAGTGGGCTGCAAAAGAAGTGGGTAGCTTAACCTTCGGGAGGGCGCTCACCACTTTGTGGTTCATGACTGGGGTGAAGTCGTAACAAGGTAGCCCTAGGGGAACCTGGGGCTGGATCACCTCCTTACCTATACGACTAACTCGATGTTTGTTGAGTGTTCACACAGATGGCTTGTTGAACTTCTCGAAAGGGAAGGGAGAGCGAAATGCACCGCTTGCCGGTAAGCATTGTTCTTTAACAATTTGGAAAGCTGATAGTAATTAATACAATGATGTCTGTCGTTGTGTTAATACGAAAAATTGAGTTCTTAAAACACTTTTTAAGTGTCTTGAATATTCAAGTCTAAGGCGAGTCCATCTTCTTGGTCGAAGATGAGACAAGTAAAACCAGCTGGTCGCAACGGCTCAAGTGATGTGAAACTCATTTGGGTTGTATGGTTAAGCGACTAAGCGTATACGGTGGATGCCTTGGCAGTCAGAGGCGATGAAGGACGTAGTAACTTGCGAAAAGCGTTGGCGAGCTAGTAACAAGCATTTGAGCTAACGATGTCCGAATGGGGAACCCGGCCGCATAAGCGGTCATCGTAACGTGAATACATAGCGTTGCGAGGCAAACGAGGGGAACTGAAACATCTAAGTACCCTTAGGAAAAGAAATCAACCGAGATTCCCCTAGTAGCGGCGAGCGAACGGGGATTAGCCCTTAAGTCAGAGGGGTGTTAGTGGAATGGTCTGGAAAGTCCAGCGGCACAGGGTGATAGCCCCGTACACGAAAACTAACCTTTGATGAAAACGAGTAAGGCGGGACACGTGATATCCTGTTTGAATATGGGGGGACCATCCTCCAAGGCTAAATACTCCTGACTGACCGATAGTGAACCAGTACCGTGAGGGAAAGGCGAAAAGAACCCCTGTGAGGGGAGTGAAATAGAACCTGAAACCGTATACGTACAAGCAGTGGGAGCGGTTCTTGAGACCGTGACTGCGTACCTTTTGTATAATGGGTCAGCGACTTACGTTTTGTAGCGAGGTTAAGCGAATAGCGGAGCCGTAGGGAAACCGAGTGTTAACTGCGCGTTTAGTTGCAAGGCGTAGACCCGAAACCCGGTGATCTAGCCATGGGCAGGTTGAAGGTTGAGTAACATCAACTGGAGGACCGAACCGACTAATGTTGAAAAATTAGCGGATGACTTGTGGCTGGGGTGAAAGGCCAATCAAACCGGGAGATATCTGGTTCTCCTCGAAAGCTATTTAGGTAGCGCCTCGGACGAACACCTTTGGGGTAGAGCACTGTTAAGGCTAGGGGGTCATCCCGACTTACCAACCCTTTGCAAACTCCGAATACCAAAGAGTGCTATCCGGGAGACAGACGGCGGGTGCTAACGTCCGTCGTCAAAAGGGAAACAACCCAGACCGTCAGCTAAGGTCCCAAAGTGTATGTTAAGTGGGAAACGATGTGGGAAGGCTTAGACAGCTAGGATGTTGGCTTAGAAGCAGCCATCATTTAAAGAAAGCGTAATAGCTCACTAGTCGAGTCGGCCTGCGCGGAAGATGTAACGGGGCTAAACATACCACCGAAGCTACGGGTGCAATCCATTAGGGTTGCGCGGTAGAGGAGCGTTCTGTAAGCCGTTGAAGGTGAAGGGGTAACCCACACTGGAGGTATCAGAAGTGCGAATGCTGACATGAGTAACGATAAAGGGGGTGAAAAACCCCTCGCCGAAAGACCAAGGGTTCCTGTCCAACGTTAATCGGGGCAGGGTGAGTCGACCCCTAAGGTGAGGCCGAAAGGCGTAGTCGATGGGAAACAGATTAATATTTCTGTACTTCCGCTAACTGCGATGGAGAGACGGAGAAGGCTAGGCTAGCGCGGCGTTGGTAGTCCGCGTTTAAGGTGGTAGGTGGGTGACTTAGGCAAATCCGGGTCACTATACACTGAGAGCTGATGACGAGTCCCCAAGGGGATGAAGTAGTTGATGCCATGCTTCCAGGAAAATCTTCTAAGCTTCAGGTTAGCGGGAATCGTACCCCAAACCGACACAGGTGGTCGGGTAGAGAATACCAAGGCGCTTGAGAGAACTCGGCTGAAGGAACTAGGCAAAATGGTACCGTAACTTCGGGAGAAGGTACGCTGCTGTTGGTGACGGGACTTGCTCCCTAAGCTGACGGCAGTCGCAGATACCAGGTGGCTGCAACTGTTTATCAAAAACACAGCACTGTGCAAAATCGCAAGATGACGTATACGGTGTGACGCCTGCCCGGTGCCGGAAGGTTAATTGATTGGGTTATCGCAAGAGAAGCTCATGATCGAAGCCCCGGTAAACGGCGGCCGTAACTATAACGGTCCTAAGGTAGCGAAATTCCTTGTCGGGTAAGTTCCGACCTGCACGAATGGCGTAATGATGGCCACGCTGTCTCCAGCCGAGACTCAGTGAAGTTGAAATTGCGGTGAAGATGCCGTATACCCGCGGCTAGACGGAAAGACCCCGTGAACCTTTACTATAGCTTGGCACTGAACATTGACCCTACATGTGTAGGATAGGTGGGAGACTTTGAAGCGGGAACGCTAGTTCTCGTGGAGTCGTCCTTGAAATACCACCCTTGTAGTGTTGATGTTCTAACTTGGGCCCCTAATCGGGGTTAAGGACAGTGCCTGGTGGGTAGTTTGACTGGGGCGGTCTCCTCCCAAAGAGTAACGGAGGAGCACGAAGGTTGGCTAAGTACGGTCGGACATCGTACGGTTAGTGCAATGGCATAAGCCAGCTTAACTGCGAGACAGACACGTCGAGCAGGTACGAAAGTAGGTCATAGTGATCCGGTGGTTCTGAATGGAAGGGCCATCGCTCAACGGATAAAAGGTACTCCGGGGATAACAGGCTGATACCGCCCAAGAGTTCATATCGACGGCGGTGTTTGGCACCTCGATGTCGGCTCATCACATCCTGGGGCTGAAGTCGGTCCCAAGGGTATGGCTGTTCGCCATTTAAAGTGGTACGCGAGCTGGGTTCAGAACGTCGTGAGACAGTTCGGTCCCTATCTGCCGTGGGCGTTGGATGATTGAGGGGAGTTGCTCCTAGTACGAGAGGACCGGAGTGAACGAACCGCTGGTGTTCGGGTTGTCATGCCAATGGCATTGCCCGGTAGCTATGTTCGGAATCGATAACCGCTGAAAGCATCTAAGCGGGAAGCGAGCCCCAAGATGAGTCATCCCTTGGACTTTAAGTCCACTAAAGAGCCGTTCGAGACTAGGACGTTGATAGGTCAGGTGTGTAAGCGTTGTGAGGCGTTGAGCTAACTGATACTAATGACTCGAGAGGCTTAACCATACAACCCAGATGGGTTTTGCTAAGAGTACTTAGCTTGAATACAAACACTTAAGAAGTGTAACTCAAACCAGCTTTCCGAATTTAATTTACTGCCTGCGTGAGATAAGACGGGTAGTGAATAACAAATTTGCTTGGTGACAATAGCATTGTGGTCCCACCTGATCCCATCCCGAACTCAGAAGTGAAACGCAATCGCGCCGATGGTAGTGTGGGGTCTCCCCATGTGAGAGTAGGTCATCGCCAAGCACCTAATTTGGTCAATGACCAGACAGAGTTGGAGCGGTAGTTCAGTTGGTTAGAATACCGGCCTGTCACGCCGGGGGTCGCGGGTTCGAGTCCCGTCCGCTCCGCCAACACAAAGAGATAAGCCTCATCGAAAGATGAGGCTTTTTTCGTTTACACGCTGGATAAATCTGCTCAGACTCATTTTCAGCGGTGTTTTACTCTGTCTCATTTATGTAAGTTATTCTGAAACCACTCTTTTTATTAAAAGGGTTTAGCGGTTTTCTTTATGATAGACTGCTAGTTTTTACGGCTGGACAGGTCAGTTTTTCATTTGTGGGTGAGGTGGTTGTGCGCCACTTGGCAGTATTGAACTGTGTTTCTGCCCTCAGATAAATTAAACGGTATAATGTTTACCAATTTTTACGAGTAATAAAATGAATTGTCGTCTAGGTTGCGGTGCTTGCTGTATTGCACCTTCAATCAGCAGTGGGATCCCTGGTATGCCAAATGGTAAGGCGGCTGGAGAGCGCTGTGTGCAGCTCAGTGATGACAATTTATGTTTGATTTTCGGCTCGCCTGATCGTCCTGCGGTTTGTAGTGATTTTGAAGCGTCTTTAGATGTCTGTGGGGATTCAAACGAAGAGGCGCTCTGGTTGATCACAAACCTTGAATCTCAAACATCTCAATAGTTTATTGCTGACAGGTGAATTATGCAGTTAACACGCTATACCGACTTTGGTGTTCGCACGCTGATGTATCTGGCGGTTCAGCCCGATAGAACAACCCTTTTTAGGATCGCAGAGATTACCGAGGTCTTCGATTTGTCGCCAAATCATGTCTCGAAGATTGTGCACCACTTAGGCAAGTTAGGTTATCTGGAAACCATACGCGGCAAAATGGGTGGATTTCGTTTAGGGAAACCGGCGAGCGAGATTAACCTTGGACAGCTGATCCGTGCGTTAGAGAACTCTCTGGCACCGATTGATTGCAGCAAACCTTACTGCCGTTTCACTCCCGCCTGTCAGTTGAAGGGCGTGTTAGCCCAAGCCGTTGAGGCGTATTTAAATGTGCTCGATCAATACAGCCTGCAGGACATTGTTAGTAATCGAAATGAGCTGCTGGCACTGCTGCCTGATATGACTATTTCTGTCTTACAGTTGGATTAGCGCCTTTCTCATGGGCTAGTTCGATGGGCAACAAGTTTGATGTCGGCACTAGCTCAATCCCTTCCGCCTTTAGGCGCGCTAAGTTCGTTTTTAAGAAGTGAATGGTTTCGGGGTAAGGATGGGCTATAGCCACCAGACTGCCTTGCGCGTGAGCCTGACTAATCATCAAATTAAACTGTTTTTCCAGCGCTGCGGCACTGACGTCATTATCGAGAAAGAGTTGGCGTCGTAGCAGTGGCACGCCGAGTAAATCGGCTTTATCTCCCGCCTTAGTAAACTTGGTTGTCATACTATCGACAAAGTAGAGCTGCTTCTGCTTTAGCGTTTCCATCACCCATAGCATAGGATCATCGAGCTGCGTTAGCAGGCTTCCCATATGATTGTTGGCGCCTTTAGCAAAGGGCACACTGGCGATGGCTGCAAGTACACTGCTACGTATCTGTGCTTCGCTCATATTATTCGTTAAACCACCAACACCTAGGGCTTTACCATTGAGAGCCTGCATGGGTAAGTGCAGCATAATCTCATGGCCTTTGGCGTGCGCGGCTTTGGCTAATTTATTACTGAGCGGTGTGTGTGGCAGCACCGACAAGGTGACGGTGCTTGGGAGTGACAGCACGGCTTCGTCGGTGTGTCGGTAGCCAATATCATCGATGATCAAGGCAATTTGAGCCGCATTGCTTGGCGCAATGCACAGGGCCCAAAGGGTCAATATGTAAAATAGACGCACTATTTCTTCTTATTAGTCATGATGTCGCATCCAAGCGATAGCAGAGGTCACTAGGCTGTCTTGGCTAACATCGGTTCGTGCTGAGATGGCGTCGATTATAGCCATATTCTTTTGATTGGAACCAGTTTCGGTTACAACTTTAATGTCGGGCACTATGCCGATATTGTGAATGTTTTCCCCTCTTGGCGTGTTGTACTGGGCGATGGTGAGCTTGATGGCATTACCGTCGTTCAGTATGGGGATAAGGCTTTGTACCGTACCTTTGCCAAAGCTGGTTTCGCCGAGCAGTTTAGCACGGCCATTTTCCTGTAGAGCCGCGGCGAGCACTTCGGAGGCGGAGGCCGAGCCTTTGTTGATCAGCACTAACATAGGCACATTGGTCAACATGGTTTGCGGTGAGGCGTAATAGTCGGAATTGGCATCGAAGAAGCGGCCAGAGGTCGAGACGATTCGGCCCTTCGCTAAAAAGAGGTCAGCAATTTTGATTGCCTGATCCAGTAAGCCGCCGGGATTATTGCGTAAATCTAAAATCAAGCCCGTGAGATGCGCGTTTTGCCACTGGCTTAAACTGCGCACCATATCCTCGGTGGAGTTCTCTTGAAAGCTACTGAGCCTAATGTAGCCGATATTGCCATCCAGTAATTTGCTAGTGACAGATTGAATGGTGATAGTGCTAGGTTTGAGTGATACCTCGAACAGAGCGTCATCATTATGATGCTTCAGGGTGAGGTGAATACTCTGATTACTCAGACTATGTTGTTTGATTTGATTAAGAATATCCGCAAGATTGGTTTCGGTCGTTGGTGTGTTATTCAGCTTGATAATAATATCGCCCGCTTGGATACCGGCCTGTTCGGCGGGGGAATTAGCAAAGGGCGCGATAATGCTGATATGGTCTTTATCGCTGGCGACTTCAAAACCAAAGCCGAAGTATTCGCCCCGATTGGAGTCTTTTAAGTCGAGTAACTCTTGGTGATTTAAAAAGCTGGAATAGGGATCTAAATGCTCAAAAATCCCTTTAATGGCGGCTTGCACCAGCTCATCTTTGGAAACGGTTTTAACGTAATAGGTTTCGACCGTTTCTAATACATCCTGCAATAGCGGGTAGTCGAAGTCACTCTGATATGACTTGGCATTCTCTTGGCTGGAGAGGCTAATGGACAGGCCTAGGCTTAGGCCGAGTCCAAGGCAGACGATATTGCGGATTAGTTGTTTCATAGCCGTCCCCTGTGATGATGGGGACGGCCACCTTAGCGACAGTACTGATTAACGACAGTACTTGGCTGGATCGACCGCTTGCCCCTTATACCTTATTTCAAAGTATAGGCCAGGCTCAGTCTGTCCACCCGAACGTCCGACTAAAGCAATAGCGTCACCGGTTTTGACCATGTCCCCAGGGCTTTTTAACAGGGCCTGCGCATGGCCGTAGAGGCTCATATAACCTTTACCGTGGTCTATCACCATCACCATACCAAAGCCTTTTAGCCAGTCTGCATAGATGACCTTACCGCCAGAAACCGCGCGAATATTTTGCCCTTCGGGTGCTGAGAGCATAGTGCCTTTCCACACCACTTGGCCGGATCTCGGGCTGCCAAAGCTGGCACTGACACGGCCTTTAGTTGGCCATTTGAGTTTGCCGCCTTGTTTATCGAAGCCTTCCATCGAGGGGTTATCACGCATCGCCTTGAGCGCTTGTTCAACCACTCGCTTTAAGCTGGCCTCTTCAATTTGCAGTTGTTCGAGTTCGGCGCCCTTGGTATTCAGGGTGCGCTGTAATTCTTTTAGGGTGAGCTGGCGTTGATCTTGTTCTTGGTTCAAGCGCTTAGATTGCACTTGTTGCTCGGCCATCAGCTTAGTTAATTGTTTTTGCTTGCTGGTTTGCGAGACTTTAATTTCATCTAGTTCGGTGATGGTTTTTTTTAACTCGTTAATCGAGTTCATGCGTGCCTTGTTGAGGTATTGGTAATAGGCCAACATCCGCTCAATCGTGGCGGGACTCTGCTGATTCAGCATCATCTTAGTGTAATCGTGGTTACCAGCAAGATAGGCGCTCGAGAGCTGTTTTGAGAGCGTTTTTTGCTGGCTAACCTTAAGGGTTTCTAACTCTTCTTGGCGTTGTTTGAGTTCGGCGAGCTTAGTATCAATCTGCGCCAAACTGTTTTTGGTGCTATTGACCTTTTTGGCTGCTGCAGCAATCGCCTCTTCATCGCTACGCAGCAAAGCGAGTAACTTTTCCCGCTGTTTACTGGTGTTTTTGAGCGCGCTTTGTTGTTGGTTGATTTGCGCTTGGATGGATTTCAACTCGGACTGACGCTTCTCCAAATCAGAAGCGTAGACCGAGAAAGATAACATCATAAAGCCAGCAATAATGCTGGCTTTAACGGGGAGTCGAGTGCTCACTAGGTAACAACTACTCTTTTACGTGGATTAAGGGCTTACCCGTCATCTCTGCGGGAATGGTTTCACCCATCAGGTGCAGAATCGTTGGGGCGACATCGCTCAGTTTACCGCCTTCGTCTATGGTGGCGTCACGGCCAACAAACACAAAGGGCACGAGTTCACTGGTATGCGCCGTATGGGCTTGGCCTGTGGTCTCGTCGGTCATCTGCTCGGCGTTGCCGTGGTCGGCGGTAATAATACATTCGCCACCCACTTTCGCCAGCGCATCGACTACGCGGCCGATACAGGCATCGACAGCTTCGCAGGCTTTAACCGCCGCATCGAAGTTGCCAGTATGACCCACCATATCACCGTTCGGGTAGTTACAGATAATCACATCGTATTTAGCGGATTCAATCGCCGCGACTAACTTATCCGTCAGCTCGGTTGAGCTCATCTCAGGCTGCAAGTCGTAGGTTGCCACTTTAGGTGAGTTGATCAGGATGCGATCTTCACCGTTGAATGGCTCTTCCTTACCGCCGTTGAAGAAGAAGGTCACATGGGCGTATTTTTCAGTTTCGGAGATACGTAACTGAGTACGGCCACGGTTTTGCAGCACTTCACCTAAGGTATTCACTAGGTTTTCAGAAGGATAAGCGATAGGCGCCTTGATATCGGCCGCGTATTCGGTCAGCGTTACAAAGTTAACCTTTGGCGTCACCGCACGTTCAAAACCGTCGAAATCGGCATTGATAAAGCTACGGGTGATTTGACGAGCACGGTCGGCGCGGAAGTTCATGAAAATCAGCGCGTCGCCATCGTTCAAGCTGGCAACCTTGCCTTCGCTATCGGTAATGGCTGAAGACGACACAAACTCATCGTTTTCATCACGACTGTAAGCGGCTTCTAACGCGGTCACTGCGTTATCGTATTGGAACTTCGCCTTGCCTTGGGTGATCAGTGAGTAAGCCTGAGACACGCGGTCCCAACGATTATCGCGGTCCATGGCAAAGTAACGACCAATAATCGAGGCGATACGACCATGGCCCAATGTAGTAAACAGATCATCAAAGTGGCTTAGGCTGCCTTTGGCGCTGCGAGGTGGGGTATCGCGACCATCTAAGAAGGCATGTAAGTACACTTTAGTGGCACCGCGAGCAACGGCCATACGGCACATGGCTTCGATATGCTCTTCATGGCTGTGTACACCACCTGGAGAGAGCAGACCCATAATGTGCACTGCACCGCCAGCTTTGACTGCCGCATCGACGGCATCGCAAAGGGCTGGGTTTTGCTCAAACTCATGATCTGCAATGGCTTTGCTGATACGGGTCAGCTCTTGGTAAACAATTCGGCCAGAACCTAAGTTGATATGGCCTACTTCAGAGTTCCCCATCTGCCCATCGGGCAAGCCTACATCTAAGCCTGAACCTGAAATTAAACCGTGGGCATATTGGGCGTTGAGACGGTCGAGTACTGGAGTGTTGGCGTGGTAAATCGCATTCATATGCGTATTTTCACGGTAACCCCAGCCATCGAGGATCAACAACGCGATTGGACGTTTAGTTGTCGTCATGGTGATACCTTTAAAGTTTAAGGAAGCTAAAGAAATCTGAAATTGGTTAAATATTACTACGTAAGCGGGGTACGAAAAAGCGCTTTACCTAGATTAAGGTCATCGAATCGCTATTTGAGCAGATTCTGTGAGCGCCAAGAGAAGCGAGATGGCGCAAGGGCTGAGCTGTGTTCTAGAACTGTGACTAAACTGCTGCAATCTGCCAAGGCAATGGGTATACTCTGTGCCCTTATCGAATTTTTCGCCATTTATACGGGCTGTAACCATGCAAGAATATATCGAATTTTTTAAGGCTCACACTATGCTAAGTCTGGCTTGGGTGGGTTTGTTTGTAATGCTTGTGGTCAGTGTGATCAAATCGAGCTTCTCTAAAATCAAAAATGTCACTCATCAAGAACTCACCACTATGGTGAACAGACAAGACGCTAAAGTCGTGGATGTGCGTTCAAATGACGAGTTCCGTAAGGGCCATATTGTTGATGCAGTTAACGTTACGCTTGCGGATATCAAAAATAATCAGGTTTCAGCCCTTGAAAAGTTCAAAGGCAGTCCCATTATACTGGTATGCAATGCTGGCATGACCTCGTCTCAAGCGGCTCAGCTTTTAAGTAAACAAGGTTTTGAAAACCTGTATAACTTGAAAGGTGGTATGGGTGAATGGCAGGCAGCGAATATGCCTGTTTCAAAAAGCAAAAGATAAGTTGTCGGCGGCAGTTATGCGCTGTGCTGCATAGTTAATTGATTGTGCAGCAGTTGCGTCATCATTGTTTGGCATACTAATCCTGTGGTCACTAAGGGCTTAAATTAAGTATTTAGATTGACTTCAAAAGTACCCCGTTAAGGGAACGTTGGGACGGTACTGAGATCTCATTCAGGCATCAAAGCATAAGCCCAGCTAAATAGACAAAAAAGCCAACCAGATAAGTGTTGGCATAACATTGATAGGATAGGTAGGAAATTATGGCTGAAGTAGCAAACAACGAACAACAAGCCCCACAATTCAACATCCAACGTGTTTACACTAAAGATGTTTCTTTCGAAACACCTAACAGCCCAGCTGTATTCCAAAAAGAATGGAGTCCAGAAGTTAAGTTAGATTTAGACACTCGCAGCGCTAAATTAGCCGACGACGTATACGAAGTGGTTCTGTCTTTGACTGTGACTGCACAAAACGCTGGCGAAACTGCATTCCTGTGTGAAGTACAACAAGCGGGTATCTTCTCAATCGCAGGTCTGACTGAGCCACAACTGGCTCACTCATTAGGTGCATACTGCCCTAACATCCTATTCCCATATGCGCGTGAAGCTGTAGGTAGCTTAGTGGGTCGTGGTACTTTCCCACAACTGAACTTAGCACCAGTAAACTTCGACGCTCTGTTCGCACAATACGTGCAACAACGTCAAGCCGCCGCAGCTGCACCAGCAGCCGAAGAAGCTAACGCTTAATTACATGAAAAACTCTGCCGATATCACGGTGTTAGGGGCGGGCTCTTATGGCACCGCCCTTGCCATCTCTTTAGCCAGCAATGGTCATAAGACCTTGTTGTGGGGGCACGAACCTGCCCATATGCAAACGCTTGCTCAGGACAAATGCAACCAAGCATTCCTGCCTGGTATTGCCTTCCCCGAGTGTTTACATATCGAAGCCGACTTAGCTAAAGCCTTAGCGGCCAGCAATAATGTGCTGGTTGTGGTACCTAGCCATGTGTTTGGCTCGGTATTGGCCCAAGCGAAACCTTTGTTACGCCAAGATGCTCGCATCGTATGGGCGACCAAAGGACTCGAGCCTGAAACCGGACGTTTGCTGCAAGATGTGGCCCGTGATGTGTTAGGGGAGCAATATCCGCTGGCGGTATTGTCAGGGCCGACGTTCGCGAAGGAATTAGCCATGGGGTTACCTACGGCGATTTCGGTTGCGGGCACCTGTCCGAAATTTACCGCTGAGCTAGTGGAATTGCTGCACAGCCCTAAACGCTTACGTGTTTACGCTAACGACGACTTTATCGGCCTGCAATTAGGCGGCGCGGTGAAGAACGTTATCGCGATTGGCGCTGGCATGTCCGACGGTATTGGCTTTGGTGCCAACGCCAGAACGGCGTTAATTACCCGTGGTTTAGTCGAGTTAACTCGCTTAGGCGAAGCCTTAGGCGCTAGTACCGCCACCTTTATGGGCATGGCTGGATTAGGCGACCTAGTGTTGACTTGTACCGACAACCAATCCCGTAACCGCCGCTTTGGTTTAGCCTTAGGTAAAGGCTGCGATGTGGATACCGCCCAGGCCGAAATCGGCCAAGTGGTTGAAGGTTATCGCAATACTAAAGAAGTGTTTACCCTAGCGAAGCGCATGGGCGTCGAAATGCCGATCACCGAGCAAATCTACCAAGTGTTATACCAAGGCAAAGCGCCCTTGGATGCCGCCAAAGAACTGCTCAGCAGAGAAAAGAAATCAGAAACGCCAGCGCAATAAAGCGCGGGTTGTGATGATGCTGAATAAAATAAAGGGTGCTAAAATAGCGCCCTTTTTTATGTCCGATCGCTATCGCCTTAATGTACTGGCAGCAGTCTGCATTGGCTGTATCCATTAAGGCTGGATGCTGAACGCGGAATATCTACCCCAATATCAAAGACCAATACTGTCACTCAGTCTTTGAACTATTTGGGATGATGGCAATAGCCAAATTAATTTATCGACTGGAGTATGAGTGTGAAACATCATGATGTAATTATTATCGGAGCCGGCGCCGCAGGATTAATGTGTGCTGCGACAGCGGGTTACCGAGGTCGTGATGTGCTTGTACTCGATAATGCCAAGCAGGCTGGGCGTAAAATCCTTATCAGCGGTGGCGGCCGTTGTAACTTTACCAACCTGAAAGTCGAACCCGCCAACTTTATCTGTGGCAACCCACACTTCGTTAAATCCGCATTGGCGCGTTATCCATCGCAGCAGTTTATCGAACTGGTTGAGCGCCACGGCATTGAATACCATGAGCGCGATCATGGCCAGCTATTCTGTAATGACTCGGCCAAAGAGATAGTTACTATGCTGCTGACCGAATGTGAATGGGCTGGCGTGAGCATTAAACTTCGCACCGATATTCTGGCAGTGAGCAAAACCGAGGCTGGCCGTTTTGAGCTAAACACCTCAAATGGCGAGTTAAGTTGTGACTCCTTAGTGATCGCCACCGGCGGTTTATCAATGCCAAAACTCGGCGCCACACCCTACGGCTATCAATTGGCCGAGCAGTTTGGGCTTAAGGTGTTGCCAACTCACGCGGGTCTGGTGCCTTTTACTTGGCACAGCGAAGATAAAATTCGCTTCGAACCGCTGTCGGGCATTGCCGTCCCTAGCCGTATTACCGCCAAAGATGGCACCGCCTTTAGCGAAGCCCTGCTCTTTACCCACAGAGGCTTATCTGGCCCCGCCATTTTGCAAATTTCCAACTATTGGAAAGCAGGCGAAACTATAGAAATCAATCTATTACCCAATATGGATGCCGCGCAGGCTTTAGATCAACAGCTGGCCACACATCCTAAACAGAGTCTGCGTAATACCTTAAGTCAGTGGTTACCTAAGCGGCTGGTGGAAGTGTTATTTGATGAGGCTTTACTCAACAAAGCCTTAAATCAGCTGGTTCATGCAGAGCGTGCCAAATTAGTCGACGATCTACATCGCTGGACAGTCTTAATGAATGGCACCGAAGGTTATCGCACCGCCGAAGTCACCCTTGGCGGCGTGGATACCCATGAACTGTCCTCCAAAACCATGGAGGCCATAAAGGTCCCCGGCCTGTTTTTTATCGGTGAAGTGATGGATGTCAGCGGTTGGCTAGGTGGGTTTAACTTCCAATGGGCCTGGGCATCTGGTGTGGCTGCTGGTAGGGCAGTTTAGTTGAATTAATGAAATTAAAATGCAGAGTTTTCTGGTTAACAAAATATCTAGATATTTCTTATCCGTTTGATTAGATATTATAAATAGATAGTCTGCGTTTTGTTTGTTGAAGAGATCACTTTAGCTATTTTTTTGAGAGGCCACTCATTCGTGTCGAAAAAGGAATATAAAACACAATACTTATTAAGAAAGTTTTTATCTGAGCGATGTAAAAACTGAAGTGAATATTGGGTATGACTTGAAAGCCTGTATACATCGCCATAGATATTATGAAAACAGCAAAAATATCAACTTGATAAGCACTAAATCTGTCTTTTTATCAGGCATATAAAATGTTTTAACTAGTAACTAGCAATACATTACTGAATGTCGCGAGTGAGAAGTCTGGTCACTTTAAGAATGACACTATATCACCATAGAGTTGTATCTCAATAAACAATCGCTAAAGCTGATGAATAAGTTCTTTTTCTAACTTTAATTTGTAAACATATGATTTATATCTGAAAGTTGTTGTGGGGCTCTGCTGGAGTTGCCGCTAGTTAAAGATTGAAAGGATTCAATGTGTCTGAAGTTAAAATTTCATGGGGTCTTAGCGCTGATGGTGTGATGCGCCATATTTCCGAAGTTGCAAATGGGAAAGCGTGTGGATGTATATGCCCATCTCCAAATTGCTCAAGTCCACTTATCGCCAATCAAGGTTCCTTGAAGGCTCACTATTTTTCCCATCAAACAAATACAGATTGTGGTGGAGAATCAGCGCTTCATCTTGCTGCAAAGCAGATTTTAGAGGATGCAGCATCTAAAGATGAGTACATCATATTGCCCGAAATCCGTGCGGAGTACTCGTGTGCCGATATGCTTGGAGAGATTGTAGCGGAATCCTGTGTCGAGTTGGCGAGTTTTGAGTTACTTGAGGCAAGGCAAGAGGTGAGATTGAGTGATTCACTCATAACTGATGTTTTTGCTAAATCTTCCCGAGGAAAAGAACTGGCAATAGAGATATTCGTTACTAATGCAAAGGACACAATAAGCATCGGTAAATACAAATCAATCGGGGTTGATGCACTAGAAATTGATCTTAGTAGGCTGCCTTGGACTATCAGTCGCCATGAATTGAAAGAAGCGGTGTTGCACAAGGCAAAACGAACATGGCTACATAACAATAGGATATGTGAGCTATACCAATCTTTGAAACAACAAGTAGACCAAACTGTAGAGTCCAATAATCGAGATTATCTATCCAATTTAAATGGTCTGGCTGCATCTCTAAGCACTAATACCAACCTACCGGTCTTCTGTTGGCCAGAACTAATAACGTATCGAGCTTTATCGAAGAATGAAAGATTTGCAGTAACGAGAGTGCCTAAGATTACACATTTCAATGAAGCGTGGGCTAAATCTGATTTTGGGTATTCAGGCACAGCGGTAGTTGAAAATAAAACAATTGTAAATGTGCTGCTCTATGTTGATGTGAAAAGTAGTCCAATTACTGAGCCGGATATTCCCACCTTGCTCATAGGCTATAACCAGCATGAGTATGATGAGAAGCATCGATTTAACCTTAAATGGGAAAACGTACAATCTTGGAAAAGTAAGTTAGAGAAGATTGCCGATAGTGAGTTGAAACAAAGGAGGCTCCAGCAAATTAATAAATCACAACGAATATCCTCATTTGCGGAGTATTTTCGTTCTAGTGATGAGCCAATAAAAATGCAAATACTTTGTCAAAAGCTTGGATTAGCCGCTCCTACTCAAACCTCCAATCATGTCTCCTGCTGGAATGCTTCCTATGATGTCTGGAAAACGCTGGTCTGGGTTTACAAAATTCACGGAAATGAAGGGTACAAAATAGATGCTGGTGATATCGCATCTGACCCTTGGTTCGAGTCTTTGTTAGGTTTTTCAACAGAAGATTGGGCGTATGAATCACGAAGAAAATTGTTGGGGGCTTGGTTAAAGAAGTTATACGAAGTGGGATTCTTAAGGAGAGTCGCTTGGAGCAAGTATGAAGTAGAGCATTGTCAGTTAAGCAATTTTGTACCATGGCAATTCATAAGATAGCTTCATTGTTCTGAATTGAGCGAGGTTGAAGGTACATATTATCTAAGGTTAATAGCTAATAGATTGATTTTAAATTGATAATTTTTCAGAGATTAAATTTCAACTTTTTATCAAAAAATCGAAAAGAACCTTTTATGCACTGAGTGCCATTCCATACGTTTAATAAAAGGAGAGCAACATGGCTTAAAATTCATCCCGCTATACCCCTAATGATCAACGTTCTAACTCAAAAATCCTAATAACCCAGCAAATAAAGTTTTAAACGATAACCGCTCAAGACAAATGAACCCATGGCATCCGACATTTCAAAAGAGCCGCAATAAATGATTAGTACACTAGTAGGGACTTAAAACCCTGCTATATAGTAATTACGCTTATCAGTTTTGAACTGATTTATTAATTATCATGAGATATCACGTTTTATCATCAAACTATCAATTTTTATTTTTCCACGATTTCATAGGATTGATTTAGACAATCACATAAACAGGAGATAACGATGTCTAATCAACAAAACAACCATAAAGCAAATCAAGGTAACGCTAACAAAGGTACTACTGGTACTAACCAAGCGTATGATAAGGTACAAGGTAATCGCGGTAAGCAAATGAATCCTAATCAGAAAAAATAATGGGATATATTGTGGCAGGCTCACAACGCCTGCCACTTTCTAAGGACAAGTATGGAAGCTACCAATCATAAAAAGAAAAAGCGCAAATTTAAGCTAACGAAACAGCTCGTTAGATTGGCAATTAATGATGGATGGACTCAAATAGAAATTGCTAAAGCGTGCCGAACACATCAATCTATTGTTAGCCATTGGTACAAAGGCTTAGATCAAGGAACGGAGCAACAGCTTAAACCTCTGCTTGAGCAATATGGTCATAAGTTAAGACGGAATTCCTTTAGGGTTTATTGGAGTATTGATTCTGAAAGCGAAGCCAAGGTATTCCACAAGGTTGAAGGCAAAGTTATTTTGAGCCAAGCCTTTTATGACGCTAGAAGAGTTAATTACAAGCTACAAAAAAAAGTTCCTCAGCATAAACTTACCATTCATCATCAAGGTGATAATAAATTCAGAGTTGTTTATCAAAGTCGTTTAAGGTTTCAACATAGCAATGCAGAGCTTGAATCAACAGTAGAAGATGCTATTTGGGGATCACAAGTTTCTGAGCAATATGAGCTTGCGGAGCTACTTCTTGTAATTGATAACTATGCTGAAAAAACGCTAGCTGAATACCCTAGTGACGCATACACGTTACCTTTCATTTTGCGTCAATCACTACTAAATCACGGATTTCAAGTTGATGGAATTGTTGAATACCCTGCCATTTGGTAAGGTATAGAAGAACCCAAAGAAAGGGCTTGGCACCTGTAAGCCAAAATATGTGGGGAAACCACAATGTTTGAAGTACCCAATTAGGTAAGCCCTATGGTTAGCCAGTTCGCAACCATAGTGCTATTCAAACAATTTTAGGAGTACATTGTTATTGCTTTGAAAGGAGCTAGGCCAAAGGCACTGCTGAATAGCCGAAACATAACATGTAGTTAAGGGATTGGGTGGGTAAAAAGCCAGCCGTCAGTCACTGACCGCTGGCTTTTATTTTCCTAATTTTGATCATCGTTACAATATTTATTCACACAGCGATACTTTCAATTTATTGATAAATATAGGTAATAGTTTGTCTTTGGTTAATTATGGGGAATCATTAATCCCTAACTTGCAAGACTTAAAGCCCTGACTGTTTGAACTCATCAAAGCCAATCTTCGGGTTAATTCCAAAGCTTGATAACGTTGTCGTTAGGCGTGCAGGGTGATGTGTCATTGTTTCCTCAGTCACGTATACCTCCCTTTATTTAAGAACCGACCCTGAGACTCTACTAAGCAGAAGGTCAGTGATGGTGATGCTTGAAGGCTTCCTGAACTATGCAGAAAAGGGCATCTTCATATCCACATTTATATGATGTGCTGTAATGCATAGCTATTTGAAGTCACATTTCAGCAATGGATAAAAAATGAGTTAGGGAATTGACTCTAACTCATTCGTTTCATAATGTTTCTTTACTTTTTAGTTGTCGAAAAATGCAGAGTGATAGCTAACTTCCCCTGTCGGAGTATCGTCGGCTAGCGATAAAGCTAGGAAATATTCTGAAGGAATATTTGGAAGTGTCAGTTTTGGCAGTGACTCAAAGCCAAATCGGCCATAGTATTTGGGTTCGCCAAGTAATACGACCCCTTCAATCCCTTGTGCTTTAAGTTGTGATAACCCTTCACGAATAAGTGCACCACCGATACCTTCACCTTGACGTTCCGGCACTACTGAAACTGGGCCTAAGCCACACCAAGCATACTCTTCGCCATTTATCAGAATCGGAGAAAAGGCAATATGACCAATGATGCCTGTTTGATCTTCACAAACTAGAGATAACGACAAAACTTTCGCATCACGTAGTCTGTTGACGATCAAGTGTTCTGTTGGTTTAGCTCCCGGTTCGTGGTGCGGATGGTTCTCAAACGCTCGATAAATAAGATGTTCAATTTCTGAAAGGTCGGAGTGATTTTCAGCTCTAATTTTCATGTTTTAACCTTTGTTTCTTTAATATAAATACTTGGTAACCATATTGACCTAAGTATTGCTCGTGTATCCTGAGTTCTTTGCGTAAGTCATTGAGTGAGTTAGAAGTAAAATCCTTGTCATCGAGCTGAGCGATCTTTTGCTTCAATGGTTCCAGATAGTTACGCCACGACTGTTCACTCTGTGTAAAGTTTTCGATAACCTCATAGCCCGCTTTTATCATCTCTTTGATTCGATGTTCGCTAGTTGCCATGTCGGGATAGTTTTGTTGCCAAAACTCTATGGCTTCGGTATCTGGGTTATTGGTCAACCAAATCAAGTCACTAATCACTAAATAACCATCATGCTTAAGAAATGGTTTCCAACTTTTGAGCGCCTGCTTGATTCCCATAATATAGGCACTGCCTTCTGACCAGATCAGGTCAAATTGCCCCTGTTCAAATGGTAGTGCCGTCATGCTGGCACAAATCGATGTTATTCGATGTTCAAGAGCATTTTCTTTAGTCTTCTCTTTAAGGCAGCTTAAGCTGTACTCATCGTTATCGAGTGCCGTTAAATTGAAGGCAGAGTTTTTTGCTAGAAAGAGGGTTGTGACTCCTTTTCCACAGCCAATTTCTAGCGCATCCCCCGACTTAATAGGTAAAGAGCGTAATGCTTTGAGGGAGTCACCATCATCACTAGGCCCCAGCCGATCTAAACCTTGAAAAATCGCTTCAAAGTCAGCCATATATTGATCATGTTCATTCATATCTTTGGACAACCATTTGAGTCTCAGTGCCTGCTTTTCACTAAAACCCTGTTTTAACAACCATTCTAGGTGTGCTGATGGAGCTTCTTTTTCCATTGATAGGTGCCACTCCTTCATCGAGTTCATGCCAAGCATTGAGGAAAGCAGCTCTCTTGCCTTTTGTTTTTGGGCGATTTCTTCATCCAATACATTCAGCCTATGAAGTAGCAACTCTCTGTCAATTTGAGCCTCCAAACATGCTTGGCACTCTTTTAAGGTTAATCCTCCAGCCTGTAGTTGTTGTAACAGTTTGACTTGTTGGACATCTTTGTTTGAGTAGCGGCGATACCCATTGCTTTGCCGTTTGGCAGAAATTAGTCTGAGTTTTTCGTAATAGAGCAGAGTGGAACGGCTTAATCCGACTTTTTGTGCTAATTCAGAAATACGGTACATGGGGTTCCTCTCATTTATGAGCGAACTATAAACTGTGAAGTTTTAGACAGGTCAACATTCATTTTGGCAGAAATTTAAAAATAATCTTGATCGTCAGAAGGGTGTGGAATGGCGAGTAGGGGCTCCATACCTGCCTAAATCTGTATGACATAGGCCTTTATTTGCCGCCACTTTGCTCTGGATTCTTGTTGTACTTTGGCTGGCATTGTTTATATTCGAGCAAGACGACCGTCCGCCCTAGTGGTCTATTCATCGCGTCGTCGAGCAAATGCCATGGTTCACCTATAATTCAGCGCTTTCAGAGCCAACTCGACTATCTCGCTGACTCAAGATTACAAACCTCTGATAGCCACTAAATTTATTATGTCACCACCAATCTATCCTTACCCAATTGCTAATTTGGTTTCTGCATAGCGCAGTTTTTTTATTCTTGGGTTGGCAAGGAAGTAGGCCAACATCAGTGGGCCGAGGCGTCCCATAAACATCATAAAGATGATAATCCCTTGGCCGGCACTGGATAAATTACCTGTTAATCCGCGGGATAACCCGACGGTGCCGAGGGCGGATACGGCTTCGAAGGCGATATCCATAATTGGGGCTTTTTCGGTGAGCACGAGGGCGAATATTGCCAGCCAAGTGACGCCGATGGAGATCATTGTCAAGGCGAGCGCCTTGCTAATAGTGTCTTTGGGGATTTCGCGCTTAAACACATACACTGCTTCATCGCGGCGCAAATAGCCGTAGGTGGCGAGGATTAACACCATAAAGGTCACCACCTTAATGCCGCTGGCGGTACTGAGGGAGCCGCCGCCGATAAACATCAGTACCAAAATCAACAAGGTGGAACCATCTTCGAGTTGGTCTATGGGTAGGGTGTTAAAGCCTGCGGTGCGCGGGGTCACGGCTTGAAACCAAGAGGCCAACCATTTGCCGAGTTCGCTTAAGGGCGCGAGGGTGTTGGGGTTGTTGTACTCAATCAGGTAAATGGCTATCACGGCCACGGCATTGATCAGTACGGTGCCAGTAATCATCATGCGGCTGTAGACGGTGAGTTTCGACCAACGTTTATTGCGTTTAAGGTCAATCCACACCGAAAACCCAAGGCCACCCACAATAAATAAGCCGGTGATGGTAAGGTTTACGACAGGGTCTGCCACATAGGGCATCAGGCTATCTGGGCTTAGGGCAAAACCCGCGTTATTAAAGGCGCTAATGGTATAAAAGAAGCCATGAAATAGGCTGGTTTGCCAGCCCAGCTCGCCGCTCCAGTAGACGGATAAAATCAGCATACCCACGGCTTCAACCAATAGCGAAAACACCAGCACGGCCTTAGCGGTCGAGACTAAGGTGGAGGTATCAGTTTGATTAAACGCTTCTTTCGCGACCGTTTGCTGCAAGAAACCTATCTTACCGCCCAGCGCTATTAGCGTGACTATGGCAAAAGTCATCAAGCCTAGGCCGCCGCATTGAATGAGCAGCGCGATAATCACTTGGCCAAAGGGCGTGAACACACTGCCAGTATCGACGACCACAAGTCCTGTTACCGTCACCGCCGAGGTCACGGTAAAGAGGCTTTGTAGCCAAGTAATAGGCGACTCGGTGGCGATGGGCAGTTTTAGCAAGCAAGTGCCGACGAGGATCAACAGGGCAAAACTGACACTGAGGATAAAGGGCGGCGCGCCAAAGAGTTTTTTACCGCTTTTAGGTGTGTGCTCTAGGGTGAGCGAAGGGTGCCATTGAACCACGTTACACCAACCTTGGTGCGAGTTGTTTTAACTCGGCACGGCTACCGCAGAGGAATAGGGCATCTTCTGTGTGCAGGCTAAAGTCGCTATCAATCTTGCTAAATACGTTGTGCTCACGCTTAACCATCAGCGCCGCCACCTTGCCCTTAGGATTGCGTGGGACATTGGTTTGCTCATCGGCACTGTGTTCCTGCAAGCTCCCGAGCAGTTGGCCAACAGTGGTGTGATGCAACTGAGCTTTAATATGGATTTCAACAATATAGAGCCCATCACCTATGGCGAGAAAATTATTCACCATAGGATAGTTAAGCGACTGGGCGACGCGGATCCCCATTTCTTCCTCGGGATGAATAATGCGGGCAACGCCGAGTTTCGACACTATGGTATGGTGCGCCTTGGTGCTGGCCTTGACCCAAATCGTCTGCACGCCGAGGTTTTTCAGTGCCAGCGTGCATAGCAGGCTAGACTGCATATCTTCACCGATAGCGACCAACACGGCCTCGCAGTTGGTCAGATCGAGTTCCCGCAGCGATGCCTCATCGGCGCAGTCGCAAATCACCGCTTCGGTAAGACTTTCTACATATTTTTCAACGATTTTTGGGTCGCTATCGACACCAGTAACCGTGTGACCTAAGTGGATGAGTTCGAGGCTCGCGGCAACGCCGAAGCGGCCTAATCCGATGACAGTAAAATGTGCCATTCCATATCCTTTTGTGATTGAACTAAAGAGTGAGGTGAGCTGGCCTAGGGCGGGTCGAGGTCGGTGAGTCGATACCCTAAGCCGGGTTCGGTTTTGATCAGTTGTTGTTCGTCGCTGTCGTTGAGCTTTTTACGCAGTTGGCGGACTAAAATCCGCAGATAGTGACTATCTTCTTGATGAGTCTCGCCCCAGATATTGCGCAGCAGTTCGCTCTGTTTCAGTAATTGCCCCGGGTGGGACATGAGTTGGGCGAGCAGGGCAAATTCCTTTTTGGTAAGCGCCACTTCCTGTTGATTGAGCCAGCATTGATGGCTGCTCTTTTGTAGGGAGAGCGGGCCAAATTGCAGTATATCGATGGTGTTTGAGGTATTCACAAGGTCACGAACCAACACCTTGATACGCACGATTAATTCCCTGATCCCAAAGGGCTTACTCAGGTAGTCGTTAGCACCCGCCTCGAGAAGGCGGATTTTTTCTTCCTCCTGATCGCGTGCGGTGAGTACTAGCACAGGGGTCTTATCCTGCTGGCGCAGCGCATAGAGTAATTCGATACCATCGCCATCGGGCAGGCCGAGGTCGAGCACGATAAGGTGCGGCTGATGGCTGCGGTATTGTTTAAGCGCCGTGGCTATGCTGGTGGCGCTTAAGTATTCAAAGCCTTCCGCCTCGAGTGAGATCCGCATAAAGGTATGGATTTGCGGCTCATCATCCACCACTAATACCTTGTAAGCCATTTATGCCGCCTTCGTGGTTATTGGCAAAGCGATGCGGATCAGGCTGCCTTTGGCAACACTTTCGGCGCCGATGCTGCCCTTATGGGCGGTAATAATGCCTTTGGCGACCGCAAGGCCTAATCCCGCACCGCCATCGGTCGAGGGATGTTGACGATAGAAGAGGTCAAAAATCGCCTCGGCGTCGGCTGGTGCTATGCCTTGTCCTAAGTCTTGAATATCGATGCGCAGCATCTGTTGGTGGCGATAGAGGTTTACCGTAACAGGCTGTTCTGCGGGCGAGTAGCGCAGGGCATTATCGAGTACATTAAAAATCGCCTGCTCAATCAAAGAGCTGCAAATCATTAATGGCGGAAGTTCTGGCTCACAGTGAATTTGGATCCTAGGTTGCGCGGTTTGAAAGCGGGCGATAGTGCGCTGTAACACTTCGCGTAGATTGGCTTCGTCTAGGCTAAATTTGAGCGCGCCATGTTGTAACTTAGTCGCTTGCAAAAGGTTTTCGATATATTGGTGCAGCCTATGGCTCTCGGCGGCGGCCGAGTCGATAAGCTCCTCGGTTTGCGTCGGGTTAAGTTTGGCTTGGTATTCCTTCAGCGTGGTTAGGGTGCCGATAATGGTCGCAAGCGGCGTGCGTAAATCGTGGGAGACAGAGAGCAAAATGCTGTTTCTGAGCTGCGCCTGTTCGAGTGCCTGCTGCTGGCGGCGGTAATGTTCGGCTAACTTGCTGCTAGTGAGGGCGACCAGCAAAAACACGCTTAGATTGACTATGTCTTCGACGTTGAACATCTGTAACGAATAGCGTGGCGTGGTAAATAAAAAATTGAAACTGACAGCGCCAAATACGGCCACAAAATAGGCGTAATTGGCGCTGCATTGCAGAGCCACGGCGACCACGGCTAATTGCAGGATAAGCAGTACGGCAATGGCCGAGCCTGAAAAGTGATCAATCAAATAGCTAGTGAGCAAGGCTATCACTAACAGCATGGCGGTAAATAACGCGGGGTGCGTGCGCCAGTATTGGTTGATGGAGGCTGTGTTTGCAAAAGTCATAACGGCTAAGGCATTGCTGAAGTTAAGGCTACTCTAGCAAAGGCATGTGGGGATAGCGCGTAAAAAATCCGTAAAATTTTTTGTGGCTTGGCGTGTGGTTTTGTCTGGCATTTACATCAGGCTGGCGGTTTTGCTCGCCGCCTTGCATCAGATAAGGGCTGCAAATACCGCGATTACGCGAGGTAATCTAGCTCCATTACCTCGCGCTAACGCATGAACGGCTTGGGTTACCAAGGGATGGGCGGCGGCATTAAGCGTTTGCCATTATAACCCGGCACAGTGGCAAAACGTGGGGACTTGGCCTCCCAATCGGCTTGGGCGCTGGCGATATCTTCCTTACTGTGGCCGACAAAATTCCACCAAATACTGACGGTGTCGGCGAGGGGCGCGCCGCCAATCAGCAGTAAACGTGCGCCAGGGTGAAGGTCGAGCGTCACACTCTCGCGCAGCATGCCAAGGTAAGCGAGGTTATTGTTATCAAAGGCCTCGTCGTCGATATCGAATCGGCCCTCGAGGGGCATTAGGCCATATTCAAATCGCGGATCCAGCCTGAGCGTCAGTTGAGTGGCCTCTGCGGCAAAAATATCGAGCGCGACGATTGGTGAAAAGTGCAGCGTGGGCGCTTGTTTATCCTTCCACGAGCCAATCAATAGGGTAAATTCGACGCCCGCCTCCTGCCAAGTGGGCAGCTGGGGATAATGGTCGAATCTAGGGGCTGTGTCTTTGTGTTCCAGCGGCAGCGCAATCCATAGCTGCACCGCATGCATAGTGCGATGACCTTCGACGGACTCTTCGGTGTGGGCGATACCATGGCCTGCGGTCATCAGGTTTACTTGCCTCGGGCGTATCACTTGGGCGCTACCTAGACTGTCCCTGTGCATGATTTCCCCCTCCAGCATCCAAGTGAAGGTTTGAAGGCCGATATGGGGATGCTCGCCCACATTCATTAAGGGGCCGTCGGTGACTGGGCCAATATGATCCAGAAAACACCAAGGACCTATGAGTCGACGCGGCTTTTGCGGAATCGCCCGCGCTACGGGTATCCCGCCCACATCACTGATTTTGGGGGCAATCTGCTGGATTTGGATCCGCCCATCTTCGACGGGACATTCCCTTGGGCCGCCGTAAAATGGCGATGTTTGCATTTGACTCATATCGACTCCTTATCTTCATTTAGACACGGATAGACTTAACATTTATGCTGGTGCAGCGAGGCGTGTTATCGCCCTCAAGGTCTGTTACTCGATGCTCGACCTTAATGACTTTAACGCAATATTGGGAATAAGGGATGTTAACAGACCCTCTTTTTTGGCTGGTGGCGATTCCTGCGGTGTTGATCACTGGGATCTCTAAATCGGGTTTTGCTGGCGGTGTCGGTGGCCTGACCGTGCCCCTGTTAGCGCTGGCCATAAGCCCGGCAACCGCGGCGGCAATCATGTTACCTTTGCTGATTTATATGGATTTTTTAAGTGTTCGTTCGTGGTGGGGCCAACATAATTCACGCCAATTATGGATCCTTTTACCCGCGGCGATTGTGGGCATAGGCATAGCCTATTGGCTGTTCGACCGCTTAAACGAAGATTACTTACGGGCGATTTTAGGCTGTGTGTCCTTAGGTTTTGGCCTTTATGGCTTGATATTAGGGGATAAAACCCAAGCAACGCCTTCGCCACTCGTGGGGCGGCTTTGCGGCTTAACCGCAGGCTTTACTAGCTTTGTGGCCCATGCGGGCGGGCCGCCACTCAATGCCTATTTGCTGCCGTTACGCTTGGCCAAGCCAGAGTTTTTAGCCACGGCAGTGGTATTTTTTGCGGTGGTGAATCTGGTTAAATTGGTGCCCTACAGCCTGCTTGGACAAATTAACCAAGGTAACATTCTGATCTCCTTGTTACTTGCGCCTTTGGCTTGGTTAGGCGTAAAACTGGGGTTGTCGATCCAGGATAAGATCAGCGATAGGTTGTTTAAACGCATCATCTTGATTTTAATGGTGCTGGTGGGTATTCGTTTACTGTGGACGGCGTTATAGTTTTAAGCTTGAGATTAGCTTAGGCTGATACCATCGATTTTTCACTGTATTGTCGTTATCGCTTTGATAGCACCCGATATTACGCAAGAATTGCCTGCGATGAGTTTTACGCTAATGAAACGATTACTGATAGTTATCTTAGCCTTAGGCCTTGGCGCCTGTGCGAGCGCGCCAGAACCTAAGCCTGTGGTGAAGCAAGTGGAACCCGTATCCGTTTGGAACGATAGCAATATCGCCGATTTCCATTCCGAATGGCGCGGCGTACCCTATCGTCTAGGTGGCGGCACTAAGAAAGGCATCGATTGCTCGGCCTTTGTGTCGGTCGCTTATCAAAAGATGCTGGGTATGACTCTGCCGCGCACAGTGGAAGAACAGCAAGCCCTCGGCAAACCCGTGGCGCGGGATCAACTGCGTAAAGGCGACTTAGTGTTTTTCAAAACGGGTTGGAGCACGCACCATGTCGGCATTTATGTGGGCGGAAATAATTTTCTCCATGTCTCGACGAGCCAAGGGGTGAAAATTTCGAGCCTGCTAAACAGTTATTGGGCATCAAAGTATTGGAATGCAAGGCGAATTTAAGCCTTAATCACAGGTGGAGACTCTATGACCCCAGCGTCTGCTTCGTCCCAGCATGAGCCTCTGCCCACCTCAGTTTTTCTGGCGATTTTCTCCGCCGTATTCTTACCCATGTTTCTGGCGGCGGTCGATCAGACCCTACTCGCTACCGCCACCCCTGCCATAGTGGAAGATTTGGGCGGCCTCAGGCAAGCCTCGTGGATCACTATCGGTTATATGCTGGCGATGGCTGCTAGCGTGCCTATTTACGGCTGGCTAGGGGATAACTTTGGCCGCGCTAAAATCCTGATGATCGCCTTAGTCGTGTTTGCGCTGGGTTCGGTTGTCTCCGCCAGTGCCAGTACAATGGACCATATGATTGCCGGGCGGATCCTCCAAGGCCTCGGCGGTGGCGGGTTGATGAGTCTGTCCCAATCCCTTGTGGGTGAACTGGTACCGATACGGCAAAGGGCGCGTTTTCAGGGCTATTTTGCCGCTATGTTTACCCTCGCCAGTGTTGGCGGCCCAGTGATTGGCGGCTTTGTGGTGCATGCCTATTCTTGGCATTGGTTATTTTGGGCGAATATTCCTTTGGTCATGCTGGCGGTTTGGCGGCTTAATCGCTTGCATAAACAGAGTGTTAAACCCGTACGGCAAGGCAGGTTTGACTTGCTCGGCGTGCTGTTATTTCCCGCTATCATTACGGCGCTGCTGTATTGGTTATCTGTGGCAGGGCAAGACTTTGTTTGGCTATCGGCCACAAGCTTAGGCTTTATGGGATTTATCTGTGTGGGCGCCCTTGTGCTGTTGTGGTGGGAGCGTCGGCGTGAAAGTCCTTTCCTACCGCTGGATTTGCTCGCCAATAAAGCCATTTACATGCCGCTCTTCACGGCAGCGCTATTTGCCGCCTGCCTATTTGCGATGATCTTCTTTTTACCCATTTACTTACAGGTCGGTCTGCACACCAATCCGGCCAAAACGGGCTTGCTGCTGATGCCAATGACCTTTGGCATAGTGACGGGTTCCACCATAGCGGGCAGGCTGTTGAGTCGGGACGTTGCACCTAAATGGTTGCCGACCTTTGGTATGGGCTTGGCCTTTATCGGTTTGCTCTTAATCGGTTTAGTGCCGCCGAATGCGAATCTTATCGGCGGCTTAGGTGTGCTGGTGGGCATTGGTTTAGGAACTGTGATGCCCAGCGTACAACTGGTGGTGCAGAGCGTGTCGGGCAAGGCGCGTTTAAGCCAAATCACCGCTATGGTGTCCTTGAGTCGTTCCATGGGCGCGGCAATTGGCACGGCCTTATTTAGTCTATTGCTATATGGCTTGTTACCGCTCGAAGGGGCGCAGGTGGGGATTGCGGCAATAAAGCAGTTACCCATAGAGGTTGTGCATCATGCCTTCCAGTGGGGTTTTATCGCGGCGGCTCTGGTGGCGCTTAGCTCTGCGATTGTGGGTTATCTCTCGCCCGCAACGCCGCTTAAGGATCACAATACTGAGCCGCTCCCTAAAGCCGCTAGCCCGGCAGACTAGCTGCTAATACGTGAGCTAAGTCGAGTTGTCGGCGCGCATTTTGCCTTGTTTTTATGCTATTTTAGCCGCAGAGAAATTAGTGGATCCCAAAGTGCTTAGGGGTCGAGTCACAGATTGATGTTTGGAGTGGGATATGAGCAAAGCAAAAATCGGGATTGTTACGGTAAGCGATCGTGCCAGCGCGGGGATTTATGAGGATATCTCGGGCAAGGCCATTATCGACACCCTCAATGATTACCTCACCAGCGAGTGGGAGCCGATTTATCAAGTGATCCCCGACGAGCAGGATGTGATTGAAGCGACCCTGATCAAGATGGCCGATGAACAGGATTGCTGTTTGATTGTGACCACTGGCGGCACAGGTCCAGCCAAGCGCGATGTGACGCCAGAGGCGACTGAGGCCGTGTGCGATCGCATGATGCCTGGCTTTGGTGAGCTGATGCGCGCCGAGTCGTTAAAGTTTGTGCCTACGGCGATTCTCTCTCGCCAAACTGCGGGCTTACGCGGTGATTCGCTTATTGTTAACTTGCCGGGCAAGCCCAAATCAATCCGCGAATGTTTAGATGCCGTATTCCCCGCTATCCCTTACTGCATCGACCTGATGGAAGGGCCGTACCTCGAGTGTAACGAGGCCGTGATTAAGCCTTTTAGACCTAAGGCAAAATAACGCTCCGCGCTGCAAGATGACATAAACCCAAGCCTAGCTTGGGTTTTTTATTGCCTTGTTAATAGGACTTGGCGTCTTGTTGGTGATCAGCAGCGCCGATACGCCCGTTGCGATAAACAGCACAGGGATAGCGACAAAATGCGCGAAGACATTGGGCGCAATGCTGAAGTTTAACCAGAGCAAGAGTGCCCAAGTGAGGCTGAGTAAGCCAAAGGCCAGTAGACGTTTAAGCTGGCTGAGGGGGCGCTGTGTCATAGTGTCATCCTGTGTGCTGGAGGTTTAAGCACAGTCTAGAAACTCTCACACTGGGCTTGAAGTGTCGTTATTGACAATTTAAAGGTGAGTAGTGACATTTTGTGCCAGTGCGCTAGACTCAATGCATGATGAGACTGGCGAGGGCATTGAGATGAAAAGGATCACTATTTTGGCGACGGACAATACGGTTGCCAGCGGAATTATTGGTTTTCTCGATGTGTTTAGTTTCTGCAATACCTATTGGCGGCGAGTCAATCCTCAGGCCGGGCAAGACCTGTTTGAGTGCCAAGTGGTGTCGAGTCACGGCGGTGATATCTTAACGAATCAAGGCATTAAAGTGCCCGCGGTGGGGCTCAATGCCCCGAGTGATATTCTGCACTCCGATGCGGTGATCTTGGCCTCGGCCATGGTGACCAATAAGAGCGAGTTTCAAAACTATCTCCATGATTTTGAGCCCTTGTTCGAACCATTAAGGCTGTTTACCGCATCCGGCAAACCATTAGCGGCCTATTGCTCCGGCACTCTGATCTTAGCGGCCTCGGGCCTGCTGGATGGGCGAGAGGCGACCACTGTCTGGTGGCTTAACGAGATGTTTCAGCGACATTTTGCCAGGGTGAATCTGCGGATGGACAAGCTGGTGGTGTCCGACGGCCATCTGCATACCGCGGGGGCGACGACCTCGAATATGAGCCTCGCCCTGCATTTAGTGCACATTTTGGTGGGTGAACAGCTAGCAAGCCAGATGGCAAAAATCCTGCTGATTGACCCTAATCGCCAATCCCAACAACCCTTTATGACCATGGAGCTGATGACCTCGAGCCATAAGGATGAGGTGATTTGGAATGTGCAGCAATGGATGCAGCATCATTTAACCGAACCGCTGCTACTGGATGATATCGCTGATAAATTTGCCCTAGGTAAGCGCACTCTTATCCGCCGCTTTAAAAAGGCATTAAACGAAACCCCGGCTAGCTATGTGCAGCGTCTACGGGTGGACGAGGCAAAACGCTTATTGGAAACGACCAGTCTAGGCTTAGAGGAAGTGGTCACCCGTGTGGGTTATGAGGATGTCAGCTCGTTTCGCAAATTATTCATTCAGCTAACGAGCTTAACCCCGAGGGCCTACAGACAACGCTTTAATACCCAGCAATATGAGTTTGATAGCGACAACTGTTGCGAGGCCGAACTGCATTAGTGGCTATTTTAGCGCATCGATCTGCTGCGCCAGCGTGCTTTGCTGGGCGTTGTGTTCAGTGTCTGTAACTATGCGCTCCAGCACTTGCACACGCTCGATAAGCACCTGATTCTGTAAGCTCAACTGAGTAAGTTTATCCTCAAGCTGTCGATCGTTGCCGCCACCCAATTGGCGGATTTTTAGATAATGCTTAAACATTTCGGTGGCACTTATGCCCACCACAAAAGTCACCATGATCACCATCAGCACATATTCGTTTTCCATAACAGGCTCCTTTAACCCTATTCGAGGGCGCAGCGCACCCTCTGCGGGTCGATAGCGTTATAAACCGAAGACTACCTTTTCACTCTTTAAGGATTTTTCCATGCCAAACGCTAATACGAAGGCGATGGCTAGGGTGCCCAGCGTCGATACCAGCAATTGCAGCATATTCATGTCCTTACCTTTGATAAAGTCCATCAGCGCCTGTTGCTGACCCGAAACGGGCAGCCATTGCAGTATGTCCGGCGCTATGTTGTAGCTGGCCGCCATGGACAGCGCTAAGGGCACAAACAACACCATGGTCAGGTAGGACTGGGCTTCCTTAAAGGTTTTCGCCATAAAGGACACAAACAATTGCAGACAGGCGGCCATCAGCGCGACGGGAATACCGACCAGCAGCATTAACACCATAAATTCGTTGGTGATGCTGACGCTAAAACCGAGCTCCTGCCAAGGCACGAAGGTATAGGCGACCTTAGACACGAGTAGAATCAACACTAAACCGAGTAGGGCAAATAGGCCGACGGCGATGATTTTAGAGAGCACTAATTGGCGCGTGGTCAGCGGATGGCTGAGTAACAATGCCAAGGAGTTACGCTCACGCTCACCGGCGCTGGTATCGATGGCCAGATTCATCCCCGAGATAAACACTGAGTAAATCATAGTGAAAATGGCGATACCTAAGATCATCCCGCCCTTAGAGTCGGTTGTGGCTTGGTCATGCACATTCACTTTCAGCGGCTGCACTACTCGAGGGTCAATGCCACGGGCGATTAGGCGCAGGCTGCCCATTTCGGCGCTATAGGCCTGTAACTGTTTCTCTAAGCGACGAATCGAGTTTTGCAGTTTTTCCTCTGAATTATCGGCCACGATAGTGATCTCGGCGCCTTTGCCTTGGTTCATCTGCTTGGCATAGTCGGGGCTGATAATCAGCTCTATGGCTTTCAGATCCTTCGCGCCAGCTTCGCCTTGTGTAATCCCCTTGTTAGATAAAAAACGCACTAAATCCGGTGCTTTGTCGGGATTAGTGATGCTGATTTTGAGATCGTCCGGGCTAGTCAGCTGGCCGATAAGCACCATAAACAGGCCGCACATGATCAGCGGCGTACCGATGGCGTAGTAGAGTCCCGCCATCACAGAGCGTTTATCGCGGGCGGCGTCTATCAGTTCCTTGCGAACCATTGCGATGATTTTGTTCATGATTATTCCTTATCCCAAGTTTATCTGTTCGCTATTAAGTCGAAGCAGGCGTTATCGCAATTTGTGTGAGCGTTAATGCTGTGAGTCATCATGCGGCAATCCCCTCATCGGTACCGATCAGCTGGATAAAGGCATCTTCGAGTGAGGCCTTACCCGTTTGCGCGCAGAGTTGCTCTGGGCTGCCGATGGCGACCACTCGGCCCTGCGCCATCACGATCACTTGGTCGCACAAGGCCGCGACTTCCTGCATCACATGGCTGGAAAACAGCACGCAATGCCCTTGATTCTTAAGGTCGATAAGAATGTCGCGCAGCAAGCGAGTGCTCATCACATCGAGTCCGCGGGTCGGCTCGTCGAGGATAATATTGCTCGGGCTGTGGACTATGGCCTGGGCGAGGGCGGTCTTCATTCTTTGCCCTTGGGAGAAGCCTTTACAGCGGCGATCGCTGATATCTTCGAGGCGCAGTTTGGCGATGACATTATCTGTGGCCGCCTTGGCATTGCTCGCGGATAAACCGCTGAGCTCGGCAAAGTAACGGATATATTCCCGCGGCGTTAAGCGCTCATACAGACCGAACGGGTCGGGGAATAAGCCTAGTTGCTGCTTAGCGCCAATCGGGTCGATGGCAACGTCGATACCTTCAATTTCAGCCGTGCCGGTATCGGGCTTTAACAGACCGAAAATCGTGCGTAAACAAGTGGTTTTACCCGCGCCATTGGGGCCGAGCAGGCCGGTGATCTGGCCGTTTTCGGCCACGAAGCTCAAATCGTTTAAGGCCTGCACTTCACCGATGCGCTTAGAAAGATGGGATACTTTGATCATGACTTACTCCTTGGCTCCAGTGCTGGGCTTATCCTTGGGCTTATCTTGGGAAGAGTGGGTTGCATCTTCGGTCGCGAGTGGCTCAACCGAGCTGGCATTTAAATAGAAGCTACGGCGCACATCCTTCTTCAAACATTCACCATCGAGATCTTTGACCGAACCAGTACGCACTAACTCGGCGACTAAATTATTGGCGCAGGACTGATAGGCCACACCATGGGTCGCATAAGGGGCGACAAAGTGTTTGGCGTTGGTGAGTTTTTCCATCGCCAGTTCTCCCCAGCTCGGTGGGGTTGCTGGGTCAATTTCGCCCGATAGCAACAGGGTGGGGATATCACTCTTGATAGGCTCGCTAAAGTTGGCATCGACTGGCGGCACCTTCCACACAGAGCACGATGCCTCTAAGCTTTCGAGCATGGTTTTGCCAACATAGGAGGTTTTGGCCTGTTCGCGCATCGCAGGGGTGATGCGATGTATGTCTTCACCGCAGACGACTGAGGCGTGCATGCCCATCGCCATACCCGCGCCATCCGTGGTTAAGGCAAATAACCCGAGTAGCGGTTGGTAGTTACCCTTGGCGGCCTGATGAATTGCATGGGGCACTAAGGCGCGCACATTGGTTTGATACAGTGCCATGCGGATCGCACCGTAAAACTTCGCGCGGGTCATAGTGAGTAGGGTCTTTTCTCCCGTCACTGGGTCGTGCACCGGCTCCATCACCGGCCCTTGGCTGAGTTTAGCAACCACTTGGTCAAACTCGGCTTTGAGCTCAGGAAACTCGGCATGGCAGGCGGCTGTTTCTTGGCAGTCTTTAAACAGCAAGTCAAAGCCGCGCTCAATTGCCGAGCCAATCTCCAATACGCTCTGCTGCATCGGCACTATACCGTCTAAGGTGACTGTGGCTAAGTGCTCGGGATATAAGCGCATATAGAGCTGCGCCATACGCGTGCCGTAGGAAATGCCGTAGAGGTGCAGCTTCTTGTAGCCTAAGTGGGCGCGTACGGCCTCGAAGTCTTGCACCGCATTGAGACTGCCGTATTGGGTGACATCAGTATCGGGGAATTGATCGCGGCATTTTTGCGCCTCGGCGAGGGTATCGACATTATCATCGTCGAAGGACAGTGGCGATTGCGGGCCTGCGTCACAATTGAGCACATTGGAGCGCCCCGTTCCGCGTTGATCGATAAGCAGAATATCGCGCTGCTGGCGCACTTTGTTGAGCATACTATCGAAGCCTGCCGCATTATCTATGGCCGATTGACCCGGGCCACCGGCGATCGCCAGTAAGGCTTCTTCGTGGTTGACGTTTTTCACCGCGGGCAAGACCACATAATGCACTTGGATTTGCTTGCCATCGGGCTTGTTAGGGTTTTCGGGCACAGTGACAAAGCCGCAGTTTAAGCGGTCTGATACACCTTCAACGTAACAGGTGTTGGCGGATTCAGTTGGCTTCACTGAGTTGTCGCTGCCCCAAGTCGCGGCGCTACCCATGGCGAGCATCAGCGCACTCAAACTGATGATGCTTCTGCTTAATCTGCCCGAGTGCTGGCGCGTATCAACGCGCTTCATTGCCACGTCAGCGCTGGCATTATGGGACTTCCTGTGGATCATGCTATCTATCATGAGCGCTTTCCTTTTTGCATTTCAGGATGAGTGTGTTACTTTAAATACAGTGTATCGGTGTATCAATGTATTAATACAGTGTGTAAAGACTAATGTTAGAACTTTTAAATGTCAACCCCAGCAGTGGTGAGCCAATTTACAAGCAATTACACGAGCAAATCGTGCGCTTGATTGTGGGCGGACAACTGCAAGAGGAAGACGTATTACCCTCAGTACGCCAAATTGCTGAATATCTTGCGGTCAATCCGATGACGGTGTCCCGCGCGATTCAGCAATTGGTCGATCAGGGTTGGCTAGAGCGCCGCCGAGGTCAGGCGACAAGGGTCGCCGCGCGCAGCGAGGCGATGGAGTCGGGCGTGAGTCTGCTCGAGCCGCAATTAGATGCGCTGCTGGCACAGGCAAAGCAGCTGGGCGTGAGTCTGCCCGAGTTACTGCAATTGATTAATGAGCGCTGGTAGCCTGAGTCGAGCTAAGCGAAAACGAGAATAAAAAGGACGCAATTCGATGGACCAAGACTTTACCCCAATACTAGCGTTTTCTAACGTAAACAAAGTGTTTCGCGGCAAAGGTGCCAGCGAAAAACGTGCGCTCAAGGATCTGACCTTACGTTTATCGGCCGGTATGGTGGTGGGTCTATTGGGACAAAACGGTGCGGGTAAATCGACCCTAATGCGCTGCGCTTTGGGGATCCTCTCGCCGGATTCGGGTGAAATCCGCACCTTAGGCGAAACGCCGGAGCAGCTCTCCTCGGCGGCTAAGGAACGCCTCGGCTATGTGCCGCAGCAACCCTTTGGTTATGAAGGTTTTACCGTTGAACGCGCCCTCGATTTGCACCGCAGTTTTTATCCCCACTGGGACATGCAGTTAGAGCAGGATTGGCTCGCCCGTTTTGAATTAGATGTGACTCAACAGGTGCAACGCCTGTCCGTTGGTCAGCGCCAATCCTTAGCCTTGATCATGGCGATGGCCTATCGTCCCGAGTTACTGATCCTCGATGAACCCGTGGCCAGCCTCGACCCGATAGTCAGGCGCAAGTTTATGGTCGATTTGTTCGACTTGGCCCTCGAATCCGGCTCGGCCGTGTTGTTTTCATCCCATATCACCTCAGATTTAGAGCGGGTGGCGAGCCATGTCGCCCTGATTAAGCAGGGCGAGTTAGTGCTGTTTAAGGAGATCGATGCCCTGAGGGAAGAGGTACGTTTAGTCAAACTCGCGGACGGCGCCGAGTTGCCGGAGCAGGTGCGTATCCTCAGCCGCGATGGCGATTCTGTGCTGGTGGACAGGGGCGATATTGAGCTTAATTTCTCCGGTGTGCTGCGCAGTGAGGCGCTGAATTTGGAGCAACTCTTTGTGGAGCTGCACAAATGAGTGCCGCTAAACCCTTAGTGCAGGTACCTGAAAAACTGGGGACGCACCATTCGATTAATCCCTTTAACGGCATGTTGCGCCTGTGGTTGTTTGATGTCGGCAGTGTGAGTTTTCTCGGCACTGGCATATTTGGCTTAGTGCTGAGTATCTTGGCCGGATGGGCGGGGCAGAAAGAGAGTTTCGATATCTTCGTTGCCATGGCTGTCGTTTCGACTTCGGCGGCCGTGGCTTGGCAGCTTATTCGTTTGATGGCCAATGAGTGTTCGATATTAATTCCCCGTTATCGACAGAATGTGTTTATCCAATGCGAAGTGATGCTTATCGGTGTATTTAGTTTAGCCGTGCTGCTTTGCGTGTTGTATGACTTCACCTCGAGCCTGTCATTATTGGTATTTGCGCAAGGGATAAGCCTAGGCTTTATTCTGCTGTGTTTGTTGCAAACCCAGTGGTTTTACAGCTCATTTTTACTGTTTATCTTAGTGCCATTTTCCAGCGATTTAGCCGAGCAAGTGCCGCTGTGGCTGAGTTTAGCCGTGTTGTTTGTATTAGCCGCCTTGATTTGGCGCCGATGTCTAGTGTTACCTTGGCGGGTGGAGGCGCGCAGCGTGTACCTCAATGGACTCGAGATGGGCTGGTTTTGGTTGCCGAGTCTGCAATCGATGCGAATGTTGAGCCGATTAGAGCGCTACCTGCATCCGGTGAACTTCTTTATTGGTCCTATGCTGACGGTGTTGTTACTGTTGCTCCCTGTGCTGACGATAGTGCTTGGGGTGTTATCCCATGAACTGCATTGGAACTTCCCTGTGTTACTGCTGTTGGCGCAGTTTAGTGTGATCGGCTGCTCGCTAGTGCACTGGAGCCGGGTGCAGCGCTCTCGGGCAACAGAATTGCTCTTATTACTGCCGGGTTTCGATGGCCGTGCTGGTTTAGTCAAAGCCTTTGCCCGTGGGCAGCAACGATTACTGTATTTCATCTGCATAGGCATTTTGCTCTCGAGTCTGTTTATCACTTGGCTCAATGGCAACATGACATTGGCCTTGCTGGCGCACTTAGTCATGAGCACTTATTGGGCCTGCGCCTTAGTGTTAGGGCTAGGCTGCCTGTGCCGCCGAGTATTACAGGTGAGCCTAACCATGCTGGTGGTCGTGGGGCATTCAATCTGGGTGTCTATTAGCCTTGCAGCGCTGCAACATGAGGGCAGCCTGTTTTATTGGTCGCTGGGTAATATTTTACTGATGATCCTTGGGCAAATCGCACTGTATTGGGGCAGTAAAAAGCTCTGGCAGGGCGACATTACCGGACTCTAATTGCCCTGAAATGGCGTGATTGGGGCGACATTTGCACAAGATTAGAGCAAAAACTCTTAGTTTTTAGCTTGCCTTCAGGTAGAATGCCGCAAAAGCGGTACACTTGTAAGCTAAAAGGTGAGTCACTCATGTCTCTCGAACAATATCACGTAATTCGACTATTACAGCAGCAAAGCCAGTCATTAAAAGAGGCTATCGCGCTGGAAGGTTTTGAAATGGCTGCGCCTTGGCATCAAGTCAGTTGGCAGGCATTCGATCAAATCAGCCATAAAATTGCACAGGTGTTGATTGAACTTGGCGTACAAGTGCAAGACCGTTGCGTGATCCTGTCGCAAAACTGCCCCCAATGGACCTGTGCCGACATAGGTACCCTGAAAAGCCGTGCCGTTGTGGTACCTATCTATCCAACCAGCACCTTAGAGCAGGCCAGTTTTATCATTAATGATGCGGCGGCCAAGGTGATTTTTGTCGACGATGCTAAGCAATATGCGCTGGCCTGTGAGTTGCAAAAACAGTGTCCGACCCTAGAGCATGTGATTGTGTTCGACGCGAGTGTTGAGCTGGCGCAGGACAACGCCCAACATCAGCATTTAGACAGCTTATTAGCCAAAGAATACGACCAGAGTGCTGAGCTTGAGCAGCGCTTAAAGGATGCCAATCTCGACGATCTGTTAACCCTGATTTATACCTCTGGTACCACGGGCGACCCTAAGGGCGTGATGTTGGATTACCGCAATATGGCTTCGACTGTGCGTCAGCACGATCAGATCCTGCCGTTTACCACTGGCGATGTGTCGTTAGCTTTCCTACCGCTAAGCCATGTGTTTGAGCGTGGTTGGAGCTTCTACGTGCTGTGCCGTGGTGGCCACAATGTGTACTTGCAAAACACCCAAAGAGTGAAAGAGGCTATCAGCGCCGTGCGTCCGCATACCCTGTGTGTGGTGCCGCGTTTCCTCGAGAAAGTTTATAGCGCAGTGCAGGATAAGGTCGCTAAATCCGCCGAAGGCCGTAAAAAACTGTTCGCCTGGGCCATGGGCGTCGGCGAGCGTCAGTTTGAGGTGAGCCAAGGCCGCGCTAAGGGTGGCTTGTGGTTATCCTTGCAATGGCGTTTAGCGCACAAGCTGGTTTACAGCAAGTTGCAAGCCGTGCTCGGTGGCCGCTTAAAGTTTATGCCCTGCGGTGGCGCCGCCCTCGATTTAAACGTAGCGTCTTTCTTCCATGCCATTGGTATTCCAGTACTTTGTGGTTACGGCATGACGGAAACGAACGCGACTGTGACCTGTAATACTTTAGATAACCGGGTTGCGGGTTCGAACGGTAAAGTATTGCCCGAAATCGAGGTGAAGCTAGGTAAGGACGATGAGATTTTAGTCCGTGGCGATACCGTGATGCGCGGTTATTACAATCGCCCTGAAGATACCGCAGCTGCCTTCGAAGGTGGCTGGTTGAAGACCGGCGATGCGGGGCGACTCGATGCCAATGGTAATTTATTTATTACCGACCGCATCAAAGAGTTAATGAAAACCTCTAACGGTAAATACATTGCACCGCAGCGGGTTGAAGGCACTGTGGGCCGTTGCCCCTTTATCGAACAAGTGGCTGTGATTGCCGATGCCCGTAACTATGTGACGGCGCTGATTGTGCCCGCCTTTGAATCCCTCGAAGCTTGGGCCAAGGATAAGGGCCTGAAATACGAGTCGCCTATCGAGCTGCTGCGTCATAGCCATGTGGTTGAGCATTTCGAGCAGCGCTTAAAGCATTTGCAGCAAGAATTGGCGGGGTTTGAGCAAATCAAAAAGTTTACCCTGCTGCCAGAAGCCTTTTCGATGGAGGCGGGATTAATCACCCCGACGCTGAAATTGCGCCGCAAAATGATTTATCACAAGTACGCCCATGAAATTAATGCTATGTACAATAATTGATTGTTAAAGCTTTGATCCTAAAAGGCCGCTTTGCGGCCTTTTTTGTGTCAGCTACTTCCTGAAGCACCGGACTTCGCTTAAAATTCGCCCCGCTTACTGGTGCGCACGAGGCGCAAGGTGTCGGTGTTAAGGATAGTTAAATGGAACTTTCGATTCGTCGTTTATGCGCCGCAGTTGGTGCGGTGTTGCTCTCTTCTTTTGCGGTTATTCCTGCTGCACTTGCGGCGGAATATGACAAAATGGTTCACGGTCCCGTGGATCTTCCCAATGGCCAATGGCTCAATTTTTATCAAAAAGATCAACAGGTGTGGGGCGAAATGCTCTACGGCGATGCGCCTGGTGTGCGCATTGACGATTACGGCCGCGCCGAAATCGTGGCGGTGTTTTACTATGACTTCGACAAAGGCGGCACTAAAGAAGTGATCGTCATGCTCAAGGATGCCGATGGCCAGCATCTGCGGGGTTATGGTTTTGAGGGCGAGGAGTTGACTAAACTGCCGCGCCTGCAAGCCGTGCTCGATGAAGTCGCACCCACCATTAGCACCTTTACCGTCGGCGGCGTTCGCAAAGTATTAAGCCAGTTGCCGCCGCAGCAGTACCGCATGACCTATGAGGCTGAGGGTGTCCAAGATCCTGACATCAAAGCGATTCTTGATGGTACCTCTAAGCTCAAACCGACCTTAATTGGCTATCGCAATTCTGAAGGCACGGCAACGGATATCAAAACCGCAGTGGAATACAAGCTGCGCTATCCCCTGACTCGCACCGATAAGGATGCCGAGGGGCGTGAACGAAAATACAGTCTGGTGGCAACTTTTGATCGCAGCGCCTACGTCGAAGAAGATAGTAGCTTTATGCTGGTTGCCATTGGCTACGAGGCCGACGACATCGATTGGCTTAAAAATGGCAGCGAAAAAATCCCGCGAACAGGGCCTTTTTACGAATTCATGAGCATGGGTAGTACTTGGGCTGGTGTTGCCAGTGAAGCCCATTATGTGCAGGGTGAGCTGGATGGCCACTTTGCCGCCTACGATGCCCGCAATGGCAGTGTGATGTATGCCGGTGACTATAAGCTGGGTAAGCAAGTGGGTAAGTGGATTGAAGCCGACAGCCGTGAAACCTACTGGGAAGGCGAGTACCTCGATGGTAAGAAACAGGGCAAATGGGTGTTGCAGTCCATTATGGATGACGCCGATAACTACGGCTTTATCCACTACAACAAGGGCGTGCCAGATGGCCCGAGTGAAATCTATACCCCAGATTACGAGTCCAGCACCGAAGGCGCGAAAAAGTTGTCCGAAAAGGGCATTTATCTCAATGGCGTAAAAGATGGCGAGTGGCTTGAGTCCGATGGCAGCAAAGGCCAATACCAAAAGGGTGTGAAACAAGGCGCTTGGGTGGAAAAGGTCACCCAAGGGGATTATCGCTTTCAAACTGGTGAAGGCCGCTACCTCGATGGTAAACGTTCAGGCACTTGGGTATATATTCGAACGCCCGATGAGAACGATGCTTTTACCACGAAGCAATCAGTGACTTATCTCTATAAGACCGAAGTCAACTATGAGAATGGTCTACGCCAAGGTGAGGCTAAATTATTCAATAAAGATAATTTTATGTTCGCCCTTAAGCATTACGATAAGGGCCGTCTCCACGGAGAAAGTCTATGGTATTCAGCGCCAAATATCGTCAGCAATGTTGCCAACTATCGTCAAGGTGAGTTGGATGGCGCACAAATGTGGCTCGAGCCTAACGGCGATCTCAATGAGTTGAGCCAATATAAGTTTAATGACGCCGTAACACTTAAACCCTCGCAGGATGAATGCATGATGCGAAAAGAGCCCTACGCAGGTGATTGTGAGGGCGTATTAAGCGCAAAAAATGCTGAAACTAGCTCGATTAAAGACGGTGAGCAGCGAGTGTATCGCGGCGGCCAACTATCCGAATTAAGCTATTACACCAATGGGTCGGTTGATAAAGAATATCGATTCGATTCCAACGGTCGCTTAACGTCTCTGCAGACCTATAAAGCGGGTCAGGAATACGGGCCAAGCATCCGCTATTCCACCGACGGCGGCTATTCGCTCGTCCAATATGGTCATCTTATCAATAACCGTCTTTCTGGCCCCCATTACACTTTCTATCCAAACGGCCAGTTAAAGAGTTTGTGGAACTATTGCCAGCAAGAAGGTGAAACCTGGAACGGTGAACCCTATTTCTGGGATAACGCCATTGCGCGCTGCGGTATCCAGCGGGAATATTTTGATAATGGTGCCGTGAGTTGTATCGAGGATCTCGACGGCAATTATGCCGTGGATAAAGTCTGTTATGACCAGAATGGTAAGTTAGCCAGTGAAATGCTGCGTATCGATGAGCAGCATGTGGTGCATAAGCGCTATATGAACGGGGTTATCTATCAAGAGGAACCCGGGTTCTCGGATTTTTCCCATGTGACTAAGGGGCGCAAAATCTATCACTTAGAAAACCCGAAAAGCCATGGTGTGTTTAAGTCCTACGACAGTAGTGGCAAGCTCAAATACGAAAAAATCTATGAGATGGGTAAGGCTGGTTGTATGAAAAAGTACGATGCCAATGGCAAGCAAACCCCTGAGACCGCGAGCTGCCAGTTCTAGCATCGCGCTTCTTATTTCTGTTAGGCTTGGTAGGGATAAACAGGGTAAGCGCCTCGTTTATCCCATTTACAGCATAAAAGTATAAGAACAACAAAAGGGAAGTTTGCATGTCAGTCACCGAATACAGCCTCGAAATCCACCCAAGATTTACCGAAACCGATGGCCTAGGTCATATCAACAACACAGTGATCCCCGTGTGGTGCGAGGCGGCGCGCACACCAATCTTCGAGATTTTTAATCCCGAGTTGGATTTGCATCAGTGGAATCTCATAGTGGCAGGCTTTACTGTGGCCTTTATCGCGCCGACTTACTACGGCAAGAGCGTGACGGTGAAAACCTATGTCAGCCGTATCGGCAATAGCAGCTTCGAGCTGACTCAAACCTGTTGGCAAGCGGGTAATAAAACCGCCGAAGTGAAAACCACCTTAGTGCACTACGACTACAGCTGCGAAAAGAGCCGCCCCATCCCCGAAGATATTCGTGAAATCTTAGCTAGCCTTAATGGCGAAGCTGCTTAAGTCTGATATTCGCTTTCACCGCACAATTGCAATTGCGCGGTGAAAACGTTAACGTGGCGGCCGCAAATGTGATGCGGATCACTTATCCGCGCCTTTATTCCCCCGGCCGGATTTAGCATGAGATTTTACTTCACCCGAATGCGTTCTAAGGACATCTGTCCGCCACGACAACCCCTGAAAAAGATCGTTTGGTCATGGGTAGGGGCTTTTTGTGGCATTTATCTAGTCGCCAGTCTCGCTACTTATATGGGCGATAATCTGCTCGGCACCATGTTTGTGATTGGCTCATTTGGGGCGTCGGCGGTATTAGTCTACGGTGCGCCGCTGGCAGAGTTTTCTCAGCCACGTAACTTGATTGGCGGCAGTGTGTTATCGGCACTGATTGGTGTGGCTGTGTATCAAGTATTTGCCGACTATATGGTGCTCGCGAGTGCGTTAGCGGTATCACTTGCCATCGCATTGATGTATTTAACTCGCACGCTGCACCCTCCGGGCGGCGCAACGGCATTAATTGCTGTGATAGGCGGCGAGAACGTGCATCAACTCGGGTTTCTCTATGCCTTGATGCCAGTCTTTCTCGGCTCACTACTGCTATTGCTGGTGGCGCTAGTCGTGAATAACCTCTCCACCGATCCGAAACGCCACTATCCAGTGTATTGGATTTAGCTTACCTGTTGCGAAGCCCGTTATTTCAAAAACTTCTGCACATACCAACAGCTGGCTTCTATCTCAAAATCTTGGGCTTTGGCCCATTTCAGGCCATGGCGAACTAAACGTTCGGCAAGGCCTTTGCCGCGTAGCTCGTCGGGCACAAAGGTACGGTTAAAGTCGATGTGCTGGCCATTGAGTCGGTATTCCAGCACGGCTTCATGCCCGTCAACGGGGATCACAAAGCGTTGTTGATCCTGTTGATGCTCAACAACGACTTCTATTGGCGTTTTTTCTGACATACAGCCTCCCTCTGATTTGGCCTAAAGTGTTATGGCAATGTCGCCATAGACTCGGTAGCTTAAGCTTGCTCGTGTTGTTTAAGAATGGCGAGTAATTCCGTGGGAAGCTCGGCTTTTTGGCCAGTTTTAAAGTTAAACATCACAGCGACCGAAGTGCCTAGGGTCGTTATGGCCTGTTGCTGTTTACTAAATGACTGATAATGCATGGTAAATCTGTCACTTTGAATATCGCTGATACTCACACTGACCAATAGGGTATCGGGGAAGGTTACAGGGCGTTTATAGCGGGCCTGATTTTCGCTAATCACTGGACCGACACCGGATTTATACAGGGCATCGAGTGGAAAGAGGCGGTTGAAAAAGTCGATACGTGCGGTTTCAAAATAACGGAAATAGACCACGTTGTTGACGTGTTGCAGCGCATCCATTTCGCCCCAAGCCACGGGGATTTCGGTCACTATAGGGTGCTGTGCGAGAAACTTTTCCATTGGACTTAGTGTTGGACTTTCCATTGCATTACTCATAGTCAAAAGCTCTAGTTAAAACGCTCGTTTAAGAAGCCAGACTAGCAGTATAAAGTGCGAGCGACAAGCCTAAAGCGTAGTGATATGCTGGCAAAGGGCGGCAGATTTATGATGATTTTTTCAATTATTTTAATGGATTAAATACTATGTATATTGGTGCTGTGGCGAAGCAAACAGGCCTATCAATCAAGGCGATTCGCCTCTACGAGGAGTGGGGGCTGATCAGTGCGCCGATCCGTAAGGGGCGTTATCGCACTTATAGTGCAACCGATATAAAGCAGTTATTGCTGATCAAAGAGGCCAAAACCTTAGGTATCAAACTCTCGCAACTGAAGGACTTGCTTACCGAGGGTGAACAGGCGGCGCAGCTTGAGTCTGTGCTGCAGTTTTTATTGCATATCAAAGCCGATTTCCTACGGCAGATTAGCGAATTAGAAGATAAATTAGTCAGGCTCGACGCTTGTATTGATGGTTTGGATACCTGCGAATCCCGCGCGTAATTGTGGGCTTGACTCTGCCCCTAGGGGCAGAGCTTAAGCTGTTGTCATATTGAATACTCAAGGTTTTTACTATGACAAAAAAGATACTGGTGGTTTCTGGCCATCCCAAACCCGATAGCCTGTGTGAACATTTAGCAGACACTTACGCCAAGGCCGCTGGCGAGTCGCATTCGGTGCGCCTATTAAAACTTAGCGAGTTGGAATTTGAGCCTAATTTGGCGCAGGGGTACCATCAACAACAGCCATTAGAGGCGGATCTGCAACGCTTTCAACAGGCTATTCTCTGGGCCGACCATGTTGTGATTGTGGTGCCCATTTGGTGGGGCAGCGTACCTGCTAAGTTTAAAGGATTAATTGATCGAACATTTTTACCTGGTTTTGCCTTTCAGTATCAGCAGGGAAAAACCTTTCCCGATCGACTGCTCAAGGGGAAAACCTCACGCATTATCATGACCATGGATACGCCGCCTTGGTATTACAAGTGGTTCCAAGGCGCGCCCGCCCTAAAGCAATTAGATATCGCAACCTTAGTCTTTAGTGGCTTTAAGCGCGCTAAGAGCCAAATGCTGGGGCCTGTGATCAATGCCAAGGCGCTGCAAGTGCAAAACTGGCAAGCGCAAGTTGAACGGCAAGGCAGATTGGGGCGTTAATCAACAAGGAGCTTAAGTGATTAAACACGTTGGCAATACTCAGATCCAAGCCAAGCATCTCGCCAGTTGCCATTGTGGCGCCGTGGTATTGGAATTATCGCTGCCCAATGGCATTGAAAAGCCGAGGCGTTGTGATTGCTCAATCTGTCGGCGCAAGGGCGCTATCGTCGGCTCAGTGCCGCTGGCGGGATTGAAGATTATCAAAGGCGAGAACGTATTAAAGTGCTACAAATTTAATACCAAAACCGCCAAACATTACTTCTGCTCTGTGTGCGGTATCTATACCCATCATCAAAGGCGCTCTAATCCCAATGAATATGGCTATAACCTTGGTTGCCTCGAAGGCGTGAATCCTTACGAATTAGGCGATGTGCCCGTTTGCGATGGGGTGAATCACCCTGCGGACAGGTAGGTTTGGTTGCCTGATAAACAAAAAGCGACCCTAGGGTCGCTTTTTATGTGCTGTGTCGGTGTTACTCGATCACTAGCTCATCGAAACTGTTGATAGTGCGAAAATCGCCAGTGCGTTGTTTGCTTTCGCGCACCATTTGGCAGGTCATCATGCCTGCGGCTTCTGCGGCTTTAAGCTCTTCAACCACGTCAGACACAAACAGCACTTGCTTAGGACTTAGGCTGATGGTGTTGAGTATGTTGGCGTAGGCTTGTTTATCTAATTTGTTACCGGTACGGGTATCAAAATGGCCGCTAAACATCTCGGTTAAATCGCCGCCATCACTGTGGCTGAACAGCAGTTTTTGGGCTTCAACCGAACCCGAAGAGAAACTGTAAATACGCAGTTTTTGCGCGCTAAAACGGCTAACCGCTTCGATAAAGTCGGGGAAGATATGGCCTGTAAATTCGCCATGGGCGTAACCTTGCTTCCAAATCAAACCCTGTAGGGTTTTGAGTGGGGTCACTTTGCGGTCTTCATGCACCCATTGCTGCAAAATTTCAGTCACGCGGGCTAAATCGGCATCGGGTTCGAGGGCGATATCTCGGGTGTCGCAGATACAGTTTTCCACCAAGACATTGTGTTGGTTCTGCGCTAAAAAGTCTGGTAAGGCTTTGACAGAATAGGGGAATAGCACATCTTGGATAAAGGTTAGGTCTGTCGTGGTGCCTGCTGTGTCTACGACTATGGCTCTGATACCCATAATGTTTTGATACTCCACAATATGTTGGCTAAAAAATGCAACCCCGATCCTAAGCGTTATTGGGGGAATTGGCTAGTGGATTTCGCCCTTAGACCGTGGGAGATTGTGCACCATATCACTCAACTATTCGACTGAAACTTAATTAAATGAGGAATTTTAGAGGCTTATCTAGTGGATATGGATGAAATACTGGATTTAGTGGGGAGAATTAGGCTGTTTATGATCCCACAGTTTGTTGTCGGCATAAGACTATGGTCTTAATAGCTAAGGGAAATTTTGGCTGTTATTGTAGCTTTACTATCTTTCGACTGAATTTGTTCTCCTTTAGGGTTTTAGGAATGAGGTCGAGCGAGTTCTGCACTGATGAGACTGTTTATGAAATATTTACCCGCATTTGGCTTAGGTATTCTGTTGGCGGTATTAAGCTTTGTGAGTTTCGCGCTGGTTGCCACGGCGGGCTATATGTACGCTTTGCTCGGAAGTGTCGATAACCTCAGCCACACTAGCCCGGTTTATCTGGGGTTAGGTGCCCATGACGCGGGCTTATTATTGCTGCTCTCTGGGCTGATGTTATTTAGCTATCAGCGGCTTTTTCCTCGATTGCCATTCGATTGGTATGCAGCGGTGGCGATGCAATTGCCCTTAGGTTCCTTAGTGCTATGGGCGGATGGGGTTTCCTTTAATCTCACGGATTTTTACGGCGTAGCCAGAGCCTTAACCCTATTTAGCGCCACCTTTGGAGTGCTGATTATTTTTGGCTTATTGCAGCGCCGTAGCCGCAGGCTTGCTCGGGCTTAATTGGTCATTTGTTGGTCTTAAACTGGCCTTGCTGAAATAAAATCCGTAAAATCATTGGCCTAAATGGATTTGAGTCGTAAGAGTAGGAGCCAATGAGTTCGATTGAATTTGATATTCCCGAAGATCACCGTATTCCCTTTCAGAAGTATTACAAACAAAAAATCGCCCCTAAATGCGCCCCGTTTGAAGCAAAACGTGAAGGCGTGAACCAAAGGCGGCGTGAAAATGCCAAGTTCACCACCCCAATCTACTACATATGCATCACGGTGATTTTGGGTGCCTTCGCTGGGCTGCTCGGGGTGCAGTTTATGCTGGTGCCTATGGATTATTTTGTGCCTTTGATGATTGGCGCGTTTCTGCCGACTCCCGTGATAGCGTTAGTGGCGATTGCCTCGGGAAAGGAAAGCAATGAACTCTATAATGCCGCCTTTGAAAAACTCTATCCCATTAGTCTCAAGTACTTCGGCAATGATTATGTGTTAACGAGGGAGCCTAAGGTGGATTTCTCAACCTTCCTGGAGTTGGGGCTGCTGCCTAAAACCGATAAACAGTATGCGCAAAATTGCCTTAAGGGAACCTATAACAAGGTGCCGTTCCAGTTTTATGAGGTCGATGCTTACAACACTAAATCGAACAATAATGGCTCGGTTGAGCGAGAGACCATCTTCAATGGTGTGCTACTGGTGTGCAATATTCCTAAGCGATTCAACGGCACGACCTTGTTAGTCACGGATAAGGGCAGTTTAAAAAATCGTATTGAGGGGTTTAAGACAAAGCTGTCGCGGGTCAAGCTTGAGGATGTGCGTTTTGAGCGTTGTTTTGAGGTGTATAGCAGCGACCAAGTCGAGGCGCGCTACTTACTCAATCCCTTGATGATGGAGAATCTCTTGGCCTTAGGTCGCGAGCTAAATGCCGAGGTTGAAGCTTGTTTCTATCAAAAACAATTGCTGATTAAGATCCCGACAAAACACCATTTCTTTATCAATCAACTCGATTTAGATCGCCCCATCGATTTTAAGCTCAATATCGAGCGGATGTTTACCGAGCTAGGTTATACCTTCTCGATTATTGATACTTTGAAATTGGATAAACACACTGGGCTCTAATGCCATTTGCGGAAAGAGTGGCTAACAGATTGCACCGTTAGCCACGTTGTCGTTATTGTTGACCTTTTTTCAGCACTTCACCAATCATGTCAGACATATCGAAACTGGTACCACCTTGCACAGGTGGGTAATCCATCAGCGTTTTGACATGACCATTGATGATCTCGGTCGCAGGCGCCATTAACCAGGACATTTTTTGCATCAGATGACCTTGAGCGTCGATGGTATCGTAACTTTCAAACGGATCGGCACGCAGGTTATAGATTTTAGGCACAGTCAGTGGCACTAGGTTTGCGTAGTAATCCTCTTTGGTTGAGAAGTGGAACTTCCAAGGCCCCATACGAATGGCGGTGAGTTTACCTTCGTAGTAGTAGAGGATTGAATTACGGTTTGATTCTGCCGCCTTACCCGTCCAGTAATCGAGGTTATTCACGCCGTCGATATACTGTTTTTTCTCTTTCAGCATTTTCTCGTTCACATTTGGCTCACCGCCGATAGCTGCTAATGTGGTGAATAAATCCTGATGACCCTGAATACCATTTAACACTTTGCCAGCAGGGAAATGGCCGGGCCAACGTGCCATCATAGGCACCCTTACACCGCCCTCATAGGTTGTCATCTTCTCGGCGCGGAACGGTGTGGTTGCGCCATGTGGCCAGGAACTGTGCTCAGGACCATTATCTGTGCTGTAGACGATTATAGTGTTGTCGTCTAAACCCATTTCTTTGAGCTGGTCTAGCACCATGCCGATGTCATGGTCGTGCTGTAACATACCGCTGCCGTGAAGATCGTATTCACTGGTGTACTTCTCAGCGGCATAGCGCCACTTATCATTGAGGCGGGTGTAGAGGTGCATACGGCTGGTGTTCATCCAGACAAAGAAGGGTTTGCCATCTTTCTTCGATTTTTCGATGAACTTCATCGCCGTTGGGATCATTTCAGAAGCGTCAAAATCCTTCATCCGCTCTTGGGTCAATGGACCCGTATCGGTACAGGTTTGCTTGCCGACGACACCAAAGCGAGGGTCTACGGTTTTGTCATTTTTCTCAGTTGCATAGCAATGTAATACACCACGAGTACCAAATTTTTTCTCGTAGGCTTCGGCTGAGCCTGAATAGGCCTTAGCGAAGTTTTGATAATCCCGCTGCTCGGATTCTTCCTGAGTGTTTAAGTGATAGAGGTTACCAAAGAATTCATCAAAACCATGGGCGGTTGGCAGAGCAAAGTTATGGTCGCCTAAGTGGTTTTTACCGAATTGTCCGGTGGCGTAACCTTTAGCTTTAAGCACTTCGGCCAAGGATGGTGAAGCGGCTTTTAAGCCTAAATCACCACCAGGCATGGCGACAGTCGTCATCCCCGAGCGGATGGGATATTGGCCTGTGATAAAAGCGGCACGGCCTGCAGTTGAGCTTGGCTGCGCATAATGATCGGTAAATTTAATTCCTTCGTTGGCAATACGATCAATATTGGGTGTGGTGTAACCCATGGTACCCATGCCGTAGGCACTGACGTTTTGCCAACCAATATCATCGCCAAAAATTACTAAGATATTGGGTTGTTTTTGTTCTGCAGCTAAGACTGTGGGCGTAATTGTTAACGCCCCAAGCACTGCCGTTGATAGTAATTTCCGTTTCAACATCTGGTGTAACCTCCATTTCCCTGTTAGCAAGCGAGCGCTTGCAAAGTTTTAACCACGCAAAATTTAAGTGAATAAAACTGAGCTGCATCTAACTTAGCAAAAAATAACCAGTATTCAATGTCAATTTATTATGGGGTATCGGAAAATTTCTCAATCAATTCAAACGGGTTTCTTTAGATTGTCAGCATATAGAGGCTTTGTGATTGATTTTTATAAACCTCTTTAGCGAATGTTTGGCCAGAGTGAGTGCATTATTACGGGCAGATTGACGCAATCTTTACATTCAAAAGTTAGCGCGAAGATAAAACATGACTTTTGGCACTTATGGGTGACTCCCCATGCTAGTTACTATCAAGCTTCAAACTTTGATGGAGCAAGATGATGAACACGATTTTCACCCTGTCGCAATTTGTGCATATCACCGCGGGCGCACTGGCATTAGTGTTATTTTGGATGCCTGCCATGCTGAAAAAGGGCAGCGCGAATCACAGTCGTTTTGGCCGTTACTATGTCTATGCCATGTACACAGTGGCGGCGACGGGCGTGGCGATGGCAACGACGGGCCTCATTGACCCGCTCGCGGTGATTAAACAGCCTGCGGCCAGTGCCGACGCCTTAGCGGCGCAGATTGCGAATCGTCAAAATGCTTGGATATTTCTCATCTATATCAGCTTATTAACCCTAGTGACCGTGAGGCATGGCGTGTTAGTTCTGCGTTATAAGGCGCAGCGTCAGTTATTAAAATCGCCGCTGCATTTGTCATTAATGCTGAGCTTAACGCTACTTGGCCCTGTGATGGCGCTATGGGGATACCAAGAAAAGCTGATCCTCGCGGTGATTTTTGGCCTGTTAGGCACAACGGTTGGGGCGGGATTCCTGCGTTATAGCTTTAAGGCGACTCTGACCAAATTAGAATGGTGGATTGAGCATTTAGGCGCCATGATTGGCTCGGGTATCGCCTGTTATACCGCCTTTTTTGCCTTTGGCGGCAGCCGTTTGTTTATCGACCATGGCAATTTGCGTCTGTTGTCGTGGACACTGCCAGGTGTTGTCGGTTTTGTGGTGATCCGCTATTTAAGCGGCAAGTATCAAGGTCGCTTTGCGGATTAACCTGAATCCTGAAAACAAAGGGAGCCGTAAAAACCAAGGGAGCCCTAAAAGCATAGGGGCCGCCTAAGCTGCCCCTATATTGAGATGATTTGAGTGGTTTTACCCGAGTTACACCTTGGTCTCGGCGGCGGCATTGGCCGCCTTAGCGGATTCGAGCCACAGATCCATCTTTTGCTCCAATAAATCTAAGGGCAAGGCGCCATTTTCAAGCAGCCTGTCGTGGAAGACTTTAATATCAAACTTATCGCCCAAGGCTTTTTTGGCCTTAGTGCGCAATTCGATAATTTTCAGCTCGCCCAGCTTGTAACCTAAGGCTTGCCCCGGCCAAACCACATAGCGCTCGATTTCGCCCGTAGCTTCAGAGAGGTGTATTCCCTCAGTCGCCACTGCATAATCAATGGCTTGCTCACGACTCCAATCCTTAGCATGCATACCCGTGTCGACCACTAAGCGCACCGCACGGTGTAACTCAGACTGCAAGCGGCCAAGGTCATTAATCGGATTATCCTGATACATGCCCATCTCGGCGGCTAAACGCTCGGCGTACAGCGCCCAACCTTCTCCCGCGGCATTAGAGTAAAAAATGGTACTCAGCAGCGGCAAGGTATCCGACAGACCGATGAGCGTCTGTAGATGATGGCCGGGATTGGTCTCGTGATAGGTTAAGGTTTGCAGCGAATAGGAGGGCAGCGCCGCCATATCGTACAGGCTTATCCAGAAGGTGCCCTTACGTGAACCATCCTGTGAAGGCGCATCGTAAAATGCACCGCTGGTTGCGGCGGCGCGACTATCGGGCACGGCTTCGACCGCAACCTCTTGATTCGGTAACAGCCCAAACCACAGTGGTAATTTGGCATTCACTTTCGCCAGATAGCCGTGAATGTCCGTCATTAATTGCTGTTTGCCCTCGGCGGTATTGGGGTAGATGTATTTAGGATCCTTAAGCAATCGCTGCATACGCTCGCCAACTGTGCCTTTGCGGTAACCCACTTGTTTGAGTAACACATCCATCTCGGCGGTAATGCGGGCGACTTCGTCTAATCCCAGTTGGTGGATCTCATCTGGGGTCATCTCCGAATTGGCGAGGTGCTTAATCATCGCCTTGTAAAGTTTCGCGCCTTGAGGTTGGTGGCCGAGTCCCGCCACATGAGTGGCCTTAAGGCGCACGGCTTGCAGTGCGGAAATCAACTGACGCGTCGCAGGGTAATATTTTGTCTCCACCAGTTCGGCGGCAGAGTTCGCCAACGCCTCACTGTCTGGTACTTGGGCGGCGGTTAATTTGGCTTTAAAACTGCTAACTAAGGGATGTTCACTTGCATGGTGGACTAACTGTTGCTGCAAACCCGCTATGGTCTTATCGATAATAAAATCGGGTGGGATTACCCCCATCTGCACATCTTGATCCAGCTTATCGATAACTGTGCCCATGGCGGCAGGGTACATGGTTAAGCGGTTAAGATAGGCCTTGGCTTGCTCTGGGCTGGTGACCGCAAACTTATCTTCCATATACCCCGGAAATTCAACATGTAGTCCCGATAAGTGGTTGACGACATAAGGTAAAAACCAAACGCCGTATTCACCGAGCATAGTGCCATAAGCCACGGTTTCGGCAGGCAGCAGGGCACCGGCGATTTCAGATTTTATCGAGCCTAAACTCACTTGCTCCGAGGCGCTAAGCTGGCTGGCATCGATAGCGTTGAGTTCGGCTAATATGGTCTTAAGTGCTTTACGGCGATGATTTTCCCCCGATGGGCTGTAATCGGTCAGCTTAGAGAGCACATCCTTGCCTGCCTCATCCTCGGCCACGCCATAATAGGTGGCGATTTCGGGTCTAAGGGCAAAATAACGCTGGGTGATTGGCGCGAGTTGCTGCTTTAGGCTCAATACTGGGACGGCCTTTTCGGCCTTGGCCTGCTCAGCAGTTTGATTGGTCTGTGTTGGGTTTGGATCGCTACAGCCCGTTGCTAACATGGCCAGCATTAAAGCATTTATTATTCTTTTCATCGGGTTACTCATACAAAGACATTGAGGCAAATCCGTTATCGAACTGACACCCCAAGTGTTAAACCGTGTTTTGTGTGATCAAGCTCAAATTTGAACGGTTATCCTAGCAGTTTATTGCACTCAAACCGTATAACTTTTGTTACTCGTTTTGAGTGGACTAAAGCCAAGCAGCTGTTAAGCCACGACTTTCATTTTATTACATGCTTAAATCGTTGTTTGTTGCTAATTTGTTGACGACTCAAGGTATAAGTTGCTTAAATCTCATTGTTTGGGATGAGCGAGCAATAAAAGGACAAAAAATGGAAGTTATACAAAAGAAGGGAAAAAACAAACATACTTTTCGCTTAGGGCAAGAGCAGTTTGAATATGCCTATGAAGATGGGTCTGCTAAAGGTGATGTTGAAGTTTATTACGGTGATCTACCCCTTAAACGTTCTGAGCAAACTGAGCAAAATGATTGGCTTAGAAACGTAGGTGTATTGTGGATCTTGCTTGGCCTGTTTCAAAGTGGCTATGGCAGTTTTACGCGAGGTGCTTTTTACTTTGACCCCATGTGGATATTTATTGGGGCCGCCTGCTTAACATGGGCACTAATGACTAAGGTAACTTACACTGTATTTAAAGCTGAAGGTGCCAATATCTTTATTATCAAAGACAAACATCATGATGCCTTGATTGAAGAGTTAATGGTGCGCCGCAAAGCACAACTGGCCCATTGGTATGCAGATATCAACCCTGAGAATGAGTTGAATAATGAGATCAACAAATTCAAATGGCTAGTTAAGCAAGAAGTGCTAACGGAAGAAGAGTCAGAGCAAAAGATTAAAGAAGTTAAGTTTTATCATCAAGTTGATGATGAGCAAAGGGTGTTAAATTAAGCTTCTCTTCTGAGATATTTTACTTATCCGCATGTCGTTAGGATGGCATTAATGGCATGGCTTAACTCACTGCGAAAAAGAGATGATTGCCTGCTCTATCAAGAGCGGGCGATCTTTTATCATAATCCTATTCCGGGCTGGCTCAGGTTATTAGTAGGTTTGGTTGGGGGGTTAACTCCTCTGCTTCCGCTCGGGTATTTTCTATCTCATTGGCTGCAAATAGATTGGTCAAATCCTCCTGCTTTGTTGTTTCTCGGTATTCATACCTTGTTTTTGTGCCTGTTACCTTCCGCGATTATTATACTCTCCCTCTGGTTTGCAGGCTTAGCTATGTCGATAGAGTTGCGGATTAATGCAGTGACGAATGAAGTTGTGCTAACGCGTTCTAGCGGAATAAGCTGGCAAATAACTTGTTATCCCCTCGACCAGGTTGAAATCACAAAGGTTGGACTACCAGCGCAAAATCCTGACTACGAACATTTTTTAACATTACAAATGCCAGGTGGCTTGAAAGTCGATATCTGTAGTTTTATGTGGGACCATGAAGCGAAAGAATGCGCAGGCCGCATTAACCAGTTTATTTTAGAGGCGAGGACATCCACTCTCAAATAGATAGCTTTCAAATGGATTCTCATCGACATAAAACAATAAAGCACCTAATTCATATCTAACGGAGAAAGCATTATTCATCATGGCCTCTGGGGCAGATAGGCAATACCATTGGGGTTCATCTCGCAGAGGCTGCTGCCATTCAGTGGTTAATTTTTGTGATTGAGCGATTAATTGCTGTCTTTGCGTTGTATCAGGGAAAAGTTGCTCCAAGGTATAGGACTGTATTTGCTGTCCTTGAGGATTAAAAATGCCAATATCTGGGCCTGTTTCTTCTGCAACATATTTACCTACAGTAATCACAAATCCATTGTCGTTTACTGCAAATTTGGCCGGAGCAAAGCGATAAGGCAGTGGATAGCGCTCGGAAAGCACATATCCAGACTGTTCATTCCAGATAAAAATACTCATCTGTGCTGATTCAGGTTTGTCTAAAGGAAATGAGCCAGAGTGGAGTCGCGCAATTACTCCTCCATCAGGACTAACCATCACAATCGACTTAGGTACAGGCCATGAACTGGCTAGGCTTTGGCTGGAAAAAATCAGTAGCAGCAAGCTCAGTATTCTTAACATAATAACTCCATTTCGCGCCTGTTAGTTGGTTTGCACTAACTTACAGGATTCTCCTTTGTAAATTCAATGACCTCCGAGATAAGTCATTTAGTTGCACAAATCCCTTGATTAAGTACGTCATGAGTGAATTGCTTAAGTCTACTTTCTCAGTAAAGGTGTTATCCAAAAACTTCATTAGTTGACACAATCAACCAATATCGATATTGTTGATACTGTCAACTATATCGAGATGCCATTATGTCAGCCACTTCCCTCGGTGAAACCTTGCACAGATTAGTGCATGCCTACAAAAAACAGCTGCGTGCGGATATTGCCGCGCAGCAGATTGAATTACCTGTCACCCATATTCGGGCGCTCAAGGGGATTTGCCGCCATCCCGAGGCCACGGCGCAGTCTATTGCCCTGCGTATGCAACGGGATAAAGCCCAAATTACGCGGGTGCTCAATGAGCTACAGCAGGGTGGTTATATCCTAAAAGTCGATAATCCTAAGGATGGTCGAAGTCAGTTGTTGAGGCCGACGGCGCAGGGCGAGCAGCTGATGACGCAAATTATTGCCGCCGAAAAAGCCACCGTTGCCCATATGACCCAAGCACTCGATCAGGATGAAATTGCGGTGTTTATCCGTATTGCCAACCAGATCAGCGATAGCGTGGCGGAAAGTTAACAATTGAGTGCCATTTATCTTTTTGGAGTTTTAGTATGAACAGACCCGCTCCGCGCGAATTGACCGTGATAGGTAAAACCCAAGTCACGCCACATATGCTACGTATCACCTTAGGCGGCGCTGGCTTTGCAGGTTTTCCCGCCGATCAAGAAAGCGCCTATATCAAGTTACTGTTTCCGCAGCCGGGGGATGAGCGGCCATTAATGCGCACTTATACCATTCGTCAGCAGCGGACGAATGAAATCGATGTAGACATTGTTTTGCACGACACCGATGGCCCCGCATCCCGTTGGGCAAAGTCGACCGAGATTGGGGATACCATCCAAATCGGTGGCCCCGGACTGAAAAAACTGATCAATGTGGATGCCGAGTGGTTTTTACTGGCAGGGGATATGACGGCTTTGCCCGCCATCAGCGTGAACTTGGCGCAATTGCCAAGCAATGCCGTGGGTTACGCTGTGATTGAGGTGTTAAGTGAAGCCGATATTCAGCCCTTAGTGCATCCTAGCCATGTGCAATTGCATTGGGTAATTAATCCACAAGCCGACCCAGAAGGTAAGCCCTTAGCCGAATGCATTGCCCAGTTGCCAAAACTGGAAGGGCAAGGCGCAGTATGGCTCGCCTGTGAATTTAGCAGTATGCGCGCCCTAAGAAAGCTGCTTAAGCAGACATACGACTTACCGAAAAGCTATTTTTATACATCAAGTTACTGGAAGATCGGCTGTAATGAAGGCGAGCATAAACTGGTAAAACAACAAGATGAGCAGTTAGAAAACCAATAAACCCTGTTTAGGATTAGCCGACCAAAATTAAAATGCACAGTACATTTTTTGCAGGCTTGTTGTAGCCTGCATTAGCTATTTGCACCCGTAACATTCATCAATGGCAATTTGTTTGTGAGATTAGAAATTAAGTATTCCTCTAGGCTTGAGGCCATGAAATGCATATTCAAGGCGTCCAAATCTATGGAGGCTAAGTATTCAATGATAAAAACTTGGTCGTTTGCTCCTTTCATTGTAAAAAATTCAGCATCTGCATGAATTCTTAAATGGCTGTATAGACGCTTCCCAATAGTTGAGTTGAATGAGGCTTTACCAATGTACAACCCCAGTTTACTGGTATCCTGTTTTTTTCCAAAAGCAAAATAAACTCCTCGCCGTTGAGCGTTTGGAAAGGGAAAGGCATTCCAATTTCCGTGCACAACTTTAATTAACTCCGATTGCAATTCACCATTAACCTGAGACAAAAGGGGGATTGATTTATCGTTAGTTAGGAAAATGTTGAATTTTCTTATGACGTCATTAATTTCAGAAATTAATATGGTGTAAGGCATGCTGTTCACTTTATTTTTTTCGAAAGAGATTAAATTTAATATTACAAAGCTGTATAACCAATCAATTCTCAATATTCATGTTAGATGGCTAAGCAAATCAATAGGTTATAAGTTGTCTCTAATAACCTATTGTTTATGTCGGTATAATACGACCTATTGATGCACTAACTTACCGTTTTTAACTACATCTTTGCAGGGATTCACGCCGTAGCTATAGGCGAGTTGCGCCGGGGTGGCGATATCCCATAGACAGAAATCCGCCTGTTTGCCGACCACTAAGCTGCCGACACTCTCTTCAATCCCTAGCGCCTTAGCGGCATTCAATGTTAAACCTGCAAGCGCTTCCTCTGGGGTTAGGCGGAACAGGGTGCAACCCATGTTCAGCATCAGCAGGGTCGAGCAGATGGGTGATGAGCCGGGGTTAAAGTCGCTGGCGAGCACCATAGGCACAGCGTATTGACGCAATAAGTCGATAGGCGGTTTTTGGGTTTCCCGCAAAAAGTAAAACGCGCCCGGTAACAGCACGGCGCAGGTGCCACTTTCACTTAGGGCTTTAACGCCAGCCTCATCCAAATATTCAATATGATCAACCGACTTAGCCCCTAAACGTGCGGCTAATTCAGAGCCGCCCATATTGGATAATTGCTCTGCGTGCAGTTTAACTTGCAGGCCAGCCGCCTTGGCGGCGCTCAGCACGCGCTCGGTTTGCTCTAGGTTAAAGGCGATGTTTTCACAGAACACATCCACTGCATCTGCAAGATTTTCGGCGATCACCGCAGGCAGCATCTTATTGATTATTAAGTCGACATAGCCGTCGCTATTGTCTTTAAACTCGGGCGGCACCGCATGGGCACCGAGGAAAGTGGTCTTCACATCCACATGGTGATGTTGGCCGAGTTCGCGGGCCACGCGCAGGATTTTGAGTTCGGTTTCGGTATCTAAGCCATAGCCTGATTTAATCTCAACCGTGGTAACGCCTTCCTTCGCCAAGGCATTTAAACGCTGGCGACCGAGGTCGAATAGTTCGGCTTCGTCGGCCTCACGGCAGGCGTTAACTGTGGAAATAATGCCGCCGCCAGCACGGGCGATTTCCTCGTAGGTGGCGCCCTTTAGGCGTAGCTCGAATTCGTTGGCACGATTACCTGCAAACACTAAATGGGTGTGGGCATCAATCAGCCCTGGAGTGATCCAACCGCCCTTGCCCCTGTAAACAGGAATGGACAACACATCGAAGGCAGGCAGCTCGCTGCGTGGGCCTAACCAGGCAATTTTACCGTCTTTAACTGCGATAGCCGCATTGGTAATTGCGCCGTAAGGTGCTGATATGGAAGGGTCCATTGTTGCTACGTTAACGTCTATCCAAACCTGATCCCAAGACATTGTAATCCCTCGCTGCGTTGGCTTTTTTGCCCCGCAAACTCTTTATTATCGAAAGTTATGTGAGCTAGCTTGTATTTACTTGTATATACAAGCTAGGATTGTAGCCGCAATTTTGAACGTTTGAAAGTGGCTCAGTGTTTTGGTGTGTGAGTACCTACCACCCCAAACCTAGGTAGATTTTATCTTGAGGAAGTGTTTTGGCGACGCCTAAGTTTGCAGAAATTAAGCAATATATCATTGGCTGTATCGAGTCTGGTGAGTGGGAAGAAAATGCCCGTGTCCCCTCGGAAAATCAGCTGGCCGAACTGTTTGTCTGTAGCCGGATGACGGCGCGTCGCGCCCTGACTGAGCTGACAGACAACGGCGTGCTTGAGCGTTCACAGGGGCTGGGCACCTTTGTGGCGGGGCGAAAGTCGCAATCCTCCATGTTGGCGATCCGCAACATTGCCGATGAAATCAAAGACCGTGGTCATGGTTACAGTGTGCAGCAATTGGCACTGAGACAAGTGAATGCCACCGCGCCTATCGCTATCGCACTGGCGCTGGAGCTCGGGAGTCCGGTGTTTCATTCGGTGTTAGTGCATTGCGAGCAAGGCGTGCCGCTGCAAGTCGAGGAGCGTTATGTGAATCCCGCCTTTGCGCCTGATTACTTAGAGCAGGACTTTAGCGAGCAGACACCCCATGAATACCTGTCGCAGGTGGCGCCGCTGACCGAGGCGCACCATACCATCGAAGCCATTATTGCCAGTGTCGAATTGCAACAGAGGTTAGCCATTCCGGCGACCGAACCCTGTTTACAGATTTCACGCCGCACTTGGTCACGCCAAGGGGTGGTGAGTTTTGCCAAATTAGTACACCCGGGTAGCCGCTTTAAGCTCGGCGGACACCTGACATTCAATAAATAACGTCATTCAAACAGAGATGAAGGCTTATTGCATTCATCCGATGTTTAGCGACAAAAACACAATAAAAACAATAGCACTTAGCCGAATGGCGAGTGAGTTCAACAGGTTGAAAGAGGACATCTCAATGGACAAGCGACACGACCCAAGCCGCCGCATTATTGCGCCCCATGGTAGCCAATTAAGCTGCAAAAGCTGGTTAACCGAAGCGCCAATGCGCATGTTAATGAACAACTTACATCCCGATGTGGCCGAACGCCCAGAGGATTTAGTGGTTTACGGCGGTATCGGCCGCGCGGCGCGCGACTGGGACTGCTACGACAAGATTATCGAAGTGCTCAAACGCCTCGAAGATGACGAAACCTTAATGGTGCAATCGGGCAAACCTGTGGGCGTATTCCGCACCCACGCTGATGCTCCGCGCGTGCTGATTGCTAACTCTAACCTAGTGCCACATTGGGCAAACTGGGAGCACTTCAACGAGTTAGATAAGCAAGGTCTGGCCATGTATGGCCAGATGACCGCGGGTTCGTGGATTTATATCGGGACTCAGGGGATTGTCCAAGGTACCTACGAAACCTTCGTGGCCGTGGCAAAACAACACTTTGGCGGCGTGGCTGCCGGTAAGTGGATCCTCACCGGTGGTTTAGGTGGTATGGGCGGCGCGCAAACGCTGGCCGGTACTATGGCTGGCTTCTCTGTGCTTGCCTGTGAAGTGGATGAAACTCGTATCGATTTTCGTCTGCGTACCCGTTATGTGGATAAAAAGGCGACTTCACTAGATGAAGCCTTGGCTATGATCAACGATGCCAATGCCTCGGGTAAACCCGTATCTGTAGGCCTGCTGGCTAACGCTGCCGATATCTTTGCCGAATTAGTGAAGCGTGGCATTACTCCTGATGTTGTCACCGACCAAACCTCTGCCCACGATCCGCTGAACGGCTATTTGCCACAGGGCTGGACCATGGCGCAAGCGGCTGACATGCGTAAAACCGATGAAGCCGCCGTCGTAAAAGCGGCTAAAGCCTCGATGGCGGTACAAGTGCAAGCCATGCTGGATCTGCAAGCGGCAGGCGCGGCGACCTTAGACTATGGTAACAACATTCGCCAAATGGCCTTCGAAACTGGCGTTAAAAACGCGTTTGATTTCCCCGGTTTTGTGCCTGCTTATATTCGTCCACTCTTCTGCGAAGGCATCGGCCCGTTCCGTTGGGTAGCCCTGTCTGGCGATCCTGAGGATATCTACAAGACCGACGCCAAAGTGAAGGAACTGATCCCCGACAATCCACACCTCCACAACTGGTTAGATATGGCCCGTGAGCGTATCGCCTTCCAAGGTCTACCAGCGCGTATCTGCTGGGTGGGCTTAAAGGACCGTGCGCGTTTAGCCCAAGCCTTTAACGAGATGGTGAAAAACGGCGAGCTGTCGGCGCCGATCGTCATTGGTCGTGACCACTTAGACTCAGGCTCAGTCGCCAGCCCTAACCGTGAAACTGAATCTATGATGGACGGTTCAGATGCAGTCTCTGACTGGCCATTACTGAACGCACTTTTGAACACTGCCAGCGGCGCGACTTGGGTGTCGCTGCACCACGGCGGTGGTGTCGGCATGGGCTTTAGCCAACACTCAGGTGTGGTGATCGTGTGTGACGGTACTGAGGCCGCCGCTAAACGTGTTGGCCGCGTGCTGTGGAACGACCCAGCGACAGGCGTGATGCGCCATGCGGATGCGGGTTACGAGATCGCGAAAAACTGTGCCAAGGAGCAGGGCTTAGATCTGCCCATGCTTAAAGACTAACTATTCAACAAACCGTGAAAAACAACGACAAGAATACGGATGTAAAAATGAAATCAGTCAATCATTTAGTATTAACGCCTGGCAGTTTAAGTCTGGCGCAACTGCGTGAAATCAGCCGCCATAAGCTGACACTCGAACTGGCACCAGAGGCGATTACCGAGATCAACACCAGCGCGCAAATCGTGCAAAAGGTGCTGGATGAAGGTCGCACCGTTTACGGAATCAACACGGGTTTTGGTCTGCTGGCCAACACTAAGATTGCCCCGGAAGATCTGCAATTACTGCAACGCTCTATCGTGTTATCCCACGCAGCGGGCACGGGCCAATACATGCAGGACGCCACAGTGCGCCTGATGATGGTGTTAAAGATCAACTCTTTAAGTCGTGGCTTCTCGGGTATCCGTTTAGAAGTCATCAACTTCCTTATCAGCCTAGTGAACGCCGAGGTTTACCCCTGCGTGCCTGAAAAAGGTTCTGTGGGCGCCTCCGGTGACTTAGCGCCGTTAGCCCATATGTGTTTGCCGCTGTTGGGTGAAGGCGAGATGAGCTATCAAGGTCAGATTATTTCGGCCGCCGAAGGCTTAGAAATCGCGGGTCTCAAGCCCATCGATTTAGCCGCGAAGGAAGGCTTAGCTCTACTTAACGGTACTCAGGCTTCTACCGCACTGGCGCTTGAAGGCCTGTTCCACGCTGAAGACTTGTTTGCTGCCAGCTCAGTGATTGGCGCCATGAGCGTCGAAGCGGCCATGGGTAGCCGCAGTCCGTTTGACCCACGCATTCATGCGGCCCGTGGTCAGAAAGGACAAATCGATGCAGCCATGGTGTTCCGTCATCTGCTGGGCGAAGAGTCTGAGATCAGCTTAAGCCACCTCAACTGCGAGAAGGTGCAAGACCCTTACTCACTGCGCTGCCAACCACAGGTGTTAGGCGCTTGCTTAACCCAAATCCGTCAAGCGGCCGAGGTGTTAGGCACTGAAGCCAACGGCGTAACCGATAACCCATTAGTGTTCCAAGATACTGGCGACATTATCTCTGGCGGTAACTTCCACGCCGAGCCTGTTGCTATGGCCGCCGATAATTTGGCGATTGCGATTGCCGAATTAGGCGCGATTGCTGAGCGTCGTATCGCGCTGCTCATCGATTCTAGCCTGTCTAAACTGCCTCCTTTCCTGGTGAAAAACGGTGGGGTGAACTCGGGCTTTATGATCGCCCAAGTGACGGCGGCGGCATTGGCCTCTGAAAACAAAACCTACGCCCATCCAGCATCGGTAGACAGTTTACCGACCTCGGCTAACCAAGAAGACCATGTGTCTATGGCGACCTTTGCGGCGCGCCGTTTACGGGATATGAGCGAGAATACCCGTGGTGTGTTAGCGGTTGAGTTATTGGCGGCTGCCCAAGGCTTGGACTTCCGCGCGCCGTTAATGCCAAGCAAAGCAGTGGCGCAGGCGAAGGCCGAGCTACGCGAAGTAGTTGCCTACTATGATAAAGACAGATACTTTGCGCCGGATATCGATGCGGCCACGGATCTGCTTTATACCGCCAGCTTCAATGCTTACTTGCCCCAAGGCGTATTGCCGAGTCTGTAATACGCAGTCTTTGGCGCCGATAACCCATCAGCGGGTGAAAAGTGCCGAAGTAAGCGCTCAATAAAGTGAAAGGCATAGCGATTTGCTATGCCTTTTGTCTATCTATGCGGCGATTTCGCTGTTTTTGCACTTTGTACTTTAGGTGTGTTTAACACCGCAGGATGAGTGCTTTTTTATCCAATCTTTACATTGTCAGCTTTGATCGCTGTCTATCCGTCCAAAACTGGTAAATCTGAGGTGTTTTTAACCATCTCTTATTTCGTTTCGGCTTTAAACTCATGCTTTATATAACCTCAACATGCCAATGTGAGACAAAATGGGTCTTGCTTGTTGGACAAAATGTCTTTTGGCGTGTTTTGGGCTTATATCTTTATTTGTTCTTTATTTTTGAAGTTAAAATCTAAATATTTTCAATTAAACCTGTATTATCGGTCATTTATTCTGTAGCTGGTGAATTGGGATCTTGATCTCGTGTCATTATTTGTTATCTATTTTCACTTTAAGGATAATCTTAAATTAAGTGGGGGCTTTAATGACTCACTCAAACGATTGCAGCGTTACCACTGCAATTACCCAACTCATAACGACAAAAGTGTGAGAGAACGCTATGAACAGACGCCAGTTTTTTAAACTGTGTGCGGCCGGAGCGGCAACCTCAGCGATTTCAGCGCTGGGATTGATGTCCGAAAAGGCCTATGCAGCAGTGCGAGAGTTTAAGCTGATCGGAGCCAAAGAAACCCGTAACAACTGTCCGTATTGCTCGGTTGGTTGTGGCCTGCTGATGTACAGCCAAGGCAGTGGGGGGAAAAACTCTGAGCATGCTATTTTCCATATCGAGGGTGATGCCGATCATCCAGTAAACCGAGGTGCATTGTGCTCTAAGGGTGCTGGCCTTGTGGATTATGTTAACAGTCCACACCGTTTACAGTATCCAGAGTATCGCGCCCCCGGCAGCAACAAATGGGAACGGATCAGCTGGCATGATGCCTTTAAACGTATCGCACGTTTAATGAAAGATGACCGTGATGCGAACCTGATTGAGAAAAACGCCGATGGCGTAACGGTTAACCGTTGGTTAACCACAGGGATGATGACCTCATCCGGTATGGCCAATGAAAGCGGCTTAGCGACCCAAAAATTTGCGCGCGCTTTAGGCCTAGTGGCTATCGATACTATTGCACGTAACTGACACTCCCCAACGGTAGCAAGTCTTGCTCCAACATTTGGGCGCGGTGCCATGACCAACCACTGGATCGATATTAAAAATTCTAACGTAGTGATTATTATGGGCGGTAATGCCGCAGAAGCTCACCCTGTCGGATTCGGCTGGGTTACAGAAGCTATGCAGCATAACAATGCTAAGTTGATTGTGGTTGACCCACGTTTCAACCGCAGTGCGTCATTGGCAGATCACTATGCCCCAATCCGCTCAGGAACTGACATAGCATTCCTTCTGGGTGTGATTCGCTATTTGATTTCGACCAATCAAGTTAACTTCGATTATGTGAAAGCCTATACCAACGCCAGTTATCTGGTGCGGGATGATTTTGACTTCCATGACGGCTTATTCTCAGGCTTTGATGAAGCAAAAGGTGAGTACAACAAAGAATCCTGGTTCTACCAACTCGACGAAGACGGCTATGCCAAAGTGGATGAAACACTTGAGCACCCGCGTTGTGTGTGGAACTTACTCAAACAACACGTAGAACGTTATGATTTTGTAACGGTAAGTAATATCACTGGTACGCCAACGGCGGACTACCAAGTGGTATGTGACGCCATTGCGAGCACTCATACTAAAGATCGTGTGGCAACCTTTATGTATGCGCTGGGCTGGACCCACCATAGTAAAGGTGCGCAGAACATCCGTTCTATGGCGATGATCCAGTTATTACTGGGTAACATTGGTCAGTTAGGCGGTGGTGTTAACGCATTGCGCGGTCACGCCAACGTTCAAGGTTCAACCGATATGGGGCTACTGGCCCAAAGTTTACCCGGTTACCTAAAACTGCCAAACGATAAAGAACCGACCTTAGCGGCTCACTTGGCGGCGAATACGCCTAAGCCATTGCGCCCAGGTCAAACCAACTACTGGCAAAACTATCCGAAGTTTTATGTGTCCCTGCTCAAAGCCTTCTGGGGTGAGAACGCGACGCCTGAAAACGAGTTCGGTTATCAGTGGTTACCTAAGTGGGATCAGATGTATGACTTCGGTAAGCATCTGGACATGATGTACCGTGGCAAAGTGAACGGTTGCATCGTGCAAGGGGTTAACGCCATTAACTCCATGCCTAACCGTAACAAGAACATCAAGGCGCTGAGTAACCTTAAGTACTTAGTGGTGCTTGATAACTTGTCATCGGAAACCGCCACCTTCTGGCAAAACGAACCCGGTTTTAACGAGGTCGATACCGCCAGTATTCAAACCGAGGTCTTCCGCCTACCTGCGACCGTGTTCGCAGAGGAAGAAGGTTCGATCGTTAACTCTGGCCGCTGGATGCAATGGCACTATAAAGGGGCTAATCCTCCAGGCGAAGCGATGTCGGACTCTGAGATTGTCTCTGGCCTGCTGCAAGAGTTGAAACAGCTCTATCGTGAAGAGGGCGGCAAACTGCCCGAGCCGATTGAAGCGATTAACTGGAACTATATCGATCCGCACAACCCAAGCTCTATCGAACTGACGAAAGAGTTGAATGGTTATGATGTCGCGACCAAGCGTCAGATCAGCAGCTTTGCTGAACTGAAGGCCGATGGCAGTACCGCGAGTGCCTGTTGGATTTACGCGGGTTCTTGGACCGAAGCCGGTAACCAAATGGCTCGCCGCGATAACCATGATCCATCGGGTAAAGGTATTACGCCGGGCTGGGCCTTTGCATGGCCGCTTAACCGCCGCGTCCTCTACAACCGTGCCTCTTGCGATGTGAACGGTAAACCTTGGGATGAGCACCGTAAGATTGTCGAGTGGAAAGACGGCAAGTGGGAAGGGATAGACGTGCCCGACTTTAATGCCAAGTTGAATCCACAGGAAAGTGCGCATCCTTTCATTATGCAGGCTGATGGCGTGGGTCGTTTCTTCGCGCTCAAACTGCTGAAAGAAGGACCGTTCCCAGAGCATTACGAGCCTGTCGAATCGCCTATCGGCACCAACCCACTGCATCCCAATGTGGTGCACAGCCCTGTGCTGCGTTGGTTCGAAGGGGTGAAAGACACTATCGGTACTAAAGAGGAATACCCCTACGCCTGTACCACTTACTCACTCACAGAGCACTTTAACTTCTGGACGACACACTGCCGTTTAGCGGCGATTGCCATGCCAGAGACCTTTGTGGAAATGAATGAGCAATTGGCGGCAGAAAAAGGCATTAAGAATGGCGATTGGGTGAAAGTGAGCTCGAAACGTGGCCACATTCTCACCAAAGCCTTAGTGACTAAGCGTATGCGCCCATTGCAGGTCAATGGTCAAACGGTACACACACTCGGTATTCCACGTCACGGTAGCCATAACGCGCTCACACGTAAGGCCTATAGTTGTAACGTCCTTACCACTGAGATGGGTGATGCCAACACGGGTGTGCCTGAGTACAAAGCGTTCCTCGTGAATGTTGAAAAGGCGGAGGTCTGATAATGGCGACTCAAGATATCATTCAACGTTCCGGCACTTCGCAAGCGACTCCGCCTGCACAGGCGAGAGTCGGTGGCGTGAAGCAAATTGCGAAGCTGTTTGACGCGACTAAGTGTAATGGTTGTAAAGCCTGTCAGGTCGCTTGCTCTGAATGGAATGACCTGCGTGAAGAAGTGGGTTCGTTCCAAGGGACTTATCAAAACCCAGCATCTCTGTCCCCAGAGTGCTGGACCCTGATGAAGTACAACGAGATCGAAGACCAAGGCAAATTACGTTGGCAGTTTACCCACAGTGCTTGTATGCACTGTGCGGATCCCGCCTGCTTAAAGGCCTGCTCTACCTCTGGCGCGATTATTCAACATGCCAATGGCACTGTGGATTTCGATTCGGACAAATGTATTGGCTGCGGCTATTGTGCCAGTGCCTGTCCATTCGATATCCCGAAGATCAGCGCCGTCGACAACAAAGCCTACAAGTGCACTATGTGCTCTGACCGCTTGGCTGTTGGGCTGGAGCCTTCCTGCGTTAAGTCCTGTACCACGGGTGCGCTGCGTTTTGGCACGCGCGAAGACATGCTGTTCTACTCAGAAAAGCGTGTTAACGAGCTGAAAGAACGTGGTTTTGCTAAGGCGGGACTCTACAACCCTGAAGGTGTCGGTGGCACAGGCATGCTGATGATATTGCACGATGTCACTCAGCCTGAAACCTACGAAATGCCAAAGGATCCGCAAATCCCATTATCTGTCACCCTGTGGCAGGACTGGGTGAAACCACTAGGTACTGTCGGACTTCTGGCAACGGCGGCTGTGGCCTGCCTGCATAAGATCACCGTCGGTCGCAACATAGTGGAAGAGGACCAACCCGGCTATCAGCCGCCAGAGGACAAGGCGCAAGCGGAAGAGGAGGCCAAGAAATGAGCAAGCATAACAAGCAAGAAATGGTAGTGCGTCACAAACTGTTCGACCGCATCTGTCATTGGTTCATTGTGGCCGTGGGGCTAGTCACGTTTCTGACGGGCTTTTCCTTCTTCTATCCCTCCTTCCAATGGTTGGGCGCGATAGCGGGCACGCCGCAATTGGCGAAGTTTATTCACCCAATTGCCGGCCTGATGATGTGTTTACCGCTGATGTTGATGTTGGTGCGTTATTACCACCACAACAAATGGGAAAAACACGATCTGGCTTGGATGCTCGCCATCAAGGACGTGATGTTCGAGAACGAGGACAAAATCCCGCCTATCGGCCATTACAACCCTGGTCAAAAAGTGCTGTTCCGTGCCTTTGTGCTGACGTCTATCACCTTAACCGTGACGGGATTCATCATGTGGCAACCCTACTTTGCACCTTACTTCTCGGCCACTGTAGTGGGCTGGGCGATCGTGCTGCATGCCATTTGTGCTCTGATCATGCTGATGTTTGTGATGGTGCACTTTTGGATGGCGACCTGGGTGGAAGGTTCTATCACAGGCATGCTTTACGGCAAGGTCTCTAAGGCTTGGTGCCGTAAACATCATCCGCTGATGTTGGATGAACATTCGGACGTGGAGAAACATTAATGAGTCATACAGCCGAGATACCTATGGTCCCCGGCAGCGAATCGCCGCTGGAGCTTAAACCCTTAAAGGCGGTGGACCCTAAAACTGTGTATCACAGACGGGCGCAGCGTTTGTTGTCGTTGGCCAAGGACTCGCCGCTGGCCGACTACTTTGAGCTATGCCGCCGTGTGGTTGCGATTCAGGCCAGATTGGCGGCGGAGGCTGACTTCGGTCAGCTTCTCGCTTGGGGGAAAGATGAAGCGATTCCGCTTTCCCACTTGGGTTCAGAGGCAGATAGCTACTGGCAAGGACTGCTACAACAACTGTTAAGCGATCTGCTGCCGCAGGTGGATGAGGATATGGCGCGAGTGCTGCGTTTGTTGATGCAGCAATCTCCAGAGCAACTCACCTCATGGGGCAGTGCACTGCGTCAGGGACATATGAGCGAAGTCCCCGCGCGCTTCAGTTTGTTTATCTGGGCGGCGATGGGGGTCTACTGGTCCCATTGGGCACCTATGGTGATTAAACGGATCGATCAACGCAAAGTCGTGCAGCAGAACCTATGCCCGATTTGCGGCTGTCATCCCGTGGCGAGCGTGATCGTCGACCAGCCGAGAGCGGGTCTGCGTTATCTGCATTGCAGTTTGTGCGAGAGCGAATGGCATTACATTCGCGCCCATTGCACTAGCTGCGGTCAGGATAAAGGGACGACGCTCTGGTCATTTGATGATGCCAAGGCACAGGTGCGTATCGAGAGCTGCGACGAATGCCATGGTTACACCAAGATGCTGTTCGTCGAAAAGTCACCGCTGATGGATGTGGCGGCCGACGACTTAGCGACCCTGATGCTCGACAGTGAGCTAAATGCCAAGGGCTTTGGGGCGACCACGGTCAATCCATTGCTGCTGGCCCACGAAACTGAGCAATAACCAAAGTTGGGAAGGGCTCATTGAGCTCTTCCCCTTATATTTATCAAGATGATACAAATGATGACCCAAGTACCCGATACACCCCAAGCCCTGTACCGCGCGCTGCCGTCGATGGACAGTCTGCTCGCCGATGCGATATTGGCGCCCCTGCTGCAACGCTATGGTAAAGCAGCAGTAAAAGCGGCGTTGGATAGCCAGTTACGCACGGCGCGCGAGCTGATTGCCCAGGAGCGACGTTTACCCGCTTGGTGTGCTAACCCGGCGTTATTGAACGGATATTTGGTTGATCAATTGTCTAAGGACTATAGCCATAGTCTTAAGCCCGTGTGGAACCTCACCGGAACAATCCTGCATACCAATCTTGGCCGTGCCCAGCAGTCTGAGGCGGCCATTCGTGCTGTGACCTCTGTGATGCGTTATCCCACGCCGCTAGAGTTTGAATTAGCCGCCGGTGAGCGCGGCCATAGGGATAATGCCATTAGTGGGTTAATCCAGCGCCTAACAGGGGCTGAGGCCTGCTGCGTGGTGAATAACAACGCCGCCGCTGTGCTGCTGATGTTATCTGCGGTCGCGGCGGGCAAAGAAGTGATCGTCTCCCGCGGCGAGCTGGTGGAAATCGGCGGCGCCTTTCGCATTCCAGACATTATGCGCCAAGCGGGCTGCACCTTAGTGGAGGTCGGCAGCACTAACCGTACTCACCTCAAGGACTATGAGCAGGCGATAACCGAAAATACCGCCGCTATTATGAAGGTGCATACCAGCAACTACCATATCAGTGGCTTTACCGCTTCGGTGGATGAGGCCAGATTGGGCCAACTCTGCCGCGAACGAGGTGTCGCGCTGATCTCGGATCTTGGCAGTGGTTCACTCACCGACTTACGCCGTTTTGGCCTAAAACAAGAGCCAACACCCCAAGCCATGTTGGCGGATGGCGTCGATCTGGTCAGTTTCTCCGGCGATAAACTCCTCGGCGGCCCGCAATCGGGCCTGATTGTCGGTAAGCAGGCGCTAATTAATAAGCTTCAAAGTCATCCGCTCAAGCGTGCATTGCGCTGCGACAAGCTGATTCTCGCGGCGCTCGAGGCGACGCTGATCCACTATCTCAACCCCGAATCCTTGGATCGGGAACTGCCGATTATGGCCAAATTTGCCCGCAGCCAAGCTGAGTTACGCCAAATTGGTGAGCGCCTGCAGCGCGCCTTAGCGCCACTGTTTGCTCCGAGTTATGGCATCGAGCTAGTGGAGTGCCAGACCCAAGTCGGTAGCGGCTCGCAGCCCGACACCTTTTTACCTTCAATCGCCCTGTGCTTTAACGCGCAAGAGGGCGGCAGTTTAACGTTGCTCGAGCAGCATTTTAAGCAGGCGCAGCGGCCTGTGATTGGCCGTATGACCCAAGATCAACTTCGTCTCGACCTGCGCGGTATCGATGATGAGGCCGAATTGTTAGCCGAACTCAGCACCTTAGGTGTGCAGCTATGATTATGGTCACCGCTGGCCATGTCGACCACGGCAAGAGCACGTTGATCCGTGCCTTGACGGGCATGAACACCGACAGGCTTCCCGAAGAAAAGCGCCGTGGCATGACTATCGATCTCGGCTACGCCTTTATGCCACTGCGAGATGGCACTCGCTTAGCCTTTATCGATGTGCCCGGCCATGAAAAATTTATCAATAACATGCTGGTGGGCGTGAGCCATGTGCGCCACGCGCTGTTGGTGTTGGCCTGTGACGATGGCGTGATGCCACAAACCCGCGAACATCTGCAAATTCTCGCGCTTTTACCGCTAAACAGTTTGACCTTAGTGCTGACCAAGCGGGATTTGGTCGATGACCAAACCGCCGCCAAGTTAACCCTAGAGGGGATGGCGCTGCTTGCTGAATACGGTATCGAGGCCAGTGGCGTATTTGAGGTTTGCGCGAATGATGCAGGCGATGCGGGAGTAGACACTCTTAAGCAACATATTTTGGATATTGCCGAGCAGCAATCGACCCAAGCGGAAGATGCCAGCAGCTTTAGGATGACACTCGATCGTGCCTTTAGCGTTAAAGGCGCTGGCTGTGTGGTCACGGGCACTGTGATTAGCGGCAGTGTGTGTATCGGCGATAGCCTCTACAGTTCTGGGCAAAAGGCCAAACTACGGGTGCGCGGCATTCATTGCCAAGGGATGGAAGCCCACAGAGCCTTGAGTGGCACTCGGGTCGCCTTAAATCTTACTGGCGTTGATAACCATAGGACGCCCGCTCGCGGTGACTGGTTAAGCTGTCTGCCTCAGGCTGAGCTGTGCGCTAGACCCGTAGTGCAAATTCGCAGTTTTGAACCCATCAGCCATTGGCAAAATATGCATTGTCACCACGGCGCCGACCATACCCTAGGGCGAGTATCGCTTCTGGATGAAGCCTATGAGCAGGGGCGTTATCTGGCCGAAATTGTGCTCGATAAGCCATTGCTGCTATGTCAGGACGACCCGATAGTGCTCAGGCATATTGGTGGCAAGCAAACGCTGGGCGCTGGGCGGGTGCTGGCATTAAAAGTTCCCAATCGTAAGAAGCGTACGCCGGAGCGTGTCAGTAAGTTGCAACAGCTGGCTCAGCTCTCCAATCCGGTAAATGTGCTGGCGCTACTCGGTCAGACTGAGGCGCTCAGTATCGATGAAATCCGTTGGCGCTGGCAGCTAACCGATGAAGGGCTGGCCGCCATGCTGGCGCAGGCGGGGCTGACTCGCCTCGGAGCCTATTGGCTATCGACCCAGTTACTTGAGCAAGAAAAACAGCAGTTTATCGATCTGTTACGTGAATACCATCAACAGCACCCCGACCAATTGGGGCTGGGGCGTAATCGCCTGCAACGCATGAGCCACAACGTATTGCCCAGCGAGCTTGCCAATAAGGTGCTCGATAGCCTCTGCCAAGACGGACAGATGGTGCTGCGTGGCGCCTTGCTGCAGCTGGCGGATCACAGGATTGTCCTCGATAGCGAGGCACAACAGTGCTGGCAACGCTTGGCCCCTTGGTTGGCACTGCAAACCTCGCCCGTGTGGGTGACTGAAATGGGGGAATACCTCGAACTCGAGCCCGCCAAACTCAGATTGCTGTGTTTTCAACTGGTGCAACAGGGCTTTATTACCGCGGTGGTGAAGGACAGATATCTGCTGAGCGAGCAGTTGTGTCATTACGCCAATCTGGTGCGAGCGCATGTGGAAACTCACGGCAAACTTGAAACCGCAGAGTTTAAGGATCTGATTGGCCTAGGCCGTAAGGTGAGTATTCAGCTGTTGGAGTTTTTTGACCGCAGTGGTTTTACCCGTAGGAAGTATCGCAGTAACAGTCGGGAGATTCGGGATGGGGAACTGTTTTATTCCCATGAGAATTGGCGGAAGAACATAGGAGTCGAACCTACCCAGGACTGCTGGCAGCCCTACCCGGATTTGAAGTCCGGACGCCTCACCGGAGACGACGTTCTTCCAATAGAAGACAAACCGATAGTAGAAAATGCTTAAACCTGAATCAAGCGCATTCGTATTTCGTTAGTCGCTTTGTGACTTGAGTCGAATTTTGTTAGCAAACTAATTGTTTTTATTTGAATTAATGAGTTTAGAGGGTCGCTATGGAATATCATTCACACGCAGTGGTTACTGAAAGAAAGGTGACCCTTTTAGAGCAGGGGCAGGCTTCCGAGTTAACCGATTATGTAGCTAACGAGGTGCGAGTGGCGCTGGTGTATAACGGCATCGCCCACACTGTAATGCTCGCCAGCCCTGAAAATCTAGAAGAGTTCGCCATTGGCTTTACCTTGTCGGAGCGGATTGTTTCCCATGTGAATGAAATCAAAGGTGTAGATCTCGAGTTCACCCCCGAAGGCGTGCTCATTCAGGTGGAAATCACCCAAAGATGCTTTATGGAACTCAAGCAGCAACGGCGCAATATGGCTGGCCGTACTGGCTGTGGCCTTTGTGGTGTGGCGCAGTTGGAGGAAGCGGTTAAACCCGTTATCCGCGTGGACTCGGACGCCAGATTTAATATCGATCATCTGCAGCTTGCCCTTGAGCAGATCAAAGAGAATCAACATCACTTTAAGCTCACGGGGGCAACCCACGCCGCCATGGGTTTAGACGAGGAAGGACAAATCATCGCCGCCTTTGAGGACATAGGTCGGCACATTGCACTGGATAAATTAATCGGTGGATTTTCAATGCGTCAGGCACAGCGACCTGTCGCAGTGTTGCTCACTAGCCGCGCCAGTTTTGAAATGGTGCAAAAGGCAGCCAGTGCCAATATCCAAATTCTGTTTGCTATGTCCGCCGTGACTTCACTGGCGTTGGAATTAGCAGAGAAAAGCAACATCACGCTTATCGGTTTTTGCCGTAATGGCAGAGCCACGCTCTACACCCATAGCTATCGGTTATCGGGAGTAAATCGTGGCTGTCTAGCGAAAGCCATCTAAAGCGTGTCGCCACACAATTAAGATTCTTTAGCGCCTTATTTTTAAGGGATTGTGCCTTGCTTGTGTGGCAACGGGTATAAGCCTCGTGCTTATTTTTTATAGTCTCGTTCATTAGGGTAATGACATGACATGGCAAGAATTTAAACAACAATATTTAGTCCGTTTTTGGGCACCTATGCCTGCGGTTATCGCCGCCGGAATCCTTTCTACTTACTATTTTGGGTTAACTGGCACTTTTTGGGCTGTTACGGGCGAGTTTACGCGTTGGGGCGGGCACTTACTGCAACTGGTTGGTGCCAATCCTGAAACTTGGGGTTATTTCAAAGTGATTGGTTTACAGGGCTCTCCCTTAGACCGTATCGACGGCATGATGATCATCGGCATGTTTGGTGGTTGTATTGCGGCGGCACTGTGGGCGAATAACGTCAAACTGCGTATGCCACAGAGTCGTATCCGCATCGCTCAGGCACTTATCGGCGGCATTATTGCGGGCTTTGGTGCGCGCTTGGCGATGGGCTGTAACTTGGCGGCGTTCTTCACCGGGATTCCGCAGTTTTCCTTACATGCGTGGTTTTTTGCTCTGGCGACGGCGGCGGGTTCTTACTTTGGTGCGCGCTTTACGCTACTGCCTATGTTCCGCATTCCGGTGAAATTGAAGAAAGTCGATAAGGCGACCTCGGTTAAACAGGATGAAAACCAAGCGAGACGACGTTTTCGTATCGGCATGTTAGTGTTCGCGGCCATTATCGGCTGGGGATTACTGACAATGTTCAATGCGCCTAAGCTGGGTATCGCTATGCTCTGCGGTGTGGGTTTTGGTCTGTTGATTGAGCGGGCACAAATCTGCTTTACCTCGGCATTTCGCGATATGTGGATCACCGGGCGCACCCATATGGCCAAGGCAATTATTCTCGGTATGGCGGTGAGTGCCATCGGGATTTATAGCTATGTGCAATTAGGTGTGCCGCCCAAAATCATGTGGGCCGGCCCGAATGCGGTGATTGGTGGCCTACTGTTTGGATTTGGCATTGTGCTGGCGGGCGGTTGTGAGACGGGTTGGATGTATCGCGCCGTTGAAGGCCAAGTGCATTTCTGGTGGGTTGGTTTAGGTAACGTGCTGGGTTCAACCCTGCTGGCCTACTACTGGGATGATTTAGCCCAGCCATTAGCCACAAGTTGGGACAAGGTTAACTTGCTCTCTAGCTTTGGCGATAAGGGCGGTTTATTGCTTACCTATCTGCTGCTGGCGCTGTCGTTTGCGGCCATGTTGCTGTGGGAAAAACGTTTCTTTGCCCGTAAGGCGAAGCGGGATGAACAACTGATCGCGGAGGCGGCGTAATGAGTCAATATATTCCAGATTATCAACTCGATATGGTGGGCGAGCCATGCCCTTATCCCGCAGTGGCAACCCTTGAGGCCATGCCGACACTGAAGCCGGGGGAGATATTAGAAGTGATCAGTGACTGCCCGCAGTCAATCAATAATATTCCACTCGATGCCAAAAATCATGGCTATAAAGTGCTAGAGATTGAGCAAAACGGGCCAACGATCCGTTATCTGATCCAGCGTTAATTGAGCTATTCGAATAGGGCCATTAAGGCAAATAAAAAGCGCTGCATTGGCAGCGCTTTTTGATCTTAGCCTTGGCAATCGGCTGGTAGATATTCGTCGGGAATACCGTTACTGCTACATACCCAAGTGACATTGTCTTGCTCGTCAACTTGGGGCGACAGATACACCTCATAACCTTGATAATCTCCTAAGGCTTCGCCGGCAACAAAACCAACAATCCCCTCGGAATAAAGGTTAAAGGTGGCTAGCTGCTCATCGCTAAAACCTAGCGGCTCTAACTCGGTCGGCCAAGCTTTATGGCTTTGGTAGTATTGAGTCAGCACCTCGGTAATAGGGGCTAATGATTGATGTAACTGGTCGATATGCTCGATAGCCAGTGCAGCATCGGGCACGTTAGCGGGTACAGTGTCCATTTGCGGGGTGCTGGTGGCGTAGTTGGCATCATCATAGTTAATGCTGGCAGCGCCCGCTTTCTCTTGGTATTCCTTATATGCGGGAATCGCGACCGCAGCGGCTACACCGATAATGGCCGCAAGGATGATAATCCCGCCGCCTGCGGTGCCCATACGTGGCATAAACAGGCTAAAGAGGTAGGCGAATACACTGCGAGAAGGCGCTGCATACACTTTGCCCTGTGCGGTCGCTTGTACTCTTGCCATACGTTTAGTCAGCCATGGATAGCTGCTATTGAGCTCATGGAAGGACATCCAAAATCCGCTCGACTCTTGGGTTTGGCGAATGTATTGGTCCACATTCATCCGCTTCCACTGCTCAACCCCAGCGGCTAATACGGCAACCGCATTGGTGGCCGAACGTAGGCTATTGCAGCAACGCAGACCGTGCAGGTCGCAGGTGTACTCGCAGGCGCGGGCGTAGGCGGCGCCGACTAACGGCAGCCAAGTGGCGAACACTAACAGCGGCTCTTTACCAATATGGTTACGGCGAATATGGCCCAGCTCATGGCCGATATAGAAGTTAAGGGCATCTTTATCGGACTCGAGTGCATCCACAATCGATGAGAACAGCACTATGTAGTTGCGACGCAGAAAGCGGGTGGCGAGGGCATTTAGCATGCCATCGGCGGCTAACAGGTAGGCGCGAGGCGGTTCTTTAATCTCTAAACGCTCGCAGCAGGCGAGGTATTGTTTGTGTAAATCGGGGAACTGCTCAGGGCTGATTTCAACCGCCGTACCCTTTAAGTAGCTGATAAACGCCGAGTGGGTGAAGAGGTAAATGATAAAAAACATCAGCACATAAATCAGGGCGAGACCTTTGGTGGCTAAGATCAGCACGGCCCAAATTAGCCCCGAAATAATCGCTAAAATTGCAAACAGTGACTTTTCTTTCGAATAGACGGTATCGGCCATTTGAATGGGGTTGTCGTTCCCTGTGCTAATCGCTTGTTCCATGTTGATCCTTTTCCTAGTGAAATAACAAAGCGGCGTGAAAATAGTCAATTTCACTAGGAAATTCAATCTCTATAACTGGAATAACCGATAATTTACCCTTAAGTGCTAAAAATGGCTTAAGGTGTTAGTACTGCGGTGCCATTTTTTATCGCGTTTTGCGCCAGTTCGTAAACCTGCTTCTCAGCCACATCGGCTAATGCTTGGTGCTCTTCGCCGAGTTGTTCCATCTCTTTACCCATCACTTCCATCGACGCGCCTAGGCTTTCGATTTGCGCGTTAACCTCAGCATCTTTTTCACTTGAGGCGAGATTGATTAAGAGTTTGCTGGTTTCGGCGCTGATGGCATCGCTCTTAACCTGCATTTGTTCACCCAGACGCTGCATCTTCTCGCCTTGGATCTGCATTGGGCGAACAGCCTCTTTTACTTGATTGACTAAGGCCGGATCGGTAATCACATAGCTATTTCCGGCGGTTTTGACCCACAGATAGTCGGTTTGATAAGCATTGCCTTGGCGTTTGAGTTTATTCCAATCTTGGCTCTCACCCGCGCCAATCGTGAGCTCGCCATCTTGGCGCACATAAATCCACGAAAAGTTAGGATAGTTACGGCTATTGATCGAGATGTTGGTGTCGCTAGATGACTGAGTGCTTACCTGTTGGGCTGCCCAAATCCCACAGGGGATGAGCGCGAGGATCAATAAACCGCCGAATACTTTTGTGTGAGTGTTCATAATGCTTCCTTGTATTGAGATAAGTGTGGTGACCCACTGACTAGGCAGAATATGTGCCAATTAAATATTTATTATTTATCAACATGATAAAAATTGTGTCCGCGTGAAAAGTTTAAAGTGTCCGCACTATGGCTTTAAATGTGTCCGCGCGATTGTCCGTTCAGTGGACACTCTTGGGATAACGTCTGTGGCTGCACTACACTTACTCGAGTTTGTGCAAAGCCGTTAGCTTGTAGCGCTAATATTGGCTGGTATTTGTGGCTAAGTGCTGATTTTTGCTCGCTCAAAGAGGGGGATTGAGCTTAAGTCAGCTTAGGTTAAGCCAAGGTGGCGTTAGCTATGGGCAACAGATAGCCATAAGCAATAGATAAAGGGAATCACGGGTATGACATTTACCAAGAGAATCAATATGCAAACCGCAGGAGCGGCGGGGCTTTTAGCTGTGGCCTTAAGTGTCCCAGCTATGGCCGCAGAAAAGCCTTCCTTTGACTGTGGCAAGGTTCAGGCAGGCAGTATCGAAGAGCTGGTGTGTCAGGATGAGGGTTTGACTAAGCTCGATCAACAGCTTGCAGATGTTTACGCTCAAGCTGCTGATAAGGCAAAGAATGAGCAACCTCCTATGCTAAAAGCCATGCAGCGGGGCTGGGTCAAAGGCCGTAATGAATGTTGGAAGAGTGAAGATAAACGCGCCTGTGTTGAGTCGAGTTACCAGACGCGGATTGCCGAGCTACAGGCGCAGTATCATCTCGTGGAAATGACCGGGCCGATATTTTACGCCTGCGACGGTAATCCGGCGAATGAAGTCGTGGTCAGTTACTTTAAGACTGAGCCTGCCACTCTGATAGCCGAGCGTGGCGATCAAACGTCCTTGATGTTTGTTCAGCCCAGTGGCAGCGGCGCTAAGTATCAAGGCCGAAATGAGAGTATGTGGGAACACCATGGCGAAGCCAAAATTGTCTGGGGATACGAAGCGCCAGAAATGACCTGCGTGGTAAAACCTCAGTAAATTTAGAAGTTAACCCCTAAACCTAGGCTGTAGGAAATATCCCGCGAATGCTGCACAGCGGATTTAGTCTCATTGATATCGTATTTGAATGAGAGATAAATCTGTTGTGTCAGCAGATATTTAAGTCCAAACGTCGAGTCAGAAATATATTCAATGGTAGGAATATCGGGAAAGGCAATTTGCAAATCTGCATAGGTCTCTAACACACCGTCGAACCAATATTGTTTGTAGTTGATGGTTGCCGCCCAAGCATTTAGCTCATAGGTAAATACTTGATAATCTAGCCAGAAGTGGTTGTAGGTGAGTACAAAGTCGAGCTTGTCGCGGTTGACGCCCCAAAAACGATAGCCCGGACCCAATGCGGCGTAGTAGCTGCGAATATCGAGGTTGAGCTTATCCTCCTGATAATAATCCTCTTGCCGCAGGAACCAATGGTCACTGATCAAATAGTCGAGGCTGTAATGGGCTTCGAGGGTATTACGCTTAGTGGTTTTGTCTTCGGTCTCGTAGCGGACTTCACTCTTGAGGTTATGACGCCAGTTTAAGGTTTCGGCGGTCACATCTCCCTTAGCATGCAGCTTTTGAGTGTTTTTACTGTTATGGGTGACATCAATGGCGGCCTCTACACTGCCGCTGTAGTGCCAGTCCGAGTCACTCAGGAGTTCCGAATAGATTAACTCGCTGATTGGGGTCTGCTTATCGTCTATCAGCACAAAGCTATCTAATTCAGAAGCTTGAACCGTTACCTCTTTGATTGAGCGATTGATGCTCCAGGGCTGTGGCTCACGGGTTTCAAAGCTGCGAACCGCGCTGCGTTCGATAGTGATTTTGGGGGCGTAGCTAGGTTTGATTACCAGATTTTGCTCATCTAGCGCTTTAATCTCACCGGTAATTTTATCGCCATTGTTCAGAAATACCGTATCGGCAATGGCATGGTGACTAACACCACAGAGCCAGAGTGTAAGAGCGAGAGATGAATATCTATTGGGCATCTTGCATCTGGCTCATATGGGGAATAAGGGCATTCTGGCAATTGTAGCTTATTCGCCTGATTACACCCGTTTGAGTTTGTAAGGAATTGAAAGTTAACTCCAATTCCTTACCTCATTCGTCGGATTAGCGCGAGTTAATCTCAGTGATCTTGAGATTAATCAGTTGTTTCTGCCAACGGTTTTTATCGACGCCTTCGACCCAAATCACTGGGCTCTTACGTTGCTCGCCTTTACGCAGGTAGGTTTCTGGCATGCGGAAAATGGCTTCCCAGACTTCCAGTTTTTCGGTTTTGAGCAAGGTGCCATCGTCGGCAAAGAAGCTAGCTTCGACTTCAACTAAGGTCACGTGCTCACCGCTAGTGCTGGCAAGCTCGAAGGTCAGGCCGAGTTTATCGCCCTTCCATTGGCTCTCGTTGAAGGTGACTTTAATGCCATCTTTGGCGGTAGAGCCTAAGAGCTCGGGGCGCGCAATGGCGTTTGCGGTTAATGTGGTGACAGGCGTCGCAGCTTCAATGGCGGGTGTGCTGCTGGCTACTGCTGTGGCCGCTGCGGTTGATGTCACCGCGGTAGTTGGGGTAGCAACTGTGGCAACCGCTGGCGCTGCCGCGGCTTTGGTTTCTGTGATGATATATTCCCAAGTGAAGTCATCTTTGAGTCTGACCTGAGCGCCATTCTCTAGGGTGATAGTTGCCACATCGGCGGCCATCACAGATGAAGAGAGCAGCAATAATGAGCTGAGCGCGCTGAGGCGAAATGAACTGGGCATGGTTTCTGGCTCCGATATCCGTCTGAGTCAATATTTTGCCCTAACATAAACAATTTATTGCTATTAAGTCACTGCCTAAGTCGCATTTGTACCAAGAAAGTCGATTTTACTTAAGCACAAATACAGCTTGTGGTTATAAGCTATGGCACTATCAAGCCTATCGCAGGATTAAATATTGTCACCTAAAGGAGGAGCCTATGTTTTGTCGATACGGATGCTTGCTAGCCTTGTTGTGCAGTGGCGCGGCATTCGCGCAGGATGAGCCCCCTAAAGGCTGTGCTGCAAAGCTAGCGGCAATTGAGGCGCAGCTTGTTGAGGCTAAGGCCTCGGGTAATCAAGCAAAAGCAGAGGGGTTAGAGCAGGCGCGCCAAGCCGTGCTAACCCATTGTGACGATGACAAGCTATACCAAGAGCGCTTAGCCAAGGTTGAGGCCTTAGAAGCTAAACTCGTCGAACGTCAAAATGAGCTAACTGACGCGATAGCTGCGGGTAAGTCTATGGATAAAATCAATAAAAAACGCCAAAAGGTGGCAGAGGCTCAAGCTGAACTGGATCAGGCGCAGGCCAAACTTGAGCAATAGCGGCGAGGCCATTAGCTGCTGCGCTATGGATGCTGGACTCAATCTGGCATTTTAAACTGCGATGCGCTTTAAGCTCTTGGCCTCGAATGCTAAAATCGTTTGAAAAATAAATGGTTGTGAAATATTTGTTGCTAGGTTCAATTGTGAGCGTGTCACGCTCTCGCAACCTTATTGCTTTATCTTGGGATGGCTTGATTGGGCAGATAACCCAGCCGTTTCTCTAGGAGTAGATTGTGGATCAAGAAATTCGCCTTGAAATCTCGGGCTGGTTATCGAGTGTCGGGATCGACAGCCAACCGTCCGACAGCATTTCAACGAGCATTATGCTGCTTGCCTGTGTGCTGGTGGCGGCCATTGCTTATTTTATTATGCGCCGTGGGGTGATCCGCGCGGTGAACATGGTGATCCTGCGTTCCAAGGCGACGTGGGACGATGTGTTTATGCGCTATAAAGTGCTCGAAAAGCTGGCGATGTTAGTCCCCGCGATAGTGCTCAACCTGCTAGTGCCCATTACCTTAACCGAGCACCCCGTGCTAAGCAGTTTAGTCGACCGTCTATTGAGTATTTGGTTGGTTATCCTGATGATCCGCGCCATTTACGCTGGGCTCGATGCGGTTAATGAGATTTCCGATGTCAATCTGGTCAGTCGCCGCTTGCCGGTAAAAAGCTTTGTGCAGCTGATTAAACTGTTCCTGTTCTTTGTTGGTCTGATCGTATCGATTTCCGTACTGGCGGATCAATCACCCGTGTACTTCCTCAGCGGTTTAGGTGTGGCAACGGGTTTTGTGATGTTAGTGTTCCGCGACACTATTTTAGGCTTTGTGGCGGGCATTCAGCTCGCCGCCAACCGCATGGTGAGCAAGGGCGACTGGATCCAAATGGACAAGTACGGCGCCGACGGTGCGGTGGAGGAAGTGTCCTTAACCACGGTCAAAGTGCGTAACTGGGATAAGACCATCACTATGATCCCCGCCTATGCCTTAGTATCGGATGCATTTCGTAACTGGCGCGGTATGTCGGAATCGGGTGGGCGCCGTATCAAGCGTGCGGTCAATATCGATATCAACAGCATTAAGTTTTTATCTGAGGAAGAGCGAAATCGCCTCAGTAAAATCAATTGCTTGAAAGAGTATTTCCCCGCCAAGATCAGCGAAATTCAAGAGTCGAATGCCAAAGTGTCGGATCTGGATATGAAGGTCAACGGCCGCCATCTGACCAACGTCGGCACTTTCCGCGCCTATTTGCAGGAGTACCTGCAACGCCACGATAAAGTGCACAAAGATATGACACTGATGGTGCGCCAACTGGCCCCCACGACCGAAGGTTTACCGATAGAGATTTATATCTTTACCAATGACACCCGTTGGGCTTTTTATGAGGCGATACAAGCGGATATCTTCGACCATATCTTTGCCGTATTGCCCGAGTTTGGTTTACAGGCCTTCCAAGCGCCGACGGGCAACGATATCCGCAGTCTAAAATCGGTGAAAGTCGAAGGTTAATCTCGACTGACTAAGATGGCGGCGAGGGTGAGAAACACGCCGCCGCTGGTACGGTCAAACCAATGCAGTTTGTTGCTGGCCTTTAGGCTCGGGGCCAGCACATTCGCCATCGAGGCGTACAGCATCACAAAACTAAAATCGACCAGCGCCCAGGTGAGGGCAAGAATCGTCAGTTGCGGCATTTGTGGTGCGGTTAAATCGATAAATTGTGGAAATAACGCCGCAAAAAACAGCAGGTCTTTAGGATTGCTGATCCCCACTAAAAATGCCTGTTTATAGAGTTGCTTAGCTGTCCCTTTTCCTTCGGTTTTCGCTACTTCCAGCTTTTGCCCTTGTTGCTTAGTGAGCAGCAACTTAATACCTAAGAACACTAGATAGGCGGCGCCGCACCATTTGAGTAGGCTAAAGCCGTATTCCGAGGCGCTGATTATCGCGCCTAATCCTGCTGCCGAAGCCGCCATCAGCACCAGTGCGGCGCTGACACTGCCAAGCCCCGTGGCTATGCTGCGTTTTTTGCCGAAATGAATGCCGTGGGACATAGACAACATGGCGATAGGCCCGGGGGAAATCCCAATCAAAACAATCGCAAAAAGGTAGAGTAACCAAGTTTCGGTCTGCATGTTTTGCTCCGTTATTCCTCAAGCATTAACGTCTGTTGTCTGGCGTATAGTCGGGGATCGTTTTGGGATGACGCCCTTTAATGCTGCGGTAAAAACTGAGGATTTCCGCCATATCTTGTTCGATTTCCCTTGGTTGCAGTGGCGGTTGGATCACCACGGCCTTACGGGCAAAGTCTAAGCCGACTGGCACGATTGGCACCTGCGCCTTGGAGGCGATATGGTAGAAGCCGCATTTCCAGCGAGTCACTGGGCTGCGAGTACCTTCGGGGGCGAGCGCGAGTTTATAGTCCGGCTGGGTGGCAAACAGCTGCACGGCAGCATCGACTAAGTTATTGTTTTTACGCCTGTCCACTGGGCTGCCACCAATAGCGCGGAAGAACCAACCCCAAGGCGGAATAAACAATTGATGCTTACCGAGGAAGTGTATGCGGGTGTTTAAGGCGCCGCGAGCGAGCACGCCGATGATAAAGTCCCAGTTACTGGTGTGTGGCGCAACAATCACAATATATTTGGCTTGAGAGGGTAACTGCCCTTGGATTTGCCAGCCTGAAATTTTGAGTAGCCAGCGGCATAAATGTGTAAACATAATTTGGTGCTCAGAGTCGAAAAATGAATAATATCATCAGCTTTTTTTAATTATAAATCGGCTTTGACAAGATAGTCTGCGCCAATTTGGTTATAGTACAGTCTAACCTGATAGTTGGGGAGCGATACTATGTTGCGACAGGGATTGATGAAAAAACACATTTTACGGTGCCTCGCGGTACTGATGTTGCTGTTTGTTGGGCAGGTGAGTGCAGTGCCGACGGATGACATTGCCCAAATGCTAAAAGGTCAGGAAGATGCGTGGAACCGCGGCGATCTTGACGCTTACATGCAGGGTTATTGGAAGAGCGAACAGCTTAGATTTGTCTCTAATGGAAAGTTTCGTTACGGCTGGGATGAAACCCTTGCCGCCTACAAGAAAAACTATCCGAATAAAGAGGCGCTGGGTGAGCTGAAGTTCACCATCAAAGAAATCAAAATGCTCAGTAACTACGCCGCTATGGTGGTGGGGCGTTGGGATTTAAAGCGGCAAAAGGATGCGCCCACGGGGGTATTTACCCTGCTGGTGGAAAAAATTGATGACCGCTGGGTGATCACTATGGACCACAGTTCGGACTGAGCCGTTAAAAGTGGGCGAGACAGTCCGGCTCTTTAGGTAATTGCGACGGCAGGGTGAAGTGGAAGTCCTGCTGTCCCAGTCGTCGACCCTTACCGTCATATCTTACTTCGGTAAACTGGACTTCCCCTTGGGCATTTTGCAGCAAAATGCTGGTGGAGCGGGTGCCATAGTCGGGGTGACGAATATAAATTGCCGCGAGTCGGCGTTCCCATTCTAGCCCGACGCCCGTATCAGGTAGCTCGTTATCCTCTGGACGCGAATCATCCTGCATTAACTGAATCAGCGACTCTAGCTCAAGCGGTTCCGATTGTTGGATAAGGGCCTCGAGCGAGCGTTGGCCCTTAGCCATTTTTGGCCAGATATCATCGAGCGCGCCATTGCTAATGGCGTGGAATCCTGCCGTGAGTTTTACCGTGTTCCGCTTAAGACTGTTGAAGCAATAGAGGTTGGTGCCTTGGCCAAACACGAGATTAAATGGCTGATAATCTTCGGCGTGTTCCTCAAGCCAGTTAGGGCAGATAAGCGAACCCGAGCTTAGGGCTTTAATGATCAGTTCGCCGCGACTGCGCATCGGCTCTTGGGCTTTTTGCGCCACCCTCAGGTTAGTGACTCCTGCAATTTGCCCCTGTTTATTCACCCCAAACCAAGTGCCACCCGCCTGCAAATCCTTGCCCGCGAGCATATTCTGCTCCGGCGGCCAAAATTGTGCAGGGGCTGTGGGTCTGTGGTGAAACTCATCCCGATTGGCGCAAATGATCAGCGGATACTGGGGGTGAGTTTTAAGGGCGACGAAGAGTATGCACATAACAGGCTAAATTTATCCTAGGAGTAGGATTAACTTAGCCTGTCTGTGATCAAATGAACAGTGCTAGTGATGGTGCTTATTTGCATCGCTATGGCTGTGGCCGCCACTCTGATGAGAGTGTGTATGGCCATGGCCGTGACTATGGGCGGTTTCTGCTGCTGAGGAATGCGCGTGTGCATGATCATGGCTGTGCTTATGACCATGGGCAGCCGGTTTTAACATCATCAGGCGACGTAAGAACTTACGTGGTCCTAGGCGCAGTAAGCTCGCGGCAAATAAACCGGATAGAACCAGCAAGGCGGCCAAGTTAATCGCCTCAGGCAAGGTGACCAAGGAGAACCACATAGGCAACTTAAGGGCTGCTACCAGTGATACGGCAATAATAGTCAGCAAAATACCACGCTGCGGCCAACTCATAAGTTTAAGTTGGGCGATGTTCAGCACGGGCGCAGCAATCAGAGGCAGTATGATGGCAAGTGGGCTCCAGCCGCTGTAGGCGAGGGCAATCGACAGTACTGCTGCGCCTAAATTACAGAAGCGCATAGGTAAAAAGACCAACAAGAGTACGGCAATCTGCAACATCGGATTGCTTAACGGTACCGAAGGATGGCCGATCAGATTGACGAGCACTAGGCTGAGGAGCACCCAAGGGGCACTGCGATCAACCAGATGGGCAAAGCCAAAGCGCAGCGCATTGTGGGGCAACTTGCTGTGAGGATCGGTAATCTCGACCCGAGCATGGGCGAGATAAGCACTCATAATAAACACCACGAGTAGCTGGAATAGCGCCAACCAAGGGCCAAGCAGTAGCGCGCTGAGCACAAGCGCCTCAGGACCCGCCAAGCGTTGGAACCAACGGCGAGCGAGACTGTTATCCTGCGGGGTTAAGCCAAACTGGAATCGCAGCGCGGCCGCGGCATAGCTGAGTAAAAGTACCGGCGCTATGGTCATTAACCAAGTGGTTAGCTGTTCGGTGCTGTGATCGTGGTGGGCATGGTCATGGCCGCCAGAATCCATCAGGAGCAGCACCATCAACAATCCAATCCCCAGTAAGCTGCCGATACCGGCCTGATATTCATACTGGCCTTGCTTATCGGTATCGTGTTGACCATGGGGTTGATGCAGCACAACGTGCAGGATTGAACCTGTCACAAACGCTTGTAAATAAACGGTATTATCTAAACTTAGCTGGGATAATAATTGCTCGCCCGCGAAATAACCCACGCCAGTGAGTAGCATCATGGCGACTAATACGAGACTTGCCCAACGGGTTCCGACTTGAGGCTTGAGTAACCACCAAATGGCGAGGCCGACGGGCAGGCGATGCAATATCACCCCGAGCGCCAATAGGCTGGAATTGCCGTCCTGCTGCGCCAGTACCATAGCGCCGCCATCTGTAATGGTGTGCAGTAAAAGACCGCCAATCCCGAGTGACAGGGTGAGATTATGGGTGATCTCTGAGTAGCGGTGGAATAAGCGTTCGCTGGCGGTCGGTCCCCAGAGGCCTAGCACCACAAAGACTATGGCTAATAGGCCACCATGCTCGAGCAATTCAGGCAAAATATGGATCAGCACTAGTCCGCCTAAAGAGACGAAGATAAAGCCATCGAGTCCCTTCTGTAAGCCGCTGCCCGATGAAAAGTAGCGATAAAACAGTGGTCCGATTAAGAGTGCGATACAGCTAGCGAGAAGATAGAGCATGGATTCCACGAATTTTGCTGAAAAAACGCCATAGTATACCAGTTGTAATCAAAATGAGCAGCGACTTACTGGCAATTTACCTCCCCACAAGGATGTGCAAGCATACGTACTATAAGCTATTTAGTGGAAAGGTCATTGCCTCGTCGATGTAGGAATACAAATGTAATCAACAATTTCTTTCATCTATTAACTTGTGATCGAACCGACAGCTCTCATATAGTTCGATACTCCATCGAGGAACATTTGCACTGATATCATCACCAGTACCATGCCCATCAAGCGCTCAACAGCCGTTAAGCCTTTTTCACCCAACATACGGGTAAAGAGCTTATAGAACATGAGGATAACCGCACTCGCCCCCCAAGCGGACACTAGCGCAATCGTCCAGTCGCCCATGCGAGTACTGTCGGTGTGCGCGAGTAAAATCAGCGCGGCCAGAATCGATGGTCCCGCCATCAACGGAATGGCCATAGGGACGATAAAGGGTTCCTCTCCCGCCGCAAGACCAACCACGCCGCCCGGCTGAGGGAAAATCATCCGAATAGCGATCAGGAATAGGATAATCCCACCAGCGATGCTGACAGACTCGGAACGCAGATTTAAGAAACTGAGGATGGCTTCGCCAGCATACAGGAAGGCTAACATGATCAATAATGCGAAAATCAGTTCGCGGATCAAAACTCTACGACGTTTTTTCGGGTCGATATGCCTTAAAATCGACGTGAAAATCGGTAAATTACCGAGGGGATCCATGATCAAAAACAACATTACCGCAGCAGAAAATATATCCATTTAACGTTATCAACGCCCAAGCCAATATGAGCTGATATTGTATAACTTTTTCGCGTTACAGATGTGAGAAAATTACCAATTAGAGGCAATTCACAGCAATTTTTGAGTTGCGCATAGTTATAAACCCGAAGCACATCTATCTCTGCTTGATAAATAATAATTGAAACATTTTGAAACACTAATAAACAAAGTTATAACAATGGTTTGTGTCACACCTATTGTTGATTAATTAATAGCCCTATTTGTTGACTAGTTGTTTTTCTGGTGATAAAAGTTTGTCTTCTAGGTTGTGTGTTTGTTTAGTATAAAAATAAATATAGGGAGAGATAGAATGGCTATAGAGTCATATTTAACCAAGGCGGTGCGAGTAGCTCTCGTTGCTAGTACTGCAAGTATTATGTTTGGGGCTTCTGCATATGCGGCAGAAGATGCTCCGGGTGCAAACAAGAAAGAAGAAGTTGAAAGAATTGCAGTTACAGGTTCGCGTATTATTCGTGAAGGGGCCATTGCTCCTACTCCAGTTACTGTTATCACAGGCGAAGAGTTACTCTCTACTGGTGTTACAAACATTGGTGAGGCGTTAAACCAATTACCCGCTTTAGGTAGTACATATTCGCTTGCTAACTCTGGTCGTTTTATTGGTACTTCAGGTCTTAACTTGCTTGACCTTCGTAACATGGGGACTGATAGAACTTTGGTGCTTGTTGATGGCCGCCGCCATGTCGCGAGCTCTTCTGGCACATCTTCCGTTGACATTAACACTATTCCTAGTACATGGGTTGAAAAAGTAGAAGTTATTACTGGTGGTGCATCTGCTATTTATGGTGCCGATGCAGTAACTGGTGTTGTTAACTTTATTCTAAAGAAACATGTAACTGGATTAGATGTCTCTACTACGTTAGGGACTGCTGAAGATAGCAATTTTACTAAAAAGCGTTTTTCAGTTTCTTACGGTACCGACTTTGACAATGGTAGAGGTAATATCGCTGGTGCTTTTGAGTATAGTGGTCAAAACCAGCTAAAGGCATTCGATCGAGATCAAACCGCGACTTCATTTGCGTCCATCACAAACTCCAATCGTCCTAATGGTGATGAAAACGATCCAGCTTATCCTGATAAAATCTTAACTCCGAATGCTGGACATTATCGTATCAGCAACGCAGGAACATTTAATCTAAATGGCTGGAAAACCTTTAATCCAGATGGCTCAATTAAAGATGTTTATATTGGACCTAATTCAGATGGTGGTTACTGTGCAGACTGTGATTACACTAACTTGAACCAGTTTGTGGAGTTGCAGCCGGAGTTTGATCGTTATAATTTCAACGTCAAGGGTAACTATGCTATCTCTGACGATATGAATTTCTACGCTGAAGGGAAATACGTGAGAAGTAAGTCTCATGACATGTTCCAACCAGCATTTTTCTTCTTTAATCCTGTGAACACTATCAGTATTGATAACGCATTCATTCAAGATGATCTGCGTGACTTAATGACTGCAAATGGTAAAACGAGCTTAACTATTAACCGATTCATGACGGATTTAGGTTTGCGTCTTGAAGATGATACCCGTGAAACACAAAGATATGTAGTTGGGCTAGAAGGTAATATTCTAGAAGACTGGTCATACGATGTGTTTGCTACCTACGGGCAAACCGATCTTGAGCGTGTAAACCGTAATAACCTAGTTTATGCGAATTATGAAAACGCTTTAGATTCTATTCTTGTTGATGGCGTTGCAGTTTGCCGTGATGAGGCTGCTAGAGCTGCTGGTTGTGTGCCTGTAAATATCTTTGGTGATGGTCAAGCAAGCCAAGGTGCACGTGATTACATCAACACTACTTCTACAGGTTCTTCTGTTATTAAGCAAACTGTGTTGGGGGGTTCTGTAACTAATTCGGCATTGTTTGATTTACCAGCGGGTGCAGTTGGTTTCTCTGCTGGTGTTGAATACCGTAAAGAAGAAAGCGAAGTCTTTGAACCTGATAATGCCGAAGGTACTTTCTTCAACGTGTTAGGTGAAGATAAAGGCGACTTTGATGTTAAAGAAGTATTTGCAGAGATCAGTGTACCGCTGTTGAGTGATCTTCCATTAATTCGCCAATTAGATGCTGAATTGGCTGCGCGCTATGCGAATTACAGTACAATTGGAAGCGCTACAACATGGAAAGCGGGTTTGAGCTGGGAGGTCTATGATGATCTTCGTATTCGCTCTACCTACTCCGAGGCGATTCGTGCACCTAATATTAGTGAATTATTTGGTGCGCAAAGTCAAAACTTCTTCAACGTAGATGACTCTTGTAAATCTTCTGAGCTTGATAATTTAGCCAATTCAGAACTTCGTCGTCAGAACTGTGCGGCGCTGGGTATCCCAACAAGTTTTGATTCAGATTATGATTCAGCAAGTGTTGATGGCTTCTCTGGAGGAAATAGAGATCTTAAGGCTGAAGAATCAACAAGTTATACTATTGGTGGTGTTTTCCAACCAAGCTTTGTTGACGGCTTAGTTTTAACAGTCGATTATTGGAATATCAAAATTGACGACGCTATCAGCGCCGTTTCTGCACAAGATATTATTGACAAATGTGTTGATTCTCCAAGTGGCGTTGACAACGAATATTGTGCGTTAATTACACGTGATCCAAACAGTCACGAAATCACGTCAATTCGTCAATATGCGTTGAATATCTCTTCATTAGAAGCTGCTGGTATCGATTTTGATATCGGTTACAACTTTGAACTCTTTGGTGGCGATTTACGTTCAAACTTGATTGCAACTAAATTACTTAAAAGAAGAGATTACTCATTCCAAGACGAACCTGATGTCTATGAAAATTATGTTGGTGTAGTTGGTACTCCTGAATGGCAAGCTAACTTAACCTTTAACTATTCATGGAATAGCTGGCAGGCTACTTGGAGAACTCGCTTCATTGAAGGTGTGAGTTTATACACAGATCAAGAGCTTGCAGTAAATGCTAACCCAAATAGTTTATTATCTTATGGTGACTACTACATTAGTGATATGGGTATTGGTTACAACTTTGATAATGGTATAGAGTTGAAGGTTGGTGTCGATAACCTGTTTAATAAAGATTTACCTTACGGTTCTACTGGTACAACAGCAGGTTCTGCTGCTTACGACAACATAGGACGTTTCTTCTATACTACTATTAGCTTCAGTTTGTAACGGTTGAAGCAACCAGTTTAGATCCGTTGCATAAGTATCTGAACTAAATCCAACATCAAATAGGGCTCAAATTAATTTGAGCCCTATTTCTTTTATACCTTAGCCTGTCATTTTAGTTGCGCATAAGCAGGTGTAAGGTGGTTTTTAGTTGTGATGATGTCGTTAAAATATTTCTTGTGGTGATGTATTTTTGCTGAATAACGGCTGACAAAACATAAAAAGAATCCCATTCCTGAATGTATCAAGTTGTTACGCAAAAGTAGTCCTGATATGTTTTTACATCCCCCGAAATGGGGGAAGGTATTCAAGATCGCGAGCCGCCAAAAACAAACTTGCCATAGAGCAAATAGGCACTAGCCTTAGAAAATAGCTTGGCTACAGCGCACATTGTGACGGAAGGAAGAGTAATGCGAAGTTCAAGAAGTATCACAGCGTTAGGATTGATGTTGGCCTTGCTGAGTGGCGCAAGTATTGCGGCGCCCAATCATACGCCAGCGGATGCAGGGGTCATTAATAAAGAAAGGATCCTCTATTGGTTGATCAAGCGGGGCGAAGTCTCCGCCGATGCTAGCGACAGCGTTAAGCAAGCGGCCGTTGAAGCCTATATTGCCCGTGCGAGCTTGGCCCAGCCCAAAGAGCCGAGAATGGTGATTGAGGCTGAACATGACAGGCTGCAAAAAGCCAAGTCGACGGCGATGATGCGCGCCTCTGCACAGCGGGTGTTAGCGGATGCCGACGTGACTAAAACGGTGAAGGTATTAACCGTACTGATTGATTTTCCTGATTTAAAGTATAACAACAATGGTTTAACGGCGAGTGATACCGACATGTATTACCCCAGTTACCCTGCGTCCCACTATAAAAATTTACTCTTCTCCACCACAGGTTTTAATGGTCCTCAAGGGCAGACCTTAGACTCGGCCTATCAATATTACCAAGCTGTTTCGGGCAAGACTTTCTTCTTCACTGGCGATGTGAAAGGTTGGTATACCGCGAGCCAAAATGCCGATTACTATGGCGCGAATGATGCCGATACGGGTAGCGATGCTAATGTGACTGAGCTGGTTAAAGAGGCTGTCAGCCAAGCGGTAGCCAATATGTCGGCGGCCGAACTCGCAACCTATGATGTTGAAGACCCATACGATTTTAATGATAACGGCAATCTAAATGAGCCCGATGGCATAATTGACCATGTGATGATTTTCCACTCGAGTATTGGGGAAGAGACAGGGGGCGGCAAATTAGGGGATAACGCGATTTGGTCGCACCGTTACTATGTTGACCAAAGCACGCAAGGTTATAGCCTACCTGGGTCGTCCAAAAAACTCTTTGGTTACACCATACAACCAATCGATGCGGCAACCGGGGTATGTACCCATGAGTTTGGCCATGATCTGGGTTTACCCGATGAATATGACACTACGGATAACACCAACAAAGATGGTTCCCCTGTCGGTTTTTGGTCTTTAATGTCGGGTGGTAGCTGGACCGGCGCTCTTGCGGGAACTAAGCCTAGCGGTTTTAGCCCCTATGCACGCTCCTATTTGCAGAAAAAATATAAAGGTAAATGGCTGAATGAGCGTGAAATCAGCTTAGACAGTATTCCTAGATCTGGTATGGAAGTGACACTGAATCAGGCGTCAAATCAAGACCTAGTGAATCAGGTGTCGATTCCTCTCCCCGCTGCTCCGATTGCCTTTAAAGCACCCTATCAAGGGAGTTATCAGTATTACTCTGGCCAAGGCGATATGCTGAGCAACAGCATGAGCTTTACGGCAAATTTACCGGCGACGAGTGAAAAACTTACCCTTACGATGCAGGCAAGTTGGGAGATTGAGGCCGATTACGACTATATGCAGGTCAAAGTGAACGGTGTGGCGATGGCGGGCAATTACACTAAGTCCGTCAATGCGATTAACAGCGCTCGACATATTATTACGGGTAAATCATCGAGTATTTCGACCGCAGTAGGCAGTGATGCTTGGGTAGGATTGGAATATGATTTATCAGCCTACGCTGGCAAAGCTGTGACGATTGAATTTACCTATGTGACCGATGAGGCCGCTATCGAGTCGGGTATTACTATCGACAACATCAGCATTAAGCAAGGTGCAACTGAGCTGTATGCCGATAATGCTGAGATTGGGGGTAAAGCGACTCTGGCAGGTTACAGCCGGATCACTAGTACGCGCCCAGGTGCAGCTTCTCGCTATTTAATCCAATTACGCAGTCACAATGGTGTCGATGCCGGATTAAAGGACGAAGGTTTTGATCCCGGAGTACTCCTGTGGTTAGAGGATTTTAGTTACCAGGATAACAATGTGTCTGATCATCCTGGCCATAGTTTGATTGGGGTAATTGATGCGGATCAGAATAGGATTAGCGCTGGTTCTACCGATGTGCAAATCCGTGATGCAGCCTTTAGTACTGTAAGACAAACGGCTTACAAGGGCGACACCAATCTTAGCCCTGTGAGTCTGTTTGACGATAGTTTAGATTACAGTGCACCGCTACAACCTCAAGCGGGTATGGTGCTGCAAAAACTTGGTTTGACTATGCAAGTGGTCTCTCAAGCCAGCGACAATAGCACTGCGGTGATCCGTTTAGCCAATGCGAATACAGATCCAGGGTTCACTCCCTTAACGGCGGCAATCGATCTGAGCCAAAGTGGCTTAACCGCCACTGTGGCTGCTGTGGTTGATGGTGGTGAAGGCGCTTACACTTATGCTTGGGATTTTGGCGTTGCGGGAGCGACCAGCACTTCAGCGTCGGCAACTTATACCTACGCGAATGCAGGAACCTATACGCTGACCTTAACGGTAACCGATGCCAAAGGCGCGAGCGTTACGGTGACGAAAACACTTGTGGTGAGCTTGCCCTTAACCGCTGGCTTTAGTGCCAGTGCCAACCAGCTCACGGTGAACTTTAGCAACACCTCGGCAGGTGGCGTTGGTAGCCTAAGTTATACATGGAACTTTGGCGATGGCACCTCAAGCACTTCGGCATCGCCAACCCACACTTACACTCGCGCGGGCACTTACACTGTCACGCTGACGGTGAAAGATACTCAAAACGCTACCGCAAGCAGCAGTTCAAGCGTAACCGTGACAGCACCAACGACGCCTGCTGAAACATCGAGTGGCGGCGGTGGTGGCAGTCTAGGCTGGCTGAGCCTGATGTTGCTCGGTGGCTTGGCGTGGCGTCGCCAGCGTCAATAAGCGGATATGTTTACGAAAAATGCCTCTGATATAGAGGCATTTTTGTTTTAGCGTAGAGGTTCGGACTATAGCCTAGCCATCGCTTGCACTGCGGCCGGGAGGAACATTTCGCTGACAAACATTTCCTCCTCGTCATGGTGGAAATATCGGCGTCTGCCCCAGAGCTCGTGTTCGACGTTTTGCGCTAAACTCTGAGCGAGCTGCGCGAGGCGACTGTCGGTGGTAAAGCGGGCTATTTCGATGCGACCGGGCACAAAACTGTCTTGGCTAAACAATAATTCGCCCAGTGGACGTGTACCTAGGCCTAAAAAATCGGCTTGGCGGGTCGATAATAAAGATTGCGGGATCAAGGTTCTAGCAAAGACCCAAGGCACTGAATCGAGGCAGAGTAACACTTCACGCACCCAAACGGCATTTTGCTTGGGATATTCCCCTTCGAGCGGGGCACATTGGCCTTCACCGAGGATTTTGACTTCGAACTTATCACAACAGCCCTTGAGCTTTTGTGTCAGGCTTCCCGGTGCCAGTAACCATTCTTTAAGGGGAGAAGAGGGAAGATTTTTGGCGTTATCGGCACAAAACCATTGAATAGATTCGCCATAGGGGAAGCTTAAGCTGGTCACATTCATTAAATACTCGTTACAATATAAGCAAACGTCGGCAGTCTACCAGATAGATTGGGAAGTTTCTTCCATTGACCATTATTGTTTTTAGGGAGCTGTAAACCAATATGAAAAAATTATTATCAGCCTGCCTGATCTTATTCAGTGTTGTATTGAGTGCATATGCGGCCGACGAGAAAGAAGCGGCTCCCACGGGAGATTACGCCTACTACGGTTTTGAACCCGAAATTGTGACTAACTATATTTCAAACCGCAAAAAACTGGGGTTTGTGAAGATCAGTGTCGAGCTGATGGTAAAAAGTCCTGATGATCTCGTCATCGTTGAGCGCCATGATCCTCTGCTGCGGGCGGCGATTATTGAGGTGCTGGGTAATCAGGCCGAAGAAAAGATTAAGTCCCTCACTGGCCGTGAAGAAATCCGCCGTGAATGCTTTGATATGGTGAATAATCTGCTGACCAAAGAAGCGGGTAAGCCCTTAGTGGTCAACCTACTGTTTACCTCCTATCTTTACGATTAATTCCGCCAATATGTTTGAGGGCTGATCCTTGGATTAGCCCGCCCTTGTTGATAAGTCATTATGCCTAAACCCGCCATTAAAACTGCCGCTAAACCCGCGATGTCATCCGCAGGTAAACGGGGCAAGCCAAGCACGCCAAAATCGCTAGCTAAACCTCAAACCACCAAATCTAAAACGGCGACTAAGCTCAAGGCGAAGCACGGCGAGCAGAAGCGCTTACATCCGCGTAACTTGCACCTTAATGGTTATGACTTTCCGGCCTTGGTGGCGAGTTTCCCTAAGCTAAAAGCCTTTGTCCGGCCCACGCCCTATGGCGCCTTATCTATCGACTTTGCCGATCCCTTAGCGGTAAAAACCCTGAATGCGGCGCTCTTGAATCATCATTATGGGCTGGCGTTTTGGGATATTCCCAAGGGCGCGCTGTGCCCGCCAATTCCTGGGCGGGTCGACTATCTACATTACTTGGCCGATCTGTTATTTGAGGGCGGCAAAGTTAAGCGCGCTGCGGCGATTCATGCCTTAGATATAGGCACTGGGGCGAATGGCGTTTATGCCATCCTGGGTCATCAAGTGTATGACTGGCAGTTTGTCGCCTCGGATATTAATCCTCAGTCGCTCACCAATGTGCAGCGGATTATCGACAATAACCCGAGTTTGCAGGGGCACTTATCCTTAAGGCGGCAGCAGGATGACAAGGCGGTCTTTAAGGGAATTATTCAAGCCTCAGATCGCTTCGAATTAACTCTGTGCAATCCTCCCTTTCATGGCTCGTTAAAGGAAGCGAGTGAAGGCTCGCTGCGCAAGGTGCGTAATCTGCAACTCAATCGTGGTGAGCAGCCTAAAGCGACCAGCGCGATCTTAAACTTTGGTGGTCAGGCGGCGGAGTTATGGTGCCAAGGGGGAGAAAAGCAATTTTTAACCACTATGATCCGCGAGAGCCACGCGTTTGCCGAGCAGTGTTTGTGGTTTACCAGCTTAGTGTCGAAGCAGGAGAACCTAAAGCCTTGTTATCAGGCTTTGGAAAAGTTGGGTGTGGATACCGTAAAAACCATTGAGATGCAGCAGGGCAATAAGAACACTCGGGTGCTCGCATGGAGTTTCCATTCGCAGGCTAAACGTTTGCAGTGGCGTAATCAGGTCATCAGCGGGGAATAAAAAACAGGCGCCGAGAGCGCCTGTTTTTTACTTATCCTCAATTACTGGGCGTTTTCCTGTGGATGGTCGCGGCGAAATAGCGCCCACTCATCAATTTTTTCACCGCTTGGCAAAGTACAAATGCCATGTTCACCTTCAGCAGTCTTTTGGATTTCTGAGGTGCCACCCAGTGAGACGCAATATTCGGCGGCTGGGTTGGCGATTTGCACCTTAGCACCTGTTTTGGCTTCGGTTGTTACTGCGGCGGGCACCTGAGTTGTAGGTTCAGTCTTCTCGCCGCAGCCGACTAAGCTGCCGCACATAATCAGGCCGATTAACAGTGGTGATGTTAACTTCATGCTGTTTTCCTTGTCGTTGAGTGACTTATTTACGTCCTAAAATCCGCAGGATACGCAGAAATAGGTTGATGATATCCATATACAAAGCGGCGGCACTGTCGACAGCATTATCGACGGTTTTTGGGATTTGATTCGCGCGGCCCCAATCGTAGCCAATATAGCCGCAGAAAATGAGCACAACTATCCAATCCAAAATGCCGTGGTGGGTTTTAAAGATAAATATTTCAATCAGTTCAACGACTATCACTAATAACAATGCGATAGTCAGCACCCCAGCGATTTTCTGGAAGAAGGCCGGAAACATAGTTCCTAAACACATCATGGCGATAGTGACTAAACCCGTGATTCGAATCGCCTCGGTCACCAACTCAGGGTCGTACTGGCTAACGACCATATTAATGATTAAGCCGAATGGCACGACCACAAAGTTGTAGCCAATAAAGCTGACGAGGGGGTTACTCGAACTTTGAAATAAGTAAATCCCAAAGAAGCAGGAGGCGAAGTAACCGATAAAGAAAACCCAAGGGCTAACGCTGGCAATCGCTTCGGGGTCGATATGGCTGACCATCAAATAGTTCACGGCAAAACCCCAGAGTAGGGTTAAGCCAATCACTAAATTATAAAGACCCGCGCCAATGAGAGTGTCATCGGTAGTGCGGCGGTCGAATACGCTGTTTTCAGAATCCATTGATTTTTATATCCTTAATTGTAGAAAGCGTGCTAAGTGGTAAAGGTTAATCTGTCACTCACCACAAATCTTGCAGCGGGGTTGTTTAGGGAGTTTCATTTCGCGAAATTCCATGGTCATGGCATCGATCATCAATATTCGTCCTGCGAGTGTCTTGCCCATACCCGCAATCACTTTAATGGCTTCAACCGCCTGTAAGCAGCCGACCATGCCGACCACGGGGGCGAGAATGCCGGACTCCACACAGCTGAGTTGCTGCTCGCCAAAAAGTGAACTAAAGCAATGATAACAAGGCGTTTGCGCTTGATAGTCGAAGACAGTAACCATGCCTTCCATACGAATCGCGGCGGCCGAGACCAGCGGGATTTTGTGCTTAAAACAGCTTTGATTTAACTGCTCACGCACACTGACATTATCGGTGCAATCGACCACGATACTGTGGCTGGCGACTAAGGCATCGATCTCATGGTCATCTAATACCGCATTGATGGTATTGATTTTAACGTGAGGATTGAGTCGGTTAAGGCTCTGCTTGGCCGACTCGACCTTAGGTTGGCCGATAGTCGCATCCTGGTGCAGCACTTGGCGCTGCAAATTAGAGAGTTCGACCGTATCGAAATCCACTAGAGTCAGCTCGCCAATGCCCGCAACTGTGAGATACTGCCCCGCCGCGCAGCCTAAACCGCCGGCGCCAATCATCAAGACTCTGGCGAGTTTTAAGCGCTCCTGGCCGTCGATATCCATCGCCTTGATGGAGATTTGGCGACTGTAGCGGGTGAGTTCGCCGTCGCTGAGGATCTCTAGTTGTTCATTCATCGAGGCGTACCTTAGCATAGCACTGAATTAAAAGGTTCAACCGTTACTTGCGTGCCCACAGGGGTGTCACCTTGGAATTGTTCCAGCAGTACAAAACAATTTGCCAGACTCATAGAGGTCAACATGCCCGAACCTTGGCTGCCCGTGATGGCCACTTCCAATTCGCCCTGTGCATTGCGGGATAAAATGCCGCGCTGATACTCGACACGGCCGGGCTGTTTACGCACGGGTGTCGTTAGGGTGGCTGACAGCATCAGTGGTGCTTTAGGGGTTAAGCCCTGCATCTTATTCAGAATGGGCCACACCAACTTGTAGAAGGTCACCATGGAAGAGACGGGATTGCCCGGTAAGCCGCAGAATACCGCCTTGCCTATGCGTCCCATCGCAAAGGGTTTGCCCGGTTTAATGGCGAGTTTCCAGAAGGTGATTTTGCCTTCTTCATCAAGAATTTGCTTAGTAAAATCTGCTTCGCCGACCGAGACGCCGCCCGAGGTTAACACCATATCCGCTTGGCTCGCGGCATGTCGAAATGCGTGGCGAATGGCCTCTGGGTCGTCGGCTATCACGCCTAAATCCAGCCATTCCACATTGGCGCGACTGAGTAAGCCTTGGATGGAATAACGATTTGAATCGTAAATTTGTCCCGGCGCTAAGTCGCTGCCCACGGGGCGCAGTTCATCACCAGTGGAAAAAAACGCGACTTTGAGTTGGCGGTAAACCCGCACCTGACTCACGCCAATGGTGGCTAATACGCCCAGTTCTGCGGCTTTAATTTCTATGCCCGCCTTCAAGACTTTAGTGCCTTGCAGCAGCTCTTCACCGCGGCAACGCACATTGGCGCCCTTAGCCTTAGGGTGATTAATTTGGATTTGATTGCCTTGCGCGTGGGTCTCTTCCTGCATTTGCACTGTATCATAACCCGCTGGCACAGGTGCGCCCGTCATAATGCGCACACAGGAGTGAGGGGTTATTTCACCTTCAAAACCATGGCCAGCAAAGGAGCTACCAATCAGGGTTAGTGTGGTTTGATTGGTCTGACTGTTTAAGTCGGCAAAGCGAAAGGCGTAGCCGTCCATCGAGGAGTTATCGAAGGGCGGCAAATCGATGCAAGAGGCCAAATCCTCGGCCAATACGCGGCCAAGCGCATGGGGAAGGGTAACGACTTCTGTGTCTGACACTGGGCTAACCTGCTCAAGCAGAAGGGGAATGGCTTGATCTGGATGCATTAAGCTAGGTTGCGAACAAGGATCGGCTTTCACGGACATCGGGTCTTCCTTATGGGCAAAAGGTTGGGCAAATATGCTGGCTATTATGCCACGCTGTGCTTGCTTGGCTATGATCTGCATAGGGGTTTATGTGATTTGTCAGACAGTTTTGCTTAAGTCTTGCCTAAAGAAAACGCTAGCAAGACGTCATTTTACGATGACTTGGATATGCTGCTAAATACGAGTCTATGAACAAATGAAAATCATTTTTATCAATGAATCATTAACTTAGCTCTATAAACAAAGGTAAATTTTGTTGCTTTTGGCGACGCCCTTCATGACAATGTGTGCCAAGATTTCAGTTCGAATGCCCAAGAGGATTAACTATGCTGTCTGCAACCATGATCGAAAAGTTGAATGAACAAATTAATATGGAGTTCTTCTCCTCTAATTTATACCTGCAAATGAGCGCATGGTGTGAAGATCAAGGCTTTGAAGGCGCAGCAAAATTTATGCGCGAACATGCGGACGAAGAGATGGGCCATATGCGCCGTTTGTTCACCTATGTGAGCGAAACTGGCGGCTTACCTCTACTGGGTGCCATTGAAGCGCCGCAGTCACAGTTTGACTCTCTGCTGGCGTTATTCGAGCTGACCTATGAGCATGAGCAGCTGATCACCAGTAAGATCAACGCCTTGGCCCATGCAGCCTTTTCAAACCAAGATTATTCGACCTTCAACTTCCTGCAATGGTATGTGGCCGAACAGCACGAAGAAGAAAAGCTGTTTAAGTCGATTGTCGATAAGATCCGTTTAGTGGGCGAAGATGGTAAAGCACTGTTCTTTATCGATAAAGATTTAGCTAAGTTGGCATCAAAGGGCGGCGAGAGCATTATGAACCCCCAAAGCCAACCACAGGCCTAAGCGCCATTTCGATATTCAACGCGATAATAAAAAAGCAGCTTAGGCTGCTTTTTTAATGTCTATGATTCGTGGCGACAGGGTAAATCTATCAACTGTTTACGCACTTCTCACGCTGCTCTAAGTGCAACATTTTCGGCAATGTCTGGCTGAGTAATGGCGTAATCTCATCGAATGGCAGCGGTTTAGAGAGTAAATAGCCTTGGGCATAGTGGCAGCCTAGGTCGCGCAGAAACTTCCATTGTGCCTCGGTTTCGATTCCTTCGGCCACCAGTTCCATTTCAAGGCTTTGCCCCATCATCACAATGGCCTTGACCAGATTGGCGTTCGAGCTGTTATCGAGGGCGTTTTCGACAAAACTGCGGTCAATTTTGATAACGGAAATCGGGAATTTCTTCAGATAACTCAAGGATGAATAGCCTGTGCCAAAGTCATCGATATAAATCTGCGAGCCTAAGTGGCGAATCGATTCTAGGGTGCTTAGGCAGTGGCTGGCATCGCCCATCAGCATGCTCTCGGTGATCTCGATATGCACGTTTCTCGGGTTGATATGGTGACGATTAAAACACTCCTGCAACACTTGGTCGAAACCTATGCCGCGGGTGTTGATGCATTGGCGGCTCGAGACATTAATCGCGACATTGAGTTTGAATCCCATATGTTGCCATTGCCTTAAATCGTGCATGGCTTGGTTAAGTACCCATTCGCCCATAGGTTCGATAAGCCCAGTCTCTTCGGCGATACGAATAAAGTGATCGGGTGGGATCAGGCCTAAGTCTGGGTCTTGCCAGCGGATCAGTGCCTCAAGGCTGCACACTTTACCCGTTTTCATATCCACAATTGGTTGATAGTGGAGGGTAAATTCATCCTGAGCCACGGCGCGGCGCAGGCGTTGTTCCAGCTCCATACGGGCAAACATGGCCTGGTTCATGCCAGAGGTAAAGTATTTAAAGTTATTTCGACCAGCATCCTTGGCTTGATACATGGCCATTTCGGTATTGCGGGTCAGCGAACTGACATCGAGCCCGTCTTCTGGGTAGACACCAATACCGAAACTGGCGGAAATCTGGATTTCCCGTTCATTTAAATTAAAGGGTGTCGCTAGGGTTTCGATAATCCGGCTCGCCATATGCTCGATGGCTAACTCATTGGTTAATCTTGGTAAAATAAGCACAAATTCATCACCGCCGATACGGGCGATAAAATCGTTTTTACCCATAATATTTTCTAACCGTTTGGCCACATCCTGCAGTAAGAGGTCGCCCGTCGCATGGCCCTGCACATCATTGATATATTTGAATTGGTCTAAGTCGATTAGCAGAATCGCTAGCTTGCGGGAGTCGTGTTGGGCGAGTTGGATTTCATGCTGTAGCCGCTCGTTAAACAGTTTGCGGTTGGGCAGCCCAGTTAGCGTGTCGAAGTTGGCTTGATACCAGAGATCCTGCTCATATTGTTTACGCTTACTGATATCCATAAATAAACCAATATGTTGGATTATTTCGCCCTGCTCATTGCGCACCACGGTAATCGCAAGATACTCGGGATACACTTGGCCATCTTTGCGTTTATTCCAGATTTCACCTTCCCATTTGCCTTCTTTATGCAGCGCCTCCCACATGGCGGTGTAGTAATGATGCGGGTGGCGATTCGAGCTTAAAATCGAGGGGCTGCGGCCTTTAACTTCTTCGAGGCTATAGCCGGTGATCTGGCTAAAGGCGGGGTTAATCAGCTCGATATGGTTATCGGCATCCGTGACCATAATGCCTTCGGCGGAATAGTTAAACACGGCGGCGGCGCGGCTTAGGGCGTGGTTGGCCTTTTGGCGTTCGCTGATCATTCGATTCATCGCCTGCGCCATGCGCGCCAGCTCGTCGGAGCCGGAAGCATCGATATTGATATTGAGCTGCGGATCGGCGGCCATTCGCTGCATATCATTGGCAATCTTAGTGATTTTCACCATAAAGCTGCGAATGATTTTTCGCCCCAGCCAGAGGGTTATTGCAGCGGTAAAAAATGCGGAGAATAAATATAACCCGAGCAAACTGAGTGACTTAGTTTGTTGTACTTCACTCTGGTGCGCCATGTTTTCGGTGATTTCATCGCTGATGGCGTGCAGCTTATTGATCCTATCGCTGGTGAGTGACCACCAGTGCTTACTGCTGACCGGATGCGGTGGCATTAACAGCTTGTCTATGGCCTCGCTCAGGCCGCTATCATTGACTTGGGCGAGGGCGGTGATTTCTTCGAGTGACAGTTGCTGTTGCTTCAACTGTTGCAGTTTAGACATGCAGAATTGATATTGATCGACACTGTCTTCAATCGTCCTGACCGCCGCTTTGAGCTCTGGAATATTGCGGATTTCATGATTAAGTTCATCGAGATTCAGCTGGATAATTGCCTGCGCCTTAGTAAATTTCTCTAGCGAGGCAGCATCGCCCTTGATGAGGTAATCCTGAAAACTGTCAATCAAGCCACCGTAGCCTAAATGAGCATTAATATTTTGCACTAAGGTACTGACGCGGATTTGTTGCTCTATTTGTTGGCTAATCTTGAGGATGCGCAGATTCTCGGGGGAGGTCTGTACCTTGCGGATTAAGGACTGACGGTCAGAAATCGAGGCGTTGCTGGCATGTTCTATGGCTTGGCCATATTCATACATGATAGTGCTGATCGCGCGGTAGTCGTTAATGTTCAGCGTTTGCGACAGCAGCATTCGATTAATCGCACTGCGCTCTTTTACCGCCAGTTGTTGCACCATCAATAAATTAAGCAAATCCGTGTAGGCGCGAGATTGCGCAATATCGTTGGTTTGTAACTGTAATTGCTGGATAAGTTTGACCAATTCCGTGTTGAACTGGTTATACAAATCGATAAAAGCCTTAGGATGTTGGTCGAGCGCCTCTTGGCGACCCGATGCTAGCCTATGACTTAACAGTGTTAGGGTATTGAGCTGCTCCTGCAACTGCGCGGTGGCGAGTTGATTGCGACCCAAGGTAGACATTAAAGTGCTTAAGGCTGAGCCATTGAGCAGGGTATTTAAGGCGTCTGAGGTTATCTGTTGTTGCTGTAGCAGGCGTGTTTCTTCTTGGGGGGAACCGGGGGCAGAAAGCTGGACACTGAGGCCGTATTCGTTATGCAGTTGGTAGAGTAGTTCGGTGGTTTGGGCGGTCGCTTGGATTGCCAAATGATTTTGATTGGCGGAGCGATATTCCTTCACCAGCACATACATCCGCGACAACACAAAAATACTCATCATCAGCAAAGGTAGCAGTGAAAACAGAATCAACTTCTGCTTCAGGCTGAGATGCTGTAGCGTGGATGGCATGTAAACTTACTCCTACTTTTGCCCGGTTGGAGACATAAAAAATCAAGGCAAAACCTTGATGTGTTAAAAGTGAAAAAAGACCGGGCACTGGGTGTGGATATTTAACATAGAAGCAAGAGGGTCGCGACCCCTAGTTTATGGATATCTAATCTAGCTCACGAAATTCAGAGATTTATTATATATAACTAACATACTATTTTTATTAGTGTATTTGCTCTCCTAGCAAACGAATCTTTTGTTTGTCTGTGATATTGAGCTTAATTTGATACAAATTCTCCCGCTTTTTAGCATGATGTTTGGTCAATAAAAAAGGACGTGGGCAGAGCCGACGTCCTTTAAATGGCATCCCGCTTTGGCGATTAATTAGCCAACGTTGGCTAATAACGACTTACGGTAAACCACGATATCTTCAATCGTCAGCACAGGCATGTTGTGCTCGGCACCAAAGGCGATAATTTCTGGCAGACGTGCCATAGTGCCATCGGGATTGGTGACTTCACATAACACGCCCGCAGGCTTGAGGCCGGCCAGTTGCATTAAATCGATAGTGCCTTCGGTATGGCCACGGCGAGTTAATACGCCGCCGGGTTGGGCGCGCAGTGGATACACATGGCCTGGGCGCGCTAAATCGCTCGGCTTAGCATTGTCGGCGATAGCAGCTTTAATGGTGGTGACACGGTCCGCAGCCGAAACCCCAGTGGTGACACCCACTTTAGCTTCGATACTCACGGTAAAGGCAGTGCCATATTGGCTCGAGTTGTTTTCGACCATAGGTGGCAGCTCAAGGGCTTTGACCTTTTCATCTGGTATACACAAACACACGATACCGCTGCATTCGCGAATAAGCATGGCCATTTGCGCATTGGTGAGTGACTCGGCGGCAAAAATTAAGTCGCCTTCGTTTTCTCTATCTTCGTCGTCGACGACCAACACACCTTGGCCTTGGCGCAGGGCTTCAAGACCCGCTTCAACGCGTTCGATAGCAGTACCAAAAGGAGCAAGTAAAGACTGATTCATGGTTAATATCCTTCAAAAATACGACATGGGAATTTCCAGAATCAGGGCGTGCAGAAATACAGCCGTTACCCCAAAGGGATTGAGCTGTAGCAATAGACCCATTTAAGCTCAATGGCTTACGTCGGCACATTGCAAAATATGAGGCTAACATTCAGATGGCGGTAGGTTTCGCTCATTGGCTGAAACGAAGCGCCTGCATCCTGATGTTGTCTTACATTCTCTTCCATCCGGACTCAGTACCGTTGCTATGTTTGCAAACAGTCCATTACCGTCGGCTCTGGAATAGTAGCGCTCGATAGGCGTTAACCATAACGAGACAAGCTAAGTCACCAGATCTGCTGACCCCGAAATTGCGTTCGGGCGCTCGCGGGCTTTAGTGGAAGTGAAAACGCTCACGACACTATTTACCGCCGGTGGGGAGTTTCACCCCGCCCTGAGAATTGTTGCTAGGCCTTGGCCTAAAAACGCGGTTATGTTGCGCCTATTTAGTTGGAATGGCAATAAAATCGCGCCACAAATTGGGCAATGTTTGCGCAAGCGCACAATGCCTTGAGAACCTAAAGCAAGCGCAATCTTTAGGAAACTCGCAACAAGCGCTAGCTTGGGTATATCATATCTGGCACATCAACTTATTGGCTTGCCGTCGTGCCCCACGATGGTGTTTGAACGTCACAAGGACGTATACATGCGCACTCTGCTGCTTACTTTAGGTCTCGCTATGCTATTACCCGGTTGCTCCACTCCAAAAGGGCAAGTCTCTGCGCCCGTTGCGGAAAAAATCCCCCATGTGATGACCTTGCACGGGGTCACTCGTACCGACGATTACTACTGGATGCGCGACGATAAACGCCAAGATCCTAAGGTGTTGGCGCATCTGAATGCCGAAAACCGTTATACCCAAGCTTACTTTAAGCCGCTTAAGTCATTGCAGGATGGGCTGTTTAACGAACTGACTGGGCGCCTCGTTGCCGATGAGTCGAGCGTGCCTTACCAATGGCACCAGCACAGCTATTACCGCCGCTACCAAGAGGGCGGCGAATATCCGCTGATCGCTCGCAAAGGCAGTGACGGGATTGAGCAAATGATGCTGGACGTGAATGAGCGCGCCAAGGGCCATGAGTTTTATGGTTTAGGTGGCGTCAGCGTCAGCCCAGATGAAACCATGCTGGCCTTCGGTGAAGATGTGCTAAGCCGCCGCGTGTATCACATCTATTTTAAAGATATTGAGTCCGGCGCCATGATCACCGATGTGCTTGAAAACACAGAGGGTCGTATCGTTTGGGGCAATGATAATCGCCATGTGTTTTATATCGCTAAGGATCTGCAAACCCTGCTGGGTTACCGTGTATATCGCCACGAACTCGGCACGCCACAATCGCGCGATGTGTTGGTGTATGAGGAGCAAGATGATGCTTACTACATCTCCCTCGGCAAGAGTTTAGACGAGTCGCAAATTGTGCTGTTCCACGAGAGCACCACCACTAGCGAAGTGTCGGTGCTGGATGCTAACGATCCACTAAGCCTATTCAAACCTGTGCTCGCGCGAGAAGAAGGCCATGAATATAGCGTCTCTAAGCTGGGCGACAGCTATTACATCCTGACCAACTGGCAGGCGACTAACTTCCGTTTGATGAAAGTGGCGATTAAGGATGCCGCCGATAAGTCTAAATGGCAGGAAGTGGTTGCCCATAATCCCAATGCGCGCATCGAAGACGAGCTGGTGCTGAAGGATTACCTGATTATTCAAACCCGCGAGAATGGCCTGACGCGCATTAAAGTGATGCCATTCAATGGTCAAAAGCCCTTTGAGCTAAGTTTTGATGAACCTGCTTATGTGCTTGGTTTAGATGTTAACGCCCAGCAAGATAGCGACAAATTGCGGATTTTCTACTCGAGCCTGACCACGCCCGAGGCGATTTATGAGTACCACTTAAGCAATCCCGATAGACGCGATTTGCTTAAGCAGGAACAAGTGCTCGGCGGCTTCGATGCCAGCCAGTACCGCGCCGAACGCTTATTTGTCACCGCCCGCGATGGCGCTAAGGTGCCAGTGTCTTTGGTGTATCGTAAGGATAAGTTCACGAAAGACGGCACTAACCCTCTGTACCAATATGGTTATGGTTCATACGGTTACACTGTAGAGCCTGACTTTTCGTCGTCGGTTATCAGTCTGCTCGACCGCGGCTTTGTATATGCCATCGCCCATGTGCGCGGCAGCGAAATGTTAGGTCGCCCCTGGTACGATGCGGGCAAGTTACTGAATAAAAAGAATACCTTTAATGACTTTATCGATGTCACCGCCGCCTTAACCGAGCAAGGTTATGGCGATAAAAATAAAGTGGTGGCCTCGGGTGGTAGTGCCGGCGGGCTATTAATGGGCGCGATTGCCAATATGGCGCCTGACAAGTACTTTGCTATTGCGGCACACGTGCCCTTTGTGGATGTGGTCACGACCATGCTCGATGAGTCTATTCCTCTCACCACCAATGAGTACGATGAATGGGGCAATCCAAACGAGAAAACCTATTTCGACTATATGCTCAGCTACTCGCCCTATGACAATGTTGCCGACCATGAGTACCCACACCTATTGGTGACCACAGGTTTGCATGATTCGCAGGTGCAGTATTTCGAGCCTGCGAAATGGGTAGCAAAACTGCGTGAAGTGCAAAATAAATGGTACAAACTGGACGATAAGGTGTTGTTATTCGACGTTAATATGGATGCAGGACACGGTGGCAAGAGTGGCCGTTACCGCCAGTATCAAGACACAGCGCAGGAATATGCCTTCTTCCTAAGCCTGCTCGGCATGACTAAGTAGGCGCTAACGGGTGACCGATTTAGTGATTGAAGCCGCTAATTCAACTCACTCGGCTAGCCCCAAAAAAGGGGCTAGCCAAACTCAAGCCGTTACCAAAGCTCAGTTTTCTAGCAAGCCAGAAGCGCTAGGAGCTGAGCAAGCTGTTACTTCGGAGCAAGGTGCGGCGTCAGAGATAGAACAAGTCTCGATGTGGTATCTGTACCTTATCCGCTGCGCCAATGGCCACTTATACACAGGCATCACCACAGATGTCGCACGCCGCTTTAACGAACATCAATCAAACAGCCCAAAAGCAGCAAAGTACCTGCGCGGCAAAGGGCCATTAACCCTGATGTATCAAGAACAAGTCGGCACCCGCAGCGATGCTCTCAAGCGAGAAATCGCGGTTAAGAAGTTAAGCCGCAATCAAAAGCTGGCAATGATTGAGTTCGGAATGTTAGCGGGGAACGATTAAGCTCAGCCATTCCAGTGACTCGCCATGAACTCATCCCTGAGGGCTCGACGGCGGCATCCATGCCGCCAACGGTCACTTCCATGTCAGTGCTTAATCCCGTTAATCACTGAGCATCCTGCCCGTAAATGCCCCAATTCCACCATTTCGTAACAAAACTTAGCAATGGGATTGCTTGGTAAATTTGTCGCAATACTCAACACAGTGGCACAATTTACAAGGTGTCAGATGTTAAAATGTAATTCTGAATTTTGGTTAGCATGTCGTTTTATATTCTGGTATATATCTGATTATTAGGATGTATTTTGCTTGAGTTTTGTAAAGGGTGTCATTGATGTCATCATATTCTGTTGAGGGAGCAAGACGCTTTCTGTCTGAGCATGAGCGAATTTTTTCAAACCCAAAAATTCAGTATTTTTATTGCGAATGGATACTACTTATTAGAGTTCGCGAAAAACAATTTTTGTTGGCGGATATCCATGAGCTTGTTCATCATTACCCAAATGTTTATAAGGCATTTTTAGCAATTCAAGGCTCAATAAATCTGCCGAATGAAAAGCTTTATCCAGAGTCACTGCAAAATTGGATTAATGCTACATTTAGACTTTGTTTGGATGTTTTGTTTAATGAAAACAAGTCAAATGTTGACGCATTACTTAATTACATCAACAGTGGTGGCCACTATGAAGAATGCGTACCGAGCTATTATAAACTTTGTGTAGAAGCTTATAAAAAAGTGAGCGAAGTATGCAGAAAGTATCCATTAGGCTCTAAAGAAATTAATCAAATAGTTAAATACGCCTCATATCTAACCGCTAGGGGCGGTCAATCAGATTCAGATTATCTTGCGAAAATTCTTAAATTGAACACTGATCGACTCAGTGAACATGCCATAAAAATACTTCATCTTGCCAAAAAGAAGGAAGGGAAGCAGCTTGAGTTCAAATCTTCATTCGAATATGACGTTACATCGAATTCAAAGAACAAAAATCTTAAATATGAATGCACAAAGACTATTGCGGCCTTCTTGAACTCCCAAGGTGGCACTTTACTCGTTGGTGTTAATGATTCAGGTAAAATTCTCGGAATGCAAAAGGACTTATCTTATGTTGATAACAACCATGATGATTTCGTTCTTAAGTTCAAAGATACTGTTTTAGGCAGATTAGGGAAAGGAATTTGTAATTTGGTTGAATGGAGTCTTGTAGACGTAGGCACTGATTTGTTTGTGCTTATGGTTGATGTAAAGCCTTCCCCATTTCCAGTTTGGGACAACAGATGCTTTTTCATAAGAAATAATCCCTCAAGCGACCGCTTACTTAATGCAAGAGAGTATAAGGAGTATGTCAAAACTAGATTTCTTGAGGAGTTTGTCTCCGAATATATTGGTAAGTAGGAGAAAAATCAGGTCAGGCATAACTCGGTTATCAATGGTTGCACCCAATCAAGCATTGTTGCGCCAGTGACCTTCTAAAACATGGATGTTTTAGCAGAGCCTACAGGGACGTATTTACGGCGAGTCACTGGCGTAACAGTGCGAAAGCCTGCGGCAGGCAATTAGGGAATACGATAGCCAGAAGCCATGATGCCGCCTATTAGCCCCTCGAACCATTACCGAAACTAAGTTCTTCCATGGAACTGAGCATCGGCAGTATCGACGCCGCTGCTCCTTATGTATTTAAGGTTGCTTGTAGCCAGTCAATAAAGTGTGCGTTATGCCGATTGCTTAGTAGGGCTTTATTGGGGATGTAATAGCAAAGCGCTGATTTTACAGCGTTAGGGTTAACGGCTTGCAATATCCCAGCCTGTACATATTGTTGGGTGAGCGTGGTAGAGCTAAATACCCAAGCTTGCCCTGCGAGCGCCTGCTGAATACCAAACAACTCCTGATCATAGTATTTGATATCCAATCCAGAGTCTTGCAAGCCTTGCTGTGACAACCAGTCCGTTAGCGGCGGTGGTGGTAAGTTATTATTTTTCCATCTTGTTGTGTATATGGTCAGAGGCTTAAGACCTGCTGGCAATGATGCAGCCGCTGGTGTGGCAAACATATTAAAGAACTCTGTTTTTAATACATCATCAGGATGTTGATGGCGCAGATCCCCAAAGCGCAGCGGTAGCGTAAAGGCATCATGCTGCATATCTTCGCCTGTCGCGACTTCAACTTGGGTTTGTGGGTGAGTCGCGTAAAACTGTTGTAGTGCGGGTATCAAGACCAACGCCGCAAGTGACGATGTGGTGGCGACCTTAATATGGCGTCCAGTACTCGCGATATCGTCCAAGGTTTGATTTATGGCCTGAAATCCTTGAGTGGTCACGGTTGATAAACGCTCGCCAGCTGGCGTTAAACTAATGCGTCTGGCCTGGCGTTGAAAGAGCGCGACATCCAAGCGCTGTTCTAGATTGCTGATATGGTGCGATATTGCGGTCGGTGATAGTGATAACTCTAGCGCTGCCAATTTAAAGCTGCCGAGTCTGGCTGCTGCTTCAAATGCTTTTAACGCTTGTAATGAAACCTGCATTGTCATCCGCCTTCGATAAGTATTAGCTGAAAATAGATGAGTTTGGCTCACCTGTAAATGCGTTTTAGTCGTTTGTCTGTCACTCGCTGAAAAATCACAATAACTGGGTATTTTCAGCTAAAGAGAGACTTAAGATGACACATATTCTTCATATAGATTCAAGCGTTAGAGCTGTGTTAAATGATAATCCAGCGCATAACTCTATTTCTAAACAATTGGCAGAACGATTTATTGCTAGCTTTAAAACTCACTGTGCTACAGCTGAGTATACTTACCGTGATGTCGGAATGAATCCACCAGATTTTATCAACCAACAGTGGATAGGTGCGGTGTTCACGCCGGAGGCTAAACGCTCTGCGGCGCAGCGGCAGCAATTGGCATTATCGGATCAATTGATTGCGGAGGTGTCTGCGGCCGATCTGATTGTGATTTCTGCACCTATGTACAATTACGGTATGCCTGCTCAGCTTAAAGCTTGGTTTGATCAGATTGTGAGGATTAACAAGACCTTCGATTTTGACTTAAACCGTGGGGATGCGCCTCTAGCCCCATTACTGTCAGGCAAAACCTTAGTGGTTTTGACGTCCTGTGGTGAGTTCGGCTTTGAGGCGGGTGGCGTAAACGAACGGCATGGGCATTTGGTGCCGCATCTACGTACCCTGAGTAAGTATTTGGGTGTTGAGCAGATTTTTGAAGTCGCCTCTGAATATCAAGAGTTTGCCGATAATCGACATCAGCAGTCGTTACAACAGGCTCTGGCAAAGTCCGCGGCCATGGGGTTGCAACTAGCACAACACTACGCAGAGGAAGCGACTGATGTGTAATCACTTTTTACCTGCGGTTAACCACACTTTGGCGTTGGCGCAAAAGGAAGTCGAAGGTGCTGGCCTGCCGTTTTCTGCTGTGATTGTGGATGAGTCTGGGCGGATTGTGGCTGAAGGGGTGAATCGGGTGCTGGCGCTGCATGATTGTACCGCCCATGCTGAAATCCAAGCGATCCGAATGGCGACGCAACAGCTGAAACAAGTCAGCTTGGAGGGCATGACATTAATCGCTTCTGGTGAACCTTGTGGATTTTGTTATATGGCGATAAAGCTGGCCAAAATCAGTCGAGTCATCGTCTTCAGCCATTTCGCCAAAGTTCAATTGGGTTAACCTCAATCGGTTTGTAGGTCAGTGGTATGGTTTGCGGCAGTATGACTTGCCGCATTCACTAAGGCTTTAAAACGAAGGTCGCTTTTGCACAAAGGCGCGAGTGCTTCAGCTTTATTGAGATACTCCAGCGTGGTGCGGATAGTGTCTTGATGATGACTAAACTCCCTAAAAATACGCTTCGCAATCAATAGATTCAGCTGCTGTTGGCTCAACGCAGTATTCTCATGCTGCATTTGTAAAATAGTCTCCTCTAGGGAAATAGGAGGTATTTCTCCTAGGCTAATGAGGAAGGTTTTGGCGACTGTTCTGGCGTGTGAGAAATAGTCCGAGTGCGCATCTAAGGCGTAAATATGCTCGAAAATGTGTTTAGCTAGGGCTGTATTACCATTGTGATAAAAGCTTTCGCCATCAAAACAAATATCCCCTAGTCCTTCCATTATTTCTCTTGGGTTATCCGAGCGGGAAAGCGATTCAATTTCTTGTTGGTATTCCGAAAACTGATCCATATTTTCGACCTTACAGGCAATGCTGCGTGACTTTGTGACTATCGAAGCGGGAAGGTGAATTATCTTAACAAATTCGCGGGGTTAAAGTCTGGTTATCGCAAATTTAAGTTTTATGGTCGCACCAAAAAAGATGCCACTACAAGGGGTTAGTGGCATAAAGTGCATAAGAATGTCCATGGAACGGTAACGCAAAGGGGTGGGTAGAAGACTGACATTTGGTTGGGTACTGCAACATCAGTCTCTACGCCGGGAAGTTGGTGGAGCGGTAATGCTGTTGGTCTAACGGGCTTAGTGTTTGCTTACTGGGCCATCGATTTTATCGAAGCTCACATCCCCTGAACCTGCCGAGAGAATGGTTAAGCCCTTAGTGTTCACCACGTTGATATCGCCTGAGCCATCGTTGATGGTGACTGTGTTTTGCACATTGGCGACGTTGATTTCGCCAGAGCCGTCATCGATGGTGATGCTGCCTTTAATATCATTGACTTGGATGCCGCCAGAGCCATCGACAATCGCGAGGTTGCCGTTCACTTGGCTGACTTCAATCGCGCCAGAACCATCGTCGATGCTGACATTATTGCCGCCATGGATAACCAGTTCGCCCGAGCCATCCTTGACCTTGATATCCGCGGTCATCTTGTTGATCAAAATCGCACCCGAACCATCGTCAATGTCCAGTGCTAATCCGGCAGGGACTTGTAACTTAAGGTCGATATAAGGCGAGTAATTGCTAAAGCTGCTATGGGATTCAAAGTCGGCCTTAAGCTGGGCTTTGTTAGCCTTTTTCTCAAGGGTGAGAATCACTTTGCTATCGTCATTGCTATAGATATCAGCGACTAACTTAATTTGGGTTAGGCCTTCGACGCCGATTATTTCAAGGCTGCCCGCACCCGTTTCGGCGACGAGTTCTTGTAAGTCTTGAGCATCTAGGCTGAGTTCACGTTGCTGGTGATCTAAATCCGGCATGCCAGCGGCGTTCACATTGATAATGCAGCCAGTGAGTGACACGCCAACGGTAAAGGCGGCGACAAATCCGAGGGTGAATATAAAAGGGCGTAGTGACATTTTCTTCTTCCTTGTTATCGACACTCGATAAGCTGCAGAGTGCGGAGTCTATGGCGATAATTGCTATGTCGAGAGATAGCACATCCTATGCCAACTTTTAAATTCCTTAATTATCAGTTAAATACTTCAAATGCGTCCGCTTGGCCGTAGGCGGACATGTCCGCTGAATGAGTGATTTTTCCCAAAGAGTGGTGAAATTACTCACTTATTCGGTTAGCGTGTGTCCATTCAGCCAACGTGGCTAACAGCATAACCAGAAAGGATTCACATGGATTACTTAACGACCAATAAAATCGCTTGGGATGCCCGCACTCGGGTGCACTTAACCTCTGATTTTTATGATGTTGAAGGCTTTTTGAATGGCAACACCTCCTTAACGGAAATCGAATTAAATGAGCTTGCGGTGGCGGGTAAGAGCCTACTGCATCTGCAATGTCACTTTGGTTTAGATACCCTGTCGTGGGCGCGAATGGGCGCAAAGGTGACTGGGGTCGATTTATCCGAGGTGGCGATTGCTGAGGCGCACAAGCTGGCGGAGCAGACGCAGTTGTCCGCCGAGTTTATCTGTAGCGATGTCTACAGCGTGGCGGGCAAGGTTGAGCCGCAAGATATTGTCTTTACCTCCTATGGCGCGATTGTGTGGCTGCCGGATTTAACGCTCTGGGCGCAGACCATTGCGGCGTGTTTAAAGCCCGGCGGACAGTTTTACATGGTCGAGTTTCATCCGGCGCAGCAGCTATTCGATGGGTATAGCTATTTTAATCGCGGTGAGCCAGATATAGAGCAGGAAGGGACCTATACCGAGAATGCCGGTGATGAGCAGCAAACCTTAATGTGCTGGTCGCATAGCTTGTCTGAGGTGATCAATGCCTTATTGCAGGCGGGCTTAGTGTTGGAGCTCTTTCACGAGTTTGCGTTTAGCCCCTATAACTGTTTCGCAGGGCTAGAGGCGCAAGCCGATGGCCGTTATGTGCTAAAACACCAAGGGCAACATGTGCCCTTGGTGTATAGCATCAGTGCGCGTAAGCCTGCTTAATCCTTGCTGTTTTTAACTGCGGGGATTAACGGCTACGGTAGACTGGATATTTAAGATATTGATTATCGTAGTAAGGGCTGCGCTCATAGAACCAGCGTAAGCGTGCCTCGGGATCGGCGGCAAACTCTGGGTTTTCCAGCGCTTTATTAAATGCGGCCTGCAGCTTTGGATCTTCCTTCAGCATCTTGGTGGCCAGCGGCTCTACGGCGTAGTCCTCAATGTATTCGGTACGGGTAAAGATAGGGTTGAAGAAGCCCCATTGCAGTAACGAGTCCGGTGATTGTGGCTCGAGCAGTAAAATCGCCAGATCGCCTAAGGGTTGATCTGTGCTGATTTTCACTGTGCCCGCGGGCAAGGTGGTGGTCAGTTTCGCCAGTGTCGAGTCGGCCTTCACAGTGAGTCGTCCCTCGAACGCCTTGGTATTAAACACCGGATTGCTCAAGCTGTATTGCTGCAATTTAAGCTCTGTTGGCTTGCTTAAACGTGTCATCCGAATGCCATGTAGATTTAAGCGGTCGATCACTTGTGTCCACTGGGCGGGAATATAGTAAGCACTCGGGCGAGTGACTTTTATATCGGGCACAGTTTCGGCAATCACAGGTAAATTCGGGTACAACTTAGGCTCGCCCGTCCAACGTACTACTTCGGTGCCGCTAATCGGACTCTGCTCTAACTTGTAATCTATGCCTTTAAAATCCCAACCTTTAGCCAGTGGTGCCGATTTCCACGTTAAGGTGATCAGTGGCGAGGCGCGGTATTTATCCTCTTGAATCGCACTCTTTAACTTGGTCGCTTGGTCGCCCACGGTTTTTAGGGTTTGCTCTAGCATCACATAGGTGCCAAGTACGCGCTGCTTAAAGGGTTTTAAGCTGTGGTTCTCAATCAAAATGGTGGGCAGATGGCGGGCATCACCATAACCATTAGAGAAACGTGGGCTAGGGTTCCACAGTGACATGCCTTTAGTGATATCGGTATTGTCGACGGCGAAAATCAGTGGACCTGGGATATGGCCCTGGGCGCTTAGCGCAGCTTCTACCGCTGGGCGGTAGCTATTTTCGAGCCAACGGAAACTGGCGGGACTCAAACCTTGGGCGAGATTGTAGCCGAAGGTGATGTCGTACTGGTAATCGATACCGTCGGTGACATGCACATCGATATACAGATCCGGTTGCCACACATTAATCGCCCGCAGCATATGCTGCATTTCTAAGGTGTCGGCCTTGGCGTAGTCGCGGTTAAGGTTGAGGTTATTGGCATTGGTGCGCCAACCCATATTGACTGGGCCACGTTGATTAACACGATTAAATTCGCCGCTGCGCTCATGGGCATCGACGCTAAACATAGGCACAAACAGCAAGTTAGCCTTTTCGAGCAGGTCGCTTTTATCACCTTTGACTATATCCCGCAGCAGCATCATGCCGGCGTCTTTACCGTCGATTTCGCCCGCGTGGATCCCCGCCTGCACCAGAATCGTCGGCTTAGTGTTTTGCTTAAGGCGCGCCGATTCGTTAATGCCTTCACTGCTGGCGACATACATCCAAATGTCGCGCCCTTGAGGGCTCTTGCCTAGGCTGACTTTCTGCAATTTGGTGGTTTCGGCCGCTAATCGGTCGAGCCAAGTGATGGTGTCGTCATAGCTTGGGCTTTCGGTGCCGTTGCTTTGCTCGAAGGGCGTCGCCCATTCGTTATCGGCGCTAAGTAACAACGACTCACTGGCACCGTGCCACGTGATGCTCGGCGGGAGAATGGCATCATTCACAAAGGTATTGGCGCGAGCCGGTGTCGCTATCACTGCGGCTTCGGGAGCCGCTTCTGTTGCGGGCAAAGCGCTGCTTTCGGCACTGGTGTCAACCGTGTCAGTTTTAGCGGCCTCAGCGTTTGCAGCTCCAGTAGTCGTCACTTCAGGCTGCGCGACTTCGGTAGTCGCGGCAACGGCTAACTGGGTGGTGAATAGTGAACCCGCCGATAAGCAGGCAATGGCGATAACGGAAGGGGAAAACAAGCGCATGAAAACAGTCCACACATCGAATTTTTATTAGGGCGGTATCTTTTCATTAAGCCCCTGCGAGTGCAAGGGCTGCCAAGGGTTTATCTTGATCTGACTGAGTGATTTTCGCTTCCATTCCCCGTGGTAACAGCCTATGAAGGCTTGTCGGTTTTATGTAACACGGTTTGTCCGCTATAGGCGATTTCGATAATCTCGATATCGGCGTAGAGGGCTTCGACGGCGATGGCGAGTTGATAGATAAGCCAGCCGTATCCCGTGAGGGCAAATCCCTGCGCTACCTCGTTTGCCACAGAGGTTGAGGTGTGGTCTGGCGCGGGTGTTGCCAAGCTAAGTTGTAATCTGTGTTGCAACTCCTGCTCTAATGCATTTGGTAGTGTGGGCAATGTGGCTGTTTTGCCTGCAACAAATTCGCCAAGGCGTTGCAGATAAGCTGTAAGCTCGGCGGCGACTTTGTTGATTTGGTGATATGCCTCTTTGTCGGCCTCCTGCCAGCGACTCAAAGGTAATAACTCGAGTAGGGTGATCAACCTAACCTGTTTATTAACTAATTCCGCCAGCAGCACTTTATGTTTTTTCAGGGTTTGGCTTTCCCACTCGAGGGAGAAAAACAGTTTCTTCTGGGTTAATACCGCCTTCATGGCCGCTTCGAGTTCGGCGCGAAAATCTAAATCATGGTTGGCGGGGGCCTGTAGATGTTGGGTCAGCACTTTGGCCATATTGTCGATGGCATTAGTGAGCTGGCTGCGCCAGTCCTGTTTGGCCTTAATCGGGAAGATAAACAGCGACACCAGAATGGCGATAACACAACCGAGCAGAATATTTGCCGTGCGCCAGAGCGCCTCTGAGGTGTCGTGGTTCGCATCGCCCACTACGATAATAATGGTGAATCCCGCCACCAGATAGGCATAGCTGTAGCGTCCCGCCGAGATAAAACAGATCAGTGTGACCCCTAAGATCAGCAGCCCCATAATCAGCCAATAACTGTCGATGGTGGCCACTAACATCACGCCATAAGCCGAACCTAAACAAGTGCCTACCGCCCGTTGCAGGGACTTTTCAATCGCGCCGCCCACCTGCGGCAGACTCATCATAATGATCACTATGGTCACCATGCTCCAAATAAAATGCGGCGGCGACCAAATGGCGTTAATGGTGACGGCAATCAGTAGGGCGAGGCCGAGTTTAAGGGCGTGAATGGCACGGAAATGACGATAGATAAAGTCGGCAAAAGGGCTTGCAGGGGCAAATACGGACATAGTGCAACACTCCTTTGGACTGATGGTAGCCAAGCCATTATCGCAGAAAGACATTGTGCTCGTGTGGCTTGGCGGATAAAGAAATACAAATTGCGAGGCGGCGCCGTTTGAGCTTAGCCCAAGGCGTCGCCAAGATCACATTAATCTGCATTAAGTGATACAAAATCAGTGGGATAAGATGCGGTATCTCGAAGTTTAAACCATAAAAAAGGCTTGAATAAGCAAGCCTATTCAAGCCTTGGTATATCAATGTATTCGCACAGTTAGTTCGAGCTTGGCTCTGCGGTGTACTTATCCATAATCACGGCGCAGGCGGCATCACCTGTGATGTTGAGCGCGGTGCGGATCATGTCAAACACCCGGTCGAGGGCGAATAACAATGGTAAACCGTCAATGGGAATACCGGCGGCCAGTAGCACAGCGACCACTAAAAATGATGGACCAGGCACACCCGCTTGGCCAATGGCGCCTAAGGTTGAGGTAAAGATAATCGCGGCATAGGCGGTCATCGACAGATCGACGTTGTACATTTGCGCGAAGAACATGGCGACTAAACCATAGTAAATCGCGTTGCCGCTCATATTGATGGTGGCGCCTAAAGGCAGCACAAAGGCGGTGGTGGCCTTAGAAACCTTAAGATTTTCTTCGCAGGTTTCCATATTCACCGGCAGCGTTGCCATGGATGAAGCCGTCGACAGTGCCATCACCTGAGGTTTTTTCATCGCCGAAATAAATTGGCGTGCCGATACCCTAGAAAACAGCTGCACCACTAAGGGGAAGAACACAAAACCGTAGATCAGAATCGCGGCCACAAACACGGCAAACAACTTAAACACTACTTCTAAGGCATCGAAACCGAAGGTGCCGACGGAATCGGCCATCAAGCCAAACACCCCAATGGGCGCAATCACCATCACACAGTTAATCATCCACACAAAGGCGTCGACGACGGTATTTAACGCTGCCATGATGGGCTTAGCGCCATCGCCTTTGACCTTGGTCAGTGCGATACCGAAAAATATACTAAACACCAGAATTTGAAGGATATTCCCGCCAGTCAGCGATTCGAACACGTTGGTTGGGATCATGCCAATAAAGGTATCCATTACCCCAGGCAGTGCGCCATGTTCGGCGGTGACTTCCATCAGGCCGCTACTACTATGGGCGGTAAAGTCGACACCCGCGCCGGGGGTAAACATATTGCCCATGACTAATGCTAAGGCAACGGCAATCCCCGAGGTGACAATAAAGAAACCGAAGGTGCCGACACCAATCTTACCCGCCGAGGGGCTATCGCCTAGGCTGGCGGCGCCGCTGATGATAGACACCAGCACCAGTGGGATCACTAGCATTTTGACTAAATGGATAAAAATGGTGCCCAGTGGGGCGAAGATGCTCGCACTTTCGCCCATGGTAAAACCAACCAGTGCGCCAATAATCATGGCAATAACCACTTGCACACCAATGTTGCCTAATAAACTCTTGCTCTTCATTCTTGCGAAACTCCCCAGTTACCGCGGCATTTTGTGTCTTAAGACTAGTTATCTATTTACTGGCTTGCCCTCGTTTTTGGCGTAAAAGCTCAGCCCTGACACGTTTTTTGGGCGCTTAAGGTACCACAGTTGGCGTAACGGGTTTTGTGAAACATCACCAAGCTTGGTTTGAAAATAACCAAAACCTAAATAACACCATGCCTAAATGGATAATGTTTAAAAATACATATCGTAAAGTGATGTTTGTTTAATTTTGGTTTGGGTTTTGTCCATCGAATTGATGAATTGTGATTTTGGCTTTGATGGACGCAGATATCCTCTCGTATTCTTGGGGCGGGTTGAGTCGCGAGAATTCCCATCAGTTACTTGTATGCATCTTGGGAGTGGTGAATAACCTCTATGACCATGCAACTCTTTGACTCACTCGGTTTTACTATGACAACGCCATTTCGAGGACATTATGAAAATCACTTCATTCTTTGGTCAGCCTGAGTCGCTACAGCGCTGGATAAGAAAGTGCATCGAACAACCGGGATTAAGTTATTGGCTGGTTTATCAAGATCTTGATGACGGTGAATCCCTACAGCTGACCACGTTATTATTCCCGGTAGTGGCCGATATGAGGGATCTCTCGGATGACGAAATTGATGCCTTTGAGGATGGCTTAGGCCACAGTGACTATGGTTACCTGCTAAACACGGATCAAATAGAGGATGTGATTGATAATCTTAAGCAGCAAAAAGCGCTGCCGAGTGAACAGGAACTGCTTGAAGCGATTATCTTTTACTATGAGCGAGATGCGTTTATCTGCCTCTAATGGACTCTTTACGGTGCATCGCGACTTAAGTTGAGATAAGCGCCCCGAGGAATCAACTCAGGGGCGCGGAGGGAGTAAGGTTTATTTTGCTAGCGACTTAAAGTGGTTGTACAGGGTATTGCTGAAGCTTTGGTCGTAGGTAAAGCGATATAACTGTTTATTGTCAGTCGTATCAAATGCCGTGTTTAGCTCAACTTCAGTCAGCAAGTTTGAGGTCACAAGGTAGTAGCGAGGTTGCACCATCTGGCTCGCAATCGGATCCTCCACAATTTCAGTGATAGTTAGCAGCTTGCCGCCGTTCGGGCTGGTGCTAATGCTCCATTCATGTTGGCTTTCAGGCTGACCGAAGCTATCGAGAATGATGAATTTATTCGTTGAGTCCTCAACGTAACTCTCGGGGTAAGCGAAGGGCCACAATAGCTCCACGATCACGCTAGAGGAAAGCTCGCTCGCGGTTTCAACGCCCGTTTCATAGGTGATGGGATCTTCTGCGCGGCATAGCACATCAGCCGTTTGCTTAATGTCCATGCGATATATTTGTGAAGGCCAACTGAGTGACGCCAGTTTAAGGTCGCTCGGGAGGTTTGCCAGCAAATCCTGCCAGTCAGCGGCCGTGTTTTGATACTTATGGAAATTCATTTCGACAGGGACTTCAGTGCCGGCATAAACGGTTTTTAGTTGATTGCCTTCAATTACAGGTTCTTTAAGGACATACCCTTGGTCGTTACGCGAGGCATTGATCCATTTTTTCATCGGCTCATTCCAGCATTCGGTAGGGACCTCCTCTCCAGACGAGTTGTCGAAGATCATCACAGCGTCACCTGAAAATACCCCAGTAAGAGTTTGGTCAGCAGTACCATAATCTAAGCTGACAAAGTGGCTGTTGCGAACGGTGGCGATGTTGAGCACATGAGATGCGTCGGTATGATTGAGCATGCTGCTAAACACTGTATCCCAGTCAGTGCTGTTCATCGCCTTACCATCAACTGGCGCTTCCATATAACCGAAGGACACTAAGGTGCTCTCCACCTTATTAGTGACGGCAACGGGATTGGTTTGCAGATAAGCCTCTGTGCCAAAGCCATACCCTAGGATTAAATTCTCGAAGGCTTCAAATGCGGCGATTAACACTTCGATAGCCGCTAAAATTTCCACTGTGCGCTCATTGGTGAGGTTCAGCAGATAATCGTGTAACAGCAGGGTGTCGAGAAATGTTGGTTGCAGGGTGATTTCGGGCGAAAGACTAAATAAATCAGTTTCGACTTGTTTAAATCCAGTGGCGTATAATTTTTTGAGTTTGGCGCGGAACTCAATCACTTGCTGTGGCGTTAAGTCGGATTCAATCAGCTTGCGATAGCGTGAAAACTCAATATTGGTCAGCGCGTTGATATGACCCGCATGATCGGGCAGGGCAACGATATTCATACCGCCTGCGGTGGCGTTTGTGTGAGCTGCGGCGGTGCTAACCGCCAATGCTGAGCGTGCCGATGAAGGCGCGTTATCAATCCAATTAGCCAGCAGGTAATAGTTAGGTTTTTCGGTCGCGCTTTTCCAATCGATTTGATACTTACCGTCAGTGTCCGTAGTGGTACTCGGTTCACCCTCTGAGCAGCTTAAGTCTTGGTTGAGATCCACGCACACGTTGGCCCCGGCGATAGCGCCGATATAAGTGACCTGACCTGTGACTTTATGGGCGTATTCTGTGGGTGGCGTCGGCTCTGGCGTCGTGGTGGTGTCATCTTTATCGTCGGAGCCAGAACAAGCCGTCAGCAAACTGGTGGCGATCAGCAAAGAGAGCAGTTTAGGTTTAAACATCTTGTGTCCTTACATCAATTCGGCAATTTCCATTGCACTGAGTTAGCGCGGAGTCATCTGATAACGTCGAGTATTCAACGTGTTGCAGTGTTATTTGTGGCCAAGCCAAATAGCATGAGCCTAGGTGACTAAGAAGGGAGTGAGTATCGGTCTGAGTGGATAAAAATCGACGCCGCTTGTGATAAAACATGCGGCTTGATGTGAAATCCCTTTCACGACAACGTTTGGCATCCTTCCGGTCAAAATGCGGCTGTTTTTAAATCAGTCTGCATTTTCGACAGCTATTTTTGCCTGTACAACCCATCGCCTCAATCACGCTAAAGTATTAACTTGTTTAATATTTGTTATTGCACAATCTGTTTAGTGTTACTTTTCGCAGCAGTATTTCTATGGAGGGTAAATATTGATGCGTGTTTCTAAGCGGAGTTATTTAGCGGGGTTATTGGCTATGTCGACGAGCCTATTGCCATTGTCATTAATGGCGGCGGATGAGGGATTATTTACGCCTTTTCCTACTGCGAAATTAAAGGATGAATTGACGCGCCATTATGCAGAATATCCCTTTATTATCAGCGCGGGTGAACAAAGATCTGACTATCGTTTTAAGCCTATCTTCGGTCAGGTCCATCAGCAAAAATACAAATTAGCGCCCGAATACAGCCCTGTGCATATTCTCGATAATTACCGTGAGCAGATTAAAAAGCTTGGTGGCGAAGTCCTATTCGAGTGTCTGCTTGAGGCCTGTGGTGATTCTCGCCTATTGCGAGAAAAAATTGCCCTGTTGGATGGCGTTATTGGTGTTGAAAGTGGTTACTTGTTTGCTCGAGTGAAGAATGAGCAAAAAGAGTTTTATACCGCCATACAAGCGGCAGTTATGAATGATTCTGCGGGTCTTCATATTACGACGCTCGAGGTGATCCCAGAGCCGTTAGATTTAGTCACGGTTAATGCCGCATTTTTACAGCAGGCGCCTAAGCAAATCGAGTTTAAAGACAATCAAAAGAAGGATACGAATGGCGCCGAGGATCATCCGCTTATCAGCCGCTTAAAGGGAAGCTATATCCAGGACTTTAAACGCCAAGGCTTTGCGAGCACAGTATTTGTGTCTTCAATGGATGCAAGCAATAAGCCTGTGCTGGTGGAGCGTGCGGGTAAGTTGACTCAAAATGGCTATTCAATACCAAAGGAATATTCGGGTTACGAGGTGTTCACTAACTACAAAGTAGCTTTGACTAAACTCGGATTCGAGTCGCAATTTGAGTGTCAGGGAAAGGCCTGTGGTAGGGAGGATAGGTTTATCAGAGCTATCGATTCTCTAGTGAATATCGGTAATGAAGACAGTCAGTTTTATGCTTGGTATACCTTAACGCGCCCCGAGGGGAATGTGCATGTGAGCACTTATACCATAGGTTATATCGGCGGGTTATGGACCGATTTGCGGGTGTTAGAGGAGACTGAGCTTAAGGATGACCGCGTGGGGATCAATCTTGAGGCGCTGACCGACCAAATCGAAGCTAAGGGGCATGTTGCCTTAGAAGGGTTGTTATTCGAGTACGATAGCGACAAGTTATTGCCCGAGGCGCAGCCCGTTGTCGAGGTGCTTGCCAGTTACTTAAAGGCAAACCCTAAGCGTGCCTTTTATGTGGTGGGTCATACCGATGACAAAGGTAATCAAGCCTATAACCAAGGTCTATCCCAGCGCCGCGCAGTGGCGATAGTGAAGTTATTGACCACGAGTCATGGTATTCAAACTCAACAATTGGAAGCCGTAGGGATTGGTGAGCATGCCCCCGTTGCAAGCAACAGTGATGAGGCGGGGCAGCAGCAGAATCGCCGTGTCGAGTTAGTATTGAGATCGGATACTAAATAAGCCCAATCGTTTGATTCAATAGATATAAAAATGGCGTCAGCTCTTATCGAGTTGGCGCCATTTTTGTTTATCTGTGATAGCTCAGCCGACGCTCTCAGCCAAGCGATATTTATACTAAGGCTAAGATAGTGCGGGGAAGGTCAGCGAGCTGCCAATTCCTAATGGCAGACCTAGGGCCCAGTAAGCCAATAAGAAACCGCTCCAAAGCAGGAGAAAACTGATTGAAAACGGCAACATCAGTGCCACTAGAGTGCCAATGCCTGATTCCTTAACGTATTTTTGGCAAAACACCACAATCAACGGAAAATAAGGCATCAGCGGAGTGATGATATTGGTCGACGAGTCGCCCACGCGGTAAGCGGCTTGGGTCAGATCGGGCGATACGCCTAGTTCCATTAACATGGGTACCATGATGGCTCCAATCAAAGCCCATTTGGCCGACGCAGAGCCGACTAATAGATTGACGAACGCCGTGAGAAACACTATCCCCACCAAAGTCACGCCCATAGGAAGGGCCAATTCTTTCAACGCCAACGCGCCTTTAATCGCCATTAATGCGCCTAAATTGGATTGACCGAAGGCGTAAATAAACTGGGCGCAGAAGAAGGCCATGACGATGTAATAACCCATGCCGCTCATGGACTTACTCATGCCTTGAATAATGGCCCTGTGGTTATTCGCCGTGCCCGCAACATAGCCATAGACTATGCCTGGCACGAGGAAGAACACAAAAATAATCGCCACAATGGAGCGCATTAAGGGAGCCGAGGCACTGGTTAGCGCGCCATCGGTACCACGCCAGGCAGAGTTGTCACCATAGGCGGTAAACACTAGCCCTAAGGCACATAACAACATGGCGCCCATGGCGAATTTGAGACCTCGGCGCTCATGGGGCGCCAGCTCATCAAGCGTTGGGAGTGTGCTGGGATCGCCATTCACCGCGGTGTTTTTTAGGCGCGGCTCAATTACTTTATCCGTTAAGAACCAACCAACTAAGATGATTAACACGGCTGAGGCCGACGTAAAGAAGATATTATTCAGTGGGTTAATCGTTAATGTGGCGGCTGCGGGATCGGCGGATAATCTTGCCGCTGCTTGAGTTAAGCCCGCTAACATAGGATCAAGGCTCGAAGGCACGCCCACGGTCGCAGAAAAACCGCCGGATACGCCCGCGAAAGCGGCGGCAATACCGGCTAGGGGATGGCGACCCGCGGCATAGAAGATCACCGCGCCGAGCGGGATAACCAGTACATAACCCGCATCTACCGCGACATGGCTCAGGATACCCACGGCGATCAATACCGGAGTGAGTAACATCTTGGGGGTAACAGATAAAATTGAGCGCAGCCCAGCATTAATAAAGCCAGTATGCTCAGCCACGCCAAGACCTAGCATAGCAACCAGCACGACACCCAGCGGCGGGAAAGTCACAAAGGTGGAGACTATCGTCGAGGTAAACGCAGTCAGTGCGCCGCCTTCGAGCATATTCACGACTTGAATGGGGTTGCCAGTACGAGGGTCGATTTCATCAAAACTGACACCCGATAATCCCCAAGAGATCAGCCAGACTAAGCCCAGAAACATCGCAAATAACACCGCCGGATCGGGCAGTTTATTGCCGACGACTTCGACGCCATTGAGAAATCGCTGGAATCCAGTGACAGGTTTATGGTTTTCCATTTGGGTGTCGCTTCCTAAATAATGATGGTTGTTATCGATGATTATAAAAACGCAGCATTAATTTAAGCTTGGTTTAACTAATCGATAAGAAATAAAACACAAAAAAATCTATCGCAGTGACTTTAGTGCGTTTAAGGCTTTCGACAGAGCGCCACTATGCCTTCAAGCCTTCGCCTTGTCTAAAGCCCGTTTAACTCCCGCTGAATGAACAGATATTTAATACGATTGGTATTAGTCATAAAATCCATAGGCAAATAAAAAGCGCGGGTTCATCGCTGAACCCGCGCTTTTTTTACTCAACAATGTGTTTGATTACATTATCTAAATGAATTCGCTGCGCTTATGCCTTTGGGCCTGCGTTACGGATGGCATCAGACACTTGGTACTTAGCGAAGTTCTTAGTGAAGGCTTCGGCCAGTTTTTGGGCGTATTCGGCGTACAGTGCCTTATCGCTCCAAGTGTTCACTGGGTTGAGTAGGTTAGTGTCTACACCCGATACCGCCACAGGTACGGCCAGATTCAGTGTGTCTAAGTGTACGGTTTCGACGTTTTTCAGTTCACCGCTGACAATCGCATCGACAATGGCGCGCGTCGTTGGGATGTCGAAACGTTTACCAATGCCGTGTGGGCCACCAGTCCAGCCTGTGTTCACTAAGTACACTTGGCTACCGAATGACTCGATACGCTTCATCAGCAGCTCGGCATACACGCCCGCAGGACGTGGGAAGAAAGGTGCGCCGAAGCAGGTAGAGAAGGTGGACTGAATCGCCGAAGTTGAACCGATTTCAGTCGAACCGACTTTAGCTGTGTAACCCGAGAGGAAGTGGTAAGCCGCTTGCTCTTTGCTCAGGATAGAAACCGGTGGTAATACGCCAGACACGTCGCAGGTTAAGAACACCACTGCGTGTGGCTCGGCGCCACGGTTGTCTTCTTTACGCTGAGCGATATGCTCGAGTGGGTAAGCCGCACGGGTGTTTTCCGTCAGGCTGCTGTCTTTGTAGTTAGGCACGCGGTGCTCGTCCATTACCACGTTTTCCAGCACAGTACCGAAACGAATCGCATCCCAAATCACTGGCTCGTTCTTTTGGCTTAGGTCGATACACTTGGCGTAGCAGCCGCCTTCGATGTTGAATACGCCGCCCGGTGCCCAGCCGTGCTCATCGTCACCGATCAGGAAGCGTTTTGGATCCGCAGACAGGGTGGTTTTACCCGTGCCTGACAGACCGAAGAATAGGGTAGTGTCGCCGTCTTTACCTACGTTAGCCGAGCAGTGCATTGGCAATACGCCTTGAGCTGGCAGCAGGAAGTTTTGTACAGAGAACATCGACTTCTTCATTTCGCCAGCGTATTTCAGGCCCGCTAGCAACACTTTGCGCTCGGCAAAGTTTAAGATCACCGCCGCATCTGAATTGGTGCCATCACGCTCAGGAACACAGACGAAGTCTGGCGCGTTGATGATTTGCCATACAGGCTTGTCTTGACGGTTAAATTCTTCTGGGATGATAAAAAGGTTGCGGGCGAACAGTTGGTGCCAAGCGTATTGAGTCGTCACGCGCACTGGCTGGTAATGTTCTGGATCTGCACCGACTTCGAGGTCAGATACAAACAACTCTTTATCGGCGAGGAATGCTTCTACGCGCGCCCATAATCCTTCAAAAGCACCGGGTTCAAATGCTTGGTTGACGGGGCCCCATTCGATGTCAGCCGCTGAACTGTCTTCTTTTACGATAAAACGATCGCCAGGAGAGCGACCTGTGCGGGTACCGGTTTTAGCGACCAGTGCGCCGTTTGCAGTCAATTCACCTTCGCCGCGTAGCAGGGCAAATTCGACCAGTTGTGCTGTTGAGGGGTTGTAGTGAACGCGGTTTAATCCATCCGCCATAGTGAGGTCTCCATTGACTTGTATTTGTAAGGTTATTTTTTTATCGATCGTCTGCCGATTTGTTTTTATTTATCGCCCGAGGCGTGCTAGGGGACAAAGTGTGCCGATTGTATCCTATCCGCGGGTAAAGTGTGAGCTGGATCATTGAGGCGGTACAAAAAAGGGCACCCTAAGGTGCCCTTTTAACAGTCAATTTTGACTTACTGCTGGGTATTTGAAGCTGTGCCGTTGGCATAAATAGCTGCGATATCAATACCATCGAATACGTATTTGGCATTGCAGTACTCACAACCCATTTCGACCTTACCGTCTTCGGCCAGAATGGCTTCGACTTCGGCTTGATCAATGGTTTTGATCGCAGCTGTGCTGCGCTCACGTGAGCAAGTGCATTTAAAGCTGACTTCGATAGGATCGAACAAACGCACTTCTTCTTGGTGATATAAGCGGTGCAATACGTCCTGCGCATCTAAGGTGAATAACTCTTCTGCCTTGATGGTCGCAGTCAGCTGACACAAATGCTCGAAGTCGGCATTGTGGCCTTCTTGGCTTGGCAATACTTGCAAGAACATACCCGCAGCTTGCTTACCGTCGGCAAATAACCAGAGTGCAGTAGGTAATTGCTCTGATTGGTTAAAGTAGTCTTCGACACAGGCGGCTAAGGTTGGTTTGTCTAGGGCGACCACGCCTTGGTAACGCTCGCCTTCATCCGGCGTCAGGGTGATAACCATATAACCTTGGCCAAACAGATCGGCAAGGCTAGCATCGTCGGCTAACTCGCCTTCCCAGCGGGCAATACCGCGTAATTGCTGCTGGTTATTGCCATTAATCACCGCCAGTGATACTGGGCCGTTGCCCTGCAACTGCACGCTGATATCGCCACTGAATTTTAAGGTGGCAGTTAACAGAGACGTCGCCGCCAGCAATTCACCCAGCAGGATTTGCAACACGGGTGGGTAAGCGTGTGAGCCAATCACCTGTTGATAGCTGTCTTGTAACTGTACGAGTTCACCACGCACATCGGCATTGTCGAACAAGTAGCGGTTTAAAATATCTTGTATCATCTTGTATCTCACTGTTAGGTAACTTTTACGTAATTCTTAGCATTCTTTAAAACGGATAAGTTGGCGTCGTTGCTTTTTATCCGGTTTGTGGTCGGGCGCAGGATTATTGAGAATATTCAATCGTCTTGCTTCGGCGTTTACCGCACGCTTGGCTATACTGGCGGCCGTTTCTTCGTACAATTCCTGCGCAATCGATGCACTTTGGCGCATTTCAGATAATTTTTTTATGACGATCTCTTTATCGTCATATCCCTGTCGTATCTTAAGGACGGCACCTATCTCGGCATTCTTACTAGATTTGGTGCGAGCACCGTTGTAATGTACTTTGCCGCCGTTGATCATTTCTTTGGCAATGGCACGGGTTTTATAAAAACGTGCGGCCCATAACCACTTATCGAGTCGAACGGTGCCACTGTCGCTTACACTTTGCGTCATAGTGTCTCCAAGATAAAAGATCGATGAGTTCACATGCTGAACAATAAAATGCCTAAGCCGCATTGCTATTATGTTAAAGGGTGGTGCGCTTCACACCCTTTTGAGGCGGGCAAAGTTAGCATAAATGGCGAATTTTCGCCAATTGCAATACTGTTATGGGGTTGTTGCCAAATGCGGCCTAGGTTAGCATGTGGCGAACATTCTAATTTTTATAATCAGAACAGAGACCTGTATTGAGGGTCCACATAAATATGGATTTATTAGATAAAGTTATCGCTAAAGCTGCAGGTATCCCGCATAAGCCATTGAGTCAGGTTGTTTTCTGGTTTGGTTTTATTCTGTGTTTACTCTTAGCCGCGCAAATTACATGGAAACTCGTACCTAGCACTGCATCCCCAACGGCTTGGTCTCCTACGGCTGTCACCACGATAGGTAAAGGGGCTGGGCAAGTTGATCTGGCGGGATTACAGCAGCTTGCACTGTTTGGCAGAGCCGATGCCAAAACCGATAAACCGAAAGTGGAAGTGGTTGAGACTGTGACCGATGCGCCTAAGACGTCCCTCTCGATTCAATTAACGGGTGTGGTGGCCTCGACCGCCGATCAAAAAGGCCTCGCGATTATCGAGTCCAGCGGTAGTCAAGAAACCTACAGCCTAGGCGATAAGATCAAAGGCACTTCGGCTTCGTTAAAAGAAGTCTACGCCGACCGGATTATCATCACCAACGCGGGCCGTTACGAGACCCTGATGCTCGATGGTCTGGTTTACACCAGCCAAAGCCCGGCGAATCAGCAATTACAAAAGGCTAAGAGTGAAAAAGCCGAGGTGGTTAGCCGCGTGGATCAGCGCAAAAATGCTGAAATTTCCCAAGAGCTGGCAGAATCCCGCAGCGAACTCTTAGCCGATCCCAGCAAAATTACCGATTACATCGCGATCTCTCCCGTCAGACAGGGCGAAAGCGTCGTGGGTTACCGTCTAAACCCGGGTAAAGATGTGAACCTTTTTAAGCAAGCGGGCTTTAAACCCAATGACCTTGCGAAATCGATTAATGGATACGACCTGACTGTGATGAGTCAGGCGTTAGAAATGATGAGCCAATTGCCTGAGTTAACTGAAGTTTCCATTATGGTGGAACGGGAAGGACAATTGGTTGAAATCATGTTTAGTTTGCCGCAATAACACGCGTTAGAGGAAAGTAAAATAATGAATAACAAACGGATTCGACGCAAACTGATTGCTGGAGTTGTGGCTGGCGCCACTATGCTGACCTCGCAATTTGTTTGGTCTGAACAATATGCGGCCAACTTTAAAGGCACTGATATCCAAGAATTTATCAACATCGTTGGTAAAAACCTGAATAAAACCATCATTGTTGACCCGACCATTCGCGGCAAGATCAACGTGCGCAGTTATGATCTGCTCAACGATGAGCAGTATTACCAATTCTTCCTCAACGTGCTGCAAGTTTACGGTTATGCCATCGTCGAGATGGAAAACAACGTCATCAAGGTCATCAAAGACAAAGATGCGAAAACCGCGGCGATTCGTGTTGCCAACGACAACGACCCAGGTTTAGGCGATGAAATGGTCACCCGCATTGTGGCGTTGTATAACACCGAAGCCAAGCAGTTAGCGCCGTTATTACGCCAGTTAAACGATAACGCTGGTGGCGGTAACGTAGTGAACTACGACCCATCGAACGTGCTGATGTTGTCAGGCCGCGCAGCGGTAGTGAATAAGTTAGTTGAAATCGTGCGTCGTGTAGATAAGCAGGGCGATACCTCGGTACAAGTGGTGCCACTCGAATACGCTTCAGCCGGTGAAATGGTGCGTATTATCGATACCCTTTACCGCGCGACGGCTAACCAAGCGCAGCTCCCAGGACAAGCGCCTAAGGTGGTTGCCGACGAGCGGATTAACGCCGTGGTGGTCAGTGGTGATGAAAAGAGCCGCCAACGCGTGGTTGAGCTTATCCACCGCCTCGATGCCGAGCAGGCCAGCACAGGTAATACCAAGGTACGCTACTTACGTTACGCCAAGGCCGAAGATTTAGTCGAGGTGTTGACCGGATTTGCGCAAAAGCTAGAGGGTGAAAAAGACCCTAGCGCGCAGGCTGGAGCTAAACGTCGTAATGAAATCAACATTATGGCCCACACTGATACCAACGCCTTAGTGATCAGCGCAGAGCCAGATCAAATGCGCACTATCGAGAGCGTGATTAACCAACTCGATATTCGCCGCGCCCAAGTATTAGTCGAAGCCATTATTGTAGAAGTTGCCGAAGGCGATAACGTTGGCTTTGGCGTGCAATGGGCCGCTAAAGCGGGCGGTGGTACTCAGTTCAATAACTTAGGCCCAACCATTGGCGAAATTGGCGCCGGTATTTGGCAGGCACAGGATGTGAAAGCTTCCCAAACTTGTACCGGTTCTGGAGATAATCAGACCTGTACAGACAACCCTGATACCAAAGGTGATGTGACATTACTTGCCCAAGCCTTAGGTAAAGTGAATGGTATGGCGTGGGGCGTGGCTATGGGGGACTTCGGTGCCTTAATACAAGCTGTGTCAGCCGATACCAACTCGAACGTACTGGCAACACCTTCTATCACCACCTTGGATAACCAAGAAGCCTCCTTTATCGTCGGTGACGAAGTGCCGATTCTGACGGGTTCTACCGCCAGCTCAAACAACAGTAACCCATTCCAAACCGTTGAACGTAAAGAGGTTGGGGTGAAGTTAAAAGTGGTGCCTCAGATCAACGAAGGCAACGCGGTTAAGCTTGCGATTGAGCAAGAAGTCTCGGGCGTAAACGGTAACACAGGTGTGGATATCTCCTTCGCGACTCGTCGTTTAACTACCACTGTGATGGCTGATTCAGGGCAAATCGTAGTGCTCGGTGGTTTGATTAACGAAGAAGTCCAAGAAAGCGTGCAGAAAGTGCCATTCCTTGGTGACATTCCGGTACTCGGACACCTATTCAAGTCGTCTTCGAGTAAGAAGACCAAAAAGAACCTGATGATTTTCATCAAGCCTACCATTATCCGTGATGGTGTGACTATGGAAGGTATCGCAGGCCGTAAATACAACTATTTCAGAGCATTACAACTTGAGCAGCAAGAGCGCGGCGTGAACTTAATGCCAAATACTCAAGTGCCAATTCTGGAAGAATGGAATCAATCTGAATACCTGCCGCCGGAAGTGAATGAGATTTTAGAGCGTTATAAAGAAGGCAAAGGGTTAGATACCAATATGCGTAAAACGGACTCGACCCTCAAGTCGCTGGATGAAAACAAGAACAAAGACAAAACACAATGAGTGAAATACAAGTAACCCAAGTCGAGGATTTAAGCCTAGTTTCTAACGAACTAGGGCTTGAAGCCGAAGGTGATGAGGTATTTCGCTCCAGCAGCAAAGAGCGTTTACCCTTTGCCTTTGCCCACCGCCATGAGGTGATTTTAGCCTATGGCGATGATGGCGCCTTGAACCTGTTTTATACCGCCAAGACCCCATTGGCGGCCATGCTCGAAGCACGCCGCTACTCGGGCGCGGATTTGCCACTGGTATTGCTCGAACCGGGCAAGTTTGAGGCAAAATTAACCCAGGCTTATCAAGCCAACTCCTCCGAAGCGCAGCAGCTGATGGAAGATATTGGCAACGAGATGGATTTATTCACCCTCGCCGAAGAGCTGCCGCAAACCGAAGATCTGCTGGAAGGCGATGACGATGCGCCTATTATCAAGCTGATTAACGCCTTGTTATCTGAAGCCATTAAAGAAGAAGCTTCGGATATCCATATCGAAACCTACGAGAAGCAGTTAGTCGTGCGTTTCCGTATCGACGGCGTGTTGAAGGAAGTGCTTAAACCAAATCGTAAGCTGTCATCCCTGTTGGTGTCGCGGATTAAGGTCATGGCGCGCCTCGATATCGCCGAGAAACGTGTACCGCAGGACGGCCGTATTTCGCTGCGGATTGCGGGTCGTGCGGTGGACGTGCGGGTATCGACCATGCCATCGAGCCATGGCGAGCGTGTGGTACTGCGTCTGTTAGATAAAAATGCCGGTAATTTGGACTTAAAACAACTGGGGATGACCGACAGTATCCGTGCCCAGTTCGATGAGATCATCCGTCGTCCACACGGCATTATTCTGGTGACAGGCCCTACGGGTTCGGGTAAGAGTACCACGCTGTACGCGGGTCTTACCGAAATTAACTCTAAAGATACCAATATCTTAACTGTTGAAGATCCCATCGAATACGAATTAGAGGGTATAGGTCAAACTCAAGTGAACACTAAGGCGGACATGACCTTCGCCCGTGGTCTGCGTGCGATTCTGCGTCAAGACCCGGATGTAGTAATGATCGGGGAAATCCGTGACCTAGAAACCGCACAAATTGCGGTGCAGGCATCTTTGACTGGTCACTTAGTGATTTCAACCCTGCATACCAATACGGCCTCGGGCGCGATTACCCGTCTGCAGGACATGGGCGTAGAGCCTTTCTTAGTCTCATCGAGTTTGCTTGGGGTATTAGCCCAGCGCTTAATCCGTACACTCTGTCCAAAATGTAAGACGGAACATGTGCCCGATGCCCGTGAGCGTGAGCTACTGGGAATGGCGGCGGACGATCATCGCCATATTTACCGCGCCAATGGTTGTAAGGCCTGCGGTAGCAGTGGCTACCGTGGTCGTACGGGTATCCATGAGTTATTGCTGGTCGATGATAATGTGCGTGAGCTGATCCACGGTGGACGTGGTGAACTGGCGATTGAGAAATATATCCGCCAGTCGGTGCCAAGCATTCGCCACGATGGCATGAGCAAGGTGCTCTCAGGTATCACCACTCTGGAAGAAGTCCTGAGGGTGACCCGCGAGGAGTAAGCTATGCCAGCATTTGAATATAAGGCGCTGGACGCCAAGGGAAAACAGCTAAAAGGGGTGATTGAGGCGGATACCGCCAGACATGCCCGTAGTCAGCTGCGTGACCAACGCATGATGCCGCTGGAAATTTTGCCGGTCACCGAAAAAGAAGCCAAGGCAAAAGGTACGGGATTCTCGCCCTTTAAGCGCGGGATTTCGGTGGCGGAATTAGCGTTGATCACCCGTCAAATCGCCACACTGGTCGCGGCGGGTTTACCGATTGAGGAATGTCTCAAGGCGGTGGGCCAGCAATGTGAGAAGGCGCGTCTCGCCAGCATGATCATGGCGGTGCGCTCCCGCGTGGTGGAAGGCTATAGTCTGGCCGACTCTCTTGCCGAATTTCCGCATATTTTCGATGACTTGTACCGCGCCATGGTAGCCTCGGGTGAAAAATCCGGCCACTTAGAAGTGGTACTGAACCGCTTAGCCGATTACACCGAACGTCGTCAGCAGCTGAAGTCCAAACTGCAACAGGCGATGATTTACCCCATTATGCTGACGATAGTGGCCATTGGGGTGGTGTCGGTGTTATTGGCCGCCGTGGTGCCAAAAGTGGTTGGCCAATTTGAGCATATGGGCGCCGAGTTACCGGCGACGACCCGCTTCTTAATTGCCGCCTCAGACTTTGTCCAGCACTATGGCCTGTTTGTTATCTTGGCGATTGGTATTCTGCTGGTGGTGTTCCAGCGTCTACTCAAGTCACCGATTTTCAAGATGAAATACCATACGTTTTTGCTGAAAATGCCGGTGATTGGCCGAGTGAGTAAAGGACTCAATACCGCGCGGTTTGCGCGTACCCTGAGTATTTTATCTGCCAGCTCGGTGCCTTTGTTAGATGGGATGCGCATTGCCAGCGAAGTATTGCAAAATGTGCGGGTGCGAGCGGCGGTGGATGATGCCACGGCACGCGTACGGGAAGGAACTAGCCTAGGCGCAGCGTTGACTAACACTAAGCTATTCCCGGCGATGATGTTATATATGATCGCCTCGGGGGAGAAGAGTGGTCAGCTCGAGGAAATGCTTGAGCGTGCTGCAGATAACCAGGATAGGGAATTCGAGAGTAATGTTACACTGGCGCTGGGCGTGTTCGAGCCCATGTTGGTGGTGAGCATGGCGGGGGTTGTACTCTTTATCGTGATGGCCATTCTGCAACCTATTTTGGCACTGAACAATTTGATTAGTGGCTAGTTATTAAATTTATGGATTATTGCCTCTTTGGACTCAGAGATGGCGCAGGTTTTTTAGGAGATGTAGTCGATGCAAATGAACAAAAAGCACAAGGGTTTTACCTTACTCGAAGTGATGGTGGTTATCGTTATCCTCGGTATTTTGGCGTCTATGGTAGTGCCAAACCTGATGGGCAACAAAGATAAAGCCGACCAACAGAAAGCGGTATCTGACATAGTGGCGCTCGAAAACGCCTTAGATATGTACAAGTTAGATAACGGTATTTATCCCACGACTGAACAAGGTTTAGAAGCCTTAGTGCAAAAGCCCACGATCTCACCCGAGCCACGTAACTACCGTGAAGAAGGCTATGTGAAGCGTTTACCACAGGATCCATGGCGCAATAACTACTTACTGTTAAGCCCAGGCGAAAACAGCAAGTTAGATATCTTTAGTGCAGGCCCAGATGGTCAGCCAGGTACCGAAGACGATATCGGTAACTGGAACTTACAGAACTTCCAATAAGATGGTAACGCTGCGCCACGCCGGCTTCACCTTGATGGAGGTGATGCTGGTGATTTTGTTAATGGGACTCACCGCCGCGGCGGTGACTATGTCTATTGGCAATTCAGGCCCACAACAGGCACTGGAAAAAAGCGCGCAGCAATTTATCGCCGCCACAGAGCTAGTGCTGGATGAAACCGTATTAAGTGGTCAATTTATCGGTATCGTGGTGGAAAAAACCAGCTATCAGTTTGTTTATTATAAAGATGGCAAATGGAATCCATTGGAGAAGGACAGGATTCTGTCTGAAAAACAAATGGAGCCCGGCGTCGTGTTGAACCTAGTGCTCGACGGTTTACCCTTAGTGCAGGAGGATGAGAAGGACGAGTCGTGGTTCGACGAACCCTTAATCGAGCCTTCTGCGGAAGATAAGAAAAAGCATCCAGAGCCGCAGATTTTGCTGTTGCCGAGTGGTGAAATGAGCGCCTTTGAGCTGAGCTTTATTACCAAGACCGACAATGGGCCACTCGATGTGTTAGTGGTGGGCGATGCCCTTGGCCGTTTAACCCTAGGGCGACCCGATGAAATACGCTAAGGGGATGACCCTACTCGAAGTCATTGTGGCCTTGGCGGTATTTGCCATCGCCGCAGTCTCTATCACCAAAAGCTTAGGTGAACAGATGGCGAACATGCCGATTCTGGAGTCGCGCACCCTTGCCCAATGGGTGGCGGACAATCAAATGGTCGACGCCAGACTCGATCCGCAATTTCCCGAATTAGGCAAAAAAGAAGGGCAGGTAGAACTCGCGGGTAAGGATTGGTACTGGCGTAAAGAAGTGGTGAAAACCACGGATGATAACTTTCGCATGATCCGCATTAGTGTCAGTGAAGATGAGCGTTATCAGCGTATTGCAGCACAAGTGAGCAGTTATGTCCTTAAAACAAACTAAGGCTCATAAGGGATTTACCCTGCTGGAAATGCTGATCGCGATTGCGATTTTTGCCATGTTAGGTTTAGCCGCCAATGCGGTACTTAGCACTGTGCTGACCAACGATGAAGTGACCCGTAACTTCTCGGTGCGTTTAAAGGCATTGCAGCAGGGCTTTGGCGCGATTGAGCGCGACCTTGGGCAGATGGTGGCGCGGACACCCAGATTACTCGAAGGCGGCCGTGGTACCACAGTGTTCCAAACGGGTAACGATATTTTAGATTCGGAATCAGAGGCCTTAGTGTTTTACCGCTTAGGCTGGCTCAACCCCGACGGCTTATTGCCCCGTGGCAGCATACAGTCGGTTGCCTACGTGGTACGCGAAGGAAAATTAGAGCGTTGGTACTTTCCCTATCCCGAACCCGAATTTGGCGCCGAGCCAATGAAGACTGTAATTATCGACAAGGTGCTTTCGGTCGAGTATTCCTTCTTTATGGAGGACAAATGGGAACGCAAGGTCGAGGCGACCAAGTTACCCAAAGCCATCGCAATGGAAATTGAGATTGAAGGCTTAGGCAAAATTCAACGTAAGTTTATGTTGCCCTTGGGCGCGGCGGCGCCAGAAAAGTCCAATGATGAGGACAACAAGAACGACAACGCCGATGACAATAAAGACGACAACGGCGACCAAGACAATAATGGCGATGGCTCGGGTAACGGCGAAGAAGATCCCGGCAAAGGTGACCCTGAAAATGAGGATGGCGCATGATAAGGCGAAATCCTGCTAAACAACGTGGCGTCGCGCTGATTGTGGTGTTGCTGATTGTGGCCATGGTGGTGATTATCGCCACCAATATTACCAGTCGAAATCAGTTGTCGATGCGCCGCACCTTAAACTTAGCCCAGTTCGATCAGGCCTATTGGTACGCGATTTCCGCCGAGGAACTGGCGAAGAAGATCCTCAAGCAAGACTTGGACGATTCGGAAGGCCGTGTACATAAGCAACAATATTGGGCCATGAGCGACGTGGTGTTTCCGGCGGAATATGGTGAGATTGCTGGCAAGATCACCGATATGCGTTCGTGTTTTAACTTAAATGCTTTGTCCGTCACCACAAAAGATGTGGAAAACGGTCAACCTAAATTGCCCTTAGCGGCAAAGCAATACAAAGCCTTATTAGTGAGTTTAGGGATGGATGATTTTACCGCGGATCATTTAACTCAAACCCTAAAGGATTATATCGACGAGGACACAGTCGCGAGCCCATATGGCGCCGAAGACGCCGAGTACGAAGCGCGAAATGTGCCATATCGCGCTGCAAATACCCTGATGAATCACAGGAGTGAGTTGCGGGCGGTGATAGGTTACACACAAGATATTTATTTGAAATTATTGCCTTATATTTGCGTCATTCCAGGGAATGACAGACAACTGTTAAACGTGAACACTATAGATGTCGAGCAGGCGGCGCTGCTGGCGGCCATGCTGGATAATCAGATATCGGTTGGCGAGGCCGAAAGCATTATCAACCAACGCCCCGGCGATGGTTTTGCCAAGATCGATGATTTTTATGAATCCTCCTCAATGGGGTCGATTAAATGGGAAGATGCGATGAAGTCTAGTTTTGTGGTGGACAGTCAGTACTTCCTCCTCGCCTCGGGCGCAAAGGTCGACAACGCCATTTTTAGAATGGAGAGCGTGCTCAAAAAGAGCAGCGGTAACAAAATGGATGTGCTCACCCGTCAGTTTGGTGGACAAAAATAATAGCAAACAAGCTCAATCTTTTAAGATGGAAGCTGGTGGAGAAAAACTGTGAGTGAACGGCTATTTATTCGCTTAGGCAGAACCGCAGAGCAGGCATGCTCTTGGCTGGTTTGGTCCGAACAAGAACAAGAAATTATCGCCTCTGGTGAACTTGCCAACGCCCAAGGTTTATCAACCTTAACCGAGCGCGCGGGAAATCGGCCTATCGATGTATTGGTGCCAGCCTCCGCCATGACGCTCACCAGCGTGAATCTACCCGAAAAAGGCCAACGCCAAGCCTTAAAAGCCCTGCCTTTTATGTTGGAAGAAACCATCGCCGATGATGTGGATGCGATGCACTTTACCGTTGGCCCGCGCAATGGCGATGCCCTCAGTGTGGTGGCCGTTGCCCATGAACAAATGCAAACTTGGCTCAGCTGTTTGGCTGAAGCGGGTTTAAAAGTGAAGCGTATCGTGCCCGATTGCCTCGCCTTGCCATTGCAGGAATGCCAATGGGCGGCCATGCGTTTCGGTAACGAGTTATTACTGCGTACAGGATTAGGAACTGGCCATAGCCTGCCTTTACCTTGGCTGCCAGTAGCGATGAAGCAACTGACGGCGCAGGCCGACGAAGTGTCGGTCGCCAGTTACACAGAGATGGAACTGGACGGCGTTGAGCTTAAGCCACAGCCGCTCGATTTACCTATGTTGGTACTGGCGCGTGGCATTTTACATGCGCCCATCAACTTACTCACGGGTGTGTATACGCCGAAGCGCGAATACAGTAAGCATCTGTTGCAGTGGAAAAATGCCGCAATCGTGTTAGGCGTTGCCATTGTCTTGTCCTTGGTAAATAAGGGCTTAACCATTCATCAAGTGAATGGCCAGATTGCCGATTTGAAGGCGCAGAGTGAAGCCATTTACCAACAAGTGGTGCCGGGGAATTCACGCATCGTGAATTTACGTTCGCAGATGGAAAGCCAACTGCGCGCACTCCAAGGCCAAGGCAGTGGTGCTGAGTTTTTTGCGATGCTCGATGGTTTACAGGACGCCTTTAAACAAGTGCCCGAGCTGAAACCAAACACCCTAAGATTTGAGAGCGCCCGTAATGAAATCCGTATGCAAGTCACGGCCAAGAATTACGCGCAAATTGAGAAGTTTAAAGAGATTGTCGGCCGTCGCTTCCAAATGGATGGCGGTACGATGAACAGCGGTGAAGATCAGGTCACCAGTACCTTAACCTTGAGGAGCAAATAAGATGGATAATTTGCGGACTTGGTGGCAAGGGCTTGCATCGCGCGAGCAGCAAATCGTCGGCTTCGGCGCCGTTTTCTTAGTGATCGGCGTGTTTTACTGGGGCATCTGGACACCCATTGCCAATGCCGAAGCCAATGCACTGCGCAACTTAACGGCGCAGCAGCAGACACTTACCTATGTAAAGCAAACGGCAAATAAAATCGCTGGCTTAAAGCAAAGCGGCGCTAAGCCGACTATGTCAGGCAGCTTAAGCTCGGTCGTTAACCAAACTGCAGGCACTTACGGATTAGTGATCACTCGCATGCAGCCCCAGGGCGATAAAATCCAAGTGTGGATGGATGATGTGCCATTCGATGCCTTACTCAATTATTTGAGTGACTTAGTGCAGAAAAAAGGCCTATCACTTGAGAGTGTTGATTTGGCAGAGGCCGACGCGCCTGGCTATGTCAAAGTAAGACGTATCCAACTAGCGCAATAGGTTAAGGTGTAGCTGTGAGTTTGATAAAAAAAATCATTATAGGTGTACTGGTTTATTTAGTGTTTTTACTGGCGCTATTTCCCGCCAGTGTCGCTGTGCGCCTCGCGCCACTGCCTGCAAATGTGGGAATTTCTGGAGTGAGCGGCAGTATTTGGTCTGGCAGCATCGAAACCTTAAATCTGCAGCAACGCCAATTGGAACAAGTTCGCTGGGAGCTGAGCCCTTGGGCGTTGTTTTTAGGTAAAGTGAAGCTGGACTTTCAAGTAGGTAGCCGTGCAACCCCAGTGAGTGCCAAAGGGTTAATCACTTGGTCTATGGGCGGGATCAGCGCTCAAGGATTGCGTTTTGAGGCGCCCGATAGCTTCTTGATTGGCAATGCTAAACTGCCCTTTAGAACCGAAATTAACGGTGAAGTCAGCTTGCTTGTGGAAACCCTAGAACAAGGTAAACCTTGGTGCGAGCAGTTATCGGGTAAATTGTTTTTAAATCAAACCAATGTGAAGAACCAATTCGGCAATTATCCACTGGGTAATATCGAACTGGGGCTAAGTTGTGTTGAGGGTAAAGCCCAGCTCGCCACCGATGAGAGCAAAAACCAGTTGGGGATTATCGGCACGCTGCAGCTAGATGAAGGCAATATGGTTAAGGTTGCCGCTAAGATTAAAGAAACCAACGAACAGCCAGAAGATATGCGTAAATCCCTCGGGATGCTGGGCAAGCGTGGTAGCGATGGTTACTTCCCAGTGGTTTATCAAGGCCGTATTCCTGGGCTTTAATCTTCAGTAAGTTTGTGGTTGATTCGATAAAGGCACCTTAGGGTGCCTTTTGTTTTTAAAGGATTAACCCGCTAGATCGGCAAATAGCAGGCGATAGTCGCTAATGGCCGGAAAATCATTGAAGGTTTTGGCAGGCTTTTGGCTATCGGGATTGCTGATCCCGAGCTGATGGCCCACGCCCGCTAAGCGCGCCGCATTCAAAATCGGCTCGCTATCATCGATAAACAGGCAGCGCTCTGGCACTAGGGCGAATTTTTCAAATAGCGTTTGCCAAAATTGTGGGTGCTCCTTGGGATAACCCGTTTCATGACTCGAAATCATCGCATCTAAGCCGCTTGCCAGTTCAGTGTGCTCCAGCTTAAGCGCAAGACTCTTAGGGTGGGCATTGGTTACTAAGATACGTTTTTTACCCGCGGTGGCAAGGGCATCGAGAAATGGCATGCTGTCTTGGCGCAGCTGAATACGGTCAACTAAGTTACGGTGAAGTCCCATAATGTCGAGCTGTAACTCGGACTGCCAATAATCGAGGCAATACCAGTCTAACGTGCCCGCGACTCTGCCGTAGGCTTCTTCCACCAGTTGTTGTGCCTGGCTCTGGCTTAATCCCCGTTGCTTGCTCAGCTCCTGTGGCACCAGACTCAACCAAAAATGGTTGTCAAAGTGCAGGTCGAGCAGGGTGCCATCCATATCGAGCAGTACAGTATCAATCTTCTTCCAGTCAAACATGGGATGTCCTGTGTGGTTCACTCGGCTCAGAATGAGGTTTTCATTAGCCTATCTTGTCAGCATGACACTTTGTGCTAGGCTTGATTAATTCGTTTTTGTCTAAAAATGAGACACTTGGATATGGATATCTGCTCATTTGCCTTACTTACCCAAGCCCCAAATATCACTAGTTTACAGCAAGAACTCACTTCTTTGTTGCAGCATGAGTGGTTGCCGCACATTAACCAACGGGATTATCACGCAGGCTCTCAGGGTGGTTGGGATGTGTTGGCCCTACGCTGCGCCGAGGAATACCGAGTCGCGCACCCTATTTTGCAGGCCTTTTCCATTAGTGCCGCGACAGATTGGGATAACTTGCCCTCATTAGAATCGAGCCCCGTGCTGCTGCAGTTTATTCAATCCCTTGCTTGCTCGGTTAAATCGGTACGCTTAATGCGTTTACACGCTGGCGCCGAAATCAAACCCCATAGGGATCAAGGCTTATCCCTAGAGCAAGGCGAAGCAAGATTGCATCTTCCCATTCAAACCCACGCCCAACTGCATTTTTATGTGGACGATAAGCGTGTGCCGATGCAGGCGGGGGAGCTGTGGTATATCAATGCCGACCAAACCCATTGGGTCGCGAACAAAGGTGTGGAGGCCAGAATCAATTTGGTGATCGATTGTGAAGTCAACTCGTGGTTAAAGGAACTTATCCATGATGCCAAGATCAAAGCCTGATGTAGGGCAGCCCGATGCGCTCTTGAGATTAAAGCTGTTTGCACAGGAGCTACTGCAATCGCACTCTGCGGGCGAGGCAAAGCAGCTTATCGATCCTATGCTGGCGCAGTTATGTCAATTGACTGGGTTGGAACTGCACCCGGCGTTGTTTCTCGATACTGAGGCCAGCATGACTTCTTTTGGCAAGGCGGTATCACCAACAACTGCGGCGCAATGTGCAGAAGATCCCGAACGTAGCAGAGTGTTTATTCAGGGAATTTATCAAGCGATACAGGACAAACTTAAAGCTAACTCGAACCATCCTGTAAAAATACTCTATGCCGGAACTGGGCCTTTTGCTTGGCTAATCTTAGTCTTATTACCACTATTTACGGCTAAGCAAGTGCGAGTAACCTTACTCGATATTCATCGAGCGTCATTGGAGAGTGTGGAAAAGCTACTGGCATATTTCGATGTAGCGGATCGTGTCGATGCACTTATTTGTGCTGACGCTACGCTTTGGCGGCCTGTATCAACACAAGCCTTTGATCTGATTATTTCTGAAACCATGAAACACCTACTGCAACAGGAACCGCAGGTACAGATTTTTAGCCATCTACAGCATTTTTTAGCTGAGGATGGATGTTTGATCCCCGAGTCGATTGAGTTGGATGCGTGGCTCGAGCTAAAAGAACAGCCGCCAATATATTTGGGCCCTTTATTCTGCCTCGACTTAGCCCATGTCCGCTTGCTCGCTCAAGGCGACAGAAGTGGGTTAGCGGGGAGCTTATTGTTACCCGATTATGATCCTCAACCCATAAACCTAAAATTGACGACAAAAATCAGGGTCTATGGCGAACATCAATTACTTGAAAATCAATCACAATTAACCCTATCTCAATATAAAAAATCCCTGTGGCTTAAACCTCTGAGTCGAGTGGACTTTAGCTACGAGCTGGGAACCTATCCCGATTTTATCTTCCAATATCAGCAGCAGAAATTGCCACTTGTTGGCAGTGAGGATTTGAGTTGTTTGGGGATTTATCACTTGCAGCGACTATGGCAAAAAATTCAGTTGCAAAAGCGTGGACAAACCAATGAGGTTACTGAGAGTGAATGGAACCTAGATAAAGCGCTACTGGATCTGTGCGGCATTGGATTAGAGCCTGGGATGAAGGCGCTCTATCAATATGATACACAGGCTGATTTTATCGCCTTCGTTCAAAGGCAAACTCAGCTGACTACAGCGGATATTGTCGGTATTAATCAGCGATTGCGTGCCTTATCCCAAGCTGAGCCAGAAAGCGGCAATACAGAGCTAGCTTATGGTGCAGCTTTACCTCAAGTGCTTACCGACGCCCAACTCGCCACTTGGCAACGGGAAGGTTATATAGTCATCCCGCAAGTGTTGTCAAAAGCGCAATGTGCGGCGAGTCGAGCCGTGATTTGGCAACAGCTTGGTGCGAATGAAAATGATCCATCAACTTGGTACCAGTCCCATGAGTTGATGCAGAAAATCATGCTGCAGTTATTTCGTCATCCCATCCTCGATGCCAATCGGCAAACACCGCTAATCCGCCAAGTCTTTGAACAATTATGGCAGCGTACCGATTTAGTGATGACAACTGACAGAGTGAGTTTTAATCCTCCTGAAACGCCCACTTGGCAGTTTCCTGGCCCCAATATGCATTGGGACATGCCACTGCAACTACCTGTGCCATTTGGAACACAAGGATTGATTTATCTTTCGGATACCCCTGCCGAGCAGGGGGCATTTTGTTGTGTTCCCGGCTTTCACCTTAAAATAGAAACCTGGCTACAGGAACAAAACAAGACTGATATTGAGTTGCAGCAACAGCGTTGGGAGGAGTGGCCCATTAAACCCATTGCCGCAAATGCAGGGGATTTAATCATTTGGCACCATGCCTTGCCCCATGGACCGACGCCAAATCGAGGCCTGTTACCCCGCATGGTGCAGTACATTAACTTCTACCCAATGGCTAGCCAATGATTGATATTCATGAACAGCAGCAACGCTATTGGCAACTGTTGCATCAACCGCAAATGCTGATTTTGCTGCATCAAGCTAACGATGTTGAGCATTTTATTGCTTTGATGGCAGACCTCCTCAATTGGCCCGAGTTAAATTTAGAGCAGATGCTGGCATTTATTGCCTTACAGCAACAAGGCTTCATTCCGGATTTAGCACGCTTCAGCCAAGTTTGGTTTCCTTCTCGTTATCATGCTCAAACCAAAACAATAAGTTGGGTTCCCGTCTTTCAGCGGTTATCAAAACCTTTCTTGGAGGACGATATCTGCGATGCTCGCCGTGGTTTACTGGCCAGTTTTATCCAACCTCAAACCTTGCTCGAACCCTTATTATCCCAACGCGAAAGTTTGCCTTCGATCAATCCTAATTTGATGATTTTCCATTGGTCCCGTTGTGGGTCAACACTGGTTTCTAGCAGTTTTTCCCTACTCAAAGCGTGCCGAGTGTTATCCGAATCTATGCTCTGCAGCGATGTGATGCACCATGATGCTTGGCCTTCGAGCTTAATACCGCAGCTGGTGGATTTATGTTTAAGGCTACAAGGGCGGTTGAGGCCTGATGAGTGTGAGCTAGTGATCAAGTGGAATGCGTGGGATTTAGCTTGTTGGCCCATGTTGCTAGAACTCTATCCTAATAGTCGAGTGCTATGTCTGATGCGCCATCCCAGAGATATTTTGGTTTCGCATCAACGAGAGGCTGGGATGCATATGGCAGGGCGGGTGAAGGCTGTATTCCCCTATCCGTTACCGCTTACTGAAAGCACGCATGCTGAGCCAAATTTAGACGCATTTCGAATGGGTGTGTTGCATGGTTTTGCCCAGCAAACTGCTGCACTTTATCAATCAAGTCGTTGCATCTTAATGGATTATCAACAATTAAATGCGCTTAAACCCAGCGCACTTTCGGCCATTTTAGACTGGCCGTTAGCCGCAGAAGATATTGAGCACTGGCAAGGCCACTGGCGCTTTGATGTTAAGCGACAAGGGCAATTGTTTGTGCCCATGGTACCCGCGCAATCTACCCTATTAAATGAATCACAAACTCTCTCATGGCAGCAGTTATTGAATGCTTATGAGCAACTGTTGCAACTTTTAGCTCGAGATAAAAATCATGATGCTAGCTGAGTTAAATCCATTAACTGGCTTGAGTATTAAGCCTGCCAACGCAAACGATAACCTATTTATGGCAGAGCTTTTTTATTCAACTAAAACCTTCTTCTATGAGCTTGGTTTACCCCTTGATGTTGCACAGAACATGTTGGAGCAACAATATCGGCTGCAACAAGTCTCCTATCGGGAGCAATATCCGCATGCCATCAGCTACATTTTGTTTTATCAGCAACAAGCGGTCGGCAAACTGATGCTAGATATTAATGAGCAGAGAGTTCATCTTGTTGATTTTATTATTACGCCAAGTATGCGAGGTCGCGGTTTAGGCTCTGCGGTATTAGAGGCGGTCAAGCTTGAAGCGACACAACGTCAGTTGCCTGTTCATTTATCAGTAGAGAGTGAAAATACTCAAGCTAAATCACTTTATTTACGGCATGGATTTCAGTTTCAAAGCCGTTCCGAAACCTATGAGTCAATGCGATGGCCTTAAACGTCGGCTGATAATTTATACAAAATTTTTTCTGCTTAATTGTGTTTGCCGATTTTTCAGATATGTTTAGTTGTAACTAAGCTGTTTTAATTGTGTTGCATAATAACCTCCCCAATGTGTGATGCGGATGATGTTGTAATCAGCAGAAGGAACTCGCTGTCGATTAATTGTCGTGAGTAATTAAACCATTGAAAGAAGTTACGTAGACAAAATCGTTATTTAAGGAGAAATACAATGGCAGATCCATTTATTGGAGAAATCCGCATGTTCGCTGGTACTTTCGCTCCGCGTGGTTGGGCGCTTTGCAATGGACAGTTACTGGCCATTTCCACCTACACCGCGCTCTTCTCTCTTCTGGGTACAAACTATGGTGGCAATGGCACAACGACTTTTGGGTTGCCTAACTTGCAAAGTCGTACTCCTGTGGGTACTGGAACTGGGGGAGGTTTGACAACAGTTGTTCTCGGGCAGAGCTCGGGTGCTGAGAACATCAATCTCACAACCAATCAGCTACCTATTCATACACCAACAGCTACTTTCACTGGCAATGCAAGTAGTGTGGCAGCAACGGTTGATGTTGCTACCACTACGGCCACTGCAATGGTTCCTCCGGCAACGGGCGCAACTACCTACCTCTCTGCTACGACAGCTAAGGCGGGGCCTGCAAATGTTGCGTTTAATGGGTTGTTTACTGGTACGGCGCCAGACTCTACAAAGGCTAGCCTCGGTGGAGTGCAGGGTAGCGTAACACCTACAGGCTCGGTCACCGTCAATCCTGTTGGTGGAGGACAGCCTGTTGGAATTCGCAATCCCTATCTGGGGATGAATTTTATTATCGCGTTGGAGGGTATTTATCCCTCGCGTAATTAACGGCGGATAATTGCTATGAAAATATCTTAGTAATCTAGAGAGGAAAACCTTCTGGAGTACTAGATTTTAGCTTCTTGAATTAAATCAAATTCCTCGTGCACAGCTTTAAGGAACTTAGTATGTCACGCTGCAAAACAGGTTATCCCGATGACCGATATCAAACTTCTGCTTGTAGATTTGTCATAATAAATACGGGCATTAAGTTGATCGCTCGGCTGTGTTTTGCAGCAGTCGCATTACTCAGTATGAATGGCTATGCAGCCTCAATTCCTTCCAATGTCGCTATAGACTTTAATTCTTCTGGTTTTATTGAGGGTGCTGATCATGGATCAAATGTTTTTACACAGGGTGACTTTAAAATAACTTACAGCGCCGTTAACTGGTTTCAGGATACGGATGATGGTCAGAGTAATTCTGCCGGGTTATTTGCAGGTATGTATTCTGGAGTTGAAACAATTACTGTCGAAACCACCTCGGGCAATGAATTTGACTTCGTTAGTTTTTACATCAATGCATTTGGTGGTGGTTTTGCCTCGGTTGAGGGCTTTAGAGATGGATCATCTGTGGGGACTCAAAGTACTGGGTCAGGCTTTGGTCAGGCTAATGGCTCATTTACTGTAACGTTAAACAACAATCCCTTTGATAATGTTGACAAGGTAGTTATTACTTCAAATAGCAGCGGTTATTATGATGTGTTTGATAGCTTCGTATTTAATACGGTTCCTGATATCACCCCTCCCACTGTCAGCTCTGTTAATTCCAGTACTGCAAATGGCACCTACAAATTAGGTGATGTTATAACTGTTCAAGTCAATTTCAGTGAAAATGTGAATGTGACTGGCACTCCACAGTTGACATTGGAGACAGGCTCGACAGACCGCACAATCAATTACACTAGTGGCACGGGTACAAGCACATTAAACTTTAACTATACTGTGCAAGCGGGTGATATCAGTGCTGATCTGGACTACGTAGCTACCACCTCCCTTACGCTCAATGGCGGCACCATCATGGATGCCGCAAGTAATAATGCAACCCTGACTCTTGCCTCACCCGGTGCTGCTGGCTCGTTGGGAGCGAATAAAGCTTTAGTCATTGATGGTGTTGTGCCCACTGTAACATCGGTTAATTCTAGTACTGCCAATGGCATCTACAAAGTCGGTGATGCCATCAGTATTCAAGTCAACTTCAGTGAAGCGATTACAGTAACCGGCACGCCACAATTAACGCTGGAAACAGGCACCACCGATCGCGCTATTAATTACACCAGCGGCTCAGGTACAAGTACCCTTACATTTAGCTATACCGTTCAGGTGGGTGATAACTCTGCTGATCTGGATTATGTCGCAACTACCTCATTGTCGTTAAATGGCGGCACCATTCGCGATGCTGCCACCAACAACGCAACCCTGACCCTGGCCTCACCCGGCGCAGCCAATTCCCTCGGAGCAAACAAAGCTCTAGTGGTTGATGGTGTTGTGCCCAGTGTAACCTCGGTCAACTCCAGCACCGCGGATGGCGCCTACAAAGCCGGTGACGTCATTAGTATTCAGGTCAACTTTAGTGAAACCGTTACAGTAGACACTGGCGGAGGCACACCGCAACTAACCCTCGAAACGGGGGCGACTGATCGTGCGATTAATTATGCAAGTGGTAGTAATAGCAGCACGCTGACTTTCAACTATACGATTCAGGCGGGCGACAACTCTGCCGATCTGGATTACGTTGGAATAAACTCACTTGCGCTCAATAGCGGCACTATCAGAGACGCTGCAAACAATAATGCGACCTTAACACTGGCGCCCCCCGGTGCGGCCAACTCCTTGGGCGCAAATAAAGCGCTGGTGGTGGATGGGGTTGCGCCCAACGTCATCAGCATTGCCCCTACAGGCTCTCCGACTGCTAATGCCGCGAGCATGGATTTTGCTGTGACCTTTGATGAATCGGTCGGTAATATTTCCACCGACGACTTTACCTTGGTCACGACTGGGACTGCGGCTGGTTCTATAGGCAGTGTCTCTGCAACATCAGGCTCCAATATTAATGTCGCCATTAATACCATCTCCGGCACCGGAACTCTCAAGCTGAATCTCAATGGCTCAACCAATATTGCTGATGCGGCTGGTAATGGCATTGCAGCTTATGTCGCAGGCACTGTCCACAATGTCGACCGCGATGCACCGGCGCCGCCGAGTACGCCGGATCTTGATGATGCCTCTGATACGGGCGCATCTAATACTGACAATTACACCAGCGACAACACCCCGACCTTTAACGGCACGGCAGAGGCCAATGCAACCGTTACGGTAATTTCATCCATCAGCGGTACTCTAGGCACAACGGTTGCCGATGGTTCAGGCAACTGGAGTTATACCGCAGGTGCGATGGTTAATGGTATCCACAACATAACCGCAACTGCAACCGATGCTGCAAACAATGTCAGCAGTGTATCAGCGGCCTTGACGGTTACTATCGATGGTCCAGTTACAGTAACGACCAATTCCGATGCAGGGGCTGATGCGACTATTGATGGCAGTCTGGCAACTGATATTGCCGACGGTGGTGGCTTATCTCTGCGTGAAGCATTGGCATATGTCGCTGCTAGCGGTAGGGTCGATTTTGCGGCGGGATTGAGCGGAACCACTATCACCTTGGGGGCTCCCTTATCGGTACCTTCCAACATTACTCTAGATGCCGATGCGCTGGGCACCGCAACTATCACTGGCAGTACGTTCACCCCGTTAGGCAGTCTAACGATAACCAATGGCAGCGGCGACAGCTTGACACTGGAGAGTGAATTGACCAGTGTAGGTGCGTTAACCAAAACCGGTGCAGGTCGTTTAACCTTAACGAACACCAATAACTCCACTAGCTACAGTGGTGGTGTCACTGTAATGGCGGGCGAGTTATCGATTGGCAGTGACGATGTTTTCTCCTCTGGAAGCCTCACGCTAAATGGCGGCACCCTAACGAATAATACGGCGAGCTTTACGTTTGATAACGCCATAGTACTGGGCGCCAGTGGCGGGACTGCTCAAGTAGTCGGCGCTGGGCAAACCCTTAACTTGTCTGGCAGTATCAGTGGCAGTGGTGCTTTGAGCAAAACCAGTGGTGGTAATTTAACCCTTAGTGGAAGCAACAGTTTCTCCGGCGGCCTGTCTATTGCTGGCACCAATGGCGTGACAGCAGCAGATTCTACCAACTTGGGCTCAGGGACTGTCACGATCAATGCTTCTAGTCTGCTAACCCTTACAGGCACAGCGCAGACAATCATTAATGCCATCAATCTTGCGGGTGATGCAACTATTAGCAACGCCAATGCGATGACCATCAGCGGTATTGTTAGCGGTGCGAGCGCCTTGACCAAAGCAGGGGCAGGAACTTTGACGCTAAGCGCGGCCAACACGACAACTGGCGCTGTGAGTGTCACTGCTGGTGGTTTAGTGCTGGCGAACGGTAGTGCATTGACTGACTCAGTGGCGGTGTCTGTCAGCGCGGGTGCGAGTGTGATCTTACCCAGTGGCAGTGAAACCGTTGGGTCTCTTACGGGTGCCGGTAGTTTGGTGCTGACCAGCGGCACTCTCACCACTGGATCTAACAATAGCAGTACCACTTTCTCTGGTGTGGTCAGTGGAGCGGGTTCACTTGTTAAAGCGGGCACTGGTACCTTCATACTCAGCGGTACCAGCACCTTCAGTGGTGCAACTCAAGTATCTGCTGGTACTTTACTGGTTACTGGCAACATAGCTCCCAGCTCTGGTGTGACGGTTGCCTCTGGTGCAACTTTGGGGGGGACAGGTACTGTCGCTGCTGTCAGTGTTGCGAATGGCGGTAATCTTTCCCCCGGTAATGCTGGCCCCGGTTTGATAAATATTGCCGGTAATTTATTGCTTAATTCGGGCGCAAACTTGCTGCTGGATATTACTGGCACCAGCGCTGCGACTCAATATGACCAATTAAATGTGACCGGTACGGTCACCCTTACTGGCGCGGCTATTTCTGCAACCCACAGCTATGTGGCAGCTAATGGCGATAGCTATGAGGTCATCATCAATGATGGTGTTGATGCAATTAATGGTACTTTTTCGGGTATCGCTGAAGGTGATGTTTTAGTTGCCGGAGGTAACTCTAGTAATTTGCTTGTGAGTTATATGGCTGGTTCAGGTAACGAATTGAGTTTAACTAACAATTTACTCCCTGGGGCACCAACAGGTGTGAGTGCAGTGGCTGGCGTTTCTTCCGCAACGATTGCCTTTAGCATCCCTACAGTTACCGGTGGGTCAGCGATTACTGGATATACAGTCACATCAATACCGGGGGGGGCGGTTCAAACTGGCGCAACCTCGCCGATTACAGTGACAGGCTTAACGAATGGCACACAATACACTTTCACTGTAACTGCGACCAATGGTTCAGGCACAGGTATGGCGTCTAGTCCATCTAATCCTGTGACGCCGAGGGGAATTCAAACTATTACCTTTAGCAACCCGGGTGCACAAAACTTTGGTACTACTCCAACCTTGACGGCAATCTCTGATTCCGGTTTGACGCCAACCTTTACTTCATCCACAACTGGTGTTTGTACTATTACCAGCGGTGGAAACTTGGCATTTGTTACTGCGGGTACTTGTACTATCAATGCAGACCAGTCTGGTGACGCCAGTTATTTACCTGCGACCCAAGTTAGTCGTTCCTTTACAGTGAATGCTGTTGTTCCTGGGGCTCCTGTAATTGGCACTGCGACAGCGGGTGATGCTCAAGCCTCGGTGAGTTTTACCGCTCCAGGATTTAGTGGTGGCGCGCCCATTAGTGGATATACCTTAGTCTCTACTCCTGGCGGCATTACTGCATCGGGCGGCTCTTCGCCCATTGTTATCTCTGGATTAACCAACGGTACTTCCTATTCATTTACTGTAGCTGCGACAAATTCGGCTGGTTTAGGTAGTGCCTCATCGGCGAGTAACACGGTAAAACCCAATGGCGCACCAGTCATTAATGGCACACCAACGTTAGCCGTTAACCAAGGGGCGCTATATAACTTCGCGCCAGTAGCGACTGACTCCCCTGGAGATAGTCTAACGTTTAGCATTAATCAGACTATTTCATGGTTGACCTTTAATAGCGCAACGGGAGCTTTATCTGGCACGCCTTCTAATCAAGATGTGGGTGTGATTAATGGTATTGTGATCAGCGTGTCAGATGGTTCGCTGTCTGCGAGTCTTCCTCCCTTTAATTTGAGTGTAATTAACGTCAACGATGCGCCGACTATCAGTTCAACGGCGTTAACCAGTGCCACCCAGGATGCGGCCTATAGCTACACCTTGGTCGCGACGGACAGCGATGTGGGCGACAGTGTCACCTTAAGCGCAGTCACACTCCCAAGCTGGCTGAGCTTTAATGCGGCGACGGGCGTGCTGAGTGGTACCCCAACTAACGCTAACGTGGGCAGCCATGCGGTAGTGTTACGCGCTACGGATGTGGATGGCTTAACCGCAGACCAAAGCTTTACGATAGTGGTGGCAAACGTTAACGATGCGCCGACTATCAGTTCAACGGCGTTAACCAGTGCCACCCAGGATGCGGCCTATAGCTACACCTTGGTCGCGACGGACAGCGATGTGGGCGACAGTCTCACCTTAAGCGCAGTCACACTGCCAAGCTGGCTGAGCTTTAATGCGGCGACGGGCGTGCTGAGTGGTACCCCAACTAACGCTAACGTGGGCAGCCATGCGGTAGTGTTACGCGCTACGGATGTGGATGGCTTAACCGCAGACCAAAGCTTTACGATAGTGGTGGCAAACGTTAACGATGCGCCGACTATCAGTTCAACGGCGTTAACCAGTGCCACCCAGGATGCGGCCTATAGCTACACCTTGGTCGCGACGGACAGCGATGTGGGCGACAGTCTCACCTTAAGCGCAGTCACACTGCCAAGCTGGCTGAGCTTTAATGCGGCGACGGGCGTGCTGAGTGGTACCCCAACTAACGCTAACGTGGGCAGCCATGCGGTAGTGTTACGCGCTACGGATGTGGATGGCTTAACCGCAGACCAAAGCTTTACGATAGTGGTGGCAAACGTTAACGATGCGCCGACTATCAGTTCAACGGCGTTAACCAGTGCCACCCAGGATGCGGCCTATAGCTACACCTTGGTCGCGACGGACAGCGATGTGGGCGACAGTCTCACCTTAAGCGCAGTCACACTCCCAAGCTGGCTGAGCTTTAATGCGGCGTCGGGCGTGCTCAGTGGTACCCCAACTAACGCTAACGTCGGCAGTCATGTAGTAGTGTTACGCGCCACGGACGGAGATGGTCTGACGATTGACCAGAGCTTTACGATAGTGGTGGCAAACGTTAACGATGCGCCGACTATCAGTTCAACGGCGTTAACCAGTGCCACCCAGGATGCGGCCTACAGCTACACCTTAGTGGCGACGGACAGCGACGTGGGCGACAGTCTCACCTTAAGCGCAGTCACACTGCCAAGCTGGCTGAGCTTTAATGCGGCGTCGGGCGTGCTCAGTGGTACCCCAACTAACGCTAACGTCGGCAGTCATGTAGTAGTGTTACGCGCCACGGACGGAGATGGTCTGACGATTGACCAGAGCTTTACGATAGTGGTGGCAAACGTTAACGATGCGCCGACTATCAGTTCAACGGCGTTAACCAGTGCCACCCAGGATGCGGCCTACAGCTACACCTTAGTGGCGACGGACAGCGACGTGGGCGACAGTCTCACCTTGAGCGCAGTCACACTGCCAAGCTGGCTGAGCTTTAATGCGGCGTCGGGCGTGCTCAGTGGTACCCCAACTAACGCTAACGTCGGCAGTCATGTAGTAGTGTTACGCGCCACGGACGGAGATGGTCTGACGATTGACCAGAGCTTTACGATAGTGGTGGCAAACGTCAACGATGCACCGACTATCAGTTCAACGGCAATCACGAGTGCGACCCAAGATGCTGCATACAGCTACACCCTAGTGGCGACGGACAGCGACGTGGGTGACAGTCTCACCTTGAGCGCAGTCACACTGCCAAGTTGGCTGAACTTCAATACGGCCACGGGCGTGCTGAGTGGTACCCCAACTAACGCGAACGTGGGTAGCTATGCGGTGGTGTTACGCGCCACGGATGTAGATGGCTTAACCGCAGACCAGAGCTTTACGATAGTGGTGGCAAACGTTAACGATGCGCCGACTATCAGTTCAACGGCGTTAACCAGTGCCACCCAGGATGCGGCCTACAGCTACACCTTAGTGGCGACGGACAGCGACGTGGGCGACAGTCTCACCTTGAGCGCAGTCACACTGCCAAGCTGGCTGAGCTTTAATGCGGCGTCGGGCGTGCTCAGTGGTACCCCAACTAACGCTAACGTCGGCAGTCATGTAGTAGTGTTACGCGCCACGGACGGAGATGGTCTGACGATTGACCAGAGCTTTACGATAGTGGTGGCAAACGTCAACGATGCACCGACTATCAGTTCAACGGCAATCACGAGTGCGACCCAAGATGCTGCATACAGCTACACCCTAGTGGCGACGGACAGCGACGTGGGTGACAGTCTCACCTTGAGCGCAGTCACACTGCCAAGTTGGCTGAACTTCAATACGGCCACGGGCGTGCTGAGTGGTACCCCAACTAACGCGAACGTGGGTAGCTATGCGGTGGTGTTACGCGCCACGGATGTAGATGGCTTAACCGCAGACCAGAGCTTTACGATAGTGGTGGCGAACGTTAATGATGCACCGACTATCAGTTCAACGGCAATCACGAGTGCGACCCAAGATGCTGCATACAGCTACACCCTAGTGGCGACGGACAGCGACGTGGGTGACAGTCTCACCTTAAGCGCCGTGACACTGCCAAGCTGGCTGAGCTTCAATGCGGCGACGGGCGTGCTGAGTGGTACCCCAACTAACGCGAACGTGGGTAGCTATGCGGTGGTGTTACGCGCCACGGATGTAGATGGCTTAACCGCAGACCAGAGCTTTACGATAGTGGTGGCGAACGTTAATGATGCACCGACTATCAGTTCAACGGCAATCACGAGTGCGACCCAAGATGCGGCCTACAGCTACACCTTAGTGGCGACGGACAGCGATGTGGGCGACAGTCTCACTTTAAGCGCAGTGACCTTGCCAAGTTGGCTGAACTTCAATACGGCCACGGGCGTGCTGAGTGGTACCCCAACTAACGCGAACGTGGGTAGCTATGCGGTGGTGTTACGCGCCACGGATGTAGATGGCTTAACCGCAGACCAGAGCTTTACGATAGTGGTGGCGAACGTTAATGATGCACCGACTATCAGTTCAACGGCAATCACGAGTGCGACCCAAGATGCTGCATACAGCTACACCCTAGTGGCGACGGACAGCGACGTGGGTGACAGTCTCACCTTAAGCGCCGTGACACTGCCAAGCTGGCTGAGCTTCAATGCGGCGACGGGCGTGCTGAGTGGTACCCCAACTAACGCGAACGTGGGTAGCTATGCGGTGGTGTTACGCGCCACGGATGTAGATGGCTTAACCGCAGACCAGAGCTTTACGATAGTGGTGGCGAACGTTAATGATGCACCGACTATCAGTTCAACGGCAATCACGAGTGCGACCCAAGATGCTGCATACAGCTACACCCTAGTGGCGACGGACAGCGACGTGGGTGACAGTCTCACCTTAAGCGCCGTGACACTGCCAAGCTGGCTGAGCTTCAATGCGGCGACGGGCGTGCTGAGTGGTACCCCAACTAACGCGAACGTGGGTAGCTATGCGGTATTGCTTCGCGCCACGGATGTTGATGGCTTAACCGCAGACCAGAGCTTTACGATTGCGGTGGCAAACGTCAACGATGCGCCAGTTGCGACCAATCAGACAGTGACGCTAGAGGAAGATAGTTCGCTGATGATTACGCTTGCCGCTGAGGATGCCGATAATGATCCTCTGACCTATGAGATCACCGCGCAACCAGCCTCTGGTACCTTAGAGCAACACGGTAGTGTCTGGCTTTATACACCTGAGAAGGATTTTAATGGTACCGACTCTATTGGCTTTATTGCCAAAGATGCGGAGTTAAGCTCAGAGCCTGCGACTGTCACCATTACGGTTACGCCAGTGAACGACGATCCTCAAGCTGTCGATGACAGCTATACCTTAACCAGTACCCCCAATGACACCTATACACTGGCCGTATTGGCAAACGATGTGGATGTTGATGGTGACACCCTAACCATTGATGGCGCTGCTGCAGATATTGGCAGTGTGCAAATCACCTCAGATGGGCTCAGTTTTACCGCGCCCGAGGCTTATGTGGGGCCTGTGGCTCTGCGTTATACCATCAGCGATGGTAACAAAGGGCGGGCAACCGCCAAAGTGAATGTGCTGATTGAAGGCACTGACTCAGCGAGTCAACCCGTGATCACTCTACCTGATGATGTTGAGGTGAATGCGACTGGCCTGTTTACGCGGGTGAAACTCGGTTTTGCCAAGGCGGTTGACCGTAATGGCCATCCATTGCCTGTGTCGCTGGTGAATAAGAGCTTGTTCTTCGCCCCTGGCAACTACTTAGCCTATTGGCAGGCAGTGGATGGCGAGGGTAATAAGGCGATTAAAGCGCAGAAAGTCAAAGTCAATCCATTGATTTCACTGAGCAAAGATCAAGTGGTAGCCGAAGGTAACCAAGTGACTGTGAGTGTTCATCTCAATGGTGAGGCGCCGAGTTATCCGCTGAGTATTCCATTCACAGTATCCGGTTCAGCCGATAGCAGCGACCATGATTTGGTTGATGGTGTTGTCGAGATAACCTCGGGACAGATGGCGGAAATCCACTTTACTACCCTGAATGATGGTGTGACCGAAGGGGATGAAGAGGTGCTTATCAGCCTAGATCCAAGCTTGAATCTTGGTAGTAAGCAGCAGACCCAAGTTGTGATTACCGAAGCTAATATTGCACCACAGGTCAGTTTGGCTGTGGCTCAAGCTGGCCAGCAGCAAGTCATTGTCGCGCAAAATGGCGGTGATGTGCATATCCGTGCCACAGCATCCGATGCCAATGAGCAAGATACATTGACGCTGACGTGGGCAAGCGGCGCGCTAAGTTTGCAAGCGGATGCGACAGGCATGGCATTCTCTCCAGCCGCGGTGTCACCGGGGATTTATCCTGTGAGCCTGACGGTGACCGATGATGGTTCGCCTGTGCTGTCGAGTACTGAAACAGTGTACATCGTAGTGCGTCCAAGTTTAGTCGCATTGACGAGTGCCGATACGGATGGCGATTTAATTCCCGATAATCAAGAAGGCTATAGCGATAGCGATAGCGATGGTATTCCTGATTATTTGGATGCGAATAACGACTGTAATGTGATGCCTGAAGGTGAATTACAGCCAGTCTACTTCTTGGCTGAAGGGCAGGCGGGCGTCTGTTTACGTTTGGGGAATATTGCCCTAAGCCGTGGACAGAGCGGCGTGCAGCTACAGCCAGAAGCCGTGGCTGAAGATGCTTTAGCAGACAATGTTGGCGGTATTTTCGACTTTATCGCCACGGGTCTACCTCAACAGGGCCAAAGCTATAGCTTGGTATTGCCACAACGCTCACCCGTTCCCGCGAATGCCGTCTACCGCAAGTTCAATGCTCAAGCGGGCTGGCGAGACTTTGTGATTGATGCAAATAACACTGTTGCCAGTACCGAAGGTGAGCGTGGTTTCTGCCCGCCACCGGGGGATAGCCGTTGGACGCCGGGATTAACCGAAGGCCATTGGTGTGTGCAGTTAACCATCGAAGACGGTGGCCCTAACGATGATGATGGTGTGGCTAACCGTACTATTGTCGACCCAAGTGGCGTGGCTGTGATGCTCAATGGTAACCACTTGCCTGTCGCCAATCCTGACTCGGCAGCAATTGCCTGGAACCAGAGTGTCGATGTGAACGTGCTTGCCAACGATACGGATAGCGATGGGGATAGTTTGAGCGTCACTCAAGTGATTAGTGAGTTTGGCACTGTCACAGTGTTAGCGGATCAACGGCTCAGTTACATGCCGGCGGCAGACTTCATCGGTACCGATGTGTTGGTGTATAGCATTACCGATGGCAAGGGCGGTACGGCAAGTAGTGAGTTGACGATAGTGGTGAATGGCAACACAGCCCCTGTGACTGTCGATGACAGCGCCGCCACCGATGATCGCACCAGCTTGCTTATCGACGTGCTGAGTAATGACACAGATGTGGATGGTAATACGTTGACCCTGTTAAGTGCGACGGCTCAACAAGGCACTGTGACTATCGAAGCGAATAAACTGCGCTATATCCCTAAAACAGGATTCGATGGCGTGGATACTGTGACCTATAGGATTAGCGACGGCCAAGGTGGTGAAGCGACGGGGCAAGTGCTTATCACAGTGAAAGCCTATCAAGAGGTCATTATCGATAATAAGTCAGGAGGTGGCAGTATGACCTTATGGGCGTTGGCATTCATCTTAGCGTGCGCCATGTTGCGCCGCCGAGAGTTACAGCGATTTGCTTTAGGCAGCCTGTTATTGCTCAGTGTGACGCAACAGGCGCAGGCAACAGACTGGTATGTTGAGGGTTTTATCGGCCAAGCGCAGGCCGATAAAACCCTGCCTGAGTTGAACGTCCAAGTTGGAGAGGGACAACTCCTCAACGTCGATGACTCGGATACCGCATTTGGGGTGAGTCTGGGTTATCAGTGGACGCCGACCGCAGCGTTAGAACTGGGCTATGCCGACTTTGGTGAAGGAAGCGCGAGAATTAAGGGCTCAACCTTAACGCCGGAGCAATACCATGAGTTGGTGAAAACCGTCACCCCAGTGCTTGCCGATGGGGTCATGTTGGGCCTGAGATTTACCCTGCTGCAGCATCAAGGTTGGCGCTTTGAAGTACCCGTTGGCTTGTTCCATTGGCAAGCCGATATCAGCAGTACCATGGGCAATACCACGATCAAGACCGATTTAGATGGTACTGATTGGTATGCGGGAGTGCGTTTTAGTTACCAATTCAGTGATGCTTGGTCCGTGGGGTTAGGTTATCAATACATAGATATCGAGCCGAATGATCTATTGAGTTATCAGCTCAATCTGCGCTATCAGTTTTAAATGATGTCGACATAAAAAGGGGCTTAGCCCCTTTTTTGTTGGTGATTTTTCGCGGTAAAAAGCGAAAAGTTTTAACCGTTTCTCCTTTGTCTTGGCTGAGTATGTGATTTAAATCCCATGGCTTGGATGGTGGTCTTTGGAATAGCCGCACTAAATTCAGGTTGTAGATTAAAGACAGGATAGTAAGATTGTCACTTATCCTAGTTAGTTTGTTGCTATTTTTATCCAGGGGCAGTTATGTCGCAGCGGCACCATAAGCCGGAAATCTTACATACCGAAGTTGTCGCTAAGAGCCGCTTGTTTCAAATTGAACAGGTTCATCTTAAATTCTCCAACGGTGTCGAGCGCCAGTATGAGCGGATGAAGGGTGGTAGCCGAGGCGCTGTGATGGTGGTGCCCATTCATCAAGGCAACATGCTGTTAGCCCGTGAATATGCCGCTGGAACAGATAATTACGAGCTAGGTTTTCCTAAGGGATTAATCGACTCTGGTGAGCAAGCTATCGAAGCGGCCAATCGAGAATTACAGGAAGAGATCGGTTTTGGGGCGCGTAAACTGACACTGTTGAAAGAACTTAGTCTTGCGCCGGGTTATTTCTCTAGCAAGATGCAAATTTTTATTGCAGAAGATCTATATGAAAGCCGCCTCGAAGGCGACGAGCCAGAACCCATAGATGTGGTGCCTTGGGCGTTGGCCGAGTGGGAAGCGTTACTCGATAATAGCGATTTTTCCGAATCTCGTAGTGTGAGCGCATTGTTTTTAGCGCAGAAACACCTACAACTTAAATAATCTTTTTCGTTAAAGCGTTCAGCAACTGAGTGCTTGTAAATCATTCGCGAAGTTTGCGATTGGAGTGGTTATGAAGCCAGAAGAGTTAATCGACGAGGTGATTGCGATAGCAACGGATGCGGGTCGCACTATTCGTGAGATTTACCTCAAGGGTAATTTTGAACGAGAAACCAAGTCTGATAATACCCCTGTCACCTCGGCGGACTTAGCGGCAAATAAGCTGATCTGTGAACGCTTAGCCGCATTGACGCCCGATATTCCTATCTTGTCCGAAGAGGCTGCCGATATTCCCCTAAGCGTGCGCGAAGGCTGGAAACGTTATTGGTTAGTCGACCCTCTCGATGGCACGGGGGAGTTTATTGCTGGTAGTGGTGACTTTTCGGTAATCATCGCGCTGGTGGAACACAACCGCCCTGTCATGGGTGTGGTCTATGTGCCAATGACGCAGGTGTGTTATTACGCCATTGCGGGCTTAGGTGCCTATAAACGCACCGATAAGCAGGAAGTGCGCATCAGTAGTCGGCAAATTCAGCACCGTGAGCAAGTTTCCCTAAGGTTAGCTGTGAGTCGTCGTCAGGATCCCCAATCTGTGTTGACCCTGTTTAATCAGCCTAAGCATTGTGAGCTGGTGGTCATGGGCGGCGCAGCATTGAAGAGTTGTCTGGTTGCCGAAGGACGCGCCGATTGTTATGTGCGAGTCGGGCCGACGGGGGAGTGGGACACCGGCGCCGCACAGATCATTATTGAGGAAGCGGGTGGCCAGCTCATGGATACCGAACTGCAACCTTTAACCTATAACGAGCGTGAGACGCTTGAAAATCCTAACTTTATTGTTGTTGGTGCACCCAATTTAGAGTGGGATAAAATTTTAATTGGTGAATAGTTTTACATGCAGTCTATCCGTCCAGTATTAAAGTCAGAGTTAGCCGACGTTTTTCAACTCGAGCAGGCTATCTTTGGCGACCATTGTTATCCCGATTTTTTCTTCCGCCAAGGGTTTGATTGTTGGCCCGAGCAGTTTCTGGTTGCCGTAGATGATGGCGGAGAGATTTTAGGCTATTTGCTCTGCGCTCAAAGTGGCGACCCTGCCTGTATGTGGATCCTCTCCGTGGCGGTGAGTGAGCAAGCCCGCGGGCGAGGCATTGGTAAACAATTAATCCAACAATGTTTAACCCAACTACCGTCTCAGGTTAAGCGGGTGGATTTAACCGTCGATCCCCATAATCCTGCCCATGGTTTATATCAGCGTTTAGGATTTGTCGATACCGCCTTCGAAACGGACTATTTTGGCGCCGGGGCCGATAGAGTCGTTATGAGTTATCACTGCTGCTAGGTAAAAGTTCAACCTGGAAATGGCGCCCTCGATTGAGGGCGCCATTTTTTATGCGTTGAAAGTTAAATTCCTTCCAAGGTTCCCATCGAGCGATTACCTGAGAATTAGCCCATCTTCCCTCATTTTTATGCCTTTTATTTCATACTGTACGCAAAATAAACTTATTTTGAACGTTGTTTTTTATTTTTGAGGCTGTTAATCTCACTGCATTCAACAGGGAGTGAGACCTATGGCGAGACGCAAAGAACATAGTCATGATGAGATTCGTGCTATGGCAATAGAAGCGGCAATGGCATTGCTGCAACAGCAAGGGACACAAGAACTGAGTTTACGTAAGATTGCTAGCCAGATTGGCTATGTGCCGAGTACCTTAATCAATATCTTTGGTAGCTATAACTACCTGCTGTTAGCCGTTTCTGAGGCAACGTTGCAGGCGCTGATGCATGAGCTCTCCGAGGTAAGTGCAGAGAATAGTCGCAATCAAATCATCAGCATGGCGCAAAAATACGCTGAGTTTGCCCATGCACAGCGCCAATGTTTTAAGTTGGTATTTGAACTGCAGCTACTCGACTCCGAGCCTTTGCCCGAATCCCAAGGCCAGCTTATCGCAGGTTTATTCAGGTTAATTGAGCGTGAGTTAGCCCTGTTGTTCCCCCATAAGACTGCTGAGCAGCAACTTCAAATGAGCCGAGTACTCTGGGGCGGCATCCACGGCCTCACGGCATTATCACTGGATAATAAATTGTTTGCCGATACGGCATCTTTACCCGCTTTGCTAGAGAGTCATGTGACAGGGTATTTACAGGGAATGGGTTATCAGAGGGAAGCATCATGCTGCTAACAAAACGTTTTTTACCGTACTTTGCTACCCAATGCCTTGGGGCTCTTAACGACAATATTTATAAAAATGTGTTGTTACTGCTGGTTACCTTCAGCCAAGTCAACGACTTACCTATTAGTGTCGACATGTTTGTCAATTTGGCTGCAGGGGTCTTTATCCTGCCGTTTTTCCTATTTTCGGCCCATGCAGGCGTGGTGGCCGACTATATCGATAAAGCCAAACTTATCCGTCGCTTAAAATTGCTCGAAGTCATCATTATGTTCAGCGCCGCCGCGGCCATCGTGAGCGAAAATTACATGATGATGTTATTACTGCTGTTTTTAACCGGTAGTCAGTCGGCCTATTTTGGCCCGGTCAAGTATTCCCTCTTACCTCAAGCCTTAAAAGAAGATGAGTTAGTCACGGGCAATGCCTGGGTTGAGATGGGGACGTTTTTGTCTATCTTGATTGGTACCTTGAGTGCCGGGATTTTGGTGTCTGAAAACAATGCCACCCTATGGTCGGCCATCACAGTCGCGGCCCTTGCCTTGGCGGGGTATTTATCTAGCCGCGCGATCCCTGCTTTACCGCCGCAGGGCACAGTTCAGAAAATTCAATTTCGCCCATTATCAGGTACTTGGCGCACCATTAAGAAGGCGCGTCAAACGCCTTCGATTTGGATGGCCATCCTCGCCATTAGCTGGTTCTGGTTTTTGGGGGCGACATATCTGACCCAATTCCCTAACTTTGCCAAGCTGCACCTGCACTCTGGCGCAACTGTGGTGTCGCTGCTACTGGGGATGTTTTCTATCGGGATTGCTGTGGGCTCCTTTGTCTGTGAGCGTTTTTCCTTTGGCCATGTGGAGCTAGGTTTGCTGCCCTTTGGGGTGCTCGGGTTAACTGTGTTTGGTGTGGACTTGCTCTGGGCGATTCCGCCCGCACCTGCAGATGCGCAGTTTGTGTATGGCTTACACTCCTTTATTGCCGAGCAGAAGCATTATCGAGTGATGCTGGACTTCTTTATGATTGGGGTCAGCGGTGGTTTGTTTATCGTGCCTCTGTATGCCTTTATTCAGGCGCGCTCCGCTAAGGGAGAATGTGCGCAAGCGATTGCTGCGAATAACATTATGAACTCGCTCTTTATGGTGGCGTCGGCGTTGTTGTCTATGCTGCTACTCGGGGTGGCTGGCTGGAGTATTCCACAGTTGTTCCTGCTGCTTGCGGTGATGAACTTTGTGGTTGCGCTTTACGTGTATTCGCAAGTGCCTGAGTTTACTCAACGATTTATCAGTTACTTACTCAGTCATGTGATGTATCGCGTGACTGTGACTGGGCGAGAAAAGATCCCCAAAGAAGGTGCAGGTATCATAGTCTGTAACCATGTGAGCTATGTGGATGCGTTGATCATTATGGGGGCGTCGACCCGGCCGATTCGTTTCGTGATGGATAAATCTATCAGTGAAATCCCTGTGCTGAAATACCTGTTCCGCCATGCTGGGGTGATCCCGATTTGTTCGCCGCGCCAGAGTGAGGCGACTTACAATCAAGCCTTTGAATCAATTCATGAGGCGTTAGCGAATGGCGAGTTGGTATGTATCTTCCCCGAAGGTCGTTTAACCCCCGATGGTGAACTCGGCGAGTTTCGTCCCGGTATCGATAAAATCTTGGCCCGCGATCCTGTGCCCGTAATCCCTATGGCGCTCAATGGCCTGTGGGGTTCTTACTTTAGTCATAAGGACGGCCATGCATTGACTACTATACCGAAACGCTTCTGGTCCAAGGTATCAGTGGATATTGAGAGCCCTATTCTGGGAGCGTCCACTAGTCGCGCAAATCTACGGCAGCAAGTTGTAAACCTACTTGCTTTACGAAATTGAGATATGGTGTAATCCTTCAGTTAAAAAGTTACATATAAATAACAATTTAAGTGTTGGAGTTTGGTCATGAAAAAGGGATGCTATATAGGCGCTTTGGTACTTGTGCTAAGTGGGTGTGGAGGGGCTGGTGATTCAAACTCTGATGACTCCGATGGAGGAAATCCTATATCACCTCGACTCACAATGGATGTCGAGAGCACAGCGTCAATGTGTAATATAAGAGAAAAGAAAGCAGGTGTTGATGTGATTGTTCATCGACGTGACGGCAGTATTTTGAACTCTTATAAGAGTGATGCGCAGGGACATGTCGATGTCCCTTGGTCTAGTGAAGCATCACATTTAACGGTCGCGGCACAAGAGTTTGTGAATGGTAGCTCTTCTTGGCGGATCCAGACAGATTTAAATGCTAAAGCCAGTGATTATGGTATATATCGATTTACCGATGAAAATTTAAATAATGGTTGTGACTGTAGTGATGTCAATTTAGATACAAGCGAGATAGCTACTGTTTATAGTAACTACTATCTTTATGGTAATAATGCTTATATCAATCCAGCGCTCACCAATAATCCATTGCATGTGTGTAAGCGTGACAATAAATTCGCGCCGGTGAACTTTATATTAATTCCTAAGCAGGGTGGTATTGCTGCTTATGCAGCTAGTATAGATCCCAATGAGCTTGATTTATCGCAAGTTATTTCACTTTCAAGCAGTATGTTTGAAGGGGCGAGTCATGAGGGTACTTTGCTCAATGTAGATGTGAATAGCAGTAACTATTTTTTACGTAGTTATTCTGAAACAGAATACGGTCGACAAAATTGGATTTCATGGCCTACAAGAGAAGTTCAGCTATTCCCCGAGCTTTTTAATCGCAATCTCGTGTCTGCATCACAACAAATCGATCTCGGTGGAAATGATATTGGAACTATGAGTTATGTCGGATTAACTCGGAGAGCCGTTGCAGATGTTTCAAATAACTTAAGCTTAAATTTACCATTAAATGAAAATCTAATGCTAAGTGAAGTTACACGCTTAATGAGTACAATTGGTAATGCAGGAAGTACAAATTATGACTTCAGTTTCAACGCTAATCGTATGCAAGGGGTGCAGGTAACCTTATCGCAAAGCAATGATTACTGGTCTATTTCAGGCCCGCTGAAGGGTTCTATTCCTGATTTAGATTTGCCTGCGCACCTACAAGCGGCCTTTGATGATTCGTCGATGACATCGATGAGTTTCTATGTATGGGGTTATAGTGGTATGGCTGATTTATATGATTTACGCTCTGAGCTGAGTAAGTCTAGCCGCAGCACTAATTCTATACGTTCGACTAAATTTGACAATTACGACTACGAAGATATCACTATTTCAACGTATTAGTTTTGCAGGAAAAGCACCGCTGTACGCCATTGTGCGGCGGTGTATTTTCTATTTTTATTAATAGTTATCCAGCCACTCATGCATGGCTTGGTGGCTTCCCCTAAACAGAATATTGCCGGCTTTTTTCTGCAACTGGTATTCGTACATGGGGTCGTAATACTTGTGCAGTAGCAGGCTTATCCAGGCCAAATGTTGTGAGGTGTGGTTTTGATTCAGCTGCTGCGACAGCGCTTGTTGCATCATGTCTTGCAACTCTTGATATTGCTTACCACCAAGACGTTTGCGAATACTGCTAAGACTCTGTAATAGGTAGTGGCTAAAGGCTTCGAAACCTGCCTCTAAGCCGAGACGCTCGCTAAATCCTCGATGCATTTTGTGAACGTATTCATCGAGTAAGCGAGTTAGCCTGATGTCATCGTCTTCTTCGAGTACCACAATATCGGCCGTCTGCATGGCGCTATAAAAGCTTTGCGGCAGCGCCGAGCGGCCAATCAAAAAGCTTTCATCCTCGAGCAACAAACAGGCGTGGTTGCCTAATTGATGCCGAAGCAGGGCGATGGCGAGCTGATTTTCAAAGTTAATTTGTGTCGGTTGTGGGTCGATGTTTTTACCAAAGCTCGAGCCTCTGTGATTGGCAATGCCTTCGAGATCGATTGCTTCTTTACGGTGTCTTAAAAAATCGGTTTTACCGCTTCCCGTCATGCCACTCAGGCTTAGCAAAGGTTGCTGACTTGGCGCCGTCTCAATGACACCAATTAAATATTGGCGCATGCCTTTGTAGCCGCCCTGTACATAAGGCACGGTAACGCCTGCCTCTTGCAGCCATTGCTGAGTTAACTGTGAGCGTAGCCCGCCGCGAAAGCAGTAAAGATAAGCTTGGGGGTTTGCTGATAAAAAGTTTAACCAAGCATCAATACGCTGCTGTTTTACCACGCCATGCACGAGGGAATGGCCCAAAGCTATCGCGGCTTGCTGTCCTTGCGCTTTGTAGCAAGTGCCGACCTTTTCCCTTTCCTTATCAACCATTAACGGCAGATTTACCGAGGAAGGAAAAGCGCCGCGGTCAAACTCGATTGGCGCCCTTAAGTCGATTAATGGCTGCCCAGCGATAAAGATATCGTGATATTGCTGGGCGGGGATGAGCTTAGTTGTCATTAACACAGCACCACATTGGCGGTGGAGGTGGGTGTTTCTAGCGAGCCAATACAGATAGGCTCAATTTGATGGGCATTAAGTAGCGCCACCAGTTCCGCTTCGGCCTCACTCGACACCGCCACTAACAAGCCGCCACTGGTTTGTGGGTCACACAAAATGGCTTTTTGATGATCGGTAAGTGTGGGTAAGTGTTCACCATAACTGTCGTAGTTACGATGGGTACCACCGGGAATACAGCCTTGCGCTAGATAGTCGAGGGCGCGGGGTAAGAGTGGCACGGCATCCAGATTAAGTTTAGCGGTGAGTTTAGCGCCTTGGCATACTTCCAGTAGATGGCCTGCAAGCCCAAAACCAGTAACATCGGTGAGGGCGTTCACGCCTTTAATCTTAGCGATTTTGGCGCCTATGCTATTGAGTTGACACATCGCATTCACCGCAATTTGGCTATCTTCGTCTTTGAGCTTCTTCTGCTTTTGTGCTGTGGTGAGAATGCCAATACCGATAGGTTTAGTGAGATACAAGCGATCGCCCGCTTTTGCGGTATCGTTTTGTTTTAAATCCGTCAGGGCGATTTGCCCGGTGACCGCAAGGCCAAAGATTGGTTCAGGCGCATCGATACTGTGACCTCCGGCCAGCATTATCCCGGCCTCCATACAGGCTTGACGGCCACCATCGACCACTTGTTGCGCGATCTCGGCGGGAAGTTTGTTCACTGGCCAGCCTAAAATCGCAATCGCCATCATGGGCGTGCCACCCATGGCATAGATATCGCTAATGGCATTGGTGGCGGCGATACGGCCAAAGGTAAAGGGGTCATCTACGATAGGCATAAAAAAGTCGGTGGTGCTGATAATGCCGATTTCATCATTGAGCTTGTAAACGGCTGCATCATCACGGCTTTGATTGCCGACCAACAGGTTAGGATCGGTAAATACAGGCAGCTGCGAGGCAAGAATCGTGGTCAGTACTTTAGGGGAAATTTTACAGCCGCAGCCGGCACCATGACTATATTCTGTGAGTTTAATGCTATCGGCGGAAGATACAGCGGAATTCGACATGAGCCCTACATCCTGTAAAAAGTGATTGAGGCATCATCATAATAGGATACGGCCACCATGCAAGGCGGCCGTATGATTTTTACCGAGAATTGTGGTCTAGCTATAACTTGCTGTGAGGCTCTTCCAGCTTTTTTGCTGAGTGAGGAATCGAGTCTTTAATTCTTCGACTTGCAGTAACAACTGTTGATCGACCAGTTGTTTACGCTTGGCGTCTAACAGTGCCTTTTTTGCCTGATAGTATTCGAGTAAATGCTCCTTCATTAACTCGTATTCCTGTTGGATTTTCTCAATCACTTCATCGGCATTGGGCAGATGGACCACTTTATTTTTGGCATGCAGCAGTTGCATCTGCAGGCGTGCGCTCTCAATCCGTTCCTGTGGACTGGTGCGTAGGTCTTTGGCTAAGCCAACCCAAGATAAACCCTTAATCAACCACTTAGTCGGATCGTAATGCCACCACTTAATGCCGTTACGGTAATCGTTCTCGAAGATATGGTGGAAATTATGGTAACCCTCACCGTAGGTCAACATCGCCAGAAAACCGTTGTCACGGGCGGTGTTTTTATCGGTATAGGGTTGGCTACCCCACACGTGGGCGAGGGAATTGATAAAGAAGGTGCAGTGATGCACAACGACTAAACGCAGTAATCCTGCCATCAGCAACATGCCAGCGATATTGCCAGTGAGCCAGCCGAGTAACGCAGGCAAACCAATATTCATCAGAATGACGAGGGCGAGATAGTGCTTGTGTTGCCACATCACGATACGGTCGTTCTGCAAATCACGCACGTTTTGGTAGTCATGGTAACGCTGGGCTTGGTATTCACGCAGCATCCAACCGATATGGCTGTACCAGAAACCCATATTGGCCGAGTAGGGGTCTTTATCATTGTCATCGACATGCTTATGGTGCACACGATGATCGGATGCCCAATGTAATGCACTGTTTTGTAATGCTAATGCACCGCCAAGCGCGTAGAGGAAACGTACCGCAGAGTGAGCCTTATAGGCCTTGTGTGACCAGAGTCTATGGTAACCCGCTGTGATCGACAGGCCACTGGCAAAGGCTAACACCACAAAAGCAATCCATTCGCTGGCGCCATAACCGTGGGCTAGGCCATACCAAGGAACGAGGATAACTGCACTGAGGAAGGTGAGGCTAAAGAGGATGACATTTAGCCAGATGATAGGGGGTTTATTCATTATAGTTTCCAATATCCGCATTTGAGCGTACAACTGTAAGCTAATTTATCCTAGCAATCTTGTTTGGTCAAGGTGGATGGGGCTGTGTTTCAGACGCAAAAGCGGTATTATCGCGTCATTACATTCAGTTAGCGGATTGAAGAATGGGTATTCGTGCACAGCAAAAAGAGAAAACTCGGCGGGCATTGGTCGATGCGGCGTTTAACCAGCTCAGTGCTGAGCGAAGTTTCTCTAGCTTAAGCTTGCGTGAGGTGGCGAGGGAAGCCAACATTGCGCCCACATCCTTTTATCGTCATTTTAAGGATATGAATGAGCTTGGGTTGACCATGGTCGATGAAGGCGGGCTCACCCTAAGACAGATGATGCGAAAGGGGCGGCAACGTGCCGAAGCCGGGGGCAGTGTGATCCGCATTTCTGTGGATACCTTTATGGAAGTGCTTGATTCTAACCCAAACGTTTTCAGAATCTTACTGCATGAGCGCTCAGGGACTTCGGCGGCATTCCGCGCAGCAGTAGCCCGTGAGATTGAACATTTTATCTCTGAACTGGCCCATTACACCGAAGCGACCGCGGGCCGCACGCCTATGCTGGCCAGAGCACAGGCAGAAGCGCTCGTGACCTTAGTGTTTAACGCCGGAGCGTCGGCACTGGATATGAAGCGCGCCGATCGTAAAGTGCTCGCCGATCAACTGGTGATGCAATTACGTATGGTGGCAAAGGGCGCCGAAGCCTTACAACATAAGGTCGAGCATCGTTAAGAAAGAGTGTGATTTAGTCCAAAAATAAAGGAGCCAATGGCTCCTTTATTTTTAGGTACATAGAGTCGCCTAACGACGCTCTAGCAGTACACCTGTTTCCATATGGTCGGTATAAGGGAACTGATCGAACAGGGCAAAACGGGTGACTTTATGGGTCTGATTTAATTGCTGCAAATTGTCTTTCAGGGTGTCGGGATTACAAGAGATATACAGGATCCGCTCATAACCTTGCACTAACTCCAATGTGGCAGGGTCAATACCTGCTCGTGGTGGGTCGACAAAAATGGTGTTGCAGACATAGCTATCCAGATCTATGCCTTCTAAGCGTCTAAAGCTGCGCTTTTTCGCCATCGCATCGCTAAATTCTTCCGCCGACATACGGATAATCTGCAGATTATCGATATTGTTGACTTCGATATTGTGCTGGGCTGCATCCACCGAAGGTTTAGCTAACTCGGTCGCGAGCACGCGATTAAAGTTTTGTGCTAATGCGATGGAGAAGTTGCCATTACCACAGTAAAGCTCCAGTAAATCGCCTTGGCTGTGTTGAGTCACGTCGATAGCCCATTCCAGCATCTTGATTGCCACCTTGGCATTTGGCTGGGTAAAGCTGTTTTCGATTTGTTTGTAATGGAAAACTTTGTCATTCACTTGCAGTGACTCAACCACAAAGTCTTTATCTAAATCGATTTTCTGTTTGCGCGCACGGCCAATGATATTGACCTTAAATTGGTTGCTCAATCTGGCTTTCAGTGCGGCGGCTTCGCTGCGCCATTGGTCATCAAGCTGTCTGTGATACAGCAGTGACACTAAAATCTCACCGCTGAGCGTTGATAAAAAATCAACTTGGAAGAGTTTATGACGTAGGCTGTGGTTCGGTTTTAACTCGGCGATCAGCGCCGCCATCATCTGATTGATTAAGGCGCTCGCGGGTAAGTATTGATCGCAACGAACTTTGTCGTTCAATACTTTATCGAACATGTAATAGTATAAATCGTCGCCTTCGTGCCATACGCGAAACTCGGCGCGCATCCGATAGTGGGCAGGTTCTGAGGCAAACACTTCAACACTCGGTGTCTCAAATTGGGCAAAGGCCTGCTCTAGCTTGATACGCTTTGCAGTTAGTTGCGCATCATAGGTCGTGGGATCCATTGCTGCTAAGTTCATTGTCGATTCACCGTGGCTGTAAATTGGGGCGCAAATTTTATACTAGGTGACACGAATGTCCAGCATCTTGGTTTTGCGGTTTGAGTTAAGCTGTGGGAGAATCCGCTCGCGAATGGGACAACGAATTAACTGGAGACGGGCTTGTCGCAACCAATATTAGTATTCGATTCTGGCATCGGCGGGCTATCCGTATTGGCCGAAATTCGCAAATTGCTCCCACATCACTATTACTGCTATTTGTTCGATAATGCCAGATTGCCCTATGGAGAGTTGGAAGAGCAGGAACTTGTCTCGGGTTGTGTTGCGCTCATCGACCAAGTCGTCGAGCGTACCCATGCCGCCATTGTCGTCGTTGCCTGCAATACCGCCAGTACTGTGGTGCTGCCCGCGCTGCGTGCAACCTTATCTATTCCTGTTGTGGGTGTGGTCCCCGCCATTAAACCCGCGGCGCAGTTATCTAAGAGTAAGCGTATTGGTTTGCTCGCCACCCCAGGTACGGTCAAGCGCCACTATACCTACGAGTTAATCAGCCAATTTGCCGATGATTGTCACGTTGAGCTGTTCGGATCTTCTGAATTAGTGCTTATGGCCGAGCAGAAGATTGCCACTGGTCAATTGGACATGGCGCGGTTAACACAGGTTCTATCACCCATCGTAGAAGCGGACTTAGATGTACTGGTGCTTGGATGCACTCACTTCCCTATGCTGCGTGATGAATTGCAACAGGTATTAGGCCAAGGTGTCACCTTGCTCGATTCCGGTGAGGCAATCGCCAAGCGAGTCAAAACCTTGTTGGCTGAGACTAACAGTGAGCAGCAAGTTCAAGAAGATGCGCACTGCGATGCACATATGCAGGCGTTTTATACTAAAGCGGAAATCAGTGAGGGATTAGCGACTACGTTAGTCGATTGTGGCTTTTCAACTTTAGAGCGAATCACCACAATCAACTCAAACGGATAAATTAACGCGGATTACTCATCGGTACCTGTACGGTCGGCAGCTTCCGAATCTTGAGTCTTCGCTTCTCTAACCTTTAAGGTTCTTTCTTGGAAGTTGAAATCGTTCAACTTGACCATCGCCTTTTGAGCTCCCGCCTCGGACATTTCCACAAAGCCAAACCCTTTACGACGACCCGTTTTACGATCACGTACTAAACGTACTGAGTTGACGGGGCCGAACTCACCAAACAGAACCTTCACTTCACCCTCATGGACACGATAAGGCAAGTTGCCTACATAGAGTGTCATGGTCGGGCCAACATATTGCTCATCTGCACCTTGAGCTTGGTTTGTCTCTGGGACAAATTTAAAAACGAGAGTAGTAATGATAACGCCAGCAACAAAAGCGATGTACGCAGGTAATGTAGTTGCAAATTGAGATAGCGCGATTGCGCCGAGAATGGCAATAACCAAAACAATAAGAAATGACTTTTGCATATAAATGCTCTCTGAATGAAATAGAAAATGATAAATAACTGTTAACAGCAAGTCATATGGTAATGAATTATTTACTTTTACACTAGACTGCTGCCGAAAAATTGAGCGTGAATTATCATTTCTCAGATAAAAATTCGCTTTAAAATCGAATAACAAAGCAGAAAGAGATAAAAAATAGACATGATGTTTAAAATATCGACGTACGATTTAAAGAAGCGAAAAAAGCCCTTGCACAAAAAGTTCTGCTGCCTATAATGCGCATCCACTGACACGGCAGACAGCGATACGCAGTTTCAAGTGCCAGTTCATCGAGTGATTCACTCCTCGATGAGCGAAAAGAAAGTTGCAAAAACTACTTGACGCAAAAACGGGAATGCGTAGAATACGCAGCCCTGACCCGCTGAAATCAATTACGATAAGGCGATGGTCAACGCTCTTTAACAATTTATCAAGCAAATCTGTGTGGACACTCACAGGTGTTGAGTTAATCGAAATTACTCTGTCGTTTGGCGAGTAATCAAAATTTACATCAATGAATGAGTGTTCATAGCAATATGTACAGTTTGTTTTGGCTTTTGAGTTGAAACGACAAATCAGAATTCATTGAGCCGAACCTTCGGGTTCACAAAACTTTTAATTGAAGAGTTTGATCATGGCTCAGATTGAACGCTGGCGGCAGGCCTAACACATGCAAGTCGAGCGGCAGCACAAGGGAGTTTACTCCTGAGGTGGCGAGCGGCGGACGGGTGAGTAATGCCTAGGGATCTGCCCAGTCGTGGGGGATAACAGTTGGAAACGACTGCTAATACCGCATACGCCCTACGGGGGAAAGGAGGGGACCTTCGGGCCTTCCGCGATTGGATGAACCTAGGTGGGATTAGCTAGTTGGTGAGGTAATGGCTCACCAAGGCGACGATCCCTAGCTGTTCTGAGAGGATGATCAGCCACACTGGGACTGAGACACGGCCCAGACTCCTACGGGAGGCAGCAGTGGGGAATATTGCACAATGGGGGAAACCCTGATGCAGCCATGCCGCGTGTGTGAAGAAGGCCTTCGGGTTGTAAAGCACTTTCAGTAGGGAGGAAAGGTTAGTAGTTAATACCTGCTAGCTGTGACGTTACCTACAGAAGAAGGACCGGCTAACTCCGTGCCAGCAGCCGCGGTAATACGGAGGGTCCAAGCGTTAATCGGAATTACTGGGCGTAAAGCGTGCGCAGGCGGTTTGTTAAGCGAGATGTGAAAGCCCCGGGCTCAACCTGGGAATTGCATTTCGAACTGGCAAACTAGAGTCTTGTAGAGGGGGGTAGAATTCCAGGTGTAGCGGTGAAATGCGTAGAGATCTGGAGGAATACCGGTGGCGAAGGCGGCCCCCTGGACAAAGACTGACGCTCAGGCACGAAAGCGTGGGGAGCAAACAGGATTAGATACCCTGGTAGTCCACGCCGTAAACGATGTCTACTCGGAGTTTGGTGTCTTGAACACTGGGCTCTCAAGCTAACGCATTAAGTAGACCGCCTGGGGAGTACGGCCGCAAGGTTAAAACTCAAATGAATTGACGGGGGCCCGCACAAGCGGTGGAGCATGTGGTTTAATTCGATGCAACGCGAAGAACCTTACCTACTCTTGACATCCAGAGAATTCGCTAGAGATAGCTTAGTGCCTTCGGGAACTCTGAGACAGGTGCTGCATGGCTGTCGTCAGCTCGTGTTGTGAAATGTTGGGTTAAGTCCCGCAACGAGCGCAACCCCTATCCTTATTTGCCAGCGCGTAATGGCGGGAACTCTAGGGAGACTGCCGGTGATAAACCGGAGGAAGGTGGGGACGACGTCAAGTCATCATGGCCCTTACGAGTAGGGCTACACGTGCTACAATGGCGAGTACAGAGGGTTGCAAAGCCGCGAGGTGGAGCTAATCTCACAAAGCTCGTCGTAGTCCGGATTGGAGTCTGCAACTCGACTCCATGAAGTCGGAATCGCTAGTAATCGTGGATCAGAATGCCACGGTGAATACGTTCCCGGGCCTTGTACACACCGCCCGTCACACCATGGGAGTGGGCTGCAAAAGAAGTGGGTAGCTTAACCTTCGGGAGGGCGCTCACCACTTTGTGGTTCATGACTGGGGTGAAGTCGTAACAAGGTAGCCCTAGGGGAACCTGGGGCTGGATCACCTCCTTACCTATACGACTAACTCGATGTTTGTTGAGTGTTCACACAGATTTGCTTGATAGAAGATAGAGTAAACGATGGGTCTGTAGCTCAGCTGGTTAGAGCGCACCCCTGATAAGGGTGAGGTCGGTGGTTCAAGTCCACTCTGACCCACCAATCCTTTGAGGGTTGGGACATCTGATACTCGCACTGCATGTAAATGGGGCTATAGCTCAGCTGGGAGAGCGCCTGCCTTGCACGCAGGAGGTCTGCGGTTCGATCCCGCATAGCTCCACCACTTACTGCAATCTGGTTAGAGATGCCAAAGATAAACTGAAAAATTATCTTTGGCTTTTTTAAGCCCGCTCTTTAACAATTTGGAAAGCTGATAGTAATTAATACAATGATGTCTGTCGTTGTGTTAATACGAAAAAATTGAGTTCTTAAAACACTTTTTAAGTGTCTTGAATATTCAAGTCTAAGGCGAGTCCATCTTCTTGGTCGAAGATGAGACAAGTAAAACCAGCTGGTCGCAACGGCTCAAGTGATGTGAAACTCATTTGGGTTGTATGGTTAAGCGACTAAGCGTATACGGTGGATGCCTTGGCAGTCAGAGGCGATGAAGGACGTAGTAACTTGCGAAAAGCGTTGGCGAGCTAGTAACAAGCATTTGAGCTAACGATGTCCGAATGGGGGAACCCGGCCGCATAAGCGGTCATCGTAACGTGAATACATAGCGTTGCGAGGCAAACGAGGGGAACTGAAACATCTAAGTACCCTTAGGAAAAGAAATCAACCGAGATTCCCCTAGTAGCGGCGAGCGAACGGGGATTAGCCCTTAAGTCAGAGGGGTGTTAGTGGAATGGTCTGGAAAGTCCAGCGGCACAGGGTGATAGCCCCGTACACGAAAACTAACCTTTGATGAAAACGAGTAAGGCGGGACACGTGATATCCTGTTTGAATATGGGGGGACCATCCTCCAAGGCTAAATACTCCTGACTGACCGATAGTGAACCAGTACCGTGAGGGAAAGGCGAAAAGAACCCCTGTGAGGGGAGTGAAATAGAACCTGAAACCGTATACGTACAAGCAGTGGGAGCGGTTCTTGAGACCGTGACTGCGTACCTTTTGTATAATGGGTCAGCGACTTACGTTTTGTAGCGAGGTTAAGCGAATAGCGGAGCCGTAGGGAAACCGAGTGTTAACTGCGCGTTTAGTTGCAAGGCGTAGACCCGAAACCCGGTGATCTAGCCATGGGCAGGTTGAAGGTTGAGTAACATCAACTGGAGGACCGAACCGACTAATGTTGAAAAATTAGCGGATGACTTGTGGCTGGGGGTGAAAGGCCAATCAAACCGGGAGATATCTGGTTCTCCTCGAAAGCTATTTAGGTAGCGCCTCGGACGAACACCTTTGGGGGTAGAGCACTGTTAAGGCTAGGGGGTCATCCCGACTTACCAACCCTTTGCAAACTCCGAATACCAAAGAGTGCTATCCGGGAGACAGACGGCGGGTGCTAACGTCCGTCGTCAAAAGGGAAACAACCCAGACCGTCAGCTAAGGTCCCAAAGTGTATGTTAAGTGGGAAACGATGTGGGAAGGCTTAGACAGCTAGGATGTTGGCTTAGAAGCAGCCATCATTTAAAGAAAGCGTAATAGCTCACTAGTCGAGTCGGCCTGCGCGGAAGATGTAACGGGGCTAAACATACCACCGAAGCTACGGGTGCAATTCATTAGAGTTGCGCGGTAGAGGAGCGTTCTGTAAGCCGTTGAAGGTGAAGGGGTAACCCACACTGGAGGTATCAGAAGTGCGAATGCTGACATGAGTAACGATAAAGGGGTGAAAAACCCCCTCGCCGAAAGACCAAGGGTTCCTGTCCAACGTTAATCGGGGCAGGGTGAGTCGACCCCTAAGGCGAGGCCGAAAGGCGTAGTCGATGGGAAACAGATTAATATTTCTGTACTTCCGCTAACTGCGATGGAGAGACGGAGAAGGCTAGGCTAGCGCGGCGTTGGTAGTCCGCGTTTAAGGTGGTAGGTGGGTGACTTAGGCAAATCCGGGTCACTATACACTGAGAGCTGATGACGAGGTCCTAAGGGACTGAAGTAGTTGATGCCATGCTTCCAGGAAAATCTTCTAAGCTTCAGGTTAGCGGGAATCGTACCCCAAACCGACACAGGTGGTCGGGTAGAGAATACCAAGGCGCTTGAGAGAACTCGGCTGAAGGAACTAGGCAAAATGGTACCGTAACTTCGGGAGAAGGTACGCTGCTGTTGGTGACGGGACTTGCTCCCTAAGCTGACGGCAGTCGCAGATACCAGGTGGCTGCAACTGTTTATCAAAAACACAGCACTGTGCAAAATCGCAAGATGACGTATACGGTGTGACGCCTGCCCGGTGCCGGAAGGTTAATTGATTGGGTTATCGCAAGAGAAGCTCATGATCGAAGCCCCGGTAAACGGCGGCCGTAACTATAACGGTCCTAAGGTAGCGAAATTCCTTGTCGGGTAAGTTCCGACCTGCACGAATGGCGTAATGATGGCCACGCTGTCTCCAGCCGAGACTCAGTGAAGTTGAAATTGCGGTGAAGATGCCGTATACCCGCGGCTAGACGGAAAGACCCCGTGAACCTTTACTATAGCTTGGCACTGAACATTGACCCTACATGTGTAGGATAGGTGGGAGACTTTGAAGCGGGAACGCTAGTTCTCGTGGAGTCGTCCTTGAAATACCACCCTTGTAGTGTTGATGTTCTAACTTGGGCCCCTAATCGGGGTTAAGGACAGTGCCTGGTGGGTAGTTTGACTGGGGCGGTCTCCTCCCAAAGAGTAACGGAGGAGCACGAAGGTTGGCTAAGTACGGTCGGACATCGTACGGTTAGTGCAATGGCATAAGCCAGCTTAACTGCGAGACAGACACGTCGAGCAGGTACGAAAGTAGGTCATAGTGATCCGGTGGTTCTGAATGGAAGGGCCATCGCTCAACGGATAAAAGGTACTCCGGGGATAACAGGCTGATACCGCCCAAGAGTTCATATCGACGGCGGTGTTTGGCACCTCGATGTCGGCTCATCACATCCTGGGGCTGAAGTCGGTCCCAAGGGTATGGCTGTTCGCCATTTAAAGTGGTACGCGAGCTGGGTTCAGAACGTCGTGAGACAGTTCGGTCCCTATCTGCCGTGGGCGTTGGATGATTGAGGGAGTTGCTCCTAGTACGAGAGGACCGAGTGAACGAACCGCTGGTGTTCGGGTTGTCATGCCAATGGCATTGCCCGGTAGCTATGTTCGGAATCGATAACCGCTGAAAGCATCTAAGCGGGAAGCGAGCCCCAAGATGAGTCATCCCTTGGACTTTAAGTCCACTAAAGAGCCGTTCGAGACTAGGACGTTGATAGGTCAGGTGTGTAAGCGTTGTGAGGCGTTGAGCTAACTGATACTAATGACTCGAGAGGCTTAACCATACAACCCAGATGGGTTTTGCTAAGAGTACTTAGCTTGAATACAAACACTTAAGAAGTGTAACTCAAACCAGCTTTCCGAATTTAATTTACTGCCTGCGTGAGATAAGACGGGTAGTGAATAACAAATTTGCTTGGTGACAATAGCATTGTGGTCCCACCTGATCCCATCCCGAACTCAGAAGTGAAACGCAATCGCGCCGATGGTAGTGTGGGGTCTCCCCATGTGAGAGTAGGTCATCGCCAAGCGCCTAATTAAACAATGAAGCCAGCTGCATAAGCTGGCTTTTTTGCATTTGGCGTTTTTTTTACAACTTCCTCCGTGTTTTTAACTCTTGTTCGAGATCTTGCTGCATTAATCTGTCTGCTTTGACTGATCGACCTCAGTTTGCTGCAATTCTAGGGTGAAGCGTTTACAATGTCGCTTTTGTCGCGGCAGAACATCACCATGTCTTTTCCATATTCGCTAAAGCCGTTTAATACTTTTGGCGTGGAGCAATCCTGCTTATCCTTGATTGAAGTCCATTCTAAGGCAGAGCTACAGTCGACCTGCTTATCCTTATATCAGTCTAAGCGACCTATGCTTGTTCTCGGTGGCGGCAGCAATATCGTATTCACCGATGATTTTAATGGCACCGTAGTGCGTGTTCTCTCTAAAGGAGTTTCCTGCTCTGAAGATGATACTCACTTTTACCTTGCTGTTGAGGCGGGTGAGAACTGGCATGAATTAGTTCAATTCAGCTTAAATCAGAACATGCCAGGACTTGAGAATTTAGCGCTGATCCCTGGCACCGTTGGTGCGGCTCCGATCCAAAATATCGGCGCCTATGGCGTTGAGCTGTGCGATATTTGTGATTGGGTCGAATATCTGGATCTCGACTCTGGTAACTTGCAAAGGCTTACAGCCGATGAGTGTGAGTTTGCCTATCGGGAGTCGATATTTAAGGGTAGCTTACGCGACAAAGCTGTGATTACCGCCGTTGGTTTGCGCCTTCCTAAAGCTTGGCAACCGAAATTGGCCTATGGTCCGTTGCAATCATTTACCGCTGAGACAGTGACCCCAAGGGAGATTTTTGAGCGGGTCTGTGAAGTGAGGAGCGAAAAGCTACCTAATCCAGAAGTGCTAGGGAATGCAGGCAGTTTCTTTAAGAATCCTATCGTAAGCGCAGCGACTTATATGCAGCTTGCTGCGCGTTTCCCGAGTATCGTCGGTTATGCGCAACCCAATGGAGAGGTTAAACTGGCTGCGGGTTGGCTAATCGAGCATGCGGGTCTTAAGGGTTTTGCTCTTGGTAATGCGGGAGTGCATGCGAAGCAAGCTCTTGTATTAGTGAATTTAGGCCATGCGACCGGCCAAGATATTTGTCGATTAGCATTGCATGTGATTACGAGAGTGAATGAGGTTTTTGGTGTTAAGCTCGAAGCGGAGCCAAGAATTATGGGATTAACAGGGGAGACGAGTCTCGATGTCTGATAACTGGGTGAGAAAACGCGAAATACTGGGATTGCTGTCGAGCGAACATTTTGTCTCGGGTGAAGAATTGGCGACACAACTGGGTGTTTCTCGTGCGGCGGTGAGTAAGCATGTGGATGCTTTGGAAGATTACGGCGTGGCAATTTACAGTGTCAAAGGCCGTGGTTACAAGTTAGCGAACCCCATCTCCCTCATCGACTCAGCGCGGTTAATTCAGTCGATTGATAATCGCTGCTTTTATTTTGATGAGATCCCTAGTACTAACGGATTTATGTTAAGTCATACGGGTGAGCTTAAGAGTGGCGACCTGTGTGTCGCGGAGTACCAGTCGGCAGGGCGAGGTCGTCGCGGCCGTACTTGGGTTTCTCCCTATGGGCATCATTTATATTTCTCGCAGTTTTGGTCATTCCCACAGGGGATGGCGCAGGCGATGGGCTTAAGCCTAGTGGTGGCTTGTAGTTTGGTCGAGGTATTGAAATCCTTTGGGGTAGATAATATCGGCGTGAAATGGCCAAACGACATTTACCTGAATTATAAAAAGCTTGCTGGGATTTTAATTGAAATGTCAGGTCAGGCGGACAGCGAGTGCCAATTGATCATTGGTATTGGCGTTAATATGGCCATGTCAGAAGACCAAGGAAAAGGCATAGACCAGCCTTGGAGCGATTTATCCGCGTTAGCGACTATGCCGAATAAAACGGACCTCGTGATTGCGCTGCAAAAGCAGCTGAAGAAAGACATTCAACTCTTTGAGCGAGAAGGACTGGCGGCATTCAAACTGCGTTGGCAAGCGGCTGATCTATTCTATGGCAAAGAGATCCGTTTGCTCATGGGTGAAAATCATGTTGAGGGTATTTGCCGCGGTGTCGACGAACAGGGCGCAGTGCTACTTGAAACCGCCGATGGCACACAGGCATACATCGGCGGTGAAATCAGTTTAAGACCAAGATAGATTATTTGCGTAACAATACGTGGGACATCAAGTGATCCTGGCCTTTTTGCAGGATCAGATGTGCTCGCTCTCTTGTTGGTTGAATATTGAGTTGTAGATTGGGGCCGTTGATCGTGTCCCAAATCTTCGCTGCAATGGCATTCGCCTCATCATCCGTTAGGCTGGCATAGTGATGAAAATACGACTTTTCATCACTGAAGGCACCTTTGCGGAACTGCAAAAAGCGCTCTTGATACCACTGCTTTAATAAGTGCTCTTCAGCATCGACGTAAATGGAGAAGTCGACAAAGTCGGAGACGAAGGGGCGACGTATATCAACCGGTGAATCTAAACCGGTTTGCAGTACATTGAGCCCTTCTAAGATCAAAATATCGGGCTGAGAAACCGTTTGATGTTGGCCGCGAATACGATCGTAAGTCACGTGGGAATAGATAGGCGCATTCACATGGACTTGCCCCGATTTTACCGCTGAAATAAATTCGACCAACATCTTCATGTCGTAGCTTTCGGGAAAGCCTTTACGCTGCAACAGGCCTTTGCGTTTTAAGTCAGCCAAAGGATACAGAAAACCATCGGTAGTGACTAAATCGACCTTAGGATGCTCAGGCCAGTGGCGCAGCAAGGCTTGCAAAATACGCGCAGTGGTACTTTTGCCCACAGCAACGCTGCCAGCGATACTAATGATATAAGGGCTACTTGAGGGTTTTTGGCCGAGAAACTCATCTAAGACTAAGCCACGTTGTTGCTTCGATTTTACGATGAGATTGAGTAACCGGCTGAGTGGCAAGTAAATGTCGGTCACTTCTGAGAGGGAGACCTTCTCATTAATACCGCGCAAATTTTCCAAGTCTTGTTCACTCAGTGTCATCGGCACTGCGTCCCGTAAAACAGACCATTGCGCGCGCTCAAAGGCAAGATAGAGTGCTTTTTGAATTGGATTTTTTGACGTCATTGGCTTTCCTCGGCTTAGGGATCGCACAGTACACCATGACTTAAGTATCGACAATATAAAATCTATTCTCGATGCCCCGTTTATTGGTCAGGCTTGAGTATTCGCAGAATAATTGCACTACAGCCTTGGTTTAAGTGTAAAAAAGCATCATTTGATTGCTTTTTTTAAACAAATCGTCGATTTTTGCTTGCACTTGGGCACACATTTACCTAATATCCCGTTCCGAAATGATTTGCCGGCATAGCTCAGTTGGTAGAGCAACTGACTTGTAATCAGTAGGTCCCGAGTTCGACTCTTGGTGCCGGCACCATTTTACTGGAGGGGTTCCCGAGTGGCCAAAGGGATCAGACTGTAAATCTGACGGCTCCGCCTTCGAAGGTTCGAATCCTTCTCCCTCCACCATTTTCTAGGTAGTTAGGTAGCCTTAGTTAGGTTGCGCGGGCATCGTATAATGGTATTACTCCAGCCTTCCAAGCTGATAACGCGGGTTCGATTCCCGCTGCCCGCTCCAAATTTAGTTGCTGATATGGCTCAGTTGGTAGAGCACACCCTTGGTAAGGGTGAGGTCGGCAGTTCGAATCTGCCTATCAGCACCAGCCTTTCTAAATTAAGCTCCTATACCTAAATAATCGGTTCGATGTCATTTATATGCATCGGATTTTTTCTATATGTATGTTTTCATCACCAAGACTCTTGGATTGAGGCAATACCATGGCAAAAGCTAAATTTGAACGTAATAAGCCCCATGTTAACGTGGGCACCATCGGTCACGTTGACCATGGTAAAACCACTCTGACTGCAGCTATCTCTCACGTACTGGCTAAGACCTACGGTGGTGAAGCTAAAGACTTCTCTCAAATCGATAACGCTCCAGAAGAGCGTGAGCGCGGTATTACCATCAATACCTCTCACATCGAATACGATACACCAACTCGCCACTACGCACACGTAGACTGCCCAGGCCACGCTGACTATGTTAAAAACATGATCACTGGTGCTGCACAGATGGACGGCGCGATCCTGGTAGTAGCTTCTACTGACGGTCCAATGCCACAAACTCGTGAGCACATCCTGCTGTCTCGCCAAGTAGGCGTACCATTCATCATCGTATTCATGAACAAATGTGACATGGTTGACGATGCTGAGCTGTTAGAATTAGTAGAAATGGAAGTACGTGAACTGTTATCAGAATACGACTTCCCAGGTGATGACTTACCAGTTATCCAAGGTTCTGCTCTGAAAGCCCTTGAAGGCGAGCCAGAGTGGGAAGCGAAGATCATCGAATTAGCCGCTGCACTGGATTCTTACATTCCAGAACCAGAGCGTGATATCGATAAGCCATTCCTGATGCCAATCGAAGACGTATTCTCAATTTCTGGCCGTGGTACAGTAGTAACTGGTCGTGTTGAGCGTGGTATCGTACGCGTTGGTGACGAAGTTGAAATCGTTGGTATCCGTGCAACCACTAAGACAACCTGTACTGGTGTTGAAATGTTCCGTAAGCTGCTTGACGAAGGTCGTGCAGGTGAGAACTGTGGTATTCTGTTACGTGGTACTAAGCGTGATGACGTAGAACGTGGTCAAGTATTATCTAAGCCAGGTTCAATCAACCCGCACACTACTTTTGAATCAGAAGTATACGTTCTGTCAAAAGAAGAAGGTGGTCGTCACACTCCATTCTTCAAAGGCTACCGTCCACAGTTCTACTTCCGTACAACTGACGTGACTGGTACTATCGAACTGCCAGAAGGCGTAGAGATGGTAATGCCAGGCGACAACATCAAGATGAAAGTGACTCTGATCTGCCCAATCGCGATGGACGAAGGTTTACGCTTCGCAATCCGTGAAGGTGGCCGTACAGTAGGCGCTGGTGTTGTAGCTAAGATTTTCGCTTAATCGCGAACTAGTTATAGTACTGAAAAAGGAAGCTTCGGCTTCCTTTTTTGTTTAAGTCGATTATTTACTAGGTTTTGTGGGTTGCAACGGCTGTGCATCCTTGCTAACAAAGTCGAATAAGAATACAATCTATGGCCGATTTTTGACCCTGAGCTTATGCAACATGATGCGTTTCTAAGGGTATTCGGAATGCAGAGTATCTAAAGCGTATTGTAACTGGGTCGTATGTCCCTAATTATTGTGCTCAAGCTCAGGCCGTATTGAGTAACGGAATAACCGATGACAACAAATACTGAAAACCAGACTAACTCTCTGGATATCGTGAAGTGGGGTTTAGCGATCCTATTGCTGGCCGCTGCTGTTATTGGCAATCAGATGTATAGCGAGACAAGTGCCGTGATCCGCGCACTGGCTGTTATCGTTGCATTCGCTATTGCTGGTTTTATTGCACTGCAAACAGAAAAGGGTAAAAAAGCCTTAGCGTTCGCTCGTGAGTCGCAAATTGAAGTGCGCAAGGTCGTATGGCCAACACGTCAAGAAGCGCTTAACACCACTTTTATTGTCCTTGCTGCAACAGGTATTTTAGCCCTTGTTTTATGGGGTTTAGATGCAGTGTTAATGCACATTGTCAATTTCATCACTGGCGTATAGGCACCTCGAATGACTGAAGCTAAAGAAGCTAAAAAAAGATGGTATGTAGTGCAGGCATTCTCAGGCTATGAAGGCCGAGTTTGTAAGTCACTGATTGAATACATTAAAATGCACGGCATGGAACAATACTTCGGCGAAGTATTAGTTCCGACTGAAGAAGTCATCGAAATGCGTGCAGGCCAGCGTCGTAAGAGCGAGCGTAAGTTTTTCCCGGGCTATGTGTTAGTCCAGATGGAAATGAACGATGACAGCTGGCATTTAGTCAAAAGCATCCCGCGTGTTTTAGGCTTTATTGGCGGAACTTCTGATCGTCCTGCCCCAATTTCAGATAGAGAAGCGGATGCAATTCTGCGTCGCTTACAAGAAACCACAGCTTCACCGACTCACCGTGTTATTTTTGAGCCGGGCGAAGTGGTGCGTGTTTGTGATGGTCCATTTGCTGACTTTAACGGTACTGTTGAAGAAGTGGATTATGACAAGAGCCGCGTAAAAGTGTCAGTAATGATCTTTGGTCGTTCTACACCTGTTGAGCTCGATTTTAATCAGGTCGAAAAAGGCTGATTAAATTAAATACAAAAATCCGTTTGGCAACGGGTGCGGATTTCTATATAATCCGCACCCGTTGTTTTCGGGGGAGCACGTCGGCATGTCGCTGATGCGCGTTTGAACCCAAACTGAGGAAATGTCAGATGGCAAAAAAGATTGATGCTTATATTAAGCTACAAGTGAAATCAGGTTCTGCGAACCCTTCACCACCAGTTGGTCCAGCTCTGGGTCAGAAAGGTGTGAACATCATGGAATTCTGTAAAGCGTTCAACGCCCGTACAGAAAAAATGGAAAAAGGCATGCCTATTCCAGTCGTGATCACTGTATACAGTGACCGTTCATTCACTTTCGAAACTAAGACTCCGCCAGCTTCTTACTTACTGAAGACTGCTGCAGGCCTGAAATCAGGTTCTCCACGTCCAAACACTCAGAAAGTAGGTACTATCGCTCGTGCTAAGATTCAAGAAATTGCTGAATTGAAAGCGGCCGATATGACTGGTGCTGATGTTGAAGCGATGACTCGCTCAATCGAAGGTACTGCGCGTTCAATGGGTTTGGTTGTAGAGGGTTAATATAATGGCAAAACTAACTAAACGCATGCGCGTAATCCGCGAGAAAGTTGACGGTACTAAGTTATACGAAATCAACGACGCTGTTGCTCTGTTAAAAGAATTAGCAACTGCTAAGTTCGTTGAAAGTGTTGACGTTGCTGTTAACCTGGGTATCGACCCACGTAAATCAGACCAAAACGTTCGTGGTGCTACTGTATTACCACACGGTACTGGTCGTGAAGTTCGCGTTGCAGTATTTACACAAGGTGCAAATGCTGAAGCTGCAAAAGCTGCTGGTGCAGAACTCGTTGGTATGGATGATCTGGCTGAGCAAATCAAAGCCGGTGAAATGAACTTCGACGTAGTTATCGCATCTCCAGATGCAATGCGCGTTGTTGGTATGTTAGGTCAAATCTTAGGCCCACGTGGTTTAATGCCTAACCCAAAAACTGGCACAGTAACACCAAACGTTGCTGAAGCAGTTAAGAACGCTAAAGCTGGTCAAGTTCGTTACCGTAACGACAAGAACGGTATTATCCACACTACTATCGGTAAAGTGGATTTCACACCAGTTCAATTGAAAGAAAACTTGGAAGCGTTAATCTCTGCACTGAAAAAGGCTAAGCCTGCAGTTGCTAAAGGTGTATACGTGAAGAAAGTTAGCATCTCTACCACTATGGGTGCAGGTGTAGCTATCGACCAAGCGACTCTCGATACAGCTAACTAATTTTACAAGGTACGCGCATTAGTCTATAATGCGCGCACTTTGTGGGTTGAAGCCTGTTTTTGATGTGTAAAACATCGTGAAACGGGCTTCCGTCCAAGACCGCAGGTGTTTTCCTTATCGGTTTACTTAATTTCCTGCGTAGACGGTGTCAGGCCCCAGCTAAATTTTTTACTGGATAATCTGCACCGTAAGTCACTAAATACATAAGTATTTAGTATGGTAAATACTAGGGGAATACCCTAGGTGGAATCCAGGAGTAAAGCCAATGGCATTAAGACTCGAAGACAAAAAAGCGATTGTTGCTGAAGTCAACGAAGCTGCCAAAGGTGCGCTATCTGCAGTAGCCGCTGATTCACGCGGTGTAACTGTAGGTGCTATGACCGGTCTGCGTAAAAAAGCTCGTGAAGCTGGTGTTTATGTACGTGTAGTACGTAACACTCTGGCTCGTCGTGCTGTTGAAGGTACTGCATTTGAGTGCCTAGCAGAAACGTTCACTGGCCCAACTTTGATTGCTTTCTCTAACGAGCACCCAGGTGCTGCAGCTCGTCTGTTAAAAGACTTTGCTAAAGAGCAAGCTAACTTCGAAGTTAAAGGCGCAGCCTTTGAAGGGAATTTCATCCCTGCAGCTGACATTGATCGTTTGGCGAAACTGCCAACATACGAAGAAGCACTAGCACAGTTAATGATGACTATGAAAGAAGCATCTGCTGGCAAGTTCGTTCGTACTCTGGCCGCCCTGCGCGATCAAAAACAAGAAGCCGCTTAATTTTAAGCTGGCTGCTTAATAAAATTGAATTCAGAACAATAGGAAACATTTGTTATGTCTATCACTAAAGACCAAATCTTAGAAGCCTTTGCAGCTATGTCTGTAATGGAAGTTGTTGAACTGATCGAAGCTATGGAAGAGAAGTTCGGCGTTTCTGCTGCTGCTGCAGTAGTTGCTGGCGGTGCTGCTGATGCAGGTGCTGCTGCTGAAGAACAAACAGAATTCACTGTTATGTTAACTGCTCACGGCGACAACAAAGTTGCTGTTATTAAAGCAATCCGTGGCGCAACTGGTTTAGGCCTGAAAGAAGCTAAAGCAATGTCTGAAGCTGCTCCAGTAGCAGTTAAAGAAGGCGTTTCTAAAGAAGAAGCTGAAGCTCTGAAGAAAGAACTGGTTGAAGCTGGTGCTACAGTAGAGATCAAGTAAGCTATTATGTAGCTTACTCACCCAAGCCAATTGGGTGGAGGCTGGCGGTTTTTTAACCGTCGGCCTTTTTTGCGCTATATGCGTCGGCGATTTTTTTTCACCGTTTATCGCCAAATTTTGCAGTCCCTAGCAGAGATTACTGGTTAGGTTCTTGCCATCAACGGTGATGGGCAAACGTGCTGAATTTAATGACGATTGTTATAAGTTCAGTCTTGGTCACATCTCGCAAGCAGAGGAAACCCATGGTTTACTCCTATTCTGAAAAGAAGCGTATTCGCAAAGACTTTGGTAAGCGTCCACAGGTGTTGGATATTCCTTACCTTTTGTCTATTCAGTTAGACTCTTTTAAGAAGTTCACCGATCAAGATCCTACCGGTGAGCGCGGTCTAGAAGCCGCCTTCCGTAGCGTTTTTCCCATCAAGAGCTTTTCTGGTAATTCAGAACTGCAATACGTCAGCTATAAGCTTGGCGAGCCTGTTTTTGATGTGAAAGAGTGTCAGATCCGTGGTGTTACATATTCAGCTCCACTGCGCGTTAAATTACGCATGGTGTTGTATGATCGTGAAGCAGCGGCCGGCACTGTAAAAGATATTAAAGAACAAGAAGTCTACATGGGCGATATCCCATTGATGACTGACAACGGTACCTTTGTGATCAACGGTACTGAGCGTGTAATCGTATCTCAATTACACCGCAGCCCAGGCGTATTCTTCGATCACGACCGTGGTAAAACCCACTCATCAGGTAAGGTGCTGTATAACGCACGTATCATTCCTTACCGTGGTTCATGGTTAGACTTTGAATTCGATCCTAAAGATGCGCTGTTCGTACGTATTGACCGTCGCCGTAAATTACCTGCGACCATCATTCTGCGCGCATTAGAGTACTCTACTCAAGAGATCCTCGACCTGTTCTTCGAACGTGTTGAATTCAAGATCAAGAAAGATACTCTGGTTATGACCTTAGTGCCTGAGCGTCTGCGTGGCGAAACCGCCAGCTACGACATCAAGGATGCTGAAGGTACTGTATTGGTTGAAGCGGGCCGTCGCGTGACTGCACGTCATATTCGCCAACTCGAAAAAACCAACACCACTGAACTCGAAGTACCAGTTGAGTACATCGTGGGCAAATATGCTGCTCAAGATTACATCGATCCGGACACGGGTGAAGTATTAGTTTCTGCTAACAGTGAAATCAGCTTAGAAGACTTAGCGAAGTTATCACTGGCAGGCATCAAAGAGCTGAGCACGTTGTACATCAACGAGCTAGACCACGGTGCTTACATCTCTGACACTCTGCGTATCGATCCAACCACTAACCGCTTAGAAGCGTTAGTTGAGATCTACCGCATGATGCGTCCTGGTGAGCCACCAACCAAAGATGCAGCAGAAGCCCTGTTCCAAAACTTATTCTTCAGCGAAGAACGTTATGACCTGTCTAAAGTAGGTCGTATGAAGTTCAACCGTCGTCTCAGCATTCCTGATGACGAAGGTAGCGGCGTACTGTCTAAAGAAGACATCGTTGCAGTAATGAAGAACATCATTCACATCCGTAACGGCTTCGACGAAGTGGACGATATCGACCACTTAGGTAACCGTCGTATTCGTTCTGTGGGTGAAATGGCTGAAAACCAATTCCGTGTTGGTCTGGTCCGTGTTGAGCGCGCCGTGCGTGAACGTCTGTCATTAGGCGATCTGAACGAGCTGATGCCACAAGACTTAATCAACGCTAAGCCAATTTCTGCTGCAGTGAAAGAGTTCTTCGGTTCTTCTCAGCTGTCACAATTCATGGACCAAAACAACCCGCTGTCAGAAGTAACGCATAAGCGTCGTATTTCTGCTCTCGGCCCAGGTGGTTTGACCCGTGAACGTGCTGGCTTCGAAGTCCGCGACGTACACCCAACGCACTATGGTCGTTTATGTCCAATTGAGACCCCTGAAGGTCCAAACATTGGTCTGATCAACTCATTAGCAAGCTTTGCCCGTACTAACTCTTACGGCTTCTTAGAAACACCATACCGCAAAGTGGTAGACGGTGTGATCACTGACGATGTGGAATACTTGTCAGCGATTGAAGAAGGTCGTTATGTGATTGCACAGGCGAACATTGAAGTTGACTCTGAAGGCCGCATGGTTGAAGAGCAGATCGCATGTCGTCACAAAGGTGAATCTACCTTTATGCGCGCGTCTGACATTCAATACATGGACGTATCGCCACAACAGATCATCTCTGTTGCTGCGTCACTGATCCCGTTCTTAGAACACGACGACGCGAACCGTGCATTGATGGGTGCGAACATGCAACGTCAAGCGGTACCAACGCTGAAATCAGAGAAGCCTCTGGTCGGTACTGGTATTGAGCGCACGTTAGCTGTGGACTCAGGCGTAGTAGTCGCCGCTAAACGTGGCGGTGTGATCGATTACGTTGATGCGAGCCGTATCGTAGTTAAAGTAAATGAAGACGAGCTGCGCCCAGGCGAAGCCGGTATCGACATTTACAACCTGACTAAGTACACCCGTTCTAACCAAAACACTTGTATCAACCAACGTCCTTGCTGTTCTGTTGGTGAGCCAGTGGTTCGTGGTGACGTGTTAGCAGACGGTCCGTCTACTGACTTAGGTGACTTAGCCCTTGGCCAGAACATGCGTATCGCGTTCATGCCTTGGAACGGTTACAACTTCGAAGACTCGATCTTAATTTCTGAGCGTGTTGCACAGGAAGACCGTTTCACCACTATCCACATTCAAGAGCTGTCTTGTATCGCTCGTGATACCAAGCTGGGTAGCGAAGAAATCACTGCTGACATTCCAAACGTAGGTGAATCTGCTCTGTCGAAACTCGACGAGTCAGGTATCGTTTACATCGGTGCAGAAGTGAAGGGCGGTGACATTCTGGTTGGTAAAGTGACGCCAAAAGGCGAGACCCAACTGACACCAGAAGAGAAGTTACTGCGTGCCATCTTCGGTGAGAAAGCGTCTGATGTGAAAGACAGCTCACTGCGTGTACCTAACTCTGTTAAAGGTACCATCATCGACGTTCAGGTATTTACCCGTGACGGCGTTGAGAAAGACAAACGCGCCATTGAAATCGAAGAAATGCACATTGCCCAAGCTCGTAAAGACTTAGGCGAAGAGTTCAAGATCCTTGAAGAAGGCGTATTGAGCCGTGCGCGCAACTTATTATTAAGTGCCGGTTTCACTGAAGCACAAATCGCAGCATTGCCACGTAAAGATGTATTGGTTCAAGTTATTGACGATGAAACCAAACAAACTGAGCTTGAGCAATTAGCTGAACAGCATGAAGAGCTGAAAGCAGACTTCGATAAGAAGTTTGAAATCAAACGTCGCAAGATCACCCAAGGTGATGACTTGGCACCAGGCGTACTGAAGATCGTTAAGGTTTACTTAGCGGTTAAACGTACTATCCAACCAGGTGACAAGATGGCGGGTCGTCACGGTAACAAGGGTGTTATCTCTAAGATTAACCCAATTGAAGACATGCCGTACGACGAGCAAGGCAACCCTGTGGACATCGTATTGAACCCGTTAGGCGTTCCATCACGTATGAACATCGGTCAGGTTCTTGAAGTTCACTTAGGTGCTGCTGCTAAAGGTATTGGTAACAAGATTGCTGCCATGCTGGAAGATCAGCGCGAGAAGGGACTTGCAGAAGTTCGCAACTACATCAAGCAAGTGTACGAATTAGGTGACGAAGTGCAGCAGCGCGTTGACATCGATTCATTCACTGACGATGAGTTACTGCGCTTAGCGAACAACCTGAAAGGCGGTATCCCAGTTGCTACGCCAGCCTTCGACGGTGCTAAAGAGAAAGAGATCAAGCAGATGCTTGAGCTTGCAGGCTTGCCAACCTCTGGTCAGCTGAAATTATTTGATGGTCGTACCGGTAACGAATTTGAGCGTCCAGTAACTGTAGGTTACATGTACATGCTCAAACTGAACCACTTAGTTGACGACAAGATGCACGCCCGTTCTACCGGTTCGTACAGCTTAGTGACTCAACAACCACTGGGCGGTAAAGCTCAGTTCGGTGGTCAGCGTTTCGGTGAGATGGAAGTGTGGGCACTCGAAGCATACGGTGCCGCTTATACGCTTCAAGAAATGCTCACCGTGAAATCGGATGACGTTAACGGTCGTACTCAGATGTATAAGAACATCGTCGACGGTAACCATCAGATGCAGCCTGGCATGCCAGAGTCCTTCAACGTATTACTGAAGGAGATCCGTTCACTCGGTATCAACATCGAGTTGGATCAGGAATAAGCGCAGGTATTTAGCCGCGTTTGGCAACAGAATGGTGCTCCGTGCGAGCGGAGCACCCGGTTTAACTCCTTCAGGAGAGAAACGTGAAAGACTTATTAAAGTTTCTGAAACAGCAAAGCAAGACTGAAGAATTTAACGGCATCAAAATTGGTCTGGCATCGCCTGATCTGATCCGTTCTTGGTCTTTTGGTGAAGTTAAGAAGCCAGAAACCATTAACTACCGTACCTTCAAGCCTGAGCGTGAAGGTCTGTTCTGTGCGCGTATCTTTGGCCCGGTCAAAGATTACGAATGTTTGTGCGGTAAGTACAAGCGTTTGAAGCACCGTGGTGTGATCTGTGAAAAGTGTGGTGTAGAAGTTACCCAGACTAAAGTACGTCGTGAGCGTATGGGTCACATTGAACTGGCTAGCCCAGTTGCCCACATTTGGTTCTTGAAATCACTGCCGTCCCGTATCGGTTTAATGCTGGACATGACGCTGCGTGATATCGAACGCGTACTGTATTTTGAATCTTTCGTCGTGATCGAGCCTGGCATGACCAGCCTTGAACGTGGCCAAATGCTGACAGAAGAAAACTATCTGGATGCACTAGAAGAATACGGTGACGAATTCGAAGCTAAGATGGGTGCTGAAGCGGTATTAGAACTGCTGCGCGCAATCGATCTCGAAAAAGAAATCGAACAAATGCGTGAAGAGCTGCCATCAATCAACTCTGAGACTCGTCGCAAGAAAGTGACTAAACGTCTTAAGTTGATGGAAGCGTTCCACACTTCTGGCAACAAGCCAGAGTGGATGATCTTAAAAGTACTGCCTGTGTTACCACCTGACTTACGTCCGCTGGTACCGCTCGATGGCGGCCGCTTTGCGACTTCAGATCTGAACGATCTGTATCGCCGCGTGATCAACCGTAACAACCGTTTGAAGCGTCTGTTAGATTTAGCTGCGCCGGACATCATCGTACGCAACGAAAAGCGTATGTTACAAGAGTCCGTTGATGCGCTATTAGATAACGGTCGTCGTGGTCGTGCTATTACTGGTTCTAACAAACGTCCTCTGAAATCTTTGGCCGACATGATCAAAGGTAAACAAGGTCGTTTCCGTCAGAACTTGTTAGGTAAGCGTGTTGACTACTCAGGTCGTTCGGTAATTACCGTAGGTCCTACTTTACGTCTGCACCAATGTGGTCTTCCTAAGAAGATGGCACTGGAACTGTTCAAGCCATTCATCTATGGCAAGCTGGAAGGTCGTGGCTTAGCGACAACCATTAAAGCTGCTAAGAAGATGGTAGAGCGTGAAGTGGCGGAAGTTTGGGACGTTCTAGATGAAGTGATCCGCGAACATCCAGTGATGCTTAACCGTGCACCAACACTGCACAGACTGGGTATCCAAGCGTTCGAACCTGTACTGATTGAAGGTAAAGCGATCCAGTTACACCCACTCGTTTGTGCGGCATATAACGCCGACTTCGACGGTGACCAAATGGCGGTACACGTACCGTTAACACTGGAAGCGCAGCTTGAAGCTCGTGCTTTGATGATGTCTACCAACAACATCCTGTCACCTGCGAACGGCGAGCCTGTTATCACTCCATCTCAAGACGTGGTATTAGGTCTGTACTACACCAGCCGTGAGCGTATCAACGGCCGTGGTGAAGGTATGTACTTTATGTCTGTTGCTGAAGTTGAAAAAGCTTACGCAACTGGCGCTGCTGAACTGCATGCCCGCGTGAAAGTGCGTATCACTGAAACCGTTATCGGTGACAATGGTGAGCGTACTGAGCAACGTCGTATCGTAGATACAACTGTGGGTCGTGCTCTGCTGTCACAAATTCTGCCAGCAGGTTTGTCATTTGATCTGGTTAACCAGAACATGGGCAAAAAGCAGATTTCTAAACTATTGAACACTTGTTACCGTCAATTAGGTCTGAAAGATACTGTTATCTTCGCTGACCAACTGATGTACACAGGTTTCCGTTACGCCACTATCTCTGGTGCATCTGTCGGTATCGACGACATGGTGATCCCAGCTGAGAAGTACACCTTAGTTGCTGACGCTGAAGCAGAAGTGCTCGAAATTCAAGAGCAGTTCCAATCAGGTCTGGTAACCGCGGGTGAGCGTTACAACAAAGTAATCGACATCTGGGCAAGTGCGAACGAAAAAGTTTCTAAAGCGATGATGGAAAACCTGTCAACTGAGACAGTGATTAACCGTGATGGCGTTGAAGAGAAACAAGCATCGTTCAACAGCATTTACATGATGGCCGACTCGGGCGCTCGTGGTAGTGCCGCACAGATCCGTCAGTTAGCGGGTATGCGTGGTCTGATGGCGAAACCAGACGGTTCGATCATCGAAACCCCAATCGTGGCGAACTTCCGTGAAGGTCTGAACGTTCTTCAGTACTTCATCTCAACCCACGGTGCGCGTAAAGGTCTTGCCGATACCGCATTGAAGACAGCGAACTCGGGTTACCTGACTCGTCGTCTGGTTGACGTTGCTCAAGACTTAGTGGTCATCGAAGACGATTGTGGTACTCACGAAGGTCTGACAATGAAGCCGCTGATCGAAGGTGGTGACGTTGTTGAGCCATTACGTGAACGCGTACTGGGTCGTGTGGTTGCGGTTGATGTTCTGTACCCAGGTACTGAAGATGTGCTTGCGCCACGTAACACTCTGCTCGATGAAGCATGGTGTGACAAGTTAGAAGAACACTCAATCGACGAAGTGATTGTACGTTCAGTAATTACCTGTGATACCGACTTCGGTGTGTGTGCGGCATGTTATGGCCGTGACTTAGCTCGTGGTCACCTGATTAACCACGGCGAAGCCATCGGTGTTGTCGCGGCGCAATCAATCGGTGAACCAGGTACACAGTTAACGATGCGTACGTTCCACATCGGTGGTGCGGCATCGAGAGCGTCTGCAGAAAACAACGTTCAAGTGAAGAACTCTGGTTCGTTGAAACTGCACAACGCTAAGTACGTAACTAACACTGACGGCAAGCTGGTTATCGTTTCTCGTTCTTCTGAACTGGCGATCATCGACGAGTTAGGTCGTGAGAAAGAGCGTTATAAAGTGCCTTACGGTACTGTGCTCGAGAAGTTAGAAGAAGCTGCGGTAGAAGCGGGCGATATCATCGCTAACTGGGATCCACATACTCACCCAATCATCACTGAAGTGGCGGGTAGTATTAAGTTCGTTGACATGATCGACGGCGTGACCATGACTCGTCAAACAGACGAACTGACTGGTCTGTCTTCAATCGTGATCCTCGACGTGGGTCAACGTGGTTCAGCGGGTAAAGAAATGCGCCCAATGATCCGTCTGGTTGGTGCTGACGGTAGCGACCTGATGATCCCAGGTACTGAAGTACCTGCACAATACTTCTTACCAGGCAGTGCGATCGTTAACCTCGACGACAACGCGCAAATCGCAGTGGGTGACGCGTTAGCACGTATTCCACAAGAATCGTCTAAAACACGCGACATCACGGGTGGTCTACCACGCGTTGCTGACCTGTTCGAAGCTCGTAAGCCAAAAGAGCCAGCTATTCTGGCGGAAATCTCTGGTACCATCTCGTTTGGTAAAGAGACTAAAGGCAAGCGTCGTCTGGTGATTACACCAGCGGATGGTGGTGAACAGTACGAAGAGATGATCCCGAAATGGCGTAACTTAAACGTGTTCGAAGGTGAAAAAGTCGAACGTGGTGAAGTTATTGCTGACGGTCCAGAAGCGGCGCACGACATTCTGCGTCTACGTGGCATCCACAACGTAGCAAACTACATTGTGAACGAAGTACAAGACGTATACCGTCTACAAGGCGTGAAGATCAACGATAAGCATATCGAAGTGATCATCCGTCAAATGCTGCGTAAGTGCGTGATCACCTCTGCGGGTGACAGTGAGTTCTTAGAAGGCGAACAAGTTGAAGTGTCTCGCGTGAAGATCGCTAACCGCGACCTGATCGAACAAGGCAAAGTGCCTGCGACCTTCGAGCGTGAACTGCTGGGTATTACCAAAGCGTCTCTGGCAACAGAATCGTTTATCTCTGCAGCATCGTTCCAAGAAACCACTCGCGTACTGACAGAAGCTGCCGTAGGTGGTAAGTCTGATAACTTACGTGGTCTGAAAGAGAACGTAATCGTTGGCCGTCTGATCCCAGCTGGTACTGGTTATGCTTATCACAAGACCCGTAACGATGCCCGTGCTAAGAAAGACGAGCCAGTTGTAGTGAATAAGATCACTGCAAGTGAAGCAGAACAAAACCTTGCAGACCTCTTAAACCTGGCTGGTAGCCAAGATTAAGTAATCAGTTTGTAACAAAAAGGCGCCTATGGCGCCTTTTTTATTGTAAAATGCCGCAAAAGTTGGCTATTTCTTGACAGTCAGGCATTACCTTTCTAAAATTCCGCGTCCCACCATTGTGGGATATAGATTTTTCACACCTTATCGTTGAGTTTGATTCAACTGTTTCGGAGCTATACATGGCAACTGTAAACCAGTTGGTACGTAAGCCACGCGCACCTAAAGTCGACAAGACTAACGTGCCTGCGTTGAACGCGTGCCCACAAAAACGTGGTGTATGTACACGTGTGTACACTACTACCCCTAAAAAACCTAACTCTGCACTACGTAAAGTAGCTCGTGTGCGCTTAACTAACGGTTTCGAAGTTACTTCGTACATCGGCGGTGAAGGCCACAACCTGCAGGAACACAGCGTGATCTTAATCCGTGGTGGTCGTGTTAAAGACTTACCAGGTGTGCGCTATCACACTGTTCGTGGCGCCCTAGACTGTGCTGGCGTGAACACTCGTCGCCAAGGTCGTTCTAAGTACGGTGCTAAGCGTCCTAAGTCTTAACGCAATCCGTTAAGTAAGGCCAAGCTAGTTTTATTTTGAGAATTCCAGTTTTGGAAATCCCTGAAGCATACGGAGAATTGTTATGCCAAGACGTCGCGTTGTAGGACAACGTAAAATCCTACCAGATCCAAAGTTTCACAGTGAGTTGCTGGCTAAGTTCATCAACGTCATTATGCAAGACGGCAAAAAGTCGACTGCAGAAAAAATCATTTACAAGGCGCTAGATGTTATCGCTGAAAAGAAAGGCGCTAACCATTTAGACGTTCTTGAAGCAGCCCTGGACAACGTACGCCCATCAGTCGAAGTTAAATCTCGTCGCGTTGGTGGTTCTACTTACCAGGTACCATGTGAAGTTCGTCCTGTGCGTCGTAACGCACTGGCGATGCGCTGGTTAGTTGAAGCTGCTCGTAAGCGTGGTGAAAAATCTATGGCTTTACGTCTAGCAGGTGAAATGCTAGATGCGTCTGAAAACAAAGGTACTGCTGTTAAGAAGCGTGAAGACGTGCACCGCATGGCTGAAGCTAACAAGGCCTTTGCTCATTACCGTTGGTAATCTGATGGTGTGGGCTTAGGCCCACACCATTGTTGTTGATATTGCCAAGGCAACTGTCTTGGTGGAGAGGGTATAATAGTGGCTCGTACAACCCCAATTGAGCGTTATCGTAATATCGGTATTTGTGCTCATGTGGATGCAGGTAAAACCACCACAACAGAACGTGTTCTGTTCTATACCGGTTTGTCTCATAAAATCGGTGAGGTGCATGACGGCGCCGCGACCACTGACTGGATGGTACAAGAGCAAGAGCGTGGTATTACTATCACCTCGGCTGCTGTCACTACATTCTGGCGTGGTATGGATGCTCAATTCACTGAACACCGCATCAATATCATCGATACCCCTGGTCACGTTGACTTCACTATTGAAGTTGAACGTTCTTTGCGCGTTCTCGACGGCGCTGTCGTGGTTTTCTGTGGTTCTTCAGGTGTTGAACCTCAATCAGAAACCGTTTGGCGTCAAGCTGACAAATACCGCGTTCCACGCTTAGTGTTTGTTAACAAGATGGACCGCGCAGGTGCGGACTTTGAACGTGTAGTGAAGCAAATCAGAACTCGCCTAGGAGCGACTTGTGTGCCTATTCAGCTGAATATTGGCGCAGAAGAAAACTTCACTGGCGTGATCGACTTAATCAAGATGAAAGCCATTAACTGGAACGAAGCGGACCAGGGTATGACTTTCTCTTATGAAGAGATCCCTGCAGAGTTAGCCGATAAAGCGGCTGAGATGCATGAGTATCTGGTTGAGGCAGCAGCCGAGGCCTCGGATGAACTGATGGACAAGTACCTTGAAGAAGGCACACTGTCAGAAGACGAGATCAAAAAGGCACTGCGTCAGCGTACTATTAATAATGAAATCGTTTTAGCGACCTGTGGTTCTGCATTTAAGAACAAAGGCGTTCAAGCGGTTCTTGATGCGGTTGTGGAATTCTTGCCAGCCCCTGTCGATGTGCCTCCAATTAAGGGCATTGATGACGATGAGCAAGAAGTTGAGCGCCCATCAGATGACAATGCCCCTTTTGCGGCGTTGGCATTTAAGATTGCTACAGACCCGTTCGTGGGCACTTTGACCTTTATTCGCGTGTACTCTGGCGTACTCGAATCAGGTTCTGGCGTTTATAACTCTGTTAAACAGAAGCGTGAACGTATCGGCCGTATCGTGCAAATGCACGCTAATGACCGTACCGAACTGAAAGAAGTACGTGCAGGTGATATCGCTGCGGCTATCGGTCTGAAAGAAGTCACCACGGGTGATACACTTTGTGATCCTGATCATAAGGTGATCTTGGAACGCATGGAGTTCCCTGAGCCAGTAATTACCATTGCCGTTGAGCCTAAGTCTAAAGCGGACCAAGATAAAATGGGTATCGCGCTGCAAAAACTTGCAGCGGAAGATCCATCTTTCCGGGTTGAGACTGACGAAGAATCATCACAAACACTGATTTCTGGAATGGGTGAGTTACACTTAGACATTATCGTTGACCGTATGCGTCGCGAATTTGGTGTTGAGTGTAACGTTGGTAAGCCACAAGTGGCCTACCGCGAAACCATTCGCGCATCAGTCGAGGCTGAAGGTAAATTTGTACGCCAATCAGGTGGCCGTGGACAATTCGGTCATGTTTGGTTAAAACTAGAGCCTAATGAAGAAGGCGCTGGTTACGAATTTATCAACGCGATCGTTGGGGGTGTAGTTCCACGTGAATTCATTCCTGCGGTTGATAAAGGTATCCAAGAGCAGATGAAGAACGGTGTTCTCGCCGGCTTCCCTGTGTTGGACGTGAAGGTCACTCTGTTCGACGGTTCATATCACGATGTGGACTCGAATGAAATGGCGTTCAAAATTGCGGGTTCTATGGGCTTCAAAAAGGGTGCGCTCGAAGCGAATCCTGTGTTGCTCGAGCCTTGCATGAAAGTAGAAGTAACTACTCCTGAGAACTACATGGGCGATGTGGTTGGTGACTTAAACCGTCGTCGTGGTTTGATTGAAGGTATGGATGATGGCTTCGGTGGCATCAAAATAGTCCATGCTGTAGTGCCTCTTTCTGAAATGTTTGGTTATGCAACTGATTTGCGTTCTGCGACTCAGGGTCGTGCTTCCTACTCCATGGAGTTCTTGAAGTACACTGATGCACCGCAAAACATTGCGAAAGCGATTATTGAATCTCGTAGCTAATTTTAAGTTACGACATAAATGTAATATGGTCCTGTTGATACAGGATTATTCTGAAAAGAAAGGAATATATCGTGGCAAAAGCTAAATTTGAACGTAATAAGCCTCACGTTAACGTGGGCACCATCGGTCACGTTGACCATGGTAAAACCACTCTGACTGCAGCTATCTCTCACGTACTGGCTAAGACCTACGGTGGTGAAGCTAAAGACTTCTCTCAAATCGATAACGCTCCAGAAGAGCGTGAGCGCGGTATTACCATCAATACCTCTCACATCGAATACGATACACCAACTCGCCACTACGCACACGTAGACTGCCCAGGCCACGCTGACTATGTTAAAAACATGATCACTGGTGCTGCACAGATGGACGGCGCGATCCTGGTAGTAGCTTCTACTGATGGTCCAATGCCACAAACTCGTGAGCACATCCTGCTGTCTCGCCAAGTAGGCGTACCATTCATCATCGTATTCATGAACAAATGTGACATGGTTGACGATGCTGAGCTGTTAGAATTAGTAGAAATGGAAGTACGTGAACTGTTATCAGAATACGACTTCCCAGGTGATGACTTACCAGTTATCCAAGGTTCTGCTCTGAAAGCCCTTGAAGGCGAGCCAGAGTGGGAAGCGAAGATCATCGAATTAGCCGCTGCACTGGATTCTTACATTCCAGAACCAGAGCGTGATATCGATAAGCCATTCCTGATGCCAATCGAAGACGTCTTCTCAATCTCTGGCCGTGGTACAGTAGTAACAGGCCGTGTTGAGCGTGGTATCGTACGTGTTGGTGACGAAGTAGAAATCGTTGGTATCCGTGCAACCACTAAGACTACCTGTACTGGTGTTGAAATGTTCCGTAAGCTGCTTGACGAAGGTCGTGCAGGTGAGAACTGTGGTATCCTGTTACGTGGTACTAAGCGTGATGACGTAGAACGTGGTCAAGTATTATCTAAGCCAGGTTCAATCAACCCACACACTACTTTTGAATCAGAAGTTTACGTTCTGTCAAAAGAAGAAGGTGGTCGTCACACTCCATTCTTCAAAGGCTACCGTCCACAGTTCTACTTCCGTACAACTGACGTGACAGGTACTATCGAACTGCCAGAAGGCGTAGAGATGGTAATGCCAGGCGACAACATCAAGATGAAAGTGACTCTGATCTGCCCAATCGCGATGGACGAAGGTTTACGCTTCGCAATCCGTGAAGGTGGCCGTACAGTAGGCGCTGGTGTTGTAGCTAAGATTTTCGCTTAATCGCGAACTTGCTATAGTACTGAAAAAGGAAGCTTCGGCTTCCTTTTTTATTTTGGGCTGGTGTTATTCTGAAATTTGTGTAAAATGCTCGCCACTCTGAAGTTGAATAGTCTTTTTGATGACTATTTACACAGCGGGCTTGAAATCTAATTTTAGATAAGTATAATGGCCCCCTCGTTAACCTAGGTTAGCGAATTAAATGATAAGTCAATGAACTTGTCATTATCATAGCGGCTCCGATTGGGAGTCGAACGGTTAAATCATCTCGCTCTGCTTTTCCAGTAAGGAAGAAGCTAGAGGGTGATTTTTTATGTGTCCATTTTAGGAGCTCTGGTCAATGCAGAACCAAAGAATCCGTATCCGCTTAAAAGGATTTGATCATCGCTTAATTGATCAGTCTACAGCGGAAATCGTTGAAACTGCTAAGCGTACAGGCGCCCAAGTACGTGGTCCAATTCCACTACCTACGCGCAAAGAGCGTTATACCGTTTTGATCTCTCCGCACGTTAATAAAGATGCTCGTGACCAGTACGAATTACGTACTCACAAGCGCCTGGTTGACATCGTAGAGCCAACTGAAAAGACTGTAGACGCTCTAATGCGTTTAGATCTTGCGGCTGGTGTCGACGTACAGATTAGCTTGGGTTAATTGAGATCCTTAGAAGAGGTTTGAGAGATGGCTATCGGTCTTATTGGTCGTAAAGTTGGTATGACTCGCATCTTCACTGAAGATGGTGTTTCTATACCTGTTACAGTAATTGAAGTTGCTGGCAACCGTGTTACTCAAGTGAAAACTTTAGAAACTGACGGTTACCGCGCTCTTCAAGTTACTACTGGTACCAAAAAAGCCAATCGCATCACTAAACCAGAAGCAGGTCACTTTGCCAAGAGCGGTGTTGAAGCCGGTCGTGGACTGTGGGAATTGCGTCTGGCAGACGGTGAAGGCGAAGGCATTGAAGTTGGTGCTGAGCTAAATGTAGGTATCTTCGCTGATGTAGCGAAAGTTGACGTTACTGGTCAATCTAAAGGTAAAGGCTTCCAAGGCGGTGTTAAGCGTTGGAACTTCCGTACTCAAGATATGACTCACGGTAACTCTTTGTCGCACCGTTCGAACGGTTCTATCGGTCAGAACCAAACGCCTGGTCGCGTATTTAAAGGCAAGAAAATGTCAGGCCACATGGGTGCCGAGCGTGTTACTACTCAAAATCTAGACGTTGTACGTGTAGATGTTGAACGTAACCTGCTACTGGTTAAAGGTGCTGTTCCGGGCGCAACTAACGGCGACCTGATCATCAAGCCTGCAGTTAAAGCTTAAGGTCTGAGGAGATAGTAATGGAATTGGTATTGAAAGACGCGCAAAGCGCTCTTGAAGTTTCCGAAACTACCTTCGGCCGTGACTTTAACGAGGCACTGGTTCATCAGGTAGTTGTAGCATACGCTGCAAACGCACGTCAGGGCACTCGTGCTCAAAAGACTCGTGCGGAAGTAACTGGCTCTGGCAAAAAGCCATGGCGCCAAAAAGGCACTGGCCGCGCTCGTGCGGGTGGTGTTAAGGGCCCAATCTGGCGTGGCGGTGGCGTAACTTTCGCTGCTAAAACTCAAGATCACAGCCAAAAAGTTAACAAGAAGATGTACCGCGGCGCGCTGAAAAGCATTCTGTCTGAGCTGGTACGTCAAGACCGTCTGGTTGTTGTTGAATCATTCAGCGTTGAAGCTCCTAAAACTAAAGAGCTGAAAGCTAAACTGAAAGCAATGAACTTAGAAGACGTGTTAATTGTGACTTCAGAAGTTGACGAGAATTTATTCTTAGCAGCTCGCAACCTGTACAAGGTTGACGTTCGTGACGTTGCAGGTCTAGACCCAGTAAGTCTGATCGCGTTCAACACAGTGCTTGTGACTGCTGATGCAGTTAAGCAAATCGAGGAGATGCTAGCATGATGATCCGCGAAGAACGTTTGCTAAAAGTAATTCTTGCACCTCACATCTCTGAAAAGAGCACTGTGAATGCTGAGAAGCACAACACTGTTGTTTTCCGCGTAGCTATCGATGCAACTAAAGCTGAAATCAAAGCTGCTGTTGCTAAGCTATTTGAAGTTGAAGTCGAATCAGTTCGCACTTTAGTGAGCAAAGGCAAAACTAAACGTACTGGTGGCCGTGCTGGCCGTCGTAGCGATTGGAAAAAAGCCTACGTGACTTTAGCTGCTGGTGCTGACATCGATTTCGTCGGCGGCGCTGAGTAAGCAAAGGAGAATTATCATGGCAGTTATTAAGTGTAAGCCAACCTCTCCAGGTCGTCGCCACGTTGTTAAAGTGGTGAACTCTGACCTGCACAAGGGTAAACCTTTTGCTGGCCTGTTGGCGAAAAAATCTAAAAGTGGTGGCCGTAACAACACTGGCCGTATCACTGTTCGTCACGTTGGTGGCGGTCACAAGCAGCACTACCGTTTAATCGACTTCAAACGCGATAAAGACGGTATCCCTGCAAAAATTGAGCGTCTGGAATACGATCCAAACCGTACTGCGCACATCGCGTTAGTACTGTATGCGGATGGTGAGCGTCGTTACATCCTTGCAGCTAAAGGCATGCAAGCTGGCGACAAGATCCAGTCTGGTGTTGAAGCCGAAATCAAAACCGGTAACGCAATGCCACTGCGCAACATTCCAGTAGGTTCTGTTGTGCACGCTGTTGAAATGAAGCCTGGTAAAGGTGCTCAGATCGCGCGTTCAGCGGGTGCTTATGTACAAGTTGTTGCTCGTGATGGCGCATATGCCACTTTACGTCTTCGCTCTGGCGAAATGCGCAAAGTGCCAGTTGATTGCCGCGCAACATTTGGTGAAGTTGGTAATGCCGAACACATGCTACGCCAGTTAGGTAAAGCAGGTGCTAAGCGCTGGAGAGGCGTTCGCCCAACAGTTCGCGGTGTTGCAATGAACCCGGTAGACCATCCACACGGTGGTGGTGAAGGCCGTACTTCTGGTGGTCGTCACCCAGTGACTCCATGGGGTGTGCCAACTAAGGGTTATAAGACTCGTAGTAACAAGCGCACTGACAAGTACATCGTACGTCGTCGTAATAAATAGTAAGAGGATTCGCCATGCCACGTTCTCTCAAGAAAGGTCCCTTCATTGACCTGCACTTGCTGAAGAAGGTAGAGAAAGCGATGGAAGCAGGTGACAAGAAGCCTATTAAGACTTGGTCACGTCGCTCTATGATCATTCCAAATATGATTGGTTTGACCATCGCTGTCCATAATGGTCGTCAGCACGTTCCTGTGTTCGTAACTGACGAAATGATCGGCCACAAACTTGGTGAATTCTCACCAACTCGCACTTATCGCGGCCATGCTGCTGATAAGAAAGCGAAGAAGCGTTAATACGGGAGGAATAAGATGGAAGTTTTAGCTAAACATCGTTTTGCCCGTACGTCTGCGCAGAAGGCTCGTCTAGTTGCTGATCAAATTCGTGGTTTGCCTGTTGCTAAGGCCCTCGAAATTCTGACTTTCAGCCCAAAGAAAGCCGCCGTACTGGTTAAAAAAGTACTTGACTCAGCTATCGCAAACGCCGAACACAACGAAGGCGCTGACATTGATGAGCTAAAAGTAGGCGCCGTCTTCGTTGACGAGGGTCCAACTATGAAGCGTATCATGCCACGTGCTAAAGGCCGCGCTGATCGTATCATGAAGCGTACCAGCCACATCACTGTGGTTGTATCAGATCGCTAGGAGAGAGCAATGGGACAGAAAGTACATCCTAATGGTATCCGTCTGGGTATCACCAAGCCTTGGATCTCTACCTGGTACGCAGATAAGTCAGATTATGCAAATAACCTGAACAGCGACTGGGAAGTGCGTAAGTATCTTGCAGACAAACTGCAAGCTGCATCAGTATCTAAGATTGTTATCGAACGCCCAGCGAAAAGCATCCGCGTTACTATTCACACTGCCCGTCCAGGCGTTGTGATCGGTAAGAAAGGTGAAGACGTTGAAGTATTGCGTGCTGCAGTTTCAAAACTGGCTGGCACTCCTGCTCAAATTAACATCGCTGAGATCCGTAAACCTGAGCTAGATGCCAAGTTAGTTGCTGACTCAATTGCACAGCAATTAGAGCGTCGTGTTATGTTCCGTCGCGCTATGAAGCGTGCAGTACAAAACGCAATGCGTATTGGTGCTCAAGGTATCAAAGTTGAAGTTAGTGGCCGTTTAGGCGGTGCTGAGATTGCGCGCTCTGAGTGGTACCGTGAAGGTCGTGTACCTTTGCATACACTGCGTGCTGATATCGACTATTCAACCTCTGAAAGTCACACTCAATACGGTGTGATTGGTATTAAAGTTTGGATCTTCAAAGGTGAAGTTCTGGACGGAATGCTGCCACAGATTGAAGAGCCGAAACAGCAGCAACCTAAGCGCAAGCCTCGTGGTAAATAGGAGAGCCGGCAATGCTGCAACCTAAACGTATGAAGTTTCGCAAGATGTTCAAAGGCCGCAACCGCGGTCTAGCGAACGGTACCGAAGTTAGCTTTGGTACTTTTGGTCTGAAAGCAGTCGGCCGTGGTCGTTTAACTGCTCGTCAGATCGAATCTGCACGTCGTGCCATGACACGTCACATTAAGCGTCAGGGACAAATTTGGATTCGAGTTTTCCCGGACAAACCAATTACCTCTAAGCCTCTTGAAGTGCGTATGGGTAAAGGTAAAGGTAACGTTGAATACTGGGTATGTCAGATTCAACCTGGTAAGGTTCTTTATGAGATGAATGGTGTTTCTGAAGTGATCGCTCGTGAAGCGTTTGCTTTAGCTGCTGCCAAGCTTCCAATTAAGACTACCTTCGTAACTAAGACGGTGATGTAATGAAAGCGAGCGAACTAAGAGAAAAGAGCGTTGAAGAACTGAACGCTGAACTACTTGGTCTGCTGCGTGAGCAGTTCAACCTGCGTATGCAACACGCCACTGGTCAGTTGACTCAGACTCATCAACTGAAATTAGTGCGCCGTAACATTGCGCGCGTTAAGACCATTATTACTTCTAAGGCGGGTGCATAATGTCTGATAAAATCCGTACTTTGCAAGGTCGTGTGACAAGCAACAAAATGGATAAAACCATTACTGTAGCTATCGAACGCCAAGTGAAACACCCAATCTATGGGAAGTACATTAAGCGTACGACTAAGATCCATGCACACGATGAAGCTAATCAGTGCAACGAAGGCGATGTAGTAGCGATCCGCGAATGTCGTCCTCTGTCTAAGACTAAATCTTGGACTCTGGTTGAAGTAGTATCAAAGGCCTAATTATATTAGGTATTTAGGTAAACGGCTCCAGTATTTGGGGCCGTTTGTTTTTTAATACTATACATTCCATATTTATGGTGTTATATTTGCGCGCCATTTTTGACTAAATTCAAAGCAAAAATGGTGTTTATAGTCCCAATTGTGGGAATTGTGTAGTAACGATAGCGGAGCACTTAAAATGATCCAAATGCAATCGACTCTTGACGTCGCATGTAACAGCGGCGCACGCAGAGTTCAGTGTATTAAGGTCTTGGGTGGCTCTCATCGTCGTTATGCCGGTATCGGCGACATCATCAAGGTTTCTGTTAAAGAAGCAATTCCTCGCGCTAAAGCGAAGAAAGGTGATGTGTATAACGCGGTGGTAGTCCGTACTAAGAAAGGCGTACGTCGTCCAGACGGTTCTGTCATTCGCTTCGATCGGAATGCAGCAGTTCTTCTGAACAACAACCTGCAGCCGATTGGCACTCGTATCTTTGGACCAGTGACACGTGAATTGCGCTCTGAGCAGTTCATGAAGATTGTCTCGCTGGCACCAGAAGTACTGTAAGGAGCTTCAAAATGGCAGCTAAAATCCGTCGTCAAGACGAAGTAATCGTATTAGCAGGTAAAGACAAGGGCAAACGCGCTAAAGTTGCTCAAGTTTTACCTACTGGTAAGTTAATTGTTGAAGGCATCAATCTTGTCAAGAAACACCAAAAGCCAAACCCACAACTGGGTGTAGCCGGTGGTATTGTTGAGAAAGAAGCACCGATTCAAGCATCAAATGTTGCGATCTTTAACCCTGTCACTGGCAAGGCGGATCGTGTTGGTTTCCGATTTGAAGACGGCAAAAAAGTTCGTTTCTTTAAATCGAACAGTGAACTCGTTAAGTAACTGGAGTAAACGATGGCGAAACTGCATGATAAATATCAAGAGACTGTTGTCGCTGAACTGACTAAAAAGTTCGGTTATACCAGTGTCATGCAAGTCCCTCGGATTGAGAAAATCACCCTGAACATGGGTGTTGGCGAAGCCGTTGCAGACAAAAAAGTTATGGAACATGCTGTTCGTGACATGACTGCAATCGCTGGTCAAAAACCAGTAGTGACTGTTGCTCGTAAATCAGTTGCTGGTTTTAAAATCCGTGAAGGCTACCCTATTGGCTGTAAAGTGACCCTGCGCGGTGAGCGTATGTGGGAATTCTTAGAGCGTTTAGTTGACATCGCAATCCCACGTATTCGTGACTTCCGTGGTCTGAGCGCTAAAGCGTTCGACGGCCGTGGTAACTACGCAATGGGCGTGCGTGAGCAGATCATTTTCCCAGAAATCGATTACGATAAAATCGATAAAATTCGCGGTATGGATATTGTTATCACTACCTCTGCGAATTCTGACGAAGAAGGTCGTGCTTTGTTAGACGCTTTTAACTTCCCATTCAAGAAATAAGGGTAGCGTAATGGCAAAAACATCAATGAAAGCACGTGAAGCAAAGCGTGCACAGCTCGTAGCTAAGTTCGCTGAAAAGCGCGCTGCTCTGAAAGCAATTATTGCAAATCCAGCTTCTTCTGACGAAGACCGTTGGGACGCAGTATTAAAGCTGCAAGCTCTACCACGTGATTCCAGCGCATCGCGTCAACGCAATCGTTGTAATCAAACTGGTCGCCCACATGGTTTCCTGCGTAAGTTCGGTTTAAGCCGTATCAAGTTACGTGAAGCAACCATGCGTGGTGAAGTTCCTGGCCTGCGTAAGGCTAGCTGGTAAGCACTTGTCACGGAGTAAGCTAATATGAGCATGCAAGATCCTATTGCGGATATGTTAACCCGTATTCGTAACGGCCAAGCTGCTAACAAAGTATCTGTGAAGATGCCTTCTGCTAAGCTGAAAGTCGCTATCGCGAAACTGCTTAAAGAAGAAGGTTACATCGCTGATTACGCCGTAGCAGATGAAGCCAAGCCTGAACTGGAAATCACTTTAAAGTATTTCCAAGGCCAACCAGTCGTTGAGACTATCCAGCGCGTAAGCCGTCCTGGTCTTCGTATTTACAAAGGTAAAAACGAGTTACCAAAAGTGATGGGCGGACTGGGTGTCGCAATTGTGTCCACTTCTAAAGGCCTGATGACTGATCGTGCCGCCCGCCTTGCAGGCATGGGTGGCGAGGTTATCTGCTACGTAGCATAAGGAGCTAGGAATGTCTCGTGTAGCAAAAGCACCAGTATCTATTCCAGCTGGCGTAGAGGTGACCTTAAACGAACAGACCCTGACCGTCAAAGGCGCGAAAGGAAGTCTGACTCGAGTGATCAACAATGCGGTCAATGTTGTTATTGAAGATGGCGTGATCAAGTTCCTACCTGTTGAAGGCGCTGTTGGCGCTTGGGCACAGGCTGGTACCACACGTGCATTAGTAAACAACATGGTTGTTGGTGTATCTCAAGGTTTTGAGCGTAAGTTAAAGTTAGTTGGCGTTGGTTACCGTGCGAAGCTCGTCGGTTCTGACATTGACCTGACTTTAGGTTTCTCTCATCCGTTAGTACACAAACTGCCCGCAGGCGTTACTGCAGAGTGTCCAAGCCAAACTGACATCGTCCTACGTGGCGTTGATAAGCAGTTAATTGGCCAAGTCGCTGCTGAGATTCGCGGATACCGTCCACCAGAGCCATACAAAGGCAAGGGTGTTCGCTATGACGACGAAGAAGTACGCCGTAAAGAGGCTAAGAAGAAGTAGGTAACGCGATATGGATAAGAAAACATCTCGCTTACGTCGCGCTATTCGCGCTCGTAAGAAGATCCAAGAGCTGGGCGTGAACCGTCTGGTTGTACATCGTACACCGCGTCACATTTATGCTCAGGTGATCAATCCTGAAGCTCAGGTGGTGGCAGCTGCTTCAACCGTGGAAAAAGCGGTTAAAGAGCAACTGAAGAGTACCGGTAACGTAGACGCGGCTAAAGCAGTAGGTAAATTTATTGCTGAACGCGCGATCGAGAAAGGCGTAACTACTGTTGCGTTCGATCGTTCTGGTTTCAAGTATCACGGTCGTGTAGCTGCTCTGGCAGATGCTGCTCGTGAAGCTGGCCTCCAGTTCTAAGGGGTTATAAAAATGGCTAAATTAGAAGCTCAGCAAAAAGACGATCTGCAAGAGAAATTAATTGCAGTTAATCGTGTTTCTAAAGTAGTTAAGGGCGGTCGTATCTTTAGCTTCACTGCACTAACAGTAGTGGGTGATGGTAACGGTAAGGTCGGCTATGGCTATGGTAAAGCGCGCGAAGTTCCAGCAGCGATTCAAAAAGCTATGGAAAAAGCCCGTCGTAACATGGTGACCGTTGAGTTGAATGCAGGCACTCTGCATCACCCAGTTAAAGGTCGTCATACTGGTTCACGTGTATACATGCAACCAGCATCACAGGGTACCGGTATTATCGCCGGTGGCGCAATGCGTGCCGTATTGGAAGTAGCAGGCGTTCATAACGTTCTGTCAAAAGCATACGGTTCTACTAACCCGATCAACATCGTTCGCGCGACTGTAGATGCTCTGGTGCACATGAAGTCACCTTCGCAAATCGCAGCTAAGCGTGGCCTGAATGTTGACGAAATTCGGGGGTAATGCACCATGGCAACTAAAACTGTAAAAGTTACTCAGACTAAAAGTGCTATCGGTCGTTTACCAAAGCACCGTGCGACCTTAACTGGTCTTGGTCTGCGTCGCATTGGTCACACTGTTGAATTAGAAGATACTCCTTCAGTTCGCGGTATGATCAACAAGGTCTACTACATGGTTAAGGTGGAGGATTAATAGATGCGTTTAAATACTCTATCTCCAGCTGCAGGCGCTAAGCATGCACCAAAGCGTGTAGGCCGTGGTATGGGTTCAGGCTTAGGTAAAACTGCTGGTCGTGGTCACAAAGGCCAAAAATCTCGTAGCGGTGGCGGTGTACGCCCAGGCTTCGAGGGTGGTCAAATGCCACTTAAGATCCGTTTACCTAAATTTGGTTTTACCTCGCGTCGCGCTATGGTAACAGCTGAAGTTCGTGTACTCGAACTGGCTAAAGTTAACGGTGATGTTATCGACTTAAACGCTCTGAAAGATGCGAACGTTATTACTCGCAACATCCAGTTTGCGAAAATCGTTCTTTCAGGTACCATTGAGCGCCCAGTGACCGTAAAAGGTCTGAAGGTAACCAAAGGTGCACGTGCAGCGATTGAAGCTGCTGGCGGTAAGATCGAGGAATAATACGTCGATGGCAAAACCAGGACTTGATTTAAAAAGCGCGAAAGGTGGACTTTCTGAATTGAAAGCTCGCCTCCTGTTCGTGATTGGTGCGATTATCGTCTTTAGAGCCGGTTCGTTTGTGCCAATTCCTGGTATTGACGCAGCTGTATTAGCAGAGCTGTTTGCTCAGCAAAAAGGTACCATCCTTGGCATGTTTAACATGTTCTCGGGTGGTGCTCTTTCCCGTGCTTCTATCTTTGCATTAGGTATCATGCCGTACATTTCGGCATCGATTATCATGCAGTTATTGACTGTGGTGCATCCTGCACTCGCTGAATTGAAAAAAGAAGGCGAGTCTGGACGTAAAAAAATCAGTCAGTACACACGTTGGGGTACGTTGGTGCTGGGTACATTCCAGTCGATCGGTATTGCAACAGGGTTACCAAACTTAGTCCCTGGCCTAGTGGTCAACATTGGATTCGGTTTCTACTTTGTTGCGGTTGTGAGCTTAGTAACAGGAACTATGTTCCTGATGTGGCTAGGTGAGCAAATTACCGAACGAGGTATAGGTAACGGTATCTCGATTTTAATTTTCGCAGGTATTGTTGCTGGATTACCTTCCGCTATCGGCCAAACGGCTGAGCAGGCGCGTCAAGGTGACCTGAATGTGTTAGTATTGTTGTTGCTCGCGGTAATTATTTTTGCTGTGACTTATTTCGTGGTGTTTGTAGAACGTGGTCAACGTCGTATCGTTGTTAACTACGCTAAGCGCCAGCAAGGCCGTAAGGTATTCGCTGCGCAATCTACTCACTTGCCGCTGAAAATAAACATGGCGGGTGTAATTCCTCCAATTTTTGCGTCAAGCATCATTTTGTTCCCAGGCACACTGGCTCAGTGGTTTGGTCAAAATGAGTCTATGTCATGGTTAAGTGATTTTTCACTGGCCGTGTCACCAGGACAACCGCTTTACTCATTATTGTATGCAGCAGCGATTATCTTCTTCTGTTTCTTCTATACTGCGTTGGTATTTAACCCACGTGAAACAGCAGATAACCTGAAGAAGAGTGGTGCATTCATCCCTGGGATCCGTCCTGGAGAACAGACTTCGCGTTACATTGATAAAGTAATGACTCGCCTGACATTAGCTGGCGCGTTATACATTACCTTTATCTGTTTAATTCCGGAGTTCATGTTAATTGCGTGGAAAGTACAGTTCTATTTTGGCGGTACTTCACTACTAATTATGGTAGTCGTAATCATGGACTTCATGGCTCAGGTTCAGACCCATATGATGTCACATCAGTATGAGTCTGTGATGAAGAAAGCTAACCTAGTAAACAAAGCGAACTTAGATCGCTTTGGTCGCTAAGTAGCTTTACGGAGTGATGAAATGAAAGTTCGAGCTTCCGTGAAGAAGATCTGCCGTAACTGCAAGATCGTCAAGCGTAGTGGCGTTGTACGCGTTATCTGTGTTGAACCAAAACACAAACAGCGTCAAGGCTAATTGAAAGATTGTTCAGCCCAGTTTTGGGCTGAACAAAATATTGTTTGCAAATCTGTCAACTGTCGAGTATCCTTTCGGGCTTTTCGCAGTTGGCCTTTAACTTAAGGAGTGCATAGTGGCCCGTATCGCTGGCATTAACATTCCTGATCAAAAGCATACAGTCATCGCATTGACTGCAATTTTCGGCATCGGCCGTACTCGCGCTAGAGCAATCTGCGCAGCTACGTCAATTGCTGAAACTGCTAAGATCAAGGAATTGAGCGAAGCTCAAATCGACACCCTACGCGAAGAAGTTGCCAAATACTTAGTAGAAGGTGACTTACGTCGTGAGATTTCCATGAACATCAAGCGTCTGATGGACCTTGGTTGCTATCGTGGTCTCCGCCATCGTCGTAGCCTGCCTCTTCGTGGGCAACGTACTAAGACCAATGCGCGTACGCGTAAAGGTCCACGTAAACCAATCAAGAAGTAACGGGAAGGTAGACAATGGCTAAAGTTCCGTCACGTTCTCCGCGTAAGCGCGTACGTAAACAGGTTGCAGATGGCATGGCTCATATCCATGCTTCTTTCAACAACACAATTGTCACCATTACAGATCGTCAAGGTAATGCGTTGTCATGGGCTACTTCAGGTGGTTCAGGTTTCCGTGGTTCACGTAAATCTACGCCATTTGCTGCACAGGTAGCTGCTGAGCGTGCAGGTGCTGCTGCTCAAGACTACGGTTTAAAAAACCTTGAAGTGTTTGTGAAGGGTCCAGGTCCAGGTCGTGAATCAGCCATTCGTGCGCTGAACGCTGTTGGTTATAAAATTACCAACATTACCGATGTGACGCCGATCCCTCATAATGGTTGTCGTCCTCCTAAAAAGCGTCGTGTATAACGCGTTTCATTAGGATAGTTGGAGAAAGATCATGGCAAGATACTTGGGTCCCAAGCTCAAGCTCAGCCGCCGAGAAGGTACTGACCTTTTCTTAAAAAGCGGTGTGAGAGCAATCGATTCAAAGTGTAAACTGGAATCTGCACCAGGACAGCATGGCGCTCGTAAGCCACGTCTGTCAGAGTACGGTTTACAGTTACGCGAAAAACAAAAAGTTCGTCGTATTTACGGTGTGTTAGAAAAGCAATTCCGTAACTACTACAAAGAGGCTGCACGTCTGAAAGGCAACACTGGTGAGAACCTGTTGCAACTTTTAGAAACTCGTTTAGATAACGTTGTTTATCGTATGGGTTTCGGTGCGACTCGTGCAGAATCACGTCAGCTAGTAAGCCATAAATCAATTATGGTTAACGGTCGTGTTGTTAACATTCCGTCATTCAAAGTGTCTGCGAATGATGTTGTAAGCATCCGTGAAAAGTCACGCACTCAAGCTCGTATCAAAGCGGCTTTAGAAGTGGCAGCTCAACGCGAGAAGCCTACATGGGTTGAAGTCGACAGCGCGAAAATGGAAGGTGCTTTCAAGCGTATTCCAGAACGTAGCGATTTGTCTGCGGAAATTAACGAACAGCTGATCGTCGAGCTTTACTCTAAGTAAGGCTAACAAACAAGAGAGGACACAATGCAGGGTTCTGTTACAGAATTTCTTAAACCGCGTCTCGTTGATATCGAGCAGGTTAACTCAACACGTGCCAAGGTTACTTTGGAACCGCTTGAGCGTGGTTTCGGCCACACTTTAGGTAACGCGTTGCGTCGCATCCTATTGTCGTCTATGCCCGGCTGCGCGGTTACCGAAGTCGAGATTGACGGCGTACTGCACGAATACAGCAGTAAGGAAGGCGTACAAGAAGATATCCTTGAAATCTTGCTGAACCTGAAAGGGTTAGCAGTGACTATCGAGGGTAAAGACGAGGCTATGCTTACATTAAGCAAGTCCGGCGCAGGCCCTGTCATCGCAGCAGATATCACGCATGATGGTGATGTCACTATCGTGAATCCTGATCATGTTATCTGTCATTTAACAGGTAACAATGATATCAGCATGCGTATTCGCGTTGAGCGTGGTCGTGGTTATGTGCCAGCATCTGCTCGTGCACAGACTGAAGACGATGATCGCCCAATCGGCCGTTTGCTGGTTGATGCTTCTTTCTCGCCAGTTGCACGTATTGCCTACAATGTAGAAGCAGCTCGTGTTGAACAGCGTACTGACTTGGATAAACTCGTTATCGATATGACCACTAACGGTACTATCGATCCTGAGGAAGCTATCCGTCGTTCTGCAACCATCTTAGCTGAACAGCTGGATGCGTTTGTTGAGCTGCGCGACGTGACTGAGCCAGAAATGAAAGAAGAGAAGCCGGAGTTCGATCCGATTCTGTTGCGTCCTGTCGACGATTTAGAGCTAACTGTACGTTCGGCTAACTGTTTGAAAGCCGAAGCGATTCATTACATCGGAGATCTGGTACAGCGTACTGAAGTTGAGCTGCTGAAGACCCCTAACTTAGGTAAGAAGTCTCTTACTGAAATTAAGGACGTTTTAGCTTCTCGCGGACTGTCGTTAGGTATGCGTCTGGAAAACTGGCCTCCAGCTAGTTTAGCAGACGACCTATAAGTCTCAGGTTTGTACAGATTTAGGTTATAAGGATTAGGTCATGCGCCATCGTAAGAGTGGTCGTCAACTTAACCGCAACAGCAGCCACCGCCAAGCTATGTTCCGTAACATGGCAAGCTCACTGGTTCGTCATGAGATCATCAAGACAACCGTAGCTAAAGCGAAAGAACTGCGTCGCGTAGTTGAGCCTCTGATAACACTTGCTAAGAGTGACAGCGTTGCAAACCGTCGTTTAGCGTTTGCACGTACTCGCGACGCTGAAGTCGTAGGTAAGTTATTCACTGAATTGGGTCCACGTTACCAGGAACGTCCTGGTGGCTACACCCGTATCCTTAAGTGCGGTTTACGTGCTGGTGATAAAGCCCCAATGGCTTACATCGAGCTAGTAGGTCGTCCAGAAGCTGCTCAAGCTGTTGAAGTTGAAGCTGCTGAGTAATTAAGGCTACAAAGATTGAAAAACCGGGCTCTAAGCCCGGTTTTTTTGTTTTTAGCGCTTCTTCGTTAATCTACCCAAGTCGCTTGTTTCTCAATTTCCTTTGGCAGTTTGAGTTGCCATCTCTTTATCGCTGCACGGCTAAATCGATATTGGCCAAGATCATCCGTGATAGGGAAGATGTTCTCAGGCTTTTCTCCTGCAAGTATTCTAAGGGCTATGTTGGCTGCGATTGAGCCATGATGATAGCCATCGAGCACATAGCCACCTAGATTGCCATTGGCATAGATGCTAAATCCCCAAAAGCCGAAATTCGGCACCGGTGTGTGGTTGGTAATCCATTCGAGTAAGTTATCGGCATCCACTGATTGATCGTCTTCATCTCTGACAGCGTGATACAGCGCCACCACAATTGCACTATAACCATTATCCTTTGCTGCTCTGACTTGTTGTTGCCACTCTGCTAATTGGGTTAGTTGGAGAATGTGAACTTCGATATCACTTAACATGCTCGATGGTTGCTTACTGATGTACTCGGCCGCGATTTTCGAAGTATTGCTGCCATCGAAGAGCACTAGGATTTTACGATGCTTGGCTTGTGGCAATAATCTCTCGAGTAACAGTAAGGAACGCTTGAGTAACGGGCGCTCTAGCACGCCTGTGAAGCGCTCATGCTCATTTAAATGGTATTCCCGAGGATTCATATTCACCCCGAGGTAAACCACGGGAATTTGGATGCCATTGAGACGCTGATGGAGATAATGAATGGCGTTGTCATCGGCAAGGATCACCAGTTGTGGTTGTTGCTCGACAATGAACTGCCAAGCGAGTTCTGCACGTTCTGCGTAGCGCTCTTTAGCTAAGCGCTTGGTGTCCATCTCAAAGTGGCTAACTTGATGTTGTGGGGCCAGTTTATCGACAATGGCTTGATAGTATTCTTTATCCCACTGATAGCCTTGATGGTAACTTTCGATAACCACCACTTTAGCAGCGTAGAGCATCAGTGGGTGACTGGTGAGCATTAGGAGTAGCAACAGTCGCCATCTTTTGTTAAATGGCTTAATCACATTCATAGACAGCGTCCTGCCGGAATACTGTCTTGAGTATAGTTCAGCCGTTAATTGTGAATGGACAATAAAAAAGCCTCCGAAGAGGCTCTTTGTTTATCAACATTTACAGCATGGCGATTATTGCGCCGCCGATTTTTGCTGGCTGTAATCTAACTTCTCATGCTTTTGGCCCATGGCTTCGGCCACTTCTGGCGGCATGTAATTTTCATCATGCTTCGCCAGTACTTCGGTTGCGGCCAATTTGCCGTCTTCACCTAATACGCCTTGTGCCACAATACCTTGGCCTTCACGGAACAGATCCGGCAGCAGATCGTCATAGGTCACGAGAATTTCGCCACCTAATGAGTCATGCACGGCAAACTGCACGTGCAGGCTGTTTGGATCGCGCACCATAGAACCAACCGTTACCATACCACCTACGCGAATACGTTGGCCCGCTTCGGGTTTAACACCGGTATCGGTTTTACCGTGTACGATCTCTGACGGTGTGTAGAATAAGTTTAAGTTGGAGTTCAGCGCATACAGCAGAAGCGAAGCAATCGCGGCTACGCCACCGATTAATGCTACAGCTAACGTCAGTCTCTTTTTGCGTCTTGGGTTCACGATTTGGTACTCCTAGTCTCTTTAAGGCGTTCTTCGCGGTTCATCTTCTTCGCGATTTCAATCAGTACTTTGCGCTTTTGGCGCGCACTAGTGATGATCAGCGTCGATAAACAGAAGAAGGTCACGCCATAGGCAAGCCACACATAAAAGGCATAGCCACCCATGTTGAAAAAATCACTGATAGAATCGAATTGCATTATTTGACCTCCTCAGCTTTAGCAAGTTCACGCACCCAAGGGCGCATGCCGTTTCTTGCTAAGATTTCTGCTCTAAATCTCACAATTGTGATAGCCCCTATCATAAGGCCGAAACCTAAAATATTGATTAAAAGTGGGTATAACATTTCGCTCGACATAGTCGATTTAGAGGTAATTTTGATCGTTGATGGTTGATGCAGAGAGCTCCACCATTCAACCGAGTATTTGATGATCGGAATGTTGATCACGCCGACGATCGCTAAGATCCCCGCTGCACGTGCTGCCAGTACTTTGTCTTCGAAGGAAGCATAGAGCGAGATCACGCCTAAATAGAGGAATAGCAGAACTAATTCAGACGTTAGACGTGCATCCCATACCCACCAAGTACCCCACATGGGTTTACCCCATGTCGCGCCAGTAAAGAGGGCGATAAAGGTAATCACGGCGCCAATCGGTGCAATGGATGCGGCGGCCCAATCAGCCAGTTTAATTTGCCATACGAGGCCGATAAATGCGGCTGTCGCCATACCCATGTAGGCAGCCATTGACATTGAGGCTGCTGGAACATGGATAAAGATAATCCGGTAGCTGTCGCCCTGTTGATAATCTGTTGGAGCAAACATTAATCCCCATACCGTGCCGACGGCAATAAAAAGACAGGCTAAGGTGGCAAACCATGGAAATAATGTTCCTGATAATTTGTAAGCGCGCTCAGGATCCGCGTAAGGGTGTAACCATTTCCACATTTTAGTTAGTACTCACTCGCAGAGATGCACCAATTGCAAAGGGTGCTAAGGTTAACGAACCGATCAACATGGCGCCAATTATAGCGAGCTGACCATCATAGGGTAAATTCATTCCTGCAGCATCTATGGCGCTGGTCGCGAAAATCAGCACAGGAATATAAAGTGGTAAAATAAGCAGGCTCAGTAACACGCCGCCTTTACGCAGACCCACGGTAAGGGCCACACCAATTGCGCCTAAGAGGGACAATACTGGCGTACCCAGTGCGAGTGTTGCAATCAGCGCACCATAGCTGTTGGCGTCTAAGTTGAGCAGCACCGCCAGCAGGGGCGCGATTATAATCAGTGGCACGCCAGTCAGTAGCCAGTGGGCTAATACTTTGGCCAATACCAATACCGAGAGTGGCTGTGGGCTGAGTAGCATTTGCTCTAAGCTGCCATCGCTAAAGTCGGCTTTAAATAGGCGCTCGAGTGAAAGCATAGACGCGAGTAATGCCGCAACCCAAATAATCCCTGGAGCAATACGGGCTAGCATTTGTGGTTCAGGACCAATCCCCAGAGGGAATAGAGTCACAACCATAATAAAGAATAACAAGGGATTAAAGATATCACCGCGATGACGAATAGCGATTTTTAGATCCCGCTGCAGTAATGTTAAAAACGCTTGGGTAAAGCTGATGCCTCTTTTCATTATGCCAAACCTTATACGAAGCGATAATCTAGACGAATTTTACGAAGCCTATCATCTTTGATAATGCCCATATCTTGGTGAGTGGTGAGGATCACGCAGCCACCATTATCCGCATGTTGAATAAATAACTGTTCAAGCTCTTCGACACCTCTTTTATCGATTGCGGTAAAAGGCTCATCGAGGATCCACACTTTACAGTCATTGTGCCAGAGTCTGGCTAATGCTGTACGGCGGTGTTGACCAGCGGATAAATGCCCGGCGAGTGCTTCCTCAAACCCAGCTAAATTCACTTTAGCGAGAATGGCGGAAGTATCGAAATCATCATAGCCACTGATTCTTAAATTGAAGTTAAGGTTTTCTTCAGCGGTTAATTCGGATTTCACCCCGGCAAGATGGCCTAAATACAATAGGTCTTCGTTATATTCGTCGCGGCAACGGTTAATATCTTCATTGAGATAAAAAGTTTGTCCAGCGTAGGGACGAGATAAGCCTGCCAATATACGTAATAAACTGGTTTTGCCGGCGCCATTTGGGCCTTCGATCTGGACGATATCGCCAGCATTAATATCAAAACTTAATTCATCAAACAGGATGCGTTCTTCGCGGATACATGTCAGCTTGCTCGCCGATACCAGTGTGTTTACTGAAGTTATATTTGTCACTGAACCCTCTATCTCAAGCCGGAAGGAAACACAAGTGATTCTAACACAAACGATATTGCGGGGTTTACACTTGCTTAATACTAGATGTCAGCAATTTGATGTGGTTCCAATAACCGCAATATTTCTCGAACTAATCGAACTTTTTTAATACTTGCTAATATATTAACGAATTTGTCACGCTTGTCGCCTTATATCATTTGTGCTGAGATTCTAATCACAAAAAGATGAGATTTATTGAAGTTTGTAGTAATCTTAGTCCGCTATAATGAGTCTGCCTCAAAGGGCAGCGAGAGCTTTGTACGTATTTGCATTAGGAACATTGAACATGAAAAAACTGTTAGCAATGACTGCAGTCGCTGCTTTGACTATGTCAGTCAACGTTTCAGCTCAAGATGCTGAAGCTATTTTCAACAAGGCATGTACCGTATGCCACAGCATGGGTGTTGCTGGTGCTCCAAAGGCGCACAACGCTGCTGAGTGGGAACCACGCTTAGCAAAAGGTATGGACACTCTGTTACACAGTGTAAAAACTGGCTTAAACGCAATGCCACCAGGTGGTATGTGTACTGATTGTACTGACGAAGATTACAAAGCAGCTATCGAGTTTATGTCTAAAGCTCAGTAATTTTTGCAGTGTTAAAAAAACCGGCATCAGCCGGTTTTTTATGTCTGCGCTAAGCCGAAACTTAGCGCTAGGTGCGGACAACTTATTGCACTTGGGTATCTAACACTAAGCTTGCTGTGTCACCCACATTCACTTTGCTGACCTTGCCTTGAATATCACCTGCTTGAGGTTTGATATTGCCATGCTTAGACAACACCGCAATCACTTCAACACTCGCAGTTTGGCTCAGTTTCACATCGCCACCCATACCTGTGCTGTCATCGAGCGTTACTGTTACCGGTAAAGATTTTGCGCTCACCTTAGTTGCCGCTAATGGTACTTTAGGACCTTCGGTCGCACGGGCGAAGACGAAGATAGTGTCATCAGGGCCTGCTTGTGCGGCCAGTTCGGGTGAAATTGAAATCGCAATACTTACAGACTTAGTCGCAACTTTTGCCTGCTTGTGGACATCATCGTTTGGCATGCCAGCGGTTTCGCCTTGCATACGCAGGTTTGCTGTTTCAATGGCATTCATCAGCGCGGCGCGGTCTACATCGGTGCGGTCGCTATTGAGAATGGTTTGCCATGAATCAATGGCTTTTTGATAGTTAGCGGTGAAGAAAGCATCCATACCGACGAGCAGTAAGGTTGATGGATCCTGTGGATCTAATGCTAAAGATTCATCGATTAAGGCTTGAATTTGCGGTGTCATTTGCTGACCCGCTTTGTAGTACATAGCCGTTGCTTTTGGACCAATTAATTCAGCGTGTTTACCGACTAATTCCATCACCTTATCGAAGGCCGCTACAGCTTTATCGAATTGGTTAGCAGAGATATAGGCGTGACCTAGGCTGAACCAAGCTTGGCTGTTTTCAGGTTCGGCTTGTATTTGAGCTTCCATCATCTGTACGCGCTGCGCCATGATTTGCGCCGCGTCCATACCCGCATGTGGGTTAGCAGGTTGAGTGTTGCCGATATTCTCAAAGGCACCCAAGTGCTGATAGAGGTAACCTGAAATCGCAATCAAGCAGACCGACATGACCGATGGCCATAAAATGCTCTTAGGTTTGATCTGGTTGACGAGTGAATCATCGCTCGCTTGTTTGATGTCTTGAAGCAGGCTGATTTCTAGCTCTTTCTTCAGTGCATCAAATTCAGCTTGGTCGAGCAGTTCTTCATTGAGTTCTTTCTCAAGAGTGGCAAGACGTTCATTGAACAATTCAAGGTTAGTTTGTCTGCGAACGCCGGCTTCTTCAGTGCGTAACAACTTTTGCTGTCTGAAATGCGGGATCCAGATCAGCGTTAAGCTGACCAACACAACAAGCGCAATAAAAATCCAAAATGTCGTCATTGTTTCTATATTCACTTTAGTTTGCATAAAAGCGGTTGTTACCGCCGGCTTGGAAGCAAGATTATACGTAAAGATTATTCATTGAACAGTAATATAAGACCTTCAATGCAGTGAAAACTGAGAGTTGGGCACTGGTTCACAAATTGATCCATCAGGTAAATTTTGTATGAAACTTAAGGCTCATTTATCTGTCACATGCAAAACTGTAGGCCTGTGATGGCTCCATTTCGACAAAAATCGAGAATGAGACAAGTCACCCAGTTTTGTATGAAAGAGGCAGACAGGAACAATAGCAAATACTAAAATGAACAAAATTTCGTGCATTTGTGTGAACAGCATGTTGTGCGTTGGTCTAGAGTCTTTCTAAATCAACATATTATTAGAGACTGAGGAAAACCCATGATCCCAGAACTTGGACACTTTTCGCTGATTATAGGAGTGGCATTCGCCTTCTTATTAGTCAGCGTTCCCCTTATAGGTGTTGCCCGTAAAGACCAATATCTAGTGAGGTATGCTTGGCCGTTAACCTACGGAATGTTCTTTTTTATCGCTTTATCCGTAGTATCTCTTGGTTACAGCTTCGCCGTTGATGACTTCTCCGTTGCCTATGTGGCACATCACTCGAACTCCCAGTTACCTATCTTCTTTAAGATTGCGGCCGTATGGGGCGGTCATGAAGGGTCACTGCTGTTCTGGGTGTTTGCGCTATCGACCTGGGCGGCTTCGGTTGCCTTATTCAGTAAAGGCTTAGAAGAAGTGTTCACCGCTAGGGTTTTAGCGGTACTGGCGCTGATCGTGATTGGCTTCAGCTTATTTATGCTACTCACCTCTAGCCCATTTGAACGCCTATTTCCAATGCCAGCCGAAGGTCGTGACTTAAACCCAATGCTGCAGGACGTGGGCTTAATCTTCCATCCACCTATGCTGTACTTAGGTTATGTGGGCTTCTCGGTGAGCTTCGCATTTGCGATTGCCGCTCTCATGAGTGGTCACCTTGACTCTGCTTGGGCACGTTGGTCACGTCCTTGGACCTTAGCCGCTTGGATTTTCCTCACAGGCGGTATTGCATTAGGTTCTTGGTGGGCATACTACGAATTAGGCTGGGGCGGCTGGTGGTTCTGGGATCCCGTAGAAAACGCTTCCTTTATGCCTTGGTTAGTGGGTACTGCATTAGTGCACTCGCTGATCGTGACCGAAAAACGTGGTGCGTTCCGTAACTGGACCGTATTACTGTCTATCTTCGCGTTCTCTTTAAGCTTACTCGGCACCTTTATCGTGCGTTCGGGTGTATTGACCTCAGTACACTCCTTTGCAGCCGATCCAAGCCGCGGTATGTTCATTCTGTTATTACTGGGTCTAGCGATTGGTGGTTCACTCACGCTGTTCGCCTTCCGCGCCAGTGAAATGAGCAGCCCAGCACGTTTCGAGCTGAAATCAAAAGAAACCATGCTGTTAGTCTGTAACGTGTTACTCACGGTTGCAGCGGGTACTGTGTTGTTAGGAACTCTATATCCACTGCTGATCGATGCCTTAGGCATGGGTAAGATTTCTGTTGGACCTCCATACTTCAACGCTGTGTTTGTGCCTATCGTCCTTGTACTGTTTGGCTTTATGGGTGTCGGTCCAATCATCCGTTGGAAGAAATCCAAAGCCGGTGAGCTCAAGCGCCAATTACTGGTGCCAGCTTTAGTCTCAGCAGCGATTGGTATCGTGACACCGTTTATTGTGGATGGTGCGTTCAACGCTTGGGTTGCCTGTGGTATCGCCGCTGCGTCTTGGATTGTGTTAGCGACGGCAAGAGCCGCGTATAACATTGTTAAGCCAAAAGAAGGCGAAGTGAGCGTGGCACGTATGGGCCGCAGCGAACTAGGGATGATCTTAGCCCACTTAGGTATTGCCGTGTCGGTGATTGGTGCCACTATGGTATCGAACTACTCGGTTGAGAAGAGTGTGCGTATGGGCCCAGGCGTGAGCCAAGAGCTTGCGGGTTATACCTTTAAGTATCTCGAGACTAAGAACGTCGTCGGTCCTAACTACACCGCGCAACAAGGTCAAATTGAGATCTACAAAGGCGATAAACTGCTGACGTTACTCAAGCCTGATCGTCGCCAATACAATGTGCGTACTATGGACATGACCGAAGCGGGTATCGATTGGGGTCTGTTCCGTGACTTATATGTCACCATGGGCGACCCAATCAGCAGCACCGAGTTTGCTGTGCGTTTGAACTACAAGCCATTTGTTCGCTGGTTATGGTTTGGAGCAATATTCATGATGGTCGGTGGTTTCTTTGCCGCATCGGATAAACGCTATCGCTCAAAAGTGGCGGCTACGGTTAAGCCACAAGCTGAAAAAGCGAAATTAGCTACCGCGCAATAGTTGGGGAATATATGAAGAAGTTGGTTCTGTTTATCCCATTAGTCATCTTTCTTGGCATGGGGGTATTTTTATACAAAGGATTGTTTTTAAATCCACAGAAACTGGATTCAGCTCTGGAAGGAAAGCCGATCCCGGCTTTCCAACTGGAACGTCTCGAAACACCAAGCGAGATGATTACCAATGAGCAACTGAAAGGCAAAGTCTCACTACTCAACGTATGGGCCACTTGGTGTCCATCTTGTAAGTATGAGCATCCTTTCTTAGTCATGCTGAAACGCCAAAATATTCTGCCTATCTATGGGATCAACTACCGCGACGAGCGTATTCCCGCATTGGAAGAATTAAAACGTCAAGGCGATCCGTACCATACCAACATCTTCGATAAGGATGGCCGTTTAGGATTAGACCTCGGAGTTTATGGTGCGCCAGAAAGCTTTATTGTCGATCATAAAGGCATCATTCGTTTCCGTTACGCCGGTCCAATCGATCAGCGCGTATGGAGCGAAACCTTGTACCCCATGATCCAACAACTACAAGCTGAAGCGGCGAAGGATGGTGCAGCGTGAGAACACTGACAAAAATCATCGGTGGTTTAGTGTTGTTGCTGAGTATGGCAACAGCGGCCATGGCGACACCCGTCGACACCTACGAGTTTAAATCGCCAGAAAACCAAAAACGTGGTTTATCGCTGGCCCATGAACTGCGTTGTCCGCAATGTCAAAACCAAAACCTGATCGACTCTAACTCACCCGTTGCCCGAGATCTGCGTCTTGAAGTCTACAAGATGGTCGACGAAGGCAAGGGCGATGATGAGATCATCGAGTTTATGACGAGCCGCTATGGTGAGTTCGTTCTCTACAAACCTAAAATGGAAACCAAAACCTATATTCTTTGGTTAGGTCCAGTGGGTCTGTTACTGCTTGGTCTGGTCATTGGCTTCATCTTTATCCGCAAGCAACGTATCGGTGGCAGCACTGAGGCCGAGATCAGCGCCGAAGATCAAAAAGCGCTCGATGCTTTATTAAAGCGTGATAATAAATGAAGTCATTTGCCTTAGCTGCAATCCTTGCGAGTCTGTCTGTTGCCTTTGCTGGTGGTGCCCAAGCGTACCCCGGCATGCAGCAGGCAAATAAGCCGGTAGAGTCGACAGTCGATCTGATTAACGTTTTACCCAAGACTTATCCTATCGAGCCCGTCGCTTTTAGCGATGTCGATGGCAAAGCTGTCGCTTTCAGCCAATACAAAGGCAAAGTCGTGATGGTGAACATGTGGGCGACTTGGTGTCCTCCCTGTGTCAGAGAGTTACCTGCGATTGAACGCTTGGCGACAAAGTTTAAAGCGGAAGAGTTTGCACTATTACCTATCTCTATCGATGCGGATGGCAAACAGCAGGTTCAGCCATTTTTAACCTCATTAGGAATGGCGAACTTTAATTCCTACTATGATCCTCAGCAAAACCTCGGGCAGGTGTTTCCATTAGATACTATCCCCGCGACCTTTATTCTCGATCAAAACGGCCAATTGATTGCGTTTGTGCGATCATTTGTCGATTGGGATGACGTAAAAGCCGTATCGCTGATCCAAGGTTTTATCGATAAAGGCGCGAAAAAGCTGAATTAAGCAGCAGATTGAGCGTAAATAGAACGTTATTGTAGAAAAGATCGCCATGCGATCTTTTTTTTAAAAAATTTTAGCCCTTGCACAAAAAGTTTCGGTGCCTATAATGCGCATCCACTGACACGGCAGACAGCGAAAGCGAATGCGGTTACAGTGCGAATCGAATGCAAAATGTGCAGTTGATTCGAAAGCGCCAAGAAGTTTTTAAAAACGCCTTGACGCGACAAGGGAAATGCGTAGAATACGCAGCCCTGACCCGCTGAGCGGTAACGTGAAGTGAATGGTCAAATGCTCTTTAACAATCTAAACAAGAAATCTGTGTGGACACTCACAGGTGTTGAGTTAATCGAAATTACTCTGCCGTTTGGCGAGTAATCAAAATTTAAATCAATGAATGAGTGTTCATAGCAATATGTACAACGACTTATTAAGTTAAGTCGATTCAGAATTCATTGAGCCGAACCTTCGGGTTCACAAAACTTTTAATTGAAGAGTTTGATCATGGCTCAGATTGAACGCTGGCGGCAGGCCTAACACATGCAAGTCGAGCGGCAGCACAAGGGAGTTTACTCCTGAGGTGGCGAGCGGCGGACGGGTGAGTAATGCCTAGGGATCTGCCCAGTCGTGGGGGATAACAGTTGGAAACGACTGCTAATACCGCATACGCCCTACGGGGGAAAGGAGGGGACCTTCGGGCCTTCCGCGATTGGATGAACCTAGGTGGGATTAGCTAGTTGGTGAGGTAATGGCTCACCAAGGCGACGATCCCTAGCTGTTCTGAGAGGATGATCAGCCACACTGGGACTGAGACACGGCCCAGACTCCTACGGGAGGCAGCAGTGGGGAATATTGCACAATGGGGGAAACCCTGATGCAGCCATGCCGCGTGTGTGAAGAAGGCCTTCGGGTTGTAAAGCACTTTCAGTAGGGAGGAAAGGTTGTAAGTTAATACCTTGCAGCTGTGACGTTACCTACAGAAGAAGGACCGGCTAACTCCGTGCCAGCAGCCGCGGTAATACGGAGGGTCCAAGCGTTAATCGGAATTACTGGGCGTAAAGCGTGCGCAGGCGGTTTGTTAAGCGAGATGTGAAAGCCCCGGGCTCAACCTGGGAATTGCATTTCGAACTGGCAAACTAGAGTCTTGTAGAGGGGGGTAGAATTCCAGGTGTAGCGGTGAAATGCGTAGAGATCTGGAGGAATACCGGTGGCGAAGGCGGCCCCTGGACAAAGACTGACGCTCAGGCACGAAAGCGTGGGGAGCAAACAGGATTAGATACCCTGGTAGTCCACGCCGTAAACGATGTCTACTCGGAGTTTGGTGTCTTGAACACTGGGCTCTCAAGCTAACGCATTAAGTAGACCGCCTGGGGAGTACGGCCGCAAGGTTAAAACTCAAATGAATTGACGGGGGCCCGCACAAGCGGTGGAGCATGTGGTTTAATTCGATGCAACGCGAAGAACCTTACCTACTCTTGACATCCAGAGAATTCGCTAGAGATAGCTTAGTGCCTTCGGGAACTCTGAGACAGGTGCTGCATGGCTGTCGTCAGCTCGTGTTGTGAAATGTTGGGTTAAGTCCCGCAACGAGCGCAACCCCTATCCTTATTTGCCAGCGCGTAATGGCGGGAACTCTAGGGAGACTGCCGGTGATAAACCGGAGGAAGGTGGGGACGACGTCAAGTCATCATGGCCCTTACGAGTAGGGCTACACACGTGCTACAATGGCGAGTACAGAGGGTTGCAAAGCCGCGAGGTGGAGCTAATCTCACAAAGCTCGTCGTAGTCCGGATTGGAGTCTGCAACTCGACTCCATGAAGTCGGAATCGCTAGTAATCGTGGATCAGAATGCCACGGTGAATACGTTCCCGGGCCTTGTACACACCGCCCGTCACACCATGGGAGTGGGCTGCAAAAGAAGTGGGTAGCTTAACCTTCGGGAGGGCGCTCACCACTTTGTGGTTCATGACTGGGGTGAAGTCGTAACAAGGTAGCCCTAGGGGAACCTGGGGCTGGATCACCTCCTTACCTATACGACTAACTCGATGTTTGTTGAGTGTTCACACAGATGGCTTGTTGAACTTCTCGAAAGGGAAGGGAGAGCGAAATGCACCGCTTGCCGGTAAGCATTGTTCTTTAACAATTTGGAAAGCTGATAGTAATTAATACAATGATGTCTGTCGTTGTGTTAATACGAAAAATTGAGTTCTTAAAACACTTTTTAAGTGTCTTGAATATTCAAGTCTAAGGCGAGTCCATCTTCTTGGTCGAAGATGAGACAAGTAAAACCAGCTGGTCGCAACGGCTCAAGTGATGTGAAACTCATTTGGGTTGTATGGTTAAGCGACTAAGCGTATACGGTGGATGCCTTGGCAGTCAGAGGCGATGAAGGACGTAGTAACTTGCGAAAAGCGTTGGCGAGCTAGTAACAAGCATTTGAGCTAACGATGTCCGAATGGGGGAACCCGGCCGCATAAGCGGTCATCGTAACGTGAATACATAGCGTTGCGAGGCAAACGAGGGGAACTGAAACATCTAAGTACCCTTAGGAAAAGAAATCAACCGAGATTCCCCTAGTAGCGGCGAGCGAACGGGGATTAGCCCTTAAGTCAGAGGGGTGTTAGTGGAATGGTCTGGAAAGTCCAGCGGCACAGGGTGATAGCCCCGTACACGAAAACTAACCTTTGATGAAAACGAGTAAGGCGGGACACGTGATATCCTGTTTGAATATGGGGGGACCATCCTCCAAGGCTAAATACTCCTGACTGACCGATAGTGAACCAGTACCGTGAGGGAAAGGCGAAAAGAACCCCTGTGAGGGGAGTGAAATAGAACCTGAAACCGTATACGTACAAGCAGTGGGAGCGGTTCTTGAGACCGTGACTGCGTACCTTTTGTATAATGGGTCAGCGACTTACGTTTTGTAGCGAGGTTAAGCGAATAGCGGAGCCGTAGGGAAACCGAGTGTTAACTGCGCGTTTAGTTGCAAGGCGTAGACCCGAAACCCGGTGATCTAGCCATGGGCAGGTTGAAGGTTGAGTAACATCAACTGGAGGACCGAACCGACTAATGTTGAAAAATTAGCGGATGACTTGTGGCTGGGGGTGAAAGGCCAATCAAACCGGGAGATATCTGGTTCTCCTCGAAAGCTATTTAGGTAGCGCCTCGGACGAACACCTTTGGGGGTAGAGCACTGTTAAGGCTAGGGGGTCATCCCGACTTACCAACCCTTTGCAAACTCCGAATACCAAAGAGTGCTATCCGGGAGACAGACGGCGGGTGCTAACGTCCGTCGTCAAAAGGGAAACAACCCAGACCGTCAGCTAAGGTCCCAAAGTGTATGTTAAGTGGGAAACGATGTGGGAAGGCTTAGACAGCTAGGATGTTGGCTTAGAAGCAGCCATCATTTAAAGAAAGCGTAATAGCTCACTAGTCGAGTCGGCCTGCGCGGAAGATGTAACGGGGCTAAACATACCACCGAAGCTACGGGTGCAATTCATTAGAGTTGCGCGGTAGAGGAGCGTTCTGTAAGCCGTTGAAGGTGAAGGGGTAACCCACACTGGAGGTATCAGAAGTGCGAATGCTGACATGAGTAACGATAAAGGGGGTGAAAAACCCCTCGCCGAAAGACCAAGGGTTCCTGTCCAACGTTAATCGGGGCAGGGTGAGTCGACCCCTAAGGCGAGGCCGAAAGGCGTAGTCGATGGGAAACAGATTAATATTTCTGTACTTCCGCTAACTGCGATGGAGAGACGGAGAAGGCTAGGCTAGCGCGGCGTTGGTAGTCCGCGTTTAAGGTGGTAGGTGGGTGACTTAGGCAAATCCGGGTCACTATACACTGAGAGCTGATGACGAGGTCCTAAGGGACTGAAGTAGTTGATGCCATGCTTCCAGGAAAATCTTCTAAGCTTCAGGTTAGCGGGAATCGTACCCCAAACCGACACAGGTGGTCGGGTAGAGAATACCAAGGCGCTTGAGAGAACTCGGCTGAAGGAACTAGGCAAAATGGTACCGTAACTTCGGGAGAAGGTACGCTGCTGTTGGTGATGGGACTTGCTCCCTAAGCTGACGGCAGTCGCAGATACCAGGTGGCTGCAACTGTTTATCAAAAACACAGCACTGTGCAAAATCGCAAGATGACGTATACGGTGTGACGCCTGCCCGGTGCCGGAAGGTTAATTGATTGGGTTATCGCAAGAGAAGCTCATGATCGAAGCCCCGGTAAACGGCGGCCGTAACTATAACGGTCCTAAGGTAGCGAAATTCCTTGTCGGGTAAGTTCCGACCTGCACGAATGGCGTAATGATGGCCACGCTGTCTCCAGCCGAGACTCAGTGAAGTTGAAATTGCGGTGAAGATGCCGTATACCCGCGGCTAGACGGAAAGACCCCGTGAACCTTTACTATAGCTTGGCACTGAACATTGACCCTACATGTGTAGGATAGGTGGGAGACTTTGAAGCGGGAACGCTAGTTCTCGTGGAGTCGTCCTTGAAATACCACCCTTGTAGTGTTGATGTTCTAACTTGGGCCCCTAATCGGGGTTAAGGACAGTGCCTGGTGGGTAGTTTGACTGGGGCGGTCTCCTCCCAAAGAGTAACGGAGGAGCACGAAGGTTGGCTAAGTACGGTCGGACATCGTACGGTTAGTGCAATGGCATAAGCCAGCTTAACTGCGAGACAGACACGTCGAGCAGGTACGAAAGTAGGTCATAGTGATCCGGTGGTTCTGAATGGAAGGGCCATCGCTCAACGGATAAAAGGTACTCCGGGGATAACAGGCTGATACCGCCCAAGAGTTCATATCGACGGCGGTGTTTGGCACCTCGATGTCGGCTCATCACATCCTGGGGCTGAAGTCGGTCCCAAGGGTATGGCTGTTCGCCATTTAAAGTGGTACGCGAGCTGGGTTCAGAACGTCGTGAGACAGTTCGGTCCCTATCTCGCCGTGGGCGTTGGATGATTGAGGGAGTTGCTCCTAGTACGAGAGGACCGGAGAACGAACCGCTGGTGTTCGGGTTGTCATGCCAATGGCATTGCCCGGTAGCTATGTTCGGAATCGATAACCGCTGAAAGCATCTAAGCGGGAAGCGAGCCCCAAGATGAGTCATCCCTTGGACTTTAAGTCCACTAAAGAGCCGTTCGAGACTAGGACGTTGATAGGTCAGGTGTGTAAGCGTTGTGAGGCGTTGAGCTAACTGATACTAATGACTCGAGAGGCTTAACCATACAACCCAGATGGGTTTTGCTAAGAGTACTTAGCTTGAATACAAACACTTAAGAAGTGTAACTCAAACCAGCTTTCCGAATTAATTTACTGCCTGCATGAGATAAGACGGGTAAGTGAATAACAAATTTGCTTGGTGACAATAGCATTGTGGTCCCACCTGATCCCATCCCGAACTCAGAAGTGAAACGCAATCGCGCCGATGGTAGTGTGGGGTCTCCCCATGTGAGAGTAGGTCATCGCCAAGCGCCTAATTTGGTCTCTACTTGAAACAAGTAGCACCAGACAGAGTTGGAGCGGTAGTTCAGTTGGTTAGAATACCGGCCTGTCACGCCGGGGGTCGCGGGTTCGAGTCCCGTCCGCTCCGCCAACACATAGAGATAAGCCTCATCGAAAGATGAGGCTTTTTTCGTTTAGACTGTTTAAAAAATTACTTTCCAGCCCTGTTTTATATCCATTAGCGTTGATGTTTTAGCTAATAGTGAAATAAATCTTTATCTCGTCTTGTTGAAATCGCCTCTTTTGCCCCAAGATATTCTGAAGTGCTGCAATCTAGTGGCGTTTATCACAGGAGTTTATGTCATGCTTTATGATTTAACGGCTGTTCAATTTAGCAAGATGCTGAAAAATTTGAGTCTTATTCTGGAAAAGGGTGAGGTTTTTGCCAACTTGAAGAAGGTGGATATGGCGGTATTATTGAATTCCCGCTTAGCACCCGATCAATTTAATCTGATCCGTCAGATCCAGATTGCCTGTGATACCGCTAAGATTGGGGTCGCACGTCTGACGGGTAATTTAGAAACTGTGCCTAAGCATGATGATACTGAAACGACGCTACCTGAGCTGCAAGCGCGTATTGCTTCTGTTATCGAGTACTTAGCTCAATTTACTGAGGCAGATTTTGCCGATGCGGCGACTATCCATGTTTCTCAACCGCGTTGGGAAGGTAAGTATTTGACGGGGTATGAGTTTGCGATTGAGCATGCCATCCCAAACTTATATTTCCATGTGACGACGGCCTATGCGATTCTGCGCCACAACGGTGTGGATGTGGGTAAGAAAGATTATCTTGGCCCTATGCCTTACAAGGCGTAATCCCCATCGCACAGCAGAGTATTTGCTTTGCTGTGCGCTTAATGCGACTGAGGCAATATCACGCTAACCTTTAGCCCGCCAAGTGTTGAATGCGTAAAGCTAAGTTCCCCCTGATAACTCTCGACAATATCTTTGCAAATCGACAGGCCTAAGCCATGGCCTTGAATGCTCTCATCGAGCCGAATCCCACGCTCCGTAATCACCGTTAAATCGCTATCCGATACACCTTCGCCATCGTCGCTGACCTCTATTTGATACGCTTGATTGCTGGTATTCGTCTGCTTAATACGAAGCTGTATGTGTTGATGCGCATGCTTACAGGCGTTGTCGAGTAGATTTCCAAGCAGTTCCAGCAAGTCGTCCCGATCGAAGGGCAGCACAAGTTTCTTATCAAACTGACAATCAATTTGACGTTCTGGATAGATGCGCTGCATCACTTGGATAAGTGGCGGCAGATCGTCATTGAGCACGGTGAAACGCCCAGGGGTTGAAAGTCCGACGATTTTAGTGCGTTTAAGCTCTCGCTCAATAATATGGTGCAGATCCGCGAGCACCTTACTGCCTTCGCGTCTTTGATCAGGCGCTAGGCTATCGAGGTAGGATTGTAGCCCTTGCAGAGGACGTTTCATTTCGTGGGCAAGATTACCCAAGGCATTGCGTGAGCGTTGTACCCTTTGCCCCAGTTGATTCATGAGACGTTCGATTTCCTCAATCAAAGGGCTAATCTCTGTTGGCGTGTACTGGGTATCGATTTCTTGCCCTTGGAGTCGCAGTTGCCTGATGGCATCTGGCATTTGCTCTAGCGGTTTAAAGCCCCGTTTGAGCAACAGATGCTGCGCAAATAGCAAGATCATAATGGTCAGCAGTACCACTACCGCCGCAAAGCCTAGAAAGCGTAATTGGGTTTGCTCGAGCGAGCTTATGTCTTCCGTCACCCACAGGGTAATGGTTTGCTCATTCTTGACTATCGTCTGGCTGAACATCAGCCAGTGTTCCTGGCCCACGTATTGAGTGGCTTGTTGTTGCTCGCCAACGTTAAGATTGGGGAGTGAAACGGCATGATCGAAAAGCGAGCGCGAACGTAATAGCTGCTCACCGATGTTAATCACAAAGTAGTGGCCCGAATTGACCCTGTGATACACATTGGGGAGCCTGTCTGTACTCAGTGCCCAAGTGCCATCGGCTTGTGGTTCGAGGGCGGAGATCAGGCTATCGGCATCGTGTTGCAGGCGCGAGGCGACAAAGTCTTGGGTTAAGATTTGAATGCCTTGAAACAGTAAATACAACAATAGCACCATGGCGCAGGTGAGGGTGATAAGCAGATTGCGGGTGAGGTAGGCTTTGAGTGAATACACGCTTAGGCATCCTTGAGTCGATAACCTTGGCCGCGTCGCGTTTCGATATAGTCTTTGCCTAGGCGTTGGCGGAGTCGGTTGACGTATACTTCAATCACATTGCTGTCTTTGATTTGTTCCTCTTCGTAAATGCGTTCACTCAACTCGGATTTGGAGACAATCTTAGTTGGGTTGGCCATTAAATAATGCAACAGGCGATACTCAATCTTAGTGAGCTCGATAACGTCCCCTTCGGCATTGGTCACCGCTTGTTTATCCACATCGAGGGAGACACCCGCATGTTGCAGCAGGTTATCGGCGCGGCCAAAGTGGCGGCGGATCAGCGCTTCTAATCTGGCGAGCAGCTCCTCAACATGGAAAGGTTTACCGAGATAATCATCGGCGCCAGCCTTTAGGCCATCGACGCGTTCGTGCCAAGCATCGCGAGCCGTAAGAATTAATACTGGCATCAGCAAGCCCTTTTGGCGCCATTGGCTCAGTACGCTTAAGCCCGGCTTACCGGGCAAGCCTAAATCGAGGATCACCGCCTCGAAGGCTTCTTCCTCGCCAAGAAAAGCGCCATCGATACCATTATTGGCATGTTCAACGGTATAGCCCGCTTTGTTAAGGGCGGGGATGAGGCGAGCCACTAAGTCAGTATCGTCTTCAATCAAGAGTAAGCGCATTAGTCGACCTTCTCCTTAAGCCATTCACCCGTCTTGGCATCGATCTTAATCTCGTAGACGACGCCATCGTCGCGCAGGATTTCGAGTTCATAGATGATGCGCCCGTGTTTTTGCTCGACCTCGAGGTCGAGCAAGCGCCCCTTAAGGCGCGACTCATAGCGTTGCATGATGGTGTCGAAGGGTAATACTTTACCCTCCTTCACCCATTCGACCACTTTGTTGGAGAGGTCTTCATCATGGGCTAGACAGCTTGGGCTGTTAATCATCCCAGCGACCAAAGCTAGGAATATTAACGGTATCTTCATCGAATATGCCCTTCTCTGCGAGGTTATGGCAATTGCTGCATTGGCTGAATGAGCCGACTTTGGGGTTATCTTGCACCATGCGTCTTGGGATCTCATCGTGCTTACGGATAAAAAATGCCTGCTCGGTAATTTTTTGCGGCCCCATTCCGGCAATCAAAGGTTTGCTATTTTTCATCACCTTACCATTTTGCGCAGCATGTTGAACGAGATATTGCTCAATTCTAGCCGCTGCTTCAGGCGCCATGCTGGCATCATCACCAAAGTGATTGCTTAGGTTGCTGGTAATTGCCTGCCATTTTTCGGCGGGCTGTAAATTTGCGGGATACGCCATATGGCAGCTACCGCATTCTGCCGAGTATTCTGCATTTTGTGGGATAGCTTGATTAAGCTCGCGACCATCGTCGGCATAACCTGTGCTGGTAAAGGTCAAGCTGAGCCCTACGGCGCCTATCGCAAGGGCGAGGACGGTGAGTGTTGAACCTACAATCCAGCTTAGGGGATGGGCTTGTTTAGTCATGATATTTCCTTAGGTTTTAATGATTAAAATGGATGTGAATAACGCCGTTATTGCAAACTCAGCCACAGCAGTACGTCGCCTTTTTCTTGAGGCGTGCACTCGCGTTTAAAGGTCCAGTTACAGTTGCGGGTAAACCATTTCTCAATCTTGGCCGCATCGGTTAAACGGTTACTGGTGAGCGACGGCGCCATGGCCTCGATGGGCTTTCGGGTGTTTTGATGCATACCTGAGTCTGTCACTTTGGCGGTGTGGCAGCTGGCACAGCTGCGGTCCTCACTCTGCTGTAGCCACAGTGCTTGTCCTGCCGCTGCGCTAAAGGGGCCAGCACCTTGTGCCTGATATTGTTGCAGTTGTAAGCCGATTCGCTCGGCGCTGAGCGGCAAGCTGGCGACCTTGGTATTGGCGGCGCTGGCATTAACACTGCTGAGCAGTACCACAGTGAGTGCCAATCCCATCAGGCTTTTATTCAGGTTGTTGTTCATGTCGACTCCTTTGAGCGGTCGGATTGTGACGGTTATTGATGTTCATCTTGTTGGATCAACGGGCGCTGTTTTTTACCTGTCAGCATGGCTTTGACGAGGTTTTCCTTATGTAGCAGGCTGCTGATGATCACGCCGCCGACATGGGTGACGATAAGAAACAGGCTGAAGTTGGCGAAAAACTCATGCACTTCCTTCAGTGCGCCCTCGGGCCAAGAGGCGAAAAAGCTTGTGGCCAGTGGACCCTGGCCATCGGTGGCATAAAGCGCCATACCGGAGAAGCCCGTGAACCCTATGCTGAGGACCAGGGCGACTATCATCAGTGCACCTGCGGGATTGTGGCCGATGTAATCCTTAGCCTTGCCCGTGAAGAGTTCTTTCAGGTAAGCCAATGCGATGCTCGGGCGGGTAACAAAGTTGATAAAACGCGCATGGTGAGTGCCAATCACACCCCATAACAGACGAAATACCAGTAGGGTTAAGATGCTGTAGCCAGCGTAACTGTGGATGTTCATCCATTCGTCTTCACCTTCGGTGAGGTAGGCTAAGGTAAAAAAGCCCACCAATGACCAGTGAAAGGTACGGATCAAGGGATCCCAGACTTTGATGTTTTGCTGCATATTTGAGGACATGATCTGTTGCTCCTAAGGTGGTGTGCTTGCAGGCTACTAAAGCCAAACTTAAACGGCGCTTAAATTTTGCGGAGTGAACTTGCCCGGTGTTCTGATGAGCTAACTGGGTAAATAAGTGAAAAATCCATCGAACTAAGCTTGTTAAGCTATTGGTATTCAGCTAGATTTTTCCGCTTCATCTTCGAGAGGTAAGGGATTAACCGTTTATGCCTGTCCATCTTTTTAGCCGTCGGCCCGATCGAAAATCTTTTTTAATTTATGCGGTGTTGCTGTTTATCATCGAAGTGTTGATCGCGCGTTTTGCGCCTCCGGGGTTTATTCGCGGTTTTGTCGGTGACGTGTTAGTGGTGATCCTGTTGTTTTGCATGGCGCGCACGCTAGTGCCCGTGGTGAATGTAAAAGGGGAGTCAATTAACCGGTTATGGCACACGCCATGGTTGGCACTGGCGGTGTTGCTGTTTGCCTTCGCTATCGAATTTGGCCAATATTGGGGCTTAGTGGACAAGCTGGGGTTGGGCGGCAATCGCTTGGCGCGAATCGTGATTGGTAGCCATTTCGATCCACTCGACTTGCTAGCGTATTTTGTCGGATACCTGATTTTAATGGGCTTGTATTGGAAGCGAAATTAGCGATTTCAAGGCACAGGAAGGATACAACATGCAGCCGATAACAGCCTTCACACTGCGAGTGTCCGATACCGAGGCGCTCACTCAGCCTTTGTATTTCAATCAGCAAGCTACTGGCGCCAACATCGCGGGAAGACAGCTTGAGGCCCAGTACCGCTGCTCGTTACCCAATGGCACCCAAGGCTATTTACTGCTGACCTCCTACGATTGTCCCTTTGAAGAATCGACCGAGTGCAGCCTGCTTGATGCATCTTTTAAATTAGTGGCGAGTCGCTCCCTCTCGCAGAGCTATCATTCGTTTTTACTCTATGCCCATTGGCCAGTTGCGGATAATGGCCTGCGGCTGCATTACTACGATCAGTTAGTTTGGGATTTGCATATTCTGCCAAGCCGTCTAGGTAGGTTCGGCGGGCCTCGTCTCGCATTTAACCCCGTAGCCAACCCTGAGTGCGATCCCCGCACGGCAAGCTCGATGGCGGAACTGTCGCAGCGGTTAGCGAATATCGAGACTGGCCGTTAACGCGATACTAAAAAAGGCGTTAGCAGCTCGGTTAACCAAGCCATAAATACCTGAAGTCGTTTAGAAAGATGTCGTCTATGGGGATAGAGCAGGCTCACCGGCATTGAGGGCGCAGGGTAATCTGGCAGGATCTCAATCAGTTCTCCGGTTTGGAGATATTTAGCCACCCCAATATTCGGCGCTTGAATAATCCCTAATCCCGCCAGACAGGCCGCGCTGTAGGCATCGGCATTATTGACTGTGATTAGCTTAGGTAAGGCTAGGGCGCATAGTTCGTAATTATCTTGACTCAGATACTCAAATCCTGAATCGCTGCCGCCTAACTGGCCAACGTAGTGGATAAGCTTATGCCCTTGGCTAAGTTCTTCTATATTCGATGGTTTACCGTATTTTGCGATGTAGCTTGGGCTAACGCAGTTCAGCATCTTAAAGTGGCCAATCTTTTTAGCGATAACGCCTTCTTGCTGCACGCTGCCAACGCGGATCACGCAGTCAAAACCTTCGGCCACGATATCGACTTTGCGATCGGTACTGCTCAGCTCCAACTCAATCTGGGGATATTGTTCAATAAAGTCAGGAAGATGGGGAAGCACTAAGTTTCGTGCTATCCCCGTGGACATATCGACTCTTAAGCGACCGGAAATTTGCACTGCCTGCAGTTGGAAAAGGCTTTCTAACTCTTGATAGTCGGTGAGCAAGTTTTTACAGCGCTCATAACAACTTATGCCATCTTGAGTGAGGCGCACCGTGCGGGTGGTGCGTTGTAGTAAGCGTGCCCCTAGTGCGGTTTCGAACTGAGCTACGACATTCGATACATGGGTTTTCGATAGACCTAGGCTGATACTGGCTTGAGTAAAACTCTCTAATTCAGCTACCCGCATAAAAATTTGCATGGCTTGTAGTCTATCTTGCATCGCAATTGTTCTCTAATAGCTAACAGTCTTGCCATTTATAGTGTGTTTATCACTCTTTGTGCAAGTAATAAGCTGTGTGCTGTGGAATCGCCATGCTGTGCGGCGGCATTAACATAGATGAATGAAGAGGATACACAATGAACACAACTCCCATCGCGCTGATCACTGGTGCAAGCCGTGGCTTAGGTAAAAATGCGGCCCTGACCTTAGCTGCACAAGGTGTTGATATTATTCTAACTTACCAAAGTAATGCCGCTGCGGCCGCCGAGGTGGTTGCGGAAATTGAATGGCACGGGCGCAAGGCTGTCGCTTTACCGTTAGATGTGGGTGATAGCCAATCTTTTAACGATTTTTCGCTGCGCGTAAAAGCCGCACTCGAACAGACTTGGCAGCGGGATAGTTTTGACTATCTAGTTAATAATGCTGGTATTGGTATCCATGTGCCTATGGCTGAAACCAGCGTGGAGCAGTTCGATACTTTGATGAATATCCATGTCAAAGGCCCCTTCTTTTTAACTCAGGCGTTGCTGCCTCTGCTTGCCGATAACGGCAGTATTATCAATGTCTCTACTGGGTTAACACGCTTTGCTGTCCCGGGGTTTGGTGCCTACGCCACCATGAAAGGCGCGGTCGAAACCATGACCAAATACTGGGCTAAGGAGCTGGGGCCGCGTGGCATTCGCGTTAATGTGCTGGCTCCCGGTGCAATTGAAACGGACTTTGGCGGTGGTGCGGTGCGGGATAATCCACAAATGAATGAGTTTTTAGCGCAGCAAACGGCTTTGGGGCGGGTGGGATTACCCGAGGATATTGGTGGCGCAATCAGTGTCTTGTTGTCACCCGCCGCGGCGTGGATAAACGCCCAACGTATCGAAGCTTCTGGCGGTATGTTTTTATAGTTCAATGCGAGAAAAACAAAGAAAGGGCCTGTGGCCCTTTCTTGTTATTAAGGCATAGTTTCAGTTTGGTTAGAAGAACCCGAGCGGATTGATATCGTAACTCACTAATAGGTTTTTGGTGTTTTGATAGTGATTGAGCATCATTTTGTGGGTTTCACGGCCGATGCCCGACTTTTTATAACCGCCAAAGGCCGCGTGGGCCGGATAGGCGTGGTAGCAGTTAATCCAAACGCGACCCGCTTGAATGCCTCGACCTAGACGCTGGGCGCGGTTCATGTCCCGAGTCCATACACCCGCCCCAAGGCCGTATTCGGTATCGTTGGCAATTGCCAAGGCTTCGGCCTCATCCTTGAAGGTGGTGACCGAAATAACCGGACCGAAGATTTCCTCTTGGAAAATCCGCATTTTATTATGGCCTTTCATGATCGTTGGGCTGATGTAATAGCCTTTGCTTTGCTCGCCTTCAAGCTGGCAGAGCGAGCCGCCTAAGAGCACCTGCGCGCCTTCATCTTTACCAATTGCGAGATAGCTTAAGATCTTATCGAACTGTTCTTGGGAGGCCTGTGCGCCCACTTGGGTGGCGGTATCCAGCGGGTTGCCCTGCTTGATGGTTTGCGCACGGGCGAGCACTTTTTCGATAAAGCGATCGTAAATCGACTCTTGGATTAACACCCTTGATGGGCAAGTACAGACTTCACCTTGGTTGAAGAAGGCCAGCAACATGCCTTCGACGGCCTTATCTAAATACTCGTCTTCGTGGTCCATTACATCGGCGAAATACAGGTTAGGCGATTTACCGCCGAGTTCGACTGTCGATGGGATCAGTGATTCGGCGGCACATTTTAAGATGTGGTAACCGACTTCGGTGGAGCCAGTAAAGGCCAGTTTCGCGATACGTTTGCTGGTGGCGAGGGCTTGGCCCGCTTCGGCGCCAAAACCGTTGACGACGTTAAGGATGCCGGGCGGCAGCAGATCTTCAATTAGCTCGAGTAGCACAAGGATAGATACAGGCGTTTGCTCGGCGGGTTTGAGTACCACGCAGTTACCTGCAGCGAGTGCGGGGGCGATTTTCCACGCAGCCATCAACAGCGGGAAGTTCCACGGAATGATTTGCCCGACGACACCTAAAGGCTCGGGGAAGTGATAGCTGACGGTGTTGCCATCGATATCGGCGGCGCTGCCTTCCTGTGCTCGAATACAGCCGGCGAAGTAACGGAAATGATCGACAAACAGAGGTAAGTCGGCGTTGAGGGTTTCACGCACTGCTTTACCGTTTTCCCAGGTTTCGGCAACGGCTAAGTATTCGAGATTTTGCTCAACGCGATCGGCGATACGCAGCAGTAAATTTGCACGCTCGGTGACCGAGGTTTTGCCCCAGGCATCCTTAGCTGCGTGGGCAGCATCGAGCGCCAGTTCGATATCGCGGTAGTCGGAGCGGGGAATTTTACAGAAGTTTTGACCATTGACGGGGGAGCGATTATCAAAGTATTCGCCGTTGACTGGGGCGACCCATTTGCCACCGATAAAGTTGGCGTATTTTTCTTTAAAGTTAACGATGGCACCAGCGGTTCCGGGTTGAGCATAAATCATAGTGTTTTCCTTCTGTGGCTGCCGAATACGCTAAATGTGCAGCGTCTCAGCAATGGGTCTTATTGAAATAGGTTTAAGCACTGTTGTTATTTTTATCCTTTGCCAATCGAGTTGACTGACAAAGCTATTGATTAAGTTAGTGTTCTCTTACGCAACACTTGAGCACTGCGTACAAACAGACATCGCAAGGACAGTGCCAAACTGGCAGGAGTTGTACACTTGTTGAGCTAACAGTATGATGAAAAGCTAATTTTGCAGATCCCAAACAATAGGGGCGCTCACGGAAGGAAAGGTGCCCTGTGGTCATTTTGTCATCCAGCGACACACCATGGGTGTGCCGAAATGGAACAGCGCTCGGGGAGCTTGGCTATGACAGTAAAACCGCATTTTCCAACCACACAGGCATGGTTAACCGATTCATGGCAACGCAGTTTAGGTGCTGGCTTGTCAGAGTTTCATGCCGGTGAGGATCTCAGGCTCACGCGTTCGGAGCTCAAACATAAGCATGAACAATATCAGCAGCTCATCGAATTAGTACAATCCCATGCCTTACCGCTATTTAATCAACTGATGGCGCACTCTAATAGTCGATTATTGCTCTCCGATGCCGATGGTTATGTGCTGAAACATTGGGGGGTGAGCCGCTATTCCAGCAAGCTGGCTGATGTGGCGCTCGATATTGGGGTCAACTGGCTCGAAAAGTATAAGGGCACCAATGCAATAGGCACGGCGCTCACGGCCAAGCAGGCGGTGTCAGTGGTCGGCGAGCAGCATTTTATCCGCCAAAACCGCTTTATGAGTTGCACCGCTTGCCCGATTTTTTCACCCCAAGGCGAGATGCTCGGAGTGCTTGATATTACCAGTGAGCAGCAACGGCATTCGCAGCAAACCTTAATGCTAGTGTCGAGTCTGGCGCAGCAGGTCGAAACGGCGCTGCTGTGTCATCTGCCCGATAGTCATTATCGAATCGATTTCGCGGTGCAGCCGAGTCTATTGAATTCCGGCTGGCAAGGCATAGTTATCGCCAGCAGTGATGGGCGGATTGTGGGTTGTAATCCCATGGCGAAACAGCTGCTGAGTCAGGCCAAACTGGGTGACAGTTTAGAGCAACACCTCGGCGATAATTGGGCGCGAGCGGGGGGCTTTCACCGCGATTCGGCGCTGCATGTGCAGACGCAAGCATTGGCACTGACGCAGACGAAAAGTACCAGAACCCTTCAAGATAAACCCTTGAACCAATTGGGTGTCAGGTTTCGTGACCCGTTACTTGAGCGTGCCTGGCAGCAGGCGAACAAGGTGATCACTAAGCAAATTCCTTTACTTGTGCTTGGCGAAACGGGTGTCGGCAAAGAGCAATTTGTGAAAAAGCTTCACGCCCAGAGTACCCGCCGCGCACAGCCCTTGGTGGCGGTGAACTGCGCCGCCTTGCCCGCAGAGCTGGTTGAGTCTGAGTTATTTGGTTATCAGGCGGGGGCCTTTACTGGCGCCAATCGAACTGGTTTTATCGGTAAGATCCGTCAGGCACACGGCGGCTTTTTGTTCCTCGATGAAATTGGCGAGATGCCACTGGCGGCGCAGAGTCGTTTACTTCGGGTGTTGCAGGAGCGCGAGGTCGTTCCCGTCGGCAGTAATCAAAGTTTTAAGGTCGATATTCAGATCATCGCCGCGACCCATATGGACTTAGAGTCGCTGGTGGCGCAGGGGCTGTTCCGTCAGGATTTGTTTTATCGCCTGAATGGATTGCAGGTGCGGCTGCCTGCGCTGCGTGAGCGGCAGGATATTGAGCGCATCATCCATAAGTTGCACCGCCGTCACCGCAGCAGCGCGCAAACCTTGTGTACTGAGCTGTTGGCGCAGCTAATGCGCTACGATTGGCCCGGTAACCTAAGGGAGCTGGATAACCTAATGCAGGTGGCTTGTTTGATGGCCGAAGGTGAAGCTGTACTCGAGATCAATCATCTCCCCGATTACCTTGCTCAAAAGCTAATGAACTTGGCGTGTGAGTCGCAGACCTTAACTGAGGTTGTCGAAGCAGAAGCAACGGCACATCCGTACGAGCTGGCTGAGTCTAGCTCCGCCACCATCGACTCGCTCCACGGAACCATTAATCTGAACGTGTTGCAGGCTTACCGTGCTTGCGATGGCAATGTGAGCCAATGCGCTAAGCGTTTGGGGATTAGTCGTAATGCCCTGTATCGTAAGTTAAAACAGCTAGGGATTAAGGGTTAACGGCAGTTGACTGTTGATGATATAAGGCCCGCTAACTGTGTTAGCGGGCCTTATGTTTTTAGGTTGGCAAACTGATATTGACTTCGAGGCCGTGGGGCTGGCGATTCTCGGCCCTGATTTTACCTTTATGGGCGCTAATGGCGGCTTCGGTAATGGCGAGTCCTAGACCCCAACCACCGCTTTCTCGCTGCCTTGCCGAATCGGGGCGATAGAAGGGTTTGAAAATCGCTTCAAGCTCCGCAGGATCAATCCCTGGACCATCGTCTTTAATGGTGATCTGTACTTGGCCGTTGGCTTGGCTCGCTAGCAGATGAATATCGCTCTGGGCATAACGAATCGCGTTGCGTAGCAGGTTTTCTATCGCACGGGACAGGGATTTCGGATAATGGCTGAGCTCGATAGCTTCATCGATATCGATAGTGATTTTTTTGCCCTGTTGATCGGCCTCAAATTCGGCGTCATCTAGCACTTGGCTGAGGGACTCGGCCAATCCGAGGCGCACCTTAGTCTCATTGGTGCTGAGTTTGACCCGCGACAACTCCAAGAGCTCTGCGATCAATTTCTCTAGTTGCTCTGCCTCGTAGGCGATACGGTCGGTTTCCGTAGTCTGTTGGCCTTTTTTGCGGGCCAGTGCCAGTGACAATTGTAGGCGAGTTAGTGGGGTGCGCAGTTCGTGGGAAATATCTCCCATCAAACGTTGCTGATTCTTCACCATGGCTTCAATCGAATCAGCCATGCTATTAAAGGCGGTGGCGAGCTGACCGATTTCATCGTTACGTTGAGTGGTCGCCTTATCGACGCGGTTACTGAGATCACCTTCGGCGAGGGCGTCGGCACTTTTCTTGAGCGAGTTTAATGGTTTACCTAAATGCCAAGCGAGAATGGCGCACAGTAATCCCGAGAGCACTATGGCTAGGCTTAGGGTGAGCAGCTTGTTTTCGATAAAGAAGAAGAACCAGGGGCGAGGGTGAATATCCGGCAAGCGACCATAGAGATAGTAGGTTTCACCCTGAAGGGTAAACTGGTGTGGGCCGAAGACCAATTCATCTTTAAATTGATGACTAATCGGCTGTTTTTCCTCATCTGTCATCAGCATAAAGCTGCGTACGCCACGGCTCACTCGACTGGTATTAATCACTTGGCCTTGGCTGTTGGCCAGATAGAGTCGAAGGGGTTTGCCTTCCATATCGCCACGTCTTTCCCAGCGGCGCAGAAAATCAGACGTGACTAGCTCGGGATTGTCTTGAATACGCTGCGCTATGCTTGCCAGCACTTTTTGCAGATGCGGCGGAATTGGGGCGCGGTCATGGTTTTGCTGCAGCAATGGCAGCAGGCCCACCAAAGCGATAATCAGCGAGCTACAGATCCAAAATCCTAGGAGTAATTTGATAAATAAGCGATTAGGCACAGTTGTTCCCGCCGTTATGGTAGCCAGATATAGCCTTTGCCACGGATGGTTTTCACCCTAGGTCTGCCATCGCTACGCTCGGGGAGTTTTTTGCGTAGATTCGAGAGGTGCATATCTAGGCTGCGGTCGAAGGGCATGAGTTTTTTGCCGAGCACTATCTCGTTAAGCTCTTCTTTATTCATCAATTCACCCGCATGAAGCGCCAGCGTGTGTAGCAGGGTAAACTCGGTTCCCGTCAGAATAATCAGCTGCTCATTGCAGTAGGCTTCTTGGCGTGAGGGATCTAAACGTAAATCACCAAACTCCTGCGCCGGGGTGGCGTGGATCTCTTGGGCGGTTAAGTGTGAACGGCGAATGATGGCGCGAATCCGAGCGATAAGCTCCCTGTCATTGAAGGGTTTAGGTAAATAGTCATCGGCACCGATCTCAAGCCCAACCACACGGTCAATTTCATCACCTCTGGCGGTGAGCATCAGCACCGGTGTTTGCTTGTGTTGGCGCAGGGCGCGTAGCACTTCAAAACCGTTTAATTTAGGTAACATCACATCGAGTAAGATCAGATCGTAATCCCCCGCTAGGGCCAGTTCTAGGCCTTGCTTGCCATCATAGGCCAGCGTGAGTTTAAACCCTTCGAGCTCGAGTAATTGTCCGAGGAGTTCTGATAAACCAAGGTCATCATCGATTAATAATATCCGACTCATAGTGTTCCTTAATCTGGGTGAACGGTGCGAAAGACTAGGGCGTGTTGACGTTTCAGGGTTATTTTTGCAGCAATTTGGCTGGCGTTTATGCAAGGCAAAGTCCGTGCGGTGTAGTTATTCTACATAAACGGACGATAACGCAGCAGAAAATCAGCCAAATGCTGCCCGAAGGGTTCGTCTGGCAAGCACTTGCTCTTTGTCACTCGTCATTTGAGTAGAATAACTACACATCATTCCTCGTTTCGCGAGCACGAGCTTGCCAGAACGAACAAAATCTAATCTCGAAACGTCAACACGCCCTAATAGTCGTGCTAAACCGCAGGCACTTTTAGCATTTTGCCTGAGTATACCTCTTTTGATGTCAATTGCTGTGTAGCAATGTAAGCCAAAGTAAAGAATAGGGAATTTGTTAGTTCTTGTCGCAACTTTACACTGATTTACTCAGGTCACGCCCTCACTTACATATGACGCTTTAGACTGTAATCGTCGGAAGTGATTCGGCTTTTAAAAGGGTCGTCACTGTATCTTGTCTTTAACAACATAACGTTGAACTATTGAGGTTAACATGATGAAAACATTATCTCCTTTTAAAGCAGGCCTATTTGCCATCCTAGCAAGCTCTGCGGTATTCGCGACGACAGTTAATGCCGAGCCAAGCCAAGGTTGTGACCATCCTCGCGGCGAGTTCCACAAACACGGCGAGCGTATGGCCCATGATGGTATGCACAGAATGTTTGAGGGCTTGGATTTAACCGATGCACAGAAGGCCGACATTAAAAAGCTGTTTGCTGAGCAACGCGCCGCACGTAGCGACGACAGACCGAGCAAGGAGGAGCGTTTAGCGCATCGTGCTGAAATGCAGGCATTGATCACCTCCGCTACCTTCGATGAGGCGCAAGCTAAGGCGCTGATGAGTGCACAGCAGGAAAAACGTCAAGCCCAAGCGATTGAACGGATGAAGATGCAGAATCAAATCTACAATCTGCTGACACCTGAACAGCAAGCTAAGTTTAAAGCGCGATTTGAAGCACAAGCTGGTAAAGAACCTCGCGGTTAAGCTTGTAAGCTGATATACAATAGGGTCATAGCTTCCCGATATAGACCCCTATGACTCAGACTTCCCAATACGATTTTTGGGTCAAACTGGCTAGTCGCGCTTCCGTGGCTACCGCTTTGACCCTTATTCTTATCAAGCTGTTAGCTTGGTTATATTCTGGCTCGGCCAGTATGCTGGCGTCCTTAACGGACTCCTTTGCCGATGCGCTCGCCTCAATCATCAACTTTATCGCCATTCGTTATGCCATCGTCCCCGCCGACCATGACCACAGATACGGCCACGGTAAAGCGGAGCCATTAGCGTCGTTGGCACAATCGGCCTTTATTATGGGCTCGGCATTCCTGCTGCTGTTTTATGGGGGAGAGCGGTTACTCAATCCCGCTCCAGTTGAGCACGCAACTTTAGGTGTGGTGGTCTCAGTCGTCGCGATTGTGTTGACATTAGCATTAGTGATGTTGCAAAAGCGGGCGCTGGCGGCAACCAATAGTACGGTAGTCGAGGCCGATTCGTTGCACTATAAGTCGGATTTATTCCTTAATGGTGCCGTGTTGCTCGCACTCGTCTTGTCCCAATATGGCTGGTGGTGGGCCGATGGGCTTTTTGCTGTGCTTATCGCTTGCTATATCGGCCAACAGGCATTTGATCTAGGTTACCGCTCTATTCAAGCACTGCTCGACCGTGAGCTGGATGAGGACACTCGTCAACGGATTAAACAAATCGCTAAGGAAGACTCCCGAGTCCAAGGGCTGCATGATTTGCGCACACGCCAAGCGGGTAAGACTATCTTTATTCAATTCCATTTAGAGTTGGATGGCAATTTGAGTCTGAACGAAGCCCACAGTATTGCCGATACCACGGGACTCAGGGTGAAAGCCGCCTTTGAAGATGCCGAGGTGATTATTCACCAAGATCCTGTGCAGGTGGAACCTAGTGCTGCGGCCTCATCATAATAAGTTTGAATCGTTATTAAACAGCCAAAGGAATGGTTATGTCATGGACGCAGCAACAGGTTCACCCCTTAGCCGAACAGACTCGGCTCATCTGCCGTTATCATAGATTATCGACCCGCTTTGAGTTGATTGCCGAACATGCCCTCGCCGTGAGCGCGGGGCCAGGTTCAAATTTCAATGAGCACAACTTAGGCTACCCTCCTATGGGCGTTTGGAGCGAGCTTATCCTGCGCCAACCTTTATATTATTGGCCGAGAACGATTCCATTTAATATTGCACAGCGGGACTACCGACTGCATATTTGGCCTTTGTTGATGTGGCGCAGCCGTGTGATCTGCGCGCAGTCGGGAAAGGTGGTGATTATTGAATGTCTCGATGAACGAAAACGCCGTTCGATAATTCGTTGGTGTTATTTCGGCATAATGAATTTATTGCGTATAGTCAGTTAGTACTTAGTATTTAATATTGAGTATGTTATTTAATACTTAAGTATATCAAGTTTGTTATTTTTTAATTTAAAGCTGAATACTTCCTGTATGAAACGTATTTAGTTTTTACAAACTGTCACTCTTATTATTTGTTTGTTGTAATATCCGCCGCGTTTACTACTCAAGTTAACTCATTAGGAAAATATAATGAAAAAACTATCTTTAGTTGCGGTATCTTTATTATCTGCATTAGTGGCCGGCCAAGCTTCTGCGGCAGCCGATACTACTGGTTTTTATGTGGGTGGCGCACTAAACCGCGTAGCTGTGGATGTTGTTGATGATTCAGATACTGGCACAGGTTTCGGTGTTTACGGTGGTTACAACTTCAACGAGTGGTTTGGTTTAGAAGCTAATTTATTTGCGACGGCCGATTTGGGCGACAGAGATACGGATGTCACAGCGGGCGCATTAACCTTCACGCCTAAGTTTACTCTGCAAATCAATGATATGTTCTCAGCTTATGCAAAAGTTGGTGTTGCATCTATGGCTATGAATTTTGACGGTTTTGGTTTCGATGAAGATTTCACCGGTTTTGGTTGGACATATGGCGTAGGTATTAATGCTGCCGTGACCGAACGTTTAAATGTGCGCTTTAGCTACGATGTCACCACAGGTGATTTAGATGCTGACCACAGCTATTTGAATATGAAAGATATCGACACCGATATGAAGCAACTGGCGATTGGTGTACATTACCAGTTCTAATGATTTAGAGTTAATCTAAATAATAAAAAAGGGATAGTGATATCCCTTTTTTGCTTTTTAATGGATGCTTAATCCATAGACAATTCTTTGAGTTTTCGCGTTAAGGTATTTCTTCCCCAACCTAAACGTTTTGCCGCTTCTTGTTTATGCCCTTGGGTATGGCGTAATGCGGTTTCGAGCAAAATACGTTCAAAGGCCGGCTGAACTTCGGTTAATAAATCGCTATTTCCCTCAGACAGTTTTTGGTCAATCCACTCGGTGAGTGCCGATTGCCAATCTTGGCTGCCTTTTGCCATAGGATTAATGCTAGCGGGTTCTTTAAGTAGCTCTGGCGGTAAATCCTGGGGCAGGATTTCTTGTCCTGAGGCCATTACCGTGAGCCAGCGACAGGTATTCTCGAGTTGCCTGACGTTCCCTGGCCAAGGCAGTTGCGATAGCTTGGCGGCGGTCTCTTTGGTGAGGATTTTTGCCTCGACACCAATCTCCTTAGCGGCGGATGCTAAAAAGTGGGTCGCCAGTTGGGGAATATCCTCACGGCGTTGTGACAGCGGTGGCAAGTGAACACGGATAACATTGAGCCGATGGAATAGATCTTCCCTAAAGCCGCCTTTGAGCACGAGCTGCTCCAGATCTTGGTGAGTTGCGGCAATAATCCGCACATCTACCTGAACGGCGCTATGGCCGCCGACGCGATAAAATTGCCCATCGGCAAGCACCCGCAGTAGGCGGGTTTGTACGTCCAGCGGCATATCGCCGATTTCATCTAAAAACAGGGTGCCGCCATTGGCTTGCTCGAAGCGTCCTTGGCGCACGTTGGCCGCGCCGGTAAAGGCGCCTTTTTCATGGCCGAAGAGCTCCGATTCGATTAAATCTTTGGGAATTGCCGCCATATTCAAGGCGATAAAGGGTTTGTCTTTGCGCGGACTGTGTTTGTGCAATGCGCCTGCAACCAGCTCTTTACCCGTACCCGATTGGCCGTTGATCAGCACGCTGATTGAGGAGCGTGATAACCGGCCGATGGCGCGAAATACCTCCTGCATGGCGGGCGCTTCACCTATGATTTCGGGCGTTTTGACTTGCGTCTCCTGCGCCGCTGGTGCTGGGCTTTGCTCGGTCGCATGGGTTAGGGCGCGCTCGACTAAGGATATCGCTTCATCAATATCGAATGGCTTGGGTAAATACTCAAATGCCCCTGCCTGATAGGCGCTGACCGCACTGTCTAAATCCGAATGCGCAGTCATGATGATGACGGGAATATGCGGGTAGTGGATTTGCAGTCTTTCTAACAGGGTTAAACCATCGGTGCCCGGCATACGAATATCTGAGACTATGACCCGTGGCTGGGAAATCTCTAATGCTTGCCAGAGTGATTCGGCCGCGGCAAAGCTGGCGGTGCTGAGTTTCGCGCCTTGGAGCGCCTTTTCGAGCACCCAACGTATCGAACTGTCATCGTCGAGGATCCACACTTGTTCACTCATTCGCATTTTGCTTCCTCATACGGTATGTGTTGGTTTGTCTTGATTATTTGGCGCTTAAAATCGGTAACGAAATGATAAATTCGGTATGCCCAGGGCTGGATACACAATCGATTCTGCCCGAGTGTAATCTGGCAATGTTATGGGCAATCGATAGGCCCAGCCCCGAACCTTGCTCACGACTAGTGACCATGGGATAAAACAGTGTGTCCATCAGCTCTGGTGGTATGCCTGGGCCATTGTCGATAATCGACAGGGTCAGTACGAGCTTGTGGCGCTGCGAACCGATAGTGACCTGATGTTGTGTGCGGGTGCGGAGCAGGATTTCGCCACCTGTATGCTCAAGGGCTTGCACCGCATTCTGCAAAATATTCAGCACGGCTTGTTGCATTTGGTCGGGATCCATCTCGATATCGGGGATTGAGGGATCGTAGTCGCGCTTTAGCTGAATATTGGCGGGCAGAGCCATTTCCACCAGTTTATAGACCTTCTGCACCACTTGATGAATGTTGTGCAGGCTATGTTGGGTCGGTCGCTGCGGGCCGAGCAATCTGTCCACAAGGCTGCGCAGGCGGTCGGCCTGCTCAATGATCAAATTGGTAAATTCCTTTTGTGCCGGATCGTCTAATTCCCGCGAAAGCAATTGCGCCGCGCCACGCAGGCCTCCCAAGGGATTTTTGATCTCATGGGCTAAGTTACGAACCAGGAATTGCGCCGCCTGTTGCTGGGCATCTTGGCTGAGTTGCTGGTGGATCCGACGTTGTTGGTCGACCTGTCTTAGTTCAAGTAGGCTCAGTTGCGCTTCATCTTCGAGCGGGATCAGCGTTAGATCGACGGTATGATGTTGGGCATCTAAGGTCACTAAGGTGGCGGTGTTTACCGTGAGACCTTGGCCGGCTTTCACCGCATCGCTCAGGATCTGCGCTTCAACGCCAAGTGCTTGATAATGCTCCGGCAGGGCTTGCTCGACTAACCTATGGCTGCCGACACCTAACAGTTGCTCTGCTGCGGCGTTGGCATAACAAGGCTTAAGATCCTTATCGATGACAAGTACCGCGGTGACTAAATGATTAAGCAGAGTCTCTTTATCCATCTACCGTTCCTGAAATAGGGTTGCACCATTATGTTGCACCGATATGGTGCGGGCTGCAACTCGACTTCATCAAAGGGCTAGATTGAACAAAAACGACCTAATCAATTGTTATTAAATAGTTTAATTTGATTTTGGTTGTTTTTTCGGGACTGGATTCATCGCCGCTTGATGAAGAAATATCTTTCGTGGAGAGCTAGATGCAAAGACTTTGCCGTTTTGAGTCATGGCATCGACAACAATGGTATGTTCACCTCGGTCGATGTTCTTAAGTTGGAAGATGCCGCCCACTTGAGGCTGTCCGACCGTTTGACCGTCGAGTTTGAGTGCCATCAGATACTGGCTTTTGATCTCTGGGGTGACAGTGGCGGTGACTTGAAAGTCTCCGTTATTGTCTCTCACGGTTTCCTCTTCCGTAGGGGAAGTGATGACGACTTGATACTGGATTTGTTGGATCACTTGCGAGTCGTCCGCATCATTTTTTACGGGGGGCAGTGCAATTTGATTGAGGGTTTTCTCTTTTAACTCAACAACCTCGGCATTGGGATGTGGTTCATCTGAGTAATGGACTTTTCCATCCTTATCGACCCATTTGTACACTGTTGCTTGGGCGAACAGGCTGAGCAGCAATAAGCTGATGAGGGTTAATGCACGCATGCGAAAGTCCTTTTGCCTTGGAGATGAAGTTCTACAAGATTAGTCGTTTTTTCATCAAAAATCATGGTGTTTATTCAGCTAACTTAAGGTTTAGCGTGGGAATAAACGCGGGTTTGTTTTTATGCCTTCAAATCTGTAGCGAGTGTGGTTCTGAGAGCAAATATCTTGGACGGGGAAGGTGAAAGCGGCTTTGATGTTGAGGCGCAGGCGAGTTTGCCTCTTTTGGGGGAGTGTCAACGCACCACTATGGTGCGTTGACGGCGGTGACGAAAGCTTAGAGCGCTAGGGTTAAAATATCGCGGCTCATGGCGGGATCGATATTGCCATGTTCGCCTAGGGCAACCATGCCATGCTGCTCAAGCTGATTGACGACAGCATCGACGGCTTCTTTACCTAAATCGTAGGCAGATAAATGGGTTGCAATACCCATAGCTTCGAAGAAGGCTTGGGTTTTCGCAATGGCGGCCTCAATACGTTCGTCTTCAGAGCCAGTGTTGATATGCCACACTCTGTCTGCAAACTGCAGCAGCTTTTCACGCTTAGCGGCTTTAGTGCAGCGCAATAATGATGGTAATACAATGGCTAAGGTGCGGGCATGATCAATATCATACAAGGCTGTGAGTTCATGGCCGATCATATGTGTTGCCCAGTCGTGGGGTACACCTGTCGCAATCGTGCCATTGAGTGCCATGGTCGCGACCCACATCAAGTTAGCGCGAATATCGTAATCTTCGGGCTGTGTGAGTGCCTGTGGCCCTAGTTCAATCAAAATTTGCAGTAAGCCTTCGGCGAATCTGTCCTGCACCGCTGCATTGACCGGGTAGGTGAGGTACTGCTCCGTGATATGCACAAAAGCATCGACCACGCCGTTCGCCACTTGTCTTTCTGGCAGGGTGAAGGTCTTAGTAGGGTCGAGGATTGAGAATTGCGGATAAACCAAGTCGTTACGAAATGGCAGTTTAGCTTTCAACGATTTACGGGTCACCACGCTGGCGTTGTTCATCTCTGAACCCGTCGCAGGCAAGGTTAATACCGAGCCAAATGGCATGGCTTGAGTCACATTCGCGCCCCAGTTGGTGAGAATATCCCAAGGCTCGCCTTCAAATACCGCTGCCGCAGCAACAAACTTGGTACCATCGATCACTGAACCACCGCCGACCGCGAGTAAAAAGTCGATGTTTAATTCACGAACTTGCTCGACAGCCTGCATCAGGGTTTCGTAGGTTGGGTTCGGCTCGATTCCTTCAAACTCGACCACAAAACGGTTTCCAAGCGCTTGTTTTACTTCGGCTAAGGTGCCAGTTCGTCTGGCGCTGCTGCCGCCAAATAACACCATGACTCTGGCATCGCGAGGCACTAAGGTGTCGATTTCAGCTATGGTGTTTTTACCAAAGTGGATTCGGGTTGGGTTGTAGTAGGCGAAATTGAACATACTGCTATGTGTCCTATGGTTGGAAAATGATTTTAGTAGACCAGTCGTCTAGATTGGTTGGCTACTAAATGATAAATCAAGCCGATAAGGCTATATTTCATTGTTCATTAACGGGTTGGTGATGCATTGGTGTGCCAGCGTTGCTGGCATTAACCCATGGTTTTGGTCTTTAAAATAGATTCGGTCATTGCAAGGGCGCGCGCTAAAGCGGCATGGCTGTGGCCGAGTTTATTCATCAAACTGGCGCCGAGCCACATGTGGTACAGCAACTCTGCCGTTGCTTGGGCATCCTGTTCACAGATGGATTTATCGGCAATCCCCGCTTGAATGCTCTGGGTTAGGCGCTCGATGATGCCAGCCGAACCTTTTAAAAGCACAAGGCGCATGGCCTCAGACAGATCGGCAACCTCAGCACTTAACTTAACGACAAGGCATTTTTGATCGACACAACCGTCCTGCTGCACGTGCAACCATTTTTGCCAGTACTGCATTTGGCGCTCAAAGCCTGAGAGTTGAGTCTCGTTGAACAGGCCATCAAGCTCAGCTTGGTATTGCTCAAAATACCCCGCTAACAAGGCCTCACCGAATTGCTCTTTCGATTTAAAATAATGATAAAACGAGCCTTTAGGTACTTGGGCAGCCTTGAGTAATTGGGCTAAGCCTAGGCACGAAAAGCCTTGTTTGAGGATCAGTGAGTATCCAACGTCGAGAATATGCTGACGTGTCGATTGGGTTTCTGTTTTCATGGCGAAGGATCATAAAACATATTAGACCAGTCGTCTAGTGGTCGAGTTTGCATCAATAGTAGAGAGCAACTGATTGAGGAATGCCTAAGTCGATTAAGCATTCCTCGGTAAGGGTATTACAGGTAGCTGCAGCAATACTCGGCTATTGCATTGTTACGGATTTTGAAACTGACGTTGGCTGCAAGTTCGAATTGGCTACCTTCGCTAAAGGTTTGCCAAGTTGTGCTATTGGGCAGTAACACCTCGAAACTGCCACTGGTGACCTGCATAATTTCCCCCTGAGAGGTGGAAAACTCATATTCTCCAGGGAGGACCACGCCTAAGGTCTTTTTGCTGCCATCGCTGAAGAATACGCTGCGGCTGGCAACTTTACCCTCAAAGTAAATATTGGCTTTTTTCGCGACTGAGACTTGCTCGATTAACTCCATTTTACGCTCCCATAGTGTGCAATTTGAATTTGTATTCAATTCAATGTGATTTTTATGCTGTCGTCAATGTGAAAATTTTCATCGTTATTTTCATATATCACTTAACGGTTCTGCTTCATCGCGTGTTATTCGCATCTTGGATGGTGTGCATAAAAGCGTCTGAGTAAGGTTAATGGCTACTCAATTAGGGAGTTACGTACTGAATAAAAAAATGGCCTTACTTGGTCGAGGTTTCAATCTTCACCTATAGTTTTAACGGGAGTTGTTTTGCCTGCAATTATGGAATCTTGAGTGCGACAAGGAGTGTCTCCATGGGATTTACGCGTAAAATTCAATTGATCAGTTTACTGATTGTCCTCTTGCCGCTTGTTCTTGCGACGGCGATAGTCACTTATCTTGCTAAAAATGAACTCTTTGCCGAGGCTCAGTCACGTTTAGTGGCTGTGCGGGAAATTAAGCAGCGACAGATCAATGGCATGTTCCAAGATTTCTCCGATAACTTACAGTCTGTCAGTGCGGTGATCGCCAGCCAGCCGAACCTAGAAACCCTGAGCGATTTAGACTCAACGCTCAAATCCCTTAACAAACTGCTGGGTTTTTATGATTTGTTTATCATCTCCGATGACGGTTCGGTTTTTTACACAGTGGCGAAAGAACCAGACTATGGCACTAATCTGCGTACCGGCCCTTACCGAACTTCAGGGCTGGCTCAACTGTTCGATAAGGCCTCTGCAACTTCGGATACCGTGTTTTTACAGGATTTCTCCGCCTATGCACCATCAAACGGACAAGCGGCCGCCTTTATTGGCCAAGGCATTCAATACCATGGGCAGCATATTGTGGTGGCGGCACAGGTTTCTATCGAGCGAATAAACCGCGTGATGCAGATCCGTGAAGGGATGGGGGATTCTGGTGAAACTTATCTCATCGGCCCCGATAATCGAATGCGTTCCGACTCCTTTTTAGATCCTAAAAATCGCACCGTATCGGCCTCCTTTGCGGGCACAATCGCCCAAAATGGGGTTGATACCTTGGCGGTCAAGGCCGCGTTAGCTGGGCAAGAGGGGGTTATGCAGATATATGATTACAATCATAATCTAGTGCTATCAGCCTACTCGCCTGTTATTGAAATGGGGCTCAAGTGGGGCTTAATGGCCGAGATTGATGTGAGTGAAATCGCCGCGCCTGCCTACCATATTATGTATATCGGACTCGTGGTGTGCGGGCTATCGATAGTGCTGGCGATTGCGGCGGCAAAACTAGTGACCAGCTTCGTGCTTAAACCTCTGGGCGGTGAGCCCGAGGATATGTGCCATTTGACCAGCCTTATCGCCTCCGGGGACTTAACCCATAGTCTCTCCCACGCCCATGCCGATAATCATTTAATGAGCTGGCTTGCGAGGATGCAGACCAAATTAAAGGAAATTATTAGCCAATTGGTGGGGATGGGCCATGAGTTGGAATCCGCCGCAGAGCAAAACTCGGCGGCAATGAGCCAAGCCGACAGCAGTATTCAGATGCAGGCCAGAGAAACCGATATGTTAGCCACGGCCGTGGAGGAAATGAGTTATGCCGCCGCAGAGATCAGCACTAATACCATGAAATCTTCCGATGAGGTTTCTTCCTGTACTCAATCGAGTGGCATTCTCTCGCAGAATCTGGCGAGTACCCGCCAAAGTTTACAGGTGACGCTAGCAAGTTTCGCCGCCATTCATCAGCAGGTGAGTAATCTCGAGGCCGATAGCCAGAAGATAGGAAGTGTTCTGGATGTGATTAATGCGATTGCCGAGCAAACCAATCTATTAGCCCTCAATGCGGCGATTGAAGCTGCCCGAGCGGGCGAGCATGGCCGTGGCTTTGCCGTAGTCGCCGATGAAGTGCGGCAACTCGCCGTGAAGGTGCAAGAGGCGACGCAGGATATTGGAAAGGTATTACAAGGCATTCAGCAGCAATCGGCTGTGTTGGCGCAGCATAGTGTGACTTGTTCATCTGAGGCATCTAAAACCGCCGATGATGCTGAGGGTATGCAAGCGGCGGTGGATGATATTGCCAAGCGGCTCGAAACACTCAAAGCCTTAATGATCCAAACGGCAACGGCTGCGGAGGAACAAACCACAGTGTCGGCGACGATTGCTCAGGGCATTGCAGGGCTCAGTGCGGCGGCGGAGGAAAATAGCGCGGCCATCAGTCAAGTAGCCGCCAGTACCCGCAGCCTGTTAGGGCTAGCGAATCAACTTGGTTTAACAACGGCTCAGTTTAAGGTCTAGGACGCTGTGCAAGGCATGAGTAAGCAGTGCCGAGCATTCGCCGTTCTTGCAACTGGATGACTGTTATTACTGCGCCGTTTGTTATGCATCCGCCAGAAAGGATTATCTGGCGGATTTTTCTTTAGGGCGGCTATTAATCTTGCAAAACTAACGCTTACGCCAGATCGTCATCTCTGAAATCGAATGCTGGAATTTACGCTTGGTTTCGCGAATAACGAAGGGGATTTCTTTCACCGCAACCAGTTCAAATTGGCCTATCAAGGTTTCGGTTAACCCATCTAAAGTTGTGAAGTTTTCTCCTTTGACTTTAATCCCCCCAAGCCATTTCTCCTTTGGCGTGTAGTCTTCGAGCCAAGTATAAGGTGAGGCGATAACCAGATATCCCCCTTGATTGATGCGTTGCCCAATATTGGTGAGGAAGTGTTGCGGGTCGTTCAATCTGTCGATTAGATTTGAGGCGTAGACCAAATCGTATCCTGTGTAGATTGGCTTGAGATTGCAGGCATCCCCTTGGATAAAATTGACTTTTTTAGCTTCGCCAAGGTATCCCAGTTTAGCAAGGCTGGCGCTCTTGAATTCCTGTAAGTCTCCCTCTGTGCGAATGGTGTAGCGTTTTTCGCCTTGCTCTGTCAAAGCGTAGGCCTGTTGGATAAAGCGTGCCGAAAAGTCGATGCCATCCACATGGTCGAACACTTTGGCTAACTCAAAACTGGCGCGTCCGACAGAGCAACCTATATCTAAGGCCTTGGTGGTGTGCTCGAGTTGGATCTCGTTGAGTGCTTGTTGTACCCCATTAACGCAAAAATTCGGTACACCAAAGTACTCGGCGCCATAGTGGAATTCTAAATACTGGGAAATCAGTTCATCGGTTTCGTACACATTGACCTCGGCCATCTGTTCAGGATTTTGCAACGACTCGACGTAACGGAATCCAGCGTGTTGATAAAAGTGACGTCTGAAGGCATAGCGTGAGGCTGCAATAGCTTCATTGCCCGTTGAAATCCATGAGCCACCCTTAATTAGATTGTGCTTGCCATCGAAGGTAGGCGTTGAAAAATCATCGTAGAGCGGATGTACGGCAAAACCATTAAAACCGTCGATAGCGGTTTCGGTCCATTGCCAGACATTGCCGACAATGTCATAAAAATCATTGTGTTTAAAGCGGTTTACCGGGCAGGAAGAGGCGTGGTAAGCCAGCGAGATATTGCCAGGGACTTCATGCCAATCGGGGGCATCGCTCGGCACATTTTCCCGCAAGATATACCATTCTGCCTCGGTGAGCAGGCGAATATTGCTCTGACTTTGGCGCGCCTTCCAATTACAAAAGGCCTTAGCTTCGAGTTGATTGACTTCGACGGGCCAATTGAGCGGCAAAGGGATTTCGCTGGTGAGGTTACGTTGCCACCATTTATCATCGCGGCGGCGCCAAAAGCGTGGCATTTGAGCTTGGGTATACGCCAGCCAAGCTTGGCCTTCCTCATTCCAATAATCTTGAGTTTGATAGCCCCCCGCTTCGACAAAGGCTAGGTATTCTTGATTACTCACTAAGTACTTTGAGGCTTTAAAGTCGGCGACTTTAAAACTCTTGTTACCGTATTCGTTATCCCAGCCATAGGTGTTGTCTTGCTCTTTTTTACCTAAGGTGATTTTTTTACCCGCCACGGCAAGTAGTTGATTTGGCTCGGCGCTGCCAACATCCTGACACTCTGGCCACTGAGCATTGGCACACACGTCCTCTAATGGAAGCTGGCGAATAATGGCGGAAGAGGTCTCTAGGTGAATGCGCTCGTGTTCTATGCCCATTAAGATGACCCAAGCGGGGCTGTCTTGGCTGATCGGTAGAGTGATGGGCATGGTATCAATCAGTTGATTGACGACCTGTTTGACTTGATCCCTATACGTTTTTACCCCAGCGACACTTGGCCATTGATAGTGGGTTTCGTCGAGATCATCCCAAGACATTTCGTCCACACCGATGGCAAACATTGATTCAAAGTGATCATTCACTCGTTCATCGAGATACTTACCCAGCTTGAGTTTATTGATATAGAAAGTGGCGGTATGGCCAAAGTAAAAAATTAGCGGATGGCGCAGTGGCTCGGCTTTGACGTAATAAGCCTGGTCGTGTTTTATCAGTTCGAAGAGGGATTCATAGAGTGCCCAGGTTTGATTGAAGTATTGTTTAAGCTCTTGACGTTTCAGCGCCTCATTCTCACCCGTAAGTTTGAGTGTTTGCAAAACTGGCATATTCGATTTCTCCATAGGGCAAGCTGGTGCCATAGTGGTGGCTATGGGTTGTCAGGCTCAATACGTGGCGCGGGTTTATTGGATCACTCTATCAACAAAATGTGGCAGTTATTGAGCTATTTTTTCAAGCTAACAGAAAGTCTGCATGGCTCCAATCATTAACTCGAAGTACAGCATATGACCTTAGCGGCGTTATTTTTATTGCAGTAATGTGGGTTACAGCCTGAGGGGAATTGTCTGCAGAAGGTTAAAATTATTTTATCCCTGACCAGTATTTTATCTGCCAAGGTTAAGGCAGAATGTTCTCGTCCGTAAAATTATTATGCAGGATATAACGGGATGGCAATGAACGCATTATGGATACCCGCTTGGTATGAGCTTGATCCGTCGATCGTTGTGGGCGTGACTGAAGAGTTTGTATTTCATAAACCCGCTACCAATGAGGCACTGAGATTTTACAGCGGCGCGAAAGAAACTGGCGCAGTGAAAGCGACAGGCGCGATTTCAAGCATTCATCACAAAGTATTGGGGGATATTGAAAGTGTTGATGCTCAAGGGCTTGATTATACGGTTGTGTTAAAAGATGGTCGTCGTTTATTGGTGAACGCAGAGGAAGATCCTGGCCTCATTTACGAATGGGTGGACGACAGTTGGCAACCTTCGGAAATGGTGATCCAAGATTGGCAACTGGATGTAAAGTTTACCTCGCTTTCACCCTTTAAGATGGTCGATTAACGTCAATCCTACTTTTCGGAGCAGTTAGGCTCAAAGTGTTGAACCGACTGCTCCTCAAATAACGCCTTTAATAACTGATATTCATGCTGGATCTTCGCGACATACGCATCATGAAATTCCAACTCGTTAAATTCCTCTAAGCATTCGCGATAGCGGCGGAGTTGTTCTTCACCATCAATGTCCCTATGTAGCCATTCCATTAGCATACAAATTCCTTCAGTTTTTCATCCTTGAAGCACCAGTTTAACCTTTTGCAAATCTAAGAAAAGGTTGAATCTTGATGACATTTTTATGACTTAGCCTCTGAAATAGATATTTTAATAAATATTTTTATTATTTTTCATGTGCTTATATTTTGTTTGTTTGAGCTTATTAGTGTTTCAGTGTTCCTTTACTGAATTTGATTATAGTCAAAGTCTTACAGCCAAAGCCTGTTTAAGCTGTCATGCGCTGGTACGGCTTATTGGCTGATGAGATTGTGCCATCCTGTGTTTTGGTCTAGATTGAGGGCTCTTTTAACCGAGTCTTCGCCTAGATTTAGTGCGGTCTGTTCTTTCATTATGGAGTTCTGTCATGGCAAATATTTTGCTGGTGGCCAATCTTAACTGTGACCGAGTGTTGATCCTTGATAAACCATTGAAAACAGGCGGTCGCTTTCATTATCAAGATGGCGGACAAAGGCTCGGTGGTGGTGGCGCCAATACTGGGCTTGGACTGGTATGGGCGGGCCATAGGGTTGCCCTCGTGAGCCAAGTCGGGCGGGATGAAATGGGCGACTGGGTCATCGCTGAAGCGAGTACTCAAGGGCTCGATTGTCGTTTAGTGCAGCGCCGCGCGGGAAATACCTGTGAAATGTTATTGGTGATGACACCCGATGGTGAGCGCACCATCATTCGTCCGCAGCGGCCTATTTTTGAGTTATCCGTGCCGCCTAAATGGCAACATTGGGATGCGCTGTATTTTAATACTTCGGCGGAGGGCACGGTTAGTTGGGCGAAAACCGCACTGGATCACTGCCTTGTGATCGCGCAACTAGCGAAGGATGACAGACCTCGTCCTTGCCACGTGTTGCTAGCTTCCGTGAGTGATATGCAAGGCCGCTGTGATGTCGCATCTTGGGATTACGGCGTAAGCATTGGCGGAGAATCATTACGTTATTTTGTCGTCACCGACGGTGTGCGTGGCGCTAAGGTGTATACCCGAGATGATGTACAGCATGTCCCGGCTGTGCCTGCTGAGGTTGTCGATACCACTGGGGCGGGAGATGCCTATGCCGCAGGGCTTATTCATGGATTATGCGCGGGAAAAACCATTACCCAAGCCATGGCCGAAGGTGCGACTTGGGCGGCATTTGCTGTGGCCACCAACAGTTCTATCCCAGGCGATGCATTGAAGCAGTATTTAGAAGCATAAGTTGGGCGATAAATAGCAGGGAATTAAAGGGAGTCATCTTTCTGTCATCTGGGCTTGATAGAGTGTGCTCAGTGACGAATAGCTCTTGTCCCTTAACGTTTTCTTGTGCTTTTCTCCCATTTGTTGGTTCGCATGTTTGCCCCGTTTCCCCAACGGGGCATTTTTTTAGCTCGAATAATGTTATTCCGTTACCGAACGTTCATATTGTGGAAATATTGTGCGGTCGGCAAGGGATTACGTTAACATTCAGACAACGCATCTCGTTGAAATAAAATAATAAGCCTGCCGTTGTTGGAGTTGGAAATGGGCAATCACGTTTGGAATGATAAAAAGAAGTTTATTTGGCTACTGTCAGTGCTGTTGCTGGTGGCCTTTTTAGTCACCAGTGGCATTAGTTATAAAGTGGCCCACGACTCCTTGAGTCAGCAGATTGAGAGCAATACTTTACCCCTAACCAGCGATAATATTTATTCAGAAATTCAACAGGATCTGCTGCGCCCCATCTTTATTTCCTCGCTGATGGCGCAGGATACCTTTGTGCGTGACTGGATGTTGAATCACGAGCAAGACCCCGAAAAACTGGTCCGTTACCTCAAAGAAATTCAAGAAAAATACGATACAGTCACCAGCTTTTTTGTCTCTGAGCAGAGTCGCAACTATTACCATTCGACGGGCATATTGAAGAAAATCCAAGATATCGACCCAAATGATGCCTGGTATTTTCGCGTACGTTCTTTACCTGAGTCAGAGCATTACGAAATCAATATCGATTCAGACACCGCGGATCGCACTAAGACAACCGTATTTGTGAACTATAAAGTATTTGATTTTGAAGGGAAGTTTATTGGCGTTACTGGCGTTGGCCTTGCGGTTGAGAAGGTCAAGGCATTGATTGAACTCTATCAGAAGCGCTACAACCGTCGGGTGTTCTTCACCGATAGACAAGGTCGTGTCACGCTCCATGGCGATGAGTATGATGGTGCCGATTCACTGCAAACCAGCGCTGGGCTTGAGCAACTCGCTACGCGGATTTTAACCAGTCCGAGTGCGGCCTTTAGTTACCAACGCAACGGTAAAACCGCTTATTTGAACAGCCGTTTGGTACCTGAATTTAAATGGTATCTTATCGTTGAGCAGGAGGATGCGCCGCAGGAGCAAGAGCTGCTCAATACCTTTTGGGGTAACTTAGCCTTAAGTTTACTGGTGACGATTGGGATTTTACTTATTTCAAACATGACCTTAGGTCGTTATCAGCGCAAACTTGAGGTCATGGCTTCAACCGATAAACTCACTGGCGCCGCTAATCGCCAGGTGTTTGAAGAGTATTTCCATCAGGCATTAGAGAAGGCCAAGTTATCCCAAGCACCGATTTCCATTCTGCTTGTCGATATCGATCATTTTAAGAAAGTAAACGATAGCTATGGTCATAGCATTGGTGACTTAGTATTAAAAACAGTGGCTAACCTACTAAGGAGTCAACTAAAAACCCAGGATGTGCTGTGTCGTTGGGGCGGTGAGGAATTCTTGATATTAGTGCCAGAGCAGGATTTAAGTCAGGCTGCTGAACTGGCAGAACAATTTCGCGATTTAATCTCCCAACGGGAGCTTAAAGTGAATGGCGTGCACATTGCTATTACTGTGAGTATTGGAGTTGCCGAATACCAGAAACTCGAGCCTGCGGAAGATTTGATTAAGCGAGCGGATCTCGCCCTGTATCAGGCGAAAGAAGCGGGGCGCAATCAAGTGGTTCTCAATCAGTAGTATGCTGTTATGATGGCCGAATCTGCCAATGGGATTGTTTGGGCTCACTGCCGCGTTTGAGTGACTGAGCAGTTCGGGCAGAGGTAGGTGAAGGATAGCGATGATGTAGGAGTAACAAATGTCGACCTTGTTGGTAAATAGATTATCGGGTTTGTATTTAGGGGCGGTTCTGCAAGAGATTGACGGTGTTTCTACTGGTATCGACGGTAAAAAATCGGCGCAGCAGTTACGAGTGAATGTCGACCGTGTCGAAGGCGATGCGCAGGCTGACCCTAAGCACCATGGCGGGCTCGACCGAGTGCTGCATCATTTCCCCCGTGAGCATTATGGTCAGTACCGTCGCTGGGATTTAATCACCCAACTCGAAGATGCGCCGAGCATGGGTGAAAACATCAGCACTGTTGGTTTGAATGAAACCGAGGTCAATATCGGCGATATCCTGCAAATCGGTGCCGTCACAGTGCAGGTGACTCAGCCGCGCTCACCTTGCTTTAAATTGAACCTGCAATTTGGACATAGAGACTTTGCCCTTGCCATGCAGCAGAGTCAGCTATGCGGTTGGTTTTACAGAGTATTAACCCCTGGTGTGATTCATCTAAACGACAGGATAGAATTAGTCGAGCGTAAAACCGATATCAGTGTCGCCGAGGCCATGGCGCTGTACTTCTCACCCGAATACGATGCCAAAGCCTATGATAGACTCGCCTCCTGTGAAGGGTTGGCACAAAGCTGGGTGAATAGCCTGCAGCGTCGCTTAGCGACACAACAAGTCGAAGATTGGCAGATGCGCTTGTATGGGCCAAAAGGTAAATAAACTTTATTTTTCAAACGATAATACAGGGAAAGTGTAATGATAGAGTCAGTGACTAAGAGTGAAAGAGATTTTGGCTTACTGGTGTATGCCTCTAGTTTAATCGGTTATTTAGTGCCATTAGGCTCGATTCTCGGACCACTGATTATGTGGTTGATGAAGCGTGAAGAGTCGGCTTTTGTCGACCAATGCGGCCGTAGTTGCTTGAACTTTAAATTAAGCCTGTTGATCTATGTGATTATCAGCGGGCTGTTAGCCTTTGTGGGCATTGGGTTTATCTTTTTGATTATCCTCGGTATTCTCGACTTAGTTTGCACTATCCTTGGGATCATTAAGGCGAGTGAAGGGCAAGTGTATCGTTATCCGCTGACGATTAAGTTCCTTTCCGATAACTAATTGCTTTTTACGCTGAGTAATAAAAAAACGCCTTAGGGAGAACTCGCTAAGGCGTTTTTGTTTGGTTTCAATCTATCTCGGGCTTACACCTTAAACTTCGCCACTAAGGTGTCTAAGCGGTGGGCGAGTTGATTTAGCGCTAAGCTCGCCTGTGCCGCAGCCTGTGCCGTACTGGCGGTGCGCTGGGTGATTTCGTTAATTTCGGTCACGTTACGGTTGATGTCTTCCACTACGGTTGATTGTTCTTCCGTCGCCGCTGCTACTTGAATGTTCATATCGCTGATCAGGCCAATACGGTCGCTAATGCCTACCAGAGATTGGCTCGCCTCATCGACGGCGGCCACCCCTTCGTGGGAGCGCGCACGGCTTTGGGCCATGGCATTCACCGCTCGGCTGGCCTCGGATTGCAACTTGTCGATCATACCTTGGACTTCGTTGGTGGATGCGGCGGTGCGCGATGCCAGATTACGGACTTCATCGGCTACCACGGCAAAGCCTCGCCCCGCTTCACCGGCACGGGCGGCTTCAATCGCGGCGTTGAGGGCTAACAGGTTGGTTTGCTCCGAAATCGCGCGGATCACATCGAGAATGCCGCCGATAGACTTGGTATGAGTCGCAAGGGATTCAATCACTTCACCGACTTGTTCCACATCTTGGGAGAGCTGATTGATGGTATCCCGGGCACGGGTCACCACCACTTGGCCGCTATTGGATTCAGTATCTGCATCCTTCGCCGCAACAGCTGCTTGGGCGGCATTGCTGGCGATTTCATTCACCGTTGCGCCCATCTCATTGATGGCGGTCACAACCATCATAGTGCGATCTTTTTGCTCATGGCTGTCTTCAAGGGTTTGCTGCGCCTGATTCGACACATCCTTCGCCGAGAAGCCGAGTTGTTCGCTGGTCTGTGCAACTTCAATCACAGAGTCTTGGATTTTGCTGATAAAGCTATTAAACCCTTGCGCCAGCTGGGCAATTTCATCTTCGCCTTTAACGGGGAGGCGCTGACGTAAATCGCCTTCTCCTTCACCGATATCACGGAACATGGCCGCGACTTGTGCGATAGGGCGGCTTACTGAACCAGCCACCACAATCGCCAGCATGATAAAGCCCGCAGCAATGATTAAGGTCCAAATTAAGATCTGGTAGGCGGCATCCGTCAGTAGGGCGAACACTTCGGCTTCGGGCACTTGTGCCACGAGATACCAATCCATGGAGGGAATATAGCTGCTGGCTACGAAGGTGTTTTCACCTTGGATTTGGGTATCGATCAGGTTGAAGTCACTACGATTGAGCAATGAGCTGATATTCGCACTCGAGTACAAGCTCTTGAGGCTGCTCTTGCCAATTTGACTGGCGTCGGGATGCAGCTTTACCTCACCTTTGGCATCGACTAAGTAAACAAAGCCGGTTTCTTCAATCTTAAAGGAACCCAGTAGACGCACCATATCATCGAGGGATTTGGCGAGGCCAACGAGTCCGCGGCCATTAGGTTGCTGATAGTTGATAAAGAGTTTTACCTCGCCATTGGCTTCGGTAAACACGTTAAGCATCCGCTCTTGGCCGCTGTCGCGATAACCGAAAAACCAACCATCCTGCGCTGGGGTGAGTACACGTAAAAAACCATCCTGAGTGTAGTAGGCGGCGGTTTGTCTATCGGCGTAGGAGGCTTGGGCCAAATGATATTGGCGGGTGATGTCCTTCAGCTGGGCAACGACTTGGGGCTCTTGCTCTTGTGGACGACCGTTTTCAAGCCATTGCAGTAACATACGACTGCTGGCGAGTTGTTCGGCGGCATTCATTAAGCTCGAAATATCTAGCTCAATCTTATTGCGGATCTGCATCATTAGGCTGGGCATTTCCGACCCGAGCATACGCTGCTGTACCACGCTTTTCGCACTACGTTGGCTGAGGACGCCCACGAGTATGGTCGACAGCAGCACAGCAAATGTCACTGTCAGCAGGATTTTCTGCTTAATAGTAAGGTTATTCAATATCATAAATATCAATATGCCTGTGTTAGACGTTTAGAAATATCGGTCGACGTTTTCTAGCCAATAACAAGTATCGGACAGAAATGTTAAAAGTTAACCTTTGTTTAGGTCGAATGCCGAATAAAACAGCGTACAAGACATTTATTGGGCCTAACCTGTTGCTCTTGCGGTAGATCTTGTTATGTAGAGTATAGATGGAAATGAGTTGCTGATTTGAAGCATGTGATTTTTATGGCGCAATTGTGACCAAAGTGTGGCGTGAAGGCAAGCAAAAATAAGGCGCTCAATGAGCGCCTTATTCCGTTTAAGTTACATATTCGGGTAGTTTGGACCACCGCCGCCCTCGGGCGTGACCCAAGTAATATTTTGGCTAGGGTCTTTAATGTCGCAGGTTTTGCAGTGGATGCAGTTTTGCGCATTGATCACAAACTTAGGCTGGCCTGCTTCTTCAACGATTTCGTACACGCCAGCAGGGCAGTAACGCTGGGCTGGCTCGTTAAATTGCGTCAGGTTTATCCCGAGCGGGATGCTGTTATCTTTTAAGCGCAGATGGCAAGGCTGGTCTTCCTCATGATAAGTGCTCGACAGGTAGACTGAAGAGAGCTTATCGAAGCTGAGTTTGCCATCGGGTTTGGGGTAATCAATCTTGTTGTAGGCGCTGACTGGAGCCATTTGTGCATAGTCTGGGTGTTCATCACGCAGAGTGATGGGGAACTTACCGCCGAACCAGTTTTGATCTACGTAGTTAAATGCGCCGCCGAGGAAAGTGCCAAACTTGTGCATTGCTGGGCCAAAGTTGCGCGACTTATACAACTCTTCGTGTAACCAGCTTTCTTCCAGATGGGTTTGGAAACAATCCAGATCTTTACCGCCTTCAACCTCGGCCAGCATCGCTTTGGCCAAGGTTTCAGCCGCGACAATACCGCTCTTCATGGCGGTGTGTGTGCCTTTGATCTTGGCAAAGTTTAAGGTCCCCGCATCGCAACCAATCAACAGACCGCCGGGGAAACTCATCTTGGGCAGTGAGTTCAGGCCGCCCTTAGTGATTGCGCGAGCACCATAGGTCAAACGCTCGCCGCCGGTTAAGTATTTGGCGATAACTGGGTGAGTCTTATAACGTTGGAACTCATCGAACGGGCTTAAATGGGGATTCTTGTAGTTGAGGTCGATAATCAGACCCACGGCAATTTGGTTGTCTTCCATATGGTAGAGGAAGCCGCCACCCGATGCGCCATCGGTTAATGGCCAACCACCTGTGTGCACCACTTTACCCTGCTCGTGTTGTTCGGCGGGGACTTTCCAGATTTCCTTAAAGCCTAGGCCGTAATGCTGTGGTGTCTTGCCATTATCTAAGTGGTATTTCGCGATCAGCTGTTTACCTAAGTGACCACGGCAACCTTCTGAGAACACAGTATATTTAGCGTGCAGTTCCATGCCGGGCATAAAGCTGTCTTTCGGTTGGCCGTCGGCACCGACGCCCATGTCACCAATCAGGATACCCTTCACGCTGTTATCTTCATTGAAGAGTAATTCGCTGGCAGCAAAGCCTGGGAAGATTTCTACGCCGAGCGCTTCGGCGCGGGTTGCGAGCCAACGGCAGAGGTTACCTACGCTGACAATATAGTTGCCTTCGTTGTGCATGGTTTTAGGCACAAACGCATTGGGCATCAGCTTGCTGTCGGTGGCGGAATTGAGCAGATAGATTTCATCGTGGGTCACGGCTGTGGTGACGGGAGCGCCTGAATCGCGCCAGTCGCTGAAGAGCTCATCTAACACACGTGGTTCGAATACGGCACCAGATAGAATGTGCGCACCCACTTCGGAGCCTTTTTCTACCACGCAGACGGTAATCTCTTTACCTGAACTCTGTGATATCTGCATCAATCGACACGCAGTGGCCAAGCCAGCTGGGCCTGCGCCGACGATAACAACATCGAATTCCATTGATTCGCGTTCCATCAGTTCACCTCTTCCTTCGCATATCCCCGATTTTTACCGGGTGTTGTAGTTTGTTTGTAAACGGGCGTTTTATTGCTGATGTCCACCTTACCTCAAAATCATCGCAGGGCACAGGGGCTAAGCGGGCTGTTTAGCCTAAAGAATGACAAATCTTTGGGTGAGCACTGTCACAGATTGTTCACGCTCACTTGAAGCGGATCAAGAAATACCTGTTTAGGGGTATAGCTAGGCAGTACTTTCGGCTTATAATCACGAATGACGGTTCTCCGAGCTTGCCTACCTAAGTCGACAGATATGGGGGTGTAGCCGTGGTAATAAGGCCACTGGGGTGAGTAAAGAAATGCACTCGCCTCCCACACTTGGAAAGGTGATCATGTCTCAATTGCAAGACAATTTTGGTCGTAAATTTCATTACTTACGAATGTCAGTCACTGACGTTTGTAACTTCAAATGCAGTTATTGCCTCCCCGATGGTTATCATCCGAATGGCAAACAACAGTTTTTATCTCTCAGTGAGATAGAAAACCTTGTGTCCGCATTTAGCCAGGTTGGCACTCAAAAAATCCGTATTACTGGCGGCGAACCCACGCTGCGTAAAGATTTTACCGATATCATTCGAGTGGTCGCCGACAATCCTCGTATTCATACCGTAGCCACTACCACTAATGGGTATAGGCTCGAGAAGCATGCCCAAGAGTGGTTCGACGCGGGACTACGCCGTATCAATGTGTCGGTAGACAGCTTAGATCCTAAGATGTTTTACCAGATCACTGGCGAGAATAAGTTCGACGAGGTGATGCGTGGTATCGATGCCGCCTTATCTGCGGGTTTTGAGCGCGTCAAGGTCAATGCGGTATTGCTCAAGGGGATGAACGATAAAGATTTACCGCGTTTTTTGAATTGGATTAAGCACACGCCCATCGATCTGCGTTTTATTGAGCTGATGGAAACTGGCCTTGGCCGCGAGTATTTCCAAGCTCACCATTTGGCGGGGGCCGATATCAAAGCGCAACTGCAAGCTGAGGGCTGGCAATTAGATACGCCCCGTGCCGACGATGGCCCTGCGCAAAACTTCAGCCACAGTGACTTTAAGGGCCGTATCGGCTTGATCATGCCCTACGCCACTAACTTCTGCGCGAGCTGTAATCGCTTGCGGGTCTCGGCCAAGGGTAAGTTGCACTTATGCCTCTTTACCGAGTCTGGCATCGATTTGCGTGATCTACTGCAACACCCGAGTCAGCAAGCGGAATTAATCGAGCGGTTACACGGTCAACTGGCGCAGAAGAAGGAAACTCATTATCTGCATCAGGGCATTACTGGCGTGACGCAACATCTGGCCTCGATTGGCGGTTAATCTAACTTAGGTTTTAGTCTGCTTATCGCGTTATCTTTCATTAAGTTAGATTTCGCGATGGAGCTCAACTTCCCTATGCTTGAATTTGGCATCAGTTTAAAGGATCGCTTCAATGAGCAATGTATTTACCCATATTAACGCCGACGGCAATGCCCATATGGTCGATGTGACCGAGAAAGCCGTGACCGAACGCGAGGCCCGCGCCGAAGCCTTTATTGAGATGGCGAGCACGACACTCGAGATGATCATGAGCGGCAGCCACCATAAGGGCGATGTGTTCGCCACCGCGCGTATCGCGGGGATCCAAGCGGCGAAAAAGACTTCAGATTTAATTCCGTTATGCCATCCACTAATGCTAACTAAGGTCGAAGTCGAGCTCGAGGCTCAGCCTGAACATAATCGCGTGCGCATCACTAGCCTGTGTAAATTATCCGGCAAAACTGGTGTCGAAATGGAGGCGCTCACGGCGGCCTCTGTCGCAGCGCTGACGATTTACGACATGTGCAAAGCCGTGCAGAAAGACATGGTGATTTCACAGGTGCGCCTGCTCGAAAAACGCGGCGGCAAGTCGGGACACTTTAAAGCTGAATAACGTAAAGCGAGATAAGAATATGATTAACGTGTTGTTTTTTGCCCAAGTTCGTGAGCTTTTAGGGACTGCCCAACTGAGTGTTGAAGCGAGTGAGCAGACACAAACCGCAGAAGGATTACGCGCAACACTCGCGGCCACCGACGATAAATGGGCCAAAGTGTTAGCCTCGGACAAATTGCTGGTGGCGGTGAATCAAACTATCAGCCAGTGGGATACCCGAGTGAGTGATGGTGATGAAGTCGCCTTCTTCCCGCCTGTGACCGGAGGTTGATATGCGTTTACTGCCAAATGTGCGGGTGCAAACCGTCGATTTTAATGTGGCCGATGAGTATCACCAATTAGCCCAAGACAATAGCGATGGCGCCGTTGTCACCTTTGTGGGCAAGGTGCGCGATTTTAACGACGGCTCAGTGGTGACCGACCTGACCTTAGAGCACTATCCCGGCATGACGGAGCGTGTGCTCGAGCAAATTGTGGCCGAGGCGCGTGAGCGTTGGCCGCTCAATAAAGTCACTGTTATCCACCGTGTCGGTACTATGGCTTTGGGTGAGCAAATTGTGTTTATCGGCGTCACCAGTGCCCATCGTAAGGCGGCGTTTGCGGCCTGCGAATTCTTAATCGACTTTTTGAAAACCAAAGCCCCTTTCTGGAAATTAGAAGCCGGGGATAAAGGTAAGAATTGGGTCGAAGCCAAGGACGCCGATGAGCAAGCGGCGCAATTGTGGCAACACAAAGACTAACGTAAGACTAAGTCAGTAGTAGGCGAGAGTGAGGGGGAGGGTGAGTTTATGCACAGTGTGACAGGGTTAGGCAAAATCTGGAGTTTAGTATTTGCTCTCGGCTTGTCGTGCTGTGTCGCTTTGATGCCTGCCGTTAGCCGCGCCGAGACTGTGCCTGCTATTGCGGCCGCCGCCAATATCAAGTTTGCCCTCGATGATATTGTTAAAAACTTCAGCGCCGAAACCGGGCTTAAGGTGCGAGTATCCTATGGCTCGTCGGGTAATTTTGTGGCGCAAATTCAACATGGTGCGCCGTTTGAACTCTTGCTCAGCGCCGATGAGCGTTATATCCATGAGCTGCACAAAGCTGGCTTTACTCGCGATGCTGGAGTGCAATACGCGGTCGGTCGCCTATCCTTAGTGGCTCCAAATAAGTCTCCCTTAACCTTAGATGCCGAGCTGAATGGCGTAAAAAACTTGCTCGCCGCAGGCAAGTTGGAGCGCTTTGCGATTGCAAACCCTGAACATGCGCCTTATGGGGAGCGCGCTCGCGAACTCCTGCAAAAATTAGGTTTGTGGGACGGTCTACAAACTAAGTTAATCTTGGGTGAAAATGCTTCCCAAGCGGCGCAATTTGCCGTGAGTGGCTCCACTCAAGGCGGGATTATTCCGTTATCCCTTGCCTTAGCGCCACAGTTTAAGGCCTTAGGTCAGGCGATTGCCTTGCCCGAAGAATTGCATGGTCCACTCAATCAACGCATGGCCTTGATGCCCAAAGCGGGAGCAACAGCGGAGCGCTTTTATCAATATCTTCAATCTGATGCCGCTAGAGCCGTATTCCTGCAATACGGATTTGGTCTACCCGCTCGGTAGGGCCAGACATGGATTGGCAGGCACTCTGGTTATCGGTCAAGCTCAGTAGCATCACGGTATTGGTGTTGATCCCGCTGGCGATTCTGGCGGGGCGAGCCTTAGCCTATCGTCAGTTTGTGGGTAAGTCTTGGGTTGAGGCCTTCATCATGGTGCCCTTAGTCTTGCCGCCGACTGTGATTGGCTATTACTTGCTGGTGGGGCTGGGCAGCCAAAGCTGGTTAGGGCAATGGTTAGAGCGCCTAACCGGGCAGCAACTAGTATTTCATTTCTCGGGGTTAGTGCTGGCGTCCGTGCTGGTGAATATTCCCTTTGCGTTGCAACCGATACAACGCGCCTTTGAGGCTGTTCCCCACGATGTGCGCGATGCTGCGGCCTGTTGCGGCATGAGCAAACTTAAAATTCTGCTGAAAATTGAATTGCCTATGGTTTGGCCTGGGGTATTGACCGCCTTAGTGCTGTGTTTCTCCCATGTACTCGGTGAGTTTGGGGTAGTGTTGATGATGGGCGGGAATATTGCCGGCGAGACCAAAACTATCTCGATTTCCATCTACGACAGTGTTCAGGCCTTCGATTTTGGCGCAGCAGGCACTATGTCATTGGTGCTGTTGTTATTTGCGATTACCGCATTGGCGCTCACCACCAGTTTATCGCGGCGTTTAGGAGGTCAGCGTGGCGCAAATCATCGCTGATCTGCATTGCCAGATCCAAAACCATAAGCATATTAAACTGAGCGCCGAATTTAGCTGTAAGGCGGGTGAGGTGCTGGCAGTCGTCGGGCCTTCGGGTGGCGGTAAGACAACGTTACTGAGGATGATCGCAGGACTGAATCATCCCGATGCGGGCAGCATTGTGTTTGGTGAAACGCCATGGTTCGACAATAAAAGCCGCACCGCACTCACGCCGCAGCAGCGCCATATCGGCTACATGCCACAGCATTTTGGGCTTTTTCCTAATCTCACCGCGCTCGAGAACGTGGTTGCAGGGCTTGACCATATTCCCAAATCGGAGCGTGTTGCTAGGGCGAAGGACTGGTTAGAGCGGGTCAATCTGCATGGTTTACCCGATAGACTGCCTATGCACCTCTCTGGCGGTCAGCGGCAACGGGTTGCGCTTGCCCGCGCCCTTGCCCGTGAACCGTCAGTGTTGTTACTCGATGAGCCCTTTTCGGCGGTGGACAGAGAAACCCGCGAGCGTTTATACCTCGAACTTGCTCGCCTAAAAGAGCAGCTGCTTTGCCCCGTGATTATGGTGACCCACGATTTAAATGAAGCGCTGTTGCTGGCCGATTCGATGATCTTGATTAGCCAAGGTCAGATGTTGCAGCAGGGCGCGCCGTTTGAGGTGTTATCGCGTCCACGTAACGAGGCGGTTGCGCGGCAGATGGGCTTAAGAAATATTTTCGATGGCGAAGTGGTGTTCCAAGACCGTACTAAGGACATTACTTGGCTCAAATTTGGCGAGCAGCTGATCGCCAGTGATTTTGGCAAAGACCGCAGTGTGGGCAGTAAAGTGCGTTGGGTGATCCCGAATCAAGGCATCAGATTTAACGCCATCTCAAATGGACGTTTATGCCGCAGTTTTAATAAGTTAGATGTCACCATCGACTCCTTGCTGGTGATGGGCGAGTCGGTACGGGTGGTCTGTTATGCCACTGGGACTGAGTTGCAACTTAATACGGAAGTGTCGCTCCATCTCGCGCAGAAACTTGGCTTAACTAAAGGAATGCAAACTACGGTTGCGCTCAAATCTGAACAAATTCATATTTTAGAGTAAGTTAATGACGTTTTTTACCTAGCAATCCAAAATGTTCCTTCCAGCAGCATGCCAAATAATATGAACGTAATTGCACCGGTAGCATTGCCATAGGCGTAAGCGCTTAATGCTGCTACCAGTAGCAAGCTTAAGCTAATCCAGCGTGTAATTGGTTTCATATGCACTCCGATTCAAATGGCCTTTTAGTTGACTCTAGAACAACTGGATTGCATTGCCAATCGTACTTTTTGACGACACAGATGCGCTAAAATACCTGCTGAAATTCATTTAGTGTGATTTTAAATGGCTAAATGATGGTTTTTTTACGGTAAATGTCATGCGGCAAAATCCCTAGATGATCAAAGCTTAATCTTGTTTCCATCGGTGTTTCAGTAGGTATTAGGTAAACTCAATACATTCGTCAGTGCTTGCCGAGCCTGAATCAATCGGATTGAGCAATCCACATGGGTGATGAACTAGGCGCCATCATGGGCAAACAGGGATAAAAACGATGGGGTTTTTGCACGCCATCGACATCTAACTGATTGTCTCATAAGATACAAACTTAGCCGATTTTTATGGAGGAGCCATGAGACTATGGTTGCTAGGATTCATGTTGGTATCTGGGATTGCCACCGCAGCCCAGAGCATGTATTCGATGCTTTCGAGCGGTGAATATCTGCCGCCGTTAAGTGTGATGCAGCAAATTGAGAAGGATTTTCCTGGCGTGATTGCCGAGTTTGAAATGGAAATGCAGGAAGGTGAGTTGGTCTACCAATTTGAGTTGATTAATCCGCTGGCGAATGCGATTACCCGTTTCGAATATCGGGCGCGAGATGGTAAGTTATTGAAACAAAAAGCGGGTAAAGTCACCGCCGACGATGTTGGCGAAGTGGAGGCCGCACGCCTTATCAGCACTAAGCATCAAACTTTTTCCGGCATTATTGCGATGGCGACTAAGGACCATAAGGCCTTTTTGACCGATGCGAAGTTAGATCATGACTTAGGTATCAGCTACTTAGAGTTAAAGTTGCTGGATGATACTGGTAAGTATAAATTGGCATTCGATATTGAAAATTTACGGCAACTACCTTTACTTAAGTGGGATTAACACTGAGCATCACCGCTAAGTGAAGACAGGGGAGCGCAGCATACAGATGAAAATACTTTTAGTTGAAGATGATGCGACAACGATCGACTACATCGTTAAAGGATTTCTTGAGCAGGGGCATAATATTGAGACCGCCAGCGACGGGCATCAAGGCCTGCTGCAAGCCACCAGTGGTCAGTATGACCTCTTGATTCTCGACCGCATGTTGCCCCAACTCGATGGTTTGAAACTGCTGGCCGCCCTCAGAGCCACGGGTAACCAAACCCCTGTGCTTATCCTGTCGGCGCTGGCCCATGTGGATGAAAGGGTGAAAGGCCTGCGTGCGGGTGGCGATGATTATATGACTAAGCCCTTTGCCTTTTCGGAGCTGCTCGTGCGCGCCGAAAAGTTGATGCAACGGGGTCAATCCATCCCTATTACCACTGATTTAGTGGTCGGCGGCTTAAAAATGGAGCTGCTCACCCGCAATGTGACTTTAGATGGTCACGATTTAATGCTGCAACCCAAAGAATTCCAACTGCTTAAGTATCTGATGGAACACGCTAATCAGGTCATTAGCCGCACACTATTATTCGAAGCAGTATGGGATTATCACTTCGATCCCCGTACCAATGTGATCGACGTGCATATCGCCAAGTTACGCCGTAAGTTTGAAGAGTTAGGCCACGGTGAATTGATTGAAACCGTAAGGGGAGCGGGTTATCGCTTACGCCAAAGGCATTAAGCCTTACCAAAGCAGCGCCTGGCGCATCACTATTATCTTCTCGACCTTAGTGACTGTGATCATAGGTGCTTTGCTGTTTGCCCTTTATCGGCAACTCATTATCGAACAGCAGTACCAAGTGACTCAGTATCTCGAGTCAGAAACCCAACGCTATCAGCAGCTTGCTCTTACTGTGGACCGTCGTAGTTTTGCGGCGCAAATTCGTGCAGCCGATCCGCAGACTGCGCTCATCGCTTGGCGCAACAGTTATGACATGGTTGGTGCCTTAAGCTTTATGCCTGAAGGCATGCCCATGCTGCCGCAAACTCGGGATTTCCCGATTTTAACTGGCGGCCCTGATAAGCTGCATATCCTTACCGGCGGCCTAGTGATGACCCGCTATGGCCCTGTGCTCATCGCCACCCGTACCGATAACTTAGCCACCTTGATTGATAAATTTATCAGTGCGGCGGCCACGGCTGTGATGTTGACCATAGTGTTAACCTTGGCATTGGGCTATTTGTTTTCTAAGGCGATTTTGCGCCGCTTAGTGCAGTACAACCGCTTGAGTGAGCAAATTGAGCGGGGGCATTACGATACGCGTCTGCCGCTCAGTTGGCGTCAGGACGAGTTCGATATGTTGGCGCTGCAGTTTAATAACGTGCTGGATATTCTTGAGAATAACCTGATGGCAGTGCGCGGGGTGACAGATAATATTGCCCACGATTTGCGGACGCCCCTATCCCATATTCGCATTGGTCTTGAGGAATTAGCGGCCAAATCCCCCGAGGAAATCAGCGAAGGGTGCGCTATTTTGACCGAAGAGCTCGACCACTGTCTTGCAACCTTCGATGCCATGCTCTCGCTGACACGCATCGAGGAAGGGCAGCAAACCTTAGACTTGCAGGAGCTGAGTTTGGCACAGCTATGTACCGATTTGTTGGACATGGCCGACGCGGTTGCCGAGTCGAATGAGCAAACCTTGAGTCTGTCGCTCCTATCGGATCATAAGATTTATGGTGACAAGTACTTGTTGTTCCAAGCCCTATATAACTTGGTTGACAATGCGATGAAATACTCAGGCCAAGGCGCTCGCATCGATATTATTCAATCCGGCGCCCAAATTAAGATTTGCGATAACGGCCCAGGGATCCCCGATGACAGCAAGGAAAGGGTGTTTGAGCGATTAGTGCGTCTCGACCCAAGCCGGCATTTGCAGGGCACGGGTTTAGGATTATCTATGGTCAAAGCGATTATGTCGCGGCACAATGCGCAAATTACTCTTTCGGATAATCATCCGGGCCTAGTGGTGACCATTCAGTTTTAGGCCTATATCCGCGTGACAGTGTTGAGAACCCCATGTACCGAATCATCGCCGATGAGGCTGATTTTCTTGTTATTTCTAAATCGCCGAATGTGCATTTTCACAGTCAAGATGGCACTGCGGGTGTCGTTGCGCAGCTGGAGCAGGATTTAGGGATAAAACTCTTTGCCGTGCATCGGCTCGATACGCCGACTTCAGGGCTGTTACTGTTAGCCAAACATCCAGCGGCGGCGCGGCAGTTGACTGAGCTTTTTAGCGCCCATCAAGTGCAGAAATACTATCTTGCGCTCGCGAAAGGTAAGCCGAAGAAGAAGCAAGGCTGGGTGATTGGCGATATGGCTAAATCCCGCCGCAGCATGTTTAAGTTGATGCGAACCAAAGAAAATCCTGCGATAACCCAATTCTTCTCCACCAGTGTTGGCGAAGGGCTTAGGCTTTATTTACTCAAACCCCACTCGGGTAAAACCCATCAGTTACGGGTCGCGCTTGCTAGCCTTGGGGTACCCATTTTAGGCGATGCCCTCTATGGCTCGGATGTCGCCGACCGCTGTTATCTGCACGCCTATTGTCTGCATTTTCGCTATCAACATGAGGATGGTCACTGGCAGGATTATGCGTATCTCGATATGCCTGAGCAGGGTGAGGCGTTTGCAGAGGAGACGGTAAGCGCGGCATTGGCTGCGTGGCGTGAGCCAGACTCGCTCGACTGGCCTTCTAAGGATTAGTTTTGTTGCGTCGTGTTAGCATTGAATGCGTGTGTTGCGGGATAAAATATTTGCAAATCCTGAGTCTTCCTGCGAAGTTAGCAGTGTGATGATTTTCCTTGTATAGGAGCAAGCTCGTTATGGATACCAACAAATTACTTTTAGTTATTATTGCGATTCTCTTGCCACCCGTTGCGGTATTTTTAAAGGCGGGCGCAGGCAAAGACCTATTAATTAACATTGTGCTGTGTTTATTTTTCTGGCTTCCCGGTTTATTACACGCCCTCTGGGTGGTCACTAAAGATTAGTGATTCCAGTAATCCAATAAAAAAGCGCAACCTAGGTTGCGCTTTTTTATACGGTAAATTTAGCGTACTAATTAGAATGCCACTGTATAGCCGATAGTCGCAGTGCGGCCCATGCCTTTGAAATAACGATCATTTGTACCCATGGTTTGTGAGTAGTAGTTGAAATAATCCTTATTAAACAGGTTTTGCACGCCTAAGGTTAAGGTGCCAGTGTAGAGCGGCATAGAGAATGACGCATCGACAGTCGTGTAGCCATCAAACTCGGCATATTTCTCGCCTGTGGCATCTTCGAAGTCACGGTCCATAAAGTAGTTTGCCTGTACGCGCGTCGACATCTCGTTATCGAAATTATGGGTCCAGAACAGGTTGATACGATTCGGTGAAATGTTGGCACCATCGAGATCGGTATCTGTTTTGTTGTCATCATTCGAATCGTATTCACCGCGCTGGATCGCCAGATTCATGCCCAGATCGTCGTTGCTGGTCAGGTAAGCGGTGATATTGGCTTCGATACCATCGATCACGCTCTTCTCACGTTTAACGTCGTAGAAGCCATCGCTGTTTAAGGCTAAACGGGCGCCGTAATCGGTGGCTGAGCGGTAGTACGAAATTTTTGCGCTTAAGTATTCACCTTGGTAATCGGCGCCAAACTCCACGTTATCCGTCACAATAGGTGCAAGGGATAGGGAGTCGCTGATACTTGGGTTTGCTCCAGGGAAGCTGTTACCGTCGCGTAGAATACGGCCGATATCAGGCATACCAAAGCCTTGGTTATAGCTAGTGTAAACGCGGATATCTGGAGTGATCTTGTAGGAGATACCTATGTTGAATAGGGTCTCGTCGAAACTTGCTTCGCCCCCTTGGATTTCTTTATTTCCCGCGCCGTAGAGCGTCTTGTAGTCATCGACATTGAGCTTAGCGTGCTCGTAGCGTACGCCGGTCGATAGGGTAAGATCGGTAATTAAATCATAATCTAACTGCAAATAAGGTGCGAAGTTGTCATAGGTGCTTTCAGGCACCCACGATAAACCCGTCTGCACTAAAGCCTGCTCTGTGGTATCGCGGAACAGGTCGATACCGTAGGCGGCATCAATACCCGTATCAGCAATATTTTTAGCAATCAACGAGGTCTTTAAGCCCCATTTGACCGAAGAGTTGCGCGATTGCTCATAGTACCAGCTCTCACCTTTAGGGCCTTCGCATTGCACTAAATTACTGTTGTTTGCCAATGCAGGATCGTAGAAGGTCTTGTTACAGCCACCGCCATACACTGCCTCGAAGTCCTGATTGAATAGCTGGACACTCAGCTGTTGGCCGGCAATGTTCTCGTGGGTGTAAGTGAGGCTAGTCGTCGTGACTTGGTTGTTCGCCGCTTCCCAAGGTTGTTTTTCTTCGATTGCGCCCGTGGGCTTGCCTGTGGTGATATCGCCTTTCACTGGCATCCAATCGCCATTGTTCTCCATGTTGTAATGGTTAACCATCAGCTCTAAGCGCGACTCGGCAAAGTTGTGGCCGAGTTTGATAAAGAAGTCCTTGCTCTGGCTGTCCATGGACTCGCCTTGCGTTGTGTCCACACCAATCACATCGTGATTTGCATCGTAGTACACGCCGTTATTGCGATAGCTCACCGAACCCAACATATCGATCAGATCGGATTCGCCCGAAAACGCATAGCTGGCACCAAAACTCACACCGTTAGATTTGAGCGAATCGGGCACAGTGGCATCGAAGCTAACCACGTGCTGGTTATCGCCCGTTGGTTTTTTGGTGATGTAGTTGATGATACCGCCCTGCGCGCCTAAGCCGTGCATCGCATTGGCGCCGTGAATAATTTCGATACGCTCGATCATCGCAGGATCGATAGTTTGCCCCGAACGGCCACCACTACGCAGTGGGTTGGATTGGGGTACACCATCGATCATGATTAAGGGCGGACGGCCACGCAGGGTTTCGCCCGTGTTGCTCATCTTCTGACGGCTGGGTGAAAAGCTAGGTGCTAAGTTACCGATAATGGTCGACAAATCTTTAGTGGTGCGGAACTGCTCTTCGAGTTGCACGCGGTCGATAATAGTCACTGTATTAGGGATAGAGCTTGGCGATTTATCCATGCGACTCGCGGTGACAGTGATCTTTTCGATGTCTTTATTCTTATTCGTTCCCGTATCAGGGGCTTCTTGAGCGACGGCGGACTGGGTGAGGGCCGCAAAGACGGCGAGGGCAACAAACGAGGTTTTGAACGTCATATAACTTCCTGCTAAGGGCGAGTGAATTTGCTACACCGATATCCTTGGCATCAGACTATTCCGTTAAACAACATTGCAAATGATAACGATTTTTATTGTCGCCGATTTTAAGGAAGTGAATTGGGCTTGTCTAGTCGAGTTGTAAATAAAATGCGTGGGAAAAGTGGCAATTTTTAGGAGTTGTGATTCGGCTAACAAATAGGTGCATTTAGATTGAGGGTTTGTTTGTAGGCTGAGCCCCGATTTGTTGCCGCGTCGAAGGAAGCTTATAATGGCGACCTTTTTCTCGCCTTGGTGCCCATATGAACCGCAAAAAGAAGATTAACGAAACGCTTAAACAGAAGGCGAAAAAAGCCAATGCTAAGTTGCATAGCAGCAATAAGCCTAAATATGTTTCTAAAGCCGAGCGTGCAGCACAGGCCATCGCGGCAGAAACCGAGATGACACAACCCATTGAACAATCCGCAGAGCTCGTCGCTAACGAGAATGCTTAACCGACCAACCCTCTACTTAGGGTCTAAATAGTCGATTGGATTTAAGTAAAACGCCTTCTTATATCCTTGGGTGGAAGTGTCTATCAGCCAAGGTCTAGGCAATAGGCTGACAATGGAATAGTGCAAATGGGGTGGTTTGCCTTGGGCGTTCCCCGTGGTGCCGACGGTGCCGAGCACATCCCCGCGCCCAGCAAATAAACCTGCCGATGTGTTAATGCTATCGAGGTGGGCAAAATAGTGGATTTGCCATTTTGGGCCGAGTCCGACGATCACTTTGCCACCCTTAAAAAACTCCCCTTTATACAGCAGTAACAGTGGCGTTGGCGCGATTACGGGCGTATTGGCTGCGGCAAAAATATCAATGCCTTTGTGGGTGCCTGAGCTGCCCCAGGGTTCATACCAAAAGGTTTGGCTATTCCAATCCTTATTGCTAGCGCCTTTGACTGGGATGACGGGCTGTTCTGGCACTAAACATCCGGCGAGGATAAAAAGTGCGATAACAAGAGTGATGAATTTGAGCTTCATTTTGACCTCGGTATAACGCTGTTAGTGAAACTCACTGAATTCGCGCCAATTAGCGGGATACTGGCTGCGCTCGGCCTCACTGAGTGATAACCAGTAAGGCCGCCAAAACGTATCGCACCAAAACTCAATATTGCCCTGCAGACTGCCGAGCGTATCAGGGGCGACCTCGGGAAAGCTTTCCCACGGAGCTGGTGGCGCGGCCTTAAAGGCGATTAGTTGTTGCAGCAGCAAGATATCATTGCTGATCAGTAGTACGCAGATCCCTGCAAAATCAGCATATTGATGTAGAAAAACATGGCTCGGCCCTTGGGCATGGTGCAAGACGCCACTAAATACCACATCGTAACTGGCTTCTGGCTCAAATCCTGTGTCGCTGAGCAAGGCATCGAGTCGTTGTTTATCTGGCTTGTTCAACAAACAATGGACTTGATAAGCGGCTAGGCCGGGTTGCATGGCGGAGGTGACGATGGGATAAGCTTGCTGGCTGGGTAAAGATAGGCTTGGCGCTAGTGCTTTGCTAAAAATTGCTTGAAGATCCGCAGCCTGTGAGTCCGTATCCGCCTTAGTGCCGAAGTGTCGTTTTAGCCAGTCGAGTAGTCTCATTTTTACCTCTACGACATTCACAGTTTAAGGGGAATAGCTTGTTGGTTAACTTGGATATTTGCCTCCACATTCTCCTCAGTACTTCCCTCCATAATCGTGGCAGCAGGAGCTTCCCTGCGTAACCAACCCTTGGTGCGCGGGGCATCGATATACCATAGTCCTTCACGTTGCACTAAGGGAAAAACCTCCCGTGACGGTGCAAAAGGGCCGGGATTTTGCTGGGCAATTTCGATACTGGTTTCTGTGACGTTGGCGATAATGGCGACATGGCCGTAGGGATTAAACATCCATGGCGCGAATACCAGTAAATCATCGGCCATCGGCTTGCTTTGGCTGCCATTGGTATATTGCCGCAGGGCGCGTTTTTCATTCCAGCTCGCATCGGGCAACAGGTCATTGAAGAAGTCTTTGGCGTGACCAAAACTGTCGGGCATTTTGTGCTGATAACGCAGGTAAAAGTAACGTTTAACGAACTCTACGCATTGGTATTTGATACCTAGGTTATAGCCGTCGAGGGAGAGGTTTCGCCCCTCATTAGTGTTGACGCCGCCGTTATAATAAATCTCAACGCCATTGAGTGAGTCGAGCACATCACCCACTTGGTAGTCGGTATTTAAGTTATAACGAGTCAGCCCGTGGTAGCCGAGATAACCCAAGCCGCAGACTAGGCTCACTGTGAGTAGCAATAAACGAAAACCTTTCACCATCTTTAGTACGACATTCTCAAAAGATAAATTGATTCAGCAGGATACAAGGTCGGATTGTATGCTGATGTCGCTAAAAACGTCTAGGCGTACTGGCGGTTTGCAGGGAGCTTAATACTTTCGTTGGGCTATTGGTGGAGAGATCCCTAGCGGCGCAATGGTTAAGCACCGCTAAGGAGGTATCGGCTATGATTATTTGTTGGAGGCAAGTTTGACTGGAACCACTTCAAACTCGGGCCTGTCCTTGGGTAAGTATGACTTCCACCACCCTTGGTTGAGCGCTGGGCTGTGGGCTAACTCATTGAGGTTAATCCCTTGACCAAACTCAGGGGTCAGCAGGGGGACTGCATAGGCTTTCGCTGCCGCGGCAATTCGCTCTAAGGGTTCATACCAACTGTGCAGCGCTAGGTCGAAACTGCTGTTGTGGATTGGGATAAGGTATTGACCTTGAAGATCTAAATGCGCCCGTAGCGATTGCTCAGGTTGCATATGGATATCGGCCCACATCTCATCGTAGGCGCCAGTTTCGACTAAAGTGAGGTCGAAGGGGCCAAGTTTATCGCCAATCTTTTTAAAGCCATCAAAATATCCAGAGTCACCACTGAAAAAGATGTTTAATTCAGGGGATTGAATGGCCCAAGAGGCCCACAGGGTTTGATTCTTATCCCTAAGTCCACGGCCCGAGAAATGTTGCGCTGGGGTGGCGGTAAAGCGCACACCTTGGTGCTCGGTTGCTTGCCACCAGTTGAGGGCGACAATTTTTTCCTTAGGAATGCCCCAACCAATAAGATGCTTATCGACGCCCAGTGGCACAATAAATTTTTGAGTGCGCGCGGCGAGTGCCAACACGCTCTGCTTGTCTAAGTGATCGTAATGATCGTGGGACAAGATTATCCCTGCGAGCGCTGGAATGTTTTCGAGCTCAATCGGCAGAGTATGGAAGCGTTTTGGACCAAACCATTGGCTGGGGGAGGCTCGCTTCGAAAACACAGGATCGGTTAACCAATACTGGCCGTTCAGCTGTAACAGCACGGTCGAGTGGCTGATTTTATACAACATAAGTGTGTCATCAGCCGTGGCAGGCAGCCGCATGGGCTGAATCGGTAGCGGCTGGTTTGGACTCTTGTCGGGAATACGTTCAGTGACATAACGCCATAAAATGGCTGGTAAATTACCTTCACCACTGTGAGTATTTGGCGCTTCATTACGAAAGCGTTGATCCTCTGATGGGCTAATTTCAATGATATTGGGATCTAAGGTCATAATAACGCTCCCGAGTAGCAGTAGGGCCAAGGTGATTTTGAGTCGCATTGTAAACTTGATAAAAGTAAACTACACAGTGTAGTTTACTCATGGTTGTACAAAAGTAAACTCAATAGTGTAAAATATCGGCAAATATTTTGATGGCGTACCGCAATGGCAGAAAAAGCAGGAAAACTGACACATTCCCAACTGAAGCGTTTAGCGATCCTCGACGCGTCACAGGAAGAATTTATGGTCAATGGTTTTGCCGGCGCCAGCATGGATAGAATTGCCCAGCGTGCCAATGTCTCCAAGCGCACCGTTTACAATCATTTCCCCAGCAAAGAAGTGTTATTCGAGGCGACAACAAGTGACCTGTGGGCACGCACCAAAGAAGCGGCCACCTTGGCATTTAATCCCGAGCAAAGCCTCGAGTCTCAATTGCAACATATCGCTCGCCGCTGCTGGGAGCTGTATCAGCAACCGGATTTCCTGCGCGTGGCAAGGGTGGTGATGGCTGAGTTTATTCGTTCACCCATCCAAGCGACCGAGGCCATGGAACGATTGGCCAAGCAAGAGGGTGGATTAGAGGCGTGGCTTGCCGGAGCCGTGGCCCATAAGGCATTAAAAATCGATAATATTCCTCTAGCGGCCACTCAATTTTGGGGCATGTTTAAGGCATTCGCCTTTTGGCCTAAATTGTTCCATATGAAAAGCCATGACGAGTACCAACAAGATATTATCGATGCCAATATCCGTATGTTTCTCGCCATGTATCGCGCCTAGTTTTTTCTTTCATATCAATAATAAGGCCGATAATGCTTTCACATTATCGGCCTTATGTGTTTTATCGCTTCAAACCGTGCTTACAGTAAGGTGGTCGCCAGCAGATAACCAACGGTCGATGCTGTGCCCACACCGATCAATCCCGGAATAATAAAGCTGTGGTTAATGATGAACTTGCCAATTTTGGTGGTGCCAGTTCGGTCGAAGCCGATGCAGGCCAAATCGCTCGGATAAGTAGGTAGCACAAAGTAACCATAGCTCGCGGGTAAAAAGGCAATCAATAGCTTAGGATCGACGCCTAAAGCCAAGCCCATGGGCGCGATAGCCGTGAGCGCCGCCGCTTGGCTGTTGACCAGTTTTGAGATTAAAAACAGCACTAAGGCATAGGTCCAAGGTTGGTTTTGCACCACATGGGAGAGGTTTTCCTTCAGTACATCCATATGGCTGATAAAGTAAGTATCACTCATCCAAGCTACGCCAAATACCGAGAAAATCGCCACCATGCCAGCCTTAAACACTGGGCCATTGGCAATTTCTGTGGGTTTGACTTTGCAGCTCATTAAGATAAAAGCCCCTGCGATCAACATCATCATCTGGATCACTAAGTTCATCGACAGCGGCGCCAACTTGCCCTTTACCTCAAACACAGGCCGCAGTTCGCTAAAGGAGCCGAGTAACACCACGGCGGCGATAGCGGTAAAGAAGATCCCCGTTGCCCAATAGGCTTCCTTCGGAAAGGTTTGATCCAGCAGAGTCTCGCTCTTGTCGTAGATAAATGCCCTTTGTTCGGGATCTTTAATTCGCGCCTGAAACTCTTCGTCCTTATCTAAATCTTTACCACGACGCAGACTCCAGAGTGCCGCCACTAACACGCCGCAAAGGGAAGCGGGTACGGACACCATTAAAATTTCCAGCATGCTATAGGCATGGCCGACGCCGTGCTGCGCCGCCAAAATCGATACCATGGAAACCACGGCGACCGACACCGGAGAGGCACAAATCGCCATTTGCGAGGCGACCGAGGCCACCGCCATCGGGCGTTCTGGACGAATGTTTTTCTTCAGGGCGATATCAGAGATGATCGGGAACATGGTGTAAACCACGTGGCCGGTTCCGCATAAAAAGGTTAAGGTCCAGGTGGTGAGCGGCGCCAGAATGGTGATGTATTGTGGGTGGCGGCGCAGTAACCGCTCGGCAAACTGCATCATCACATTTAAACCGCCTGCGGTTTGCAGTACTGAGGCGCAGCCTATCACCGCAAGAATGGTGAGCATCACTTGTACTGGCGGTTGTCCGGGGGCGAGACCAAACACAAATGTCAGTAAAAATAAGCCAATACCACTTATCAACCCGAGCCCCATACCACCGTAACGGGTACCGAGCAGTAAACAGCCGAGTACGACAATAAACTCCATTAAAATCATTTGACTCACCCCTGCGGAACCTGCCGCGCGATTTGCATTAGAACTAGCTGTATTTGGCGCTATTGTGCGAGGGGAATGGATTTGAGAACTTGCGCTGGCGCAAGGTGTAAATAAAAAGTGGCATTGGATTTTTCATAAATTTGAGCTAGCGCTAGAAACGCGCGAGCAGAAGTTGCATTCTTGTTAACTCGGATACGCTAAAGACGCCAGTCGCCAAGTAAAAACGCGTCTATCAGTACTTGCTCCGGTAAAAATAACCATAACAATTTCCAAGGATGTCCAAGTGAAACCTGCCACCTATAACACCGAAGCCTTCGATGAGTGGATCCGCAGTCGCTTTGTGGAACTCAATTCCCAGCTCGAACAGCTTTATTACCAGCAGAGCGATCGTGCCAATGTGCAAGATATCGGCACCGAGCCTAAACAAACACTAGAAAGTGAAGGGCGCGAACTGATTAAGGCGCTGCTCGATGAAGGCAATACCGATGAAGGGTTTGACAGTGCCTTCGACCTGTTGGGGAATGTCGGCCTGTATATGGCCGCCTGTCGTCGCCATGAAATTACCGAACCGACACGGGAAACCACTTCGCCACTGGTAGAAGCTTCGGCGCTCGCTATGCATATCGGCGCCTCCATCGGCGTGACGCCACGCTTTGCTACTGCTCATTTGACCACCCATAACCGTGCCCACAATGGTATCTACAAACGCTTTACCGATCTGCCCGACGAGAAGCTGTTTGTGGATTACAACACTAAGGGCATTTTGGCCTATAAGCGTGCCAGCGATGCCTTATTAAAAATTCAGCCCTTGGGGATTTCTCATCCGATTAGCCACGATTTACTGCGGGTCGCCAAGCAGGCATTGCAGGATGTGATTGAGTCAAATCAGCAGTTATTCAAACGTTTAGATACCGACCGCTTTTTCTATTGTGTGCGTCCCTATTACAAACCCTATCGAGTTGGCTCTGTGGTATATCGCGGCGCCAATGCTGGCGACTTTGCCGGGATTAACGTCATCGATTTAACCCTAGGTCTCTGTTTTGCAAACGAATCGGCCTATTCGCAAATGCTGGTGGATAAGTTTTTATACATGATGCCAGAGGACCAACAAATCCTGCGGGAGTGTATGCGCCGCCCGAATTTGATGGATGATTTTTTACAGTCAAAGGCCTGCGTGCAGCAGGATTGGTATCAAGAAAATCTCAAGCTGTTTATCGAAGTTTGTGAATTACATGGCGAAACCGCCATTCAACACCACAATGAGTTGGTGACTAAATACATTGCCGAGCCTTCGGTGAATATGGAGCAGCAACATTTAGCCAAGGTCACCGCCAGTGGCCCACCATTGCATGTGCTGCTTGGCTCCCTCGAGCGTTTAAGGGACAGGCGCGCCGCGGTATTACGCAACGATATTCGCACCCGTTATTACGATCTGAAAAAACTCAAAGACAGTTTAAGGTAAGGCCATGCTGCTAAATGTAAAACAGGACTTTTGCCTCGCAGGCCCTGGTTATCTGCTTAACCATTCGGTGGGACGACCACTCAAATCGACCGAACAGGCGTTTAAGCAGGCGTTTTTTGCGCCTTGGCAAGAGTCTGGCCGCGAGCCATGGGGCCAATGGTTGGGCGTCATCGATAACTTTACCGCGGCGCTGGCGAGCCTATTCAATGGTCAGCCGCAGGACTTTTGCCCGCAGGTAAATCTATCGAGCGCCTTGACCAAGTTGGTGATGTCACTGGATAGATTAAATCGTGATGGCGCCGTGGTGCTGATGAGCGAGATTGATTTTCCCAGCATGGGGTTTGCCCTGAAAAAGGCATTGCCCGCAAGTTGTGAATTGCGCTTTATTCCCAAGGGCTTAGATGTCACCGACCCCAATGTGTGGGACGCGCATATTTGTGCCGATGTCGATTTAGTCTTTGTTAGCCATGCCTATTCCAATACGGGTCAGCAGGCGCCATTGGCGCAGATCATTCCCCTTGCCCGTGAGCGTGGCTGCTTGAGTCTCGTGGATGTAGCGCAATCGGCTGGGATTTTGCCGCTGGATTTAGCCAAGCTACAGCCAGATTTTATGATTGGTTCGAGTGTGAAATGGTTATGCTCTGGCCCCGGTGCTGCGTATCTGTGGGTCAATCCGGCGATTTTGCCCCAGTGTCAGCCGCAGGATGTGGGTTGGTTTAGCCATGAAAACCCCTTCGAGTTTGATATCCATGATTTCCGCTATCACCCAACTGCGCTGCGGTTTTGGGGCGGTACGCCTTCTATCGCGCCCTATGCCATTGCTGCTCACAGCATTCAATATTTTGCCAATATTGGTTCACTGGCGATGCGTGAACATAACTTGCAGTTGATGGAGACGGTCGTCCAAACACTGGAATGTGAGTTGGTCTCGCCACGGGAAGCCGATAAACGCAGTGGCACCTTGATCCTACAATTTGGCGAGCGCCAAGCACCCATCATGGCGGCGTTGGCGGAGGCGAATATCAGTGTCGATGCCCGCAGTTTAGGAATACGCGTATCGCCGCATATCTATAACGATGAGGCCGATATCGCGAAGTTGCTGGAGGTGATAAAAGCCCATCGTTAATGGATTGAACAGGGCTTGCTCGAAGCGGCTATGAATGGGGTGCGCTAAGGCGATCTTGTTGTCCCCGATGTCGATGGGACATTAACCCTTAGCCTCACTGGTTGAGGCTAAGGTCATTTATGGGTGTGTTTAAATGCTGTAGTTATAGCGACAGAACATAGACCGCGGGGTGCGAAGCTCTGGATTGCTTGGGGTAATTGCCAAATCGACGGGTAGCAACACTGCATCGACTACCAGTGAGCCGCCCATATCCACCAGTGTCAGTGGGATAGTAAACAGCAGCAGAGGCGGAGCGGATATCGCGGATATCACCACACACTCCTCGCCATTATCGACAGCCGTTTGCACACTCGAAAAAGAGTGACCCCAGGTTGAATCTGCTCCCATTCTCGACGTTACCGCTGCGCATCCGGTGAGATGCCCGCACACAACTAACCAAGCCAACCAACGCATAACCACTCCATTGTTTATGTATAAAAAACCGCATTGCTTCCATGTGGCAGACTCGTTTGATCGACTCAGCATTCTGCTACTGTGGCAGCATAGCGGATTTTACTCGGCACAAATGTGCTCTGTTTCAATGGTTTGGCATTCTAATCAGATGAGTTTCGTTGTCAATTATTCGGCAATTGCCCTGTTATGACTCAATCCGTTTGCGGTTGAGGCGTTCAACAATCTGGCTGGCATTCAGGTCATGGACGACGTTTATAACGGTGGAAGGTGCGTCGGTAATGGCGCCTATCACCACTAAAATGGGGATGGTTTCCATCGGTAACCCTAAGGTGGTGACGATAAAAATCTCCCCAAGGAAGGCGCCGCCCGGCACGCCGCCAATGATGAAGGCGGACAGGACGGAAATGAGTATGGTCACCATAAACACATCGACCGTAAAATCTAAACCGAGCAGAGAGTAAATAAATACAATCTTCAAGGCGGTGATAATGGATGCGCCGCCCTTATTTAAATTCACCAGCAGCGGCAGGCTGATATCGGCGATTTCGGGTTTTATCCCCATCTTCAGCGCCGCCCTTAAGGTGACGGGCAGCGTCGCGAGGGAGGAAGTGGTGCCTAATGCGGTCACTGCGGGTTCTAGGGCGTGGCGCCAAAATTGTCTAATCCCGTGCATGCCGCCGCCAAGCCAGGCATAAAAGGTGGAGCCGACGGTAAGGTAGATAAAGCAGGCCACTAAAAATAATCCCACGGCGCGGGCAAAGGTCACCACAAGCTGTGGATCTTGACTCGCCATGGTGGAGGCAAAGTAAGCGCCAAGGCCGACGGGGGCAGCCAGCATAATAATGCTGACAATCTTCATGATGACGGTATTAAAACTGTCGAGCAGTGCCGAGACTTTACGGCCATCTTCACCCGATTGACCTATGGCGATGCCGGCAATCACCGACATGATGATAAGCGCCAAGATATTGGATTTGGAGAGCAATCCAGAAAAGTCATTGGTGGTCAGCAGCGCCACAAAATCCATCTTCCCCGAGGTGTCGCTAATGGTTTGATTAAGATCGAGAGTAACACCTTGGGCTGGATCAAACATCAGTGCCAGTAAGGTGATGCCGACGGCGGGAATAATCGCCATCAGAATCGAGACGCCCATAATCGACACTAAAATTGCCCCGAGCTTTTTTAAGTCCGTCATGCGGGCTATCGACGAAGTTACGCTGATCGCCACTAAGGGCACGATAATCATAAACAACAGATTTAAAAAGATTTGCCCTAATGGCTTGAGCTTGAGTGCCAAGGATGGCCAATAGATGCCGATAATGCCGCCGAGTAATAATGCGCTGAGCAGCACAATAGAGTCTTGATAGGGTTTGAGTTTTTGCCACATAGCTAAGCGCCTATTGTTATTTTTATCATTGTTTCGGTGAGTCATTAGGAGCGCCCAAATGAAAGGGATCAATCATGCAGCATGGACATGTTCAAGCTAGCGAGTCATTCACATAAGTGCAAGAAGGGATTGGAAATAAACTGTTTTTTGGCTTTGGCTTGGTTGTGGGCTAACGGGTAACCAGCGTGCTTGAGTCTTTTCTTCATCTGATTTCGGACGATGCGGCTCTTGTTAACGCGACAGCTTCTGTTGAGACGTATTAGCCACGGCGAATGCACGTCAGTAGAAAGGTGTATTTACCTTGATTGGCTCCTCTATTGCGTTGTGCCACGAGCGTTTATTGATTAGCTTACGCACTCTGGGTTACATGCAAATACCCAAGGCCAATATCACCAGTTAATCAGGATGAATAAAATGCTAAAAAAATGGATTGCGATACTGTTACCCGTTGCCGTATTAGGTTTGAGTGGCTGCGCATCGGTCAGTGATACTGACGCCGATTCGACGGTGGCAAGCAGCGCCGAGAAGAAAGTCACCAAAAAAGATTGCGACAAAATCACTACCACGGGTTCACGCCTTGGTCGTTGCAGATAATCAGCTTGATCCTGCATGTATCAGCATAAAAAAACGGTCCACTTGGGGACCGTTTTTTGTTTGTGGCATTTGCTATTACTCAACCACCTTAGCGGAAGACTGAACGCAAGTGATTGATACCTTTTAGCCTGTTATCACCAGCTTAGTTGATAATTGAGGGCAAAGGTGCGGCCACGGCCGTGGTAGTCGAACATAGACTCAGGACCGTAGGTCGGGCTGTAGAAGTACACCGCTCGTTGGCCCCATAGGGTGCTGTAGTCTTTATCGAGCAGGTTTTCGATGCCGTAGCTCAGGGTACCGACGGGTAAATCGATAGAGCCCAGTAAATCCAGCGTCGTGTAGCTATCAAGCTCACTCGCTAGGCCATCATTGGTTTTGAAGCGATAGTCAGATTCGGCGCTAAAACTGTGCTCTGCCTGTAAACGGATCTTCTGTGTCTCGCCGCGCCAGCCAATAAAGGCAGTGGCTTTAGAGGGTGAGGCGTAAGTGACGGTTTCATCGACCCAATTATTCTCATCCTTCACTTCACTGCGCACCAAATGCAGGTTGGTGCCGATTTGCCAGTCGGAGCTGATGTCAAAGTTCAGTTGTGCCTCTAGGCCATAGCTGCGTTTATCTTGGTCTTTGACATTGATGGTCAGATCTTTGCTGTTAACCTCAATGACCTTGTCAGACACGGCGTAGTAGACGCTGGCCTGCGCCTGCCAACGGTCTGCAAGATAACGCCATCCCAGTTCCATGGAGTCGGTCTTGATCCCATCAAGGCGAGTATCATTGATATTGATGCTGTTTTGCAGCTGTAAGTAACCGTCGGCATCGGCCTTGTAGGTGCCGCGGCCATAGTATTTCGATAGGTCTGGCAGTTCAAAGCCTTGGGAATAGGCAAGCCAGAGTTGTTGGTCTTGGCTTAACTTGGCCACCAAGCCGAGGTTGACTAAGCCTATGTTATAGTCGGTGCTGCCGCCTTTAATGGCATCGGCTCCCGTGGCTTTGCCAGAGGCGATCGCCACCTGTTGGTTATAACCGATAAAATCATCAACACTGTTTTCCATGTGTTGATAACGATAGCCAGCGTTTAGCACCAAAAAGCTATTCATCTCCCAACTGCTTTGGATAAATGCCGCAATAGACTCGACGGTAAAGTCGACATAACGGCCGGTAGTGAACAGCTCGCGCATCACTAAGCCGCCGTGTTGGTTGGCAGCATCGAGGTCGAAGCTCATTTGGTTCGAATCAAAACTTTCTTTATCCCAATCTAGTCCCCAAGTGAGTGTGAGGCTATCGACGGGTTTGGATTCAACGACCGCCTTCAAACCATAGATGCTGGTGTTTTGGGCCGATGCTGAGAAGTTGTAGACGCCGCTGGTTTCATTGACATAGGGGAACGGGTGGAAATCCAGATTCTCTTTGCGATAAAAGCCTTGTAAATACAGGGTTTGACCCAGAAACTCATCCTGGGAGTAGGACAGATTCAGTAAAGTGCGCTCGGTGGCGGGGCTGCGGTCAGCGTCCAATCCTTTACGGGTTTCCAGCACTGAGGCATCGCCCGTGACACCGGAGAAGTTCTCACCCATATACAGGCCATGTTCTTCGTCTGAACCATTTCGATAGTATTGCGCCATGGCGCTGAGGCTGGCGTCATTGGCAAGCTGCCAATCCATATTCGCCATCAAATCATAACCTTGGGTGTACTGCATTCCGGTTTGGGAAATATCCAGCATCACAGGATTGTCACTGCCATCAAACCACTGGCCGTTTTCCTGCCAAGCGGCGCTGAAGCGCCCCTTAACAGAATCGCTGCCCCCGGTAACCGCCAGCGCGGTGCGATAATCTAAATCATCACTGCTATTAAAGCCGGACTTAAATCCTGCTTCGGCTTCGAAGGTATCACTGCTGTCCGCCGCTTTTTTAGTGACGATATTAATGGCACCGCCCAGTGCGCCACCACCATAGATAGCCGACGCGCCAGCCAGTACTTCGATGCGCGCAATATTGAATGGATCGATACTGTCTAGCTGACGGCTAATGCTGCGGGAGGTGTTCATCGACACGCCATCGATTAATACCACCATGGCGCGGCCGCGAATATTCTGGCCAAAGTTGGTGCGCCCTTGGCTGGACACATCCATCGACGGCACTAAGGCGGCGAGCATTTCCTTAATCCCTTTGCCGCTATCGGTTTGCTCGCGAATGCTGGCTTCATCAATGATCCACACAGTGCTGGAGAGATCGCTGATTTGGGTCGGTGAACGGGTTGCGGAGACCACCATGCGCTCCATCTCGTTTTCAGTGGCTGTTGCCACATTAATAAGCCCCAGTTGGCAGATAACTGCGGCGGCGACTAGGCTTATCGGCCCCATAGACTTAGGCATAGCATTCTCCATCAAAACAACAGGTACATGAGAAGCCAAAAGGACAGCACTGTGGTGACATTTTCTCGCGACCCAGAAAGCGTTTTTAATGTTTTGAATTCAATGCGCTAACTGAATATGAATGGAGAGTATTCCGTGTTTGGCTCCAAAAAAGACGCATTATTATAGTTGTAATCAAGAATCGTTCTTAATTGAATTTACAAAGCCTTTACTTTTTACGCGTCCTACATCACCAGTCGATAACAAATGGACAAATAACAGCGAGAGGTTAGGGTTTATATGTAGAGGTGTCGAATATGCAGGGGGAATAATTAGGAATCACAGAGCGATAGAGATAAAAAAGCCCCGACAGAAGACTGTCGGGGCTGCTAGATGTTGTGCAGCTAATCGATGCCGTTAGCCATTACAGGCTGTAGTACATCTCGAACTCTAATGGGTGAGTTGTACGGCTTACACGCTCAGCTTCTGCAGATTTCAGTGCAATATAAGATTGGATGAAATCTTCGCTGAATACACCGCCGCGAGTTAAGAACTCGTGGTCAGCTTGCAGGTTCTCAAGTGCGTTTTCTAATGAAGTCGCTACTTGTGGGATTTCAGCCGCTTCTTCCGCTGGCAGATCGTACAAGTCTTTATCCATAGCTTCGCCTGGATGGATCTTGTTTTGGATACCGTCGATACCCGCCATCAGCAGTGCTGCGAAACCTAAGTATGGGTTTGCATGTGGATCTGGGAAGCGAGTTTCGATACGACGGCCTTTAGGGCTTGGTACAACTGGAATACGGATTGAAGCGCTGCGGTTACGTGCTGAGTAAGCTAACATCACTGGCGCTTCGAAGTGTGGCACTAAACGCTTGTAAGAGTTAGTGCTTGGGTTAGTGAAAGCGTTCAGCGCGCGAGCGTGCTTGATGATACCACCGATGTAGTACAGTGCAGTTTCACTTAAACCAGCGTATTTGTCGCCTGCGAACAGGTTCACACCGTCTTTAGACAGAGATTGGTGAACGTGCATACCGCTACCGTTGTCGCCAACGATTGGCTTAGGCATGAAAGTCGCAGTCTTACCGTAGGCGTGAGCCATGTTGTGTACTACGTACTTCAGAATTTGGATTTCGTCCGCTTTCTTAGTCAGAGTGTTGAAGCGAGTTGCGATTTCGTTTTGACCCGCAGTCGCCACTTCATGGTGGTGAGCTTCAACGACTTGACCCATTTCTTCGAGCACTAAACACATAGCGCTACGTAAGTCTTGTGATGAGTCAACAGGAGCTACTGGGAAGTAACCGCCTTTCACGAATGGACGGTGACCAGTGTTACCACCTTCGTAGCTAGTGCCAGAGTTCCATGCCGCTTCTTTAGCGTCGATTTTCACGAAACAACCAGACATGTCAGTACCGAAACGTACGTCGTCGAACAGGAAGAATTCTGGTTCTGGTCCAACTAATACAGTGTCAGCGATACCGGTAGAGCGTAAGTATTCTTCCGCTTTTTTCGCGATAGAACGTGGGTCGCGGTCATAACCAGTCATAGTGCCTGGCTCGAGAATGTCACAGCGGATCAGTGCAGTGGTTTCTTCGGTGAATGGGTCTAATACAAACGTGGTTGGGTCTGGCATCAGTACCATGTCTGATTCGTTAATGCCTTTCCAGCCAGCGATTGACGAACCGTCAAACATTTTGCCGTCTTCGAAGAAATCAGCGTCTACCTGATGAGCAGGAATAGATACGTGCTGCTCTTTACCTTTGGTGTCGGTAAAACGTAAATCAACAAACTTAACTTCTAATTCTTCAAGTTGCTTTAAAACTGATTCAACTGACATTCTCAAGTCTCCGGTAGGGTAAAGGGATGTCCCTTCTATAATCTTTTAACTCAAGTCGCGCTTGAGCCAAACTTACAAGCTATATAGCGATATCTATGCCAACAATTTAAGATGTTGATAATAAAAGGCTATATATTTTAGTACACAACAATTTACTCAGTTCTGCACTATATTGGTGCGTTTGTATGTGGCATTTTGGTGCATTAATCCATTTTGGTGCGCACCGTTACAACACCATTTTAGTGCACGGTATTTGAGTGCAATCTCGCTACGCCCATTTATCCCGAACTCGTCGGCCCATTAAGCTCATGGACAAGCTGGATTGATATCTCAATTCTGGCTTTTGACAGCGTTCGAAACCAAACAAAGCACATGAATCTAGCACATTAGTGAGGTGAGATAACCGTGCAAGCTCACTATTTCAATCGCACGCAATAATGTCACAAAACTGTGGCAACCTAAGCTGTTTTTCGCGAGACAGTTATGGTTGGATATATTGAATAACTTTTAATTATCAAAGCATTAAAATCGTTGTTCGCAATGGGGAATAGAGTTTGTTGAAACTGAGGCCAAAGTTATCCGCTGAAATCGCTAAATGGCGCCAGCCGGGCTTATTTCGCTGCTCACTCTGGCGCGTCACGGCTTGATGGCGTGGATTGACTATACTTATGGCGGCTTTGGGCCGAGCGGCAAAAGTAGCGCAGAGTGAAAAACAGTGAATTCAGCTGCTTAGCTTAGTTGATGACAAGATAAACTGGCGAATTGCCTGCGCATTAACGGTGCATTTAGGCTATTTGACTCGGGCGAGAGAGTACCTTTTGAGCACAGTGCTCAAAAAATTGTTTTATAAGTGTTCAAAAATAATCCTGTGCGGCGAGGCCGCTCTGGAGTAGAATGTCACGCTTTTTTATGGCGACTCAACGTAGATTGCTATAACGAATATTGAAATATCCCTATTTTTGTTTGATGGTAAGAGGTTTATCCGTGCTAGAGAATTTACGTAACATCGCCATTATTGCGCACGTTGACCATGGCAAAACGACCCTGGTTGACAAGCTGCTGTCGCAATCAGGAACCCTTGCAACCCGGGGAGAAGCTACTGAGCGGGTGATGGACTCCAACGATCTTGAAAAGGAACGTGGGATCACGATTCTGGCAAAGAATACTGCCATCAAGTGGAACGACTACCGCATTAACATCGTAGACACCCCTGGCCACGCCGACTTCGGTGGTGAGGTTGAGCGCGTACTGTCTATGGTGGACTCAGTATTACTGCTGGTTGACGCCGTTGACGGTCCAATGCCACAGACTCGCTTCGTAACCAAGAAAGCGTTTGCCCAAGGCTTAAAGCCAATCGTTGTTATCAACAAGATTGACCGTCCTGGTGCTCGCCCTGATTGGGTTATCGACCAAGTATTCGACCTGTTCGACAACTTAGGTGCGACTGACGAGCAATTAGATTTCCCAGTGGTTTACGCTTCTGCGTTAAACGGCTTCGCAACCTTAGATCCGGATGAAGTTGGCACAGATATGACGCCACTGTTCCAAACTATCGTTGAAAAAGTATCTTCACCTGCAGCTGACGCTGAAGGTCCATTCCAGATGCAAATTTCTCAGCTCGATTACAACTCATACGTGGGTGTTATCGGTGTTGGCCGCATCAAGCGTGGTAGCATCAAGACTAACCAACAAGTGACCGTGATCGGCGCCGATGGTAAGACTCGTAACGGTAAAATGGGCCAAGTATTAGGTTACATGGGCTTAGAGCGTACCGAAGTTGACGTAGCAAACGCTGGCGACATCGTAGCGATTACCGGTTTAGGTGAGCTGAAGATTTCTGACACTGTGTGTGCCGCAGGTAATGTTGAAGCGCTGCCACCACTGTCAGTTGACGAACCAACACTGACCATGACTTTCCAAGTCAACACTTCACCTTTCGCAGGTAAAGAAGGTAAGTACGTGACTTCACGTAACATTCTTGAGCGTCTGCAACAAGAATTAGTGCACAACGTGGCACTGCGTGTTGAAGAAACCGACAGCCCAGACCGTTTCGCGGTATCTGGCCGTGGTGAATTACACTTATCTATCCTGATCGAAAACATGCGTCGTGAAGGTTACGAATTAGCGGTTTCTCGTCCAGAAGTAATCTTAAAAACCATCGATGGCGAACTGTGTGAGCCATACGAAACTCTGACCGTTGACGTTGAAGAAGAGCATCAAGGTACTGTCATCGAGAAGCTGGGTGTACGTAAGGCTGAGATGAAAGACATGCAGCTTGACGGTAAAGGCCGTGTGCGCGTTGACTTTATCATCCCAAGCCGTGGTTTAATCGGTTTCCAAACTGAGTTCTTAACTGCAACTTCTGGTACTGGTCTGATTTACCACTCATTCGATCACTACGGCCCGCACAAAGGTGGCGATATCGGTCAACGCGCGAACGGCGTATTGATCTCTAACGCGACTGGTAAGGCGCTAACATTCGCACTGTTCGGTCTGCAGGATCGCGGTCGTCTGTTTATTGGCCACGCTGCCGAAGTTTACGAAGGTCAAGTTGTGGGTATCCACTCACGTTCTAACGACCTGACAGTTAACTGTCTGAAAGGTAAGCAGCTAACTAACATGCGTGCTTCTGGTACTGACGAAGCTCAAGTACTGACTACGCCAATCACTTTAACTCTTGAGCAAGCTCTTGAGTTTATCGATGATGACGAATTAGTTGAAGTAACACCTAAGAGCATCCGTGTTCGTAAGAAACACTTAACTGAAAACGACCGTAAGCGCGCTAGCCGCGGCTAATGGTGGTTGTGTCGTCGCGTAAAGTGACTACACCGTGAATAAAGCCCCGCTAAGGCAACTTAGCGGGGCTTTTTTATCAGCCTTCAATCCTCAATTCGCCCCTTACGATACTGTTGTTGCCATTGTTTTGGGGACAATCCTGTCCAAGTTTTAAAGTGGCGACTAAACACGGCGACTTCGGCATAACCGAGTTGCAGTGCGAGTTCGGTGATGGTTTGCGTGCCGTAGCTGAGTTGCTGTTGGGCGATATTTTGCCGAACATCCTGTAGTAATTGTCGATAGCTTTGCCCCGTCTCTTGCAGCCTCGTTTGTAGGGTGCGTTCGTGTAAACCCAGCGCCGTCGATACCCGTTCGATGCAGCATTCTCCCGTGGGCAGCAGCCGATGGATTAAGTCCCGTGCTTGGTCGGCAAGGTTGTCGGGGTAGCGGCTCTGTAAATATTGCAGGTGCGACTGGAGATGGCGGTTAAGCGCCTCTTCATCGTGATAGTTACGCCCCAAGAGTTGTGAGCTTTTAAGCACTACGCCATTAAAGGGCTCGCGAAAACGCAGCGAGTGGGAAAGGCGCTGAGATTCCAGTTCGCTGGGTTTGTTCTGGCATAAATACAAAGGAATGTTGCTGATATTGATATTCAGCAGGCTCGAGACAAACATCGCCAGTTGCGCCACGCTCATTTGCATCAGTTGTTCTATGCCCCTAGGGCTGTGAACATTCATCGATAGTGCAAGGCGGACAATCTCACCCTGAGATTGCAGTTGTAATGATACGCCGGAGGCGTGCAGATACAGATAGTCATTCACGCGGGCCAGCGCATCGGCCACAGTGGCCGCGCGGGAAACCAGCATAGGTAAATCACCCAATACATGCAAAGTCTGTCGCTGGGCCAACATTAACCCAAACAAGGGGTGCTGGCAGCGCTGAGCGGCAATTTCCAATAACTCGGCTAGCCGCGGATAAGCGATATAGGTGTTGGGATCGCGAAACTGCGCCTGACGCAATCCAGCCTGATGGATCATTTCTATGGGGTTTTCCCCCAATTCTAGGACCAGTTGCTCGAATTGAGCAACGGCACCACTTCGGACTAGGTACATGGGACGCTTAGTTCACTTTGTTATAAGACTCGCAATATATCAAATTTGGCTCGTAATAAGTCAAGAAGATGTGCAATTAACCATCTAAATTAACAACGTCTTAATAATGAAGTTGATAAATATAAAAAGAGGACAGCTATGCGTTTACTGAATAAAACCGCTGTGGTGACGGGGGCTGCCGGGGGCATAGGGCAAGCTATCATCCGTAAACTACTCGCCGAGGGGGCTCGCGTTGTTGCCGCCGATCTGTCGGCCGAGGCGCTCAAAGTATTTAGCGATTTTCCCGCCGATAAGTTGGTGATTTTTAGCGTCGATGTGACCGACTACAAGCAAGTTGAAGCCATGGTCAAGCATGCGGCTGACCAGTTCGGTCAGCTCGATATTCTGATCAATAATGCCGGCATAGGCTTGGCTAAGCCGCTGTTACAGCATGATCCTATTAATGATTTTGAACCTGTCACCAATGTAAACCAAAAAGGCGTGTACCACGGCATCCTCGCCGGTGGCCGTCAATTCCAAGCCCAAGGTACTCGGGGCGTGATTTTAAATACTTCGTCGGTTTACGCGCAGATCGCCTCAGAAATGACCTTCACCTACAACGTCAGTAAAGCCGCCGTCGACATGATGACCAAATGCGCCGCGCTTGAATTGGCGCCCCTTGGTGTGCGGGTTTGCGCCGTGGCGCCGGGCCGTGTCGACACGCCTATGCTGCGTCAGTACGAGGCGCTCGGGTTGTGGGAACACATTCGTAAAGAGCAAATGCGTCAAGAATTTACCCAACCGAATGAGATTGCCGATGTGGTGGCGTTTCTCGTCAGTGACGAGGCAAACTGCATCAATGGCTGCACAGTGAACGCCTCCGACGGCTTTGAAAATTTTAAATATCCACTGCTGGGGTAGTGGTCGCTCGACCAAAAACACAATAACAACAATGAGGAATGCAAACATGGCTCTACCAGAAGTGATTAATCATCAAGACTTTTTATTAACCCTCAATACCAACGAAGAGCAGATCATCAAAGATGCGCTGCCGGGCGTTGATGTGTACCCATTATTTTTAGACCCTGAAAACGGGGTTTGGGTGATCCGCGCTAAGTTTAAGCCGGGTATTACCTTACCTAAGCATTTCCACACGGGTGTGGTGCATTTCTATACCTTAGCGGGTCGTTGGAACTACCTTGAATACCCAGACCAACCGCAAACCGCGGGCAGCTACTTGTATGAGCCAGGCGGTTCTATCCACACTTTCCATTGCCCAGCGGATTCTGAAGGTGCCGATGGGGTGATGGTGATTACTGGGGTGAACGTTAACTTCGATGCCGATGGTAACTTCATGTTTATTATGGATGCAGGCTGGATTGAGCAGGCGCTCTTGGCGGCTGCAAAAGCGCAGGGAATTAAGCCGCGTTACATCAAACCCGGTGCGTTAGCGCGCATGAGCGATGCTGAATAAGGATCCCGTAATGAGCATGATGAATGCACCCACAATGAAGGCAATAGTGATGCAGGATGGTGAAGTCAGCCTGCAACAGGTTGAACTGCCTAAGCCACAGGCCGGCCAAGTGTTAGTACGTAGTCTCGCCTGTGGGATCTGTGGCTCAGATATTCACATTACCCGCCACTACAACGAAGTGTTCGATTTCTATCGTAAACTCGGGGTAATGCCTGAGGGGATTGATAACCACGCTCCAGTGATGTTAGGTCACGAGTTTTGTGCTGAAATTGTCGAGTTTGGTCCACAGACCCAACAAGCCTTAGCGCTTGGCACTCGGGTGACGTCTGTTCCCATTCTGATGAGCCAAAATTGTGCGGGTGTGGGGGTGACTCCCGGTATTAATGGGGCCTATTCAGAGTACTTTATTCTCGATGAAGCGCTGTTAATCCCTGTGCCTGACCATTTACCACCAGAAGCCGTGGCGCTAACCGAACCCTTAGCCGTAGGGTTACATGCCGTAAATCGGGGGAACGTCGGCGCAGAAGATACGGCATTAGTGGTGGGTTGTGGCCCAATTGGTTTAGCAGCCATTTCTGCACTGCATCTACGCGGAGTACGCAATATTATTGCGGCCGACCTACAGGGCGAAAAACTGCAATTAGCCCGTGAATTTGGTGCGACTCACACTGTTAACCCAGGTGAGCAGGACGAAGTCGCCTATGCCGCCGAAGTTGCCGCAGGCCATCGTGTGGTGATTTTCGAATGCGTGGGTATTCACAAGTTGATCGAAGGCTTTGTGAAGCGTGCGCCAGCTAAGGCAACTATCGTTGTGACGGGTATTCACACCGCAGAAGCGAATATCAACTACGCCTATGCCACAGTGAAAGAGCTGGATATGCGTTTCTCTTACTACTATCAGCCAGATGAATTTGCTGCCTGTTTAGCGGAATTAGCCCAGGGCACTATTCCTTGGAGTAAGCTGCTCACGGGTAAAGTGGGCATGGATGGGGTATCGGGGGCATTCAAGCAATTAATGAAACCGAATCCACATATTAAGGTTGTGATTGAACCTTGGCGTAACGGCGAGTTGGAGACGCTCAACTAATCGTTCAAAGCGCTCAATCAAATTAAGCCGCTAACTCGTTTAGCGGCTTTTTTGTTCATTGTTGCTATTTTTGTTATCCTCAATTGGCTAATTTTTAATCCTGAACTGGTTCACAAAATAGCGACTTTTGACCGATTTCGATTGTGTTTTGTTGAATCTAGCCTAGGGTTAATGGTTAGGCCAATCCCTAGTGATGGCATTGTCTTTGTTACTAAATTTGTCTTTTTTGCTGTCACAAGATTGCCAATAAGCCTTGGCAAACTGTGAAGGCTCTCGTTTCGACCGTAGTGTGTCTAGCAAGAGTTTTAGGGCGCGCTACTCCCGTTAGTGCAAGCTAAGGAAAGGAATATTCAATGGACAAGACGCAAAGCTCCCAAGGTAAATGCCCCGTGATGCATGGGGCGAATTCAGCGGTCGCCAGCAACAATATGGACTGGTGGCCTAAGGCACTTAATCTCGATATTTTGCACCAGCACGATAAGAAGACGGATCCTATGGATCCTAAGTTTAACTATCGCGACGCCTTCAACAGCTTAGATCTCGCCGCGGTGAAGCGCGACCTCAATGCTTTAATGACCGATAGCCAAGATTGGTGGCCCGCCGACTGGGGACACTATGGCGGCCTGATGATCCGTATGGCATGGCACTCGGCTGGAACCTACAGAGTTGCCGATGGCCGTGGCGGCGCGGGAGCGGGCAATCAACGCTTTGCGCCACTCAATAGCTGGCCCGATAACGCCAACTTGGACAAGGCGCGCCGTTTACTCTGGCCGATTAAGAAAAAATACGGCAACAAGCTCTCGTGGGCGGATTTAATGATCCTCGCGGGCAATGTGGCCTACGAGTCTATGGGCTTAAAAACCTATGGATTCGCCGGTGGCCGAGAGGATATCTGGCATCCCGAGAAGGACATTTATTGGGGCTCTGAAAAACAATGGTTAGCGCCGACGGAAAATCCCAACAGTCGTTATTCTGGCGAGCGCGACCTTGAAAACCCTTTGGCTGCCGTGATGATGGGGCTGATCTATGTGAATCCTGAAGGGGTCGATGGCAAACCCGATCCCCTGCGTACCGCCCAAGATGTGCGTGTCACCTTTGCGCGAATGGCGATGAATGATGAGGAAACCGTGGCCTTAACCGCCGGCGGCCACACTGTCGGTAAGTGCCATGGTAATGGTAAGGCGCAGGATCTTGGCCCCGAGCCTGAGGGCGAAGAACTTGAGGCCCAAGGTTTGGGCTGGCTCAATAAAAAAGGCCCGGGCACGGGTGCGAATGCCGTGACCAGTGGCCTCGAAGGCGCTTGGACAACTCATCCCACCCAGTGGGATAACGGTTATTTTCACTTACTGTTAAATTACGACTGGGAATTGAAAAAAAGCCCAGCAGGCGCCTCACAGTGGGAACCCATAAATATCAAAGAGGAAGATAAAGTTGTTTCTGTGGGCGATCCGAATCGCAAGTTTAATCCCATCATGACGGATGCGGATATGGCGATGAAGATGGATCCTGAGTATCGCAAAATCTCCGAGAAGTTTTATCAAGACCCCGCCTATTTCTCCGAGGTGTTCGCTCGCGCTTGGTTTAAGTTAACCCACCGCGATCTCGGGCCTAAGAGCCGCTACTTGGGGCCAGAAGTGCCGAATGAGGATTTGCTTTGGCAAGACCCCATCCCAAGCGTCGATTACCGTTTAGATGCCAGTGAGATTGTTGAGCTGAAGGCGAAATTATTAGCCTCGGGGCTCAGCGTATCCGAGTTAGTGGCAACGGCGTGGGACAGTGCCCGCACCTTCCGCTGCTCGGATTTCCGTGGTGGCGCCAATGGCGCGCGGATCCGCTTAGCACCGCAAAAGGATTGGCAGGCCAACGAACCCGAGCGGCTGCAAAAGGTGCTTAAAGTATTGACTGAGCTGCAGGCAAGCCTAAGTAAAAAAGTCAGCATTGCCGACTTAATCGTACTAGGCGGCGCCGCAGCGATTGAAAAGGCTGCCCACGCTGCGGGAGTCAAAATCACAGTGCCCTTTATCCCCGGCCGTGGCGATGCGACGCAGGAAATGACAGATGTGGAATCCTTTGCCGTACTCGAGCCCTTGCACGATGCGTATCGCAATTGGCAGAAAAAGGATTATGTGGTTCAGCCCGAGGAGATGATGCTCGATCGCACTCAATTGATGGGGTTAACCGCCCATGAGATGACTGTGCTGATTGGGGGTATGCGGGTGTTAGGCACTAACTATGGCGGCACGCGTCACGGTGTGTTTACCGACAAAGTGGGTGTGTTAAGCAATGATTTCTTTGTGAATCTCACCGACATGGCCTACAACTGGAAGCCTGCGGGCAGCAACCTTTATGAGATAGTCGAGCGTAAAACTGGCGCAGTGAAGTGGACCGCAACCCGCGTCGATCTGGTGTTTGGCTCTAACTCGATTTTGCGCTCTTATGCCGAGGTATATGCGCAGGATGATGCCAAAGAAAAGTTTGTGCATGACTTTGTGGCCGCTTGGACTAAGGTGATGAATGCCGATAGGTTCGACCTTGCCTAATCTCTTGTGCTTAAGCTTAGCGTGAACATAAAAGGTGCAGCTTGGACTGCACCTTTTTTATATCTATTTATCAATAAATCAGAGAGTTAATGGCCCACGCGGTCAATCACTTGGATAAGCTCCATGCGGATACTATCCGGTGTTTGGCTATGCCAGAACCCGGATAAATAGGCGCCCAGCGGCAGGGCAAAGAGTGCCAATAATAACAGGACTAACAAGCCCTTATGGCTAACTCTGTGGCCCGACTTGAGGCCAAAACCGAGCGCCGCCGATTTAGGGCAAGTGGCCACACAGCGCATACAGGCTTGGCATTCGTCGCTGCGTACCGTGGTTTTGGTGTGCACTATGATGTTGGCTGGGCAGGCGCGGGTGCATTTATCGCATTTCATGCCTTTGGCTTCGATCAGGCAATGCTGAGTATCGCGACGGATCTTGAGTGGGCTGGCAAAACTTAAGATCCCAAGCATGGCACCATAGGGACACAAGTAGCGGCAAAAACCTTGGCGACGCCACGCAGCTAAGGCGAGGATAAGAGCAAAGCAGGCTAAGGTAATGAGCCCTGGCGTGACAAAAAACAGCGCCATCTTAAGGTCGGCAATCTTGTGGTAGTTACCCTGTAGATAATAGGGGATCGATTCGCTAGGCATACCGATGACGATGTAAAACAGCCCCAGCAGCAATAAGTATTTCAGCATCCGCAGTGGCCAGTCTAACCATGCGGGTGGCGCAAGTTCTGCTTTGATAAAGCGTTTGCGCAAGGCGTAGAGGTATTCGCCGGCAAGCCCTAATGGGCAGGCCCAGCCACAAAAGGCGCGTTTGCAGAGTAAGCCCGTGAGCAGCACGGCGAAGAGCATGACGGCTGCGGCAGGGTGCGTTTGGTCCCACAGGTTGAGCGCCAAAATGGCTTTTAATTCAATTCCGCCCGCGATAGGCAAGAAGGCGTCGGCGACATCGGGGCGCATCAACCAAGGCACTATGCCTTGTTTAAGCTGGATAGCATTGATGCAGTATTGGATGGCGACGATAAACAGCGAGAGCGCGAGCAGATGCTGACAGCCTTCGCGCAGGGTGTTGATTTTTATCTCGCCCTTTAATTCCTCAGGGGCGAACTTGTTGGCTATCAGGCACAACGGCAAGGCAATGGCTAGGGCGAGCGCCAAAGGCCAGTAGAGGCTAATCGCTACGGCGCCAACACTTAAGAGTAAGGTGGCAACGGCGCCCCATTTTTTACCGCTCCAATAACTTAAGGATGCGATATACATCAGGGCCAGCATCAGGGTAAGAGATTCAATAAAAGTCATGTTAATACTGCAAATAGAATACACGTATTCCATCTGAGTGGCTTTCGTTGGATAAGTTTTTGAGCCTAAAGCGAAATTGTGCGGCAGATCCGATATTTACAGTATGCCGTGGTAAAAGCGAGTTATAGCTCACAAAGCCGACACAGCACCCTATAGACCGAGTCGATTTTGTAGAGTAGGAGATGGCACTCGCTTTGGTTTGCCGTGTTAGTTTATGCCTTCCTGCATCTCTAATAGATTGATTTCACTGGATTGCACATTGTTACGGCCCTGATGTTTAGCACGATACAGGGCATCGTCCGCCAGCTTGATGGCATGCTCTAGGGGATGGGCAAAATCAACGGCCGCCACCCCAAGACTGAGGGTGACAGTAAACACTTCTTGCGTCTCGGCTATAAAGCTTAACTCGGCTACGGCGCTGCGAATGCGTTCGGCGCACTGGTGTGCCTCGGTGAGGGACACGTCATGTAGCAGCATAATAAATTCTTCGCCGCCGTAGCGCGCCACTATGTCACATTTACGCGCATGCTGTTTGAGGGTGGTGGCAATATCGATAATGACCTGATCGCCCATCAGGTGGCCGTATTTGTCGTTTACTCGTTTGAACAGGTCGATATCACAGATAATCACCGCCATGGGTTGTTGTGTCACGCTCGCCTGCATGAAGATCCGCTGCGCTTCTTTGTGGAAATGACGGCGATTAAACAAATGAGTGAGTGAATCAGTCGCCGCTTGATATTTAAGCTCTTCCTGCGACGCTTTAATTTCTTCGAGCAGACGGATGCGATAGGCGATGATAAGGGCAAGCACTAGCGCTTCTAGCATAATGCCCACGCCGACACCGTGGCTTGAGAGATAGCTAAACTCGGCGCGGCCTTTGTAAAACATCACCGCAAGACCACTAAAACCGACGAAAAGACAATGACCGAGGAGAAAGTATTTCGCGATGGGATGTCGTTTTATCACCAGCGAAATCGTGACCGAGAGGGTAGTTAACATCATCAAGGCAGCCAAGCTGCTGGAATAGCGCAGCGCACCAACGATATCCACCACGCCGTAACAAAATTCGGCCACTAACAGGGCGAGCACAAAGACGAGGGCATAATGCTCGAAGCGATAATGTTGCCGAGTCTCGAAAATATCCATCATAAACAAAATCAAAAAGATGGGCATGGTCATCAGGGTAAGGTGCCAATACAGGCTAGCTGAGCCGTAAAACGCGAATACTTCGGCGACCAGCCCGTAGGAGAGGGCAATCCAGATCCCGCCTGAGATTAAGTAACAGGCGTAAAACAGATTGTCCCGCTGGCGGGAATACATAAATAACAATAGGTTGTAGATAATCAGCGCCAGCAGCATGCCCACCATCACGGCGATATCGGTAAAACTGCCGAGCAATTCCCGTTGGGATTGTTCCTTGTTGTATAAATCGATTGAGAACCATTGGTGTGAAAAGGACACGCTCTCGACGTATAGGGTTTTCTTTTGCAGTGGCGCGAGTGTGACTTCAAATACTGCCGCACCGCCATAGAGCCAGCCATAGGTGCTAGGGTCGTCGAGGTCGAGTATTCGGCGCTGCGTCTCCTGCCCCTCGACTGTTTCATAGAGGCCAACCTGGCGATTGTGATAGGCGTAGGGATGGTGTAGATAAAGGGTTTGTGGGCTATCGCTGGTATTTACTAAGGGGATTTTTGCCCAGGTTTTGATGGCGGCTGTGCCAAGGGATACGCGATTGCTGGAGTCGATAAAGGTTTGCTGCGTGACTTCAGTAAAGGGCATGTTTTCCGAGGTATCGACAAAATAGCTCATCGGAAAGTCGGTGAGACTGGTCGTATTATCCTGCCAGGATATCTCTGCCGTTGCGGCCTTGGTCGTGAATGTCACGCAGATGAGCAGCAATGCTCCCAATGTGAGTAAACCCATCCATGTCGCTCGGCCCATACAGATTCTCTTGATTAACGTTGAGCTAACAAGTATGCCATAAAGTATCAATAGCGTACTGAGAATGAAAAAAAATCAGCGAGATTAGGGGATTTTATCGAGTTGAATAAAGCGGAAGCGATGGCGCTGAATAAGAATGGCAGTCGTGGTAAAGCAAGCGGCAAACAGTAGAAGTTGTGAAAGGTTAAAGAGAGTATCGACCTTGCCAGCCTTTGAGGCTGACAAGGTAAGATGACGGCGAGCGTTAACCTTTCGAGTTTTCGAGGGCCTCGATAAACTTGGTCGACTCGTTGATCGACTTGTTCATCTCTTTGATTAGGCCTGAAATATCCGTCTGTAAGCTTGCAAATTCCCCTTTAATCGCGCCAATCGCTTGCGCATTCAAGTTATGCTTTAAATACAGCATGTTGTCTTTCATGGCGGTAAGGATGGGTGGCATTTTAGATTCGGCGCGGCGCATGGTTTTCATCAGTTGCTCGTAGGAACGGCGGGTTTCCTTGAGCTTGGTTTCACTGTTGCGGCGCAGGCTGGCTTTGCTGATCTCGCCGATTTCGGCTTGCCATTCATCGAATAGCGCCTCGGCGACATCTTCGACTTTATTGATGCGATTACTCACGTCATCGGCGGCACTTTGGGCTGACTCGTATTCATCTTTGGCCTTGTTATAGGCCTTTTCGAGGTTGCCACCATCGTGGTTGAGCAGGGCTTGCATCTCCTCGAGTGCTGAGCTGAACTCTTTTTGGGCATCCTCTTGGGATTCTTTTGCGGCTTTCACTCTGTCGACCATAATGTCGCGCTTGTGGTAGCCCACTTTTTCCATGGCGCCGTAATAGGCGCTCTGGCAGCCCGTCAGCAATAGCGTTGCGGCTATCAGGCTAGAGGTGATCAATCTTTTCATTGGGTATTCCGTCACTGAGTCAGATGAAGTTAGTCGGCCTTAAAACGCGCCGCATCGATAATGCTCCAGAGGTGAAAGATAGCACCAATTACCGCTGGGACCACTAACCACCAGAGGGCATAGCCAACCACAGTGACCACGAAAAACAGCAATGCAGCCATAATTCGTCCCTGTACCAGTTGACCTAGGCCGGGAAAGAACAGACTGGCGATAGCGGCGATAACGTTGCCCGCAGATCCTTGTTGTGACATCAATTCACTCCTTAGACTTGTAAATTAAGTGTTTATTGTACGAAGATAACGAGTCAATACCAACAGAATCAAGAGAAACCCGTGACTAAGAAGATAGAACTGGCACAAATTCAAGTCTTATTCCTCGGGATCTGGCGCTTCCTGCTGCATTTACGTCAGCGTTTAGTGGAAGATCAAATCAATATTCGCGCCGGCCACTTGGCCTATGTCACCCTGTTATCCCTTGTGCCTATGGTGGCTGTGACTATGTCCATGTTGTCGGCTTTCCCTGTGTTTAAGGGGATCCGTGGCCAAATCGAAGCCTTCGTTTACGAGAATTTTCTGCCCGCGGCGGGCAATACGGTACAAGTCTATATCAATGAATTTGTTGGCAATGCCTCTAAGGGCACGGCCGTGGGGATCGCGGCTCTCGTGGTGGTGGCGATTATGTTGATCTCCGCCATCGATAAGTCGCTGAATAATATCTGGCGAACTAAGGAAAAACGTTCTGTAGTCGTGGCCTTTTCCATGTATTGGATGGTGATTACCTTAGGCCCAGTGCTGGTGGGCGCAAGCCTAGTCGCGACCTCCTATGTAGTGTCGTTAAAACTGTTTGAGGGCAATACCTTATCTGGGGTTATGCCGTTATTTATCGAACGTTTGCCTATGCTGTTTTCGGTGGCAGCGTTCTTACTGCTCTATATGGTGGTGCCGAATCAGAAGGTGAAGTTTTGGCACGCACTATTGGGTGCTGTCGTGGCAGCCTTGTTATTCGAGTTGGGGAAAAAGGGCTTTGCGCTGTATGTGACTAAATTCCCAAGTTATGAGGCCATTTACGGCGCATTGGCGACCATTCCTATTCTGTTCGTTTGGGTCTATTTATCTTGGATGATAGTGCTGCTTGGCGCCGAAATTACCGCGGCCATGCCTGAGTATTTGGACTATGAGTCCAGCAGCGATATTAATGAAACCAATCTCGATGGTGAGCCCTTAGCGGCGCAGGATACACCCACCGTGAAGCCCGAAACCATATCTGCCCAATCAAGCCAAGAGGTTGATACGACGGGTGAACTTGCCGCAAACGCGCCGCAATCGACTACACTGGATAAGCCGTAGCCAAGTTGTCATCCACCAAGACATTCAACGAGCCTTATCCCACCTATGATCACTGACGCCCATCAGCTTGCTCCTTTTATCCGCCGTGATTGGTTGATGATGGGCAATGGGCAGCAGTTGCATCTTGCCCAATATGGTAATCCGCAGGGTATTCCGCTGCTGTATTTGCATGGCGGTCCAGGGGCGGGAGCTTCGGTCAGTGAAGTGAGTTTATTTAACCCCGAGCACTACTGGATTTTACTGTTAGATCAACGTGGTGCGGGGCAATCACTGCCTACTGGCGAGTTGGAGCATAATCATTTAAATGGACTTATCAGCGATATTGAGGCGATTCGAATTCACTTAGGCATAGAGCGTTGGTGCCTCGCGGGGGGCTCATTTGGCGCTACCTTAGCCTTAATTTACAGTGGTTTATTTCCCCATCGAGTGATTGCCCAAGTGCTGTGGGCAGTGTTTATTCCCTCCAAGGCGGGTATTGAATGGCTTTATGCATCCTCGGGTGCAGCGCAGTTATATCCGCAGGCTTACCGTGAATTTGCTGCACCTTCTATTGGTTTGGCGGATTTATTTACGCACTATCAGCTAGGATTTAACGCCCAAGATGAAGCAACCCGTCATGAATTTGCCCGCCGTTGGATCCAATGGGAATTAACCTTAGCGGGCGTACCAACAGGCTTGCCGAAGCGGCTTGCTGCGCCGCTATTGGCCTTGGCTCAAATCGAGCTGCACTACGCAAAAAACGATTACTTCAATATGTTCAGAGTATTACAGCGGGTGACATCGCAAGTCACAACGCGTACCCTGCTATTACAAGGCACGCAGGATGCTGTCTGTCCGGCACGTTTATTAGCCGCATTTTTGGCAAAAATCGACAACCCTAGGATACAAATTCATACCATTGTCGATGGTGGGCATTCGCTGAATAGTGACATACTCTCACTTGCCGTCACACTCGAGATCCAAGCCATGTGGGCTTGGATAAAGCGACAGGAGCTAGCATGAAATTAGCCGTTATCATTACCGCCATTTTGGGATTAACTGCCTGCGCGGCCACCTCATCTTCCACCCCAGAGTCTCAATCCTCATTTTCTGTGGTCGAGTCGGCCGAGGCGCGCGCTCCCGTGGCGCCTAAAGTGGTGCAATTGGCGGGAATGACCAACGAGGCCGCCGCCGATACCTTGTATCAGGCCTTGCTCAATGCCAACTATTTAGCCACCAAAGTCGGGGCAGATAAGGTTGCGGTGCAGTTTGGCAATAATGACTTTATGCTCGAACCCAGCATGAATGCAGCGGGGATTGACCGTATTCTGATGAACCGTTTTTATGCGGTGCATCCGCAGTTGCAGGCCAATCCTGAGTTGCCAGCGGTGATTGGCGAGCTGAATGCCAAGCTCAATTTTGCTAAATTCGTGCTACGTGAGCAGGGCGCGGTGATCCAAATCCAAGGCACTGTGACCTTTGCCGATAAGGTCGAAATCGAGGAACTTCGCCGCTTTATGCTGTGGACCGATGGCGGTTTAGCGGAAATTGCCCAGTCATTACCCGAAGGTGTGGAGCAGTATCTGCGTCCTATCCCCTTGATGCCCCTCGTTAAGTCTTAATTTAAAGGAAAAGTTGTGATCGCGTTAATTCAAAGAGTGAGCCGCGCCAGCGTGGTGGTGGACAATCAAACCATAGGTGCAATCGATAAAGGCTTGTTAGTTTTACTTGGGGTTGAGCGGGAAGATAACCGCGAAAAGATGGAAAAATTAGCCACTAAGGTAATGAGTTATCGAGTGTTTTCCGATGAAAATGGCAAGATGAACCTCAATTTGACTCAGGCGGGTGGCTCGCTTTTAGTGGTTTCGCAATTTACCTTGGCCGCCGACACTGGCCGTGGCCTGCGCCCGAGCTTTTCGGGGGCGGGTACTCCTGAGCAAGCGCTTGGCCTGTATGAAGACTTTGTCGCCTTTTGCCGTGCGCAGGGCGTGACCACTGAAACGGGACAATTTGGTGCCGACATGAAGGTCGAGCTAGTCAACGATGGCCCAGTTACTTTCAATTTGCAGGTATAACCCCAAGACAGTGTGCCAACGGCAGTAAGAATATGAACATGGATGAATTATTAAACCAATTGCGCCAAACCTGGCACAGCACCATTCCCGTTAGCGAGTTTATGCAGATAGCGCCAGTTTCCTTTGTCGAAGGAGAGCTGCGCGTGAGTGCGCCACTGGCGCCGAATATCAACCTGCATAACACTATGTTTGCGGGTAGCATTTATACCCTTATGACCCTCACTGGCTGGGGCATGGTGTGGCTGCAACAGCTGCTTCAACAGGTGGATGGCGACATAGTGTTAGCCGATGCCCATATCCGCTACATGGCGCCCGTGACCTGTGCGCCCGAGGTCAAAGTGCGTTGGCCTGAAACGGATTTAAGCCCGTTGCAACGGGGGCGTAAAGCCAAAGTCAAACTCGAAGTACAACTCTTTTGTGACGACAAACTCTGCGCCCAATTCGATGGCTTGTATGTCAGTGTGCCTAAAATGTAAAACCTTTCTAAAAAATCGAAATTAATCTCAAGTTTTATCCGCTTTTTTTCTTTTTTATGGGCTAATAAACTAAGCCCATAGAGTCGAGAGCAAGTTGAAAGACTCTCAAGAATTTCAATTTTCGGAGCAGATTATGTCTAAAGTCCTAGTGTTAAAATCCAGTATTCTTGGCGGTTATTCACAATCTGCCTTGTTAGTTGACCACCTGATCGGTAAATGGGAAGACCAAGGCGCGACCATCACAGTTCGCGATTTAGCGGGTAAAGATGTGTTGCCAATGGTTGATGGTGAAATTGCCTCTGGCCTACGTGGCGGTGCTGAGTTAACTGCACGTCAGCAAGAGATGCTCGACCTGTCTAACGCCTTAGTTGAAGAGTTAAAAGCGAACGACACTATTGTGATCACCGCGCCTATGTACAACTTCAACATTCCAACCCAGCTGAAAAACTGGATTGATTTTGTGGCCCGTGCAGGTGTGACTTTCACTTATACCGAAAACGGTCCTAAAGGCTTAGTGGAAGGTAAACGCGCCGTGTTGATCACCACCCGTGGTGGCGCCCATAAAGATGGTCCAACGGATCACATCGTACCTTTCTTAAAAACCTTCCTCGGCTTTATCGGTATCACCGACGTGGAAGTAGTTTATGGCGAAGCGCTGAACATGGGCCCAGAAGCTAACCAAAAAGGTATCAGCGAAGCGAAACAAAGCCTCGATGCGTTAACCGTTTAATCGTAAAGATTATAAAAAATGCCAGCGTAAATGCTGGCATTTTTGTTTCTACAGCAAGCGATTATTCGCACAGCTTGCAACCGAGGGACATAGCGCTGGTTTCGATATAGCGCACCTTAGTGCTAGCTTGGCCACGGTTGCGGCTCACGCTGTAGCGGGCTTCGCGAACCACTTTGGGCTCCGGCAGTTGTTCGCCGCTAGTTGGGCGTGGGCACTTTGTTGTCATCCGCACCTCCTCACGCATAGTTGGTTTGCTTTGCTTTGCTTGGCTTAGGCCTAGCTTGGCTGGCAGCAGACTAAATCTTTTAGCGAGCCACCGTTAACCACACATTCAAAACCATTGGCCCTTAAAATATCGCAGCCCTTTTGGGCACGAATGCCTGCGCCGCAGTAAAGCACAAAGGGATGTTGTTTATTTTCAACCTGATGTAACCATTGGTCTAGCGTAGGCAGCGGCACGTTGATGGCCTGAGGCAAATGACCCGAGGCAAACTCCTCCGGTGAACGCACATCGATAACGCGCGCACCTTGATCAATCAATTGCCAACACTTTTCACCGTTGCTGCTACCAGATAATTTAGCCAGTAAAGATTGAAACATAGCTTTGCCTCTATGATTAGAAAATTTTCAATAAGTTTATTCTAATGAATTGACAGGTGCAAGTGGCAATCTGTTGGGCGCTTGGCTTGTCGGCGCTACTCGGTGGCAGGCAGTTCCCTGTGGTAGTGGATTAGATCATGAAATACTACGGGTTGGTTGCTTAAGTTACGGTAACCATGGGGTTTATCGGCGGCAAAGCGCACGGCTTCACCCTGCTGTAATGGCTGCCACTGGCCATCGACTAACACTTCCATAGTACCGCTCAGCACGATCACATGCTCGGTCACTCCCGCCTCATGGGGCTCGGAGAGGCGTTCATAGTGGGGCAATAGGGTGAGTTCAAACATCTCAAAACCAAAGCGTGGCTCAAAGGGAAATAGCGACGCCACTAACATGCCGTCGGTTGCTGGCTTTTGGCGTAATGCATCGGCGTTACGAAAGACGGCGCCTTGGCTCTCGGGCGTTGGCTCCAGAAAAGTCGAGAGTGAGGTATTAAAACCGCTGGCGATTTTCCACAGGGTAGCAATGGTGGGGCTAGATTCGCCGCGTTCAATCTGGCCTATCATGGCCTTACTTACGCCTGTCTCGAGTGCCGCTTTATCTAAACTCCAACCCTTTTGGCTGCGCAGTTGTTTTAGGGTCGCGGCAAGATAACTGTTGATGGTCTGCATTGGGTTCTGACGCTTAAAAAATTATTTGTACGTTATAACGCACAAGTGCTATCTTGTCCATCTCGTGCGTTATAGCGCACGGTGAGTGGTTCGATGATCGAGACAATGGTAGGCGGAGGAGTAGGGATGATGTGGCGCGAGGCTTTAGGACTATCAAAAATATCGGCGGGCTTTATTGCCGTGCTGGTGGGCTACAGCAGTTCGGCGGTGATTATTCTGCAGGCGGCAGATGCCGTTGGCGCGACATCGGCACAGATGAGTTCATGGCTGTGGGCCTTAGGTGTTGGCATGGGACTCACCAGTATTGGCCTGTCACTCTACTATAAAAATCCGGTGCTTACGGCATGGTCGACCCCCGGAGCGGCTCTGATGGTCAGCAGCCTTGCGGGTTTGAGTATCCACGAAGCCGTTGGTGCCTTCCTGATTAGCTCTTTGTTGATCACCCTCTGCGGTTTGGCAGGCTGGATGGATAAGCTTATTCGTATCATGCCACCCTCGGTGGCGGCGGCCATGTTAGCGGGGATTTTACTGCAGTTTGGCTTAGGGTTATTTCAAGCCATGCAGACTCAGCTGAGTCTAATCCTCTTGATGTTACTAGTCTTTGTTGTGCTTAAGCCCTGGGCGCCGCGCTACATTATGTTACTCACCCTCGTTGCGGGGATAGGGATGAGTTATCAATTGAATTTATTGCAACTCGATAAGTTTGAGCTGCAATTTGCTGCCCCAGTATGGATAGCGCCTACGTTTTCTATCGCCAGCGTGGTGGGAGTGGCGCTACCCTTATTTGTGGTGACTATGGCTTCGCAGAATATGCCTGGAGTGGCCGCACTCCACGGCCATGGTTATCGCCCGCCTATCTCGCCATTAATTACCGTGACGGGTCTGATGGGCGTACTGTTTGCACCCTTTGGTGGCTTTGCCTTTAACCTATCCGCCATTACGGCGGCCATTTGCATGGGTAAAGAGGCGGACCCTAACCCCGCAACTCGTTATTGGGCGGCTGTGTGGGGCGGAGTCTTTTATTTGATAACAGGTCTACTCGGCGCAACTGTGGTGGGGCTCTTCGCCGCATTTCCGGAGGAACTGGTGCTGGCGATTGCAGGATTAGCCCTGCTTGGCACCATAGGTAACAGTCTGACCGCTGCGCTCGCGGATAACGACGAGCGAGAAGTGGCGGTGATTACGTTTCTCGTCACCGCCTCAGGCGTGAGTATATTGGGGATCGGCAGCGCCTTCTGGGGATTATTAATCGGATTTTTAATGCATTACTGGCACAAGCATCGCGCCTTGACCACAGCTAAACAGGCAAAAGCTTAGCTGTGGTTAGGTCTAGATTGTGGTTCGCCACCTTAGTGGATTGATGTATGTTGAGGCCTAGAGCTTTTTGGTCATAAACAGGCTATTGGGGTCGAGCACGTAATCGGCAAAGGGGCCGCACAGCTCGAAGCCAAATTTGGCATACAGGTTACGGGCGGGCAGGAAAAAGGCCATTGAGCCAGTTTCTAAACTGAGGCGCTGCACACCTGCGGCTTTGGCATCATTGATCAAATGCTGCAATACCTTAGAAGCAATCCCCTGTTGTTTATAGGTGGCGGCGGTCCGCATCGATTTGATCTCGGCGTGCTCGGCATCTAACCATTTTAGTGCACCGCAGCCCGCCAGATTACGGCCATCCCATAGTGTCCAAAAGCGAATATTGGGTTGGCGCAGGCCGTCAAGGTCTAATGCGTGCACACTTTCCGGCGGCGAGGTTGCTCGCATATCCTCGAGGTGCTCAGTTAAAAGTGCTGCAATTTCAGGCCCTTTTAGATCATCTAGTATTATTTTCATTGTTGCTCTCAAGATTAAAATTCCCTGTGTTGTCGCTTATCCATCATAGCGTTATCGCGTTTGGTTGTTTTTAGGGTTAAAACGCCGCGGTGTATAAGCAAAGGGTAGGCCAAGAGTCTTTAGCTAAAGCTAAACGCAGAATCAAAGTCAAAGTAGTGGGGTTCACCCCCTGATTTTTAATCAAGAGTCGACCAAGGAGGGCAGCTCGTCCTATTGATTTCACATCAGCCAAGGCGCCCCCAACGGAGTTGAAAGCCCCTTGTGCTCATAGCCAAATTTGCTATAGCTTCCTAAATCCTCGATTTTCATCTGGCTAAATGGACGGAGCTATAAATTTGGAGCTGTATATACTACCAAATTGAAAAGACACTTCTCTTTTTTGAATGGAAATCTGTTAATATTTAGCATCATTGAGAGCTGATAATTAAATAACTTAAATAGTACGCTTGATAACAATCAAGTTAGTGTTGTTTAACCGGTTTAACACGGCTAGGTTATTGATTCAATAGTGTATGTTTGACTCTAAGAGAACAATAAATACTATAAAATTATTGTTTGAATGGAATTTGCTTAATGCAAAGGAGGCGCAATGGTAATCGCGAAAAATACATCTGATATAAAAGCAGACCTTTTTATTAGTTCATCACTTGAAATGATGCGCAAGAAGCTTCTTGACTTATCCGCTAGAAATCGCCTTCTAAATTTCCCAATTACGAACAAAACCTCTGCCCTGCGAATCGTCGACGAGTTACCCGACCAGCTTTCCAATACTTTATGTTCTGATTTTACTATGGAGTTTGGCCCCGTCGACGAACCGACCCGTGAACAGTTAATTGAGCATGGATATCTACAAGTCGGAAAAGATAAAAAGGATGTGCAGTTAAAGCCTTTTCCTACTGCAATTGAGTGGGCCAAAGTACTAGGGATTAATACGTCTTACACTTTGCCTGGCGGCGATTTTATAGAAGAATCACCACAAGTTAATAAGCACCTATTAGAGCAAGCAAGTGAGTTTATTACTGATTATGCATTAGCACACAATGATAAATTAACAGGTATCCGCTCCAATTATGCTGAACAGGGGATAGATTTAGCCCTATTGACTACGGCTTGTCATCAAGCTGGATACAAAGACCTTGGGGATTTTGAACGCCAAATCAAATCGGGTAATGGTGTTCAAATTGCCCAAGTACATTCGAAGCATACCGATAATAAGATCCAAGTATTGCTATTCCCTGGTGAATTAGAGGCCAGACTAAGAGCCATTTATAATAAAGCCCAGACTGCGTTAGAAGAAAGTGGCGCGAATATCTTGTATCTCGCTCTAGGCTTCCTGGAGTGGTATGAAGCCGATATTTCAGATAAAGCTCGCCTTGCGCCCTTGTTTAGCATTCCCGTCCGTCTTGAGCGCGGTAAGTTAGATCCCAAAGATGGCCTATATAAATATCAGCTGGTTTATACCGGCGAAGATATTCTGCCTAATCTTTCTTTGAAGGCAAAGCTACAAACTGACTTTGCGTTGGCTCTGCCTGATTTCGAAGACGATCAAACTCCTGATGATTACTTTTCAGCAGTTAACAAGCTTATCAAAAAGAATAAGCCTAACTGGTCCCTACAGCGTTTTGGATGCTTGGGATTGTTGAACTTTGGCAAAATGATGATGTATCTGGATCTAGACCCTGAGCGATGGCCACAGGGAGATAGTAACATCACTTCCCATGACGTAATTCGTCGTTTCTTTGTTAGCCAAAAAGGGGAGTCAGTCCCAGCTGGTGGGGATAGTTCTGGTGAACATGATATTGATGCTTACACTGATATTCATAATAAAGTGCCGCTTATTGATGATGCCGATAGTTCCCAGCACAGTGCTTTAATTGACGCTATTCAGGGCCGTGATTTAGTGATTGAAGGTCCCCCAGGCAGTGGTAAGTCTCAGACGATTACTAACCTAATCGCAGCAGCTTTAATGAATGGTAAAAAGGTACTGTTTGTTGCTGAAAAGATGGCGGCGCTAGAAGTGGTTAAAAGTCGTCTTGATAGGGCTGGCCTTGGTGAGTTTTGTTTAGAGCTGCATAGCCATAAAACACATAAGCGTAAAGTGCTGGACGATATTCAGGCGCGTGTGACTTTAAATGCAACGATGCCGAGTCAGATGGAAATCAATGCGCAAATTTTGCGTTACGAAGAGCTCAAGCAGCAACTGAACGAGTATGCCGCTTTAATCAATAAAGAGTGGGAGCAGACGGGCAAAAGTATCCACCAAATTTTGAGTGCTGCGACCCGTTATCGAAGCAAACTTGAGATAGATGCAACTTCACTTCATGTCAAAGATGTCAGTGGTCAATCTCTGAATAAAGTGAAGCAGTTACGTTTACAAGATCAGGTTGCGACATTCCAGCAGATATACCGTGAAATTCGGGAGCAACTTGGGCATGAAGTTGAAATCTACCAACACCCTTGGAGTGGTGTCAGAAATACTGAGATTCAGATATTTGATAGTGATCGTATTGTCGAATGTTTAGCTCAGTGGCAACAGTCTCTTGAGATTTTTGCTCAAGAGTTCCAGCAGTTTATTAGTGATTGGAACATTGATGTTGATGGAATGGACTCTCTTAAACAGATAAACACGGTATTACAGGACCTTAATTCTTTAAAGCCTCTCGCTGGTGGAGAGGTATTTGAAGCTCTACGTTCTTTTGAAGCTGAAGGTGCTATCGAGAGTGTAAGAAGCTATCTTTCGGTTTTTGAGGACTTACAAAAACATTATCAGCAATTAAGCGAGAAGATTCATCCTGACAAACTCAATTCAATTGAACATATCCAACCGCAGGATATGCCTAAAACGGGATTAGATACTTTCGTTATTCCAAATGGGATAACGATTCGCGACCTAGTGAAGTGGTACGAGTCGTTAAATAAGGCCTCACTTACACTTGGTATGCTGACTAATGAGTTAAGTGACTTTAAGCAAGCTCTCCCTTCGGCGATTTCTAATGCAATGGATGATAGTCGTAATGGCTTGCAATTTACGGCTCAGTTACTTCAGGTTATTGCTGGTTTACCGACAGAATTAATATCTCTTCGTGATTCGGTATTTGATGACGATGTTGTTGATACCACGTTAAAAACGCTATCTAAACAATGTGCCGTACTTAGGCCTTTAAAAGAGAGCCTTTCTAAAACCTTTTTACTGGAACAATTACCCACAGCCGAAGAGCTGAGTCAGGCCGTTTTGGTGTTACAACAGGGTGGAATACTGTCTTGGTTTAACAGCAATTGGCGACAAGCACGCACATTACTCAAGTCAGTCATTAATCCAGCCATTAAATTCGCTAAAGCCAAGAATCAATTTGACGAGTTAGTTAAATACCGCTCCGAGCTGAAACAATTTGATGCATGCGATCATGCTCGTTCGTTAGGCAATGCTTTTAGAGGTATTGAGACTGACTATGAACAGCTAACCGCCTTACGTCAGTGGTATATCAGAGTAAGAGAAACCTACGGTGTAGGTTTTGGTCCCAAAGTCGCTATTGGTACGAGCGTTTTAGGGTTGGATTCAACATTAATTAGGGGTGTCCACCAGCTAGAAAAGCAAAAGCTTTCATCGGTATTGCTTGAAACAATATCTATGATCGATAGTTTATTACAGCGTCTACCCAAAAAATCAGTAAATCTAAATCAGCAGCAACAACTTGTATGGGTTGGTGAAGGTTCTTTGCTGGATAGTCTCAGTCTGGAAGTGAGGCAAGCTTTAGAACAACTGCAAAGCTGGTACTTGAGTGATGACACTTTGCTCAGTGAAGCAGGAATATTAGTTAATGCTATTAAGCAAATGCAGCAATGGCATCAAGAGTTAGCTAACAAACGGCCCCTATTAGAACCATTTGCAGATAAGACTATGCCATTGTCTTTTGGGGTGCATAAAGATAATCGTTCGTCTATTGGTATTATCAGCTCCACCTTAGATTTAGCTGAGCATCTTTTAAAGCAAGTGAGCTGCACTTCTTTTGCTGCTTGTATAAGGCAGCTTGAGAATGCACAAAACTATGAAGAATTGCTTGGAGAAGGAGCAAGACTTAAGGCACTAAGAAACAATCAGGCTGACAAATTGTCGGTGTTTGAGTCTGAAACCGAGCTAGATGTCGAGATGTGGTTTAGACCTGTTGATGATTCACTTCAAGGATTAGTCATTCGTAATCAGCGCGCAATTTCGCAACCTCGATGGTTGAATGGTTGGGTTAATTTCACTCGTAATCGAATGCAGATGCATGAGCTGGGATTAGAGCGGATCTGGGAAGCGGTATTTAGTGGTGCTTTGGATATCGGGCAAGCTGATTTGGCCTTGGATTTGGCGTTGAATGATCAGTTATCGAGGGACATTATCAATCAAAACCCAGATTTGGCTAGAGTTTCAGGTACGCAACGAAACGCGATCCAAACCAAATTTAAAATCTACGATAAAAAACTATTCAAGCTTCAACGTGAACGTATTGCAGCCAAAATTGCATCTCGCTCAGTGCCAGAAGGTAACTCCGGTGGCCGTAAAAGTGAATATACCGACTTTGCTCTGATAAGAAATGAGTTGGGTAAGAAGACTAAGCATATCCCAATTCGGCAATTGGTTAACCGTGCAGGAGAAGCACTGTTAGCGTTGAAACCTTGTTTTATGATGGGGCCAATGTCTGCAGCTCATTACCTTGCACCAGGCAGATTAGAGTTTGACCTTGTAGTGATGGATGAAGCTTCGCAGGTCAAACCCGAAGATGCGCTTGGTGTGATTGCTAGAGGCAAGCAAATTGTGGTTGTGGGTGACCCCAAACAGTTACCGCCCACGAGCTTTTTCGATCGTTCAATTGAAAGTGATGATGATGAGGAAGTTGCAGCATTAGGAGATACCGATAGTATTCTAGATGCTTCACTGCCCCTATTTCCGATGCGTCGTTTACGGTGGCATTATCGCTCTCAACATGAAAAGTTAATCGCTTATTCTAACCGTCATTTCTACAACAGCGATTTGGTTATTTTCCCCTCTCCAAATGCGGATTCCCCCGATTACGGTATCAAATTTAGCTATGTGGCTGGTGGACGGTTTACGAATCAACACAATATCGAAGAGGCAAATGTTGTTGCGCGGGCAGTAGTAAAGCACGCACAAACTCGTCCTGAAGAATCAATTGGCATCGTAGCTATGAGTTCTAAACAGCGGGACCAAATTGAACGTGCTTTGGATGAGCTTTGCCGCTCAGATGCTTCAGCAGAAGCAGCAATTAGTAAGCTTCGTGTCCATGATGAGCCTTTGTTTATCAAAAACTTAGAAAACGTGCAGGGGGATGAACGTGATGTCATTTATATCTCTTTCACATATGGCCCTGCCGAGGTTGGAGGTAAAGTTTATCAACGCTTTGGACCGATAAACTCGGATGTGGGCTGGAGACGATTAAACGTACTGTTTACTCGCTCCAAAAAGCGAATGCATGTGTTTAGCTCTATGCGTGCTGAAGATGTGCTAACGAGTGAGACTAGTAAGCGAGGTGTTATCGCGCTTAAAGGTTTCCTGCAATTTGCTGAAAAAGGCATGTTGGATTCAATTTCGACTTCTACAGGGAAGGGGCCGGATAGTGATTTTGAAATTGCGGTAATTGAAGCTTTAACAAAAGAGGGATTTGAATGTGAGCCTCAGGTGGGGGTTGCAGGATTCTTTATTGATATAGCTGTTAAGGATCCTGGTAGTCCTGGACGCTATTTAATGGGGATTGAATGTGATGGAGCAGCTTATCATTCGGCGAAGTCTGCTCGGGATCGCGACAGATTAAGACAGGAAGTATTGGAGCGTTTAGGCTGGAAGATCAACCGTATTTGGTCAACTGATTGGTTTGGCAACCCAGAAGAGGTGTTAGCACCAATTATTCGAGAACTTCATGAGCTGAAGTCAGCAATAAAAGTGACTGTGCCGAATTTGGATGTTGATGAAACAGAAGAAACCGTAGTTCGACCTGCAGTTACATCAGTCGTCTTGAATCAATCAGCAGAGATGAGTTTAAAAGAAAAACTAAGACATTTTGCGCAGCATGTTATCGAGCAGGGCAGCCCTCATACAGAGGACGATTGTCGATTGCTGCGACCTGCAATGATTGAAGCGCTTTTGGAACATCAGCCTTTATCTCGTTCTGAATTTGTCGAGCGGATTCCACAATATTTAAGACAGTCAACTGATTCGTCGGAGGCGCAAAGGTACCTTGACCATGTTCTAGCATTAATAGATGGTTCAGATTCAGTATCCAGTACTATAACTGTTTAATGAAATTATGAATCGGGAGTTGAAAATCACATTAGGGTGAGTTGAAGTGTTAGCATTTGTTGCTTGCTTACACCCTGTATTGGTATTTATGTAGAGAGCTCTTTAAGTCGTAGAAGTTACCGATGCATGGTGATTGGCAAGACGTCCGCCCCATTGCCGCTTTTGGGCATCCATGCAATCGCGGCATTTGTGAATTCATTACATCAGACGGGGCAGTCGAGCATCTAGAGATGGACTTGAAAAACATCCGTGTTTAATGGCTCTCGTTCATAAGCTTAGAAACCCTAGGTTTCTATTCACCGTGTCGTCGAGTCAGTACCATGGTTGGTCTACAAATGAGATCAAAAAGCCGAGATGCTTCTCGGCTTTTTATTAACGCTTTTACGAATCCAAAGGGATTAGTAGTACTTCTTCAGATAGCTTTCGGCGTAGCTTTTCAGCTTTTTGTTTGGGTTGTTGTTGGCAATATTTTCAATCACTTCGCGGTATTGCGTATTACCCGATGCGGCGAGGGCCTTGGCCATATTGGCGTAGGTGTCGATGGCTAACTTGTCGTTGCTCATTAGGCGTGGATTTTTCAGCTCAACGCTAAGGCGCTCTAATAGAAAATCATCGTAGTTTTGATCGTCCATTATGCGTTTAGCGGCGAGGCGCATCAGCTCTAAATCATCGCTTTTCAAGGCGTTGGCAAAGGCATTGTTCTTAGGGCTTTGCTCGGCTACATATTGGCTCTTATCCGCTAAAATGGCGTTCCACTTCTTGTATTGCGCTAGATTTTCAAGGGCTTGTGATGCGTACTTCTTTAGCTTCTTATGGTAGCTGCCATTAACTATGTTGCTGATGGTCGCGCTGTATTTGTCATTACCCGAGTAAGCTAAGCCTTTGACTAACCAAGCGCTGTAGTCGATGGCGTTTTTCTCGGTGGCAAGGGGCAGGGATTCGATCAGTTTGGCCTCTAACACATCGTAAATGGCGGGATCGGATAATCCGGCAATCGTCAGTGCTTCGATGGCTTGTTTTTGCTTAAATTGATTGTCGCCTTTAAAAATTTCTTGATAGGTTTCAACCGTATATTCCTGCGCCCACACAGGTGAGCCCAGTAAACTAATGCCGAGTAAAATGCTTGCTACTAATGGTTTCATTGATATGTCCTTATGTCGTTTTCCAGCGTTTAAAAATCAGTGAAGTGTTGATGCCGCCAAAGGCGAAGTTATTGCTCATCACATAGTCAGTGTCGAGTGTACGTGGCTCGCCGCGAATGTAATCGAGTGCTGCACATTCTGGGTCGATATTGTCGAGATTAAGCGTAGGGGCAAACCAGCCCGCATTCATCATTTCGATACTGACCCAAGCTTCTAGCGCGCCGCAGGCACCTAAGGTATGGCCTGTGTAGCTTTTAAGGGATGAAATCGGCATATCCGCACCGAAGACGGCGTGCGTTGCATGGGTTTCGGCAACGTCACCGCGATCGGTCGCAGTGCCGTGGGCATTCACATAACCAATGGCATCTGGCGTGAGCGCCGCATCTTTAAGGGCTAAACGAATGGCGATTTCCATAGTATCGCTATTGGGCTGAGTCACATGCTGACCATCGGAATTAGTGCCAAAACCGACGATCTCAGCATAAATTTTCGCGCCGCGCGCTAAGGCATGCTCTAACTCTTCGAGCACTAGTGTACAAGCGCCTTCGCCAATCACTAAACCGTCGCGATTGGCATCGAAGGGGCGAGGCGTTAGCTCTGGCGTGGCATTTTTGGTGCTGGTGGCAAATAGGGTGTCGAATACTACCGCCTCGGTGGGGCAGAGTTCTTCACCGCCACCCGCGAGCATTAAGGTCTGCTGACCGTATTTGATGGCTTCATAGGCATAGCCTATGCCTTGGCTACCCGAAGTACAGGCGCTGCTGGTGGTATGAATGCGTCCCTTAAGGCCAAAGAAAACCCCCACGTTTACCGCAGTGGTGTGAGCCATCATGCGGATATAGCTGGTGGCGGTGACGCCTGACATATCGCCATGTTTGAGCATATCGCCAAAGGCGATCAGCGGATCGGTGCTGCCGGTGGAAGAACCATAGGCAATCCCCATTTCCCCCGAGGTGACGATAGGGTCGTCCAAGAGTCCTGCATCCATCAGTGCAAGCTCGCTGGCGCGAGTTGCCATAATCGAGACGCGTCCCATGGAGCGGATCTTTTTACGGGAATAGTGGCTCGGCACCTCAAAGTCTGTAATAGGGGCGGCGAGGCGAGTGTTTAGTCCGTCGTATTTATCCCATTCCGCCATCGTCACGACACAGTTTTTTTGTGCCTTAAGGCTGCTTGCGATACTTGGCCAGTCATGGCCTAGGGCGCTGATACCGCCGATACCGGTAACGACGACTCGTCTGCCTAAGGGATTGCGCTGCGTCATTTAGATCATGCCTCCATTCACCGAAATCACTTGGCGCGTGATATAGGCAGCATCGTCCGACATTAAAAAGGCGGCTAAGGCGGCGATTTCATTCGGTTTACCCATGCGGCGCATCGGCACTAACTGCTCGACCATATCCTTAGGAATATCCGCCACCATATCGGTTTCGATCAAACCTGGTGCGATGCAGTTGACGGTGATCTTACGTTTGGCCAGCTCTAAGGACAGTGCCTTAGTGGCGCCAATCAACCCGGCCTTGGAGGCGCTGTAGTTGACCTGGCCACGGTTACCCGCAATGCCTGACACTGAGGCTAGGGTGATGATACGGCCACCCTTGCGGCCTTGTACCATGGGCATTACGCAGGGGTGAATGACATTGTAAAAACCATCGAGGTTAGTGTGGATTACGCTGTCCCACTCGGCTTCGCTCATCGCTGGGAAAGCATTGTCACGATTGATGCCTGCATTGAGTATCACGCCATAGTAGGCGCCATTGGCCTCGATATCGGCCTCAATGGCGGCTTTTACCGCGGCGCGGTCGGCAACATCAAACTTCAATAGGCTGACGTTCACCCCAAGGGCGCTAAGCTCTGCGGCGCTGGCATCGGCTGCGGCCTGATTGCTGTGATAATGCAGGGCGATATCGTAGCCCGCCGCGGCCAGTTTAAGGGCGATGGCTTTGCCAATACCGCGGCTCGAACCTGTGACTAATACTCTGTTATTCATCTTTATTTCTCCACCCGTGATGCTTGATGATGAGTTGTTTATGCATCAAAGGGCTAAATCCTTTTGTAGTGCGACTGACGTTGCGTCGGTTTAAAGCTTGGCGCTTGTGAGCGCTAGGCCAGACATTAAGCCTGACTGGAGGCGATATACGCTTGGGTGTCCTGGGGTTGGAACACGTTCACATTGGCCTCGGCCACGAGTTGTGGTGTTTGCTCCGCTCCCGCCTCCGGCAACAGATAAATCTGGCAATCGAATACCGCCAGTCCCGACTCTTCTTGATAGAGGCGTTTAACCCGAGTGCGGTAGCGGCGATTGAGTTCGTACTGCGCTGTGTGTAAGGCTAATTTACGCGATCCCAATAAAAAACCCACTCGGATTTTATCGTGGCGCAGTTTGGCCTCAACACCGGCGAGGGCAGCGATGCTCTGCGCCATATACTCGATACCCACATAATTGGGAACGGCCTGACGTTGCTCGTCAAAATAAGCACTCTGAGGAGTGATCTGCACTTCGGTTTCGAGCGCATCCAGCAGATGGTGAATAATCTTATCAATCAAGATCATCGGCGCGCGGTGCGGAATAAAATCGGCAATATTCTGCTCGGCTAATTGTTGCAGCCACATCGGCTCGGCGGGTGCCATTGCAGTGTCAGTAGAACTGGACATAAATCTTAAGCCCCTTTACGGCAAAAAATCAGGCTGGCATTGCTGCCGCCAAAGGCGAAGGAGTTGCTCATCACATAGTTAAGCCTGCCATGCTCGGCGCATTGCTTGGGCGCGACTAAAGCTATGTTGGGATCCTGTGGATCTGGCTGCCCATCAAACCTGTGGGGAGGCAGGGCAAGATGGTGATTATGGGGTGAGAGCAGTAAATAACAAAATGCGGCTTCAATCGCGCCCGCGGCACCTAAGGTATGGCCGACCAGCGGTTTGGTTGAGCTTGCGGGTGGCGGTGTATCGCCAAATACCGAGGCTACGGCGCGGCTTTCCATCGCATCATTTTTAGGCGTTGCTGTGCCATGTAGGTTTATATAATCAATCTGTTGCGCCGATATTTGTGCATCATCAAGCGCGGCCTGCATGGCGGCAATCGCCCCAGCGCCTTCGGGATGTGGCGCCGACATATGGTGCGCATCGCTCGACTCACCGATACCTGCAAGCAAAACGCAGGCTTCATTTGCAGTGTTGTCTGTCGCTAAGGTCAGGGTAAATAGCGCGGCGCCTTCACCGATATTGATGCCATCGCGATTGGCGCTGAAGGGATTGCAATGTCCCTTGGAAACCGATTCTAGGGCGTGAAACCCGTTAACTGTCAGTTGGCACAGGCTGTCGATACCGCCGACGATCACCATATCGCACAGCTTGGCCTCGAGTAGGCGTTTGGCGCTGGCAAACACCTTAGCGCTGGAGGAGCAGGCGGTCGAAATGGTGTAGCAAGGGCCTTGGAGCTCAAATAACTGGCGTAAAAAATCGCTGGTGCTGCCGAGTTCCTGCTGGAAATAATGGTAATCGGCGGGGAAGTGGCCGTGTTGATTGCGATAGGCCAAGGCGGCTTCGCCCTTCGAAATCCCCGAGGTGCTGGTGCCTAAGACAACGCCGATGCGGTCGGCGCCAAACTCACCTTTGGCTTGCTCTACGGCATCGCGAATTTGCAGTGCGGCAGCAAGGAGTAATTGATTATTGCGACAATCGAATTGCGCCAGCGCGGCAGGAATGGTCGGTAACGACTCAGTGACGGGCGCAACCAGTGTCGACTCCCCAAATAGCAGAGTATCACTGGTTTGCATGGCACTGGTATCGCCTGCAATCAAGCGGGCTAACACCTGCTCGGGCGTTTGCCCTAACGGGGTACACAATCCAATTTGTGTAATGGCGACTCTGTTGTTCATTGCTGCTTGCTATACCTATGGCCTTTGATCTGAGCAAGGCTAAAGGCTCATATCAATAGGCTGTTAACGGGTGCCTATGGCATTGTCAAAAGACGATTAAATGGGTTGTATCTCTAACTCAAACTTTGCCTGTGGCATGGTCAAATTAATGTGTGCTTGCCAGAGGGCATCGTCGGTCTGTTGCTGATAACGAATTTGTATCACTTGAGTCTGGCTATCGCTGCGACTGATCAGCGTGTCTTGGCTATAAAACTGGCGACAGGGAAGAGTGTCACACAGTCCTGTCACTAACTCGCCGCCCTCTAAATGGCTTTTAATACTCTGCTCCGGCCAATAGATGAGTTGCATCATCGCCATCAGGTATTCAGCCTTAAACTCATCCCCTAGCAAGAGACTCTGTTCACTGCTGAGTGTATTCCCATCGTAAACCAAGGTAAACAATGCCTGCCCAAGGGGCGCGAGCCCGACCAGCGTCATCCGTTCCCCTTCGAGTTCGAGCTGGGTGAGTAGCTCGTGGGTGTTATCGCCCACCTTAATACTCACCTTCTGACTAAAGGACTGGGGCGAGGATACCCCAGCTTTGCTGTCACCTTGCTGACTATTACCTTGAATTTTAGGGTCATTCGTCTGCGGCTTATTGAGCGGTTTATTCGTTGCAGGGCCAAAATCATGGGGCAGTGGTGCTAAGCAGTAACGCATATCTTTCGCCAAACCGACACAGGTTTGCCGATAGAGCAGCTCGCTGCATCCCATCAAACCTAGGCTGATAAGGAGCAGGCTACACGTCGCAATAGTTTTGCGACTTTTGGCGTTAAGGCTTAAGCGCATCGAATTACACCTCGGCTAATTCGCTAACGGCGGGCTCGGCGCTGAGTTCGGCTTCTTGCCGACATAGCTCGACCACCATATTCAGACGTCGCTCGGAATCTTTTACAAAGGGATTTTGCACATCCCAAGCATAGCCCGCCAAAATCGAGCAGATCATCTGTTTGATTTTAGGATTCGGATTTTCGTAAAAAATCACATCTTGGAAGCGACCATCGTACCAAGCCTGCACATAAGTGCGGAAGGTGTTCACCCCTTGCATTAACGGCGCCGAGTACTCGGCTGGCCAATCGACTGTATCGCCATTAAGTTGTTTAAGCACGCATTTCGCCGCCATGGATGCCGACTGCATAGCGATAGTCACACCCGATGAGAATACTGGATCGAGGAACTCGCCCGCATTGCCCAGCAGGGCAAATTTGTCGGTGGCGAGGCGCGATACGTTGGCGGAATAGCCTTTGAGTGTCGCACAGGGCTGAGCGACCTTGGCATTGGCCAGCAATGCTTTCAGGCCGGGTTCTTCTTTGACTATGGTCAGTAGCTGCTGCTCTAAATCACCTTCGAGACGCGCGAGTAATTGTGGCTCAGCCACGACGCCGAGTGAGCAGCGGCCGTTGCTGAAGGGAATTAACCAGTACCAAATATCCTGATGCTGCGGGTGTACGCTAATTAAAATCTTGTTCCGGTCGAAGTCGGGATCGCTGATGTTATCTTCAACATGGGTGAAGATAGCGCTACGGGTCGGCAGTGAAGACGGCGTTTCGAGGTCGAGTAGGCGTGGCAATACTCGGCCAAAACCACTGGCATCGAGCACATATTGCGCTTCAACTTGGTACAGCTCGCCCTGCTCGTTACGCACGCTTAAGCGTGGATTGGCGCTTAAATCGATTGCCTCAACGGTTTCACCGTAACGGATCTCCACCCCAAAGCTTGCTGCGGTATCAGCGAGCAATTTGTCGAAGTTTGCCCGTTGCACTTGGAAGGTTGTGCCCGGCCCTGGGGTAAATTTGTCGGTAAAGTCGAAGGTGGTATATACCCCATCGCGGCGGAAGGCGGCACCATTTTTATATTGGAATCCCGCCGCATTCAGCGCCTCTAACATGCCTGCTTCTTCAATAAATTGCATGCAGCAGGGCAGCAGGCTCTCGCCGATAGAAAAGCGTGGAAAGTGTTGTTTTTCTAGCACTAATACGCGTTTGCCTTGCTTATGCAACAGGCTAGCGGCAATCGAGCCCGAGGGGCCTGCACCAATAATGGCCACATCGACGGAAAGGGAGTGAGACTGTGTGGAGCTTGCAGCGGTAGATGTGGACATTTAAATAACATTCCTTGTAGGTATCGAGACCTTGTTGGTGGTTAAAACCTGACTGGTGGTCAAAATCAATGGCGAAAGTACAAAGGTAAACCCTATGCCGAGGGATAGGGTCAATCCAAAATAATGAATAGCTTGGGTTTGGCTAAAGGCGAGTAAGCCAAAGGCCAATAGGGTCGAGCAGGCGGACATAAATACCGCCATCATCACAGCCTTGCCATGTTGCGCTGCAGAGGCAAAGAACAAACTGTAATCTATCCCAATCCCGAAGACTAAAATCAGCGCCAGCGTATGAAACAAGCTTAAGGGCGAGCCGACTAAGCCTAAAATGGCCAAGGTGAGTACCGCAGCCAGTGCAGGCACGGCGACCACTAGGGCGGCTCTTTTAACGCCAAAGCTCAGGCTAAATAGCAAGAGGGCGATAACGAGCGCCAGCCCCAATAACTTGAGCGTAAGCAGGCGATAATGCCCCATTATCGTGGAGATATCCGCGACTTTATCAATAAGCTGCACCTGCGGGTCCTCGGCAAAGCGTGCCTTGAGGGCCGTAATATCTTCAATACCACCGAGCAGCACTATGGCGCCGTGGCTTTCATTCCCTAGGTTGGCATTATCGGGGCTGGTCGCTGACTCTGTTGAGTGCCCAATCGGCGCTAATCCCTGTGGTGCAAGCCAGAGAGGGGCTAACTGTTTGCCTAGGCCCAGTTCGAAAAAATCCGTCGGGGTGATATAGCTATCCTTGGCGGCAAGATAGGCGGCAGAAAGCTCAGGTGCTAGGCTGTCATCGAGGCCAATGCTGTATAGCACTGTGGTTAATTGCGACTGGTAAATCTTGCCCTGCAATTGATACGCCGCATCCTGCTTTTGCTTGCTCGGCAGATAACGGCTGAGGCTGACATAGTTGCCCAGCTCTTGCTGTTTAATGGCGGCATCGAGCTGCGGACTTAGGGTTTCGAGCCGTTGCAGTAAGGATTCTTCGCTGGGGGCGCGCACCAATAAAAACTGGTTATCCGTGCCGCCACTGAGTAATTTTCTGAGCTTGTCTTCAGGCTCAGTCACACTCGCAGGGCTTTGCTGTAAATGGCGAATATCATCGTCGACGTTAAGCTTGCTGATCCCCAACAGGCAGATTCCCACGAGCACTAAGGCAAACAGACTCAATCCCCATGGCGAGATCAGTTTATTGGAGAATCCGGTGAGTTTCGCAAGATAAGCTTGTGCGAGGGTTAACGGACGCTCCCCCGAAGGTAACTTGCTGCCCGCCAATAATGGATAGGCGAGCACTAACGTCAGGTAGGCGCCGAGTAAGCCTGAGGCGCAGAAAATCGCTACCTGCTGCATGCCAGGAAACGGCGCTAAACCGATACCGACATAGGCTAAGGCACTGGTGATAAAGGCGAGTGAAACTGTGGGGAAGATATAGGCCACGGTCGCCTGCGCGCTACGCTGATGATCGCTTAAGCGCTCGCAGTAAAAATGAAAGCTGTAGTCGATGGCAATCCCTATCAGGCTAGTGCCAAAGACGAGAGTGAGTAAATGTAGCTCCCCGAACACGCTTAAGGTAAAAGTCACCGCCAGCAGCAGGCCGCTGCCGATTGTCACCATCGCTAGCAAGAGTGGCATCACGGAGCGAAAGGCCAGCCAAACCAATGACACTACGCCAAGCAAAGAGGCGAGGCCGAGGACAGAGATTTCACTCTTAGCGGTATTGGTAGCTTCTATGGCATGGAACAGCGCGCCCGCCTGTAACACTTTAATGCCGGCATATTGGGCGCTGACGGCATTCAGCGCCTGAGTCAGTGCCGCTTGCTGGCGTAATTGCGCATTAGGGTTAAAGGCGCTTTCGGTGCCCTTTGCCATCACAATGGCGGCCACGCCTTCACTATTATCAACACCTTGTTTGGTATCAACACCTTGTGGATGAGCAAGTAAAATCCCTTGGCTGGCGCTCAGCTTCGAACTAGGCGCAAGGGCGAGCAAATTGGCGGGGAACAATAGCAAAGGATCTTGGGTCAAGAGTTGGCTATTGGCATAACTAAAGGCATTGTAGAGCTGCTGAGTGGCTGAGGCAATTAAGTGCTCGAGGCCATTATGGCTTAAGGCTTCGGTTTGTTCAGGCGTGAGCAGTTTAAAGCGATAGGGGAAATAAAATTGCCCTAGGGCTTCACCCATCTGCAGATCGGCGCTGCGAATATCGGTAAAGGCGGTATTTTGAGTCTTAAGCTGCTCCATCAGGAGTGTGGCCGCCGCAACCGCCTGAGGTTCATCCTCGGCAATTAGAGCGAGATACACTTGATCGGCGAGTGTCGATTCCACTTGTTCGAGGGCGCGCGCCGTGAGTGCGTCCTGCTGAAGATGGGGCAACATGGCGAGAATATCGCTTTGAACCTTTGCCCCATTTTGCCACAGCTGTAGCGTCCACAGGCTCGCCGCCAGCATCAGGCTCAGCCAAATCGCGAAGCGCCATTTAGTCGAGGTTTGCATCAGGCTGTGGCCAATACGTGTGGCAATCTTGGGCGCCATGATTCTGCCTTATTCTCTCGGACCAGTGTCTTTAGGCGTTGTCTGGCTGATGGCATATTGGGCTAACTCAGCCTCACTCAGTGGACCTTGGCGCAGCTCGCTAAAATCGATACGGGTGATATCCTGCGGACTCACGTTGGGTGCGGCACTGAGCAGCACTAAGGCGTGTAGCGTATCGCTGCCTTCGAGCACCATATGGGCGATGGCCTTCTTCATCAGCGGATCTTTAGGGGTTAATCCCAACTGCCAGTTTGCGCTGCCTGAACTTGAGTCTTCTTGTGGCGACTTGCCTTGCGCTAAGGGCTCTTGGGCGAAAAAGTGCAGTTCGAAGTTTGCACTTAAGCCCGAAATATCGCCGCCCAGCATGGCATTCACTAGACTCGGTAACAAATCACCCATGGCCGCTGCGCTTGCCGAAGCATCGGCTTGGCTGATTTGCACTCGCCCTTGGCTATCTTTTTGGATCAGTTGCTTATCCTTTAAAATCAGCAAAGATTCGAAGGGGCTTAGTTGTTGCCAGATCAGTCCTTGTGCCTTGTCGAACACAAACTGGCCTTGGCTCACTAGGGGCTTTTTCAGCACTTTAAGTTGGCGTGATTGCACAAAGTGACCGCGAACCGTCTCGCCAAGATTGAGCTTTTGGCTGAGGGCGAGTAATGCGGCGTTATCTGCGCCTTGGGCGAATAGTGTTTGGTACTGGCTCGCACCTCTGAGGGTTGAGTCAGTGAGGTTTGCACCATTGAGATTAGAATCGGCAAGGCTCTGCGCCTGTACTGAACCAAGCAGCAGTGTGCAGCTTAATAGTAGGCTTTGGCAGAACCATTGCGACCACTTAGCTCGTGGCCAATTTGTAAAGAGGGCAATCATTCGCTATCCGCCTTTGCAAGTAGCGGGGCGATTTTGCTGCGGAATATCTCTGGCGTCACAAAGCACATTTCTTGGCTCGTCATATCCACTGCCGCCTGAATGGTATAGCCCTTAGTAATGCGCTCGCCGCTTGCCGTATCACGGATTTGATAATTGATTTTTAAACGATTTTCCCACTCGACCAACTCGGCGCGCACGGTAATGTGTTGCTCGAAGGTGCTGGCCTTTACGTATTTGATCTGCAAATCAATAATTGGCCAAGCGTAGTTCGACGCCTGCATTTGGCGATAGTTGTAGCCTAACTCGTCGAGCAATTTGCAGCGGGCAATCTCGAAATAACGTAGGTAATTACCATGCCAAGTGATCCCCATCGAATCCACATCGTGGAAGGGGATCTGCATGTCCATTTCTATGCTGAGCAAGGATTTCATCGGCACACTTCCCATTCGCCCGCTTGGATTTTCGCAACGGTTTGGCGCAATACGGCTTCGAGCGGTCTGTCTTCGACTAATGGCTCAAAGTCAGCGCGCACTTGGGCGAGCGTGGTTGCTAGCGATGGCGTCAGCGAGGCTTCGTCTAACTCGTTCTGTGTGATGCGCAGACCAATGCCTTGGGTCATGGCGAGCAGGGCAGCCGCGGCGACTTGTTCTGTCAGCTGCAACACGCGCATACAGTCACGGGCGGCGATAGTACCCATGCTGACTTTATCTTGGTTATGGCATTCGGTTGAGCGAGAGAACACGCTCGCAGGCATAGTGTGTTTGAGCGCCTCTGCGGTCCATGCCGAAACCCCGATCTGTACCGCCTTAAAGCCATGGTTGATGGCACGGCGCGCGCCAGTAGAACCCGAAAGGTTAGCGGGTAAACCGTTGTTAAACTTAGGATCCATCACTAGTGCCATTTGGCGGTCGATAAGATCGGCGATGTTGGCCACAGTGTTTTTTAAGGAATCCATCGCAAAGGCAATGTGTCCACCGTAAAAATGGCCGCCGTGGAGAATATGCTCGCCTTCACCATCGACTATGGGGTTGTCGTTGGCGCTGTTGACTTCGGTTTCGATAAATTGGCGCATAAAGGGCAGTGCATCCTGCAATACGCCAATGATGTGCGGCGCGCAGCGGATGGAATATCTGTCCTGCAATCTGTCGGAATTGCGCGGGTGAACATGGTGGTTCAAATCTTCCCTAATCCAGGTCGCGATTTGGTTTTGTCCCGGATGGGGTTTGGCGGCAAACAGAATATCGTCGAAATGGTTCGAGTTACCTTTGAGGGTTAACGACGCCATGGCGGTAATGCGGCTGGCTAAACGCGCTAAATATTGTGCGCGATCAAAGGCTAAACAGGCTAATGCCGTCATCACTGCCGTGCCATTCATCAGGGCTAAACCTTCCTTGGGGCGCAGCACATGGGGCGTGATGTTCAGCTCACGGTAAACCTCTTGGGTGGCTCTGCGCTCGCCGTTATAAATCACTTCGCGCTCGCCAACTAGCGCGGCGGCCAAGTAAGACAATGGCGTTAAGTCACCGCTGGCACCGACCGAACCTTCCTCTGGGATCACCGGCACTATATTGAGATTAAGCAAGGTTTCGATGCGCTTTAAGAGCTCATAGGTCACGCCGGATTTACCAATGGCGAGGGAGTTTAAACGGCAAACCATCACGGCGCGCGCCTGCATCACGCTCAAGACTTCGCCGAGGCCACAGCCATGGAAGCGGGATAAGTGCAGTGGCAATTCGTGGACTAAATCGAGACTTACGTTGACTGTGCAAGAGTCGCCATAGCCGGTGGTGACGCCATAGACCACACCTTCTTCGTGTAGCAGGCTGTCGATAAAGCGGGCGCCCTTTTGGATATAAGCTTGGTAATCGGCATCATCACAAAGTTTGACTTTAGCACCCTTAGCAACGGCGACGACTTGCTCTAATGTGAGTAACTGACGGCCAAATTCGATTGGCTGCTCAGTGGTTGTCGTGTGAGTAACTGCGTGGCTCATAAATGCTCTGTCCTGTCTGTAGTGCGCTCCAGCTCCGGGAGTGCTGCTGTCGTTTGTGGGGCGGATGTCGCGCGGTTAACCTTGCTATCGTCCCGCCAAAAATCAAAAAAGTTAAACCATTGCAAGGGCTCACGCCTTGCATAGTGTTCGAGGCGCTCGCTGTAGTTATGCACCGCCTGTTGTAGTCGTTCCATTCGCCCTGCACGCGGGCCCTTGAGGCTGTTGCTAAAGTGCTCCAAATGCACGCGATATCGCCCTTGTTCGCGCAGGCAAAACATCAGATACACTGGGCAATCCAAGAGGCCGGCTAGAATAAATGGCCCCTGCGGGAAGGCTGCCTCTTCACCCATAAATGGCGCATATACCACGCGTCCTTGGGAGTGGGATGAGGTTCTATCGCCAGCAATCACTACTAGCTCACCGTCTTCAATCTTTTGCTGTAGCAGCATAGAGGTGGCGGGATTAAGCTCGGTTACTTGGATCAAATTCAGCGTGCTATCGGGGTTTAATTGCTTGAGGACATTATTAAAGTTTTCGGCATGGCTGGTTAACACCATGACATTCACTTTGACCTTGCGCTGGTGGATTGAAATCGCGCGGCACAGTTCGAGATTACCCAAGTGGGAGACCAGCAGCACGGCACCTTTGCCACTTTCTAGCTGATCGGCTAGCACCTGGCGGTCGGGAAAATCCACTTGGCTTAATTGAATACGGTCGCACCAGGCATCGATTCTATCGAGCGCCGCATTACCAAAGGCGAGAAAGTGGTTCAGGCTATCGCGCCAGCGAATGGGGCGATTCAATTGCGGATGTTGCGGCTCGAGGCGTTGCACGCGGCGCAGAAAATCCAACGAGGCCTCGCGGCTGACTTTGCCCGTCAGGAAGAAATAGCAAATTACCGGATACATAATGGCGCGGCACAACCAATGGCCGCCGAATCGGTAGCTTTCGACTAACAGTTTTATGCCCCAATAACTACCGCGCTCCTTCATCCCTGACCAATGGGTTGATGCTTTATCGGGCTGGAGCGATTGCGCTTTCTGTTTACGGCGCAGCAGTTGTGGCAGGCGCTTTAACATGCCGAAAAATAATCGGGTGTGCAGCTTAGTGATGCGCACATTGTCGGCCACACCTTGAAAGTGGCTGACGCCGTTTTCGGGATAAATGACCTTAGTGGGGTGAAACAGAATTTCCACCCCTTGCCAGTAGAGTTTGACTAGGATTTCGATATCAAAATCCATCCGCTCCGTGAGGGCGTGCTGGCTTAAGAGACGCTCGGTGGCGGCTAAGGGATACACCCTAAATCCGCACATAGAATCTTGAATATCAAAGCTTAAGGTTTCGACCCATACCCAAAAGTGGGTGAGGTAACGACCGTAGAGTCGCCCCTTGGGGACGGACTCGTCGTACTCGGGCTTGCCCGAGATCAGCGCATCCGGCTTGGACTGCGCCTTGGCGAGCATGGCGGGGATATCGCTCAAATTATGCTGGCCATCGGCATCGATCTGTAGCGCATGGGTAAAGCCATCGCGATAGGCGCGGCGAAGCCCCGTCATCACAGCCGCGCCTTTACCACGGTTATAGGGGTGTTGCAGTAGCGTCACCCAGTCGTGTTGCTCCGCCAAGGATTGCAGCAGATAGCGGGTCTCATCGTTGCTGCCATCGTCAATTAAATAGCAGGGCAGATTGAGGGCGGCAAGCTCGGCCAAGGTCTGGGCGATCGCGGCGCTATGATTATAATTGGGGATCACCAGTGCCAGCTTGATTAGCGCCGTGCCCATTAAATCACTCGGCGGTACTAGCATTGTGTCGCTCATACCGTCGCTCACAGGGACGCTCCATCATCTTGCTGACTAGCAAAGCTGATACGCCCTGAGGCATAGCGGTGGTCGCCATCGCTGTAGGCAAAGGTTAACTTCTCTTTGGCGGCATTATGGCTAATGGCTAAGGTGACTTCCTGCCCTGGCAGAATAAGCTGTTGAAACTTTAGCACTTCTAAATTAGCGACCGCAGCGTTGTAACCAAAATGCTTGCAACCTAAGCGCACGGCCCAATCGAGTTGGGTTACGCCGGGGAGCACGGCTTGCTCGGGAAAATGGCCGTTAAAATATTCGAGATCGGCGGCGACAAAAAGGCGCAGTTCAATACTCTCAGGGCCGATCTCTGATGCGAGGATCGGCGGTAAACTCGACTTAATCATGGTCAAATAACTCAACTAGCTGGGCGACGACGCGCTTGCCCTGAGTGTTTAACGGTAAGGTTTCGGGGTAACGCCAGCGGCGCGGCAAGGTCACGCGCTCGAACTGAGTCAGTAGATGCGCTTTTAACGCGTTGTTGATACTGAGTTTTCCCTGCTCTTGGTGCACGCTTCGGCCCAATGGCGACAGGGTGATCACCGCCCCTAACTGGGATTTAAACTGGGGTAATACGACCAAGGCGGCATGCTCGACATAGGCGTGGCTACAGAGCAAGGTCTCCATTTGCGCCAGTGAAAGACGTTTTTCTTCAATCTTAACTATGCGATCGAGTCTTCCCTTGAGCCTGAATTGGCCATTGGCCGTCGGCTCGATTTTATCTTCGCAACGTAACCACTGATCGTCAGCCAAATAGGGTGACTTCAGCAGCAGGGCGCCATCGTCAGCGTCTTGGTCTATGGTAATTTGTTCAAACACTTGCCAAGGTTCGTCGGCCTCGTGTTGGCGACGATAGGCGATACCGCCGGTTTCGGTGCTGCCGAATATCTCGATAGGTAAATGGCCGTAGCACTGGGCAACCCCTTGGGCGGCGGTGAAACTTAATGGCCCGCCGGAGCTAAAGACTAAGCTGGGTGAGCGAAGTTGGCGTTCGTGTTCTAGCGCCTTAGGCAAACGGGATAATTGCGCTGGGCTACTGATGAGGCACAAATTCGGCAACAGTGCGGTGTAGTAGCTTAAGGTCTCAGGGTATTCGATCTGCTCGCTTAAAAAAGGGCGACTGGCGGCTAAGGGCCAGAGGATCTTAAACAACAAGCCGTAGATATGCTGATGGGAAACGGTCGATACCACACTGCAATGGGGCAAATGCTCGGCGAAGGTGTGCTCGAGCACTGTCACTTCGGCATCGAGCTGCCTTAAGCTTTTGCGAATCGCCTTGGGCTCGCCACTGCTGCCCGAGGTAAAGAGCAGCAGTTCACCAAAGCTGTCGCTCTCTGGCCAAGGTTTGGTGGGCAGACTCAGCTCTTTATTCAGCAGGATAAAGGCGTGACTCTCGCACAGTGGTTTGTCTGACAATATGCCTTCAAACTGATGGGTCAGTTCACTCAGGGTGCCAGTTTGGGTGTTGGGCGGCAGAATAATTTCCTTGCCCGCCAAGAGTGCGGCACATAAACCCACGGCAAACAGATCGCTGGTATCACTCGCCAGTAACCATTTTTGTTCAGGCGCTTGGCGCAGCTGCTCGTAAAAATGCGCAACCTGATTGGTAAACAGGGCACCTGTGACTATGTCATGGTGATTAAAGCTGATCAGTTGTTGGGCGAATGGCCCTTGGGTTAACCAGTTTTTGAGTAGTTGTGTCATGTCTTCTTCAACCAAAAGCTGCGATATAACCATTCCCCACCGAGGAGCAGTCCCATGAGTACGTATGCAATCAAACCGTTATACAAGGTCCAAGTTGCTAGGCTGGTAAACGCGGCGGTATAGGCCGCCACAGTGCCGTTTAGGATAAATAAGCCACACCAAAGCAGGGTGACTTTTTTAAGATAACCTATGGCTTCATCCGGCAAATCGGGCTCTTTGAGCCGTGCGAGCCGTTCAATCATGCTCGGGCCTTGGTATAGCGAGTAGCTAAACAGGGCTAACATGGTGAGGTTTATCACCACGGGGTAATACAAGAGCCAGTCGCTGCGTTTGGCGACAAAACTGCCCGCTGTGAGTGCAATCCCCACAAGCAAAGGCAAAACTAAGGTTTTAACCTTTTGCTTTTGCAGCATTAAACGCACTACCAACAAGAGGCATAGCACTAGGGCTATGGTGCCTGCTGGCAGATAATTCAGTCCTAAATACACGGCGACTGGATAAGCAATCAGCGCGAGTGCGGTTAGTACTTGTAGCAGGACACGCATTAGTCTTTAACTAAGCCTTCAATGGCATTAACCACATCGTTGACTGTGCGTACAGATTTAAACTCGTCGGGCTGAATTTTCTTGCCCGTGAGTTGCTGCAGCTTAATCACTAAGTCGACGGCATCTATGCTGTCCAGATCTAACTCTTGGTAGAGATTCGCCTCTGGGGTAATGGCATCGGCATCGATTTCAAACTCATCCACCAAAATCGTGGTCAACATAGCGAGGATTTGTTCGCGGTTTTGCATCTTCCTCTCCTACGGACGTTGTGATTCGATGAAGTTAGCTAGGCTGGCGACGCTGTAAAAATGCGCCTTAGTGCTATCCGAGTTGGCTTCGATTTTCACATCAAATTTTTTCTTGATGGCTAAACCCAGCTCGAGCGCGTCGATCGAGTCGAGTCCAAGTCCCTCACCAAAGAGCGGTGCATCTGTGTCGATATCATCAATACTGACGTCTTCTAAGTCGAGGCAGTCGATGATCAACTGTTTAATTTCGTTATGTAAAGTCATAATTATTTTCGAGTTGTTGTTGATAGTATTGTTCAAGGTCTCGGGTTAATTGCCGAGCCATTTTCGCATGCTCACCCAAAGGGGCTTGGTAGCCTTGGTGAGAAATTGTGTTGCCGATTTCGACGGCCATTCCCATGGTCTGCCTTGGGATCTCATACCAAGGTTGTTCCTTTGTCAAACCACGCACATTGGTGCGCAAAACCACAGGTAAAATATCGGCTTGGGTGCGAATCGCAATATTGGCGGCACCGCGGGCAAACTCATTGATTATTGAGCCAAATACTGTGCGCGTACCTTCAGGGAATATAATTAAATTAGTGCCTCTGGCGAGCACTCCGCGGCAATCTTCGAGCATCAGCTCGGCACCGCGATTGGGAATATATCCCGCGCAGGAGACGACCCCGCGTAAGAAGGGATTGCGCCACAGCCCCTGTTTAACGATACAGCCCGCATTGGGCATCAAACTGATTAATACCACCACATCGACCAGACTCGGGTGATTGGCAATCACTATCACACCCTTAGCATCTCGCAGCAGTTCGGCATTATGGGTACTGACTCGGATCACTCCCGCCCAAGTTAACATGGCCACAAAGCCTTTAAACATAGTGTGCACGGCCTTTTGTACGCGGATAATCCGCGCCTCGGGCGTGCCCGGCCAAAAACGCAGCAGAGGCAAGATGGTTAGCGAGCTTAACAGTCCACCGAGGCCAAAGGCGATGTAGCAACTGACGCCGCCGAGCCAACGGGGAATATAGTTGATTCCCGCGCGGCGTTTTTCAGGCAGCGTATAAGCGACATTAAATTCGGCATTGTGTGGTACTGGATTAGGCATGCGTTAGGCTCCAGTGCCAGTGCGACAAGCAGCCGGCAATATCCTGTGAGGTCGCCAGCGCGTGGATCAACTTGCCGTAGGACAGCGGCGTGGCCTGCTGTTGCTGCTCCGTTGTCAGTTGGCTTAGGGTGAGAGTAACGGTCGCACTCTCATCTGCAGGCGCTAGGGTCAATCCTAGGGCTAAGGGCAACTCAAACTCTTGGGTAAATTCATCATAGACCGGCGGGACGGGGTCATCGCCAAACACCAACAGCAGTGGCTCAGGCGATTGGTACAGCTGGGCGAACGCTTCCACCATGGCTTGGGAAAGGGTTTCTGTTCCCGCGGCAATCGAGGTCGAAGGGGCGGTATTGTTGGTTAAAATACCAAAAATACCACTGCCAGTGTTATGCACCGACTGACTAAAACCTAAGGGGGAAAGCGGTTGTTTTTCAATAATATCTTCGAGCAGGCCAATGGTGCGGTGCAGCTCGCCGTGGCGAGAAGCAAATATCGAGCGACAGTTAGGTGCTGCCTCACATTGGAAGCTGACATCCAGCATCATCTTGGTTAAACGGCTAAAACGTCTGCGCTGCATGGCGGGAACTTGCGAAAGTGCAGGGGAAATCCCCTCGAGGTCATTTTCTTTGCTTGTGTCAGCCGAGTGCTTGCACCAAGTTTGCCAGTCATCACGCTGTGGATACTTTGGCGCCCATGCGCCCCAAGAATGGATGCTGAATCTGAGTTGCACTACTTTGCCTCGACACTATTTAAAGCTGTCTTAGTTATCCCTAACTAAGCGAAAAATATTAATGAATTGATAGGCCTATAGCTTGTCTACGCGTTGGATAAATCGCGCCAATTCCCCGATGAATGTGCGGCTTATTCTACACTAAGTCCTTAGTTTTAATGAAGCCATTTGCATCATGACGGTTAACAAAATGCAATCAAGATTCGATTTATCACTGTTAAGCAACATAAGTTGCAGCAGAACAGTTGGGGGAAGAGCACTATAAACTGTCTTACTGAACCAGAGTTGAACGACTAGCAAGCTGGGTTTATACGCTGAAATGGAGCTGAAAGTGTGGATGTAAAAAAAGGCGCACTAGGCGCCTTTTTAGACAAGTTTGGAGCATTACTGGGCGAGTTGGTTTTCCAGTTTACGCAGCGCCGCTTTCACTTTACGGGTGTTTTCTGGCCCCATGCGGATCATCAGTTTTTGCGCGCTCGGTAAGGCCTCTAAATTAGGATCTACAAAGCGGTAGTTCACGCTGATAGAACTCAGCTCAATAGGCTCTTCGATGATAGGAGCTGCGAGCATGATCTTAATGGCTTGCAGCATTCTGTCATTGAACTTGGCGTTGCTGTAACCCAATTCGGCAAAGGCCTCGTCAAACAGCGGCGTGAGCTGTTTGTAGGTGTGCATTAAGGTTTGCTCATCCATGTTGGCAATCACAGTCGCATAGGCGTCATATCTGTGGTAACTCTCTGGATTTAAATACACTTTGCTCGTGATTTCAGACACAGCGAACAGCTTTTCTGGGCCTTTGACTGGGCTGACTTTGCGGGCGAGATCGCCTTGGGCCAAGTTGTCCACGAACACCACAAACTGACGGGCCAAATCTTGGTTCACTAAGGAGGAGCCGACCACGTTGTTATTGATGATCGCCAGCGCTTTTTGATGCACGAAGGCATCGCTCTCAGGCAGGCTGGGGACGACTTCTTCAGGAATCGCAGGCTCGGTTGGCGTGACAACGGTTTCGGTTTCCGTCGTGGTCGCCGCTGGGGTTTCATTTTCCACCGGTGCGGTTTCAGGCTCAGTGCCCGTTTCGAGCGTCATTGGTTCAGATGAAGGCGGCTCAGGCAGCACTATGGGCGCATTGGGGATGAGCTTGGGTGAGTCATCTTTGGTGTAGTAATAATAACCTCCCGCAGAGAGCAGTAGGACGAGCACAATCGCAATCAAAGCAAAGCGATTACTGCTTGAGGAGGTTTCTTGAGGTGTAATTCTATCATCTTGATTAACTTGCATTTTACATCCTTCGCTTAAGTGTCAAGGTAACGGGGTGAATACATGCAGCTAACATTTAAAGTGCAAGTGCCAACGAGTTGTCGGTGGCAGGTTCATTGTGCAAGTTTCCACGCGCTTGTCCATAGCGGTGAGCTGAACAGGCTGAATTTATTTTACCTTGAAGGGGTTAGCTTAAGGTTTAGGCTTGAACGTATTGCTGCCTGTGTCCAAGCCAACGATGAATAATGGCATCGACCGACTCTGGCGCCTGTGACATCACATGGCTCGCCAGTTTTTGGATATGTGGGATAAGCGCCTGATCGCGGACAAGGTCGGCGATTTTCAGCTCGGCCAGCCCCGTTTGCTTAGTGCCCAGTACTTCGCCCGGCCCACGGATCTCTAAGTCTTTCTGTGCAATCACAAAACCATCATTACTTTGCCTGAGCACATTTAACCGCTGGCTCGCAGTTTGGCTCAATGGCGCCTTGTAGAGTAACACACAATGGCTTGCCACGGCACCGCGCCCTACACGGCCCCGCAGCTGGTGCAACTGTGCAAGGCCTAGTCGCTCTGGGTTTTCGATAATCATTAAGCTGGAGTTGGGGACGTCGACGCCGACTTCAATCACTGTGGTTGCCACCAATAAATGAATAGTTCCCGCCTTGAAGTCGGCCATAATTTTTTGCTTTTCAGCGCTTTTCATCCGGCCGTGGACTAAACCTATGCTCAGTTCCGGCAGTGCTTGGCGCAACTCTTCGGCGGTATCTTCCGCCGCTTGGCACTCGAGGACTTCGGATTCTTCAATCAAGGTACATACCCAATAGGCTTGGCGTTTATCCGTGACTACGCTGTTGCGGACGCGTTCCAGCACTTCATTGCGACGCGAATCGGGAATGGCGACTGTGGTCACGGGCGTGCGGCCAGGCGGCAACTCATCGATAATCGAGGTATCCAAATCGGCGTAGGCCGTCATGGCTAAGGTTCGTGGGATCGGCGTTGCCGTCATAATTAACTGGTGGGGATGAAAGCCTTGGCTAATGCCTTTTTCCCTGAGTCCCATCCGTTGGTGAACCCCGAACCTGTGCTGCTCGTCAATGATGATCAAGGCGAGTTTGTTAAAGGTCACCTGCTGTTGGAAGATGGCATGGGTGCCTATCACCATTTGCGCCGCGCCCGATTCAATATCGGCTAAGGATTGCGCTCGTGCCTTGCCTTTAAGCTTGCCCGCTAGCCAACCGACTTTTAACCCGAGGGATTCAAACCACGCGGCAAAGTTAGTCGCATGCTGCTCGGCGAGTAATTCGGTGGGCGCCATCATGGCCACTTGGTAGCCATTTTCGATGGCTTGCAATGCGGCGAGGGCGGCGACCAAGGTTTTACCCGAACCTACATCACCTTGAACTAAGCGCATCATGGGGTGTGGCTGTGCTAAATCTTTACCTATCTCGGCGACGACCCTTTGCTGGGCGCCCGTCGGTTTAAAGGGTAATGAGGCGAGAAAGGGATTCAAAAGCTGGCCGCTGGCGTGCATGGTCACGGCAGCGTCGAGATTGCTGCGCTGCCTGAGGCGGAGCATGCTGAGGTTATGGGCGAGCAGTTCTTCCTGCACCAGTCGTTGCTGCGCCGGATGCTGGCCGAGCTCTAAGTCAAATTGCGATATCCCCGCGTGGGGACGATGCAGGGTTTGCAGTGCCTGTTTCAAGCTCATGCTATTGGGCTGCAAATTGGCGGGTAATAACTCGGTCAAACCACCGTCTTCTAATAATTCGAGGGCTTGCTCGGTGAGCTTAATCCAGCTCGCCTGTTTGAGCCCTTCCGTGGTGGGATAAATCGGCGTGAGGGTATCACTTAAATGAATATCTTCACCGGGATAGACAATTTTGTACTCGGGATGGACGATTTCGGCCTGATGATTACCCCGGCGAATTTCGCCATAGGCGCGGATCATTAAGCCATTTTGCATCGCATTGCGTTGCGCCATCGAAAAGTTAAAGAAGCGCAGGCTCATGCTGCCGGTATTATCCCGCACATTGCACACCAGCATGCGTTTGCGGCCTTGAATGATTTGTGTCGACTGGATTTCGGCTTCAATGGTGCCGTAATTACCCGGCATTAAGGCGGCAATAGGATAAATTTGAGTGCGGTCTTCGTAGCGCAGGGGTAAGTGAAACAGCAGATCTTGTACTGTTGTGATGCCGAGCTTTGCGAGTTTTTCCGCCACCCTTTTGGCGACGCCTTTGAGGTCGGTGATCGGAACAAGATCCAATTGCTGCAAGTCGTTAGCGCTCAATCACTGTGAATTTATACATATACTAACAGAGTATAAGCGTAAGGCAATCTTGGGCTGAGTTGCTCGGTGGGTGCGGTTATGTGAGGGTTTTGCGACGAATTGAAGATTTATTTCAGTCTTATGGGCTAAATTGCCCTTGGGGCATATTTCTCCTTATCTTATTCATATTAAAATAAATGTGTTTCAATCCTAGAAGTAAACGATAGAGAAAATCATCATTCGTTATTAATAACGTACACTTTGTAAGTTTTTGTGGTTTAATCGAATGAGTGATTGCCTGTATCGGGCATAAATCTTTATGCGGTAACACGGTTGTGAATCGATAATAAGAAAGTGACCTCTGGTGACGGATCACATGTGGGGAAACATGGTCGAGGAGTACTCGCCTTTGCGTCTATGGTGCTTAACCTGTTTATTTATTGGCATATTGTTTTCTACTATGCCAGCATGGGCCAAACTCGATGTGGCGTTTTTCAATCCCGGTGCCGAGGCCGATAGCTTTTGGGGTGATGTCGACAAATTAATGTGGGTGGCCTCAGCAAAACTCGACATTAATTTGCAAATTATCCATTCAGATCGCAATCATTTTAAAATGATTAGCCAGTTAGACTCTTTATTAAAATCGCAACAATCCCTTCCCAATCAGGTTATTTTGGTTAATGAGAAGCAATCAGCATTAAAAATGTTGCAGATGCTTTATCACCATCCCATTTATGTGCAGCTTATTTTGAATGATATTTCCGTGGCCGAACGGGAAATGCTATTGCAAGATCCCCATTGGCAGACCTATTTATTGCCCGCCATTATGCCCGATAATTATGCTATCGGAGCCGAGACCGCTAAAGCTTTGTTAACGGGGTTAGACGTTAAAAAAGCTAAGGTTTTATTGATCTCGGGCGATAAGTCCACGCCCGCATCTGTTCTGCGGACTCAGGGCGCCAACGATTATTTCTTTATGCAACCCAATGTGACAGTCACACAAACGGTTTATGGCCAATGGAGTGAGGATATTGCCTATGGGCAAGCATTGACGCTGCTGACCCGTTATCCCGATTTAAAGTTGATTTGGACCGCAAGTGACAGAATGGCGATGGGGGTAATTAAGGCATTGAAGGAAAAAGGGCTCAACCCAAGGCGAGATGTGTTGGTGAGCTCTGTAAATACGTCAGCCGAGATTTTACGGCTTCGCCAAGAGCAACAACTCAGTGTACTCGGTGGTGGGCATTTTTTAGCGGGCGCATTGGGGTTAGTGCAACTGCAACATTATCAGGCGACAGGGCAATATTATCCCTACGACAAGGTCCAGTTATTTAGCGTGCTTGAGCCGGGCTCAGAGTTTTATCGCATGTTAGTGGCAAGGGATTGGTCGGCAATTTTTCAATCCCAAATTTTGGATAAGTTGCCACCGCAATAATAACGAATAGGTATCCATGAAGCATCGTAATCATTCCATCAGCCACAGGATGACGCTCACTATTATTGGGGTGAGCTCGTTTTTTGCCGTCCTGACTATGTTGGTGCAGTTGGTATGGAATTATCAGGAGAGCATAGATAAGGCTACGGCGGATATTCGTGAGTATTCCGAGTCTATCTTGCCTAGCATTGCTAAGTCGCTCTGGGATGTCGACCATAGCCTGTTATCCGATCTGTTGTCGGGTTTAGGGATGATGCCCATGGTTTCGAGTGTCAATCTCGAAAGTGTCGATGGTGTGACCATGCAGCTAGGTAAGTCCTTAGGTGCGCAGGAGGACAACCAAACTTCGTTTCATTATCCGATAATGTATCAAGAGCAGCTGATTGGGTCACTCACCGTTGGTCTGGACACCAATAAGCTGTATTACGAATTATGGCAGCAGTTGATTATCATCGTCCTCGGCAATGGCCTTAAAACCCTGCTGATGATTTACCTGATCCTCACTATGGTGCGTTTATTGGTGACCAACCGATTGTCGGCACTGGAGCGGTTTGCCAATCAAATCAATTTGAATTCATTACCCAAACTGAAAGTGCCCATCAGTGTAGTGACCAGCCAAGATGAAATTGGCCATGTGGCGCAATCGCTACAGGCCATGTATCAGCGCATTCGCAATGACTTAGCCATTAACAAGCGTCAGGGACGCGAATTACAACAGCAGCAGAATCAGTTGGCGCGTTTAGTCGACGAGCGAACTCAAGAGCTTAATTGGCAATCCCAGGCGAATCAGTTATTAGCCGAGATGTCACTGCAGTTTTTAACCACAGATACCTCGCAACTGGATGAATGCCTCGCCGATGCCTGCCATCGCATTGGACTGTTATTCGATGTTGAACGGGTCAGTATTATTGAGTTTACCCAGCGCTACGCCAATTACCGTAGCTTTTGGAGCTGTGAGTCGCAGGCAAATCAGATCCAAGATATCTCCGTCGATAGTGTTGCTGTGCTGGCACAAAAGTTTGTGTCTGAGTCGACGTTAGTCATCGAATCGATAGATTTTTTAGAGCATGAGTCTCCTACGGAATACCAAGCGCTGCGCTCGGTTGGGATTTGTTCTATCGCCGCATTTGCAATTAAAAATGCCAATGAATTACTCGGTTTACTCTCGCTTTCCATGGTGAGCCGTCCATTAAATTGGAATCCACAAAAGAAGGTGATGCTGACTCAATTTGCGGCGGCTCTGAACGAATTATTACTGCGTGAGGAAAAAGAGCGACAGATGCTCAGCCTGCAACAGGCTTTAGTGTCGGTGAATGCTCAACTACGTGTGATGGCCGAAACCGATGAGTTGACTGGTTTAAGCAATCGTCGCCCTTTTACTCATACTTTGGAAACCTTGCTCCAACAAGCTAAACCCGTGGGGTTGCTGATGTTGGATGTCGATTACTTTAAGAGTTACAACGACACTTACGGTCACCTCGAAGGCGATGCGGCGCTTAGATTGGTTGCGCAGGCGCTCAAACAGTGTGATGTCTTGCCGCAGGATAGTTTGCTGGCTCGAATCGGTGGCGAAGAGTTTGCGATTATTCTTGAGCAGATAACGCCTATCCAATTGGAGGCGATAGCCAACCAGCTCTGCTATCAAGTCGCCGCCTTGGATATTCCCCATCGTAGCTCTCCCAAGGGCAAAATTACCCTCAGCATTGGTGGCGGGTATCTCCCCTTAGATACAAGCGTTCGCGGGTTTACCCTCTCTGAGGTGCTGCGCCGTGCCGATATTTGTTTGTATCGCGCTAAAGAGCAAGGGCGCAATACTGTGGTCATCGAATCGTAAACTGCCTCGAGACTTTGCCTCAAGACTTGTTAAGTTACTGTTGATTAAGGTTCGCCTCGATGTGTTTGCAACCTAGCCGTGGCGGCAGATTTATTTCTGCTTTGGGGCTGCTATAATTGCCGCCCTTTAATTTCCATCTGTAGGTTCTGGCGTGTCGAAACGGGGCAAAAATACGGCTAATGCGGTGGCGATTTTCAATATCGATGATTTGTCGACTTGGCAAAAATACCGTAAAGGTTTGTGCGACACTTGCCACGCGACCTGCTGTACGCTGCCTGTTGAAGTCACTGTGAGCGACCTAGTGCGCATGACGTTAGTCGATGAGTTTGAAGCCGAGGGCGATCTTAAAGCTATCGCCAAACGTCTGCAAAAAGCGCGCATTATCGACAACTTTAATCATAAAACCGCGATCTTTACTCTGGCTCGTATGGCCAACGATGACTGTTTGTATTTAGACAGTAAAACCCGCCGCTGCACCATTTATCATCAACGTCCAGAGACTTGCCGTAACCATCCACAAATTGGCCCTAAGGCGAATTACTGCCCTTATCGCCCCCGTGAGTAAGCTTTTGAATATGGTATTGGTAGAGGGCTTCGAGTTGGTGATTATCACGCATCGCCTTGACCTGCCGATTAAACTCACTAGCAATCAAGTCTTTATGAGCTGAACGCTTCGAAATCAGCATATAAAAGGGTTCCTGTTGAGTATTCGGCGACGGTTGTGAGGTGAGTGTCTTCGGCAGTTCGCCTGCCTGCGCTAAGGCGAGTGTGCCTGCCAAAATCTCCTTACGGGCGATAAAGAATTTACACCTGTGTTTCAGCAGCATTTCCGGTAGATGATGTAGAGAATTTATCTCGCTAATTGGCGTGTCGTGATGCCAGCCAAAGTTATCGTAGTTGAAACCCTTGATGCCGCAGACGGTGCCAAAATCAGCCAATTGGTTGATATCCTTGATGTGAAACTGTGGTTCAAGTTCAGCTTTCAAATAAAAATAACTGGGAGTGAGGTAATAATAAGCAACAGATGGGGTATAATCAGTGGCTCGTTGTCGATTGAGCGATGCGCTCATAGCGGCATCTATGCTGCCATTATGTACGTCTTTTAAGCAACGTAACCATGGTAAAGCCAACACTTCATAATCAATTCCAATAGGTTTGAAGGTCTGTTCTAGCAGGTCGATATCATAGCCGCTAAGCGTAGAAGTCTTAATGCCATCTTGCCGAATAAAGTAATTAAACGGCGGATATTCAGTCTCTTCGACACAAAAACGTAACTTAAATGGGGAATGCTCATCGGCGCCGTGGGCAACTGGCGAGAGTAGAATCACGCATACTAAGACGATTAGCGGATATAATATACGCATCATACTTTTTAGGCGAAGAGACGATTTTTTAAGTGTAGCAAAGGCTTTCTTGGCAGCACTGGGTTCTTTTATCGTCTGTTCCTCGACCCATTCTTTAGGTAAAAATTTCAACTGACTCGCGAAAATCACTGCGCGGGTTGGTGTAGTAAGTCTAGTGTGAAACAAAAGGTGTTACATGAATTTCTTTGATAACGTGATGATAATATTGGGCTTAATCGCCGCAAGTTGTTTCTTTTCTATGTCAGAAATCTCCTTGGCTGCATCACGCAAAATCCGTTTACGTCAGCTAGCCGAAGAAGGGGACAGCCGTGCCGAAAAAGTGCTGCAACTCCAAGCTCAGCCCGGTAGCTTTTTTACTGTGGTGCAAATTGGCTTGAATGCCGTCGCCATCATGGGCGGTATTGTGGGTGAGTCGGCGTTTCGTCCGTATTTTTACCAGTTTTTAAGTGCGTGGATGAGCGACCCTTGGTTAGGCCAAGTGAGCTTCTTACTGTCTTTCGTCGTGGTGACCAGCGCCTTTATTCTGGTTGCGGATCTCATGCCCAAACGTATCGCGATGGCGATGCCAGAGCCTGTTGCCTTAGTGGTGGTTGGCCCTATGAGTTTCTGTATCGCGATCCTTCGTCCATTGGTGTGGTTTTTCAATGGCATGGCAAGCGCCATCTTCAAGTTACTGCAAATCCCAACCGTGCGTAACGATGAAATCACCCCAGACGATATTTATGCGGTAATGAACGCGGGGGCAGAAGCGGGCGTGCTCGATAAGGGCGAGCAGCAAATGATCGAAAATGTATTTGAAATGCAAACCGTTTCGGTAACGTCCGCCATGACGGCCCGTGAGAGCTTAGTGTATTTCCTGCTGCAAGACAGCGAGGAAGATATCAAGCGTAAGATTGCCGAAGATCCCCATACTAAGTTTTTAGTCTGCGATGGCCAATTGGATATGGTCAAAGGGTTTGTAGATGCGAAAGAGCTGCTGATCCGTGTGATTAACGGTGAGAAAATTACCTTAAAAGACAACAGTCTTGTGCACACTTCTCTGATTATTCCCGATACCTTAAGCCTGTCCGAGGCCATGGAATACTTCAAAAATAGCCGCGCCGATTTCGCGGTGGTGATGAACGAATATGCCCTGGTTGTGGGGATTGTCACCACCAACGATCTGCAACGCGCAGTGATGGGGGCTTGGTCGCTGCACGAGAGCGAAGAGCAGATTATTGCCCGCGATGGCAATTCCTGGTTAGTGGATGGAGTGACGCCGATTACCGACGTGATGCGTGCCTTCGATATTGAGGAGTTCCCCCATAACCAAAACTACGAAACCATTGCCGGCTTTATGATGTACATGCTGCGTAAGATCCCCAAGCGCACCGACTTTGTTAACTATGCCGGTTACAAGTTTGAAGTAGTGGATATCGACGCCTACAAGGTCGACCAGTTGCTGGTGACCCGCATTGATGGCAACGATAAATTAATGTCGCCAGATACCTAATCTTATCAACATCATAAAAAACGGGACTCAGTCCCGTTTTTTATATCGCTTCTAAATTTATATCGCTTCTAAAAACGCATTCACTATCGGATCGTCCAAGCGTTTGACCTTGCAGCAACAACCCAGCTCAAAGGGCGCAATGCCCACGGGGGAGGCTAACAGTTGGATCCTATCCCGCACTGGGCTGTTATTGATCACCACTTCAGGGGTGATGCTCACCCCACATCCGAGCGCCACCATGGAGGCTATCGCTTCTTGTCCCGACACCTGCGCATAGATATTGGGGCTTATTCCCATCTGTTTGAACCAATTATCGGCACGGCGTCGCCCCGGGCCATGGTCGGGAATGATAAAGGGCACCCGCGACCAATCTATGGGGACTTGGCTTATCAGTTGCTGCACCGCGCAGCGCATGGTCGGCGCGATTAATGACAAGGGCACATCGTCAATCTTGGCGAAATGCAAAGTGGCAGGAAAGGGATCCGGCAGTGCGGCAATGGCAATGTCGGCGCGATTTTGTTGCACTTCGGCCAGTGCATTGGCGGCATCTCCCGTGGTCAGAGCAATCTCAACAAAGGGATGGTCCTGCCGAAAACGTTCCAGCAATTGCGGTAAATGGCTGTAGGCGGCGGTCACCGAGCAATAGAGATTTAAGGTGCCGCGCAGTACATCCTGCTTGAGATCGATACTATGCCGCAGGTTGCGCCAATGGTGCAAGGTCTGCTCGGCGAACAATTTAAACTCGCGCCCTGCATGGGTTAAGGTCACGCTGCGATTATCCCGTTCGAATAATTTGGCGTTCACTTCTTCTTCGAGCCGTTGTAAGGCGCGACTTAAGGTCGAGGGACTGACGTGCATCTGCTCCGCTGTCTTGGCGAAGTGCAAACTGTCACATAAGTGTAGGTACAATTTGAGGGTGCGTATGTCCATAACCTCGTCCTATTGGCCGCTTATCAAGGGTGTTGTCACCGAAAATGACATTGCATAAAACGCAATGTGAGGTTTCGAATATATCATTTTAAGCAACGATAGCCATAGGTTATAGTGATTTTAATCACAACCAGTCATTAACAAAAAGTTGATATTGGTTGAGTCCCAAATTCCCGACTGAAAGGTGGTATCTCAGATGGCTAACTATTTTAACTCTCTGAATTTACGTCAACAATTAGCACAGCTTGGCCAATGTCGTTTCATGGACCGTTCTGAATTCAGCGACGGCTGCAATTACATCAAAGATTGGAATATTGTTATTTTAGGTTGTGGTGCTCAGGGTCTTAACCAAGGTCTGAACATGCGTGACTCGGGGCTGAATATTGCTTATGCCCTGCGCCCAGAGGCCATTGCTCAAAAGCGTGCCTCATGGCAAAAAGCCACAGACAATGGCTTCAGAGTCGGTACTTTTGAAGAGCTGATCCCAACGGCGGATTTAGTGCTGAACTTAACGCCAGATAAGCAGCACTCCAATGTGGTTAGTGCCGTGATGCCGCTGATGAAGCAGGGTGCAACGCTGTCCTATTCCCACGGTTTTAACATCGTAGAAGAAGGCATGCAGATCCGCCCCGATATCACAGTTGTGATGGTTGCGCCTAAGTGTCCAGGTACTGAAGTGCGTGAAGAATACAAGCGTGGTTTTGGTGTGCCGACCTTGATTGCAGTGCACCCTGAAAACGACCCTAATGGTGATGGTTTAGACATTGCGAAAGCCTATGCGAGTGCCACAGGTGGTGACCGCGCGGGCGTGTTGCAATCTTCCTTTATCGCCGAAGTGAAATCGGATCTGATGGGCGAACAAACCATTCTCTGCGGTATGTTGCAGACGGGCGCTATCTTAGGTTACGACAAGATGGTGGCCGATGGTGTTGAACCTGGCTATGCCGCTAAGTTAATCCAACAAGGTTGGGAAACCGTGACCGAGGCGCTTAAGCACGGCGGTATCACCAACATGATGGACAGACTGTCTAATCCAGCCAAGATTAAAGCGTTTGAAATTGCAGAAGATTTAAAAGAAATCCTGCAACCCTTATTCGAAAAACATATGGATGACATCATCAGCGGCGAGTTTTCTCGCACTATGATGCAAGACTGGGCCAATGACGACGCTAACCTGCTGCGTTGGCGCGCCGAAACCGCCGAAACGGGCTTCGAAAATGCCCCTGTTTCGAGCGAGCATATCGACGAGCAAACCTATTTCGACAAGGGGATTTTCCTGGTCGCGATGATCAAAGCCGGTGTCGAATTAGCCTTCGATACTATGGTGTCGGCGGGTATTGTTGAAGAGTCCGCCTATTACGAATCACTGCATGAAACGCCGTTGATCGCTAACACCATCGCCCGTAAACGTCTGTACGAGATGAACGTGGTGATCTCGGATACCGCAGAATACGGTTGTTATCTGTTCAACCATGCTGCCGTGCCTATGCTGCGTGACTATGTGAATGCCATGTCGTCTGAGTATTTAGGTGCGGGTCTGAAGGACAGTTCTAACAACGTCGATAACCTGCAGTTAATCGCCATCAATGATGCGATTCGCCACACCTCAGTTGAGTATATCGGTGCGGAACTTCGTGGTTATATGACTGATATGAAAAGCATTGTTGGAGCTTAATTGATAAAAGCCGAGCCCCTAAGGATGTGGGGCTCGGCGGCGCAAATTTATTCCTGCTTCGTAGGTTGTCGAGCGGGCAAAACCGACATGGGTTAGTAAGCGATCAGTTTCACTAACGCGCGTTTGTTAACGTTTCACTTTGTTGTTTTGCATTGTCTCGGCAGGGAAGCTGAATTTTTTTGACATTAGATAATTTTTTATTGTGTTTGGCTGTCGCTTTATGGTAAAGCTAATAACTCGCGGCGGGACAAGGTTCCCAAGGCAAGCATCGCTCAGGCTTAAAAGTGAGTAGCGATAAGAATTTCAGCGATACACATACAGAACACCGATTAGGAACCCATATTGATGTTTAACCAAGCTGCCAAGCTCATTCTCGTGATTATTACCGTAGTGATTATTAAATCACAGCGGGGGCGGCGCATGGCAAACTGGTAGACCTAAAAGGTTAAAAGTTTCGAAAGAACCCCCCGCTCCGAAAGGACCGGGGGGTTCTTCGTTTTCAGGCCCTAGGTTTTGGAAATGAGGTTTCGAAATAGCACAAATTACGAGTCGATTTTCGGCATTTCAGGATCAAGGTAGCGAGAGAAATATGGAACCAGGGCAGATGATTAGAGGCGCAGACGCAGTCATAAAAGTGTTGGCAGCACATGGTGTTACCACAGTATTTGGTTACCCCGGTGGTGCCATTATGCCAATCTACGATGCCCTCTATGGAAGCCCTGTCGAACATCTCTTAAGCCGCCACGAACAAGGCGCAGCCTTTGCCGCAGTAGGTTACGCCAGAGCCAGTGGTAAAACCGGCGTGTGCTTTGCGACCTCTGGCCCTGGTGCGACTAACCTAATCACTTCGCTTGCCGATGCGTTATTGGATTCTGTACCTGTTGTCGCTATCACGGGTCAGGTTTCAACCGCCGTGATTGGCACAGATGCGTTTCAAGAAATCGATGTATTGGGCATGTCCTTAAGCTGCACTAAGCACAGCTTTATGGTGACGGATGTCAACGATCTGATCCCGACCCTGTATCAAGCCTTCGAAATCGCCGCATCTGGCCGACCCGGCCCAGTGCTGGTGGATATCCCTAAGGATATTCAAATCGCACAACTGGAATATCGCACTCCCTTGCTGGCGGTAACTAATGAGCCACAGGCGAGCGTCTGTGAGATTGAAGCGGCCCGCGCCCTGTTAGCAGAGGCGAAGCAGCCTATGTTGTACGTGGGTGGCGGTGTGGGGATGGCGGGCGCTGTCGACCAACTGCGGGAATTTATCAAAGCCACGGGGATGCCATCGGTCGCCACGTTAAAAGGCTTAGGCAGTATTGCACATGGCACCCCAGGTTATTTGGGCATGTTAGGTATGCATGGCGGAAAGGCGGCCAACCTCGCGGTGCAGGATTGTGATTTATTAGTGGTTGCTGGCGCGCGCTTCGATGACAGGGTGACTGGACGTTTAGCAACCTTTGCCAACAAGGCCAAAGTCATCCATTTAGATATCGATGCCGCCGAGCTAGGCAAACTGCGCCAGCCCGATGTGGCCATCGCCGGTGATTTACGCCAGATTTTCCCCGCTTTGACTATGGCGCTGAACATCACGCCTTGGCAGGCAGAGGTTGAACACCTTGCCCGTAAACATCAATGGGATTATCAACATCCCGGCAGCTTAATCTACGCCCCTGCCATGCTGCGCCGTTTAGCCAATAAACTGCCCGAAGACAGCGTCGTATGCTGCGATGTGGGCCAGCATCAAATGTGGGTTGCCCAACATATGTGGTTCCGTCGCCCTGAAGATCATTTATCCAGCGCAGGTTTAGGCACTATGGGCTTTGGTTTACCCGCCGCTATCGGCGCCCAAGTGGCTCGCCCCGATGCAACTGTGGTCACAGTGTCTGGCGATGGCTCTTTTATGATGAACGTGCAGGAGCTCACCACCATCAAGCGCCGCAAATTACCGGTGAAGATCCTGCTGATCGACAACCAAAAACTGGGGATGGTGAAACAGTGGCAACAGCTATTCTTTGAAGAGCGCTACAGCGAAACCGATCTGTCAGACAATCCTGATTTTGTGCAACTCGCTTCGGCCTTCGATATTCCCGGCCGCACGATTTTCTCTTCCGACGAAGTGGAAGAGGCCTTAACCGAAATGTTAGCGGCTAAGGGACCCTATTTGTTACACGTAGCAATCGACGATGCTTTTAACGTTTGGCCACTGGTGCCCCCCGGCGCATCAAACAGCGATATGATGGACGAAATGGAGAAACAAACATGATCCACTCCCTAGAATTAACGGTTCAACAACGCCCAGAAGTGATAGAACGTGTACTACGTGTGACTCGTCACCGTGGTTTTACGGTCACCCAAATGCAAATGCGGATGAACGACGATGCGAGTCTATCGCTGGATATGGAAGTGGACAGCGAGCGCGCCATCGAGCTGCTCAGTAATCAACTGAATAAATTGATTGATGTCACCCAATGCAAGGTCTTGTTACCGCTAAACTTGCAACAACAAAAAGTACACGCATAAGCATCCAGTGGCTGCGGTATTAGCACTGCAGTAAGGCCCTAAGGGCACGATTTTCGATTTGAGATAAAGGATAGAGTCAATGCCAAAGTTACGTTCAGCAACCAGTACCGAAGGCCGCAATATGGCGGGTGCCCGTGCGCTATGGCGCGCCACAGGGGTGAAAGACAATGATTTTGGTAAGCCGATTATTGCGATTGCCAACTCCTTTACTCAGTTTGTTCCCGGCCATGTGCACTTAAAAGATATGGGCTCTCTGGTGGCGAGCGCCATCGAAGAAGCGGGAGGCATTGCTAAGGAATTCAATACCATCGCCGTCGACGATGGTATCGCCATGGGCCACGGTGGCATGCTCTACAGTCTACCTTCGCGGGAGCTTATCGCCGATAGCGTCGAGTATATGGCCAATGCCCACTGCGCCGATGCGCTGGTTTGTATCTCTAACTGCGACAAAATCACCCCCGGCATGTTGATGGCGGCGCTGCGCCTCAATATCCCCGTGGTATTTGTGTCGGGCGGGCCGATGGAAGCGGGTAAAACTAAGCTGTCGGACAAGCTTATTAAGCTCGATTTAGTCGATGCCATGGTGGCGGCGGCCGACTCGAGTGTAAGCGATGAGGATAGCGCTAAAATCGAACGCAGTGCTTGCCCTACATGTGGTTCCTGTTCGGGCATGTTTACCGCTAACTCGATGAACTGTTTAACTGAAGCCTTAGGTCTGTCGCTGCCGGGCAACGGCTCTATGCTCGCGACCCATAGCGACCGCCGCGAACTGTTTTTAGAAGCGGGCCGCCGCGTGATGGCGCTGACCAAACGTTACTACGAACAAGATGATGCCTCTGCACTGCCACGCAATATCGCCAGCTTTAAAGCCTTTGAGAACGCCATGGCGCTGGATATTGCCATGGGCGGTTCGTCCAATACTGTGTTGCACTTATTGGCTGCGGCGCAGGAAGCTGACGTGGCATTCACTATGGACGATATCGACCGTATGTCGCGCCAAGTGCCGCATCTGTGTAAGGTGGCGCCGTCGACCGCTAAATACCATATGGAAGATGTGCACCGCGCCGGTGGCGTAATGGGTATCTTAGGCGAACTCGACCGCGCTGGACTGCTGCATACCGATGTGCCACACGTTGCCGCCGATGCGGGTGGCAATCTCAAGTCGGTGCTCGCCAAGTTCGATGTGATGCAAACCCAAGATGACAAAGTAAAACAATTTTTTATGGCGGGGCCTGCGGGCATTCCCACCACTAAAGCCTTTAGCCAAGACTGCCGCTGGCCATCGCTGGACGATGACAGGCGTGAAGGTTGTATCCGTAGCCGCGAGTTTGCCTTCAGCCAAGAGGGCGGTCTGGCCGTGTTGTCGGGCAATCTGGCCGACAATGGCTGTATCGTTAAAACTGCGGGTGTGGATGAGTCTAACCTGATCTTTACTGGCAGCGCTCGGGTGTACGAAAGCCAAGACGATGCAGTCGCTGGCATCTTAGGTGGCGAAGTGGTGGCGGGTGATGTGGTGGTGATTCGTTACGAAGGGCCAAAAGGCGGCCCGGGTATGCAAGAAATGTTGTACCCAACCAGTTACTTAAAATCCCGTGGCTTAGGCAAGGCCTGCGCGCTGATCACCGACGGCCGCTTCTCAGGTGGAACATCCGGTTTATCTATCGGCCATGTGTCGCCCGAGGCGGCGGCGGGCGGCACGATTGCCTTGATTGAAAACGGCGATCGCATCGAAATCGATATTCCCAAGCGCAGTATCAAGCTTGCGGTGAGTGATGCCGAGTTAGCGGCGCGCCGTGAAACCATGCTCGTCCGTGGGCCAATGGCGTGGAAACCGCTTTCGCGTCAGCGTTATGTGTCGATGGCGCTTAAAGCCTACGCCATGCTTGCCACCAGTGCCGATAAGGGCGCGGTGCGCGATCGCAGTAAGTTGGAGGACTGATATGTTATCTCTCGCATCGTCGCAAACGGAGCAGGCTGAGGTGCAGACCTCTCAAGTTCAGTCCGATAAGTCGCAGTCGGCCACTTCTGCCTTAGAAAAGAGTCAGCTTGCGCAAAGTTACTTGCAAAAAATCCTGCTGTCGTCGGTTTATGACGTTGCGAAAGTGACGCCACTCTCCAGCCTTAATAAACTCTCGGCGCGTTTGGGTTGCCAAGTGTTTTTAAAGCGTGAGGATATGCAGCCTGTGCATTCCTTCAAGCTGCGCGGTGCCTATAACCGTATCGCCCAGTTGAGCCAAGCCGAATGTCAACGCGGCGTGGTGTGCGCCTCGGCGGGCAACCATGCCCAAGGCGTGGCCATGTCGGCGGCCAGTCGTGGTGTGGATGCGGTGATTGTGATGCCCGAAACTACGCCGGATATTAAAGTCGATGCGGTGCGCCGTTTAGGCGGCAATGTGGTGTTGCACGGTCAAGCCTTTGATCAGGCCAATGGCTTTGCAATGGAGATGGCGCAGCAGGAAGGTCGGGTGTATATCGCCCCCTTCGATGACGAAGCCGTTATCGCTGGCCAAGGCACTATCGCCCAAGAAATGTTGCAACAGCAGCGCGATCTTGAGGTGGTATTTGTGCCCGTGGGCGGCGGTGGCTTAATTGCTGGGATTGCCGCCTATTACAAGGCGGTGATGCCACAGGTTAAAATCGTTGGCGTTGAGCCTGAAGATGCGGCCTGCTTAAAAGCGGCGATGGAGGCAGGCGAGCCTGTCACACTCCCGCAAGTTGGTTTGTTTGCCGATGGGGTTGCGGTTAAACGTATCGGCACTGAGCCATTTCGCTTAGCCAAGCTGTTTGTGGATGAAGTAGTGACGGTCACGTCCGACGAAATTTGCGCCGCCGTTAAAGATATTTTTGAAGATACCCGCGCCATTGCCGAACCTGCGGGCGCTTTATCCCTTGCTGGGCTTAAAAAATATGTCAGCACCAATGCCACAGGCGAGAGTGGTAAGGGGGAGAAGGTCGCGGCGATTTTAAGTGGCGCGAATGTGAACTTCCACAGCCTGCGTTATGTATCCGAGCGCTGTGAGCTGGGTGAACAAAAAGAAGCCGTGCTGGCGGTTAAAGTGCCCGAGCGTCCCGGCAGCTTCCTGCGTTTTTGTGAGTTGCTCGAAAAGCGGGTGATGACCGAATTTAACTATCGCTTTAGCAGCCGCGATATGGCGGTGGTGTTTGCGGGTATTCGTTTGACCAAAGGCCATGGCGAATTAGAGCAGATCATCAATACCTTGGAAGATAATGGTTTCGAGGTGCAGGACTTATCAGGTGATGAAACCGCGAAATTGCATGTGCGTTATATGGTCGGCGGTCATCCGCCAGAGCCGTTAGAGGAGCGCCTATTTAGCTTTGAGTTTCCCGAGCATCCCGGTGCGCTGCTGAAGTTTTTAACCACCCTGCAGAGCAAGTGGAATATCAGTTTATTCCATTACCGTAATCACGGCGCGGCCTTTGGACGGGTGCTGGCGGGTTTTGAAGTCCCCGAGGGCGATGCTTTGCCGTTTCAGCAGTTTTTAACTGAGCTGGGATTTGTCTATCAAGAAGAGACGCAAAGCCCTGCTTATCAGCTGTTTTTGAATGCCGGAAAAGGAAAAAAGAACCTGCCTTTGTAATCACTTAGCTTTAGGTTACAACTTAGGCTAAAGGAGGGGCGCACAGGCGCCCCTTTTTGTGGTAGTTTGGTTTAACAAATCAAGAGTGAATGCTCTAGTAATCAGACCTCGACCCTACGCATTAAGGAGACATGATGTTACCAGCACCGCATTTTTCTGCCTTTAATCCGCCTCGCCGCATTTTGATGGGGCCAGGTCCATCGGATGTTTATCCTGAAGTATTAGCCGCGCAGGCAAGGCCGACCGTTGGTCACCTAGACCCATTATTTGTTGGTATGATGGATGAGCTTAAGAGCCTGATCCAATATGCGTTTCAAACCAAAAATGAAATGACGATGGCTGTGTCGGCCCCCGGCAGCGCGGGCATGGAAACCTGTTTTGTGAACTTAGTTGAACCCGGCGAAAAGGTGATTGTGTGCCGTAACGGTGTGTTTGGTGAGCGTATGCGCCAAAACGTCGAGCGCGTCGGTGCGATTGCCGTGGTTGTGGATAACGAATGGGGCACGCCAGTCGACCCTGTTGCCGTTGAAACGGCGCTTAAGGCCAACCCCGATGCTAAATTCCTCGCCTTTGTGCATGCCGAAACCTCAACGGGCGCATTGAGTGATGCTAAAACCCTGTGCGCGCTGGCAAAACAATACGGCTGTTTATCGATTGTCGATGCGGTCACATCCCTAGGCGGTGTGGAATTAAGAGTCGATGAATGGGGAATTGATGCTATTTATTCTGGCAGCCAGAAATGTCTCTCCTGTGTACCAGGGTTATCGCCTGTGTCTTTCTCACCAAATGCGGTGGAAAAGCTTAAAAACCGTAAAACGCCGGTACAGAGCTGGTTCCTCGATCAAAGTCTGGTCATGGCCTATTGGACCAGCGCCGGCGGTAAGCGCAGTTATCACCACACTGCGCCCGTTAATGCGCTTTATGCCTTGCATGAATCGCTGCGTTTATTGGCCGAAGAAGGTTTAGAACAGGCTTGGCAACGCCACAAAGACATGCATTTAGTGCTACGCGCTGGGCTTGAAAAACTCGGCCTGAAATTTGTGGTTGCCGAAGCTTCACGCCTACCACAGCTTAATGCCATTTATATCCCCGAAGGCGTTGACGATGCCGCCGTACGCGCGCGTCTTCTCAAGGATTACAACCTTGAAATCGGTGCCGGTCTTGGTGCTCTAGCGGGCAAAGCTTGGCGCATCGGTTTAATGGGCTTTGGTGCCCGTCGTGAGAATGTCGCGCTCTGTTTGCGCGCTCTGGAAGAGGTGCTGAACTAATATGTCAGTTTCGCGTATAAGGATGTTACGCAGAGTGAGTTTGCGTTCAGTGAGTTCACGTTTTTTGATTGGCGGTTTGATTCTGATCCTAAGTGGTTGTGCCTCCAGCAATATGAACAATACCAGTTGTGATTTTGTGCGAGGTACAGCAGGCAATCAGAGTCAACGCGAGGCCAGCGGTGATGATAGCAATGCCCGGCAGATGGATGTGGGCATTGGGATTTTAACCGCGATCTTCGGCAGTATTAGCCGAGCACTTTCTTCCGATGATAAATCGGATGAGAAGTGTGTGTAATCGGCCAAGTTGTATTTTACTTTGGGTGGTATTGATTAAGCACTGTCATTTCAGTGACACGCCGTAAATATGTCCCTATAGGCTCGACGGCGGCATCCATGCCGCCAACGGTCACTTCCATGACGGTGCTTAATCCAGTTAAGCCCTTGGTATATCTGATAGAGTGTTATTTACAATTAGGGCATTCCGATAATTTCGCAGTGTGAGGCTCGTTAAACTAGGCGTTATCAATAACAAGGACCAAGTGCTCGCATGAAATTTTGGGGATATACACAAGAGCTAACTGAAGCTGCTGAGCCACAACCTAAGGCACTCATTGAAGTAACTATTTCTGCTACGCCGAGTGATCTTCGAGAAATTGCAAAGTTTCTCTCCTCAGCGGCAGACACAATTGAAGCCCAAGGAAGGGACTTTGAGCATGAGCACTTTTCAAATAATGCTACCGATGCTCCACGTTTAATTGTTTTTAACCCTCTTGCATTGGAGTAAATTTCTAGCTGTCCCATAACGATTATTCCACTTATATTCTCGTGTATTCTGTTGTTTCAGTAAGGTTATATTGAATGCCTTAAGTGTGAAGATTATAGGCCGAACGATGCATCATTATTTTAAATATACTATTGATATGAATGAGGATATTTGTAATACGTAGATAGTGTCTTCTTAGCCTGATTTTGTGTTCATTCTGTTCCCACGTATTCTCCCTGCTATTGAAGGAGTTTCTTCCACTCGAGTTAGCCGCTGTGCTTGGTTTTGTTATTGATATAGAAGTGGTTGGACTATAGGTTTCTCTATTGCAGTCATAGGCCCTTCAACAATTGCCATCCTTTGTGCTCCGCTCGTGCTATCTCAAAAAATGGTAATCCAAATAGCGCTATTTCTATAACAGTCTGTACATGTCATTGAATGCCTAGAGTAACTATGAACTAGGCTTTTAGTACGAGTTTTCAAGGTCTTTTTGACTTAATTGAAGTATGTCAGCGAGTAATGACTATACTGATTAGCTATATTATCTAAAAGCTAGGGAATGTTTTATGACTAAATTAGCGCTATCGCTCATTGGAGGTTGTTTATTACTCTCAGGTTGCCCATTAGATGGAAATGATGGAAGCGATGGTTCTGTTGGAATACAAGGGCCGATTGGACTGCAAGGTTCGCCAGGGATTAGTTGTTGGGATTTAAATGAGAATGGCGTTAAAGACGTAGATACAGAAGATACGAATCAGAGCGGAAGTGTTGATGTTAATGACTGTATTATTGGCAATGGCGGTGTACCTAGTACCACCCGACAGCATTATGCATCATATGCCGTTGGTGAGCCGGAATATTTGGAAGTCTTTCGTCATACTAACTTCCCTAATGGTGAAGTCATTGATCCTCTTCAAGATGCGTGTAGCGTTTGGGAGTGGAATACAAATAGTTTAGGAAACGCTGCTCTTACAGCAAATAATGGATATGTTATTTCCGTTAAGACATATCCACATATTTATACAGATCTGAATAATGTGACCCATTATGGCTATGATGATTGTACTGCTGCGTGTCTTGCGAAATCAGACTGCATTGGCGCAAGCTACACTGGGATAGATGATAATCAAGGGGCAACAACGGCAATTAGCTGTCAGCTATTAGGTCGGTTTCCTGTCAGTACTCAAAGTGCTGAATGGTTCTATGAGTTTTCAGCGCCTCCTGCAAATCGAGATTTTTACTTTTCAGGTTTTCTTACTGATAGAGTTGCGACGGGGATTATCAGCGTTTGCCCATAAAGATTTAAATTTTCTCTTGGAAAGCTAACAAGGGATTGATGCTTGATTTTCACTATTTGCTTTAAAGTCTTGTGTCAATTTGCTGGGAATGGTGATCATTTATGTCTTACAGACAATGCTGGTATTACTCTGTTGTTTAACGATGGTTATCTCGAAAATATGCTTTCGATGGTAACAGACAGAGTTATTAATCACTCTTTCGAGTTGTTCTTGATATTGGGAAATTAATAAGCCACCTGTTGTTAAATTTCTAGGGTGTATGTTTGTATGAAGGGTTCAGATTACTGAAGGGATTGGTGAGATTAAGCTCTGGCATGTTAGTGATCGTTGGCGGCATGGCCGCTCTTTCGCATTCTGTGATCGCGGCATTCGCACTTCCGTGTGCAGCAGATGCCGCCGTCGAGCACACAGGGATGTGCTTGCTGCGTGTCACTGGAATGACTGTGATTAATCGCCACTTATGCCTTGTCAAAAAAGACTAAGCATATGTGTTCTTCGATAAGTCCTTTATAAGTTATTAACAGAGAAATAGAATTCAATCTTAATGGTTTCTCGCTCTATTTTTTCTGGTGTTAAATGCACAAGTTAATGTTGTTTCTCGCTTTTATCTTATCCATTCCTGCTGTGATTATTGGCGCATTTGTCTTCGAGGATATTGGCGGGCTGCTGTTAATCTCTTGGTTTTCTTTGGTGCTTGGGCTGATTGGGATTGGTGGGATATTAAGATTTAGGCAAGAGCAGCTGTTCACTTATGAGCTGGTTGAAGGGATGGTTGTTTCGCTGCAAGAGAATACTCGATATAGCGACGAACCTGAGCATTTTAGGGATCTGCAAGTGTTTATTCATCCGGTGATTGAATATTTTTGGCGAGGGCAGCGCTATACCTGTGGCGCGTTGATGAACTACAACGAGCATGCCTACAACCGCTTTGGGCCAAAAATAGGTGATAAGGTGAGCTTATCTGTGCCAATTCAACAACCAGAAGCTGCTATCGAACACAAGTTCCTCGCAAGATACAGTCATTTGATTATTGGGGTGATGGCGCTTTTTATATCTGTAGTATTAGCCGCATTGCTGTTGACGGATGTCGTGGCATTGACGCATGGCTGAAGTGATTGGTCGCTTAGGCTCATCCTAACAAAAACGGCATCGACATAAGTTGCAGATGCCGCCTGTCGCACTGAGTTAGCCCTTTGGCTGGCTTTATGCTTTTTATCCGTTGGGTTGCTCTTTACTTCTTGGTCTGAACTTTTCCACTAAAAATACACTTAAGCTGCTAATGATGGCGGCGAGTACGGTGGAGAAGAGCACATCCTGCGGCCAGTGCATGCCGAGTAACATACGGCTGAGGCCCATCAATAATCCCCAAGTAAATAACGCATTGGCAAATAGTGGCAAACCCGCGAGTAGCAAGTAATAGCTGGCGGTGAGCACTAAGGTGACCGCGAAAATCGTGTGACCCGAGGGGAAGGAATAGCCGATTTCATCTTCCCAATGTTGGTGAATATTAGGCGCGAGTTTGACCTCTGGCTCCATGGTGTGTAGCTCGGTTAGCGCCTCGGCGATGGCCTGTGAACGCTCAGGTTTGGCTAACTGATAAAAAGTCTGTGGGTTGAGTTGTGCTTCCTCTGGGAGCCCTTGGTCTGACAGATACACTAGGTTCGGTCTTGGCTCTTTAAAAAAGGCTTTAAGGGTATGACTGGTGCTCAGGCTGATGACTTGACTGAGGCTAATGGCTAAAAACAGGCTAATAAACAGCGCTTTTGGCATATAGCGATAGGCGAGTGCTAGTACCACTAACACGGTCGCGACCCCATAGGGCGCCGTGCCTGTGGTGGTAAGCCAGTACAGGGCTTTGGCTAAGGGTGATTGCAGGTCGATTAGCGGAAATAATTGATTTTGAGTGAGTAACAGTAAGCTTGGAATGGTTGCCAGCAGTAACCAGACAAGGACTAAGCGACGTAGAAGATAGGCTGGATGAGTCAAAATATTCGCCTCCGAGTAAACCACATAGGCTACATGCCACATTTGGGCTTGCCAATAAAAAAATCCCGACAGCAAAAAGTGCGCTGTCGGGGGTCTTCAAGGGGGGAGTGGTAGGTGCTATTGCACCGTGTTCTTGGGTTGATGGCGGGTCACGAACATCAAAATCAGTAAAACGACGAGTAACAAGCCGGTGCCCATCAGCAGGGCGTAATCTTCTAGTTGCAGTATCGAGTACAGCACCGCATACAAGCTCACCAGCATAGTGCCGACAATCGCGCCACGTTTAAGGCTGGCGGTGGCGCTGCCCACATAGGCGGAGACCGACAGCACTGGAATACAGGCGGCGATCAGATAGGCTTGCAGGAAGGCAAGATGCTCCGAGAGTGACAGTAATAGCAGGTAGAACAGGGCCATGGCGCTACCAACCAGCATATATTGCACTGTGCTCAGGCTGGTCTTTTGACCCAACTCGAAGATAAATAACATGATAAAAGTCAGTACGATAAACAGCAGACCGTATTTGACTGAGCGCTCAATCTTGCCGTAATGGGTCACAGGCTCAAACAACATGGCATTGGCCACCACTTCCGTAAGTGTCGACTGATTACTCTTAATAAACTCTTGCGGATAGTTACGGGTTAAGTGACTGATATTCCAACTGGCGGTAAATCCATTGGCGGTGATTTCACGCTCTGCTGGGAGTAAGCCCTTAAAACTCGGGTGCGGCCAGTCGGCATGGATATTCAGCAGGGTTTGCTCGCCTAATGGCAGGGCGCTAATCGACTGTGAGCCGCGCAGCGTCATCGCAAAGTTCACGCTAAAATCACTCGCTTCACCGACTTGGATCCCTTGGTTAAAGCCTTTCTCTAGGCCGCCAGTTGTCAAACCTGTGCCCGACATCAGCGAGCCAGAGAGTATGACTGAATCGCCCGTAACCTCAATTTTTTCCACTTTATCAATTGCTTGATTCGATGAAACCCCAAAGACTAGACGGGCATTTTGATTATCGAAGGCGATAAGGTTAGGAATGTCGTAACGGTTTAAGCGAAAGTCAGCCTGCCCCTTAAGCGCCGCGTTATACACCAGAGATTGGTAAATGCCGCGGGTACGGAAATCATGTTTTAGGTCTAAATCGAGGCTGAGTTTTTTCGGCAGGATCACCAGCTCATCCTGATAGGTGCGCTTCACTTCGTGGCGGGTTTTACCGTCGTTACTGACTTCTTCCTGCATCACAAAATAACTGTAGGGGATCACCAACGCTGGGCCTGAGAGGGTCTGCTGCTCGCCCCATGAACGGCCGATTTCATCGACCACACTGTTGTAAAGCATTTCGCGATCGGACGTCATGTCCATAATGATCCCGAGCGGCAGCAAGGCCACAATCGACAGTATGCCAATGGTTAAGGCTTTTAATAGCGTGGTGTTTTTCAATGCGGCTCCCTTTGCTGTGGCAGGCTGTTCCAGTGCTGACATATCCGTTCCTTGATCACGATTGAGTTTTTTAAGGAGTGCACGTGCCACTAAATAGATGGCGCCGCCAAATAGCGCCAAACTCAGTAACGTGAGCACCCAGAAAATAATGTTAAACATGGATTTCATTCCCTATGAAATACGCGCGAGTCGCCACGGTAGTCTGTGGTGCTAACTCGATATCACGGCGGGTATTAAAACAGATTTGCCCGCAGGAGTTGCGGGCAAGTTGCTGATCAATAGTGGCAAAATTATGGCAATTGCCCAGATACGAGCTAAATCCTAGGTCTCGGCTTGGGGCTTTTTGCCAAATTTGGGGTGCTTGGCCTCGTAGTCATCTTCCTTGCGGATATGTTTGAGTAGCACCTCAAGACATTCCTTAAAGATTTCGGTTTCATCCGAGTAGACGGCAGCATGGTGTGAAAACCATTGGTGTCTTTCACGCTCACGATTATTGGCGTCAGGCCAAATTCGTAACTCATACTCATCGCCAATCACGACAATCGCAAAGTCGACGGCGCCATTGGTAAAAGTAATGCATTGGGGTAGATATACGGGCGCTTCACCTTTGAATAGTTCGTACCAAATAGCTTCGCTACGCCAAGATACTATGGGCAAAGCTGCTTTAATGGAGCAGCCAATGGATTGATGCTGGTTAAACAGGACGGCCTGAATATCCTCCATGGCAAAGGGTTGTAAATCGCCATTCTTTTCAGCGAGTGAGTACAGCATATTCATCAAAAATGGCAGCTTAGTGCCGTTGCCAGTTTTGCGGCCGCAGAGTTTGGCTTCGCGGTAATAGATATTCATTCATCAATCCTTAATGACGGGCTAACCTTGAATGAGCGCATCGTTCGTCTCAAGGTAAAGCGATAGCCCTTAGCGAGGAAATGGCTTATGTTAACTCAAGTTGCCCGTGAGCTGGCGAATTGGCGCTAAGTTTGCGAAATATCCGACAAAAGTGAGACAACCATCCCTTGGATAATAAGCCGATAAGGGCATCAATTTGAGGTTGTTATTCACTGTTATTGGCCTTTGGAGAGTGCATGTCGAGCCCTTTTTCACCCCGCGAGTGGTTACAGCTGAATATGCAGCAGCAAGGTTTGCTGCAACCTCACGCTTCGGTTAGCGAGCTGATTAGTCGCCTTGGTTATGTGCAAATCGACTCCATTAATGTGGTCGAGCGGGCACATCACCATGTGTTGCATAGCCGGATGCCGCAGTATCAAACCATGATGCTAGATACTGCGTTAGCGCAGGGGGAGATTTTTGAATATTGGTCCCATGCGGCGGCCTATCTGCCCATTGCCGATTACCGCTTTAGTTTGCAGCGTAAACAGCTGCTACAAAATGGCGGAAAACATTGGTTCGAGCCAGACGATAAAGTGATGCAGGAAGTGCGTGCCCGCATTCGTGCCGAAGGGCCACTCAAGGCCAGTGACTTTGAACATATCGAAGGTAAAAATGGCGCCTGGTGGGACTGGAAACCCGCCAAAAAGGCGCTAGAGCAGTTGTTTATGCGCGGTGAGTTAATGGTGGTGCGGCGGGAGAAATTTCAAAAATGTTATGATCTTACCGAGCGTGTGCTCCCAAGTCATATCAATACCCAAGCACCGGGTGAGAGCGAATTTGCTAGCCATTTGATTGAGCGTTATCTCGATGCCCATGCCTTTGGCTCGGCGGCGCAAATGGCGTATCTGCGCAAAGGTATAAAAACGCACGTGTCTAAGCAATTAGCCGCAATGCAGTCTCAGGGTGAATTAGCGAGCTTTAAGGCCGAAGGGCAATGGTATTTTTATCGCCCCGAGCTGCAAATAACCGCTGCGCTACCCAACCGAGTCTGGCTACTCAATCCCTTCGATAATCTATTAATTCAGCGGCAACGATTAAAGCAATGGTTTGATTTTGATTATCAAATTGAAGTCTATGTGCCCGCCGAAAAACGTCAATATGGCTATTACTCCCTCGCAATTTTGTGGCGTGACCGCTTCGTTGGTCGAGTAGATGTGAAAGCCGAGCGGCAAAGCGGTTTACTGCTATTACAGCAGCTGACCCTAGAAGCCGGATTCGATGGCATGGATGATGACTTTTGTGCAGCATTTGAGGCGGCAGTCACTGAGTATGCGCGCTTTAACGGCTGTAACCGTTGGAAACTGGTGAAGGCTAACCATAAGGCATTTAAACAAAAATATGCACGGCAGCTGAAGATCTAATCGGGATCTTTGTCGTTATCTAGGCGCTTGTCTTTAGTTGGTACATCCATCCAGCGAAAGCACAGGTATAGCAGTGCTAAAAAGAGCAGTGGCAGGGCGGCATAGCCCAAGGATGATGAACTGTTTTCCCCGCGTGCGAGCCAATAGCAGGGAATGTACACTAGGGGATAAGCCAAGGTTCCCCATAAAAAGCATTGATTCATCAGTCGGTAAAACCAGTGCACTTTAATCGTGGTGCGGCTGGCAAGCCCCATCAGGCTGGCGAGGACTACAAAGGGATAACTGAGCAGTGGCAGGCCGCCAAGGAGTAACAATCCCCAAAGCAGATAGTCCTGATAGAAAGTGGTGCTTGCGGTATCCATTGTCTTCTTCCCTGACGATTCGAACTCGAGCGCTTAAGTCTTGGCGCCCACAACTATTCTCACTCGGTAAGCCCTTGCTGCATTTTAAGCCAAAAACCTTGTTGGCAGAGATTACTAAAGGACTTTTGCGGCGGCGAAATCGCGATATCGGCCGCCACAACGCGATAGCTCAGCCAATAATCTGCACAAACCATGTCTGACTCATCAACCTGTGTATCTTGCTCGCTTAACAGACTGACCACAACCCCGTTGTCAAAGTGATATAAGGTCAAAGATTCGCAAATCTCAGCATTATCGTCCCGATAACTGTGCTGTTCTTGGGCGTGGCTCACGACTGAAACCGGGCTTGGATAACCTTGAATGGCGAGAATATAGCTGGCGAGTGACTGCATACAAAACTCGGCGTATTAGGATTGAGGTAATAGAATATAAAACGATAGGACGGATAGCAAAAAGCACAGCATGAGTTGCTGTGCTTTTGTATTTTAGATTGCCATTTGTAGCTTGAACTCGGGCGACAATTCACCCGTGCGAGTGTAGAACCACGAGGCGAGATTAATCCGCAGCGTTCAGCTTTTTCTCAAGCTCGTTAACTTGCGCCTGCAGGGTTTCTAACTTCTCGCGGGTTTTTAGTAGTACATGCTGCTGTACTTCAAATTCTTCACGGGAAACCAGATCTAACTTGAGCAATTGATTTTGCAGCACTTGCTTGCTGCGCTCTTCAAATTCACCGGCAAATTGCTTAAGACCGCTGGGCAAACTGTCGCTCAGTTGCTTCGCCATTTCTTCGATTTTCTTTGGATTGATCATAATCTTGTCCGCCTCTTTGCTGAATGGATGAATTGTAACTCAGTACGTTAGCTTTCAAAAGTAAAGCCGCGGATTGAGCCGTGCTCATCGCCACGATTGCGCGGTTTGTCACGGCGGTGTGATAACGATTGCAAGGGGATTTGTTGGCCTTAAAACCTTAGCTTCTGCTATGATCCCATCCCCTTCTGAAGACTTGTTTGGATATTGCGCGAAGATGAAACTCAATCCTGCCCAAAATGATGCTGTTCATTATGTTTCGGGTCCCTGCTTAGTGTTAGCGGGCGCGGGCAGTGGCAAAACACGCGTAATTATCAACAAGATTGCCTACCTAGTGCAAAAGTGTGGCTACAATGCGCGCAATATCGCGGCGGTAACCTTTACCAACAAAGCGGCGCGCGAGATGAAGGAGCGGGTCGCACAGTCTATGGGGCGCAAAGAGGCCAGAGGTTTGTGGATTTCGACCTTCCACACACTGGGGCTTGAGATTGTAAAACGTGAGCATAAAGTGCTGGGACTAAAGCCTGGGTTCTCGTTATTCGATGATCAAGACACGCTCGCGCTCCTCAAAGAGTTGACTCAAAAAGAATTACAGGAAGATAAAGACTTACTCAAAGCTCTTGCGGGGGCGATTTCTAACTGGAAGGGTGGGCTGATTATCCCCGATCAGGCGCGCAAGCTGGCAAAGGATGAACAACAGCAGTTGTTTGCCATGTTGTATCAGCGTTATGCCCAGCATATGAAAGCCTACAACGCCTTAGATTTCGATGACTTAATTCTGCTACCAACCCTATTGCTAAGACATCACGAAGAAGTGCGTACGCGCTGGCAAACCAAGATCCAATACCTGCTGGTGGACGAATATCAGGATACCAACACTTCCCAGTATGAAATGGTCAAGCTACTGGTGGGCGAGCGCGCGCGTTTTACCGTGGTGGGGGACGATGACCAGTCCATCTATTCATGGCGAGGGGCTAAGCCGCAGAACTTAGTGTTGTTGGGCAAAGACTTTCCCAAGCTTAAGTTGATTAAACTCGAGCAGAATTATCGTTCTAGCCAACGAATTTTGCGGGCGGCTAACATCCTTATCGCCAACAATCCCCATGTGTACGATAAGTCGTTATTTAGCGAACTGGCTTATGGTGAGCCGATGCGGGTGCTGTTTGCCGCCAATGAGGAGCAAGAAGCCGAGCGTGTCGTCGCCGAAATCATTCGCCACAAATTTGTCGGCCGTACCCAATTTGGTGACTACGCGATTCTGTACCGGGGTAACCACCAGTCTCGCCTGCTCGAACGGGCACTGATGACTAACCGTATCCCCTACAAGTTAAGCGGTGGCACCTCGTTTTTTGCCCGAGCCGAGATTAAAGACATCATGGGTTACCTCAAATTAGTGGTAAATCCCGACGATGATAACGCCTTTTTGCGGGTGGTGAACTTACCTAAGCGCGGCATAGGTCCGTCGACCTTAGAGCGTTTGGGCAACTTCTCAAACGAGAAACATATCTCCATGTTTGAGGCGATTTTTGACCCTGAACTGAATCATCATTTACCGCCTAATGCCATGTCGGCCTTGTATCAATTTGGCCGCTTTATTGTGGATACTGGGGAGCACTCCGAGCGAGGTGAGCCGGTTGAGGCGGTAAAACAATTGATCCGTAAGATTAATTACGAAGACTATTTATACGAGACCAGTACCAGTGCCAAGGCCGCCGAGATGCGGATGAAAAACATCTCCGAGTTGTATCGCTGGGTGACGGAAATGCTCTCGGGGGATGAGTTAGAAGAACCTATGACCTTACCTGAGGTGGTTAACCGCCTGACGCTTAGGGATATGATGGAGCGTAACAGCGAGGATGAAGGCGGTGATCAGGTGCAGCTAATGACGCTGCATGCTTCTAAAGGGCTGGAATTCCCCTTCGTGTTTATGGTGGGGGTTGAGGAGCGCATTCTGCCGCATCAAACCAGCATAGATGAAGATAACGTCGACGAGGAACGTCGTCTGGCGTATGTGGGAATTACGCGCGCACAACGCGAGCTGTGGTTTACCCTCTGCCTTGAGCGTCGCCAGTTTGGTGAGACCATGCGTTGCGAGCCGAGCCGTTTTCTGCATGAGTTACCGCAGGATGACCTTATTTGGGAAAACCGTAAACCGCAGCAAACCGAGCAGGAGCGCATGCAGACCGGGCGCAGCCATATCTCAAATTTAAGGGATATGTTTAAAAAGCAGTAATCACAGGATTTATCATGTGATCACTGCATTCAGGCACAGACCTGTTGTGTGGTGTCTGCCAATAAAAAAGGGTGGGCTAAGGCACCGCCTTGGCCGTAGCAGTAACCTAAGGCCTGGAATATCTTAATCTGCTCTGCGGATTGCAGCCCATCGACAAAGGTTTGTAAGTCTAAGGTCGAGGCCGCTTTTTGGTAGGCTGACATCAGCTTAATATGCTGTTCATCCGGCAGTTGCTTGATGATGTTCCCATCGAGCTTTAAGCCCTTGATAGGTAAAAATAACAAACTATTTAATGAGCTATGGCCACTGCCGTAGTGGCTGATCCCCAAGTTCACGTCCAGCTTTTTCAACAACTCAAAGCCATTAATGTGATTCTCTGTTTCCAGCACTAACGCCTTTTCATTAAAAAACAGCCAGAGTTGCGGCAGCGCAAGCTTAGTCTGTTTTAGGGCGTTTTTAAGGCCGCGCAGTACGTGCTTATGCTTTAGATGTTGGCTCGACAGCATAAGGTGTAATTCGACTTTATCCCCTTGGCTGGCCAGCAGTTGATGATAACTCTTATCCAGCAAGCTAATCGTATACTTATCCAGTTCAACCATAAGGTTAGCTTGCTCGGCTAACTGGCTGAGGATCTCCTGTGGAATGGTACCCCACTGTGGATGTTCCCAAGTTAAACGGCATTCTAAAGCTTGGGTTTGCTGCGTCTGTAAATCAACAACAGGTAAGAATTGAAGCTGTAACTCACCGGTTTGCAGCGCCTGTTTAAAATCATTCTCGAAGGCAATATCCTGCATCTTTTGCTGAGATGCGCTATCGTCGAAAATCACATAGCAGCCTTTACCATTCGCCTTGGCTTGGTACATGGCTGTATCGGCATTGCGCAGCATAGACTCGCTAGTATCCAGCTTATTGCCGCTGATGGTGATGCCGATACTTGCGCCTGAGTGGAATTCCACTGCGCCTAATTTATAAGAGAGTGAGATTTTTTGAATCACCCGCTCGGCCACATCGCGGGCATCGTTTATGCCGTTGATGCTATCGAGCAGAATAACAAACTCATCGCCACCGAGTCTGGCTAAGGTATCGTTACTGCGAATACAGGCGCGTAGGCGGGTGGCGGTTTCAATTAAGAATCTATCCCCCTCTAAATGCCCCATAGTGTCGTTAATCTGCTTAAAGCGGTCGAGGTCGATAAACAGCAGGGCAAACTGCTCTAGGCTATGGCGACGCACGTGTTTAATGGCTTGGTTGAGGCGTTCCATAAACATGGCGCGATTTGGCAGCCCTGTGAGCGCATCGTGCTTAGCATCATGGACGAGCTTGGCCTCCATGTTGCGACGTTGGCGGATTTCTTTTTCAAGATCCTTATTCAACTCGGCAAGAGCCGTGGTGCGGGCCGCCACTTTTTCTTCTAATTCTTCATAACTACGGCGTAATGATTCCGCGACGAGTTTTTTCTCGATGGCTGCCCCAATATGCTGGGACACAAACGTCAGCAACTCCAAATCTTTCGTTTGGTAGTTTTGGGTCATGCTGAAGCTGTAGATGGTCAAGGCGCCACGCACTTCATCATGAATAAACAATGGAATACCTATCCATTGATGCATAGTTTGAGTGTGGTTTAGCGTTGGTGCCTTAGCGTAGAGTTCACCTGATTGGATCAGCTCATTGATATCATTTTGATCGAGCAAGAGTGGGCGCTTGTGTTTCAGCACATACTCGGTCAACCCATCCTGCAAGGGCCTAGAACCTGGATGTTGCTTACCTAATTGCGACACGTAAAACGGGAAGGTTAGGTGAGTACCTTCTTCATCTAAAAGCGCGATATAGCAGTTATTAGCCGGGATAAGATGGCGAATGACATTATGCAGCTGGGAATAGAAGTCTGGGTTGTCAGAACCTGAACTTGCTAGCTCTGCTATCTCAAATAATGATTTTTGCAGCCGCTCGGCTCTACGTCGCTCGTACACTTCTTGCTTGAGTTTATCGTAGGCTTGGCTGAGTTCCTTGGTGCGTTGCTGAATGGCTTGTTCTAGTTGTTCTTGATGTTTAAGCCTTTCCATTACGCCGGCAATGTGGTGGCAAATAAAGGTCATTAACTCGACCTCGATATCGCCATAACTCACATTGGTATCATAGGTTTGCACTACGAGTACCGCGGTCACTATGCCTTCATGTTTAATGGGCACACCTAGCCACAGGTGACAAGGCGAGCCGAGATTGACTATCTCTCCCGCTTGAACCAGTTCGTCAACTTTAGCCTCATCGCACAATACGGTTTCGCCAGTGCGAAAGACATAGCCAGTTAAGCCTTGTTGTAGCAGTGTGGAAAGCGATTGCTCGGGATAAAGTTGGGCGGGGTGGGCGTCTTTTTCATCTGCGAAGAAGGGAACCGAAATGTCTCCGCTATTCACATCTAAAGTGGCAATAAAAAAATTATCGGCAGAGATCAGTTGCTTTAGGTGATGATGCACACCTAGATAGAATTCTTCGAGGGAAGGAACCTGAGTCGCAATATGGGATAATTCGAGTAACGCATTTTGAACGACTTCGGCACGCTTATACTTATGCGCCAAATATTTGAGGCGATTCAGTCTCTTTTTTAAGCGTTCAACCTCATGAGCTCGAGGCGGGGTAGTTCCATCTTCATCCCTAAACATGATACTCACTAATCAGTTCTGCGTTAATTGTTTATCAAACGTTATAATTAACATGAAATACCGTAACATCCAAGCCATATTTACGATGGTCTTTCGCTGAAAAAGCATGCGAATGTATCAAAACTTGAGCAGTCAGTAAAAAAAGTGCAAAACAGCTATAGACTCAAGGGCTATTTGTCCATACTATATGCGGCGCTAACCAAGGCGAGCGCCCATAGCTCAGCTGGATAGAGCGCACCCCTCCGGAGGGTGAGGCCGAAGGTTCGAATCCTTTTGGGCGCACCATCTCTCCGAATGAGTTGTGAGCTTGAGGTTAGCAGTAAAGTGAAAGTCAGTGGTGATTGTAGCTCAGTTGGTAGAGTCCCGGATTGTGATTCCGGTTGTCGTGGGTTCGAGCCCCATCAGTCACCCCATTTCATTTAACATCTCGGTGATTAGCGCAGTCCGGTAGCGCATCTGGTTTGGGACCAGAGGGTCAGAGGTTCGAATCCTCTATCACCGACCACATTCTTCGCATGGCTAGCGCGCTTGAGTTTTCAAGCAAATAGTTGACAGTTACGGTGATTAGCGCAGTCCGGTAGCGCATCTGGTTTGGGACCAGAGGGTCAGAGGTTCGAATCCTCTATCACCGACCAATTACATTGAAGCCTCAGCATTCTTCGGAATCACTGGGGCTTTTTTGTCTCTGCTTTTTAAACGTCTTTATTCGTGCCATGTAGTATCGTCGTGATTGCGCAATGAGATGCTGCGATACTTTATTTACTCTCCCCTTCAAATAATTAAGGCTCCCGCAGGAGCCTTAATGTAACGAGATTCGACTTAGTCAATATTCTCTGGTGGGGCGATAAAGCCTTGATAGGCGTCAGTTTTAAGCTCGTTAAAGCGTTCTAACTGCGCTTTCTCTTGGATACCTGTCACTATCACCTGAATATCTAATCCCTTAGCGACATTGATAATGGCGCGGCAGAGTTCGCTATTATGTGAGGCTTCGTCATAGTAGGAGAAGGATTGGTCGAGCTTGACGTAACTTGGTCTTAGTTCTTGGAGGTACGACATTGAACCAAATTGACGGCCGAAGTGGTCGATACCAAACTTAGCACCATTATCACGAATAATATTGCATAACTGCACACAGGATTCTAAATCGCTATAGACGCCCGCTTCAGGGATTTCAAAGCAGATGCGTTCAACCTGTGGCGTACTGCGCAGGAAGTGATTGAGCCAGTCGTGGAACTGGGTATCACTAATACTCTGATGCGTCAGGTTGATTGCCAGTGGCTCATAGTTACGCTCAAGTAGCTTTTGCTCATACACAGTCTCAATCAGGCACTTATCGAGCAGAGAGCCGAGTGAGAGCAGTTCGATATAGGGCATAAACTGGCCTGCATGGGCAACCTTATCGCCAAGCTCGAGTTGGCAATAGAGCTCTCGCTGGGCGATACCATCGCCATTACAAAACTGAATAGGCTGCCAGCGGAATTTAAATTTCTTATTGCTGATAGCATGGCTCAAATTGTCACGCCATTGCTCACGGGTGAACAACTGCTGCTCTGTGGTTTCGAACCAATGAAAGGATTTATGTTCCTTAAGGGCTTTTTGCAGCGCGTTATCCGCCTGCGCCAGAATATCGGACACCTTCATCTGACCGATGCGTTCAGCGACACCGATGGCAAAGTTCTCATTGGGCTTACAGCCTGCTTTAGAGATTTCTTGGTTGATAGTGCGGATCAGGGTTTGCAGGTACTTACTGATTTGATCGTGCTCGACATCGGTAACGAGGAAAGCAAATTCAAACGCAGCAATACGCGCAATAACCGATGGGGTGATTTCATTTAACTGTTGAACCAGTTTTTCGGCTAAGAGACGAATGGTTTCATCGCGAACCTGATAGCCGTATTTGCTGTGAACCTCCTCGAGCCAGTCGAGTTTAGCTAAGAATAGGGCGCCGCTGCTCGGTTCGCTCAACCAACCATTGAGTCGACTGACCACGTATTGGCGATTAGGTAACCCTGATGCAGGATCGGTGAGGTTCTTTTTGCGTAAAGAGCCGACTTCTTCATCGAGGGATTGGAATAATTGTTTAAGCTGGGCCGACATGCTGTTGAATGCGGTAACCAAGTCTTTGAGTTCAGTGGTCTTAGGTAATGGCATGTCGGGGCCAAACTGGCGTGCGGCGATCTTTTTGGCATGATCAGATAAGGCATGCAGCGGTTTTAAAATCCAAGTTAAACCTAATCTTGCGGTGAAAATAGCGACTAAAAAGAGGAGTGAGAAGGCGATAATGGTATTAGACATAATTCGCCATAGCTCATGGTAACCAAAGCCAGGATGAGCGGTGATTTCTAGTTGAGCGAGTTGTAACCATCCAGAAGTGATAGTGCTTTCTTTTTTGATGGTCTTAAATAGCTTTAAATTGATGAACCACTGAGGAACGTCTTCAATTTTGAGTGGATTGTTCCATTCTTGCTGTTTGCCATCAACCATCCAGGTCAGCTTAATGTTCTTGTAATAGCCGCCCTCAAAAATCACATTGACTAAGGTTTCGGCTGCGGCGGTATCGCCAGCTTGCAGTGCAGGAGTAAGCATGAGTCCAAGCGAGGTACTGGTATTGTTTAGATCCGATTCCATTTGCTTGGTCAAAAAGCTTTGTGTCTCAGTAAATTGCACATAGCCAAGGCTTGCAACAACCAGCAAGAACAGGCTAAAAAGCAGCGAATATATCTGTCTAAACAGTGTCATCTTTGGTGCTACTCCAGTTTTAATTTGGGCTGCCTGAGTCGGTCAACCCCTAACCTATGGTTAAGGTCATTCCATTTTTCGAGTCGTGTCGACGAGCCTGCTAAAACGCCTCGTCCCTGTTCTTTATTCAGCCATAACTGTTTACCGTTGAAGCTGTAAACAGGAACGAGATCTCTACGCTGGGTGGCAGGTTTAATGACATGGTCGAGGTTATCGAGAACTAAAGGGACTGACGAAGGGGTGTCATAGTAAGCCAACACCATATGATACTGATTCACGCTAGTGGCTTTAACCATAGTGATCCGCATCTTATCTTCGGGCACGCCTAATTGGAGTAATGTGAAATATTTGGCAATGGAAAAGTCTTCACAGTCGCCACCATTCACGCCAATAAACTCCATCGGAGTGGCCCAATAGTTTGATTCTCCCCATAATTTTATGTCATCGACGAAACGGAATAAGTTAAAGAAGTTGTTCACTTTCAATAGTTTTTCTTTTTCATCGAGTGTGCTGGCCTCTGCCACCACTTTAAACCAAGCTCTTGCGCGCATACCCGCGCGCTCACCGTAACGCTTCTCCAGCGTTGAGGTAATCTTGGCTTCATCTAGCTTTTGGGTCGGACTGGCATACAAACAGCCGACCGCTAGCGCAGACGCGATTAGGCTTAAGCGACAGGCCCGCAAAAACGAATTTTTATCTCCCAGCCTGCCGTTCATAGCCTATTCTGTTAGCCTTTATTTGGTTGTTTCATCGACAGAATAAATGGTCCATTTCATATCTGCCGTCGTATCATCACCAGTGACTTCTGCGACCACTCGACGGTTACGTGTTTCAGCATCCGGCGTGCGTTCTAGCACCAGTGGACGGCTGGAGCCGTAGCCAATGGCGGTCAGTCTCGCTCTATCGATACTGAAGCGATCGGCGAGTACGGCAGTCACGGCATCGGCACGTTCCTGCGACAGCACGGCGTTTCGTTCATCAGTACCTGTTCGACTCGTGTGGCCTTCGATAGTCACTTTGGTCGTTGGGTATTGACGGAGAAACATCGCAATTTCTTCAATCTGTGGATAGTACTCTGGTGCAATATAAGCTGAGTCGTTTGGAAATAAGATATTGATATCCTTACGCTCATTGATTGCTTTTATTTGACCACAGCCGTAATTATCAATGCCAGCACCTTTGGCTGTGTCGTTACAGCGCTCACGGGCCTCAATCACACCATCACCATCTTTATCCGACAGATCATAGGCTTGAGTCGTTGTCATTTCTTCAATATTAACTGTATCACGCATGGAACAACCAGCTAAAAGTGCCACGCTCATAAATAGGATTGCGGTTTTCATTGGTTGGCTCCTCCCTCGTAGTTACGTTCACCACGCCATGCTTCTGGACGAGTCACTTTCAAGGAGTCGAGTAAACGTCCAGTTGAGTTGAGTACACGGTATTTGGCGGTGATTTCATCGTACTCGGCCTGTAAGTAATCCTTACGCGCCTCAAACAGTTCGTTTTCGGTATCGAGTAAGTCGAGTAAGCTGCGTTGACCCAAATTAAACTGTTGGGCGTAGGCAGATTGAGTATCTTTTGCCGCCATCACATGGTCACGAATATATTGCTTTTGCGGCGCTAACATTTCATAGGCGTTCCAAGCCAAGTTCACGCCTTCAACCACTTCGCGTTGTGCGCGTTGACGGATTTCTTTAGCTTCACCTAATTTGTAAGCGGTTTCTTTTTCGCGGGCGAGATCTTTACCACCTGCGAACAGGTTGTACCTTACTCTCACCATGGCCACGAGATCGTTGTTGTAGCCACCGACGTTTTGGCTGGCTAATGCGCTAACGCCGTCTTCGCCGCCCACATCGTTGTTCCAGTTACCATTCAGTTCTAACGAAACCTGAGGGTAGTAACTGGCTTGTACTGAAGAACGCTCATTTTCCGCAGCACGAATATCATTGGCCGCAGATTTGAGAATGGGATGGTTTTCCTGCGCATCGGTAAGACCTGAGTTGAGGTCCTTAGGCAGTAGATCCGCATCCGGTACTGGCTGAATTAAATCAACAGGATCGGCTGCAACAACACGGATAAACTGTGCTTTGGCATCAAGCAAATTATTACGTGCCGAAATCACGTTAGCATTGGCACGTGCGAGACGACCAGTGATTTGCGAGAGATCCGCAGTGGAACCTAAACCTGAGTCGGTACGTTGTTTGATTTGCTCGTAAATCTCTTTATGGCTGTTGAGATTTTTCTCTGCCAGCTTGAGCACTTCATCGGTACGCAGATAGTTTAAGTAGACTTTACTGACATCTAGGGCCATATCCTCTGCTGCCGCAAGCAGAGCCCATTGGTCTGCACTGGCTTCAAAGCTATAACGATCAACTTCACTGCTGGTATAAAAACCATCGAATAGCATTTGCTTTAAGCTAACGCCAAACTCACCACGGTTCAGCTCAGCAACACCACTGCTATCAACATCACCTACATTAGGACGTCGGCGAGTCGATACACTGTCTGTTTGCTCATAACCATAGCCGCCAGTCACATCAATGGTTGGCATGTAGCCAGCAATGGCTTGGTTTACTTGCTCTTCTCTGGCTTTGAAGCGGTTAAAGGCAACGCGCAAGTCTGGATTGGTATCGAGTGTATATGCTACCGCTTGCTCTAGTGTTTGGCTTTGAGCCGAAAGTGGTAACAGTATCACTGACAATACAACAGCTAGTTTTGAACATTGAAATTGTCGTCTTACTGAAGTCTTCATTGCAAACCTCCCGGTTTATAACAGGCTTAACGCTCTCTGAGCGCAGTATCCTTAGCCCTTAAAATTGGATTTAAAATGTACTCAAGAATGGATCTTTGTCCGGTGATAACGTCAACAGTTGTTAACATCCCCGGGATAATTGGCATCTCTGTGCCATCGTCTTTTATTAAGCTGGATTCTTCGGTTCTCACCTTTATAAGGTAGAAGCTATTTCCTTCGTCGTCCTGTGATGTATCGGCACTAATATGCTCGACTGTACCTTTTAGGCCGCCGTAACGGGTAAAATCGTAGGCTGTGACCTTAACTACTGCGGGTAATCCGGTGTGAAGAAACGCGATATCCTTAGGCAGGATCTTGGTTTCGATCAGTAGTTGGTCCTCGGAGGGCACGATTTCAACGATATCGACACCAGGCTGAACAACACCACCCAGAGTGTTGATATGCACAGATTTAATAGTGCCGTTCACCGGTGAGGTAATAATCGCTTTACTGACTTTATCCTGCGCGCCGACTTGAGCCTCGTTCATGCGTGATAAACGAGTCTGAGTTTCGTTCAGCTGCGCACGAAGATCGGCGGCGTAAACGAATACGGCTTCACGGCGTTTGAGAATCGCTTCGTCTAATGCGGCCTTCAGCTTAGGTCTTAGCAATCGTAAGGAATTGAGCTCACCCTGGGCGTCGTTTACGGCGCGCTCAAGCTTCAGTAATTCTACCTCAGGCACAATGCCTTTTTTCGCCAGTGGTCGAGTGAGTTCTAACTCACGAGAAATCAGCTGCATACTGGTGGTCAAGGTCGTGGTTTTTGAGGCGAGATCGTCAATCTCTTGCTGCCTTTGTTGGATCTGACGCACCAAAATTTCCAGCTGATTGCTCAAGTTATCTAAACGGCCGTTGTATTCCTCTTGCTGCCTTTTCACTAATGCAGGTTCAGCCTCTGTCAGATTCTCTGGGAAGACTAACGCCTTTTTAGTGATTTTTACTTGCTCACGCCAGTCGGAGGTCATGTCCGAAATCAATATGCTATCTAGCTCGGCACGCATACGGATCGCATTGGTTTTTAAGCCAAAGACTTCCTGTTCCTGCTGAGCAAAGTCGGAGCGAAAACGCGTGTCATCGATGCGAACCAAAGGTTGGCCTTTAGTGACGAGATCGCCTTCACGGACATAGAGCTCCTGCATGATCCCACCATCGAGGCTTTGGATGACCTGCACTTGCGATGAGGGGATCACTTTACCTGAACCTGTGGTGACCTTGTCTAATTGAGCAAACCCGGCCCATAGCAGGAAGCAGGCAACCATTGCCGCTAAGGCCCAAATAATGAGCCTATGCCCACTGGGGGCATCGGTCATCATAGCGCCATAAACATCATCGACCATGTCCAAATCATTTGCGGTTAGATTTTTACTCATTTTTTAGGGCCTCCAGTCACTAGGCCAAAATTGAGTTTTTCTAACACTTCGGCTTTAGGGCCATCAGCAACCACATGGCCACGTTCCAACACGATTATGCGGTCAACCAATTGTAATAAATGCATTTTGTGAGTGATCAGCAGTAAGGTTCTGTCCTTACTGACATTTTGCATGGAGCGAATAAATTGCTGCTCTGCTCGGGCATCCAAACTGGCTGTAGGCTCATCCATTAACAGCACTGGCGGATCGTTCAGTGTCGCACGGGCAAGCGCAACGGTTTGTCGTTGGCCGCGGCTCAATGACATACCGCCTTCACCAACTTGCTGATCTAATCCTTCCGCTTCCAAGTGGGTGAACTGACTGACGCCAGAAAGTTGTACTGCACGGATCAGTTGATGCTCGGTTACTTGGCGGGTTCCAAACAGAATGTTATCTCTGATGGTGCCATGGAACAGGGTGACGTCCTGTGGCAAATAGCCAAAGTTACGGCGCAGATCGCTAGGATGAATTTGCGCTGAGTCGACGCCATCGTAACGCAGGCTTCCGGTTGTGGGTTGGAATAGGCCAACTAACAGCTTGGCTAGCGTACTCTTACCTGAACCATTGCGGCCAATGATGGCAAGGCGCTCACCAGGATTAATGGTGAGCGTCATAGGGTAGAGTACGGGCTTTTCAGAACCTGGATAGCTAAAGCCTACGTGATCGGCGTTGATTTTACCCATCAAGCGTTGTTTGCTGACGAGATGGCCTTTATTCTCGAATTCGTCTTCTTGCACCATCAGCTCATTGAGCTGGCGCAATGCGCTGGCTGTATGGTTGGCGCGGGTCATCAAACCTGCTAGCTGCGCCATTGGTGCTATGGCTCGGCTTGATAACATCACTGCCGCAATAATGCCGCCCATGGAAATGGCGTTATCGGCAACTCGGTAGACCCCTAAAATCACTACGCATACAACCGTAAATTGCACGATGAAGTTTGCCATATTGGAAACTGAGTTGGAGAGCTTTTTCGATCTTAGTTGCCAGTTTGCGCTATGGCCTATCATCTGCTGCCAGCTTCGCTGCACAATCCCTTCGGCACCGTTGGCTTTAATTGATTCCAGTGCCGAGAGGCTTTCGATCAGATGACCGTGTTTTAAGCTGGAAAACTTATTTCCTTCCTCAATCGCCGCCTTTAACTTGGGTTGGGTATAAAGGGTAAAACCGATAATGATTAAGCCGCCGACTACGGGAATAACTGCTAAATCACCAGCAACAATATAAATAATGATGAGGAAAAATAGCGCGAACGGTAAGTCGACCAGCGTGGTGATAGTTGCTGACGTTAAAATCTCGCGAATATTGTCGAACTCACCGAGCTGTTTCGCCATGCCGCCGATACTGGGGGAGCGCCTTTCTAAAGGGATACCAATCGCTTTAGCAAACAACTGAGACGATACGATAATATCGACCTTTTTACCCGCAACATCAATTAAGTAGCTGCGTAGTTGTCGCATGACTAAGTCAAATAAATAGGCGATGGATGCACCTATAGCTAATACCCAAAGCGACTCGAAGGCTAGGTTAGGCACAACCTTGTCATACACGTTCATGATGAACAGAGGAGATACGAGCGCAAAGATGTTGACCAGTACCGAGGCGATTAACGCATCTCGGTAAATTGGCGCAGAGTCTTTTAAGGTTTGCACGAGCCAATGGGTCTTATTGTCATGCAAGTAAACATCGAACCCCATGTCGCCTCGGTATTCCTGCTTCACGAGGAATAAATAGCCGACATATAAGGTTTCGAGTGACTCTATTGTGAGTACTTCTTCACCGCCAGTTTCAGGCAGTTGAATCACCGCCCTATCGGACTCGAGGTTGAGTTCGCGTAGGATGCAGGCTTTTTTGTCTTTCAATAACAGAATACATGGCAGCAATATCGGGGATATTTCATTTAACCCTTTGCGCGATAATTTTGCTGCTAATCCTGCCCGTGAGGCTGCTTGAGGGACTAAATCTGGCGTTAATGCTGCTCCAGACAAAGGCAGGCCTGCCGCAAGTGAATCACTTGAGCATGGATTTCCAAAATGTTCAGTGAGCAACACTAAACAATCAAGTAGAGGGTCGACTATTACCCGCTGTGAAGCGGAAATAGTCCACTGCTCAACTTTTTCTGAGGCTGTAACAGGCACCTACTTATCTATCCTTTGATTTTTATTTGATTATCAGAAGTATGGGTCATGATGGCCTATATTTCTATAGGCCATATGAACAGATCTTCTAAGGAATTATAGTGCCATTATTGTTATGTGGATCGGTCAATGGTGTTACGCCCTGTGGTGCATCAGGTGTGACAGGGGCTGTATCGATGATCAGAGGGCCGTTACCATTAGTGCCCAATAGCCCATTGATGACTCCTGCATTGTCGGTTGCACTATATTGGTTAAACAGATTAACCCCATCTAGTACGATATGTTGATCGAATACGCCATCCTTGTTTGCATCGATATCAATGACAGTTGAACCATTGTTATCTAAGCTAAAGTTCAGATAGCTTTCTAGAGTATTAGCGGTTTCTCCTTGGAGTAGATCGCTAAGATCCAGCTTATCTTCTCTCACATTAAAGTCCATGATGTGGTCTGTACCTTGGTCGGCATCTGCATAACGCCACAGGAAGGTATCATTACCGCTATCACCACGCAGGACGTCATCACCTAGGCCACCAATTAAGGTGTCGTTACCAGCACCACCACGAAGAGCATCGTTGTGGCTACCACCATCAATGTAATCGTCCCCAGTGTGTCCGTAGAGGATGTCTGAGCCAGACTGACCATAAATTCGATCGTTGCCACTACCACCATTGACCACATCTGCTCTTTGAGAGGCAACGTCATTGGCTAATAGCAGACCATCACCATCAACTATGCTATTGGAGCCACTTAAAGTACCGGTCATAATATGGTGAGTCAGTAAGTCATTGACTGACAATTCTAAGTCATCATCTGAGCCATAGTTGGCAGTACCAGTCTTACCTGCATAGATAACATCGTCACCTTTACCAGTTTCAATATGATCATTGCCGTCACCACCACTTACCACTTGAGCGCTGCTATTGGTATAACTCTTGTGGATGCCATAAGTCGCAGCTACTTCATCACCAGAGCTATTAGTGATAAAGCCACCATGCGATCCTCCGAGTGTGACATTTAATATTTTTTGATTTCGATTAGATGCACTTTCACCGTCAACGACAAGGATGGTGTCATTTAAACTAGAGCCTTGAGTTGAGATAGCATTGGCGTCAGCAATATTAATACCATCGGCATTAATCGGATTGACATCAATCTTCAAGGTGGCGCTTGCTTTATCACCGTCGCCATCTTGGGTGGTGTAGGTGAAGGTTTCGATTGCACCTGCTGCTGGAATGGTGTTCGCACTCGCCGTTAACTGATAGTGGTAAGTACCATCAGCATTAAGGATAAGATTACCGTAGGTTCCTGTTATCGTTGTGCCAACTTGACCTGAAACACCTGTATCAGTGTGGTCTCCGCTGGCAACGCCAATGACTGTTAACGCACCATCGGCACCAGCCACATCATTAGTGAGCACGTTGCCATCAGTATGCGGCAGGGTATAGCCATCTCCAGCCACCATACGCACGACTAACTCATAGCTGGTTGCAGCATCCTCATTGGTGTAGATAGATGTCACAATGTTACCATTACTATCTTTAAAACCAATAACTTGCATTGTGTACATTTGGCCTTCGTAGTTGAAGGTTACACTGGTTTGACCGACAGTAACGATATCGCGAGATGCCATAGGATCGTTGCTATTAGGTGTTTCATTATGGCTAAAGTTCAGCATTAATGTAACTGGTGTTACTACACCGTAAGCATCCGTCACATTAAACGTTACTTTCATGGTCGCTGCAGTGATTGAAGTACCTGAAGTAATCGAATAGTTGTAGTGTGTAAATGTACCTAGCACTATGTCTTGGTTTAAAGATAATGCGCCATTTAGTGCGGCATCATTATCGGCAAAACCATAACCTGACTGACTACCATAGGTTGAACCCCAGCGGAGTTGGTCTTTTCCACTGTCGTTGTCTGGGCCGTCGAATGTGTTGACATTGGAGCCTCCAGTCGTACTGGTCCAGTTGGCAACAATGCCTGAGAAGTTAAAGGAATCAACCACTACATCAAGTTGAGCCGTATCGTTTTGGGCGATGTTGGTATCATCTGCGACAGTGACAGTCACGTTGGAATGTGCGGTATTACCTACGCCATCGACGGCAATAACCTGAATACCATTTACAGTTAGGCTATTGGTATTGACGCTGTGTGGCAGATTCGTTAGTAGCTCTGCAGTCACAGTGACATCACCTTGCTCACCCGCATTAATACGATCCCAATCTAGGGTTAAGCGAATCGCCTCACGTCCATATACAGTACCGACCAATTGGCCTTGGTCATTTAGTGCCCAATGAATCTGAGCGTTGATACCCACCACAGAAATATTGCTAATATCACCAAACTGGAAGCTACCAATCGAGTTGCTACCTGATTTAAAGCTTAGTGTTTGAACACTTGAATCTGGTGCTCCTGCTTGTAAATCGGCTTCATTCAAGGTGGCAAAAGTATTAGGTGTCAGTGCTACAGGCGCAAGCGGTGTAGTACTTGGTGGATCTAAATGTACATTCAGATTACCAGTTGATTTATCTCCATCACTGTCTGTGGCAGTTACGACAAAGTTCAGATCGAGGCTTTGGCTTGAACTCACAATGGTTTGTGCAGTAGTACCAGTGAATTGGAAGCTGGTACCACTCAGTGCAGATAGCTCAATGTAAGCGATAGAACCCACGTTTTGGATGAGTTGACCACTTGTAATATTGCCTTCATGTAACAAGTTACCTTGATCATCATAGGCTTTATAGTGGATTTGTGCCGCTCCTGTGAAGCTAAAGCTTGCGGTCGCAGCATCTTCGGAATAATCCACAATTAATACTTCATTGCCATCCACAAATGGGTTTGCAACACCGAAACCGTTATTAGTACCGTTTACTTGAGCAACGTTATTATTGCCATCACGTGCCGTGAGGGTGAAGGCGATATCCGCATCTGCTGGAATCTTAGTTATATCGTTATAAACACCATAACCATGGGTGTCAGGATCATAAGTGACATACACTGCTTCACCGATACCACCTTTTCCTCCAATAAGCCCAGCAATTTGGATTGTTGAAAGCTTATCAATACTCTGATTCATATCGAGAGTGTATTGATCAGTTGTTGGGTCGGTTGTTAAGGTGAAGATCAACGTCTGATTTTCTGCGCCTGTATAAGCAGAAGCCGTGCCGTTGGTATCGGTATAGGCGATCAACACATTTGGATGAGTAGGGTCGACATAGTAATAGACTGTGAGTCCACCCGCTGTAATGCCTGAGTTGGCGAAGGTTGTCGTTGTGCCGTTCCAACCAGCCACGTTTGCACTCAGGCTTACACTGTAGTTATCCATAGCAGTATGATCATTACCATCTGCGCCTAGGATATTGAGGGCGCCAACAATATCTGCGGCAGTAGCGCTATTGACGCCTGAACCAGTACTTGGAGCAATAGCGATCACGTCATCATTGATGGTAATACTTACATTACCGGTCAATACGCTATTATCGGCACCTACAGCTTCAATGACGATTCCATTGATCAGTGAACTGAGATTCTCGCCACTTAATCCATTAACCTGCTTGATGTTGTCTAATAGCTCAACATTAACGGTAACAGTACCCGTAGTACCTGCAGCAAGTCCTGATGTCACAGGAGTTCCACTAAGGGTGACTTTAATTACCTCAACACCACCGACAGTACCGACCAGCGCACCATTCGCTATTGCCCAAACAATACTGACACCTACAGCAAGGTTAGTTGCCGCAGTGATAGAAGAAGCGTTAAAACGGAATTGTGTAATGTTCTGATTACCCGCGGTAAAGTTAATAGTATTCGAGAAAGTATCAGGAATATTATCGCGTAGACTGCTTTCATTAACCGTCACACTGCAAGAGTTAGGTTGATATACGGTTGCAGAGTCAGAGCCTGAAGCTGATAAATTACCAACAGGATCAGTTTGAGTCGCAGTAACTGTGATGCTTTGGCCTGCGGCAGGTGCGGTTTCACTCCAACTGATGACGCCGTTAGCATAGGTATAGTTACCAAAGGTCAGGGTACCACTGCCATTATCGGTGAAGTCGGCAAAGCTCAGTTCAATCGCTGCGCCACCGTTGATGGTGAGTGTGACATAGCCACCCGCTTCAAAATCAGTGCCGTTGATTGACACTGTAAGCTGCACTCCATCGTTGCCCATTTCTGCGGCGGTTAACAGACCATCACCAGGGTTACCGTCATCGACAATTAATACGGTCGGTGCATTTGGTGCGGCAGTTTCAATCACCACATCTTGGGTGACGGTTTTGCTGTTGCCAGCCACGTCGGTGACGGTGGCGACTACGGGGTAGGTGCCGTCAGGCAGCACGGTACCAGTTAAGTCGACACTCCAGTTACCTTGCGCATCAATCACTAAGCCGTTGGCGGTGGTGTAGACCACGCCGTTGATGGTGACGGCTAAGGTGCTGTCATCATCCAAATCGACGGTACCGTGGAACACTAAGGTGTTGTCGTTGGTGATAAAGTCCGTGCTGGAGCTGCCAGTGTCTTGGGTGATGCTGGTGATGGCCACGGTGTTGCCGTCGCCATCCTCATCAATCTTGGTATCAATCACCACATTTTGGGTGGCACTGGTGGTGTTACCGGCCACGTCGGTGACGGTGGCGACCACAGGGTAGGTGCCGTCAGGCAGCACGGTACCGGTTAAGTCCACACTCCAGTTACCTTGCGCATCAATCACTAAGCCGTTGGCGGTGGTGTAGACCACGCCGTTGATGGTGACGGCTAAGGTGCTGTCATCATCCAAATCGACGGTACCGTGGAACACTAAGGTGTTGTCGTTGGTGATAAAGTCCGTGCTGGAGCTGCCGGTGTCTTGGGTGATGCTGGTGATGGCCACGGTGTTGCCGTCGCCATCCTCATCAATCTTGGTATCAATCACCACATTTTGGGTGGCACTGGTGGTGTTACCGGCCACGTCGGTGACGGTGGCGACCACAGGGTAGGTGCCGTCAGGCAGCACGGTACCAGTTAAGTCGACACTCCAGTTACCTTGCGCATCAATCACTAAGCCGTTGGCGGTGGTGTAGACCACGCCGTTGATGGTGACGGCTAAGGTGCTGTTGTCATCCAAATCGACGGTACCGTGGAACACTAAGGTGTTGTCGTTGGTGATAAAGTCCGTGCTGGAGCTGCCAGTGTCTTGGGTGATGCTGGTGATGGCCACGGTGTTGCCGTCGCCATCCTCATCAATCTTGGTATCAATCACCACATCTTGGGTGACGGTTTTGCTGTTGCCAGCCACGTCGGTGACGGTGGCGACTACGGGGTAGGTGCCGTCAGGCAGCACGGTACCAGTTAAGTCGACACTCCAGTTACCTGCGCATCAATCACTAAGCCGTTGGCGGTGGTGTAGACCACGCCGTTGATGGTGACGGCTAAGGTGCTGTCATCATCCAAATCGACGGTACCGTGGAACACTAAGGTGTTGTCGTTGGTGATAAAGTCCGTGCTGGAGCTGCCAGTGTCTTGGGTGATGCTGGTGATGGCCACGGTGTTGCCGTCGCCATCCTCATCAATCTTGGTATCAATCACCACATCTTGGGTGACGGTTTTGTGTTGCCAGCCACGTCGGTGACGGTGGCGACTACGGGGTAGGTGCCGTCAGGCAGCACGGTACCAGTTAAGTCGACACTCCAGTTACCTTGCGCATCAATCACTAAGCCGTTGGCGGTGGTGTAGACCACGCCGTTGATGGTGACGGCTAAGGTGCTGTTGTCATCCAAATCGACGGTACCGTGGAACACTAAGGTGTTGTCGTTGGTGATAAAGTCCGTGCTGGAGCTGCCAGTGTCTTGGGTGATGCTGGTGATGGCCACGGTGTTGCCGTCGCCATCCTCATCAATCTTGGTATCAATCACCACATTTTGGGTGGCACTGGTGGTGTTGCCGGCCACGTCGGTGACGGTGGCGACCACAGGGTAGGTGCCGTCAGGCAGCACGGTACCAGGTTAAGTCCACACTCCAGTTACCTTGCGCATCAATCACTAAGCCGTTGGCGGTGGTGTAGACCACGCCGTTGATGGTGACGGCCAAGGTGCTGTTGTCATCCAAATCGACGGTACCGTGGAACACTAAGGTGTTGTCGTTGGTGATAAAGTCCGTGCTGGAGCTGCCAGTGTCTTGGGTGATGCTGGTGATGGCCACGGTGTTGCCGTCGCCGTCCTCATCAATCTTGGTATCAATCACCACATCTTGGGTGGCACTGGTGGTGTTACCGGCCACGTCGGTGACGGTGGCGACCACAGGGTAGGTGCCGTCAGGCAGCACGGTACCAGTTAAGTCGACACTCCAGTTACCTTGCGCATCAATCACTAAGCCGTTGGCGGTGGTGTAGACCACGCCGTTGATGGTGACGGCCAAGGTGCTGTTGTCATCCAAATCGACGGTACCGTGGAACACTAAGGTGTTGTCGTTGGTGATAAAGTCCGTGCTGGAGCTGCCAGTGTCTTGGGTGATGCTGGTGATGGCCACGGTGTTGCCGTCGCCGTCCTCATCAATCTTGGTATCAATCACCACATCTTGGGTGGCACTGGTGGTGTTACCGGCCACGTCGGTGACGGTGGCGACCACAGGGTAGGTGCCGTCAGGCAGCACGGTACCAGTTAAGTCGACACTCCAGTTACCTTGCGCATCAATCACTAAGCCGTTGGCGGTGGTGTAGACCACGCCGTTGATGGTGACGGCCAAGGTGCTGTTGTCATCCAAATCGACGGTACCGTGGAACACTAAGGTGTTGTCGTTGGTGATAAAGTCCGTGCTGGAGCTGCCAGTGTCTTGGGTGATGCTGGTGATGGCCACGGTGTTGCCGTCGCCATCCTCATCAATCTTGGTATCAATCACCACATCTTGGGTGACGGTTTTGCTGTTGCCAGCCACGTCGGTGACGGTGGCGACTACGGGGTAGGTGCCGTCAGGCAGCGCAGTACCAGTTAAGTCCACACTCCAGTTACCTTGCGCATCAATCACTAAGCCGTTGGCGGTGGTGTAGACCACGCCGTTGATGGTGACGGCTAAGGTGCTGTTGTCATCCAAATCGACGGTACCGTGGAACACTAAGGTGTTGTCGTTGGTGATAAAGTCCGTGCTGGAGCTGCCTGTGTCTTGGGTGATGCTGGTGATGGCCACGGTGTTGCCGTCGCCATCCTCATCAATCTTGGTATCAATCACCACATCTTGGGTGACGGTTTTGCTGTTGCCAGCCACGTCGGTGACGGTGGCGACTACGGGGTAGGTGCCGTCAGGCAGCACGGTACCAGTTAAGTCCACACTCCAGTTACCTTGCGCATCAATCACTAAGCCGTTGGCGGTGGTGTAGACCACGCCGTTGATGGTGACGGCTAAGGTGCTGTTGTCATCCAAATCGACGGTACCGTGGAACACTAAGGTGTTGTCGTTGGTGATAAAGTCCGTGCTGGAGCTGCCAGTGTCTTGGGTGATGCTGGTGATGGCCACGGTGTTGCCGTCGCCATCCTCATCAATCTTGGTATCAATCACCACATCTTGGGTGACGGTTTTGCTGTTGCCAGCCACGTCGGTGACGGTGGCGACCACGGGGTAGGTGCCGTCAGGCAGCACGGTACCAGTTAAGTCGACACTCCAGTTACCTTGCGCATCAATCACTAAGCCGTTGGCGGTGGTGTAGACCACGCCGTTGATGGTGACGGCTAAGGTGCTGTTGTCATCCAAATCGACGGTACCGTGGAACACTAAGGTGTTGTCGTTGGTGATAAAGTCCGTGCTGGAGCTGCCAGTGTCTTGGGTGATGCTGGTGATGGCCACGGTGTTGCCGTCGCCATCCTCATCAATCTTGGTATCAATCACCACATCTTGGGTGGCACTGGTTTTGGTGTTGCCAGGCCACGTCGGTGACGGTGGCGACTACAGGGTAGGTGCCGTCAGGCAGCACGGTACCAGTTAAGTCGACACTCCAGTTACCTTGCGCATCAATCACTAAGCCGTTGGCGGTGGTGTAGACCACGCCGTTGATGGTGACGGCTAAGGTGCTGTTGTCATCCAAATCGACGGTACCGTGGAACACTAAGGTGTTGTCGTTGGTGATAAAGTCCGTGCTGGAGCTGCCAGTGTCTTGGGTGATGCTGGTGATGGCCACGGTGTTGCCGTCGCCGTCCTCATCAATCTTGGTATCAATCACCACATCTTGGGTGGCACTGGTGGTGTTACCGGCCACGTCGGTGACGGTGGCGACCACAGGGTAGGTGCCGTCAGGCAGCACGGTACCAGTTAAGTCGACACTCCAGTTACCTTGCGCATCAATCACTAAGCCGTTGGCGGTGGTGTAGACCACGCCGTTGATGGTGACGGCCAAGGTGCTGTTGTCATCCAAATCGACGGTACCGTGGAACACTAAGGTGTTGTCGTTGGTGATAAAGTCCGTGCTGGAGCTGCCAGTGTCTTGGGTGATGCTGGTGATGGCCACGGTGTTGCCGTCGCCGTCCTCATCAATCTTGGTATCAATCACCACATCTTGGGTGGCACTGGTGGTGTTACCGGCCACGTCGGTGACGGTGGCGACCACAGGGTAGGTGCCGTCAGGCAGCACGGTACCAGTTAAGTCGACACTCCAGTTACCTTGCGCATCAATCACTAAGCCGTTGGCGGTGGTGTAGACCACGCCGTTGATGGTGACGGCCAAGGTGCTGTTGTCATCCAAATCGACGGTACCGTGGAACACTAAGGTGTTGTCGTTGGTGATAAAGTCCGTGCTGGAGCTGCCAGTGTCTTGGGTGATGCTGGTGATGGCCACGGTGTTGCCGTCGCCGTCCTCATCAATCTTGGTATCAATCACCACATCTTGGGTGGCACTGGTGGTGTTACCGGCCACGTCGGTGACGGTGGCGACCACAGGGTAGGTGCCGTCAGGCAGCACGGTACCAGTTAAGTCGACACTCCAGTTACCTTGCGCATCAATCACTAAGCCGTTGGCGGTGGTGTAGACCACGCCGTTGATGGTGACGGCCAAGGTGCTGTTGTCATCCAAATCGACGGTACCGTGGAACACTAAGGTGTTGTCGTTGGTGATAAAGTCCGTGCTGGAGCTGCCAGTGTCTTGGGTGATGCTGGTGATGGCCACGGTGTTGCCGTCGCCGTCCTCATCAATCTTGGTATCAATCACCACATCTTGGGTGGCACTGGTGGTGTTACCGGCCACGTCGGTGACGGTGGCGACCACAGGGTAGGTGCCGTCAGGCAGCACGGTACCAGTTAAGTCGACACTCCAGTTACCTTGCGCATCAATCACTAAGCCGTTGGCGGTGGTGTAGACCACGCCGTTGATGGTGACGGCCAAGGTGCTGTTGTCATCCAAATCGACGGTACCGTGGAACACTAAGGTGTTGTCGTTGGTGATAAAGTCCGTGCTGGAGCTGCCAGTGTCTTGGGTGATGCTGGTGATGGCCACGGTGTTGCCGTCGCCATCCTCATCAATCTTGGTATCAATCACCACATCTTGGGTGGCACTGGTGGTGTTACCGGCCACGTCGGTGACGGTGGCGACCACAGGGTAGGTGCCGTCAGGCAGCACGGTACCAGTTAAGTCGACACTCCAGTTACCTTGCGCATCAATCACTAAGCCGTTGGCGGTGGTGTAGACCACGCCGTTGATGGTGACGGCTAAGGTGCTGTTGTCATCCAAATCGACGGTACCGTGGAACACTAAGGTGTTGTCGTTGGTGATAAAGTCCGTGCTGGAGCTGCCAGTGTCTTGGGTGATGCTGGTGATGGCCACGGTGTTGCCGTCGCCGTCCTCATCAATCTTGGTATCAATCACCACATCTTGGGTGGCACGGTGGTGTTGCCAGCCACGTCGGTGACGGTGGCGACCACGGGTAGGTGCCGTCAGGCAGCACGGTACCAGTTAAGTCCACACTCCAGTTACCTTGCGCATCAATCACTAAGCCGTTGGCGGTGGTGTAGACCACGCCGTTGATGGTGACGGCTAAGGTGCTGTTGTCATCCAAATCGACGGTACCGTGGAACACTAAGGTGTTGTCGTTGGTGATAAAGTCCGTGCTGGAGCTGCCAGTGTCTTGGGTGATGCTGGTGATGGCCACGGTGTTGCCGTCGCCATCCTCATCAATCTTGGTATCAATCACCACATCTTGGGTGACGGTTTTGCTGTTGCCAGCCACGTCGGTGACGGTGGCGACCACAGGGTAGGTGCCGTCAGGCAGCACGGTACCGGTTAAGTCGACACTCCAGTTACCTTGCGCATCAATCACTAAGCCGTTGGCGGTGGTGTAGACCACGCCGTTGATGGTGACGGCTAAGGTGCTGTCATGTCATCCAAATCGACGGTACCGTGGAACACTAAGGTGTTGTCGTTGGTGATAAAGTCCGTGCTGGAGCTGCCGGTGTCTTGGGTGATGCTGGTGATGGCCACGGTGTTGCCGTCGCCATCCTCATCAATCTTGGTATCAATCACCACATTTTGGGTGACGGTTTTGCTGTTGCCAGCCACGTCGGTGACGGTGGCGACTACGGGGTAGGTGCCGTCAGGCAGCACGGTACCAGTTAAGTCGACACTCCAGTTACCTTGCGCATCAATCACTAAGCCGTTGGCGGTGGTGTAGACCACGCCGTTGATGGTGACGGCTAAGGTGCTGTTGTCATCCAAATCGACGGTACCGTGGAACACTGGTGTTGTCGTTGGTGATAAAGTCCGTGCTGGAGCTGCCAGTGTCTTGGGTGATGCTGGTGATGGCCACGGTGTTGCCGTCGCCATCCTCATCAATCTTGGTATCAATCACCACATCTTTGGGTGGCACTGGTGGTGGTTACCGGCCACGGTCGGTGACGGTGGCGACCACAGGGTAGGTGCCGTCAGGCAGCACGGTACCAGTTAAGTCGACACTCCAGTTACCTTGCGCATCAATCACTAAGCCGTTGGCGGTGGTGTAGACCACGCCGTTGATGGTGACGGCTAAGGTGCTGTTGTCATCCAAATCGACGGTACCGTGGAACACTAAGGTGTTGTCGTTGGTGATAAAGTCCGTGCTGGAGCTGCCAGTGTCTTGGGTGATGCTGGTGATGGCCACGGTGTTGCCGTCGCCATCCTCATCAATCTTGGTATCAATCACCACATCTTGGGTGACGGTGCTGTTGCCGGCCACGTCGGTGACGGTGGCGACTACGGGGTAGGTGCCGTCAGGCAGCACGGTACCAGTTAAGTCGACACTCCAGTTACCTTGCGCATCAATCACTAAGCCGTTGGCGGTGGTGTAGACCACGCCGTTGATGGTGACGGCTAAGGTGCTGTTGTCATCCAAATCGACGGTACCGTGGAACACTAAGGTGTTGTCGTTGGTGATAAAGTCCGTGCTGGAGCTGCCAGTGTCTTGGGTGATGCTGGTGATGGCCACGGTGTTGCCGTCGCCATCCTCATCAATCTTGGTATCAATCACCACATCTTGGGTGACGGTTTTGCTGTTGCCAGCCACGTCGGTGACGGTGGCGACTACGGGGTAGGTGCCGTCAGGCAGCACGGTACCAGTTAAGTCGACACTCCAGTTACCTTGCGCATCAATCACTAAGCCGTTGGCGGTGGTGTAGACCACGCCGTTGATGGTGACGGCTAAGGTGCTGTTGTCATCCAAATCGACGGTACCGTGGAACACTAAGGTGTTGTCGTTGGTGATAAAGTCCGTGCTGGAGCTGCCAGTGTCTTGGGTGATGCTGGTGATGGCCACGGTGTTGCCGTCGCCATCCTCATCAATCTTGGTATCAATCACCACATCTTGGGTGACGGTTTTGCTGTTGCCAGCCACGTCGGTGACGGTGGCGACTACGGGGTAGGTGCCGTCAGGCAGCACGGTACCAGTTAAGTCGACACTCCAGTTACCTTGCGCATCAATCACTAAGCCGTTGGCGGTGGTGTAGACCACGCCGTTGATGGTGACGGCCAAGGTGCTGTTGTCATCCAAATCGACGGTACCGTGGAACACTAAGGTGTTGTCGTTGGTGATAAAGTCCGTGCTGGAGCTGCCAGTGTCTTGGGTGATGCTGGTGATGGCCACGGTGTTGCCGTCGCCGTCCTCATCAATCTTGGTATCAATCACCACATCTTGGGTGGCACTGGTGGTGTTACCGGCCACGTCGGTGACGGTGGCGACCACAGGGTAGGTGCCGTCAGGCAGCACGGTACCAGTTAAGTCGACACTCCAGTTACCTTGCGCATCAATCACTAAGCCGTTGGCGGTGGTGTAGACCACGCCGTTGATGGTGACGGCCAAGGTGCTGTTGTCATCCAAATCGACGGTACCGTGGAACACTAAGGTGTTGTCGTTGGTGATAAAGTCCGTGCTGGAGCTGCCAGTGTCTTGGGTGATGCTGGTGATGGCCACGGTGTTGCCGTCGCCGTCCTCATCAATCTTGGTATCAATCACCACATCTTGGGTGGCACTGGTGGTGTTACCGGCCACGTCGGTGACGGTGGCGACCACAGGGTAGGTGCCGTCAGGCAGCACGGTACCAGTTAAGTCGACACTCCAGTTACCTTGCGCATCAATCACTAAGCCGTTGGCGGTGGTGTAGACCACGCCGTTGATGGTGACGGCCAAGGTGCTGTTGTCATCCAAATCGACGGTACCGTGGAACACTAAGGTGTTGTCGTTGGTGATAAAGTCCGTGCTGGAGCTGCCAGTGTCTTGGGTGATGCTGGTGATGGCCACGGTGTTGCCGTCGCCGTCCTCGTCAATCTTAACATCGACATTACCGTTATCCGTTGCTTTACCTGTGTTGCCAGCAGGATCTGTTACTGTCGCTACTGCGGTATAGCCACCATGAGGGATAGGATCTGTTACATCGACAGCATAAGTACCATCGGGGTTAACGGTTGTAGTGAGAGTTTGTTGCACACCGTTACTGTCTGTTACAACAATAGTGATCACACTGCCAGGCGCTGCATCAGTAGTACCAGTAATTGTTGGGGTAGTGTCTTGCGTATCATCAGGAGCACTGACCGTAATTGTTGGTGCAGTTGTGTCGAGTAGGGCTGAATCGCTACCTTCAGGCGAGGTGTTACCCGCAGGATCTGTGATGGTTGCTACCACAGTAATGGTTTCACCTTCAGCTGGCGCAGGCAGTGTTAAATTGACAAAACCATTGTTGATATCTTGTTGTGTCAACACATAGTCAACACCATTGACCGTCAGAGTATCGCCTGCATTTGCACCAGTGCCTCCTAAACCAATAGTCACACTAACTTCGGTTGCACCACCGAGTTCAGCATTACTGATAAAGCCATCATCGTTAGTATCTGTTGTGATAGTAACACTTGGACCACCATCGGCCACAGGAGTGACATTGATAGTTAATGTTGCAGTTGAACCAGTATTGGTGGTGTAGGTGATTACAGGAACTTGGCCGTTCCAATTTGCATTGGGAGTGAAGGTGTAAGAACCATCGGCATTAATCAGTAATGAACCACCTTCGAGAGTCACCGCGGTGCCCGCTGCAATGGTTTGTCCGTTAACTGAGTAGCTGACGACAGAAAGAGTGTTATCAATATCGCTATCGTTATCTAAGACATTTCCGGTAGCTACCGTATCTTCATCGACGGTATTAGTATCGTTTGCTAGTACCGATGGGTCATCAACAGGAGTGACGTTAATGGTTAATGTTGCAGTTGAACCTGTATTAGTGGTGTAGGTGATAACTGGAACTTGACCGTTCCAATCAGCATTTGGAGTAAAGCTGTAAGAGCCATCGGCATTGAGTACTAAGCTGCCACCTTCTAGAGCGACAGTGGTACCCGCTGCAAAAGTGCTGCCTGATACAGTAAAGCTAACAACACTTAAGGTTGAATCTACATCGGTGTCGTTGTCGAGCACATTGCCTGTAGCAATCGTATCTTCATCGACAGTATTGGTATCGTTTGCTAATACCGATGGGTCATCAACAGGAGTGACGCTAATGGTTAATGTTGCAGTTGAACCTGTATTAGTAGTGTAAGTGATGACAGGTACTTGGCCGTTCCAATTTTCATTTGGTGTGAAGGTGTAAGAGCCATCGGCATTGAGTACAAAGCTGCCGCCTTCAAGGGTAACAATCGTGCCTGCGGCGAAGTCGGTACCATTAATATTAAAACCCGCCACACTCAATACTGTATCTGCATCTACATCATTCGTGAGCACATTGCCTAAAGCAACTGTATCTTCATCAACGGTAATACTGTCGTTTGCTAATACAGAAGGAGAATCTGTTGCTACGGTTTGTTCAGGAGCTGCTGTCGTCGTTGCTGTCAGTGTTTGTGAAGAGGTTGAGTAACCTGATGTTGCCAAGGCTTCAGTGCCATCACGGGCAAGGGTGACATAACCTGAGTTGCCGTCACGGCCTGCTGGAGCATTACCTGCGGCGGTTTCTGGTAGATTTTGAGTTGGGTCTTCACCAGAGGCGATCAGATCTTGTAGTGCTTGGATTTCGTCTTGGGTCGCTTGATCGCCAGCGTTGGGAGTGGCAGCAATACTCGGTGCAACTTCGTTAGACAGCTTAGTGCCATCATCGAAGGTGATTTCGTAGGTTGCATTTTCACCGATATGGAGAACAGCACCTTTTGGGAGTTGTTCGCCGTCCTTAGCGGGTTGATTTGAACCATTAACCTCGACTTCGATTTGCCCTTTTACCAGTTTGAGCAAACCTTTCTTTGTTGTAATGATCGATCCCATAATAAGCTCCCAACAGCTAACTGTGTTAATCCAAAGATGCACAGATCCAACAAATGTGATGGATTGTGATACAAGTGGTGAAATTTTAGCTTGGTATTGAACGCAAGTCAATTTTTTGACGCTGGCTTATCGCTTGCTATAACTGGGGTTGGCGGGGAGTGATGCGAAAAATTGGCGCTTTAAGGCTGGATAACTAGATGTTGTATCTTAACGTGAAAATCAAACTGCATTTAGTGTCTTTGATTTCTATATAGAAACATATTTATAACAAATTATTCTGGTAATAGAGATTAATATTTTATGAATTGTATATGTTCGGGGATGAGATGGAGCGTGAGAAGGGAATTGCCGCAATTCATTCTATCGAATCGCGGCATAGGAAAAGACGCTAGAGGTTTACCGCTTGACGATAGCTTTGATTAGCGTTGCCCTGTTCGCCTAATTGCTCTTGAATACGAGCGAGTGCTAGCCAAGAGTCTTTACTCGGCGCAAGACGACACACATTCTGCCAGCAGGTTTTCGCTTCTTTCATGTCGCGGGTTTGTTGATACAACAGCGCTAAGCATTTTTGGTAATCAGCATTATTCTCATGGGTGATTTCATGCTTGAGTAATTGTTTGCGGATCTCTTCGTCATGGGCGGTGACTATTTGTGGTATCACTTCTAACAATGCCGATTCTGGCGAACTACGCAGCTTTTTCGAGAGTAATTTAAGCGCTTGGTCTTTGCGATTGAAGCGGCATAAGCCCATGGCGTAAATCGCTAAAAACTCAGACTGGTTACGCTCATCGCGTGAAAGCCATTGCCAGCATTGCTCTAGGGCGTCTTCCCCTTTAAGACTCGCTGTTTTTAACAGGGCACAATGGGTTTCAACGCTGAGTGCAGTTAACTTTGCATCATCTAGAATTTGGCGTTTCTTCAAGATTGGCAGCAATAACTTAAGCGCTTCCCAATCTTGTTGCGCCCGGTACAACTCTAGGGCGAGTTTCAGTACAGGGGCTTTGCTCTTGCTGGTTGGAGCTAACTTATCGAGTTCCGCTCTGGCTAAGGTTAATTCCCCTTGCTTGAGCAAGTAACGGGTACGAGTGGTTGCCACCGCATTGGCCGTCATAGGTTGGGCTTCTGCACGGGCAAGGTATTGATCTCGCTCGGCGATTTTATTTTGGTGTTGCGCGGCACGTGCTGCGGCTAACAAATTTAATGCGGGCAGTTCACCGTTGTCGGCCCCTTTAATCATGGCGCGTTCTGCCGCTGGCCAATCTTCTTCGGCAATGGCGAGTGCGCCGATGAGGGTGTGTTTTTTGGCGGAGCGGCGACGCCAATGCTGCGGGATAAAACGGCTACGTAGCAGCAGATTAATCACAGTGATCACTAGCCATTCCAGTACTTGGAATAGGGCATAGAACACGATTAACATGATGATCCCAAAGACTAAACTGGTCTCAAGTTGATAATCGCCAGCGGCAATATACACATAGCCAGTATTGCCGACAATCCAAGGGCTGATACACAGGCCTATTAAAATGATCCCAAGAAATATCAATGCCTTAATCATAGCTGTGGTTCCTCTGAAGAGGTGAGTTCACCATAGCTGGTTAACTGTAATAACAGCGGTTTAGCGGCAAAGGATTTCAGGGTGATCGGGTCAAGCTCGAGTGTTGCCAACTTGTCGATTTCGGCAATCGCTTCACTAGTTTGATGGGCTTGAACATCAAAATAGGTTTGGATCCACTGGCGCGCCATCATCAGTGATTGATGATAAGCGGCTCTATCATAGCGATAGAGTGCCTGTTGCGCTTGCAGCAGTTTATGGCGCACATTCTCAACCAGATACCATTGTTGCTCCGGTGCGAGCAGGGCTGGCGCATCGGCGGTTCTGTGGCGAATGGTAATAAAATCTTGGGTCAACGCCTTCCAAGTTTTACTTAGATTGCTTTGCCAATCATTCAGATCGCCAGAAATGGCGGTATCTTCTGGAGCGCTTGCATCCGCATCGGCACGGTTTAGCGGTAATTTGTCGAGTTGATCGATTAAGGCATCGATTGCTAACACACTGCCTTCAATATCCGCACTCTTAATATTGGTGGTCGCGGCGATATCCCTGGCTAGTGCCTTACGGATTGGCAGTAAGGCTGGGTTGTTCATTGCGGCAATGGTTTCATCGGCGGACTTTAATAAGTCGGTCGCCGTGCGTGGATCTTTTTCGAGCCAAAGCTTACGCCCCGCCATGTTCACCAAATATTCGGCTTCCGAGGCCATCCAGTGAGTTGGGCTGCGCTGGGCCAGTTTATTTAATCTGTCCTGCAACTGACTCTGGTCTGTAGCGAGTTTAGCTAGCTCTTGGAAGGTTTTGGCATCGGACAGTTGTTGTTGCTCAAGCTGTGCAATGCGTTGATTCGGGGCGAGTAAAGCCTGCTGCAGCTGATCTTGTAGGGCTAGATTTTTCGTCTCTTGCAGTTGAAGCTGTTGCTGCATTTGTTGATACAGCAAATAGCCGCCACCTATGGTGCAAACGGTTAAGCCTAAGGCCAATAACACACCGAAACGAATGGCCCATGAACTGCGATTCACTTGCACCACTTGGCGAGTCGCTTGAGTCGATTCGGGTTTGCTTGCTTGCGGCTTAGTGTCGGCAGGTTTTGCTTCTTGTTCTTCGAGCTTATTTACCTGTGATTCAGAAGCTTGGGTCTGTGATGCAGCGTCATCGGTATTGACCGACGGAGCGAGAACTGGGGTAGCCTGTGACTCTGGGCTTTGGGCGTCGTGCTTGTTGTTATCCATTTAACAGTCCTTAAAATCATGCTACTGCCGAAATTCGAGTAAAATCGGGCTAAATAGCGCTTAGAGTTTAAGGGCGTTTAGCACGGCTTTGCTGTTGGCGGCATTGGCATTGGTGACTTGGGTTATACCAAAGGCATGAGCTTGAGCTTCTACTCGGTTACTGGGGACTATGATATGACATGAGCGCAGCCATGCAAATAACTCTTTTGGCACTAAATTAATCAGATTATCCAGTACTTCACCACTCGTTACGACGATAGTATCTATCCCAAAGTCACGCCAGTGTTGGCTAACCGCTGCGCCATCGAGCGGCGGGCAAGCGCGTTGATAGACTTCCCAATAGCGCACCTTCGCGCCTCTGGCTCTTAGTTGCTCGGCGAGGGCTTCACGACCACCGACACCACGAATGATAGTGATATGTTTGCCTTGGATATGTTGTAGCTGAGGCAATGTCAGCAAGCCTTCCGTTTGCTGGCAATCATCCGGTGCTTCGAGAGCCTCAATTCCCTTCTCTTGCAGCGCTTCCCAAGTTGCATGACCCACGGCGAAATAAGGCACGCTTGGCCAGTCTTTAACTTGGGCAGTATCGACTTTAAACGCTGCATCAGCAAAGCTCACCGCATTAGCGCTGATACAGATAACCATATCGACATGGGCTAGGGGATGCGAAGTGTCAGGCGGCAGAGGAGGCGTGGCCTCAACACAGAGGAGTGGGGTAACGCAGTGGTCGATACCTTTTTCAGTTAAGGCATCGACCATGGACTGATTGCGCCCCTCGGGGCGCGTCAGTAAGACTTTCATCGTCTTAGGCTTTTGCGTAAACAGCGTCGAGGATGCTTTTAGCGCCTTTGCTGAGCAGCTCTTCTGCAAGGGCAACACCGAGTTGCGTCGCTTCGGTCTTTGGACCTGTGATCACGCCTTCGATGATTTCGCTACCATCGGGATTACCCACGAGGCCGCGCAGAGTCATTTCATCACCGTGGATTTCGGCAAAGGCACCAATAGGTACTTGGCAGCCACCTTCGAGGCGAGTATTCATGGCGCGCTCGGCAATCACGCGGTAGCGAGTCTCTAAGTGCTCTAAAGGAGCTAAAAGCGCTTTTACGCGTGCATCGTTAGTGCGGCACTCGATACCGACAGCGCCTTGACCGTTGGCGGGTAAGGATTCTTCCGCAGAGATAAAGCTGGCAATGCGCTCTGATAACTTCAGGCGAATTAAACCTGCAGCAGCAAGGATAATCGCATCGTATTCGCCGTTATCGAGTTTCGCGAGGCGAGTCCCCACGTTGCCGCGCAGATCTTTGATAATCAGATCTGGGCGTGAGGCGCGCAGTTGGCACTGACGGCGTAGGCTTGAGGTGCCGACTGTGGCGCCAAGTGGCAGTTCACTGATTGACTTATACAGGTTAGACACAAAGGCATCGCGCGGATCTTCACGTTCACAAATCACTTCCAGCCCTAAGCCTTCGGGGAAATCCACTGGCACGTCTTTCATTGAGTGCACTGCGATATCGGCTTGGTCTTCCAGCATGGCGACTTCGAGTTCTTTTACAAACAAGCCTTTACCGCCAACCTTAGCTAATGGGGTGTCTAAGATAACATCGCCCTTAGTGCTCATTGGCAATAGCTCCACCACGATACCTGGGTGAACGCGTTCTAATTCTGCTTTAACAAATTCAGCTTGCCACATGGCCAGCGGACTCTTGCGGGTAGCGATACGTATGCGGTTTTCAGACATGCCTAGTTTCCATCCGAGATCTTAGTTGCGCCAATGCTAACATTGGCTATTCGTGAATGTAAGGAAGCCGTATCGATTCTTTGAAGTCGGCGGTGTTCTAAATGGTCAAAAAGTGTGATGGAGTTCTCATTTAGTTGCTCAGCTTTGCAAAAGTGTTAACATGAGCACACTTCTTACTCGTGCTTGAGCGTCGTTTTCTTGGATGGATCAACAAGGTCAATTTCCTGATATCGCAGAAAGACTTAATCAAGTTCGTATCGCACGAGCTTTAGCCTTGTTGTCGCCGCTGCAAAAGCATTTGTTCCGTTTAATCCCCTTTCTTATTCAGCAGAATAGCGTTCAGTATCCTGGCTTTGTTGACCCCAATACCCCAAGTGGCATTCAAGGCTATAGCCCAGACTCATTTGAGGCGCAGGCCTGCGATGTGTTTAAGCTCCCCTTTAGCGCCAGCGAGGCTGAAAATCCGGCTTTTGAAGGGGTCTATACCATGGGCAGTACGGCCAGTTTTGGTCAGAATGCCAAGAGCGATGTGGATGTATGGTTAGTGCACCATGCACAGCTATGTGATGACGACTTAGCCTCAATCAAATTAAAAACCGAGCGCTTAACCGCTTGGTTTGCTGAGTATCAATTTGAGGTGAACTTTTACTTGGTTCACCCGCAACAATTTTGTGGCGATATGTCGCAGCGTTCGGGTTGCCAATCGTCGATGGCCCATGAACACAGCGGCAGCACACAACATTGGCTATTGTTGGAGGAGTTTTACCGTAGCCAAATTCGGTTAGCGGGTAAAACCATTGCATGGTGGCCCGATGCCAAGCTCAATCCTGAGCTATTGTATCTAGGTAATGTGCACGAGCTGCCGGCGAGTGAGTACTTTGGGGCGTCGCTATGGCAGCTCTATAAAGGCCTCAATAAACCCCATAAGGCCTTAATAAAAGTACTGCTACTGGAAGCCTATGCGAGTGAATATCCCCATTCGCAACTGTTGTGCGACAGGTTGTGGCAAAAGACCTTAGCGGGCGATTTCTCTACCTCTAACGATGCCTATTACGCGATCTATGAGGTCATCGAGGCTTACCTGTTAAAACAGAATGATAATCGTCGACTCGAGATTGTACGCCGCTGTTTTTATCTCAAATGTGGCGTGTATTTGAGTGTTGCGGACCAAGGCAAAGACTGGCGCTACGCCAAAATGCAAAAGCTCGTGCAAGAATGGCAGTGGCCCGACAGCTTGATTTCGACCTTAGATGACTGTGAGCATTGGCACAGCGGACAACTGAACTGGTTCAATGAGCAGCTCAACGAGTTGCTGCTGGCGAGTTACCAGACGCTGCTGCGCTTCGCCTCGACCCATGAGTTGAACGAGGGACTCAGGATTGAAGAGCTGGGGATGCTCACCCGCAAGCTGCACACTTACTTCAGCCAAGATGAAGACCAAATCGCTAAGTTAAACCTGCTTTGGAGCCGCTCGGTCGCCGAATCTGAAGTGACCATGGTGTCTAGCACCAAGGAAAACCAATACTACCTCTACCGCCAGGGGCCAAAGCCGCAAAATCTGTTGGGTGAATCGGCGATCTGCAAGGGAAAAACCCCCTCGGCATTGATGATCTGGGCTTGCTTGAATGGTGTGTCGACGCCAGAAACCAAATGGTACGAGTTTGGCCAGAGTAAGGTTAAGTCTCGGCGCTTAACCGAGGCATCAAGGCGACTGCTTAACTTTATCGACCACGACTGGCGGGTATCGAAACTCGACCTATGCCAGCCTTGGCATTTTAGAAAGCTTATTTTTGTACTTAATCTCGACTGCGACCCTACCGTCCACTGGCACGGGCAGGAGATGATGGTAGATGTGATGAATGCCAACGTGTTTTCATTGGGCCGTAAGAAGGAAAATATGCTCGGCGCCCTCGATGCCATCTGTCTCAATAGTTGGGGAGAGTGGCAATGCCACCGTTTTGAGGGCGAAACCGCGGTGTTACAGGCGCTATCGTTTGTCACCCCGGGATTAAGGCGAGCGACCCATCCAGTGGATATGGATGTGATTAGCTGCTCGCAAAAACTCAGACCTCAGCTTAAGTTAGCGGTGAAAAACCTGCTGAAACAAACCGTGCGCCTCTGTCAACAGGTGCAACAATCGAGCACCTTAGTGCAGCCGCTGCAAATCAGCCATACCCGTTATGGGATCTTCTTTAATCCCTTGGGGATGGCGTATCAGGATTTGAGCGATGCCAAATCCTTCTATCAGCAGCTGTCACGCAGTCATCTAGTGCAATTGCCTCGGCCCGAGTTGGGCGACGATCCCTTTTCGAGTATGCCGAAAATTATTCAGAACTTTGCGGCTAAGGGAGCGATTCAATATTTCTTACGGCAGCGGCCCGAAAGCTTGGACGTGTTTATTCTCGATGAAGATAATCAGCTTAGCCATTATGTGCAGCCGGGCTCGAATATGGTGGAGTTGGTCAACAAAGTGAGTCATCACTATGTGTTTGATGAGTATTATGCCGCGAAGGCGAGATTTAATATTCCGCAGTTTTTCCATCTGGTGCGGGTGGCGGGCGAGCTAACGGTGATGCCCTTTGGGGTCGATATCAATAACGCTAACGTGGAGTTTTAAGCGGGAGTTGCTCCCGCTTAGCAATGCTGCACGCGCTTATTAGAAGCTCAGTGCGATACCGCTCTGGCGAAGGATGGAGTCCTGAACAAAGGGCATAAACTCGCCGCCATTACGACCATCAATCCATTTACCATCAACAAAACCAAAGTGATAGCCACCGAAACGGGTCGCAACCCAAATCTCATGCAAAGGCTCTTGTTTGTTGATGACGATTTTCGAACCATCGACAAATTCCAGCTGTAACACGTTACCGCTGGCATCAATATCGACATCGGCGTCTTGTTCATCAATTGCGGTTTCGATAGCGGTCTCTATCGCTTGGAACATGTCATCGGCGAGCTGGTGAAATTCTGTATCTGTCATGGCCATGCATTTCTGTCCTTTGCTTTCGTCAAGATGGGTGCGATTATAAGGCTATTAGTCACCAGATGCACAGATGTTGAGAAAAATGAGACTGTTTTTATTGTTATTGCTTGGTAGCCTATTCATTACAGCATGCGGTCAAAAAGGCCCCCTGTATAAATCCTCTCCCGCAGAGGTGAGTCAGCCTACAAAAATCAAGGCGCCGAAGAGTGAAGCAACACCAGCCGACACGGCGGAGCCTCAAGCTGAAACTGAAAAAACACAATAATAATCAGCATAATTACAACAAAGCGCAGTAAGGAATCGGACATTGGATCACTTTCTCTACCAAGACAATACCCTGTACGCCGAAGGCTGTCGGGTCAATGATTTAGCCCAGCAGTATGGCACGCCACTGTATATCTATTCCCGTGCGACGCTCGAACGTCACTGGCATGCGTTTAATAATGCGGTGGCCGACCATCCACATTTAGTGTGTTACGCGGTGAAAGCCAACTCGAACTTAGCCGTACTTAACGTCTTGGCTCGTTTAGGCAGTGGTTTTGATATTGTCTCGGGCGGTGAGTTAGCGCGGGTGATTGAAGCCGGTGGCGACCCTGCCAAAGTGGTGTTTTCGGGCGTGGGTAAAACCGTTGCCGAAATGGAGCAGGCGCTTAACCTTGGTATTTATTGCTTTAACGTCGAATCGAGCGCCGAGCTTGAACAACTTAATGACGTTGCAGGCCGCTTAGGTAAAGTTGCCCCTGTGTCGCTGCGGGTGAATCCCGATGTCGATGCCGGTACGCATCCATATATCTCAACCGGCCTTAAAGAGAACAAATTTGGTATCGCCATGGATGAGGCCGAAGTCGTATTCGCCCGTGCCCATGCGCTGCCACATTTGCAGGTCAAAGGGGTCGATTGCCATATTGGTTCACAGCTGACCGAGATCCAGCCTTTCCTCGATGCGATGGACAGAATGTTAGCCCTTATCGACCGTCTGGCCGAGCAAGGCATAGTGATTGAACACTTCGATGTGGGTGGTGGTTTAGGGGTAACCTATGACGATGAAACCCCGCCGCATCCCGATGTTTACGCCGCTGCACTGCTCGCGCGTTTAGGCGATCGTAAGCTCAAGTTAATTTTCGAGCCGGGTCGCGCCATTGCTGCTAACGCGGGGATTTTCGTCACTCAGGTGCTGTACCTTAAAGAAAACAGCGACAAGCGTTTTGCGATTGTCGACGGCGCGATGAACGACTTAATTCGCCCCGCACTCTATAGCGCTTGGCAAAATATCATTCCGGTAAACCCAAGGGATGAACAGGCGCAAGTATTTGATATCGTAGGGCCAGTGTGCGAAACCGGTGACTTTTTAGGTAAAGACAGAGCACTCGCGATTACGGCGGGGGATTTACTGGTTGTGCGCTCGAGCGGGGCCTACGGTTTTGCTATGGCTTCTAACTATAACACTCGTCCGCGTGCGGCCGAGGTGATGGTCGATGGTGACAAGGCTTATCTGGTGCGTGAACGAGAAAAATTAGCGCAGCTCTGGCAAGGTGAGCAACTCCTGCCGTAAACTAGAAAATTATATTGATTCAGGCGCTTGGCTAGTTAATGGCGGCGCCTAGGCTTAAAGGATAAGTATCTTGATCCAATTCACTAAGATGCACGGACTGGGCAACGATTTTATGGTGGTCGATGGTGTCACGCAGAACGTGTTCTTTTCGCCTGAGCAGATCCGCCGTTTAGCCGACCGTAACTTTGGCATAGGTTTCGACCAACTTTTGCTGGTTGAGCCGCCCTATGATCCCGATTTGGATTTTCACTATCGTATCTTTAATGCCGACGGTGGTGAGGTCGAAAACTGCGGTAATGGCGCCCGTTGTTTTGCGCGCTTTGTTCGCAATAAAGGGCTGACGAATAAGAATAAAATTCGCGTGAGCACCTCTACGGGGAAGATGACTCTGCGCCTCGAACGAGACGGCACCGTTACTGTGAACATGGGCGTGCCCGTGCTCGACCCTAGCCAAATTCCTTTCAAAGCCAAAAAGGCTGAAAAAACCTATCTGTTGCAAACGCCGCAACAAACCTTTTTATGTGGCGCGGCCTCTATGGGTAACCCCCATTGCGTGCTCGATGTCGAAGATGTTGCTAACGCCAATGTCGCCGAAATTGGTGCACTGCTCACTAAGCATGAGCGCTTCCCGCGCGGAGTAAACGTTGGCTTTATGCAGGTGGTAAATTCGGGCCATATCAAGCTTAGAGTTTATGAACGTGGTGCGGCCGAGACTTTAGCCTGCGGCACTGGCGCTTGTGCCGCCGTGGTGGTAGGGCAGATCCAAGGTAAACTTGACCAACAGGTGCGTGTCGACTTGCCGGGTGGCACCTTAACCATCAATTGGGAAGGCGAAGGTAAGCCCTTGTGGATGACGGGACCTGCGCAGCACGTTTACGATGGACAAATTCAGTTATGACCGAGCCTTTGATGCCGCAGACCGATCTTCCCTTCGATGAGTTGATTATTCGCGAGTACCTACTCGATAACCCTGACTTTTTTAATCGTTATCCCGAGCTGTTATTGGCGATGCGTTTGCCCCATTCGGAGCGCGGCGCGATTTCTTTGGTCGAGCGTCGTCAAGAGTTGCTGCGCCAACGGGTTGGGCAACTCGAAGAGGAAATCACCAGTCTGCTGGCGATGGCGGCGCGCAATGAAAAGATATTCCTCTTCAATACCGAGCTGTCTTTTAAATTACTTAATTGCGTTAATTTAGAAGCGCTTAAAGAAGTGCTGGCCGATAGTTTAAAGACGCAGTTTAATTTTACCCACGTGCGTCTGATCAGCGTGTTAGATGCCGATGTGGAGATGCAAGCGATTTGGGCGCAGCGTCTGCGTAAGGATTACTACTTTGGCCGCTTAACTCAGCAGGAAGCGAAACGCCTGTTTGGTAGCGAAGTGGGATCTGTCGCGTTAGTGAAGTTAGCCGATGAAATTCCGATGATTTTTGCCGTTGCCAGCCAAGATGCGGCGCATTTCCATCCCGATATGGACAATATGTTGCTCGAACAATTACGCCGATTACTCGCACATATGCTGGCCAAGCTTTAAGGTAGATGGCTCGCCTTGCCTCAATTCCCTAATGATGAGGAGCTGGAGATGACCCCGCAGTGTCAGTCCTATTTGCGGCAGTTTGAAACCTATATGCAGTCTGAGCGCCAGTTATCGGCGCATACGGTTCGCAATTATATGTACGAGTTGCAGCGGGGGAGTGAGTTACTGCCCGAGGGCGTTGATTTGCTCAATGTGGGCCGTGAGCATTGGCAACAGGTGCTGGCTAAGCTGCACCGCAAGGGCTTGAGCCCGCGCTCGCTATCATTGTGGTTGTCGGCCATCAAACAGTGGGGAGAGTTTTTATTGCGCACAGGCGTGATTGAACTCAATCCCGCCAAGGGCCTGAGCGCACCCAAACAGGCCAAACCGTTACCTAAGAATATCGACGTCGATTCTATCTCGCATCTGCTCGCGATTGAGGGTAATGATCCGCTAACCCTGCGTGATAAAGCCATTATGGAGCTGTTCTACTCCAGCGGGTTGCGTTTGGCGGAACTGGCGGCGCTGGATTTATCCAGTGTGCAATACGACCAGCATGAAGTACGCGTGTTAGGCAAAGGCAACAAAGAGCGCATCGTCCCCGTTGGGCGTTACGCCATAGAGGCCATCAGCGCTTGGCTTAAGTGCCGCAAACAAATTTCCTGTGAAGATAACGCATTGTTTGTCACCGAGAAGGGCAAGCGTTTATCCCATCGCAGCATTCAGGCGCGTATGAGCAAATGGGGTCAGGAGCAGGCGCTTTCTATGCGGGTGCATCCCCATAAGTTACGCCATTCCTTTGCGACGCACATGCTGGAATCCAGTGCCGATTTACGGGCGGTGCAGGAATTATTAGGTCACGAAAACCTGTCGACCACGCAAATTTATACCAGTTTAGATTTCCAACACTTAGCTAAGGTGTATGATAACGCCCATCCTAGAGCGAAAAAACAACAGGATAAATAATGCGTTGTTATCTTAGACCCCAGAATATTCGTGCGATCAGCTTCGATCTCGACGATACCTTATACGATAACGAGCCTCATATTCTGAATGCCGAAGCCGAGCTAACGCAGTTTTTGCATCAGGCTTTTCCGCTGACGCAGGCTTGGCAATCGCAGCAATGGCGACTACTCAAGTTGCAGCTGATACAGCAAAATCCTGCCCTAGCCCATGACACCTCGGCGGCGCGAATTGCGACCCTGCACAAAGGCTTATCGCTGCTCGGTTATAGCGAGCCTGAGGCAAAACGGGGCGCGCAGGAAGGCTTGGATTGTTTTTATTTCCATCGCAGCCATTTTCAGGTTTCAGACGACGTCTTGGCGTTACTTATACGCTTATCGGCCCATTTTCGGTTGATTGGTATCACCAATGGCAATGTGGACGCAGAGCGTATTGGCTTAAGTAATGTGTTCGAATTTGTGCTGCATCCTGGCAGTGGTGTACGGATGAAGCCTGCTAAGGATATGTTTTCACAGGCCTGCGAAAGACTAGATATCGGCTTAGATGAACTGCTGCACGTTGGCGATAGTATGAATGCCGATGTTCGAGGTGCACGCTTAGCAGGGTGCCAGTCGGTTTGGCTCAACCCGAGTTTTGGCCGCGTGGCGTCGCTGCCTATCGCAGCACTCTTACCCCATATGGAAATTGCGACCCTCGATGCGCTACTGGAGATGTTGCTGCCTTAACTTGGTTTAAGAACTGGAGCGATGTTATCGGTTGAATTAAGCGATAGCTTTAGGTGATAAGGATCAAAGACTGCTTCGCGGCTTTACCGTAGAGTGTTCACAATCATTTCACTCGGTTGTTACGCCATCACTAACAAGGAATTTGTATGGTGCGTTTAAGTCTGTTGCTGCTCTTGAGTCTATCCTTTATTGCCCCCGCCTCGGCGCACGAAATCCACTCCGGTGGTGGTTTTATGGCGGGCTTTAATCACCCCGTTTTAGGCTTTGACCATCTCCTTGCCATGCTTAGTGTGGGTATGCTCAGTACTCAATTGGGCGGCCGCGCCATTTGGACTGTGCCTTTAGCCTTTATGTGTTTTATGTTGGTGGGTGGCATTTTAGGTCTTTATGCGATTCCTGTGCCCTTTGTCGAAATTGGCATTGCGCTATCTGTCTTATTGCTTGGGCTCGCGATAGCCTTCGACCGCCAACTTCCGCTATTGTTTGCCATGGCCTTTGTGGGCGTGTTTGCGATTTTCCATGGTCATGCCCATGGGATGGAAATGCCTGAACTCGCCAGTCCCGTACTCTATGCCTTCGGTTTCTTGTTTGGCACTGCGGTCATTCATCTCGGCGGGGTCATGTTGGGATTAGGCATGCAGCGCCTGACGGGCCAGCGCAGCTTAATGCGCATATCGGGCGTGGCGATTGCAGCCATGGGTGGATATTTACTCGCAGGCTTTTAATGGTTTAACGCGCCTTGAGTTGCTTAGTGCAATGATGGGCGCGGCGCAGCATTTGCGTGACCTGTCTTCGGCTGGCGTGCATGTCGGCATCCCCCACGCGAAAATAAGTCCCCGTATAAGCATCGGTGCCGATAAACACCGGCTTAAGGTGCTCTGGCGCGAGTGGTACACGAATTCTTATCAGCTTTTTATTCATAATTTCAATTAGCTGCACATCGGAAATCGCTAGAATATTATGGCTGGTACGGCTTGGATCATCGAGGATCTCCCAAAACTCCTGCAACACGGGTAGGGGATTCGGAATGCCTTCAATGGTGAAATGACCGTGTTCTTCACGTACCCCGAGGATAATCTCGCCACCTAAGGTGTTGGCGAAGGAGCTATAGGTCGCCCAAATATCTTCGGGGAGTTGACCTTGGCCATCGCGTCCTCGCGCGAGTTTAAACTCCACTTGGGCGGATTCATGCAGTGAACCAATATCATCGAGTGCGAATGTTGGGTATGTCATGGCGGCGGCTCCTTGCGTAGCACACCACTTTTTGTAACATGCCAAAATAACAAAGGCCAGCAGTTGTGCTGGCCTTTGCTGTGAGCGAGCAGTCTGTACTAGGCGAGTTGCAGCGCCTTAGGGAAGAGAATGTTGTTCTCTAAATGGATGTGTCGGTGCAGGTCCGCCTCAAATTCGACCAGAGTCGCGTAACAAACGCGCCATGTGGTGCAGGCGTATTCCGGCGGCGTAAAGTCATTGGTTAACTCGTGTAGCTTTTGCAAAATTTGCCCAGCTTCTTCGTGCTCGTATTGCATCGCATTGATGGGGTTGCCTATATGGCCGAAACAACCTTGTACTTGCTCGCCTTGGCTCATGGCGCGGATCGCCGGGAAGAGGATATTTTCTTCCTTCATCAAATGCGGCATTAAGTCTTCGATTAAGGCGCGCACCCAGCCAGCGAAGGGAATAATCTCCGCATAATGCTCGCCATGGGCGCGTACCATTTTCTCTGAATATTCGAGTAATAACGGTGCCTTAGCGCGAACGTATTGATGGTGGGTGCGCTCGATATAATCGATCAACTGATCGAGTGGCAATTGATTGAGTTCATCTTCTTTAGCACCCGAGTGGGAAACGGCCTCCAGTGCGGCGACGACTTGCTCAGGATTGGCCTCTGCTCGCTCGCAGGCATTGGCGAGTGCTCGACCACCCCCGCAACAGAAATCGATACCAAATTGGCTAAATACGTGGGCGCGGCGAAAATCCTCAGCGACCAATTCACCCACTTTGCGTTCAAGCCATGGGGTGATTGAGGTTGACGGTGCTTCAACTGGGTTTTCGGATGAGAGATGGGCAGATAACATAGCAACACTCCAAAGCGAGAATAATTTTACATGCATAATATTTGCAGCTTTATATTGGCGCAATAAATCCTGACTAAATTAGTCGGGCATATCACATTTCATGCGGTGAAATATCTCTAAGGGAGTAGCTAAGTTACCTTAAGGCAGGTGCAATTCTATTGCTGTGCTGTGGCGGAGAATTATGGTTAAGAAAGCAAAAAGGCGAATCATTGCTGACTCGCCTTTTTAATACAAGCTGTTAATCCCTAAGGATTAGTTCATGCCGTATTTCTTTAATTTTTTACGCAGAGTACCACGGTTGATACCTAGCATGTTTGCTGCGCGGGTTTGGTTGCCGCGAGTGTGTTGCATGATGATGTCAAGCAGAGGTGCTTCAACTTCACTTAGCACCATTTCGTACACTTCTTGTGCTTCCTGACCGTCCAACTGTGCGAAGAAGTTAGTTACGGCACGCTTAACGGCGTCACGTAATAACTGGGGCTTGATAGTGCCGTTTGCGGTTTCGATTTTGCCAACGGTAAGCTGGTGAACTTCTGTGTTAGTTGTCTGATCAAACATTCTATTCTGCTCTTTATTAATTCTGTACTAATTCATCAAAATAATATTCCACTAGGGAATACTGTTCTGCAGCGGTTTCCAGCTGATTAAAGTCAGCCCGAAACTGGCGCTGATCCTCTTGGTCTAGGTACCATCCAATATGCTTTCTGGCGAAGCGGATACCCTTATATTCACCATACAAATCATAAAGTTTGGTGAGGTGTTCCAGCATCACTTGACGCTGTTCAGCCACCTCAATGGGCGCTAGCTTATTACCCGTGTCCAAGTAGTGCTGGATTTCTCTGAAAATCCAAGGCCGTCCTTGAGCACCCCGTCCTATCATCAGAGCATCGACACCGGTATAGTCCAGCACGAAGCGGGCTTTCTCCGGACTGTCGATATCCCCATTCGCGACAACAGGAATCGAGACATTCTGTTTAATTGCCTTGATGGTGTCGTACTCGGCGTTGCCTTTGTACATGCATTGTCTCGTGCGGCCGTGAACGGCGAGCGAGGCGATACCACAATCCTCAGCAATCTGGGCGATTTGAACACCGTTCCTGTGTTCAGGCTCCCAGCCTGTGCGAATCTTTAACGTGACAGGCGCCGTTACTGCAGCGACCACGGCTTGTAAAATTTCTTTCACTAAGGGTGGGTTTTGCATTAGGGCTGAACCTGCCAGCTTTTTATTCACTTTTTTTGCTGGGCATCCCATGTTGATATCAATGATGTGGGCACCTTGTTCGACGTTGAACTGGGCGGCCTGCGCCATTAACTCTGGATCTGCACCTGCAATTTGCACTGAGCGAATACCTTCCTCGCCGGAATGCGTCATACGCTGGCGGCTCTTATCTGTGTCCCAGACCTCAGGATTCGATGAAAGCATCTCCGACACCGCTAAGGCTGCGCCATAACGAAGACAGAGATTGCGGAAAGCTTGATCGGTGACACCTGCCATTGGTGCCACGATCAGCTGATTCTTCAGTTGATAGGGTCCAATCTGCATTTACTGTTTCACCTTAGCTCTTCAAAGGGGCGCTATAGTAGCCCTTTTTATTGGCCGTGAAAAGGTCAATAAATGACCTAGGAGCAATTTTTTTTCTTGACTTTTTAGCCTTGAGAAGTCATCGACAAAATAAGCCTAAGCCAGTGGTGGCGCATGTTGCGCCACCCTTTAGCGTTATTTGCGCTTACCTGTCAAGCGGCTCCAATCTTCTTTGTGAGCCGCTTCGTCCATGTCGAACCATTGGCTATAGAAGTCAGAGATTTCTTGCGCTTGCTCTTTCAGTAGTCCAGAGAGGGCTAATTTACCGCCAGATTTGACGCGCTCGGCGATAAGGGGGGCAAGTTCACGCAGTGGACCTGCGAGAATATTGGCAACTAATACATCGGCCTTAAGATCGGCGGGTTGATCTTCTGGCAGATAAAGTGCCAATTGGTCGGCAACATCGTTACGCTCGGCATTGGCTTTAGAGGCTTCGATGGCTTGATAGTCGATATCGATACCTGTGACTTTTTTCGCGCCGAGTTTCAGCGCTGCCACGGCGAGGATGCCTGAGCCGCAGCCAAAGTCGATCACTTCTTCTTGGCTTAAATCTAAGCTATCTAACCACTCTAAACACAATGCCGTTGTGGGGTGGGTGCCTGTGCCGAAGGCTAGACCCGGATCTAAGATCACGTTTACTGCGCTTGGATCGGGGACTTCACGCCAGCTTGGGCAAATCCATAGGCGTTTACCGAATTGGATTGGGTGGTAGTTATCCATCCACTCGCGAACCCAGTCTTTGTCTTCAATTTGCTCGATTTTGTGGCTGAAGCTTTCACCTAAAAACGGCAGGGTTTTCAGCATCTCAATAGTCGGTGCTAAATCCGTGTCAGCCTCGAATAGGGCAACAACTACGGTATCTTGCCACAGAGGGGTTTCGCCCAGTTTAGGCTCAAAAATCGGGGTGTCTTTACCATCTTCAAAGGTAATAGAAACGGCGCCTTCTTCCATAAGTAAGTCGCTGATGGTTTCAGCATCATCACTGTTGGTGTTAATGCGAAGTTGGATCCAAGGCATGGGTAAAATCCTGTGGCTAGGTTTAAAAAATATCGCGCTATTGTATACCCAAACCGCGCTAATTTGCAGAATTCGGTGGCAATTAAACGTTAGTGATGGTGAGGAGGTGGATTGAGGGATTCGTGCTAACAATCTAGGGGGGTTGGATAGTAAACGAGGTTTATTTCAGCATGGACAAGGAGTTAGCTTGTCAGCTGTTGGTTGTACGCAAAATCGAACCGCTCGTTTCGATTTTTAATATAAAGCCATGAAATATAATGGTTAATTGGTTTTACCTTTGTTTGGTTTTTACGGCTTTTTTGTGATCGTCTTCTAAGAGTTGACGCTTATCCCGTGAGTTGCCTCACGCTTTAAATCTGTGACACTCAGCCGCGTTTTTTGTTGCTGCTATGGTGTAGTTTGCAAAGAGGCGTCAACAAACCATTAAAGGGTAAAAGCAAGATGACAAGCGTAACGCGCGTTCACACTAGCGTGAAAACACAGGGGATAGGTCACCCTTGGTCGGCTAAGGCCGATAGATTACAGAGCGCGACTGGTATTATGCTGGGATGCTTTCTGTTGTTACATATGCACTTCGAGTCGAGCATTCTGCTGGGTAAAGAAGCCTTTTACCATGTGGTGCAGTTGCTCGAAGGCGGTATGTTTAGCAGTAGTGGCCATGGCTTTCCGATAGTTACTAAAGTCTTCTCAGTCTTTATGCTATTCGTCGTCATCTTGCACGCCGCCGTTGCCCTTAGACGATTTCCGGCGCAGCTTGGGCAGTGGCGAGCGTTGCGCTCACACTTAGGTGGCATTAAACACCGTGATACCCATGCGTGGTTTTGGCAGTTGATCACGGGTTTTATTCTGTTTTTCCTCGTGCCAGTGCACCTCTTTACCATGATCTTAAATCCTGAAATTGGCCCACATTTATCGGCCGAGCGCGTCTATCACGATAATGCCTGGTTGCTCTATGCCTTGTTGCTACCAGCCGTGGTTATCCACGCCATGATTGGCTTATACCGAGTGGCGGTTAAGTGGGGCATCACGACCCAGCGCTCCGGCCTACGTAAACTTGCTAAGGTATTGATTATCTATTTGTTATGCCTAGGTAGCGCGAGCTTAGTCTCCTACATGTTTATCGGTAGCGAGCTAAGTGTGCCCGTGCAGCCCTACGTACCCCATTGATTGAAACCCAATACTGCTGCGTTATCCCATGAGGAATTGGGCGCAGCAGGATTTTGTTTCGCTGCTAATATTTAAGCATTCGATTAATTATTCGCCTCCTACTTGATCTAACTCAGGTTTTTTGATGGATTTGTGAGCGATATTAATTTTCGAGGACAACTTAATGAGCAGGGCTCACGGAGCCTGTGGCGCGAGGCGAAAGTAATGGCAATCAAACTAAGTATAAAAAAATGGAGTGCGTGGCTGGATTTAAGCCAGAGTTTGTCGGGTGTCATTCTGGCGGTGTTTTTGTGGACCCACTTAGTATTGGTGTCGTCCATTTTATTGGGTGGCGATGCTATGAACTGGGTGGCTCGCACTATGGAGCTGAGTTTCCTCTCCAGTGATGGCCATGGCTATCCCTGGGTGGTGACTTGTATTGCCGTTGGTATTGCCGCCCTAGCGCTAGTGCATGTGATTGTGGCACTGCAAAAGTTACCCATGAGTTTGCGTCAGCAAAGGGCGCTGCAACAACAGATGCAAGTGATCAATCACAGTGATACTCGCCTCTGGCGTTGGCAGGCCATTACGGGCGTGGTGATCCTGTTATTGCTGCCAGTGCATCTGTGGCTTATCGGCTCGGCGCCAGAAACCATTGGTCCGCAGGGTAGCGCCGAGCGGATTTGGAACCAAGGCGTGTGGATGGTGTATCTGCCGCTATTGCTGACGGTTGAGTTACATGCGGCCATCGGGATTTACCGCGTGGCACTGAAGTGGGGCGCGGCGGGGGATCTCAATAGTCGCAGCCGTTTACGTAAAATCAAAACCATTGTGAGTATCGCGTTTGTCACTGTAGGGATTGCCTCCTTATTGGCATTTTTACCCCACGCGAGTTAAGCGAAATATAACAAAAGAGTGTTGTCCTAAAACAATAACAGCAGTACCCGTTAAGGAGCAGGCGTGAAACTGATTTATACCGATTCATTAGTGGTTGGTGCCGGATTGGCAGGCCTGAGGGTGGCCATTGCCTCTAAAGAGCGTGGGCTGGATACCTTAGTGCTTTCGCTTATTCCTGCCAAACGTTCTCATTCCGCCGCAGCGCAGGGGGGAATGCAGGCAAGCCTTGGTAACGCAGTTAAAGGCATGGGCGATGATGAAGACGTGCACTTTCAAGACACTGTGAAAGGTTCGGACTGGGGCTGCGATCAAGAAGTCGCCAGGATGTTTGCCCATTGTGCGCCTAAGGCGGTACGCGAGTTAGCTAACTGGGGCGTGCCTTGGTCGCGCGTAAGTGCAGGGCCTAGGGAAGTGATTGTTAACGCCCAAAAAGTCACGTTGCAGGAAGCCGAAGAAGCCCACGGGCTGATCAATGCCCGCGACTTTGGTGGCACCAAAAAGTGGCGCACCTGCTACACCGCCGACGGTACCGGCCACTCTTTACTCTATGCCATGGATAACAAAGCGATTTCGATGGATATTCCCGTCCATGAACGCGTCGAAGCGCTGGCGATTATCCACGACGGTCAACGCTGTCACGGGGTGATTGCCCGCTGTTTAATCACGGGTGAGTTGCGTGCCTACGTCGCGAAATCGACCACCATAGCCACTGGTGGCTATGGCCGTATTTATGAAGTCTCAACCAATGCGATTATCTGCGAGGGGATAGGTCAGGCACTGGCACTCGAAACGGGGGTCGCGACCCTTGGTAATATGGAAGCGGTGCAATTCCACCCCACGGCGATTGTGCCCGTAGGGATTTTAACCACAGAAGGTTGCCGCGGTGACGGTGGCTTGCTGCGGGATAAAGACGGCTATCGTTTTATGCCGGACTATGAGCCTGAGAAGAAAGAGCTGGCGTCGCGGGACGTGGTGTCTCGCCGTATGACAGAACACATGCGTAAAGGTAAGGGGGTCGATAGCCCCTATGGCCCACATTTATGGCTCGATATCACCCTGCTTGGGCGCAAACATATCGAAACCAACCTGCGTGAAGTGCAGGAGATTTGCGAGAATTTCCTCGGGATCGACCCAGCGAAGGATTGGATCCCCGTGCGTCCGACTCAGCACTATTCCATGGGCGGGATCCGCACTAAGGCAACGGGCGAAAGTCCACAGCTTAAGGGCTTATTCAGCGTGGGCGAAGCAGCCTGTTGGGATATGCATGGCTTTAACCGCTTGGGCGGTAACTCGCTCGCCGAAACTGTAGTTGGTGGCATGATTATCGGCAAATATGTTGCTGATTTTTGTGAAAATAATAGCCTTGAAATCGACACTCAGCTTGCCGAAAAGTTTATGCAACAGGTGCAGACTGAAATCGATACCTTAGTCGATGGCGAAGGCCACGAAAGTCCCTTCGAACTTAAGCGCGAAATGCAGCGAATTATGATGGACTACGTGGGGATTTTCCGTAACGGCCCAGAGCTTGATAAAGCGGTAACTGAGCTAAAAGCCCTGCTTGAGCGTTCACGCAAGCTTGGCATTAAGTGCAAGAAACGCCACGCTAACCCAGAGCTGGTTGAAGCGCTAAGGGTGAAGCGCATGCTCAAAGTGGCGCTAACTGTGGCCTGTGGCGCAGCAGCGCGTACCGAGAGCCGTGGTGCCCACGCCCGTGAGGATTATCCGCAGCGTAATGACAGAGATTGGCTCAACCGTACTCTCGCCAGTTGGCCTGACGCCAATGCACTAGCCCCCTTATTAAGCTACGAGCCGCTAGATGTGATGAAGATGGAGTTGCCGCCGGGATACCGGGGTTATGGTATCGACAATGCCATTGCTCACCCCGATACCGCCAAACGCGAGCAACAAATTGCCGAGATTTTGGCAGGGCTGGATGACGATGCCGATCGTTATCAACGCCAGGCGGCGCTGATGCCCTTTGAGCTGCCGCCGAGCCTACAAGCTAAAAATGAACGTTTAAGTGATACCTTACAAAGACCATCTGCCAATGCGCTAGGAGAAAAATCATAATGAACCAAGGTCGTCAGCTAACCTTTAATATTTTTCGTTATGATCCGCAGGAGCCAAACGATAAGCCGAAGATGGTGCGTTATCATCTCACCGAAACGCCGGGGATGACGGTATTTATCGCCCTCAATAAGCTAAGGGAAGAGCAAGATACGTCGTTGCAGTTTGACTTTGTCTGCCGTGCTGGGATTTGCGGTAGCTGCGCCATGGTGATCAACGGCTTCCCGACTTTGGCATGCCGAACGCTCACCGCCAAATATCCCAAAGGTGAAATCACTCTGATGCCATTACCGGGCTTTGAATTGATTGGTGATTTATCGGTTAACACGGGGAAGTTTATGCGCGAACTCGCCGAGCGCTTAAAGCTATGGTTACACCCCAAAGCGAATGATATCAGTATCCATCGCCTAGAGGAGCCGATGGCGCCGGAGGAAGCGGCGCGGCTCTATGAGTTAGAGCGCTGCGTCGAGTGTGGGGTTTGTGTGTCTGCCTGTGCCACTAAACAAATGCGTGAAACCTTTGTCGGCGCTGTGGGCATTATGAAAATCGCCCGCTTTGAACTCGATAGTCGCGATGCGCGTACGGCTGAAGATTTTTACCATGTGATTGGTAATCAGGACGGCGTATTTGGCTGTATGACCTTGCTCGGCTGCCAAGACAACTGTCCGAAGGATTTGCCCCATATGCAGCAGATTGCCTATCTGCGCCGCAAAATGGCGATGACCTTAGTGTAATTCTGTTAGCTATTTGATTCAAAAAGTAAAGCGCCTTTTTAGGCGCTTTACTTTTGGTCGTTAGCAGGCATAGGTTTTATGAATATCAACCTGCTTAACGAGTTCTTCTGAGGCGGTTACAAAAGCATTAAAGTGTGGACTTGCCATATGTGCATCTAAGGCTGCTTGAGATTGCCACACTTCATACATCCAGAAGTGATTTGCATTATCTAAAGAGCGATGCAGCGTATACTCAAAACAACCAGCCTCTGTGTGGGTATCCCACACTAACTGTTTGAGCAAGTTAAACAGCGCATCAGTTTGACCTGGATGCGCTTGGATTTGCGCAAAAACCGTCACTTTCATTGATTAAATCCTTCCAGCACAATTTTACCTATGGCCTTACCTGACTCTATTTGTGCATGCGCCTTAAGCAAGTTTTGTGCATTGATAGTGCCGTAATGCTCACCAAAAGTACTTTGCACTGTGCCTGCATCAATCAGCTCGGCGATACGGTTGAGCAGATGATGCTGTGCAATCATATCTTCAGTTTGATACAGGCTGCGGGTGAACATAAGCTCCCAATGTAGCGACAGGCTTTTACGTTTAAGCTTCATCACATCTAAAGGGCCGACAGGATCGTCAATCAGCGCCAGTTTTCCTTGCGGTCTAAGCACTTTTACAATTTCGTCAAAGTGCTTATCGGTTTGGGTTAGGCTAATCACATGGGTAACGTCGGCAATATCCAACTGCTTTAGCTCCTCCGAGAGCGGCTTGTTGTGATTTATGACCGCATCGGCACCTAAGTTTTTAACCCAAGTTGCGGATTCTGGCCGTGATGCAGTGCCAATCACCTCGGCGCCAGTTAGCTTGACCGCAAGTTGAGTGATGATAGAACCTACGCCGCCAGCGGCACCGATAATCACAATACGTGCATCCGAGGCTGAGCCGTCCTGCGGTAGACCTAAACGGTCAAACAGCAATTCCCAAGCCGTGATGCTGGTTAAGGGGAGCGCTGCTGCTTGTGCATTGCTTAAGGTTTGCGGTTTACGGCCCACGATACGCTCATCGACTAACTGATATTCGGCATAGCTGCCGCTGCGGCTAATATCGCCAGCGTACCAGACCTCATCACCTACTTTAAACAGGCTCACCTTATCACCCACAGCTTTAACGACTCCGACCGCATCCCAACCGAGGATTTTATATTCTCCAGCGGCTGCAGAACTGGATGCGCGGATCTTGGTATCAACAGGATTCACGGATATGGCTTTCACCTCGACCAACAGGTCAAAACCCTGTGGTGTGGGTTCGGCTAGTGTAATGTTTTTTAATGCATTTGGAGCGTCGATTGCCCCTGCGGCTTGATAACCTATGGCTCTCATATTTATTCCTCACTGGCGACTCGTGTCTGTCACTTGTCATTGAATGCCATTGTGTGAAATATTAATTCCTAGATAAACGGGGTAAAGTTTGTAATTTTTTCAAAGGAAATTTGATAATCATGCTGCTGAATGATCTCGCATTATTTGTTCGCGTTGCCGATTGCGGCAGCATTTCTGCGGCGGCAGCCGAGATGGAACTCTCAGCAGCATCGGCGAGTGCTGCGATTAAACGCCTTGAAAAACAACTTGATACTAGTTTGTTTGTGCGTACGACTCGAAGCCTGAGATTAACCGCTCAAGGTGAGCGCTATCTTATCCATTGCCGGCGTGCCTTAAGTGATCTCGCCCTCGGAGAGCAGGCGATCGCCAGTGATAAAGGCAAGGTCTCAGGCACGTTGAGCCTGTCGGTTTCATCCGATTTTGGGCGCAACTTATTCGTCCCTTGGCTCGATGACTTCCTCCTTGATTTTCCACAGCTGCAGGTACGGCTGCATTTGGGCGACAATATCAGCAGCTTTTACCACGACAAAATTGATGTGGCGGTGCGTTACGGTAAGCCGCAGGATTCTAATCAGGTCGCCTTCCCGATTTGTACTGCGGACAGAGTGTTATGTGCCTCGCCTGAATATCTTGCCAAATTTGGCAAGCCTGAAACCTTAGAGCAACTCACGCAACATAATTGCTTGTTTTATAAATTAGATGAGAGAACCCACGATCAATGGCGATTTGAGCGTGATTGTCAGGAATTTAAAATCCGCGTGACGGGCAATCGCAGCGCTAACGATGCGGAAATTGCGCGCCGTTGGGCGGTGGCTGGTAAGGGCTTAGTATTTAAATCGAGCTTAGATCTGGCGGAGGATATTATGGCAGGGCGTCTTGTACCTTTGCTGCCCGAATATCGGGGCGAGCCGGTTAATTTATATTTAGTGTGCCCAGGGCGCGAGCATGTCACTCCAGTAGTGCTGCTGCTTCGTGAAATGCTCAGGCAACAGACTCAAAGCTTAAGCCGCGCCCTAGCTACATACCTCAAAGCTGAAACGCAGTTTTAATAGCCATTGGATGCGGTAATCTAGGAGAACTCGCTCAGTCTTGGTGAGTCGATTGTGTGCTATTCCATTCGAAAGGCGGTTCATCGCTTTGTGATGGAATATTGTGCTGCCAAACTCGGCGCAATAAAAAAGCCGCATTAAGCGGCTTTTTTGGAAGATTGACCTAAATTTAGGATTAAGACTTAGCGCGTTTCATCGCGGTGAAGAATTCTTCGTTAGTCTTAGTCATTGCAAGCTTATCGATCAGGAACTCCATTGCGCTGACTTCATCCATTGGATTTAAGATCTTACGCAGGATCCACATCTTTTGCAGCTCATCAGGCGTGGTCAGTTTTTCTTCGCGACGAGTACCGCTGCGGTTAAAGTCGATTGCAGGGAAGACGCGTTTTTCAGCGGCCTTGCGTGACAGATGCAGTTCTTGGTTACCCGTACCTTTGAACTCTTCGTAAATCACTTCGTCCATTTTCGAGCCGGTATCAACCAGTGCGGTAGCAATAATAGTTAAGCTGCCGCCGTTTTCGATGTTACGAGCAGCACCGAAGAAGCGCTTAGGACGGTGCAGGGCGTTTGCATCCACACCACCGGTTAACACTTTGCCCGATGATGGGATTACAGTGTTGTAAGCACGCGCTAAGCGGGTGATAGAGTCGAGTAGGATCACAACGTCTTTCTTGTGCTCAACTAAACGCTTGGCTTTTTCAATGACCATTTCAGCCACTTGCACGTGACGGCTGGCTGGTTCGTCGAAGGTTGATGCAATCACTTCGCCTTGAACTAGGCGTTGCATCTCGGTCACTTCTTCAGGACGTTCATCGATCAGCAGTACCATCAACACGACTTCAGGGTTGTTGTAGGTGATTGACTGAGCAATGTTTTGCAGTAATAAGGTTTTACCTGCTTTTGGTGGCGCGACGATCAGACCACGTTGTCCCTTACCGATAGGAGAGCATAAATCCAGAATACGGGCAGTGATGTCTTCAGTAGAGCCATTACCACGCTCCATACGCATACGTTCTTCTGCGTGGAGTGGGGTTAAGTTTTCAAAGAGGATTTTGTTGCGAGAGTTTTCAGGTTTATCGAAGTTAACTTCGTTAACTTTTAGCAGGGCAAAATAACGTTCACCTTCTTTTGGTGGGCGAATCTTGCCAAAAATGGTGTCGCCCGTTCGCATGTTAAAGCGGCGAATTTGGCTTGGTGATACATAAATATCATCCGGGCCAGCTAAGTAAGATCCATCTGCACTACGTAAGAAACCGAATCCGTCTTGGAGGATTTCTAATACACCGCCACCGAAAATGTCTTCGCCGCTTTTGGCGTGGGCTTTAAGAATAGAGAAAATAATGTCCTGCTTGCGAGCGCGGGCCATATTTTCGAGTTTCATGTTTTCGGCTAGCGAGACTAGGTCGGATATCGGCGTGTCTTTTAATTCAGTTAAGTTCATGTTGGGGATCTTGTGTTACGCGACAAAGCTTACCGCAATCAATCAGTAAAGTTTGTGATTCAGGATAGTGATTGACGAGCGAGAAGTGGTTTAGTTAGAAAGAATCTGGTTATTAAAGTAGCACTAACAAAGCGGGGCGTCCAGAAATTTAGGGGTATTCCGGCACAATTAATTAAAGCTTGTGCCGGAGGTCACTCATAGCGACAACAAATTAGATTTGTGCGTCGATGAACTCTTTTAATTGAGTTTTAGACAGTGCGCCAACTTTAGTTGCCGCTAATTCACCGTTCTTGAATAACAGTAAAGTTGGGATACCACGAACGCCATATTTCGCTGGAGAAACGTTGTTTTGGTCAACGTTTAATTTAGCGATAGTCACACGACCTGCGTACTCTTCGGCAACGTCGTCAAGGATTGGAGCGATCATTTTACATGGACCACACCATTCAGCCCAGAAGTCTACCAATACTGGTAAATCGGCCTTTAATACGTCGTTTTCGAAGCTGTCGTCGCTCAGGTATATAATTTTATCGCTCATGATGTTCTCCAGTTTGGTTGCCATTGCTGGTTTGTTAATGGCTTACCATGTATATTGGGGCTGAAAAATAGCTTTTCAAGTTACCTTTTTACAATGTGGCTATTTCAAACGATCGAGTATCTTATTGCAACCCCAAATGGTATGCTTGCGCTATGAGCCAAACACATTTATCTAATCAAAAATTTGCCGACCTTCCTCTACATCCAGAGGTTAAACAGGCACTTGCCGAAAACGGCTTTGAATTTTGTACGCCGATCCAGGCGTTATCATTACCCGTATTACTTCAATCAAAAGATATCGCCGGCCAAGCCCAAACGGGCACGGGTAAGACAATGGCGTTTTTGGTTGCCACATTTAACCATTTATTGTCGACACCAGTCCCTGAGAACCGTCAGCTAAATCAGCCGCGCGCCATCATTATGGCTCCTACCCGCGAGCTGGCGATTCAAATCGCCAAAGACGCAATTCTCCTAGCCAAACACAGCCACTTAAAAGTGGGCATTGTCTATGGCGGTGAAAGCTATGATGTGCAGCGCAAGACGCTCGATCAAGGTGTAGACGTTCTGATTGGTACCACAGGTCGTATTATCGACTACGTGCGCCAAGGCATTATCAATCTCGGCGGCATTCAAGCGGTTGTGCTAGATGAAGCCGATCGCATGTTCGACCTCGGTTTTATCAAGGATATCCGTTTCTTATTCCGACGTATGCCCAGTGCCGATCAGCGTCTGAATATGCTGTTTTCGGCGACACTTTCGATGAAAGTGCAGGAACTCGCCTACGATCATATGAATGATCCAGTAAAAGTCGAAATTGCCCCCGAAGAAAAAACCTCCAAGAACATCAAAGAAGAAATTTTCTATCCTTCCCAAGAAGACAAAATGCGTTTGCTGCTAACGCTGATTGAAGAAGATTGGCCAGAGAAAGCCATTGTTTTTTCAAACACTAAGCACAGCTGTGAAAATTTATGGTCTTGGCTTGAAGGGGATGGCCATCGCGTCGGCTTGCTGACGGGCGATGTGCCGCAGAAGAAGCGTATTCGTATTCTTGAGCAATTTACCCAAGGCCAATTGGATATTCTGGTCGCGACCGACGTTGCCGCGCGCGGGCTGCATATCTCTGATGTTTCTCACGTCTACAATTATGATTTACCTGATGATTGTGAAGATTACGTCCACCGTATTGGTCGTACTGGGCGTGCGGGTAACAAAGGTGTATCGGTCAGTTTTGCCTGTGAAGAATACGCTCTGAATTTGCCTGCGATTGAAACCTACATCAATCACTCTATTCCTGTGAGTAATTATGACCGTGATGCATTGCTGGAAGATATTCCGCCGCCGGTCAAAATTCATCGCAAGCACCCTGCGGGAGCACGTAATTTACGCGAACGCTCAGGTGCAGGGCGACCACAAGGTGCCCATCGTAGTGGTGGACGTCCACCTCGCCATGACAGGACGCGTAGACAGCCTTAAATGCCAACACCCGCTTATGCCGCCATTACTTTAGGCTCTAATAGCTTTAATATGCTGATCGCTAAGACAAAAGGTGGTCAGCCACAGATTATTGCTAAATACAAACGTAAAGTAAGGTTAGCCGAAGGCATTGGCGAAGATGGTCATTTAACCGCAGAAGTGATGCAGCGTGGCCTAGATTGCCTAGCGATGTTTGCCCAGATGTTAGCGCTGCATAAAATCCACCCTAATCATGTCGCTGTGATTGCCACTGCAACATTGCGCTGTATCCATAATGCCGATGAGTTTAATCAGAAGGCGATTCCGCTATTGGGTCATCCGATTGAGATTATCTCAGGCATGCGTGAGGCTGAGCTTATTTATCAAGGCATGGTGGCGACCACTTGCGGCCAAGGTAGACGTTTAGTGATCGATATTGGTGGTGCGAGTACCGAGTTTATTATCGGTGATGGCCACCAAGTTCAGTTTAAGACTAGCTTACCTATGGGCAGCGTGACCTTTAACCGTCGCTTCTTTAACAATGCCCCGTTGCAAGAGCTCGATTTCGATGATGCCAAGCAGGAAGTGTTGGAAGTCTTAGGTGAACATAGGCAAAGGTTAAAAGACTTGGGATGGCACTGTGTGGTGGGGGCCTCTGGCGCAGTGCAATCTGTGGTCGAAGTCTTAATGCACCGTAAGCAGTCTGAAATCATCACCTTAGCTGTGCTGAATCAGCTTAAAGCGGAAATCCTTGCCGAAGAACATGCCAGCCTTATGGGGATTATCGGCCTAAGTGCCGAGCGCGCACCGACATTTGCTGCAGGAGTAGCAATTTTACTCGCGCTCTTTGAGTTCTTGGGGATTGAGCAGTTGTCACTATCTGGCGGCGCACTGCGTGAGGGCGTGTTAGTGATGCTGGCACAGCGAATTTTAGAAGAAGCGATTTAACCTCTGCTCCATTTTAAAAAGATAAAGGCCGCCAAGTGTAGACTTAGCGGCCTTTATTATTTAGCGACTCGAGGTTACTTTAAAATCTCGGCTAAATCTTTTTCGAGTGAGACGGTTGGACGTTCAACGATGCGGCCAATTTCTTTACCCTGTTGTAGCACGATAAAGGTGGGAATACGTTTGAATTCGTATTTTGCCGCCAGTCCTTCGGGATCTTGCTTGCTGCGATCAACCCCAATATAAGTCACTTTGATATTGGGGTTAGCCACTTCTTCCATAATGCGAATAAAGCGTGGGGTTTCGCGATGGCAGTCTGGACACCAAGTGCCGATGATGACCACGATTTCGGTTGGCTCAGCGATGTTCTTAAGAGGGGCTAAGGCTGCGGTATCCACCTGATAGCTCTTGTAGCCCTCAGCAAACTCATTGAGATCTTTTACTAAATGTTGCGCTTCAACTACACCGGTTAAAATCACTTCTTGTTTCTCCTCGCTGCAGGTGGCAATCAAGCCCTGTTGTTGCTCTTCAAAGCCACAGCCGCCATTTGCTAGTACTTGGCAACTAAAAAATAACGCGGTCGTGGCGAGTAATGCTTTAACGTTATTGTGCATGATATGCCCTCGAAATCGAAGAAGAATAATGAGTTTGCATTCAAACACTAATTTGCGCTTTCTAAAAGTTGCGGATGAATTTGCTGCAACCCAGATCACGTAACGCTAATGTAAAACCTAAATCTTGCCTGCAAAATAGCGGTTTTGTTACTCGGTTTGGGCTAATAATTTACTAAGGATCGGTTTATTGGCTTCTGGGAAGTCGTAATGGCTTAGCTCATGTTTATTGACCCAAGCAATCTGTTGCCCTTCAAGCCCTTGCGCCTCTCCCGTAAATTCACTGACAGTGTGAATATCGAGTAACACTTGTTTATCGGGATAATCGTAGCTTAGCGCCATAAAAGGCTCGCTTGCGCTGACGATTAGCGCGACTTCCTCTTTTAGCTCACGAATTAAGGCTTGGGTGACGGTTTCGCCCTGTTCGACTTTGCCTCCTGGAAATTCCCACTTACCGCCTTGATGTAAATGCTCGGGGCGCTTAGCGAGTAGGATTTGCCCGTTAGGGTTGAGGATAATGCCGACGGCAACATGAATGCGTTTTGTCATAAAATTCTGCTTATAAAGGGCTGATTATTAAGTATTACTCTTTGAAAAAGCTTTCTTCGTCGTAACCGAGTTCATCTAATGCGTCGAGGTCAAACTCAGATTTGACTGGAATGGCATGTTTTTCGGAGGCCCAATCGCCGAGGTCAATCATCTTGCAGCGCTCGCTACAAAAAGGTTTGAATTCCGATTGAGGAACCCATTCTACTGGGGTTTTGCAAATTGGACAGTTGACGGTTAACGGCATAATAGACTTCTCCTTAGCAGTCGACTGAAATAACAAGGGAATCGCTGAGTATCAAAAGTATGCCAGTAGGTAAATTTTGGCCTTAACTCGGCAGCAGCTTAGAGGTCGTTAGTGTAAAGGCTTCAGGCACAGGTCGCTAGTAGGAATTCGATGCTGCGGTCTGAGTGGCGCTGCTGGTCGAATTGGACAAAGTGGATGGCGTAGCGATTTCGATGACCACTGATGGTGGGGTAGCAGCCGTGTGCGGCATCGACTTTGACGCGTACTAGTGAGAGCGCTTGAGCACTATCACCTTGGTAAAAACCGGCATGGGCGGTGGCGTTATCGAAATGGGCGGTACTACGAGTTAACTGAAGCAAAAGCATGATGGGAGTGAGAAGGGGATCAAAATGGCTGATCCAAGCTTGGTAATCTCGCTGTCTTTCTTCCCAAGGTTTGGCGAGCCAAAAATGCAGCTGGGGAAGGTCGAAGTTGCAGCAGGCACCAGGCATACCAAAACGCTGTCGCAGAGCCGATAAAAAACGGTCTTGTTTGAGCTGGCTGCCGCAGCGCTCGGGACGTTGTAGTGGCTCCCTGGCTTGCATTAATGCTTGAATGTAAAACTCAATCTGTTCGCTATCGACATGGTCGAGCTCTTGCCATTTACTCAGTTGCAGCAGATTGCGCTCGATATCTTTAAGGACTTCATTGCGATAGTCGCAACGCTCCGATAATTCGCACAGGGAGAAAAGAGGGTAGAAACATCTATGCTGGTGGTCGTGATTTAGGTTATTACTGAGCTGTTTATTGAGATATTCGAGCCGCAAGTAGCTACGGATTTTCTCATTTAAAGGCTGTTCATAAACTAAGTCAGTCATGGGCGTCGTGATTACCGGATAATTGTAAATAGCGCTGGTGCAATGCTTGCACCTCTTGTTTTAGTGTTGATATCTCTCCCTGATTATCAATAATGTCGTCGGCTCTGGCGAGTTTTTCACTGCGACTACATTGGCTATTAATGATGTTATTTACTTGAGTGGGGTCCACACTGTCCCGTTTTACGGTACGACGGATTTGCAACTCCGGCGAAATATCCACCACTAAAGTCCGATTGACTAACCTATCTAACCCGTTCTCAAATAGCAAGGGGACAACCATAATTACATAGTCAGAGGTCGCATTTTCGACTTGAGAAAGCATTTCTTGGCGGATCATAGGGTGGAGCAACTGATTCAACCATTGGCGCGTTTGTTCATCACTAAACACCCGTTGCCGCAGTTGTGCCCGGTCAAGCTCACCAGCCTCGGTTACTATTTCAGTGCCGAAGTGAGCGATAATGGCTTCGAGCCCTTTTGAGCCTTTTGCTACCACTTCGCGAGCCACGATATCGGCATCGACTAAATCGACACCTTCTTCGGCAAATAAATTGGCAACGGTAGTTTTACCGCTGCCAATGCCACCCGTTAGACCTACGACAAACTTGGACATAAGATTCCCATCTAGAGAAGGCACTTAATCGATTTAGACTATATCTGCACAAAATTGAATGCTAAACACTGAAGAAAGATATAGACAGTGTTTTTATAGCGTACTTAGATACCAATCGACTATAGGTTGTCCCCATATCAGGGCTATCCAACCAGCGGCAGCAATATAAGGCCCAAAGGGGATTGGATTAGCTAGCTGATTACGTTTGAGTACGATGAGCGTGATGCCGACAAGGGCGCCGACTAAAGAGGAGAGTAATATGACTAGGGGGAGCATTTGCCAACCTAGCCATGCCCCAAATACGGCGAGCAGTTTAAAGTCGCCATATCCCATGCCTTCCTTACCTGTGAGTAGCTTAAACAGCCAAAACACCGACCAGAGACTCAAATAGCCCGCTGCAGCGCCAATAACGGCATCGGTTGGAGTGGTAAAGGTCTGGTTGAGGTTAATGAGTAATCCTAGCCATAGGAGTGGAAGGGTCATCTGATCTGGCAGTAGCATCTCATCCAGATCTATACCCGTTAATGCAATCAATACAAAGGTTAATACTGCAGCAAACACAAATTGCCAGCTAGGACCAAAATGCCAAGCTATTGTTGCAACTAATAATCCTGTTACTAACTCAACAATCGGATAGCGTGAGGAGATTGCTGTATTGCAGGCGGCGCATTTTCCCCTGAGCATTAACCAGCCAACAATCGGCAAATTATGCCAAGGTTTGATTGCGGTCTTACATTTAGGACAGGCGGAACCTGGCACCACGAGATTGTATTTTTCAGGGTAAGTATCTATCGGCTTGTTGAGCTTTTCGATACCAATCTGCTCTACTACATCTGCATGATATTCCTGTAGATATTGATTGCACTCCTGTTGCCACTCGCGCTTCATCATCACCGTAAAGCGGTGAATGACAACATTTAAAAAGCTGCCAATAGCGGCGGCAAACACAAAACTTAACGTAATAAACAGCCAAGGACTCTGAGCAAGAGAGTGGCTTAAAAGAGAAATAAAGTCAGACATTGGTAGTTCTTATTCTTAATGATTCAATCAGTTAGTTGGGTTCACAATGTGAAGCTTAACCCACGACATTACCCATTTGGAAAATCGGTAGATACATACCGACAATTAAACCGCCGACCAAGGTGCCAATGACTACCATCATAATCGGCTCGATAAGGCTCGATAAGCCATCAACGGCATCATCCACTTGCATTTCATAAATATTGGCTACTTTATTGAGCATATTATCGAGTGAGCCAGATTCTTCACCAATCATCACCATTTGGATCAGCATATCAGGGAAAAGCCCTGTGGTGCGCATGGCGACGTTCATCTGCATCCCCGCCATGACTTCTTGGCGTACCTTAAATAGAGCTTTGCGATAGACGGCATTGCCTGAAGCGCCCGCGGCGGACTCCATACCATCGATAAGGGGTACACCAGCCGCAAAGGTCGTGGCTAAAGTACGGGAAAATCTTGCCATCGCCGCTTTATGCAATATCTCGCCGATAACTGGGATTTTCAGCACTAGCTCATCGACGCGATCCCGAACGACCTGTGAATTACGGTGAGAACGTACAAATAACCAGATGCTGGCCACAATAGAAATCAAGAAAATATACCAAGAACTTTGTAAAAAACGTGAGATGCCCACAATCATTTGGGTAAAGGCGGGTAATTCGGCGCCAAAGCTTCTAAAAATTTCTTCAAATTGCGGTACTACAAAAAGTAGTAATAGTGCAGTGACGGCAATCGCGACCACTACTACAGCTGCGGGATAGAACATTGCCTTTTTAATCTTAGATTTTAAGGCTTCTGCTTTCTCTCTGTAGGTAGCGATTCGATCAAATACCGCATCGAGAGAGCCTGAATGCTCGCCTGCTGCAACTAAGTCAACATAAAGATCATCGAAATAGCGTCTGTGGGGGCGTAACGCATCAGAGAGCGGAATACCTGATTGTATTTCCGATAGAATAGTGCCTAGCAGCTCGCGCATTTTTTGTTTTTCATGACCGCGGCCGAGCATTTCTATGGTGGTAACTAAGGGGACGCCTGCTGCCAACATGGTTGCAATTTGACGGGTCACCATGGCGATATCCATGGGTTTTATATCGGGGTTATGGCTAAAAAGTGAGCTTGCTTTTTTACGGACAACTTTAGGGTTAACCCCTTGGAGCTTAAGCTGGCTTTTCACCTCGGCCACGCTGGCGCCTTTTAATTCGCCACCGGTCTTTTGGCCATCACGGTTTAAGCCCTTCCACTCAAAGGTATAAATCTTAGGTTGGCTTTTTTGCTCGTTCTTTTTGGCACGAGTTTTTTTTACTGTCGTTGCCGTCGCCATAATGTATTCCTGTCAGTCACAGTTAATTCCCGTTAGGCATTGCTAGCTATAAATTTATTGTTACTAGATTAGTATATAGAGCGAAAGAGAAATTAGTTAAACCTTTTACGAGTTTGGTTGAGTCGTGCAAAGGATTCGGCTTTAAAAGCTAGTAACTCTGTTCACTTCAGCAATACTGGTTACCCCTTGGATAACTTTGAGTAGGCCCGATTGACGCAAATCACGCATCCCCTGTGCTTTGGCTTGCTGGGCGATTTGTAAAGAGTTGCCTCCCTCCATAATTGTACGTGCTATTTCATCGGACATTTTCATCACTTCGTAAATACCGACCCTTCCTTTATATCCGCCAGAACAATGTTCACAACCTACAGGTTTATAGGTGGTAAACCCTTGAGCGATTTGCTCATCGGTAAAGCCCAAAAGTTGTAACTCATGCTCAGGGATCTGTTCGGGTTGTTTGCATTCTGTGCAAAGTCGCCGTGCAAGTCGCTGAGCAATAATCAAATTGACTGAGCTGGCGATATTATAGCCGGGTACACCCATGTTAATTAAACGGGTTAGGGTTTCGGCTGCTGAATTGGTATGCAGTGTTGATAATACTAAGTGGCCGGTTTGTGCGGCTTTAATGGCAATTTCGGCGGTCTCAAGGTCACGGATTTCCCCCACCATCACCACATCGGGGTCTTGACGCAAAAAGGAGCGCAGTGCCGAGGCAAAGGTTAAACCTGCCTTTAGATTAATATGAACTTGGTTTACACCCTCAAGGTTAATTTCTACCGGATCTTCGGCGGTAGAGATATTGCGCTCGGCAGTATTGAGGATATTTAAGCCTGTATAAAGTGAAACCGTTTTACCCGAACCTGTAGGACCTGTGACTAAGATCATCCCTTGGGGTTTGGCAAGCATCTCAAGGTAGAGTTTTTCTTGATCGGGTTCATACCCTAGTTTTTCAATACCGAGCTGTGCGGAGGAGGAATCCAATATCCGCATTACAATTTTTTCGCCCCAAAGGGTCGGTAGGGTACTTACCCGAAAGTCGATTGACTTAGTGCGGGATAGTTTCATCTTAATCCGTCCATCCTGAGGGACGCGGCGCTCGGCAATATCGAGTTTCGACATCACCTTCAAACGAGCAGATAGGCGCCCAGCTAAGCTAATTGGCGGTTCAGAGACTTCATGTAAAATACCATCGATACGAAAACGAATGCGATAACGTTTTTCATAGGGCTCAAAGTGAAGATCTGATGCTCCCCTGCGAATGGCATCGGTAAGGATCTTATTGATATAAATAACAATAGGCGCATCATCACTAGCTTCGCCAGCGTTTTCTTCTTGACGCTTATCGGTGTCGGTAATCTCTATACCCGCTAAAGCAGCCTCGTCCATACCACCTAGATCGAGGCCTGTAATATCTTCTTCTAATACCTTATCAAGGGCTTTAGCCAGCTTATCTTCTTCGACCAGAATGGCTTCGGCATGTAGGCCCGCACTAAACTGAAACTCTTCTAGGGCGGCAATATTGGTTGGATCTGAGGTGGCTATATAGAGGCGATTACCGCGCTTGAATAATGGCAAGCAGCGGTGTTTTTCTATGAGTTTTTTATTAACAAACTCCTCTGGAATTGCACTGATATCAAATTCAGCTAAATCAAGCAATGGAGTGCCATACTCCTCATAGCAAAGCTCGGCAATTGAACGTGCTGATATCAGTTTGGCATGAACTAATGTGGTAACTAAAGTTTGTTTAGTTTGGCGGGATTTGGTGATGGCATTAGCCATCTGCTCTTCATTAAGCAGACCTTTACGAATAAAAAGGGTCGACAGTCCCAAGTGAAGGCCTGCTGATGGCATGAAACGCTCCTATCCTCATAAGTTAATTTATAATAACGCTAAAGAACGCATTTGTCATATACAATAAAGTGCCAGACAATCATAATAAGCGAGTATCATCAGTGAGGTAAATTTTGTGTGTGAATTGAGCTTTGACCTGTATGCATATGAATGATTTTTAATGAAAGTTTTTTAAGTTTGACAAAAGTTAAATTAAAACATGTGATTATATACTGAAGATTGGTGTTGATTGTATCGAATTTCATTCTATTCGTTGGCGTCGATGTTATAAAATAAGGATGTTGAAATTGATATCTACTAGTACAGCTCGAATTATTTTGATAGTTTTCTTTACCGTATTTTTCATGGGTTCAATTCTGTCTGATTATTTTATTGGTGTTACGGGGGGGAGTAATTCCTATGATCTGAAACGTATTCTGATTATTTCATTTGTTATATTGGTAATAGTGTTCATTTCGTGGGGGAAAGAAGTCAGGATTGCTATTCCTTCTCGTTTTACCTGTGTGACCATCAGTTGTATATTTATTATCGGCATTATCTCGGCTTTATATGGCCTGCACCCATTTTGGTCTATGCTCGAGCTAGTCAATTTTTTACTGCTTATCTGTTTGTTTTTTATATTGAGATTCTGTTTTGCAGTAATGGAAAGGACTGAGGTCTTGCGGTACTTTTTTGTTTTTTCACTTTTTTTTGCCTTATGCATTTCCGTAAAGTTTTTATTGTTTCTTCTATTCCATTTTATTGATGCGAATCGTCCTAATTTACATTCTCTCGTATTTGGATTTATGAATGTTAGGTTTTTCAATCAATTGCAGGTCATATTGATGCCGTTACTATGTCTGTCGTTTTATACGAATGAGCTAAAAAAATTCAGACATTTGGCAATGTTAGCATTTAGTTTTTTATGGTTAATATTGCTTCAGTCAGAGGCAAGGGGGGCTGTACTGGCGATTATAGTCTCTGCATTTCTAGTGTATTATTCAGTGGCTACTTCGGATCGAAAACATTTTACGCATCCGCTATTAACAGCAATAGCCATAGGAACTGGAATTTGGTTAGTGTTGATCGTGATATTGCCACTGTTTATTTTTGACAATGATATCTGGCAGTTAAGGGGCGGGAGTTCGGGCCGAATTGCGATGTGGTTATATATATTGCAGGAAATTCCACAACGCATTTTTATGGGGTATGGTCCTATGAGTTTTGCATGGGCAGAAGGAAAACCACTCTTAAATGCTCACCCGCATAATGCGTTATTTCAGTTCCTGTATGAATACGGAGTAGGAGTTTTTTTGGTTGTAACAGTTTGGTCGTTGCTTAAGTTAACAACTTTATTTAGAAATATTAAACAAAAGCAAGAGCTCAATGCCAATACAGTTATTATTTTTGCTCTGTGCTCAGCGTGGATTTATTCGTTGTTTGACGGAATGATTGTTATGCCATTATCACAGGCTCTGTTGACTGCTTTATTGGCTATCAATTGTCAGCATTATAAGGTGATTACTGTGCATATTAAGTGGCGATTGTTGGCAACGCTAGTCATTATATTACTTAGTATTGTGTTAATGAGCAGCTTAAATCATCCAGAGCTTAATCAATCTATGTATCCTCGACTTTGGCTTACAGGTTTAATAGATAATTAATGGTAATTATTCTTAGTTTAGATTCAGTTAATAAAAAAGCCCCAATTAAGGGGCTTGTTGATGATAGGAGAATTAGCTTCCTACACCAGCACCTTTTTTGCATAGAGGCAAATCAGAGGAACTAGTTGCCGCCATTGAAAATACTAAACCAGCAGTTGTGGCATCTGGTGTTGCAAATGTAGCTGTCAGTGTACATTTAGTATCAGCCCATACTAATGTACCAGTGGCATTTTGTGCAAAAGTGATAGTGGATGTTAGTTTATCATTTGAATCAATTTCAGCGTCCAAAGTATCGCATCCAATACCCGTTTCAATACAAGTTTGAACTTTTTGGGTAAATGCTGTGATCCCCTTCATTGCTGCGCTACCTTGTGCGGTTGTAACGTAATCCTTGTACGCAGGCAGCGCGATTGCAGCCAAAATACCGATAATGGCAACTACAATCATTAACTCGATCAAGGTGAAACCCTGAGCTTGCTTGTTTAAACCTTTATTCATTGCTTTCATTTCTTTCTCCAGCTTACGCAGTATTAATTAACAAGTTAACTTGTAGTCACCCAATGATAAGTAAAAATGTTTATTTTACAATCACTTTTACTTATCTGTTTTACTTTTTAGCTTTAGTCGCAGCGGACATTGCTTACAACCGTTAAGCCTATACTATGTTGGCTGATAAATCGATTTAAACTGTAACAATTTACCAACATACCATTTTGTATAGGTCATCGTTTGATGTATCGTCAAACATTTTGCATCTATCAATGTGCTCTTTAAATGTGGCTAATATGCTATTGAGGTCGCAAGCCGCACCAAATTGCACAGGTTTCGCGTGTCAGGGTTCAATTTGCCTAAAACCATCTCACCCGTAACAGACGCTATACCTAACTCGCTATACTTAACTCTTTTGGCAAGAAGCTATGTGTCATGAACAAGCACTTCACATATTCCTTGCGCCAATCCTTTGCTGCCTTTCTGTATCCCTTCATACAGTGAGTGAGATACAAAAATTCCATATCTTTAGTGTGCCTAGCATGCCGCTATTTCCACTTCAGTAAAAGTTAGTACAAAGTTAAAAAAAAGGGAACTGCTTTTTGGTGAAAAACACTAATAAAATGATTATTTTGTCTAAAAAGTTGACATTAAAACGTATTGCGTTCTAACAAAAAATTGACAGTGATACAAATGTTGACGTTGTTTAACTTTGTGTCAAAACTGCGACGTGATTTTAGTGATAATTGAGTTAGATGAGGTTTGGCGATAAACGCATTAGTTTTAGTACTCTTTGATTGATTAAAAAGGAATGGATATTTTATAAAGCATTTTAAATCAATTGCTTGAAAATCGACTGAATTGTGTCCAATGTCTGGTTTTGGATAGTGTAAGGCTAACACTTTGTCTTTATTGTTTATAATTTAGCGTAATATCGAAGCTATTTTAGCCAGTATTTATGAATTAATAGCGAAAGCGGCTAGCTCGTTATCCACAGTGAGCAATTTATCATTACAAATGCCGGCATTTTTTGTGTTTAAAAATGAGTGAAATGGAACAGTTATAGCAATATGCCATTTTATATATTGAGAAAAAACGATAAATGCGAGAGGGCTTTGAACAAAATTTGGAAAGAGCAGCTAAAAAACGCAGGCAAAGCTGGTAGATAAAAGCGGCTTAGTGTTAAGCCGCTTTTGGTTGGATGACTCAAAGTTGAATATCTAGTGGATCAAAGGGCTTTTGATAGCCCAAGCTTGGCTCTAATAAGACTATGACTTGAGTCTGAGTGAGAGGTCGAGGGCGCGAACGTGCTTTGTGAGTGCGCCGACGGAGATATAGTCAACCCCGGTTTTGGCAAATTCAGCTAAGGTATCTAAGGTGACATTGCCTGAGACTTCCAGCTTGGCGCCGCTACCTTTCGCTTTGTATTGATTATTCAGCTCAACAGCTTCAACCATCATGGTGATGTCAAAGTTATCTAGCATAATGATGTCTGTGCCTGAATCTAGCGCTAATGCGAGCTCTTCTAAGGATTCGACTTCAACTTCTACGGGTTTATTTGGGTGCAAGCTGCGCGCAGCATCCACCGCTTGGCGAATGCCACCGCAGGCCATTATGTGGTTTTCTTTAATTAAGAAGGCATCAAACAAACCAATTCGATGGTTTTTACCGCCGCCACAGGTGACTGCGTATTTTTGAGCCGTGCGTAGCCCTGGGATGGTTTTGCGAGTATCGAGTAAGCGTGTGTGAGTGCCCGCTAACTTATCCACATAATGTTTTGTCAGCGTCGCCACTCCTGACAAGGTCTGAATAAAGTTCATCGCAGTGCGCTCGCCCGTAAGGATAGTGCGGGCTGGGCCTGATAGTTCACATAACACTTGGTTTGGTAGCACCAGATCGCCATCATCAACATGCCAGTGCAGTGCGACTTCGCCACCTAATTGATTGAAGACTTGTTCGGCCCAAGCTTTTCCGCAAAAAACACCTTCTTCGCGGGTGATTAAGGTCGCTTCGGCATATTTATCAGCAGGAATAAGTTGGGCGGTAATATCGCCGTAGGCAATGGCTTTGCTGTGCTCGTTGATCTCGGTTCCACCAAGGTCTTCATTGAGTGCGGTTTTTACGGCGTGGCGAATATCGTTCTCTAGCATGATTGGGTCCTTGCATTCTTGCATGCCATAGGAGGCGTGCTTGAAATTGCTTGCTTGCATTTAGGGCTAAGATTACCACCTAGTGCGGGTGATAAAAAGTCACAGGGAGTGGGCTGATTGAGATTATCCTGCTAACTGATGATGGTTTGGGGCGTGGCTGGTTATTTCACCTTTGTCATTGAATTGCATATATTCAGTCACTTAATGCTGTTAGAGTAGTGACATTATGCCTGTATATAGGAAGAGCTTATGCGCTTTGATGCCGGATGGTTTTCCTCGGCTCGACGCTGTGAGTCACCGTATTTTAACCGTCGCCCATTTGGGGAAATTAGCCTGTTGGTGATCCACAATATCAGCCTGCCAGCGGGATGCTTTGGACTTCCCTATATTGATCAATTATTTCAAGGGTGTTTAGATACCAAAGCCGATGAAAGTTTCGCCGATTTAGCGGGGCTACAGGTATCAGCACATTTTTTAATTCGCCGCGATGGTGAATGTGTGCAGTATGTCAGTTGCGAAGATCGAGCCTGGCACGCAGGCGTATCTCGTTATGACGAAAGGGAAAATTGTAATGATTTCTCTATCGGTATCGAGCTTGAAGGCACAGATACTGAGCCCTATACTGCGGCGCAATATCAGCAGCTCACAGAGTTGACTCGGGCCTTATTAGCGCAGTATCCCGCATTAACAGCACAGCGGATTGTGGGGCATTGTGACATTGCACCGATGCGCAAGACGGATCCAGGCCCAAGCTTCGACTGGGAAAGGTATTTAACCGCGTTAGGCTAGAAGCAAAGAGGAGCAAGCGAAGGGGAGATTTTTGAACACCCTGAGCGTTTCCGGCTTTTTTACAAGGAGTATTACCGATGGCATTATTTTCATTACTGGTCGCCATTCTTGTGGAACGATTAAAGTTTCTTCCCGTTTCGTGGCAGAGCGATCGCGTGCTGCAATCCTATCAATCCACTTTCTTTGGTGACAAAGCCTCGTTAACCAATACCAGTATGTTGCTCGCCTTAGTGTTGCCAGCCTTGGTCGTGCATGTTTTGGGTTGGGTTGCCTCTGGTATGTTTTGGGGTTTGTTAACCCTTGCTCTGTGGGTAGTGGTGGCAATTATTTGCTTTAATCATCAAAAACAGCGCGATAGCTTTAAAAAGTATATGCAGGCGGCGTGTCGCTCCGATGTGCAAGCCTGTTACCACTATGCCGCCGAATTAGATTGCAGTGAGTGTTTAGATGCGGTGTCTGAAAAAGACTTAGGCGCCAAGGTAGGGCAGAGTGTTGCTTGGATTAACTATCGTTATTACGGCGCAGTGGCATTATGCTTTATCTTCCTAGGCCCTGTTGGCGCTGTCTTATATTGCACCGCCCGCTTTTATGCCGAAGAGAATGTGCGTAAATCCCTTAACCTACCGCTTATCGAAGATATTATGTTTGTGCTGGATTGGATCCCGAGCCGGGTATTTTCCTTTGGCTATGCGCTCAGCGGTCAGTTTAGCGAAGGGCTCTCGGCGTGGAGTGATCATGCCTTAAATATCCATGCGAGTGCGAGACGAGTGGTCACAGAAACGGCGTTAGCCTCCCAGCCGCTGCCAGAGGAGTCGAGCGCACCAGTTTGTGTACAATCGACCTTAGCATTATTAGTTTTAAGTAAACGCAACTTTACGCTGATGGTTGCTGTGCTGTCGCTGTTGACCATTTTTGGCCTAGTGACTTAAGCCGTAGTCGCCACATGACATTTTAAAGAAGGAATGGCTGAAGGTGATTCGCCAATTCCTTTTTTGTTTTTAGTGCACTGTAATCGACATTTCTGCTACGTCACAGAATGCTATTTCGCCACTGTATTTTGGAATGATTTTCGGTGAAAATGCCGTTTACTCAGAGGCTTATTTGGCATTCATTTACTTATGTCAAATGGTCTGACCCCATAGTGACATTTTTAGGCTATGCTCTCACATCGTGAGCGGTTTTGAATGGGATCACCTTTTAAGGTCGATTTTCAATCTAGACATCAAAAGTGTGATTTGATAAAGTGCGCTCACTCATAAAAATTGGTAAGACCAATTTACAACGGAGCTGAGCGCCTAATGGCCTATAGTAAAATTAATCAGCCAAAAATTTCTGATGTGATCATGGCGCAACTCGAGCAGATGATCCTCGAAGGCAGTTTACAGCCGGGTCAGAAATTACCGCCGGAGCGCGAACTGGCCATCCAGTTTGAAGTGTCTCGCCCTTCCTTGCGTGAAGCCATTCAAAAGCTTGAGGCGAAAGGGCTATTAATGCGCCGTCAAGGCGGTGGCACTTATGTCAAAGAACAACTCTGGCAGAGTCTTGCCGATCCTATCGTTGAATTAATGACTGCCGATCCAGAAAGCCAATACGACTTGCTGGAATTTCGTCATGCGACCGAAGGCATGATGGCCTATTTTGCCGCATTGCGTGGCACAGACGCCGATATGCAAAATATCAAGCGTATGATCCTTGAGGTGGAAGCTGCCACCAATATCGAACAACAAGCCGCTGCCATTGTGCGTTTCTATCGCGCCGTCGCCGAAGCGTCACACAATGTGGCTATGTTGCATCTCGTACTCAGTTTAACCCCTGTGCTGCATAAGAATGTGGCGCAAAACTTGGAGCTTTTAAGCCGCCGCGAAGAAGCCTCCACTATGGCCAACGATCACAGACGTGCTCTGCTCGCTGCTATCGTTCGTCGTGATCCTGAAGCCGCCAGAGAAGCCTCGAATGAACACTTAAGTTACATCGAAGAGGTGATGTTATCTGTGCGGGAAGAAGATAGCCGGTTGCAGCGAAGTTTGCGCCGTTTAAAGAGTGGCGCTTAAGTTCCCGACTTTAGCACTCGCTAAAGCGGAATATGCCGCAAACACCATTCATCATCATGTATATAGAGAAGGACAGTGTCATGTCTGAAGATATGCTACAAGACTTAGATCCGTTAGAGACTCAGGAATGGGTTGACGCCCTGCAAGCTGTATTAGAACAGGAAGGCCCTGAACGCGCCCATTTCTTATTAGAGAAACTGATCGATAAAGCCCGTCGCAATGGCACGCACTTGCCTTACACTGCGACCACGGCCTATTTGAACACCATTCCAGCGGGTCAAGAGCCGCACATGCCAGGCAACCAAGAGATGGAACGTCGCATTCGCGCCATCATCCGTTGGAACGCCTTAGCTATGGTTCTGCGTGGTTCTAAGAAAGATTTAGAGTTAGGCGGCCATATTTCGAGTTTCGCGTCGAGCGCAACCATTTATGACGTGTGCTTCAACCACTTCTTCCGCGCGCCAAACGAGAAAGACGGCGGCGACTTAGTGTATTTCCAAGGCCATATCGCCCCAGGTATCTACGCCCGTTCATTCTTAGAAGGTCGTTTAACTGAAGACCAACTGGCTAACTTCCGTCAAGAAGTGGATGGCAAAGGTTTATCTTCTTATCCGCACCCTAAGTTGATGCCTGACTACTGGCAATTCCCAACGGTTTCTATGGGTCTGGGTCCAATCCAAGCGATTTACCAAGCTCGCTTCTTAAAATACCTGACTGACCGTGGTCTGAAAGATTGTTCTGACCAAACCGTTTACTGCTTCTTAGGTGACGGTGAGTGTGACGAGCCAGAAGCCTTAGGCGCTATAGGTTTAGCTGCCCGTGAAGAATTAGACAACCTAGTCTTCATCATCAACTGTAACCTGCAACGTTTGGACGGCCCAGTACGTGGTAACGGTAAGATCATCCAAGAACTGGAAGGCGAATTCCGCGGCGCTGGCTGGGAAGTGGTGAAAGTGATTTGGGGTCGTTACTGGGATCCATTATTGGCCCGTGATACCAGCGGTAAGTTACTGCAGTTAATGGAAGAAACCGTTGACGGTGAATACCAAAACTGTAAAGCCAAAGGTGGCGCTTATACTCGCGAACACTTCTTCGGCAAATACCCAGAAACTGCCGAAATGGTAGCGAACATGTCAGATGATGACATTTGGCGCTTAAACCGTGGTGGTCATGACCCAGTTAAAGTGTACGCGGCATTAGACCATGCGCGTAAGACTAAAGGTCGCCCAACTGTGATCCTGGCGAAAACCGTTAAAGGTTACGGCCTAGGTGATGCGGGTGAAGGTAAGAACATCGCCCACAACGTGAAGAAAATGGGTATCGAGTCTATCCGTTACTTCCGCGATCGTTTCAATATCCCAATTCCAGACGATCAATTAGAAGATCTGCCGTTCTACCACCCAGGTCCAGATTCGGAAGAAGTGAAGTACATGATGAGCCGTCGTGCCGAGCTGCATGGCAGCGTGCCACAACGTCGCGAGAAGTTCAGCGAAGAGCTGGAAGTGCCATCACTGAAGATTTTCGACTCGATTCTGCAGGGTTCTAACGGTCGTGAAATTTCGTCTACCATGGCGTTTGTTCGCGTACTGACGGCACTGTTAAAAGACAAGAAGATTGGCAAAAACATCGTGCCAATTATTCCTGACGAAGCGCGTACTTTCGGTATGGAAGGTCTGTTCCGTCAAGTGGGTATTTATGCTCACGAAGGCCAAAAATACGTTCCGCAAGACTCTGACCAAGTGGCTTACTACCGTGAAGATAAGTCAGGCCAAGTATTGCAGGAAGGTATTAACGAATTAGGTGCTATGTCATCTTGGGTATCGGCTGCGACTAGCTACTCAGTGAACGATGTGCCAATGATCCCATTCTACATCTACTACTCAATGTTCGGTTTCCAACGTATTGGCGACATGGCATGGGCAGCGGGTGATATGCGTGCACGTGGCTTCTTAGTCGGTGGTACTTCAGGCCGTACAACGCTGAACGGTGAAGGTCTACAGCATCAGGACGGTCACAGCCACGTACTGGCTAACACTATTCCTAACTGTATTACCTACGATCCAACTTACGGTTATGAAATTGCCGTTGTGGTACAAGATGGTATTCGTCGTATGTACGGCGAGAACCAAGAAGATATCTTCTACTACCTGACCACAATGAACGAAAACTACGAGCAACCAGCCATGCCAGAAGGCGCGGAAGTTGGCATCGTTAAAGGTATCTACAAGTTAGAAACTGTTGCTGGCTCGGGTAAAGGCAAAGTTCAGTTAATGAGCTGTGGCACTATTCTTGAGCAAACCCGCAAAGCGGCTCAAGCACTGGCAAAAGACTTCGGTATCACTGCCGACGTATTCAGCGTTACCAGCTTCAACGAACTGACTCGCGATGGTCAAGCGGTTGAGCGTTGGAACATGCTGCACCCAACTGAAACGCCAAAACAAGCGTATATCAGCCAAGTGATCTCCAGTGATGCGCCTGCAATCGCAGCGACTGACTACATGAAGATCTACGGCGAGCAGTTACGTGCTTACATGCCAACCGATTACAAAGTGTTAGGTACTGACGGTTTCGGTCGTTCAGACAGCCGTGACAACCTGCGTCACCACTTCGAAGTGGACGCTAAGTTCATCGTTATCGCGGCACTGAAGTCACTGGTTGATCGTAAAGAGCTGCCTGTTGATGTGTTAGCGAATGCCATCAAGGAATACGGCATCGACGCTGACAAGATCAATCCACAGTACGCGTAAGAGGCAATAAAAATGGCTGAATTAAAAGAAGTTTTTGTTCCTGATATCGGCGGCGATGAAGTACAGGTTATCGAAATCTGTGCTTCTGTGGGCGATACCTTAGCAGCGGAAGAGTCGATCCTGACCGTTGAAAGCGACAAGGCGACCATGGACATTCCTGCGCCTTTCGCGGGTGTGTTAGCCGAATTGAAAGTGGCCGTCGGTGACAAAGTCAGCGAAGGTACCTTAATTGCGATGATGCAAGCAGCGGGCACGGCTAATGTACAAGCAGCGCCTGTTGCTCAAGCTGCCGCTCCTGCGCCAGCAGCACCTGCTCCAGTACAAGCGGCTCCAGACCCTGTGGCTGCCGCGCCAGCGACGGGTGCAAACCAAGTGGTTGAAGTCACTGTGCCGGATATCGGTGGTGACACCGATGTGTCTGTTATCGAAGTCTTAGTCGCCGCTGGCGATAAGATTGAGGTTGATGCTGGCCTTATCACGCTTGAAACCGACAAAGCGACTATGGACGTACCATCGCCATTCGCGGGTGTGGTAAAAGAAGTGAAAGTGGCTGTGGGTGACAAGGTTTCTCAGGGCTCATTAGTGATCATGCTCGAAGTGGGCGACGCGGCACCTGCCGCAGCACCACAAGCGAGCGCGCCAGCAGCCTCTGCACCTGTTGCTCAAGCGGCATCTTCCGTCACACAAGCAGCGCCAGTTGCTCCAGTCGCAGCTGCGGCACCAGTGGTTGCGGTTAAAGAAATCCAAGTGCCAGATATTGGCGATGCGAGCAATGTCGATGTGATCGAAGTTCTTGTGTCTGTGGGCGATGACATCACTGTTGACCAAGGTTTAATTACCCTTGAAACCGATAAAGCGACCATGGAAGTACCTGCGCCATTCGCCGGTAAACTGTTGTCGTTAACCGTTAAAGTGGGTGACAAGGTTTCTCAAGGTAGCGTGATCGCGACGATTGAAACTACTTCCGTTGCAACAGCAAGTGCAGGCAGTGCGCCAGCGCCAGTAGCTCAAGCCGCAGCGCCCGCACCTGTCGCCCAAGAAGCGGCACCAGCACCTGTTGCAGCCGCTCCTAGCCGTCCACCAGTGCCACATCACCCAAGTGCGGGTGCGCCAGTGGCAACCGGTGTGGTGCATGCATCTCCTGCGGTTCGTCGTTTGGCCCGTGAATTCGGTGTGGACCTCACTCAAGTGACGGGTTCTGGCCGTAAAGGTCGCATCATGAAGGAAGATGTACAGGCGTATGTGAAGTACGAACTGTCTCGTCCTAAGGCGACAGCAGCAACCTCAGTGGCTGCGGGTAACGGTGGTGGTCTGCAAGTGATTGCTGCACCGAAAGTGGATTTCAGCAAGTTTGGTGAAGTGGAAGAGATTCCATTAAGCCGTATCCAGAAGATCTCTGGTCCAAACCTGCACCGTAACTGGGTAACTATTCCTCACGTGACTCAGTTCGATGAAGCTGATATCACCGAAATGGAAGAGTTCCGTAAGCAGCAGAACGACGCGGCGGCGAAGAAGAAAGCCGATTATAAGATCACTCCGCTGGTCTTTATGATGAAAGCTGTGGCGAAAACGCTGCAACAGTTCCCAGTGTTCAACTCAAGCTTAAGCAGCGACGGTGAATCACTGATCCAGAAGAAGTACTACCATATCGGTGTGGCGGTTGATACGCCAAACGGTCTTGTGGTACCTGTGGTACGTGATGTGGATAAGAAAGGCATTATCGAGTTATCTCGTGAGCTGGCCGATATTTCTATCCGCGCCCGTGACGGTAAGCTGAAGTCTGCCGATATGCAGGGTAGCTGCTTCACTATTTCAAGTCTAGGTGGCATTGGTGGTACTGCATTTACCCCAATCGTTAACTACCCAGACGTGGCGATTTTAGGTGTGTCTAAATCTGAAATTAAGCCTAAGTGGAATGGTAAAGAATTCGAGCCTAAATTGATGTTGCCACTGTCGTTATCATACGATCACCGTGTGATCGATGGTGCTATGGCTGCACGCTTTAGCGTGACCCTGTCAGGAATTCTGTCCGATATTCGTACTTTGATTCTGTAAACAAATAAGGCTGCTCAACTTGAGTGGCCTTTTGTTTATTGTGATCAGTATCAAACACAGGTTAAAATGCGCCCACCTTACGCGCTGGCGCATTTTCGGTTGGCAGGATTACTCTCCTCCAACGGATTGAATGAGAATTAGAGGAAAACATGAGTAACGAAATCAAAACTCAGGTAGTGGTATTAGGTGCAGGTCCTGCTGGATATTCTGCTGCCTTCCGTGCGGCTGACTTAGGTCTGGAAACCGTTATCGTTGAACGTTTTAGCACTTTAGGTGGCGTGTGTCTGAACGTGGGTTGTATCCCATCTAAAGCCCTGTTACACGTTGCTAAAGTCATCGAAGAAGCCAAAGCCGTTGCTGCACACGGTGTTGTGTTCGGCGAGCCAACAATCGATTTAGACAAGTTACGCAGCTTCAAGCAAAAAGTGATCAGCCAGTTGACTGGTGGCTTAGGCGGCATGTCTAAAATGCGTAAAGTAAACGTTGTTAATGGCTTCGGTAAATTTACTGGCCCTAACAGCTTAGAAGTGACCGCTGAAGACGGTACTGTGACCGTTGTTAAGTTTGACCAAGCGATCATCGCTGCGGGCTCTCGCCCAATCAAACTGCCATTCATTCCCCATGAAGACCCACGTATTTGGGATTCGACCGACGCATTAGAACTGAAAGAAGTGCCTGGCAAACTGCTGGTTATGGGCGGCGGTATCATCGGTTTAGAAATGGGTACGGTTTACTCTTCTCTGGGCAGTGAAATCGACGTGGTTGAAATGTTCGACCAAGTGATCCCTGCGGCTGACAAAGACGTCGTTCGCGTATTCACTAAGCAAATCAAGAAGAAATTCAACCTGATCCTCGAAACCAAAGTGACAGCGGTTGAAGCCCGTGAAGACGGTATCTACGTTTCGATGGAAGGTAAGAGCGCGCCAACTGAGCCAGTACGTTACGATGCAGTGTTAGTGGCTATCGGCCGTACGCCAAATGGCAAGCTGATCGACGCTGAAAAAGCAGGCGTTAAGATTGATGAGCGTGGTTTCATCAACGTAGACAAGCAATTACGTACAAACGTACCGCACATCTACGCAATCGGTGACATCGTTGGTCAACCAATGTTGGCTCACAAAGGCGTGCACGAAGGCCACGTAGCGGCCGAAGTGATAGCGGGTATGAAGCACTACTTCGATCCAAAAGTCATCCCATCAATCGCTTACACAGACCCTGAAGTGGCTTGGGTAGGTCTGACTGAGAAAGAAGCGAAAGAGCAAGGTATTGCTTACGAAACAGCGACTTTCCCATGGGCTGCTTCTGGCCGTGCAATCGCTTCTGATTGCAGCGAAGGTATGACTAAGCTGATTTTCGATAAAGACACTCACCGCGTAATCGGTGGTGCTATCGTGGGTGTTAACGGTGGCGAACTGTTAGGCGAAATCGGTCTGGCAATTGAAATGGGTTGTGATGCTGAAGATTTAGCATTAACTATCCACGCTCATCCAACTCTGCACGAGTCAGTAGGTCTAGCGGCTGAAATCTACGAAGGTTCTATTACTGACCTGCCAAACCCAAAGGCAAAGAAAAAGTAAGCTGATACCTTTCTTAAAAAAGCGTCCATTAGGGCGCTTTTTTATTGCATTGATAAAATTGTAACTTTAATGTGAACAAGCGGGTGAATTGAGGCTTTTGAACTGCTAAAGTACATTTATACCCAAGCGACCTCAAAATACGAGTTTCAGAGCGCCTAGGGTGCTTCGATTCAAGGCGCATCAATGAAAAATGTCGGCCACCTTTTGAATTGATGCAACACGGAAGTGGAGTGCCCTAGGCGCTCCGTCCCGGCGGGGTTTTACGCACTTTATGCCGTGTTGGCTATTTTTGACTTAGCCCACTAGGCCTACAAATAGCCGCCTTGCTTAAAGTGCGTTAAATTCCCGCTGAATTCTGCATTTTGAGGTGGTTTGGGTATATGTATGAAGTAAGCCATCAAATGCAAACAAGAATAACTAAAACACTTCTGGCATGTTTCATCCTTTTTATCTCTGGTCTGAACATGGTTTGGGCTGGTGGATTTGTGCAACGTGTATTCACCGATAGAGATGGATTAGCCGCCACCAGTATCCGCGGCTTGACCTTAGATGACCATGGTTTTGTTTGGGCGGCGACCGAGCAGGGCTTATATCGCGTGAGCAATTCTAAGGTCAGACGTATCGACAAAACGGGTACTGAGTCGCGCATTGCGGATGATTTCCTCAACTCAGTAGTCAATGTTGGACAAGATAAGCTGTTGGTCAGCACTAACGCAGCGATGTATCTCTACGATATCAGTCGTAACCAATTTATTCTGTTTGGCTCCCCCAATTTATTTCCACATTTTCCAGGTGGTGCTCTCGTCTCTGCGGCGCGGATGAATGCACAAAACTGGTTATTACTCATTGATAATGGACAGATTTATCAATACTCGCCTGTTAAAGCTGAACTCACTCTAGTCACTCAACTGGCAGTTAATCGCGATCTGCCTTGGCGCAAGCTGCTGGCTCTGCCTAATGGACAGATGTTGTTGGCTGGGCAGTTTGAGTTACAGCTGCTCGATAATGCGGGCAAGACAGTGCATCGATACCCTTGGACTGAGTCTATGGGCAGTATTCTCGATATGCTTGAGGATTCTAAAAATCGAGTTTGGCTGGCGACGAGTCGCGGGGTGTATCGACTCGACACTAACTCGCAGCAACTTGAGCCAGTGCCTGAATTGCCCGATTGGAGCACTGTGATCGTCGAAGGTCCTAAGGGCGCACTGTGGTTTGCCAGTCGTTTTGGCTTATTAAAATGGACGCCAGAGACACACCAGATAGAAAACTATCAAGAAGAACTGAAAAAACAAGCCAATATGGAAATCCTTAAGGCCATGCTCTTCGATGAGTCAGGCCTGATGTGGGTGGGCGGCTCGGGTGATGGTTTGGCGTTACTGGCATCCCAGCCCGATTTTATCTTAGAGACCTATACCGCAGACAAACCCTACGCACTAAGCGATGCCATGATTTGGTCAGTGCTTGCCACTCCGGAGGGGTTATGGCTTGGTTCTTCGAGTGTGATGTTTATTGCCAAGGACACCCAGCAAGCCATAGATATCCAGATTGAAGGCTTGCTATCGCACGAGAGCATTTACGATATCAGTGAGTTTGCCTATCATTCATTGCTGGTTTCAAGCACCAGTGGCTTATTTGTTGTCGATAGGCGAACTCTAAAAGGCGAAAGTTTTGCCGAGTGGCTCGATGGGCGTGATGAGTTTAAAAATAAACTCATCTATCGCACTTATGCCGATCCTCAATTGAAAGGGCGAGTGTGGATAGCGAGTTCTACAGGGCTGTACTTCTGGGAGCCGGGGTTATTAACGCCGCAAGCCTTTAATATCGATAAGCCTGTGAAAGGGGATGCAGAGCCTAAACGCCCAGCGATTAGAACCTTGTATCGAGCCTCCGACGGTAAGCTGTGGGTAGGTGGCAAACGGGTCTTCGGCTATATCGACGAGTCGAATGAGTTCCATGATCAACGAAACTTATTCAATGGTCTAAGTGCCATGCCGACAGTGAGCCATATCGAAGAAATGTCACCCGGGGTGATGTGGTTTGGCTCCTACGAGAAGGGGTTATTCGAGTATCACCTCAATAGCAGCGAGCTGGTCTCGCTCACAGCCCTGTGGCAAGTGAATTGCAGCTCAGTGTTTTTTATCCAAAAGACGCCTAAAGCTAATCTGGTGGCCTGCGCCGATTCATTGATCCGCCAAGATATCGCGACTGGCCACATCGCTATGTTCGATCAGCTCGATGGCTTGATTTCCAATGAGTTGAACGAGGGGGCTTACTTTTATTCGCCCGAGTTTGGTTTGTATCTCGGCACCCCGGAAGGGGTGATGCACCTCGATGTGGACAAGTTAGTCAACCGTATTACCGACGATCATGTGATGCTCGAGTCTGTGTCTGTCTATTACGATAACAGCACGGAAGTTTCGCTACTGCCAAAACCTATGATGGTCGTCAAACCCGATGCCAATATGGTGAGTTTGCAGATCACTAACCTCGATTATCTCGATGATTCGCCGATTCAGTTTAAATACCGACTGCGTTACCAAGGGGAAGAGGATAACTATGTGCTGCTGCAAGGTGAGTCACAGATAAACCTCGCAGGACTGGCGGCGGGCGAGTATGAGTTAGAAATCTTAAGCCAAGTGAATGGCATCTGGTCGGATAAACCCTTCGCCTATCCCTTCTATGTTGAGCAACATTGGTGGCTGACTCAGGGTTTTAAAGGCGTATTACTGCTAACGTTTTCGATCATTGCCTTGAGTCTCGCTTGGTATCGACAGCGTCAAGTGCGCACTTTTATGACGATGAACCAAGCACTGACCGAGAGTGATGATCGTTTGCGCCAGTCGCTACGAGGCAGTGATTCCGATCTTTGGGAGTGGCATAGAGATACCCAAAGCTTTTACCTCGACAACCGAGGCGCGGTGCTGGGCAGCCATGCCAATGAGATAGTCGTTTCCCTCGAGACACTCCCCGTTCACCCCGAGGATAGGGATAAAGCTCTCGCGCAGTGGAACAGTATGTTGGCTGGCGAGATTGACAGATTTGAGGCCGAGTATCGCTATCAACGTCGAGACGGTAATTGGGGTTGGCTAAGGGTGAGAGGTCGCCCGGTGTCGCGCAATCGCCATACCCAAGTGATTGAGCGGGTGGCGGGGATCTATAGCGACATTACCCTGCAGCGTCAGCTAGAGGATGAAATTAATCTCCTCGCCCAAGCCTTTGAGAATACCTCAGAGGGCGTGCTGATCTTGGATGTGGATGAAAATATTCGAGTGGCAAACCATGCGGCTCAGCAGATTATTGGTTCAGAGCAGCATGATCTCGTCGACCAATCTTTCTCTCAATTTGTGCAAATGAAGGATGGTCTCTCGACCGAAGTGCATCAGTTGCTCGGCCAAGACAGTTCGTGGACGGGTGAGCGCGAGTTAGTGGGGCAGAATGGACTGATTTGCCCCGTTTGGCTTAACGTTTCGGTGATGCAATCGGCTAACGATAGCTCACTGCATTATGTGATTGTTTTTTCAGATATCACCGAGCGGAAGCGTACCGAGGCGGACCTGAGGCGATTGGCGAATTATGATGTGCTAACTGGGCTGCCAAACCGCTCGCTGTTTTCCAGCCGTTTATTGCAATCGATTCAGACCGCGCAGCAGAGCGGCGAAAAGCTGGCGCTGTTATTCCTCGATCTCGACCGCTTTAAGCATGTAAACGACTCCTATGGCCACAGTATGGGTGATGCCTTGCTGGTGGAAGCCTCCAACCGCTTGCAGTCTTGCATCGGTAGCGAACATTTGCTCTGTCGTTTCGGTGGCGATGAGTTTGTGATCCTGCTAAGAAACGCCAATAACTTAAACGAGATAAACCACATTGCCGAGCGGTTACTGGCGCAAATTGTGGCGCCATTTAAGTTGTTTGGTCGGGAGTTTTATATCTCCACCAGTATCGGGATCAGTATTTGGCCCGACGATGCGGTGCAGCCTGAAGCCTTTATTAAAAATGCCGACCTTGCCATGTACCACGCCAAGGAAGAAGGGCGCGGCAACTTTAAATATTATTCGTCGGAGCGTAATGCCCAAGCGCTTTATCATTTACGTTTGGAGGCGGATTTACGTAAGGCCATCGAGCGCGAAGAGTTTGAGCTCTATTATCAGCCGCAGATCGATATCTTGCGGGGCGATAAGTTTATTGGGATGGAAGCCTTAATCCGTTGGCGCCATCCGAAGGAAGGTTATATCCGTCCCGATATTTTTATTAAGGTCGCCGAAGCCTGTGGTTTAGTGGTTGAAATCGACCGCTGGGTATTCCGCCGCGCCTGCTTGGATGGCGCTAAGTGGGTAAAACGTTGTGCGGCCCCCTTTAAATTGTCGGTGAATATTTCTGCGGTGCATTTCCGCCAGCCGGATTTTATCGAAGGCTTGAAAAAAATCTTAGCCGATACCCAAATGCCGACCTCATCCCTCGGGTTAGAAATCACCGAAGGTGTGTTGATGAAGGAAGTGCAAGCGGCAAAAAGCCATCTGACTCAGCTTAAAGAATTGGGAATTGAAGTGGCTATTGACGACTTTGGCACTGGCTATTCTTCCTTGGCTTACCTACGTCATTTTGATGTGAATACCTTGAAGATTGACCGCTCCTTCTTGATTGATATCGCGACTAACTCTGCGGATCAGGCGATTGTTAGCAGTATTATCGAGCTGGCTCGCAACTTGAAATTAACCGTGGTGGCCGAAGGGGTCGAAACGGTCGAACAGTTGGAACAGGTCTTTAGCCGCGGCTGTTATATAGTGCAGGGCTATTATTTTGCTAAGCCTATGTCGCTGACAGAGTTCGAACGATATTTACTGCAAAAAACGACTCTTGGATCTTAAGTTTAGGGTTATTTCCAAGTCATGCTGATGCGGTTTACTTGTGAAATATTGGTCGTTATTTTGAGCGTTTGTCTATTGCATTCACTTCGCTATTTCGTTGCGGAATAGCGAACTGTGTTTATCTTGTATTGCTTAATCACTCATCGGTTCAGATAAAATATCGCTGACGGTTAAATCAATAAATTTGTTAAGATAAGTTGAATTTTTTATCCAATAAAAAGTAGCCCATTATGATGCGTCGAATACTCGCTTCTGTCTTTTTATGTTTTTTGCTAACGCCCTTGTATGCGGCGGAACGACCTAAGGTTGGGCTGGTACTCAGTGGTGGCGGCGCTAAAGGTGCTGCGCACGTGGGCGTGCTTAAAATCCTAGAAGAACATCATATTCCCGTGGACTACATCGCAGGTACCAGTATCGGTGCCTATGTTGCTGGCATGTACTCTTTGGGCTACAGCGCGAGTGAAGTCGAAGCCATTATGATGGGGGTCGATTGGGACAGCGGTTATTCGGATACCATTCCGCGTAACGTCTTGAGTTATCGAGATAAGCAGTTACGTGATCGTTACAATATTCCGCTCAACATAGGTTACAACGAAGGAGAGGTTAGGGCACCGAGTGGATTGTTGCGTGGGCAAACCATGTCGCAGCTATTACGCCAATCAACCGATCTGGTACAGCAATTTGGCGATTTTGATGCCTTAGCGATTCCCTATCGTGCGGTCGCGACGGATTTAGAAACCAGTTTGCCCGTCGTCATCGACCACGGCAGTTTAGTCAAAGCCATGCAGGCATCTGCGACTGTGCCGGGTGCACTGCAACCGACTCAGATCGATGGCAAGTTATTAGTCGATGGCGGTATTGCCAACAATATGCCCGTGGATGTGGTTAAGGCTATGGGCGCGGATATCATCATTGCCGTAGATATCGGCTCGCCGCTGGTGAAAAAAGACAAATTGGATAGCACGATTGCGGTGCTCGACCAGTTATCTAACTTCCTGACCAATGCCAGTACCGAAAAGCAAAAACAATTACTAACAGATAAAGACGTATTGATCCGTCCCGCTATCGATGCCTTAAGCACCACAGACTTTACCATCATGCCCTTGGCCCTGACGCTGGGGAAAGAAGCTGCTAATGGTCAACTGGATAAATTGCAGGGCATGAGTGTCAGCGCCGAAGAATATGCCGCCTATGTGGATGCGAAGAAGGCCAAGGGCAAGTTATTAATGGCGGATGTGGCGCATCCCATTAAAGAAATCGTATTCGATAACCAGTCTAAAGTTAGTCTTAACCTATTGAAGGAAACCTTAGATCTGAAAGCCGGCCAAGCCGTGACTAAAGATGAGCTAAACGAGGCGTTAAAACGGATTTATGCCTTAAACAAATTTGAGCGCGTGGATGCCGAGTTTGTGGAAGGCGAAGAAGGCCGGGTGCTGACTGTGACTACCCGGGCGAAATCCTGGGGGCCAAATTACTTCCAACTTGGCTTTAACTGGGAAGATGACTTTAGTACCGATTCGGCCATCAGTTTCGACATGGCTTATACCATGACCGACTTAACCTTTAACGGCGGCGAGTGGCGTAACGAAGTCAAATTAGGCTTTGAAAAACTTTTTGCGACCGAGTTTTATCAACCCTTGGACAGGGACCAAGAGTTTTATAGTCGAGCCCGTTATCAATACGATATTCATAATTGGGACTTGTACGATAACAACAACCGCGCCCTAATCTTCGACAAGAAGACCCACACAGTTGAACTGGGTGTTGGCTATAACTATGTTTTGCAAGGGTTTATCGAGTTTGGTCTAGTGGCGGAAAAGGGCGTTATTGTCAACGATGCCTGGCTGATTAAGGATTTCGATTTTAAATCCTACGGCGCCTACTTAAGAGCGGGTTATGACAGCTTAGACAGTATCAGCTTCCCAACATCGGGTAACCGAATCACCTTAAATGTGTATGTGCGCAATGAGGATTTTGACGATCTCGTCGACAACAATGAGAACGAATATAGCGTGCAGATTGAGGCCGATTGGAAAGGGGCGCTGAGTGTTGGCAATCATGCCTTTGTGGGTAAAGCCTCGATAGCGACCAACAATAACGATGGGCTCAATACATTGCACTTGTCGGATTTAGGCGGTTTCTTAAATCTTTCGGGTTATCACAAAGACTCATTAACTGGCGCCCATAAGCTCTTCGGTGCCTTTGTCTATCAGTATGATTTAGGTCGCGATGCCCTCGGAATGACGGATTATCCACTCTATTTAGGCTTAAGTTTAGAGGCGGGTAACGTGTGGTTTGAACGGGATGAAGTCTCACTCTCAGATCTTATCTATGCTTCTAGCCTTTACATAGGTACAGATACTTCCATGGGGCCGGCTGCTCTTGGCTTTGGTGTGACCGATATGGGTGATAAATCCCTGTATTTATTTGTCGGTAAAGCCTTCTAAATTGAGCGAAGGGCATAACTGAGGTTATGCCCTTCGTCTTTTTATCGGCACATTATTCCCGCATGGCTTGAAAATCCTGTTTATACTCGTTTGCGCAAATATCACTAAGTGTCATAACCTTTTACAAAATCTTGCTACAGCCAAACTAGGCAAAATGCTAAGGTTTTGCAGGAAAAAATAACAACACTCTCAACGGAAGCTGGGGAAAACAATGAAGAAGATTAGCACACTGGCGCTGGGGATTGCCCTGAGCCTAGGTTTAGCCGCTTGCAGCAGCGAGCCTAAAACTGAAGTCGCCGCGGTTTCTGGCATTGAATTACAAAACTTTGATGCCTCAGTTCGCCATCAAGACGATTTTTATTACAGCGTGAACGGTAAATGGTTAGCGAATACGCCTATCCCTGCCGACAAGTCTAATTACGGTGCATTCTCTGTGCTGTACGATCAAAGCCAAGATGCGTTGAAAAAAATCATCGATGCCGCCGCAGCGCAAAAAGATGCTGCTCCTGGCTCTAATAATCAAAAAATCGGTGACTTTAACGCCAGCTTTATGAATACCGATTTACTCGAAACCTTAGGCGTAACGCCGCTCAATCCTTTGCTGGCGGATATCGCGGCGGTGAAAACCCACGGCGAATTACCCGCTGTGATGGGCAAATTGCTGACCAGCGGCTCAGGCATTCCCTTTGGTTTCTACGTCAATAACGACGCGAAAAACTCTACCCAATATGCGGTGTATATCAGTCAGTCGGGCTTAACTCTGCCAGACCGTGATTACTACCTCAAAGATGACGCTAAGTTTGCCGCAACCCGCGAAGCGATGGCGAAGTATGTGACCGATATTCTGACCGAAGCCGGCTACAAGAATGCCAAACGCGCGGCGAAAAACGTGGCCGACATCGAGATGATGATCGCTAAGAGCCAGTGGAGCCGCGTTGAATCTCGCGATGCTAACAAGTCTTACAACAAGTTGAGCCGTGCTGAGCTGCAAAAGCTGACTGGCAAGTTTGATATCAATGCCTTTGCGACTAGCGCAGGCCTTGGCGATAAAGTGACGGAAGTCATCGTGCGTCAGCCATCTTATCTAGAAAAGTTAGGCGCTAATTTTGATGCCTTCCCCGTTTCTGCTTGGCAGGATTACTTAACGTTCCACTTAGTGGATAGCTATGCTGAGCTACTCAGCAAAAACTTCGTTGACCTTAACTTTGCCTTCAAAGGCAAAACCTTAATGGGTATTGAAGAGCAACAACCACGCTGGAAAAAGGCTGTAGATGGCGCCGACCAAGTCATTGGTGAATTAGTGGGCGAGGAGTATGTGAAGCAATACTTCAAGCCAGAAGCGAAAGCCCGCATGGAAACCATGATCAAAAACCTGATCAAGGGCTTCGAAGTCAGCATCAATGAACTTGAGTGGATGACGCCTGAAACGAAAGTCGCGGCTCAAGAAAAACTGTCTAAGTTTACCTACAAGATTGGTTATCCAGATAAATGGAAAGACTACTCTGCACTAGAGATCAAGCCTGATGAGTTGGTGGGCAACTATATGCGTTACGCCAACTTCGAATATCAAGACATGATCAACAAGTTAGGTAAGCCAATCGATCGTACCGAGTGGCATATGACACCACAAACGGTCAATGCTTATTACAGCCCTGTAGGCAATGAAATCGTATTCCCAGCAGCGATTCTGCAACCGCCATTCTTCAATATGGAAGCCGATGATGCGGTGAACTACGGTGGTATCGGTGCGGTAATCGGCCACGAAATCAGCCATGGTTTCGACGACCAAGGTGCTAAATACGATGGCGACGGCAACCTGCGTGACTGGTGGTCGGATAAAGACCGTGAAGAGTTCCAAAAACGCGGTAAGCAACTGTCGGCGCAGTATTCTGGCTATGAAGCCCTGCCCGGTAAGTTTGTCAACGGTGATTTAACACTAGGCGAAAACATCGGTGACTTAGGCGGGTTAACCGTAGCGGCTCGTGCCTATGCGATGAGCTTAAACGGTAAACCTGCTCCAGTGCTCGATGGCTTAACGGGCGAGCAGCGCTTCTTCGTCGGTTGGTCACAGGTATGGCGCCGTAACTACCGTGATGAAGAGTTGGGTCGTCGTTTACTGACGGATCCGCATTCACCTAGCCACTACCGTGCTATGGGTACACCGCGCAATATCGAAGCCTTCTACAAAGCCTTCGAGATGAAAGAGAGCGACAAGATGTACTTAAAACCAGAAGAGCGCGTAAAAATCTGGTAATCCATAGGATGAAAATGAAAAAGCCAGACGCATGTCTGGCTTTTTGCTTTTCGCAATTTGGTGTTGTGATTAGCCCAAGATCGCTGGTAAATCTAACAGGCTGTCGGCTTGATGGTGGGCGGCAACCCATTTCGCCTCACCGCGTTGCTCAGGTGCGGGAATGGCGACGGTTTGCATATTGGCGGCGCGGGCGGCAATCAGACCATTAAAAGAGTCTTCAATCGCAAGGCAATAACGCGGGTCGACTCCTAAGGCGGCCGCACAATTTAAGTAAACCTCAGGATGCGGCTTGCCATAGGTGAGTCCTTCGGCGGATTGTATCGCCATAAACTTATCGCTGAGGCTGAGTTTACAGAGTACGGCTTCGATAATGGTGTAAAAAGAGGAGGTCGCTAAGCCTATCTTTAAGCCTTTGGCTTGGCAGTATTCAATCGCCTGATGAACCCCTTGCATAGCTTCGCCCGTTTTCAGTATCTCCTCTGCGACTCTATCGACGATGGCTTTGCTGACCTTAGCATTGTCGTAATCGGCCCAAGGGGCTTTGTGATACCAATAGTCGACACATTGGTCGATGCGTAAACCCGTGGTTTGTTGAATCGTTTCGATAGTGACTGGCACGCCAAGCGCCGATAACACTTCATATTCAACCCGCTGCCAAAGGGGTTCTGAATCGATTAACACACCATCCATATCAAAAATAACAGCTTGAATACTAAGGGATGTCATTACTACTCCAAGGGATGGGAAGGATTACTAAGCGTTATACTCTGGGAACTTGAGTGTATGTTTAAGCTTGGCATCTTCAAAGTCTAAAAAGACATAGTTTAAAAATATTTACGCTTACCTGACGGTTGTGAGCAAAAAAATAATCGTTCGATTTTAAATTGATTAACTTATGTTAACTATTTGTCGCTTATGGTTTTTTGTCTGTTTTCAAACTATTGTCTAATTTCCCTTGTTTTATTCTTGCCGTAAGTTGAGCTGCACCTCCGGATTTAGCCCTTATTTCGTCTTTCGCCGAGTGTGACCTGATTCATACTTTTGCAAAGCTGTAGTATACTGCTGGCCGGAAATACGGGTCGATCATGTCGGACTGTCAGCTTCAATTGAGAAGACGTGCAGTTTCGTTGTTAGAGCGCCAAACAAAGAGGAATGTTGCCGTGCTAGAAGCATATCGTAAACACGTCGCAGAACGTGCTGCAGAGGGCGTAGTCCCTAAGCCATTAGATGCACATCAAGTGGCTGAACTGGTTAAATTGGTTCAAAATCCCCCCGCTGGTGAAGAAGCCGTTATTCTTGACCTGCTAGAAAATCGAATTCCCCCAGGTGTTGACGAAGCCGCTTACGTAAAAGCCGCTTTCTTAGATGCGGTTGCTAAAGGCACTGCAACTTCACCCATCCTGTCTGCCGAACGTGCGACTGAGTTATTAGGCACTATGCAAGGTGGCTATAACATCGAGCCGCTGATCGCTCAGTTAGATAACCCAGCTCTGGCGCCTTTAGCTGCTAAAGCCTTATCTCACACTCTGCTGATGTTTGATTCTTTCCACGATGTGGTTGAGAAAATGGAAGCGGGTAATGCCTATGCTAAACAAGTGGTTGAAGCTTGGGCAAATGCAGACTGGTACTTAAGCCGTCCAAAGTTAGCGGACAAAGTCACCCTGACCGTATTCAAAGTCTCTGGTGAAACCAACACCGACGACCTGTCACCAGCGCCTGATGCTTGGTCACGTCCAGATATCCCATTGCACGCTTTAGCTATGCTGAAAAACGCGCGTGATGGTATCGAGCCAGACGTAGCGGGCAGCGTAGGTCCAATCAAGAAATTAGAAGAACTGAAAACCAAAGGTTTCCCATTAGTTTACGTGGGTGACGTTGTGGGCACAGGTTCATCACGTAAGTCTGCGACTAACTCAGTACTGTGGTTCATGGGCGATGATATCCCATTCGTACCTAACAAACGTGCTGGTGGTTTCTGCTTAGGTGGCAAGATTGCGCCGATTTTCTTCAACACTATGGAAGATGCGGGCGCACTGCCAATCGAACTTGACGTTAGCAAAATGGAAATGGGCGATGTGATCGACATTTACCCATACGCTGGCCAAGTGAAACGTCATGGCTCAGATGAAGTGATTTCTGAGTTCAGCCTGAAAACCGACGTACTGTTAGACGAAGTGCGTGCGGGTGGTCGTATTCCATTGATCATCGGTCGTGGTTTAACTGACAAAGCTCGTGCTGTATTAGGTTTACCAGCTTCTGACGTATTCGTACGTCCTCAAGATATCGCTGACTCTGGCAAAGGTTACACTTTAGCGCAGAAGATGGTCGGTAAGGCCTGCGGTGTTGCTGGCGTGCGTCCAGGCCAATACTGTGAGCCTAAGATGACCTCTGTGGGTTCTCAGGACACTACCGGTCCAATGACCCGTGACGAGCTGAAAGACTTAGCCTGTTTAGGTTTCAGTGCTGACCTGACTATGCAGTCATTCTGCCACACTGCCGCTTATCCAAAACCAGTTGACGTTAACACTCACCACACGCTGCCAGACTTCATCATGAACCGTGGCGGTGTATCTTTACGTCCAGGTGACGGTGTTATCCACTCTTGGTTAAACCGTATGTTATTACCAGACACAGTAGGTACTGGTGGTGACTCACATACGCGTTTCCCAATCGGTATTTCATTCCCAGCAGGTTCTGGTCTAGTTGCCTTCGCAGCGGCGACCGGTGTGATGCCTCTGGACATGCCTGAATCAGTATTAGTGCGCTTCAAGGGCAAGATGCAACCTGGCATCACCCTACGTGACCTAGTACACGCAATCCCATTAAAAGCGATTGAAATGGGTCTGCTGACCGTTGAGAAGAAAGGTAAGATCAACATCTTCTCTGGCCGCGTACTGGAAATCGAAGGCTTAGAAACCCTGAAAGTGGAACAGGCATTCGAACTGTCTGACGCTTCTGCAGAACGCTCTGCAGCGGGTTGTACTATCAAGTTAGACAAAGAGCCAATCATCGAGTACCTGAACTCGAACATCACTATGCTGAAGTGGATGATTGCCGAAGGTTACGGTGACCGTCGTACTATCGAACGTCGTATTAAAGGCATGGAAGAGTGGTTAGCGAATCCTGAGCTGATGAGTGCCGATAAAGATGCTGAGTACGCTGCTGTGATCGAAATCGATCTGAACGAGATCAAAGAGCCAATCCTGTGTGCGCCTAACGATCCTGACGATGCTGTATTACTGTCTTCTGTTGCGCAAACGCAAATCGACGAAGTATTCGTTGGTTCTTGTATGACTAACATCGGTCACTTCCGTGCGACCGGTAAGATGTTAGACAAGTTCGCTAAGACGCTGCCAACCCGTCTGTGGATTGCGCCACCGACTAAGATGGACAAAGACCAGCTGACCGAAGAAGGTTACTACGGTATTTTCGGTCGCGTGGGTGCGCGTATCGAGATCCCTGGCTGTTCACTGTGTATGGGTAACCAAGCACGTGTGGCTGAAGGTGCAACTGTAGTATCGACTTCTACCCGTAACTTCCCGAACCGTTTAGGTACAGGCGCTAACGTTTACTTAGCCTCTGCGGAATTAGCGGCAGTAGCAGCCCTGTTAGGTCGTCTGCCAACGGTTGAAGAATACCAAGAATACGCGAAAGAGTTAGATGCAACAGCAGCTGACACTTACCGTTACTTGAACTTCGATCAAATCGATTCTTACACTAAGAAAGCATCACAAGTGATCTTTCAATCAGCTGTATAATCGATTGATATGACAATGAAAAAGCCAGCGAAAGCTGGCTTTTTTGTTTGTGGATGCTATTGCTAAGCGCTTGGTTAAGAGGTGAATGCCAATCTCAAACATTTATCAAGGATGGCGACTTGCCACTATTGACGCGCAATCATGTGACTCGCGGCGCATAACGGTTAACACTAATTAGGCTTGTTGGGCGTGCCCTGAATACTGGTTATGTAACACTTCGAGCAATTTATCTTCTAATTCGAAACGGGTTTCCATGGTGTGGGCCAGTTCGGAAAGATCCTTATCGAGCTGGTATAACACTTGGTCATCCTGCGCTTCGGCGTACTTATCATTAAAATCTAACGCCGCGTTGGTGGTCGGGGTGATCTTCGGCAGTACTTGCTGGGCTAAGGTTTTGCTCGAGGCGCCAAACTTTTCACAGGCATTGACCACTTGGTCATAGACTTCGAAATGGCCTTCGGAGACGTAATCGACTAATAAATCACAAAAGGATTTCACATGATCGAAGGAGGGAAGGGATTTTTCGGCTTTCCCATAGGGAGGAAGGCCCGCTATCTGGCAGTAATGCACCAAGAGTTTACGACGATTTTCTAGCCATTGATCTATAAGCTTATTTGAACCGCCCCACTTTTGTTCTGCTTTTTCGAGTTCTCTCAGCATGATGCATTCCATTTAAGTGCCAGGACATGACTCTAATGTAGGGGAGAAATAGCTCTTGGATCAACCCTTTTTGTTGGGATTTGCGAGAATTGGCAGATGGACAAACCAGCTGTTTTGTATAAAAAAATGCGGAAATAAAAAGCCCAACGATAGAAACCTATCGTTGGGCGAGTAATGTATATAGCAGGCTCGATGCGACGAGCTTCTTGATTGTTCTTGCTAGCGCAAACTTTTTATACCAAAGGCAGGAAACCAGCGCAACTTTTTTCTGTCTTAGTGTGACTTTGGGTTCGATTAATAAACAGTATGTTATCTGGCTAGCATTTTGACGATAAGTGCTTAAATGGACAGCAATGATGGGGATTAGCTCACATAAATTAGCTCATATTGGTTACATTATTCGCGTAAATGCTAAACTACCGACCCAGCGGATCTCAATAAGTCTAGGAATCAAGCCAAATGGCAGAATTAAAGAATGATCGTTATTTACGCGCCCTACTAAAACAGCCTGTTGATATGACTCCAGTGTGGATGATGCGTCAAGCAGGTCGTTATCTTCCTGAATACAAAGCGACTCGCGCTCAAGCGGGTGACTTCATGTCTTTATGTAAAAACCATGAACTGGCCTGTGAAGTAACGCTACAACCGCTGCGTCGTTACGAGCTGGATGCGGCGATTCTGTTTTCCGATATTCTGACTGTTCCCGATGCTATGGGTTTAGGTCTGTATTTTGAGGCGGGCGAAGGCCCACGTTTTGAGCGCCCAACAGACACTATCGATGCCATCAAAAAATTAGCCGTTCCCGATCCAGAAGATGATCTGGGTTATGTGATGAAAGCGGTTAGCACTATTCGCCGTGAACTGAATGGCCAAGTGCCATTGATTGGTTTCTCTGGTTCTCCTTGGACACTCGCGACTTACATGGTTGAAGGTGGCTCGAGCAAAACCTTCGAAAAAATTAAGAAGATGGCCTACGCAGAGCCAGCGGCGCTGCATATGTTACTCGACAAGTTAGCCGATTCAGTGACTCTGTACCTGAATGCACAGGTTGCTAACGGCGCGCAATCGCTGATGATTTTCGACTCATGGGGCGGCGCGTTATCGCACACGGCTTACCGTGAGTTCTCACTGCGTTATATGCAGAAGATTGTCGATGGCCTGACTCGCTTTGCCGATGGCCGCCAAGTGCCAGTGACCTTATTCACTAAGGGCGGTGGTTTATGGTTAGAAGCCATGGCTGAAACAGGCTGTGACGCCTTAGGCTTAGACTGGACAGTCGACATTGCCGACGCCCGTCGCCGTGTAGGCCATAAAGTGGCACTGCAAGGTAACATGGATCCATCTATGCTGTACGCACCAATTCCACGTATCGAAGAAGAAGTGGCTCAAATTCTGGCGGGCTACGGTGAAGGTACAGGCCATGTGTTTAACTTAGGCCATGGTATTCACCAGCACGTTGACCCAGAGCATGCGGGTGCCTTTATCAAGGCGGTTCATGCTCAATCTAAGCAGTACCATAAGTAAGCGATACTGAAGAAGAAACGGACCCTAGGGTCCGTTTTTTATTGCTGTGTTTCCTTCGCTGAGCAGGATTGATTAAGCACGAAGTACACTGCCTGATAACGCGCAGTTCAATCAAAATAATATAGGAAACAAAGTATTCACAAACGGATTTAGAACATAGGATCTTGATTAACATCTAACTTTTAGAAACTTATTTATCGAATAGCTGTGCTAAATCAAAGGTGTTTTAAACAATTAAATGCATGCTATTGCTTACTTTAGCAACGGATAAAGCAAAGTGATATTTAATCCTATTTGCAAATAAGCTATGTTGCATGGCGCTATAAGGGACTATGTAAAGCCGTTAATCAATTTAATTACGAAAGCCGTGGTAGAAGATGCGCATAGGCAACAAAATATTGGTATTTATTGCGGGGTTTTGTCTGCCTGCGGTTGTGCTTGTGTCCTATTGCCTCGGTTATTGGTTCGACCATAGGGTCGAGCAGTTGCGCCAAGACAATGTGCAGCATGAGCTGACCAATGTTCAACAACAGTTTCATATCGATCTCGACCGCTTAAGTTTCCTGACTAATATCTACGCTTCGCCTCTGTCTCGGGTCGATGGCGATCTGCTAGAGTCAATCGAATCATCATGGCGTGAGAGTGCCATATCCGCCAATTTGCATTGGTTTATTCTGCAAGGCGGACAACTGCAAAGTGTCCTCGCCAATACCTCCAGCATTGCCTTGCCAACACAACAGGAAATTGCCCGTGCGGTACTTGCCGCCAATAAAACTCAGCTTGCAGGAGCTTATCTTGCTGGGGATGTTGGGCTTGTTGTTACCGCGGTTACGGTTGCCCCCGAAGAATTCGTGCTCTTGGTGCGCCAGTTATCGGCACAAGACTTATTAGAATATGCCCAGGTGCCATTAGTCACTCAGGTACAAATGAGCAGCAGCAATCTGGCAACAGCAAAGGATTATGTCGGATTTGTTCAAATCCCGAGTTTGCTGAGTAATATTCCCTTGTATTTGCAGGTGCAGTTTTCAACCGAACCTTTCCAAGAGGTCAAGCTCGACCTCGATTGGGTTTCGGTGGGGATTATTCTACTCGGCGTGTTGATTGTGGCGTTGGGTTACATTTGGCTGCGCGCAGGCCTATTAAAGCCCTTTAAGAGCATGATGAAGCAGTTGGCATTGGTCGACCCTACGGCCAGCGTGTATCGCCCTGTGAGCGGTGAAGGCAACGCCGAGTTAGAAGTGTTGGCTAGCCGAGTGAACAGCTTACTTGCCCGCATATACCAGCAGAAAGAACGTGGTAAAACGACTCTGGAGTCGATTGCCGAGGCGGTGATCCTGACCGATATCAATGCCAAAGTGATCTACATGAATCCCAAGGCCGAGTCCTTACTCGATGTCGCCAGTTGTTACGCCGTGGGTCAGAGTTTAGCGTCGTTATTAAAAGCGGGGGAGCAGTTAAATCAAGCCGTATTCCACTGTATGCGCTTGGGGGAGACCACGCCGCAAGTCGCCAAGATCAAGCTTTTAACCGCCACGCCACGGATTATTGAGCGCAGCATCAGTAACGTGTTGAATCATGATAAAGAAATTACTGGTACTGTGGTGGTGCTGCGGGATATCACCCAAGAAGAATTGCTTAAACGTCAGCTGCAAAAACGCGCAAATTTCGATGGCATTACTGGCTTATTGAATCGCCAAGCCTTCGAAGAGCAGTTACCGCAGTTTGCCAGTCAGGCTAAGCGCATCGCGGTATGTTATCTGGATTTAGAACAGTTTAAGTTGATTAACGATAGCTGTGGGCATACAGCCGGTGATCGCATGTTGGTCTTAGTAGCGCGGGCGATTCAGTCTTGTCTCGGGCCACAGACCTTGTTAGCCCGCCTCGGGGGCGATGAATTTGGCTTAGTGATCTGCGATAGCACTGCTTTATCTGTGGCGCAGCAGTTAAAACAGATCATTGCTCAGGTTTCGCTGCAGGTGTTGCACGATAAAAACTGTAACTATAAGGTCGGCTTGAGTATCGGGGTTGCCTTTGGCCGTGCGCCTTATATCAATGCCTTGGAGCTGCTCAAGGATGCGGATATTGCCTGTATCGCCGCCAAAGCTAAGGGCACAAACCAAATCCATTTTTACGATGATAAAGATAAAGAGCTGACTTATCAGCGTAACGCGCCTAAATGGGCGGTGCGTATCGCACAAGCGATTGAGGAAAACGAACTGCTGCTCTACTACCAACCGATCCGTGGTTTAGGGGCGAGTTCCAAACGGCAACGGATGGAAATCCTACTGAGGATCCAAGAGCCATGCGGTCGTATTTTAGCGCCCGCGCAGTTTATTGCGGCGGCGGAGCGCTTTAAGTTGATGCCTGAAATCGATAAAGAAGTGATACGTAAAGCCTTTTTATGGCTGTCGTTAAATCCACAGTTGTGGCCGGATCACTGTATTTCAATCAACCTTTCTGGCAATAGTCTAGGCGCCGAAGGCATGGTGGAATACATAGCTCAGCAGCAACATATTTTCGATATTCCGAGCCAATGTGTGTGCTTTGAAATTACCGAAACTACGGCAATTCAAAATCGCCAGCGCGGCATGGAGATGTTAAGGCAGCTGCGTAAACTCGGGTTTTCCTTCGCATTGGATGATTTTGGCAGTGGCTTTGCGTCCTACGGTTATCTGCGTGAACTGCCGGTGGACTATGTCAAAATCGACGGCTGCTTCGTGAAGAATTTAGCGGTTAATGCCAAGGATTACGCTATCGTTAAATCTATTCAGGACGTATGCCGCGTCATGGGGATTGAGACGGTTGCCGAGTTTGTCGAAAACCAAGAGATTATCGATAGATTACAAGTGATTGGTATTAACTACGCTCAAGGCTATGCAATCGGACGACCGCAACCTTTGGCCAGTTATTGCCAGCAGTTTGATATGCAGGCGGCACAACGCGCCTAGGGGATTGCGCTTTTAAGATGATTATGCCAATTTACCTCGGAGCATAATTAACACATTGGTAACAAGGGAATAGTTATGGATGGACTGACGGGGAAAGTAGTCATTATTACGGGCGCTTCAGAAGGTATTGGCCGCGCGCTGGCGATCGCTATGGCACGGGTGGGTTGCCAACTGGTGCTCAGTGCCCGCAATGAAACACGTTTAGCCTCCCTTGCCCTCGAAATCGCGAACTATGGTCCGACTCCCTTTGTGTTTGCCGCTGATGTCAGTAGCGCCTCCCAATGTGAAGCCTTAATTCAAGCCACTATTGCCCATTATGGCCGCCTCGATATTCTCGTGAATAACGCGGGTATGACCATGTGGTCGCGTTTTGATGAGCTCAATCAGTTGTCTGTGCTCGAAGATATCATGCGAGTCAACTATTTAGGCCCAGCGTATTTAACTCACGCCGCTTTACCCTATTTAAAGTCGAGCCAAGGTCAGGTGGTGGTGGTCGCTTCTGTGGCAGGGTTAACGGGCGTGCCGACACGCAGTGGCTATGCCGCCTCTAAACACGCGGTTATCGGCTTTTTTGATTCGCTGCGGATTGAGCTGGCGGATGATAATGTCGCCGTGACTGTGATTTGTCCTGATTTTGTCGTGTCGCAAATTCATAAGCGTGCCCTCGACGGCGAGGGTAAGCCCCTTGGTAAATCCCCGATGCAGGAAGCCAAAATTATCACCGCCGAGCAATGCGCGAACATGATGCTCCCTGTGATCGCGACCCGAGGTCGGCAGCTTATTACGTCACTACGTGGCCGACTCGGGCGCTGGCTAAAGCTTATTGCACCGGGTTTAATCGATAAAATTGCCCGCAAGGCGATTGCTTCAGGCCATTAACACTTATTTGCCGCGGTTGAGGTGCTTCACAATGGCTTGCTCGGCCTCGCTTTGGGTCGCCTTATCGCCATCGGCCTGAATATGGGCGGTGGCTTTGTGGCCTGTGAGGTCCTCGGCAATGTGCAACCAGTCGGGGTGCCAGTAAAAATTCTGTCCCGATAGCGTTTGCCAATTGTGCACGCCAGACTTTTCCCCTTGATAAATAATGTCTTTGATCGAATATCCCATAAATAACCCCTGATATTTTTTGTTGGGTCTAGATAGTGCGCCCGCCAAAGGGGGGCTTGTGTGCGTTAGCTCACGCTTTAAGGCAAAAATAAACCCCGCATAGGCGAGGTTTATGGGTGATTGGGCTTGGATGCTAGGCTATCGACATCTATGACCCATTAAGGCTTAGCACATTGGCTAGGTGAGCCTGTGCCTTTCCACAATGTGCTGCCATCGCTAAGTGACAGCGGGATAAAGTTTAAACCTTGGCTCATATTTGCCGGCGGTAAATCGGTTTCAAGCTCATACATGCCCATAGGCACCGTACCTTGGCTGGCGTTTGCCGTCACCTGCGCCGCGGCGAGGCTTGAGTAACGCAGGCCCAACACATCAAAATGGCTGCGCCAATCTTTGCCTGTGAGCTTACTCAGTGATACCAGCATAAAGTCATTGCCTGGAATATCTCTCACCGTTTTGCCGCCGTAAACGCTATGACCCTCGTATAGGAAGAGTTCAAAGCCCAGTTTGCTGCGGTTAGCCTCCCAGTCGCTGGCATTATTGGCGTATTTGCCAAAGATGCGGCTGTGCTGGTACAGCAGGGTGAAGATATTGAAGCCATTGCTTAAGCTGGTGCCGTCGCTGAGTGTCATGCCATGGGCTTTTAGCGCCATTTGGATGTAAAACGCCATGCGATAGCCGTTGTGTACCGCGTAGGCATTGTTGGCCCAAGGGGCGGTGTATCTGTCTTCGCCCGCATCGAGCACTTTGCAGTTAGCACCGAAGACCACGCGTTTGCCACTGGTATCCGTGGTGCCAGCGGCATCGGACATAAACACATAGAAGAGATCTTTGTGATTCATATGACCATCGGTGATGGTGTTGGTATTACCATCACGCAAATAATGGGTTTTCCATAGCACCACATAGGGGAAGATATTGTTGGAGTTTTCCCCCGCGCGGCTGCCATAGCCTGTCCAATTGTCGCTGTTGGCGGCAGTGGCATATTGCACGTTTAGACGGTTAGTTTGCAGATTGTGGCCGAGCTCGTGGTTATCTCCCCAACCCGTGGGTGAAATATTCCAAGCCGCATCCCATGGATTACCGCTACAACCTGAGCCACAGTGGGCGTTTTGGTCATAGTTAGCGTGTTGGATGATGCTGCGGGTATGCAAACTGGCATCGGCGCAATCGGCGCCAAACAGTGCCTGACAGCTGGCAAGCACATCCGAGGGGAGAGATTCACTTAAGCTCTTACCTTGGATCTTCAGCCCTGCGAGGGTATACACGCTGTTGATATGATCCTCGACAATGCTCTTAAGCAGCGCGTTGACATCCGGGATCTTACCGCCAATCGCATTCATAAAACGGTCGCGGCGCAAATGTTGCTCGGCGCCATCGGTACGAAGATCCACATGGGGCAACTCAGTATTTTGGATCTTATCGTTAAAGGCCGTTATTTCCGCGGGATTGGAAAAATCCATAATGCTGGGGTGCTTAGCCACATTTTTGGCTTGCACATCGACACTAAGCGCTCCTTCGCCACCACTGATATAGAGGTAAATGGGGCCGCCATAGGGGGTTGAAAACTCAATACTTTGCCCTTTGGTGAGCTTGAGGCGTTGCTGGGCAAGTTCCAATGGCGCGCGATAAACCTTTTGTTCATAGGCGCGGTTAGTATTACGTCTATGATAATTCAGCTTAATTTCGACATTCGCGTTTGTGTTATCTAAGCGGCTGAGGGTGATGGTCTGTCCGGGTAAGGCGTACCAGCCCGTGGTTGTCCACTGGCCAGAGTAAGGCACTGCGATGCTCTTACGTTCCGTCACTGTGGCAGGATAAGCGTAATGGGCATTGCTGCCCTTGCTTAGATTAGCCCTGTCGGTGACATACTCACCTAAGTCAGCTTGGGCGAGGTTGTGGGCGCGGGCGTAGCTGACAGTCCAATCGGCAAACAGGGCTTGCTGCCACTGGGCGGATTCGGTGTAGGCGATAGGGTAATCGATTTCACTGCGATACTTGTCGGCGAGCAGTAACCCCGCTTTCATCAAGCTGAAATTAGGGCTGTTAAAAGCATCTATATCATTGTTATCTAAGGTTTCGGCATTGCTGCGATACCAATCCGCGCCCGCCTTAAAGGCCTCGACAAAGGCGCTACTGTTACAGCTTAAATAGTTGCCGCTGCAGTCATTGAGTACTTGCGTGTCGAAGCGTTGTTCCCGCAGGTTGGCAAGTAGTTTTTCTACATCTGTTAGTGCTTTATCTTCCGCCAGAATAGTGCTCACACTCAGATTATCGGCGTTGAGTTTGGACCAATAGTTTCCTGCGGTAGAGAGCCCCATCTCAAGATAGAGTGGCGAGAGCATAGGGCTTTGATTACGCCAGTAGTTTGAAACTAGCAGCGGAATTCCCGCGGCCTTGGCTTTAGCGATGGCCGCTTGAATGCCCGCGTATCCTAGGCCATCTCGATCAATATCGCTGATAACAATTAAATCGGGTTTTAAGGTATCGATACAGCTGGCAAGGGCGCTGTAATCACAGCTATTGGCGGCATTGATGCTGTGAGCATCGGGATAGTACTTGCTTAGCCAAGTGCGGATCCCTTCGTTATGGGGGAAATACCAGTTGTCGGCACGGCTCGGCATTTGTGCCGTGACTATGCTAAGGCCATCCTGCTGATCGCCGCCTTTGGTCAGCCATCCGATAAGGTTTTTAAGCAGCTTATCGCTCTCATCTGAATTATTAACCGCAAACAGGTTGCCACCCATGGCGGCATAACGCTGGCTCTGTTGTACGCCCGCCATCACTAAACCGCGTACGGCGCTGGCGCCACTGCCATCCACATTCGATGGCAGTAAGGTAAAAGTGTTTTCCGGCATAAAGCTCGAAAAAGTGATGGAATCATGGGTCGGATGCCAACTGATGCTGTTACCCACACCTTGATAGAGTTCGGTGATTTGCGCCGTGCGGGCAGCATCTACTTTCGCAAGTTCAGCAGTGCTGAAATCAATCAACTCATTGGCGCTGGCAAGGGTATGGTCTTGATGGCGAATGGCATTTTCAGCATTGCTGATAAAGCTTGGGGTAATAGTGCAATCGGCACTCATAGCCGCCGTAGTATAAGTCAGTTCTGTTAGCATACCGCCACAGCCGCTGATGCTATCCAGCACAAAGCCATTATCGGCTTGAACACTAAAGCTGGCACTTTTACCCGCATCGACCTTTTGGCTGGTGGGTGCGAGTTTGCCACCTAAGACTGAACTTGTACTCACCGTATATTGAGTCACAGCTGGAGGTTGGACTGGTGGCTCTGTCGGTGGTGTTGTGCTACCCGTGTCCTCTGAGCCACCGCCACAACCAGCGAGTATAAGGGCGATGGCGGCAGAAATGAGTCTAGTCTCCATGGAGAGTCCTTAGCATTTGTAGGTAATTAACATTTGCGTAGCATTGTATAGGAATAATCTGAGTTAAAGTAGATGCATCTTGATTAAATCTCATATAAATCATTATCTTAAAATTGACGGCCGTCAATTTTAAGGCATAAAAAAACCGGCTGGCAGCCGGTTTTTTTGAATGATTTAGCCTTTAGTCCTGTTGTTCACGGGCAATGGCGCGATAACCAATATCGGTACGGAAATACACATCATCCCAGTGGATTTCCTCAACCAGCAGATAAGCGGCTTTTTGTGCTTCGGTCACTGTGTGTCCTAAGGCTGTCGCACATAATACGCGGCCGCCGTTGGTGACCACATGGCCGTCTTTCATCTCAGTACCCGCGTGGAAGACCTTAGCATCGTGATTACCTAGGCTTAAACCCTGGATCACATCGCCTTTGCGGTAGTCGTCTGGGTAACCGCCAGCGGCTAACACGACACCGACTGCGGCGCGAGCATCGTACTCGGCGGTGACTTTATCCAGCTCGCCACGGGTGGCGGCTAAACACAGCTCAACCAGATCAGACTTTAAGCGCATCATAATAGGTTGGGTTTCTGGATCGCCAAAGCGGCAATTGTATTCCAGTACTTTGGCGCTGCCATCGGGTGCGATCATCAGACCCGCATACAGGAAGCCAGTGTAAACATTGCCTTCAGCCGCCATGCCATCAACCGTTGGGCGGATAACGTTAGCGATTGTCCAATCATGAACGCTTTGAGTGACCACAGGTGCTGGTGAGTAAGCGCCCATGCCGCCAGTGTTTGGACCGTGGTCGGCGTTATCACGGGCTTTATGGTCTTGGCTGGTCGCCATGGCGAGGATATTTTTACCATCGACCATAACAATAAAGCTGGCTTCTTCGCCTTTTAAGAATTCTTCGATAACCACGCGAGAACCCGCATCGCCAAACTTGTTGCCCGCGAGCATATCTTCGATGGCAGCATCCGCTTCGGCTTGGTCTTGGGCGATGATCACGCCTTTACCCGCCGCTAAACCGTCGGCCTTGATTACGACTGGGTAACCCGTCTTGCCTGTCAGTTCACGTACGAAGGCTTTAGCGTCTTGGATTTCGGTACAGTTTTTATAACCCGCGGTAGGAATATTGTGGCGAGCCAAAAAGTCCTTAGTGAAGGCTTTAGAACCTTCTAACTGCGCAGCCGCTTTGGTTGGTCCAAAAATGGGCAGACCCGCAGTGTTAAAGGCATCGACCACACCTAATACCAGCGGCGCTTCCGGGCCAACGATGGTGAGTTCGATCTGATTGGTTTTAGCAAAATCGAGCAGGGCAGGAATGTCAGTTGCACTGATATTTAAGTTTTCAAGCTTTGGCTCGAGAGCCGTGCCCGCGTTACCCGGCGCAACATAAACCAGCTCTACCTGAGGTGATTGTGCCGCTTTCCAAGCTAGGGCATGTTCGCGGCCGCCGCCACCAATAACTAATACTTTCATGTTAAGTCATCCCTTTGAGTTTTAAATTCTTGTGGTTAGATACTTATGTTCACTGAGTGCGATAAACGAAACAGCCAGCACATGGCGTGCTGGCTGTAGGTGGCATTAGTGACGGAAGTGGCGCATGCCAGTCATTACCATGGCCATGCCGTGCTCATCGGCTGCGGCGATGATTTCAGCATCGCGCATTGAGCCACCTGGCTGGATGATGCAGCTGATGCCCGCCGCCGCCGCGGCATCGATACCGTCGCGGAAAGGGAAGAAGGCATCGGACGCCATCACAGAGTTAACCACTTCTAGGCCTTCATCGGCGGCCTTGATACCCGCAATCTTAGCACTGTAGACGCGGCTCATTTGGCCGGCGCCAACACCGATTGTCATGCCGTCTTTAGCGTAAACAATTGCGTTAGATTTAACGAACTTAGCCACTTTCCAGCAGAACATTAAGTCCTTCAGCTCGCTCTCGGTTGGTTGACGTTTAGTCACGACTTTAATGTCATCTAAGCCAACCATGCCTTGGTCGCGGTCTTGCACCAGCAGGCCACCGTTCACGCGCTTATAGTCTAAGGTCTTGGTCTTAGTATCCCATTGACCGCACTCTAACAGACGCACGTTGGTTTTCTTGGCCACTACATCGCGTGCGCCTTGGCTCACGACTGGCGCAATAATCACTTCAACGAATTGGCGTTCAACGATAGCGCTAGCGGTTGCTGCATCTAACTCGCCGTTGAAGGCGATAATGCCGCCAAAGGCTGATGTTGGGTCAGTTTGGTAGGCGCGGTTATAGGCATCGAGTAAGTCTTTACCCAGTGCAACACCACATGGGTTAGCGTGTTTAACGATAACGCAGGCTGGCTCGCTGAACTCTTTCACACACTCAAGGGCGGCATCGGTATCGGCGATGTTGTTGTAAGACAGTGCCTTACCTTGCAATTGAACTGCAGTTGCGACTGAGGCTTCGTCGATCTTAGTGTCAACATAGAAGGCTGCAGTTTGGTGGCTGTTTTCACCGTAACGCAGATCTTGTTTCTTCACTAATTGAGTGTTGAAGGTGCGTGGGAACTTAGAATCTTCGAAGCACTCATCAGTGCTGTGTGCAGGAACCATAGTGCCGAAGTAGTTGGCGATCATGCCATCGTAACCCGCAGTGTGTTCGAAGGCAGCAATCGCTAAATCGAAACGGGTCGCGAGAGTCGTGCTGCCATTGTTGGCGGCCATTTCGGCTAATACGCGGTTATAGTCGGCCGCATTTACCACGATAGTCACGTCTTTATGGTTTTTCGCCGCAGCGCGCACCATAGTCGGGCCACCGATGTCGATGTTTTCAATCGCATCTTCTAAGGTGCAACCGGCTTTAGCAACGGTATCGGCAAAAGGGTAGAGGTTAACCGCAACCAGATCGATTGCATTGATGTTGTTGGCAGCCATGACATTTTCATCAAGACCGCGACGCGCCAAAATGCCACCATGCACTTTAGGGTGCAGGGTCTTAACGCGACCATCCATGATCTCAGGGTGTCCTGTATAGTCAGATACTTCGATAACAGGCACGCCGTTATCCGCTAACAAGCGAGCGGTGCCGCCCGTTGACAGCAGTTCAACGCCTTGGGCGTGTAATGCTTTGGCGAATTCGAGAATTCCGGTTTTATCTGAAACGCTTAACAGCGCGCGACGAATGGGTCTGGCATTATTTGCAACAGTCATTTGGGTACAGGGTCCAGTTATTTTAGTTTCAAGGATCTTTCGGAAAACAGAACAACTTCTATCGGATTCTGCTTTCCAAAAGCCCCTTGGTCCTACTTATATTTTTTGTCCCAGCGTCAGGCGCGCGTATTCTACCGTAAAACTGGATTTACGGGTGTTTTTTCTGCGCGATTTCACAATATTGATATCAGAACAAAGTGGAATGATTTTTGGGCGAGGTGTAAATTTCAAAATAGCCCTTGACCTTGGAGTAGGCTCTAAGGTTTATACTCGCTTCATCATATTGATTGTCAGTGTTGCTTGAGATGATTCGAGTAAAACTGCAAAGGATTAACTATGTACCGAATTGGTGAGTTAGCCGATTTATGCGAGGTTAAGGCCGACACCCTCAGATTCTATGAGAAACACGGCCTGCTTTCGCCTTCGAGCCGTACCGACTCTGGCTATCGGGTCTATACCGACGCCGACGCGGCGCGGCTGCGTTTTATTCTGCGGGCGAAGGCGGTGGGTTTTACCTTAAGTGAAATCAGTGAGCTGTTGTCTATCGACCTCGACAAATCCAACTGGGCCTGTGCCGATGTTAAGGGCATGGTCGATCTTAAGCTGGCGCAGGTGCAAGCCAAAATTGCCGAGTTATTGCATTTTCAAACCAGCTTACAGAGTCTGTCGGATGCCTGCTGCGGCGGGCCGCGTAGCGCCGAACATTGCTCGATTTTAGAGGCGCTAGAGTCGAGTACCGAAAGAGTACGCGTTGAGCATGACCATGGCGCCACAGATTGCACCACAACCCTAGATAAGTCAGGGAATTAATTATGTTATTGAAGAATTTTATCGATCTGTTTTTAGATTCCGCCCCTTGGCTATTGCTCGGCTTGATTCTGGCGGGCTTACTCAAAGTGTTTGTGCCTATGGCCTGGATGCAAAAGCAGCTCGGCGGACATGGCTTTAAAACCGTAGTTAAGGCGGCGTTATTGGGCGCGCCTTTACCTCTGTGTTCCTGCGGTGTGATCCCAGCGGCCGTTGGGCTGCGCCGCTCAGGCGCATCGAAAGCGGCAACTACTTCCTTTTTAGTCTCGACACCTGAGACAGGGGTCGACTCTGTAACCGTTTCCTATGTTTTACTCGGCCCTTTTATGGCGATAGTGCGGCCGATTGCGGCGATCACTAGCGCTATTGTCGCGGGTCTTTTAGTCGGGCGTGATGATGACGATGGCAAGCCTGCGGCTAAGACCCTGTCAGACACGGCTCAGTCAGACAAGGCATTAGCTAGCGCTGCTCCTGTTGCTTCATGCTGTGCTTCAAAATCTTCGTCGGCAGAAACAGTGGTAAAAGCCGAAGCGGTAAAAAGCTGCTGTTCATCGACTAAGGAGCCTGCAATTACGCCAGTTAAGTCTTCTTGCTGCGGCAGTGATGATGCGAAAGCGCCAGCAACTGAGCCGAAAATCAAAATGACACCTATGGCTACGCCAAGCCTAATGGCGGCTGGAGGCCCAAGCATGGGTACTGTCAGTATGGTTAATGTCGCTAAGGGTGATGGAGCTAAGGCTAAGCCTGTTAAGGTCGAAAGTGCAGGTTCATGTTGTGGTACTCAAACCGTTGCGCCAGAAAAAATCGTGGTAGTGAAGAAAGGCGCTTGTTGTGGCACTAGCTCGAAGGCGGCTGATGGGCATAAAGCCGAAGGTGAAAGCTGCTGCGCGTCCACGCAGGATATGGCGACTGAGCTTAAGTCAGAATCTGTGATTGCGCGTATCGGACTTGGACTTAAATATGCGGCGACGGATCTCGTGCGTGATACGACCCTCTGGTTGCTGGTGGGGTTATTCTTCGCGGCATTAGTACAAACCTATGTTCCTGCTGACTTTTTAGCTAAGTGGGGCGATGGATTGCTGGCAATGCTGGTGATGGTGCTAGTGTCTGTACCTATGTATATCTGCGCCACAGCATCGACGCCGATTGCGGCGGGCTTGTTGCTCGCAGGCGTATCTCCCGGCGCTGTGCTGGTGTTTATGATGGCAGGTCCTGCAACCAATATTGCCACCTTAGGCGTAGTGACTAAGGAGCTGGGTAAGCGTGCGCTCTACGGTTATCTTGGCGGCGTGTTAGGTGTAGCCTTAGTTGCTGGTGCCTTAGTGAACTATCTAGTGGCCAACTTTGGTTTTGAGGTGATGCCACAGATTGGCGAGCAGCACCAAATGTTGCCCGAGTGGTTAGTTGCTGCCTCTGGCATAGTGCTCGCCTTGCTGATGGCGAAAGTGGTGTTCGAGAAAATCCCTCGCAGTTGGCTGCGCCGCAGTGACTGCTGTTCATAGCGCTAATGCTAACTAAAAATCCCCAGCAATGACTGGGGATTTTTTATGGTATAGCCTAATGCGTATTGCTAGTGGCACATAGCTTACTAGCGATGCTTAGTCGTTTATTAGTTCGACTTCTTAGCATCGATAAAGGGCAGGGTGCCAGTGGGTAAGACTGTGGTTGGCAGCTTGCCGTCCCATTTCTCGGCCTTGGTCAGTTCGACTAGGTTTTGGTTTTGTGCCAGTGCCTCGGCGCGGCTCTTAATGGCAGAGGCTTCTGCATCCCCTTTAATCCTAATACTTTCGGCCTCAGCCTTAGCGCGGGCAAGCTGCGAGTCGGCTTCCGCCTGAGCTTGAGTCACGGCGATTTGGGCGCTAACTCTTTCTTTCTCGAGGTTTTGCAGTTGAGTTTGTACCTCAACCTCGGCGCGCATTCTGTCTTCTACGGACTTTTCATAGGCGTTAGAGAAGTCGATATTTTCAATCTGTACTGAAGTGATTTCGATGGGGCCTTTGACCGAGTTGGTGATGGCGCTGGTGACATCGATACCGAATTTAATCCGCTCCTGCACGACCGAAATTGCAGTGTATTTACCAAAAATGTTTTCGACTTGCGTCGGTACTTGGCGGTCGAGTAGTCGTGCCACCATGGCATCGATACTCTTAAAATTGGCATAGACTTCTTCGACGCGATCCGGCGGCACGTTGAAGGTCACCGAAGCGTTGAGGGTCGCGGGTTGCTGATCGCGGCTATAGGCCTGCAATGAGCTGTAGCTGGTGGTGTGGGTTTGGGTTGAGATTTTTACGACTGTATCAAACAGCGGCAGTTTAAAGCCCAGTCCTGGCTCGGCGGTGCCGATGATCTTACCGTTACGCAGGATCACCCCGCGTTCACCTTGGTCGACCGTATACCAACTACCAAATAATGAGATAAACAGGATCAATAAAATCACCACAGGGATGATTTTAGAGAGGCCGATGGAGCTCGGCAGATTGAGTTCATTTTTAATCATGTAGCTTCCTTTGCTGATGTGTTGCGATAGGTGGAATTTATATTTATCGGGGTAGAATACGGTTTGTTTTTTAATCATTTAGATTACATTTTGCCGCAAAATGTAACTTAATGGTTAATGCATAGCAATCATCCCTAAGCAAAGTCGTTGTCACGTGACTCTGATCCTATTCTCCATACTTACAGTGTAAATCTTATTGCGAACTGTTATCATCAAAGCTAGAGTCCCGCAAATTTACTCAGTTTTTCTATGGCTTTCATTGTGTTATTTGGCACTGGTTGCAGGGTGTGACCAAGAAACATGACAGCTAATATGCTAACACTTTGTGGTGAGAGGATACGATCCCGTGTTGCAACTCGTCTTTTTGTTGTCGACGCTTGTAGCCTGCTTGTTATTTTATTTGACTAACAAGCAGCAAAAACTCTTGGCAAGCTCCCTTCCTAAGCGGCCTTGGCGTTTACTCGCCTACGGCATGGCTGTCGCTAGCCTTATTGGCTGGCTCAGTCTATTTACCCCTAGCACCGCGATTTTTATTTGGTTAGCCCTGTTGATGTTGTTGACTGGGCTAGTGCCTTTTATCTCACTTATCGGGCGGAAATAAGCCATGGCGCGTTTAGCTGAGCATGACAAATTACAGCCAGACTGGTGGACTAAGTCACTGGCAGGGTTGATTTTAGGCTTCACCTTAGCCTTGGGCCTAGTGGGATTATTTGCTTGGTTTGGCCCGGGCGGAATCGATGCCGACACTAAGGTGCAGTTCAATATGTGGTTGATTACGCCCATTTGGTTACTGATCTTAAGTTTTAGCTATTTGTTTAAAACTGGACTCAGGGCCATCGGCTATTTAGGCCTGTTTAACATTTTGACTTATATAGTGTTATATACCTTTAGGTGATAAGGGATGAAAGTTCGCAGTGATGTGTTACGGGTGTATCAGTCTATCCATATTTGGACTGGGATCATCGCCGGAATCGTATTGTTTATCGGCTTTTATGCTGGCTCGCTCACTATGTTTAAGGGGGCGATTGAAGCTTGGTCAATGCCGCCTTCTGTGACTTTACCGCAAGTCTCAAGCGATAGGCTCGATGATTTGGTATCGCAAGCGTTAGCGCAGGACGATAAGGCGAAAAACGGCTTTAGTTTGCATTTGAATGATGAGCATCAGTCGCCGATGACCTGGTATCAGCAGGGCTCGGAGCGTGAACTCAGCATGAGTAATCAGCTTTGGCATGCCAGCCTCGACGAGCAGGGGCAATTAGTCACCCAACTCAGCACGCCAAGCGAGTTGGCTGAGCTGATTGACCAATTACACCGTACTGCGGGGATTGCCGGTGAGGTCGGCCACGATCAGGCGGGTGTCTATGTGCTGGGTGTTGCCGCCTTCTTATACTTCTTAGCACTCGTTTCTGGGGTGATTTTTTTATTGCCCACCTTAACCAAGAGCTTTTTTGCCCTGCGTAAAGATAAGGGCGAGAGCCGTTTCTGGCTCGATGCCCATAACTTAGTCGGTATTACCAGCCTGCCATTTCACTTAGTGATCAGTCTAAGTGTGATAGTGTTTGCCTTCCATGATCAGCTTTATGATGGGCTTAAGCATATGGTTTATGGTGAAAAACCATTATTTGCCCAGCCAGCGCCCGACAGAACGCCTTACACCCTAGCCGATTTACCTAAGATCACAACCGTTCTAGCAAAGGTGCAGGAGTTGGCGCCCGAGTATCAAGTGCATGAAATGACCTTTATGAACTTGAATAATCCCCGTGCGACCTTGCGTTTAGGCTTATATAACCCTGATGGTTTTATGCGTGGGCCAGTCACCGACTACTTATACATGCACCCTTATAGTCTTAAAGTGTCGAATAGCACGATTGATGCGAGTGAAAATGGCATTTGGGCCAGATCGGTCGCGGTATTCTTTGGGCTGCACTTTGGCAGTTATGGGGGCGACCTCGGGCGTTGGGTATATTTCTTTTTAGGCTTGAGCGGCGCCTTCTTATTTTATAGCGGTAATTTGCTGTGGCTGGAAAAGCGACGTAAAAAACAGGCGAGTGAGCAGACCCGCGCCAGTCGGTTAATGGCGAGCGCCACCGTGGGGATTTGCTTGGGTTCGGTTGCCGCTCTGGCGGCGAGCATGCTGCTGGGAAAATGGTTTTACGCGCATGTGAGTAATATTAATCACCTCTACCTGTGGCTGTATTATCTGGTGTTTACCGTTTTAGTGGCTTATGCCTTCTGGCGCGGCGCGGCGAGGGCGGCGCTGTTGATTTTACCCCTGTGCGCCTTAGCGACTTTGGCCATGCCTATTACTTCCATGATTGGGCTGTTAGTGCCGAGTTTAGGCTTATGGGCGCCCCATTCTGCGGCAACGTTTGGAGTCGATCTAGTGGCGCTCGGCTTTAGCTGTGTTTTCTATTATGGATACCGACTGACGCGCCAGTGCGTGTTCAACGGCCCGCAGGACAGTGTCTGGGCCATTCCCAGCACAGAGCCAGTAGCTGAGTTAAGGCAACAAACCTCCTAACAAAATGGGCGCCCTTATCGGCGCCCATTTTTATTCACTCGGTCAACCAGCACTAAGCTTTTGCCGTCGGTAAGCGGGGTTTGCTCCGTAGCAGTAAGTGCGCGCCAAGATAACCAAAGGTCAGCACAAAGCTTGCGGCTAAGTAGAGTAGCAAGCCATGTTCGATATGGTTAAAGCGGCTGGCGGCAACCGGGCCGATAACCGAACCGACGGAATAACTGAGCAACATTATCTGGGTTGCAGACACAATTTGACTGCTGGGCAGATGATCGCAGGCCAGACTGATGGCGATAGGGTAGAGGGCAAAGGCGCAGGCGCCCAGCAACACAAAGCCTAACCAGAGTCCAACAAGGGATTTTTGTGTCAGTAAGAAGAGTGCCGCTGCGCCAATTAAGCAGAAGGCGGCCATTAAGGCACTCTTCTGGAAGCGTGGGGATAAATAGCTCACTAAGGGCTGAACTATCATGCCGCCCATAATGATTAACGCCATAAATTGTCCCGTCTGCTGGGCAAATCCCATGTCCTGCGACACATACACAGGCAGTAAGCCGTAAATGGGGCCGAGTAACAATCCCGAGACTAAACAACCGACCACGGCGGGTTTACTCAGGTTTTTAAGATCTGACAGGGCAATCGAGTGTTGCTCGCTCGATTGCGGCTGCCCCCGTTTGACTAATAACGCGGGCAAACTGGCGGCGGCCAGTAATCCTATCACCACTAAATAGGGGAGGTTGCCCGTGGTACCTAAATAATCGACCGCGAGTTGTCCTATCGCCGTGCCGCCGTAGAGGGTGGTCATATAAAGTCCTAAGCGTTTGGCCCGCTGTTTTTGGGTATCGGCCATTAGCAACCAAGATTCGACAACCACAAAAATCCCCGCTACGGCGAGGCCTGCGACCAAACGGGCGGCTAACCAAACGCTGCTCTGTGGTAGCAAAACCATCACCACAACGCTGCACAATAAGACATTCAAAAACAGAATAAAGGCTTTACTGTGGCCGATGCGCGCCACTATGGGGGCGATACAAGGTGCGCCCAATAATAAGCCTAAGTAGAAAATACTCGCGAGCCACGGCGCGAGATCGAGACTGAGTTCAAAGTAACTGAGGGAGAGCGGGATCAAACTCATCAAATAGCCCGAGGCGAGGGCAAATAGGCTTAAGCCTGCTACAGGCACAAACAGCCCAGGCTTTTGAGTCGATGGCGTTAACGCGATATTTTCCACTGGCGGTACCAAAACAGGTAAAAAAATAAACAGAAGGAGATTACGGGCGCGACTTTAGGCCGAATGTTGTGCAGGGTAAAGTGAGTTAGATTGACTGAGATGGTGAATAATTTTTGTGTTTATTATTCATAGAGATAATGAGTTTTAAATGTTACCAACTTGCAGTTTTATTGTGCGTTTTTTCTGCAAAGGATTTATAACGTCCCTGTTATTTACCTTTATGCCTGCGCACTGTTAAACATGAGCACGCGATTTCTGCCAGCGAGTTTGGCTTGGTAGAGCGCCTTATCCGAGCGCCTCAGTAAGGATTCTGGGGTGTTGTCATGAATGTGCATTGCGGTAAACCCAATGCTCACGCTCACACTGATAGGTATGCCATCGTAATCCATCGCGGCGAGGGCAATCGCTTCCCTGATATCGTTAAAAAACCGCAAGGGCTCATACTCGCTTTGCTCGGGGAAGATAATCGCAAACTCCTCACCGCCAATGCGAAAGAATTTCCCCGGACTGGTCATCATAGTTTCGGAAATGGCGACGATGCGCTGCAACACATAGTCGCCTGCACTATGACCAAATTGGTCATTCAACATCTTAAAATGATCAATATCCATCAAGCCAAAGAAAAACGACTGGCCATTTTCATGGAACTCAGTCATGGCTTGGCGAATTTTTTGGGTAAACACTCGTCGATTGGCGGCGCCAGTCAGGTGATCGGTCGAGGCAAGGTATTCGAGTTCTTTCAGTTGCAGACGCAGGCTAATATTAAGCCCAATCCAATTGGCTAAGCATTGCAACTCTATGGCATGTAACTCACTGTAATAGGATGATTTCTTATGAGCGACATTGAGCGTGCCTAGGCAGACATCGCCATAAAGCAGCGGTGCATCCATACAGGTTTGCATGCCGTGTTGGGCCAGCATGATGCAGTCCAGTTCGGTGGATTTATCTAATTCATCGCAGATGAGTACCGTCTTTTCCGTGAAAGCGCGACCCACAAGGGTATTGGCGATAGGTACCCTGAAATCGAGCGGGATCGCTTTGTTACCACGGATGGAATAGATTTTGAGAAAGTCGGCGTCGTCTCTCAAGGTAATGCTGGCCCTTTCGGCATCAAACAGTTGGTAGAGCCATTGGGAAACGGTATCGAGTACTTCTTGAAGTGAATTCGCCACTGCGAGCGCTTGCACAAACTCGACGGGAAGGCAGATCTGATGTCCCTGAGCGTTATCAGATAAGTCTAAAGGGTTGAATCTTCTTTCCATACTTATGCCCCTTAAAGCCTTTGGGTATTTAAAGCTATATTTTAAATGCCCAATTGAGGTTCTAGCTGAAATATAAGTGGAGTTGGCAACCTCTGCAATCTTTGTTTAATTTTGGTTAAATCTTGACCGGCTGTTATGCGCTGTGTGCAAGCCGGAGTTGAATATCGCTATGGGTGATTTACTCACCATTGTTTTGTTGCAAAGTGATTGGTGGCGACCCGAACAAATGCACGACAAACGATGCATGTTGTTTGAATGTAATTAAATCGAGGGTGATGCTGTTAATGGTTTGTCGATATGTTTATCTGTAACTTCGTTATTGCGGCTGATATTGTGGTTTTAACTACTGTTATTAAGATTAAATTCAGCCTTTATCACTTGATGTAAAACTGAAGTTTGACATGGGTCACAGTTTTAAACATTTATTCAGTTACAGCTTTATCTGTCTTTTGCTCAAATTTTATCCGTTTGAAAATTATGTACATAAGTTCAGATCAAAAACAGGTGATTTTTATCTCGAAAATGGCGTTTGTGCGCCTTTTGTCAGCAGTATTTGTGGTTGCTGGGTAGCAAAACAACAAAATAAACTGCTTTGACTAGTGTGACCTATGCCCTAAATTTGCCTAAAAAAATAATGGTATGAAGGTTGTCACCATGTCCTTAGAGCAATCAAAGTCTGTTCCCCCCAATCATTCGTCCGCGAATGTCGGGCTTGAAAAGAAAAAAATGCTGATCTTAGTCGCGGATATTTTGCTGCTATTCGCGCTGTATTACGGTTTACCCTTTGACCAAGGGGTCAATACGGGTCTGGCTATCTTAGTGTTCGCCGCTATCTTGTGGTTAACCGAAGCGATTCACATCAGTATCACGGCGATTTTAGTGCCTATTTTGGCGGTATTCTTTGGGGTGTTTGAAACCAAAGAAGCCATGAGTAACTTTGCCAATCCAATTATCTATTTGTTTTTCGGTGGCTTTGTACTTGCGGCGGCGCTGCACCATCAAAAGATCGATACTTTGATCGCGCAAAAACTCCTGCTGGCCTCCAAAGGTAAACTCAGCATTGCCTGTTTAATGCTGTTTGGGGTAACGGCGCTGTTGTCTATGTGGATCAGTAACACTGCCACCACGGCGATGATGTTGCCACTCGCGCTGGGGATTTTGCAGCAACTCGATCGCAAGCTATACCACAGCACTTATGTATTCCTGTTATTGGGTATTGCCTATTCCGCGAACATCGGCGGTATTGGTACCTTAGTCGGCAGCCCGCCAAACGCGATTGCCGCGGCACAGGTGGGGCTGAGCTTTAGCGATTGGCTGAAGTTTGGGATCCCAACCGTGATCTTAATGTTGCCTATGATGCTGCTGGCGCTCTACTGGTACTTTAAGCCAGATTTATCGGCTAAGTGCGAGTTGGCGGTTGAAGATCAAAAGCTGACCTTCCAAGGCAAACTGACGTTGGTTATCTTCCTCGCAACCGTTTGTTGCTGGATTTTCAGTGTGCCACTGGCCAAAGCGCTCGGCGGAATTACGCAATTTGATACCGTTGTTGCACTCGGTGCGGTCGTGCTGCTGGCGGGTTTAGGACTGGTGGGTTGGAAGAAGATTGAATCGACTACAGATTGGGGCGTGTTGATCCTCTTCGGTGGCGGTTTGACCTTAAGTGCTGTGCTCAAAAGCACTGGTACCAGCGTGTTCCTCGCACACTGGATGACGGATATTTTTGGCAGCACCCATATGTCGCTGTTCGTGTTTGCGGTGATCGCTTTCGTGGTGATGCTGACCGAGTTTGCCAGTAATACCGCGAGCGCGGCGCTGTTAGTGCCAGTATTTGCGGCCATTGCCGAAGCATTAGGGGTATCGCCCGTTATGCTATCCGTGCTGATTGGTATTGCGGCTTCCTGCGCCTTTATGTTGCCAGTGGCGACGCCGCCTAACGCGATTGTTTATGGCTCTGGCCATATTAAGCAGTCGGAAATGGTGCGAGTGGGTATGATAATTAACTTCCTCAGCATGATAGTGCTGGGCATTATTGCCCACACCTTCTGGGAAGTGTAATTGCCTCTGAACCATCCAAACAAAATACCCAGCTAAGCTGGGTATTTTTATGGGCGAAACTCACAGATGCTAACAATAACTTTGCAGCCATTGGTCGAGTGCCGACTTGGGTAAGGCGCCCGCTTGCTGGGCGATAACATGCCCCTGTTTGAAAATCATCAGCGTAGGGATAGAGCAGATCCCAAATTGCGCCGCCAGCGCCTGTTGCTCCTCGGTATTAATCTTGCCGAAGTGAAATTGTGGTTCCCATGCTTTTGCCGCCGCCGAAAAGGTGGGCGCAAAGCTTTTGCAGGGGCCGCACCAGCTCGCCCAAAAATCGACAACGAGTGGCAACTCTGATTTGTTTGCATGATTAATAAAATTGGCGCTCGTGAGCTCAATGGGCGCCGCCGCAAACAGATTCTGTTTACATTTGCCGCAGGTCGGCTGCTCAGTTAACCGCTCTTGGGGCACACGGTTTAAGGTGTCACAGTGGGGGCAGGCAATAATCATGGAATGGCTCCTTAGCTCAATGCATGTTGTAGATATGGGGGCGCTGCGGCAAATTTAAAGGGAGGTAAAGGCGTACTAAACCTGCGCCACAAAATGGATGAGCTGCACCGACAAGCTCGGCTAGCGATGTTAGAATAGGCACTTTGATGAATCACTTGAATGTAAGTGACGGCGAAGAGATTAATTAAATGACTGAATTAGAAGTTGTCGATCTGGTTATCGGCGAAGGAAAAGAGGCCGTAAAAGGCGCGTTGATCACCACTCAATACCGTGGTTTTTTGCAGGATGGCACTCAGTTCGATTCCTCCTATGACCGTGGTCAGGCATTTCAATGCGTGATCGGTACTGGCCGTGTGATTAAAGGCTGGGATCAAGGGCTGATGGGCATGAAGGTTGGCGGTAAACGTAAGTTATTCGTTCCCGCGCATTTAGCCTACGGCGAGCGCCAAATTGGTGCCCATATCAAGCCGAATTCGGACCTCACCTTTGAGATTGAATTGCTTGAAGTGCTAACCCGCGATTAATAGTAACGGGTTGAAGATGGGGTCAGCATTTGGCTGACTCCTTTTGAACTGCTTGATCTCCCTTTTGCTATGTCCTTTTGGCTTTATCCTTTTTACTATGTCCCTTCGGCTTTAACTGTTTTACACTGGACGAAAATTCCCCAATTTAATGACAGAGATTTTTCGTGGTAGCGGATTCTGCAGCACAAATAAAGCAACTTCAGGCCGAAATCGCCGAGCTTAAACGTGAAAATGCGCGGTTAACGGCGCTCAATAATCGTGCCGAAGAGAAACTCTTTGCCGCCCTCGATGGTAATGGCTTGTGTTTGTGGGAGCAACATGTTCCCAGTGGCAATCTCACCCTGTTCAATGTGAAGTGGGGCGAGCTGCTTGGCTTTAGCCGCGAGGAGCTTCGCGCCCATGTCGACAGCTGGAAAAGCAAACTTCATCCAGATGATAAAGACTGGGTAATCAAAGCCTTTGAAGATCATGTGAATGGCAAGGCCGATTATTATCAGGTCGTACACCGTATGCTGCACAAAGATGGCAGCATCACTTGGGTGTCGGATCGTGGCCGCATTGTTGAGCGTCTCCCCGATGGCACGCCGCTGCGGATGATGGGCAGCCATATCGATATCACTCAAGAAAAGCGCTACGAGCTGGATTTAGCCCGACTAGCCCACAGCGACCCACTCACCAACTTGATGAACCGCCAAGCCATCGCCAAGGCCTTCGATGAGTTATTACAACCCGGCCAGCGCGGGGCATTATTCTTTATCGATCTTGATGGTTTTAAGGCCTTAAATGATCACCATGGCCACAAGTTTGGCGATAACTTATTGGTGCATGTGGCGCATTCATTAGGGGCGCACAGGCGAAGATCGCGCGGCTCGGCGGGGACGAGTTTGTGATTGTCCTGCCCACTTCGGATATCGAAGCCTTAGGCATGCTCGCGCAATCCTTACTGGATGTTTATCGACAGCGTTTCTTGCTCGATGGTTGTGAAGTGGCGATTAGCTTGAGTATCGGTATCGATATTTTTGAGTACGGCGATCGTTTTACTCAAAGCTGCGATCGCGCCGATGCGGCTATGTATCGTATTAAACACCAAGGGAAAAACGGCTACAGCTTCTCTCGGAATGAGAGCTGTATTGACCGCTAATGGGCGGTAGACGCGCCGTGCTTGCGCGTCCTACAGTGATATTTACAGCTGACAGCCCCACACCTCAACGGCGGCATCTTGTTTGTTCGGTGGACCAATCCAATGACTCATGGCTTGGCATTGCGCCTCCCCAGAAGCCTGAGTGAAACACAGTTCAAAATCCCCTGCCTCGGGTGTGCGCCCTAGGCGTAATCTCGGCAGCACGGGCAACTTAGGTTGATAATGCCAACTGCCATTGTTAAGCACCGCATCATCGGGGATTTCCATTCCCGCGCCCGTGCCTTTGACTCTGGCCTCAGTGAGGCGTAATCCTTGAGTGGTGACTCGATAGTCTTCTTCCCAGCGGATTTTTTCGATGCTGTGGTTCCATGCTAGGGTGAACTGCTCTGTGGGCACTTGTGCCCACAGTGTGCCGGCTAGGCCTAAACATAGACCTAGCATGCTATTGCCTTACCTTTGCATTCGCTCAAAACCTTACCCCTGCTCCGCAAGACGTTTCAGTTTGCGTGCTCTAAGGCTGTGCTGCACGATAAAGAGTAGCGCCAGACCAAAGCCGATTTCATCACTGAGCGGTGTCGCAAGGATTAAACTGGCTCCGGCGAGGAAGCCGATAACGCGTTCCCACCAATAGAGTTTTTGCAGTAAGAAACCGGTAAAGATCACGCCCCAGATGCCTATGCCTACTGTGGCTTTTAACATCACAAAGCCGATGGCAAGCCAGCTATCACTTTGTAGCATAAGCGCTGGGTCGTAAACCGCCATAAAGGGGATCACAAAACCTGCGATAGCGATTCGAATCGCCCACAGACTGATCTTCAGTCCCGATTCTTTTGCGATTGGCGCTGCGGCAAAGCAGGCCAAGGCGACGGGAGGTGTGAGGTCGGCCATAATCCCAAAGTAAAACACAAACATATGGGAGACGATCAGCGGTACACCTAAGTCCAGCAGGGCGGGTGCGGCAATCGAGCTGGTGATAATGTAGTTAGGAATACTCGGGATCCCCATACCTAACACCATACAAGTCAGCATAGTTAACACCAGTGAGAGGAAGAGGTTATCTTGACCCACTGCGAGGATGTAACTGGCGAAGGTTGAGGCAATGCCCGTCAGCGAGACGATACCGATAATTACCCCAACTAGGGCGCAGGCTATCCCTACTGGCACCGCATGGCGAGCGCCATCGACTAAGGCGTGCAGGCAGATGGTCAGGGTATCTTTGCCCCCTTTGATAAACCAGCAGACAGCAACCAGTAAGGCGATGACCCCAAAGACGACGGCGATTCCCATCTGGAAGAAGCCGGCACACAAGACCCCTAGGGCAATCCAAAAGGCGAAGCGCATCGCATTAGAAGGCAGGCGCAGCACAATCGCAGAGCCTAAGATCACTATCGAAGTCAGTGCTAAACCGACCATGCCAGAGAACAGCGGCGTACGTCCCGAAAACAGTAAGTAAATTAAAATAAACAGCGGGATCAGCAGATACCAGCGCTCCTTCACTGCCGCCCAGGGATCGGGACATTGATCCTTGGGTAAGCCGCAGAGATTGGCGCGTTTGGCCTCCAGATGCACCATCCAGAACACTGAGCTGAAATACAACAACGCGGGAATTAACGCCGCTTTGGCGATTTCAATAAACGGCACGTTAATGGTTTCGGCCATGATAAAGGCCACCGCGCCCATGATGGGCGGCATAATCTGGCTACCCATACTGGAGGTGGCTTCTACACCGCCAGCAAAGGCGGGGCGGTAGCCGAAGCGTTTCATCAAGGGGATGGTAAATTGCCCCGTGGTCACCACGTTGGCGACACCCGAGCCCGTGATTGTGCCCATCATAGCCGAAGAAACCACGGCTACTTTCGCCGGGCCGCCGAGTTTATGGCCGAATAATCCCATCGCAAAATCGGTAAACAGACGGATCATCCCCGCCTGCTCTAAAAAGGCGCCAAACAAAATAAACAGAAAGATATAGGTGGCCGATACGTAGGTTGGTGTGCCGTAGAGGCCCTCGGTACCGAAGGATAACTGATTGATAATTTGGTCAACACCGTAGCCGCGGTGCATTAAGTCACCAGGGAGATATTGGCCGAATAAGCCGTAGGCCAAGAAAATACAGCAGATAATTGGCAGAGCCCAGCCCATCACCCGCCGCGCGGCTTCAAACACTAAAAAAATCAACACTACGCCTATCACCATATCGGCATCGGTGAGTTCACCGGAGCGTTGGATCAAGTCTGCCTCAAAAAACCATTGATAGGCGGCCGTTGCCATGCCCGCAAGGCCAAGTACCCAGCCTAAGGGTTGCCAAGGGCGAGACTTACCCACCGCCGGATAACTTAAAAATACGATTAACAGTAAAAAGCCCACATGGGTTGCCCGCAATACTTGGGTCGATACGGGATGAAAGGCGGCGGTAATGATTTGAAAAATGGAGAAAACTAGCGCCGTATAAAACAGTGCCTTGGGCCAGTCACTGGTCTTAGCGCCTAGTCCTTGTTCGGAATCGCTCATATTTATGCCTCACAGCATTAGACTACAGAGGGCGACGCAGCACTTGAGTGACGCTATCACTCAAGTGCTTAGGTGAAAAACGGGTCGCACAGATTGAGGTTACACCCTTAGAGTGCGCCAACTTCTTTGAAATAACGCTCAGCACCTGGGTGCAGTGGCGCAGGCAGGTTTTTGGTTGCCTTGTCTAATTGAATGGCTTTCGCAGCTGAGTGGGCGTTGCCGAGGCGGTCTAAATGTTCGAACATCAGTTTAGTCATCTGATAGGCTAAATCGTCAGACACACCCGCTTGAGTCACAAACAGGTTTTGAATCGCAACCGTAGAAACATCGGCGGTTTGGCCTTCGTAGGTGGCTGCTGGGATCACCCCATGTTGGTAGGCTGGGTTATTGATTTTGCCGATCACATCTTCGGGAATTTCCACAAAGTTAATTGGCATAGTCGCGGCTAAATCGCGGATCGCCGCCATCCCTAAGCCCGAAGATTGTAGAGTTGCATCTAACTGACGGTTTTTAATCAGCTCGACCGATTCGGCGTAGGGTAAAAATTCCACTTTGCCCATGTCTTCGTAGCTTAAACCCGCAGCTTTAAAAATTGCGCGCGCGTTGAGTTCAGTACCCGACTTAGGCGCACCAACAGAAATACGTTTACCCTTCAAATCGGCTAAGGTTTTGATGCCAGATTCCTTATTGGCCACAATTTGAATGTAGTTAGGGTAAGCTGCTGCGAGCACGCGCACCTTATCTAATGGCTTTTTAAAGCCGGCATCGGCATCGCCTTGATAGGCTGCAGCCACCGAATCGCCTAAGGCTAAGGCCAATTCACCACGACCCGCTTGTAGTAAGTTGAGGTTTTCAACCGAGGCTTTGGTGGCTTGCACTGAGGTTTTAGCGCCTTCAATGCCTGAGCCGTAGAGCTGCGACAGTGCCACACCAATGGGGTAATACACGCCACTGGTGCCGCCAGTTAAGATATTGACAAAGGCAGGTGCGGCCGCCATTGAGGCTGCGCTGAGTGAGAGTGTTAATGCTGCGCCAACGGCGATAAAACGTTTGTTGATTTTCATGCTGAAATATCCTTATTTTTTATTGTGTTATATAGGGTAAGGTAAATCGGACTGTTTGATTGCTACTTTAGTATCACTACTTATATACCCAAATCTGCTCAAAATACAGGCTTTGACACGAGTTTATATGCAGTCTAAATCTTGATTTATGAGGCTTATCGTCAATATTCCACTAGGGCTAGCGAGCGTCGGGTGCTGTGATGGCTAAAATGGAATAAGCTTATAAATTGGTAACTTAGCTGCGATTATGGTTCTGGGTGATCTAGGTAAATAAAACCTTAGCAAAAGACTCAAGCAATGTGCATGTTGCTTTAGTCTAGGTGACATTTTCAGTTAAAGACTTAGGCTAATTAAATCATCATCTTACTGATAACTTAATCTGTGTTGTTTGCGGGATTAATAACCAATAACCGAGAGCGAGCCAATAAAAAGGGCTAACCGCAGTTAACCCTTAATTGTCGATATTGGAGGCGCACCCTAAAGTGCCACAATATTATTTAACGTTATCGAGGAGACCTTTAGACGCATTTTTGGCGTGTTTTGCGGCACGTTTTTCCTTCATCGTCATTAACGGCTTTTTCTTGGCCTCTTTGCGATTTTTTTGCTCTTTACTCATAGCTAACTCCATGTACTTTCAGTGGTTGTTCATCAGGCTAATCATGTAAGCCATTTGCGTAAAACCCGTTCCATGATGTCCTGATTAAAACGAAACGATTAAACTCGAATTACACCATTTTTAAATCACAACTATTTAAAACTATTGGTAAATTACTTGAATTTATTTGCCTCTCTGAGCGGTACTCGCAAAATAATCTTATCACCTAAATCCTAACTAAGATCCACTCACTACTTAGAATAATTCACGCTAATGGTAGTGCCAATGTGTATATAAAATATGCGGTTTGGCGCACGGTTTTAGCCCTGTGCCGTTACCTGCGGGTCGACTTGCCGAGTATGCCGCCGAGCAGTCCGCGCAATATTTGTTTACCGAGTTGATTACCCACGGTTCGCGCCGCTTGTTTAGAGAGGGTTTCGGCTAACCCTTGGCGGCGTTTATTGCCAAAAATCAGTTCACTAAACCAGCCCTGTTCTGCCTCTTTGGCGGCGGGCGTATTCGCCGTTTTGGTGCTACTGGCGCCATTGGCCACTTCGGCGTGCCGCTGATTGAGTCGCTCGTAGGCGGACTCTCGGTTGATTAAGGTATCGTACTTGCCACCAATGGGGCTCTTGGCACGAATGGCGCTTAACTCCTCTGGGCTTGCAGGCCCCATGCGACAGCGGGGCGGCGCAATCAAGGCGCGTTCCACCATAGTGGGCACGCCTTTCTCAGCGAGTGTCGAGACTAAAGCTTCGCCCACGGCGAGTTGTGAGATCACCTCACTGACCACCAATTTAGGGTTGGGCACAAAGGTTTCGGCCGCGGTTTTAACGGCTTTTTGATCCCTTGGGGTATATGCCCTGAGGGCATGCTGAATGCGATTACCGAGCTGACCTAAGATCTCGTTGGGAATATCGTCAGGGAATTGCGAGCAAAAATACACCCCGACGCCCTTGGAGCGGATAAGCCGCATAATCTGCTCTATGCGTTTAAGCAAACTTGCTGGGCAGCCTTCAAACAATAAGTGCGCCTCATCGATAAAGAAGACTAACTTGGGTTTATCGAGATCGCCGACTTCGGGCAGGTTTTCAAAGAGTTCTGATAGCAGCCAGAGTAAGAAGCTGGAGTAGAGGCTAGGGGTCAGGATTAACTTATTGGCAGCTAACAAATTGATAATGCCGCGCCCTTGCAAGTTAGTACGCATCAAGTCTTCGAGTTGTAGCGCAGGCTCGCCGAAAAAGTCTTTGCCACCATCGCGTTCTAAGCCGAGGACCGAACGTTGAATGGCGGCGAGGGATTGGGCGCTGATAAGCCCATATTTGGCGGAGACCTCTTTGCGCTCATCGGCGACTAAGTTCAGCATGGCGCGAAGATCGTCGAGATCGAGTAACAATAATCCTTGGTCATCAGCTAGTTGAAAGACGATATCTAGAATACTGCTTTGGGTGTCATTGAGTTCGAGAATACGCCCGAGCAGGGTCGGCCCCATCTCACTCACGGTTGTGCGTAATGGGTGCCCTTGCTCTCCTGCGAGATCCCAGCAAACCACGGGATTTGCCTCGGTTTGATAATCTTCAATGCCGATTTCGGCCGCCCGCTGCAATAGTTTGTCGCTTAGTGTGCCCGCAACGCCAAGCCCAGAGATATCGCCTTTAATGTCGGTGATAAATACCGGCACACCTTGGCGGGAAAAGCCTTCGGCTAGGGTCATCAGCGAAACGGTTTTCCCCGTCCCCGTGGCGCCGGCGATCAGTCCGTGGCGGTTGGCATATTTAAGATTTAAGTGAACCTGTTGCTCACCTTTACCTAAGAGTAGAGTATTCAAGCGCAGTCCTTGTCTTAATTAGCCCCGTGATGAACCAATGGGGCGTCGGTCATGGGTGGATAAAAAAACACCACTCAGTGTTTGCCTTTCGTGGATCTGTGTCAACATGGTTGAGCACATAATCGATACAGCTCAAGTAAAGCTTGCCAATGTTAGCTTGGTTAAGTGTAGCTATTTTGTTGAGGAGCCGAAGATGAAAACCCCTTTGATTATGTTAGTCTTGTCCGCATCACTGTTGACCTCTGCCTGCGCCGAGTTAGCCTGTTCCGCAAGGACAGATGTCGACCCCTACGAGCCCATGCTAGATAAACAGCGCTGCGTGGCCGAGGCGGATAAACAGTTGGCAGCGCACGAGAAAGCCAAAAAGGCTGCAGAGGACCAACAGCTGAAACAAGCTGTCGATAAAGCGATTCAACAACGTCAATAGAAAGGATTGGTATGAAGGGAGCGGGAGGAACACAGGGCGGTATTGGCCAATTTTTTATTGGACTTGCCATGATGTGTGCAGGATTTTATCTGTTATTCAATGCGATACAGGTCAGTTCCAGTTTTGGCTTGGGCTATGGCCTCTACCGCATGAATGCCTTTGGGCAGGGATTCTCTATCACCACAGGTATGGTGATGCTGCCGTTTATCCTCGGGATAGTGATGGTGTTTGTTGATGCCAAGACTAAGCTCGGTTGGCTGCTCACCTTAGGCTCCTTAGTCGCCTTAATTGTCGGGGTGATCAGCTCAATTCAGTTTCACTTTAGGGCCATGTCGGCCTTCGATTTGATCGTGATTTTAGTGTTAGCCTTTGGTGGGCTCGGGCTGTTTTTACGCTCGTTAAAAGCGGCGCCCGCCGAGCAGAATGATCCCAAATAACGACTACACTGAAATCTAGCTTCCATACCCATAGCCTAGGAAATCCAATGCGTTGGCGTGACAGTGACCGCAGCTCCAATATCGAAGACAGACGTGACCAACAGATGGCGTCTGCGGGTGTGCCCAGTGCGCTCCTGCTACGCTTGCTGCCGTTTCTGCTTCGCACCAAAATCGGCCGAGTGATACTGCTGTTGGGCGGGCTATATTTTGCGTTTCAATATTTTACCGGCGGATTATCCCTAGACCCGAGCAATCAAGCGGGGTTTAGCCAGTCACAATCGGCCAGCAATACTGCGACTCAAGATGAAAATGCCCAGTTTGTGGCGGCGATTCTCGGTACGACTGAAACTGTTTGGAATCAATTGCTGCAAGGGCGATATGTCGAGCCCAAACTGGTGCTTTATCGCAATATGACCTCAACGGGATGCGGTATGGGACAGGCGCAATCTGGGCCTTTCTATTGCCCCGCAGATAGCAAAGTCTATATCGACTTGAGTTTTCTCGAGGAGCTGAAAAAACTCGGGGCACCGGGGGATTTCGCCTTTGCCTATGTGATTGCCCACGAGGTGGGCCACCATGTGCAGAACCTACTCGGCACCAGTACTAAAGTGCGTCAGGCGCAGCAAGCCGCTGGCAAAGCGCAGGCCAATCAACTGAGTGTTGCCCTCGAATTGCAAGCCGACTGTTATGCGGGCGTGTGGGGGCATTATGTCGACAGACAGCTCAATCTGCTCGAAGCCGGAGATGTAGAAGAAGGTATTGCCGCCGCGAGTGCCGTGGGGGATGATCGCCTGCAAAAACTCGCCGGCCGAGCGGTACAACCCGAAGCCTTTACCCATGGCAGTTCGGCTGACAGGGTAAAATGGTTTAAGACGGGTTTTGCCTCAGGCAAGCTTGCCAGCTGTAATACCTTTAATCGCAACTAGTGATACACAGCCTTAGCGTGGGATTGAGACATGGCATTTGAAGATAGGTTTCGGCTCAGTAGCCATGCAGTAATCATTAACGATGTCGGCCAAGTGTTACTCCTTAAGGCAAATTACGGCAATTGCGCCTGGGGTTTACCCGGCGGCGCCTTAGAGCCCGGCGAGACTATTCACGAAGCGCTGCTGCGTGAATGCCAAGAGGAGTTGGGGCTGGCGGTGAACGTCCACTACCTGAGCGGTGTGTATTATCACAGCGCCTATCAATCCCAAGCCTTTATCTTTCGTTGTGAGTTTGCATCTGCCGATGCGGTGATTCGCTTAAGCCATGAACACTCTGAGTTTGCCTTCCATGATATCGACACCCTTAGCGCGGTTCAGCAGCAAAGAGTTAGAGATTGTCTTAATTTCAACGGTGTTGTGATTAGTGGGAAGTTTTAAGGCCTTACCAGCAAGCTTGGGCTGCTGTTTTGGTTGATTGCTTTTAAAAGCAAAGCCAAAGTCGTGGGGTTTCACCCCACACCCGACCAAGGAGGACTGCTCGTCCTATCCTCCTTGGATGCTCCAAGACGCCCCAACGGAGTTGAAAGCCCCTTGTGCTCATTGCCAAATTTGCTATCGCTTCCGAAGGATGCGTCCCTGCACCTGCGAAAGCTAGCTCGCCATCCATGGCGAGACTCACGCAATTTGTCTAATCGCCCTGCGGCAACTCTGAGGGGATGGTGTATTCCTTTGATTGTTGAGTTGTCTGTTGCTCACTTAAAGCATTGAAGAGCTGTGGATATCCTATTTCGCTTCTCGATAAAGTTTGATTCGAACCATCCGCCGAGAAATTCAAGAATAGATGCCTAGAACAACTGTTTCATTGAAGACTGGAAGATTATTAAGGTGTTAAACTCATTGCTTATTTAACTAAGCGCCCCAAAGCACAAAATGATAACGAGAACCTTATTTTTTATAGCGCTAATTCTATCAGCAACATTAAACGCTTCAGAGAGTTCTGAGACAACATTAAAATCGGCAGATGAACTTGCCACAGTTGAACAACTTTCTATACAACTTAAAGAGCTTGTAGCAAAGCTTGATGCATTATCTAGAGATAATGCAGAGCTTAAAGATTCAATTATTCCAAATATTGAGGAAGCCAAAAAGCAGATTACTCAAATCAATCTGAAAAATACAGAGATTGCTCAATATATTAAAGAACAAAACGTTGACTATGAATCACTCGAAAAGAGAGATGTTGATTTAAATCTTTTTATAGACTCACCTAATGAAACTGCGTGGATTAATTTTGGGGCTGTGATAGTTAGTATAGGAGGCTCGATTGGACTCTCACTCTATTTTCTTCATAGGACTCTACGAAGAGAAACAGATAAGCAGCTTGAACAAATCAAAATAGATGCAAATGAGCGTAAGAATGAACATCTAAAACTTCTGGATACTCAAGAGAAACAACATAATGCTTCATTAGAAAGCCACATTCAACTTGCGAAAAATGAACAGCAAGAACGTCACAAAGTTGTAATTGATGAATTTCGTCAAAAGTGGATTAACACCTTTCGAGATGAAGCTAGTAGTTATGTAAGAGTTGCAATTCAACTACTCTATTTTTATAAAATCGAGATAGAGATGCTTGAGATAGTTAAAAATTTGAAAAGTGCTGAAAGACGGTGCGCTGATTTTCGATCTAAATTCTGTAAAGAAAATAGCGGATTGTCGCGAATCCTCTCAGAAAAAAACAATAATAATTATAGAAGGTTAATGATTTGCGAGAGAGAAGCAAGAGAAGATTTTGAACGTGTTAAACCCACTTATACAGAGCTTAAGAAACTTGAATCTGAACTAATTGAAAAGGCAGTTAAGATTAGTTTTATGCTTAACCCTGATAAAGATGCAAACAATTTAAATGAGAAAGCTTTTGATAATCAGATTGTAGAATTAGTCAACTTTATCAATGGTGCATTTATCTCTGAGGAAAGAGTGTATCAAGCTCTTACAAACGAATTTAGTATCAATGAAAAACTAGCAGAATTTAAGCGTATTGTTCCCTTAATGCTCAAAGCTGAATGGGACCGAGTGCAGAGGAAACAGTAGTAGCGAAGACTAGCCAATCAATGAGCCATCCTTCTTAGGATTTCTGAGTGCATGCCTGTAAGAAGGGGTCAGATTACTGTCGGGGTTGGCAAGATTAAGCACTGTCATGAAAGTGACCGTCCGTGACATGGATGTCACGGTTGAGCACACAGGGATGTGCTTGCTGCGTGTCACTGGAATGACAGTGCTTAATTTTTATTGGAAGTGATGAAGAATCTTGCTTTGAAATAAATCGGGTTATATATGGCTCGATTTCAAGCTGTTCGATAGGCAATAGCTGTGTTCACGGGGTCATGGTTTTTAGCATAAAAATGCCGGACTACGGAAGAACATAGCCCGGCAAAGGGAAGATAGCGTTAGCTATAGGGCGGCAGGGGTTAGCTCAACTAACCAAAGCGATTGGTTACTGCTGGTATCGGTTAAGCTCACTAAGGCGCGTTGATTACCTTGGCAAGATTTGCCTAACAAGGGGCTGATGGTCATCGTCTGACTGCCACTAAAGGCAAAGTGCAGTGTGCCAGCGGTCGTCATATAAAAATCGCTGTTCACTTGAGCATTGCTGGTGACTTCGTTCAGGCTGATTTCGCCAATCACATCCCCCATATCATTCTCGGATACATTCTGCACCAGCATGTTGTAACGTGCGCCGCATTGGCCATTGGCGAACTCTGTGGTGCAGCGGTTTTGTGTGTCCGTGGCAAAGGTTAAGTCAAATTGCAGCAGGCGATTGACTGTGGCGTCGTAGCTAAAGCCTTCGATATCCCGTACCGAGGTGATGCGTCCAAGGCTGGTACCTGCGGCGGAAGAAGGCTTATCGACTAACTCAGTCACAAAACTGCCGACCTTATCTAAGGTGAAAGTACCGCCGTCTGGGCCATTTTCTGTCGCCATCATCTCGCCCCATTGGCTGGTGCTGATGGACGAAAACTGATGGGCGTCGGCTGACTGTGCATCATAGAGACCATTAGGGCCGTCGGACTCGACACTGGCGGTAAACTTATAGCCACTGGCATCTTTAACGTAATGACCAAACTCCCCCGATTGCGCTTGGGGGGATTGTCCCTCATAGCTGTCGGAATTGGCTGTATGCACAATGGCATAGGCTTGATTGGGCAGGAAAGTCACAAAGCTGTCGTTATCGGTTTCGGGATCGTACACATGCCAAGTGCCGATTAACGCATCGCTAGCATCTTCAATACGCGTGAGAGTGATGCTTGACGAACCATTGTCGGTGAGGCTGAGTGTGAGAGTATTGAGGCTTACCATCGCCTTGTTAACGACACTGCTTTCATCGTACAGACCGCCGGAACCATCGGATTGAGCGATGAGACTCACACTGAAACTACCAGTCACACTGTCCCAAGTGTAATTTCCATATTCGACCGAGGCTGCGCCCTGATCGCCATCACCCGCATGCTCGTGGATCAATATATAACGGCTATGGTCGATAAAGGTCAGTATGTTGCTTTGACCTTCTCCCTCCGACAGCAGCCAGCTACCTAGCAGCAGATTACGATTGGAAGTATCGAAATGGTTAAGGGCCTGGGCTTCGCTGATAAGACTCAAACCCGAGCCGAGGTTGGCAAAGGCAGTGTTGAGTTGGCTATCAAAATCGGCACTGCTGATATCGAGCACTGTATTGGCGAGCAGATCATGGTGTGAGGTTTTGATTTGAATGCCATTTTCGACATCACAATCCTGATCTAGGGTTTGCAGCAATTGCAGGATATTTACCTTTGTGACCTCATTGCCCGCTGCAATTTCGGTGGGTGTGACGAGTGGCGCGGCAACTGTACTGGGAAATTGAATCGCGCCGACCGAAAAGGTGACTTGTTCCCCCTGTAAGTATTGAAACTCGCCAATATCGCTGGTGGTGCCATCGGTTTGGCTGTCGGTTTGATAATGGATCCCAGCGACTGGGCTATCCCTAAAGATCCCGGTTAATTCGGCATTGGCATTGGTTTCACAGGTCACTAAAGCTGTTCCGGCATTGCTCTGGCTTAAGGTGCCGCTGCCATTGGCGACGGTACAGGTTTGTGCCGTTGGCTGCGTATTAACGGTAATGGCAAAGCTAACGCCTTCATTCTGCATATTTGAAAATGCAAAGGCCTTATCTGTGCCATCACTTTGAACAGAAAGGGTTTCTACTGTTTGGCCATTGGTTTGTAGGGTAAGTTTTAGGGTGTTGGTCAGCCCTTTTACTGTGCCTTTAATGGCAAACTGCTGGGATTCTATGGGGCTAGGGTCCTCATCGTCATCATCACTCCCGCCACAGGCGCCGAGCGTGAGACCTAAGAGAATGGGAACAGTGAGTCGATAGATTGGCTTCATTATGTAAATTCCTTTTAGGCTACTGAGTAAATATCAGCAACGATTCGCTATCCCATGGCGGGATGGTCTTCAGTTATCGTTTGGGGCATGAGCGCAAGCAATATGCAGAAGGGATCAGTGGCTGAACCCTGAACAAGATATAAATCCTCGGGAGGGATTTTGTCTTTGAAACTTATTGAATGTTTTTGAAAGTGAATAATTTCAATAGATTGAAGCGGAATTTACGCTGCTTGAGTACAGCTTTACTCCGACCTTTCATCGGCATAACGGATAAGTGGCATCAAGTGTTGATATAAGTCTTCGGCTTCGACGGCAATATCCTGCGCGCCATGTTCCTGGGCTTTTTGTCTTAGCGCCTCGGAGGGCATGATGGTATAGAGGTAAATGGGCGTGTTGATGCCGCGCTCGCGAATAGCCTGCATGAGTTTAAGACCAGCGAGGGGATCTGAGCCTCGGCCCATGTCGGTAATAATGGCATCGTAGCTATATAAACTGAGCAGTGTGAGTGCATCGCTGCTGGTTTTGGTGGTGTAAACTCCAATCTTTTTTTGCTCTAAAAACTGGCGCTCGGCCTGATTATTTTCTGGGTGATCATCGACCCACAATATGCGTGCTTTTACGTTTTGCGGCTCGGCCAACACTAATTGGCCGTTACGTTCGGCTTGATTGTGATAGAGCAGGGCAAGCACAGCGCTCGACAAGATACCAATCAAGGCTAATCCCGGCAGGGTGAAGTAGGGCTTTTTTTGCGCGGGTTGAAGTGTATTCGAGTTGGCTGCGCTGGTGGCGTTATCTGTTATTGCGAGTGAGTGGTCTTGAGCGGCAAAACTATTAGCGACGGCATCGGAGCGAATAATGGCGGCGATATCGGGGGAGAGCCGATACCCTCGGCCATGCAAGGTTTGAATGATGGGCACCTTAAGGCCCGCCGCCTCAAATAATTTGCGGGTATCTGAGATTAATCTTGCGACGGACCAACTGCTCACCACAGTATTGGGCCAAATATGTTCGAGCAAGCAGGCCTGATCGCAATGGGCGGGATAGGCGTCGATTAGCTTTGCGAGTAACAGGATAACGCGCTCGTCACAGTGGAGCCTTTGGTTGTTGCAGAACAAGGTTCGGTTCTGGGTATCCAACACAAAAGCGTTAAAACAATAATGCATTCAGGTCCCTTGGCATCGAGTCATACTTTAGTTGTTAATAAATTGTATCAATCAATTCAAGCCAAACTTGGCCCTCGAGTCAAATGAATTGTCTGTGATTGAGCTCAAACTCGTGGCATGCCTTGGGCGCTTCTTCTGTTATACTGCCCCCTCGATTTTTTGGAGGCGAGAATGGACGTATCTTCTTTACTAGACGGCCTGAATGATAAACAGCGCGAGGCTGTCGCGGCACCGCAATCCAGCATGTTAGTGCTTGCGGGCGCAGGCAGTGGCAAAACGCGAGTATTAACTCACCGTATCGCGTGGTTAATGCAGGTCGAACAGCAGAGCCCTTACTCGATTTTAGCCGTGACCTTTACCAATAAAGCCGCAGCCGAGATGCGTGAGCGGGTGGAGAAGGTCGCTGGCACCAATATGGGGCGGATGTGGATTGGTACCTTCCACGGGTTAGCGCATCGTCTGTTACGCACTCACTTCCAAGATGCGGGATTACCGCAGAGCTTCCAAATTCTCGATTCGGACGATCAACTGCGTTTGCTGAAACGCATCCTTAAAAGTTTGAATCTGGATGAAAAACAATATCCTCCCCGTCAGGCGCAGGCCTATATCAATGGCAAGAAAGACCAAGGTTTGCGGCCCAAGCATATCGATGCGGGTGGCTTTCCGATTGAGCAAAACCTGCTGAAGATTTATCAGGTTTATCAAGAATCTTGCGACCGCGCGGGCTTAGTCGACTTTGCCGAAATCCTGTTACGTGCCCACGAGCTGTGGCTCAATAAACCGCATTTACTGGCGCATTATCAGGAGCGTTTTAAGCATATTCTGGTGGACGAGTTCCAGGATACTAACGCCATCCAATATGCGTGGATCCGTGTGTTGGCAGGCCAAACTGCCAACGTGATGATAGTGGGTGACGACGACCAATCTATTTACGGTTGGCGCGGCGCTCAGGTTGAAAACCTGCACCGCTTCCTGCGGGATTTCCCGACGGCGACTACGATTCGCCTCGAGCAAAATTATCGCTCCAAGGGCAATATTTTGAAGGCGTCAAACGCGCTTATCGCCAATAACCCCGAGCGTTTAGGTAAAGAGTTGTGGACCGACGAAGCAGATGGTGAGCCGATTTCCCTCTACTGCGCCTTTAACGAAATGGACGAGGCGCGCTTTATTGTCGGCCGTATCAATGATTGGTACGAAAAAGGCGGCAATTTAAGTGACTGCGCGATTTTATATCGCTCAAACGCTCAGTCGCGTGTGCTCGAAGAAGCCTTATTACACAAAGGTTTAGCCTATCGTATTTACGGTGGGCTGCGCTTCTTCGAACGCCAAGAGATTAAAGACGCTATGGGTTATATGCGTCTTATCAGCAATAAAAATGACGATGCCGCCTTCGAGCGCGTGGTCAATACACCGCCCCGTGGCATTGGCGATCGCACCTTAGATATTCTGCGTTCGACCGCCCGTCAGCAGGAACTCACCCTGTGGCAGGCTTGTTTACGTTTGCTGGATGAAAAAGTGCTGGCTGGCCGCGCCGCCTCTGCGGTGCGTGGCTTTATGGATCTTATCGTCACCCTGCAGGAAGAAACTCAAGATATGGCGCTGTACCGGATGACGGACACAGTGATCCAAGCCTCTGGGCTTAAGGCCATGTACGAGGCGGAAAAAGGCGAAAAGGCCCACGCCCGTATCGAAAACTTAGAGGAACTCGTTACTGCGGCGCGCACCTTCGAAATGCCAGAAGAGCTTGAGGATATGGGCGAGCTTAACGCCTTCTTATCCCACGCGGCCTTAGAGGCGGGCGAAGGTCAGGCCGATGCCTTTACCGATGCCGTACAGTTAATGACACTGCACTCGGCCAAGGGGCTTGAGTTTACCATGGTGTTTATGGCGGGCGTCGAGGAGGGGATTTTCCCGAGTAAGATGGCGCTCGAAGAGGGCGACAGACTCGATGAGGAACGCCGCCTCTGTTACGTGGGCATGACCCGCGCGATGGAAAAACTCTATATCACCTATGCCGAATCCCGCCGTATTTATGGCCGTGAAGATTATGCCCGTCCATCGCGTTTTATTAAGGAGATTCCGCCGCAATATGTGGACGAAATTCGCTTAAAGGCGCAGGTGTCAACGCCGATGGCCAATAATCGCTTCAGTGCGCAAAAGTCGGCGGTCGCCAACGATACTGGCTTTAGCGTCGGCCAAAGGGTGCATCATCCAAAATTTGGTGACGGCAAAGTGACTAACTTTGAGGGCAGTGGCGCACAGGCGCGGGTGCAGGTGAATTTTAGTGATTTTGGCAGTAAGTGGTTGGTGGTCGCCTACGCGCGTTTAGAGGCGCGTTGATTGGCATGAATGTCATGATTTTGTGACAGTTTAAGCCTGCGCAAATTCGCTTAAAAGGGGGCTAGGGTATATGATGCTTAGCCTAGCAACCGAGATAAAAAATTAGGTTTGGGAGTAGCTAGTTAATGAATCTAAAGCAGAAGTGGGACGTGTATTCCCGCCTGACTCGACTCGACCGTCCTATCGGCACTTTGTTATTGCTCTGGCCCTGTTTAATGGCGCTGGTGTTAGCGGCGGGTGGAATGCCCGATATTAAAGTGTTGATTATCTTTATTATCGGTGTGGTGATCATGCGTGCCTGTGGCTGCATTATTAACGACTATGCCGACCGCGACCTCGACTCCCACGTTGAACGCACTAAATCCCGTCCCCTCGCCAGCGGTGAAATCAGCACCAAAGAAGCGCTATTGCTGTTTGTGATCTTAGGGTTGGCCGCTTTTGGTTTAGTCTTACTGCTCAATAGTTTAGTGGTTAAGCTCTCTGTTGTCGGCATTATCCTCACCATTATCTACCCCTTTACTAAGCGGGTAACGAACATGCCGCAGATGTTTTTGGGTGTGGTGTGGAGTTGGTCGATTCCCATGGCCTATGCGGCGCAAACCGGTGAAGTGCCCATCGAAGCTTGGTGGTTATTTGCCGCCAATTGGTTCTGGACTGTGGCCTACGACACCATGTACGCCATGGTCGATAGGGATGATGATTTAAAGGTCGGTATCAAATCGACCGCCATTCTTTTTGGCAAGTACGACCGCCAAATCATTGGATTATTTCAACTTGCTGCGCTGCTGTGTTTTATCGCCGCTGGTTGGAGCGCCGACCGTGGTTTGGTTTATGGCTTGGGATTACTCACCTTCGTTGGCTTTAGCACTTACCAGCAAATGCTGATTTTTGGCCGCGAAAGGGCACCTTGTTTTAAAGCCTTCCTCAACAATAACTGGGCGGGATTAGCACTGTTTGTTAGCTTAGGCGCCGATTACCTGTTCTGAGTTTTCCTCTCCGTTTGTATGAGTGCTATCAGGCGTGTCGCCTGATAGCCGCTCAAAACTCATAAAAAACCTGCTCAATACTCAACTTATTGACTCGATGCGGTCTTTATCTGCGGCGGCAGACTTGTCGAATCTAGAGCTTCAGAAGCTTTGGTCTCAGAAGCTTTGGCCTCAGAAGCATGAGTCTCAGCACATTGGTAAGCATTGCCCATCATGGTCACTGAGCCTAAAAACTTAAACGGTTGATAGAGATAAACTGCATCTGCACCGAGCGCATGGCCTTTGATGCGCAGCTCGTTGAGTGTGCCCCACACCATATCCCTATCACTGTGTAACCAATAATCATAAAAATGCCCCTGTGAGCCAATGACTGTGCCTTTATAGGTACAGTTTTCGATGGCGACAGAGTTTTCCCATAATATTTTGACCTGTGCCGACTCCTAGGTTGGAAAAGTCACACATGCGGTCAAATTAATACCGAGTAATAACAATAATATTGCACGAAAATTCATTGATATATTGCTCAATTCCAATATTGAATAAAGATGGAATAATTAAATAGGTAAGTCTTACTTACGACCTAATACTTTAATACCCGCTTTACTGCGGTCGGAATTACCATACACTTCAATCTTTTTAACACAGCGACGGGCACCAAGGGATTTCCATTCGCTGTGCTCATCCTTACCTAGCTCAGTATCAAAGCGGACGGTACGAGTTTTATCATCCCCATAGGTGACGACAACACGATCGATACTCACATCTCTTTCTGCTTTGATTCTAATGTGTTTGGCTTGGCGACAGATGATAAGTGGGATGATTGCTGGGTGGTCACCAATTCCGAGTAATAGGGTGCGGCCTAAGGTGATCTCATCGTCCTTATCATCATTTTTTGCATAGGCAACTGACGTGGTAAACATCAGTAGTAAACAGATAATAAGTTGGTTGATTATTCTTGTCGAAAATAGACGTTTTTTTAATAACATATAGCCTCCAAAAAATGGGGCCGGATCATAAGTGATTTAAATATGCTGAAATAGGTTTTTAATTAGTTAATGCGGCGAATATCACGGGATTTTTTATAAATAGTCGGTAAGTGTTTTTTATCTTGATACAAATGTAATTTCAATTTTGACGATATTATTTTTGTTTTTAATTAGGCTGAAATATCCATTAAATGATGACATTTTATCATCTGCTTAACACTGCCAAGTTTTGCTGCTTGGCTAAATGCTGTAATTGGGATGCATTTTTCTGGTAGATTGTAACAACTCGCACTCGGCTCGGTCGCTTATCGCCGCATTAGTTGTAAGCAAAACAAGCACGAGTCGCTACAGGATTTATTCAATGGAGGTGAAGTATGCCGTGCCGACTAACACAATTGTTTGGGATCCAGTTTCCGATTATTCAAGCGCCGATGGCGGGCGTGCAGGGCAGCGCACTGGCGATTGAAGTATCGCAGGCGGGCGGATTGGGCTCCTTGCCCTGCGCTATGTTATCCCTCGAGGCACTCGAGGCTGAGTTAACCGAAATCCGCAGTAATACCACTAAACCTATCAATGTGAACTTCTTTTGCCATAGCGAGCCTTTACCGCAGGCGGCCAAGCAAGCGGCTTGGCTCGAACAGTTAGCACCCTATTTTGCGGAATTTAATCTCGACCCAAATGCGCAGCCTGCTGGCGCCCAGCGCACACCCTACAGCAAGGCGCAGGCTGAGGTGTTAGCTAAATTTAAGCCCGAGGTGGTGAGTTTTCACTTTGGTCTGCCTGATGAAGAGTTGCTGCTGGAAATCAAATCCTGGGGCTCAAAAGTTATCTCTACGGCGACCACAGTCGAGGAGGCGCTCTGGCTCGAGGCTCGTGGCGCCGATGCGATTATTGCCCAAGGCCTTGAGGCAGGTGGACACAGAGGACACTTTTTATCCGAGGATTTAACCGAGCAGCAAGGGACTTTTAGTCTATTACCGCAGGTGATTGCGGCGGTGGATATTCCGGTGATTGCCGCCGGCGGCATCGTCGATGCCACCACAGTGCGCGCCGCCATGGCAATGGGCGCTTCGGCGGTGCAGGTGGGGACAGCTTATTTACTCTGCCCCGAGTGCAATACCAGCAGCATTCATCGTGAGGCGCTGCAAAGCGACGCTGCGCAGCATACGGCGCTGACGAATTTATTTTCTGGTCGACCCGCCCGCGGCATAGTGAACCGCTTTATGGCCGAAATGGGGCCGATAAATGATGCTGTGCCGGATTTCCCCTTGGCATCCTCGGCGGTTGCAGGCTTAAGAACGGCGGCGGAGAGGCAAGGATTTGGAGATTTTAGCCCGCTATGGTGCGGTCAAAATGCCAGTGGTTGCCAAAACATTCCCGCAGCCGAGCTGACGCGGCAGTTAGCTTTAGGCTTGATGGGGTCATTATCTGGCTGATTATTTTTAATTCAACCTTGTCTCCATGGCCGTCGCTCCCCATATCACCACTAAGCCAATTGAGGAGTTTGGTGTTCATTATCATGGGGATGAGGGTTATCGAGTCACATCCCTAAGTTGAATATGCTCGTTGATAGGGATGTTAAATGCTAAAAATCCGACTTAGACGCCAAGTTAAATACCGCATTGCCTTTCTGGTGCTTATGATTGCGGTATATGTCCTAGGCTTTCATTTGCTGCCTGAGCAGCTTACAAACACGCGTGAAGCCTTATCCTTAGCCGTAGTAACGGCGCTCTATTTTGTGTTGTTGCCAGTGCTTTATTGGTATTGGATTATCAAAATAGGTGCGCAAAAGCCCTGGAAGATGTTGGTTGTGTTAAGTTTGAGTAGCCTGATGGCGAGGCTTAGCTATCCGCATGAAGTGGCTGAGTATTTCGAGTTTATCGCTTGGCTACGTTACCCCATTATTGCGGTATTACTCCTTATCGAGCTGTACTTGATGGTGAGCATTATTAAGGGGTTATGGCAGGCGAGAAAGGCATCGGGGGATCCAAGATTAACTATCGTTGAGCAGTTTGCTGCAATGGCGCAGCCAGAGCCTAGTGCTGAAACGGTAAAAAGAGAGTCAATTAATCCCAACAAGCCGTCAGAGTCTGATTTGCCGCCCATACCCGATGAGAAGAGGCTAACATTGGGTTTGATCCTCGCCACTGAGCCCGCCAGTTGGTATTACGCCATTCCCTACTTTTCCCGTCGTCACCCAGAGGCCATTGGCTCACTCAACTTGCTCAGCGCTAAGCCTTGGCATGCCTTAGTTGTCATCGTGGGGTTAATGGCTGCTTCTGCGGTGAGCTACAGTTTACTCGATGGGATAAGCCATATAGCGGCTCTATTTGTTTCAGGTTTGCTTTTGTATTCCATCCTATTAATGGCGGCGAATTATCGGATCAGTCGTTATTACTCGCTCTACCAAAGGGCAGATAAACTCATCATTAATAACGGTATGTGGGGCTTTATGGTCGTTGATTTCACGCAGATTAGTGAACTGAAATTAGGACACTTTAACTGTCAGGTGTCGCAGGATGACACTACGCATAGTGACGCGCCTGAAATATTGACCCTAGGCCGTGGTGAGGCGAATGCGCAGCTGATATTTAAGCAGCCTCAAGTTTATTACGGCGCCATGGGGCAATTACCTGAGTCATTGACTGTGGTGAACTTAGTCGTCGAGGACCCTCAAGCGTTAGCCGACACCTTAACCTCAAGCGTTGTGTTAGATAAGGCGTCGTAGCGAGAAGAATATAAGTTCGCTATCTCAGTGCAATCAGTGAGTCGATTCTGCTTAAATAGGCTTATATTTTACATGGCTAAAATATAAGCCTATTCATTTATACTGGCGGCCGGGCGGCTCAGTCTTTCCATGCCGCTCTGTTTCACTTGGTATTTGTTCTCAGTAATTGCTTATGTCACTGGCTGAATATCGCGACCAACCCCTGTGGTTGCGAGCGATCTCTACCTGAAAGGATAACGCTAATGTTGTTACGTCGAATCATAGTTACCTGCCTCGCCCTTATCAGTTTTTCTACTTTTGCTGCCGATAAAAGTTATCAAGATATAGTGCTAAAAACCTATCCAGATCAACAGCAAACCTCCTTAAAAAACATCGCTGGCGATAAACCGATTTACCTTAAGTTTTGGGCTACCTGGTGTCTGCCATGCATGGAGCAAATGCCGCATTTTGAGGAATTGCAGAAAAAGTATCAGGACAAGGTCAATATCCTCGCCCTGAATATCAATATCAACGAAGAACAACCTAAGATTGCCGAAGTCATCTCCCGTTTCGGTCTGACTATGCCAGTCTGGCTGGATAACGAGGGCGAATTGGGTGTGGCCCTAGGCTTGGTCGGGACGCCCTATAGCGTGTTAATCAATCGCGCAGGCGAGGTGGTTTACACTAGCCATGAGTCGGATGTGAACCTCGATAAATTTATCGATATGTTGGCCAATGGCCAAGAGCTCAGTGCACAAACCACTGATGCGCCAAGCCCTGAACAAGCGGCTAAGTTGCTGAAACCTTGGGAGCAAGGTGAGCATTTACTGTTTTTTACCGCCACTTGGTGTGATTGGTATTTGGCAGAGAGCCGTCCTGAAATGTCTAAGGCCTGTGTTGCCGCCCAGAAAGATTTAGACAAGCTAGCGCAACAGCTTCCGAATAAAGCCTGGCATGGGGTGGTGAATCATCTGTGGACCGACGATAAAGCCCTCGCCGATTTTAAACAGCTCTATCCTTCACGCGTCGATTTCAGTATCGATGAGTTAGGTGTGCTGTTTAATCACTTTAGTATCCGCAACATCCCGACATTACTTTGGGTGAAAGACGGTGAAGTCATTGAGCGTATTACCGATTTTAGCCAGCCAGAGAAAATTGTCGCTAGGCTCAAGGCCGCGCCATAGGGATTTTCAGCCATTTGGCCTTCGAGACATTCGAAGGCCTTTGGGGATGCCAGCAGCACTGATACACTACTCACGCTTTAGTTAAATGTCGTTGCCCATGGAAAGCACTGCGCAATAAACTGGCTCACAGAATGGGGAACACTCAAAGGCTGGTTGTTGCTTGGCACTCTGCCGAGTTTTCCACCTTGTTGTTGGATTCTATTGTGGGAGTATGTGGATGGCACAGATTATCAGTAATGCTGCGGTGGGTCGTACCCTATTGATTTTATTGCTGTGTGCTGGTGTTTTCTTTTTTATCGATTTTTTAGTTCCCGCCTTGGCCGCCCTGATCGTCTGCTTCTCCAGTTGGCCGCTGTACCAAAAATTAATGGCTAAATGCGGTGGTCGCTCGGCGTTGTCTGCCACAATCGCGTTAGTCTTGATTATTGTTGGGCTTATCACGCCGCTGATTTTTGTATTTTCCTATGCATTGCAAGAGATTCGAGCCTGGGTTGAGTGGCTGGTGTATGCCAACCAGCATGGCGCTCCCGTGCCGCTGTGGATTAAGGATTTACCTTGGATTGGCGAGTGGCTTACCCTGCAATGGCAGCAGTTTATCGGTGAACCCCATGAACTGGGCAAGATAGTCAGTGCCATTAGCGGTCAGAATCTGAGTGGTATTTCCCGCTGGGTACTGCAATTGGGCTGGAATACCTTAGGTCTGCTGCTGACCCTGCTGTTTATGCTGATCACCTTGTTTTTCTTATATAAAGATGGCGAGTCGGTGGCTAAACAGCTGGATATTGTTGGCGAGCGCATTCTTCCTGCCCGCTGGCATCGATTCTCCCGTGTGGTGCCTGCGACTGTGAGTTCAACCGTTATCGGCATGACGCTTATCGCCATCGGCGAGGGCATAGTGTTGGGGATTGCTTACTGGATTGCCGGCGTGCCTTCGGCCGTGGCCTTTGGGGTGTTGACCGCGTTTATGGCCTTAGTGCCCGGCGGCGCGCCAACCATGTTCACTTTGATTTCATTGTATTTAGTCGGCACCGGCGATATGACGGCGGGTGTGGGCTTATTTCTCTGGGGCAGTATCGAGCTGTTTATTGTCGATAAAACCCTGAGACCTAATCTGGTTGGCGGGCCAATCAAATTACCTTTCCTGCCGACCTTCTTCGGACTGATTGGCGGGGTGAAAACCATGGGGTTTGTTGGCCTGTTTGTCGGCCCGGTATTGATGGCGTTGCTGATTGCTATCTGGCGCGAGTGGTTAAGGGATGAGCCTGATCATACGCTGGTAACCGAATCCCTTGGATCCCCAAGGGAGCAAGGTCAGTCAAGCTAGAGCTGAGTGAGCGCTTGTTTACGCTCTTCGGTGTAATACCACCAAGGTTTAGGATCGTCACCCGCCATAAAGCGGGTGACAGATATAAACACATCCAGCATGCAGGGATCGTGGATTTTCCAAGTTAAACTATTGATACGTGAGTACATTTCGTAGGGGTCTTGCCCTAACAGTTGTTCTGGGCTCTCGATGCCGAGTAATCGTAAATCTGCTGCGCAGGCCTTACCAATATTGGGTAAATCCGTTAATCGCTTTACCTCGTTGCGCACTACCTTTGCTGGATTCATCTATTAGCCCCATCTCTAGCCCCTATGACTATGAGTTTACCTCTTGCTCCCACTTTAGTCAGGCATTCAAGCGACAACACTGGTTGTTTTGGGCTCTGCAAAGCGTTGCTGTACTTCTAGTACCTGCGCTTTGCACTCGATAAAGGCGCGAGTGAGTTTAGGATCAAACTGAGTGCCAGCATTTTCTTCAATATAATCAAATGCCTTTTGTGTACTCCAGGCCACTTTATAGGGACGGTCTGAGGTGAGTGCATCGAAGACATCGGCGATGGCGGCAATGCGGGCACTTAAAGGAATTTGCTCACCCGCGAGTCTGTGGGGATAACCTGTTCCGTCCCAACGTTCGTGATGATAGAGCGCGATCTCCTTGGCGAGGGATAACAGCGGGTCATCGTCATCACCGAGGATCTGCGCGCCAAAGGAAGCGTGTTGCTGCATTTGGCGTCGCTCATCATCGGTTAATTTTCCCGGCTTAGACAGGATCGAATCTGGGATGCCGATTTTACCAATATCGTGCATCGGGAGCGCGGTAAAATACATCTCACACCAAGCTTGGGAATCACACACATATTGGGCCAAAATGCGGCCGTAGTGGCTCATCCTAGTAATATGTAGGCCCGTTTCGTTATCGCGATACTCCGCCGCCAGTCCCAGTTTTTGGATAATTTTATGGCGAGTCAATTCCAACTCTTGTGTCCGTTGCTGCACTAGGGCTTCGAGCTGCCTTGCTTGATTACTCAAGGCTAAATGGGTTTGAGTGCGTACCTTGAGTACCGCAGGGCTAATGGGTTTGGAAATATAGTCCACGGCACCGAGTTCAAAGCCGGTTTGCTCGTCTATGGTATCGGTTTTGGCGGTCACAAAGATCACAGGGATCTTGCTGGTGATGGGGTCACGCTTAAGCCTACGACAGGTCTCGAAGCCATCCATCTCAGGCATCATCACATCGAGTAATATAAGCTCTGGGAGGGGATGGGTGCTGGCCAGTTTAAGCGCCTTTTCACCTGAGGTTGCGGCGCGGATCGTGTATTGATCTGACAAGATCCCGTGAATAATCTGGATATTATCGGGTGTATCATCCACCACTAATAATATGGGTTTAGTGACAAGTGAAGTCATGGTTTCGCCTCTACTGAGTCGGTTGGTTTCCCGTATTAATCCGGTGGCGAGACTGAGAAAACCCCAATTCGTCCCCGTTAATGCCAGTGCCAAACTAGGCGGGTAGTGCTGCTTAATTCCATGAAAGTGTTTTATAACAATATGAAAATCATCATAAAATTATGATGGCTATGTTTTCATCGTTCAGGTTATATGATGGCGGTAGCTATGAGCTTGACGGAAAATAAGATAACGGATTTAACAGCTGGTTAAATCTTGTTCTGACCAGATAATAACCCAAAAAAATGTATCATGTTGTATCTTTTGATCTGTTTTGTTCACACTTTTAGGGATTAATGCTTTTTAGTGTGAGTGGTTTTTTCTACAATTACTGCCTGTTTTATGAGCTAAGGTGCCATTGGCCTCATGGATCAAATGGCCAAGCCTGTTCCATCCATTACCTCGGGTTCAATTGAATCCACAGTGTTTTAGCGTTCGCATTTCGTCTGTTCTCATTCTTAAGTACACCATTCATACCAGCGGGACGGTAAGAAACTTAACCTAAGAGGAAAAGTTATGGCCGTTTTTGGCATTCTTTCGGGTCGTTTAGATAAGGCCATTCGACACATCTTTACGGCCATTGGCGGCCAGCGTCAAAGCGTAAAACCTAGCGTGCGAGTTATCTCCTCGCTGGGGTATTTTGCCTGTCTCTTGAGCCTGTCGGCGTCTTTACTGTGCTTATGGCCAAATACGGTTGCTGCCAATGAGATGTCACAGCAAGAGCATCGTCAGGCTTTATCCCAATTGACGCCGGCGCAAAAACTCGCCCATAGCCATAGGGTGAGTATGATTTTGGAGGCGGATAGACCCTTTTGGAATCAAGTCGCTAAGTTTGCCAAGATTGCGGCCATGGATCTTAATATCCAGCTCGACATCGTCTACGGCGATAGCACGCCGGAAACCTTACTCGCTCTGGGGCGTGAGGCGATAGATAACGCCGTTGCTGGGATTATTTTTGTCCCTATCTTAGGTATGGGGCAGGACCTCTTAGTGGAGGCTAAACGCAACAATATCCCTGTCGTGACCATTAACTCCGAATTTGCCCAAAGCTCATTGGCCTTAAGAACCCAAAATCCTAACTGGGTCGGTAAGGTGACGATGAATAGCAGTAATCTGGGGCAAAACCTGCTCGAAAAAATGTTTGAGGAGGAAGCCAGCTCCGAGCAGATGAACCTGTTGCTACTCGCGGGAAGTAAAGACAATCTCGATGTGCAAAAGCGTACCGCTGAACTCAAAAATGCCGTGAGCAAGCAATTTGCCAATGCCAAATTCAAGGTCGTTAATACCGATTGGAGCGCCTCGGCGGCGCGTGCCGCTTACCTTAAGGCGATACAGCAAGATCCTAATATTAATACCGTGATTGCAATGAACACTACTATGGCCATGGCGGTGACCCATGAGGCCGAAGCCGATACTTCGCGCCCTATGCCCCATATTGGTTCGCTAAGTTGGAATCATCAATTGGCACAAGGGATCCAAAAGGGCACTGTCGCCGCGGGTGTCGGCGGGGTGGAGTTTCAAGGCGCCTTTGGCCTTGTGCTGCTATTTGATTATTTAAATGGGGTGGATACTCGCGCTAAGGGCTTCGAGTTTCAGGTTTTGCCTTTGATCATCAGCCCCAATAACTATAACGATTACTATGAGTTACTCGATTTTGACTCATTGCAACCTGACTTTTCTCGGGTATCTCTTGCGCTGAATACGAATCTGTTTTTGGTGGATTTCCGCTTAGGCAGCTTGATTCCGAATATGGATGTTCACCGCTTTATGACTCTGCTAAGCGTGGAGGAAAGGGCCTTTATCAACAACAATCCTATCGTCAAGGTTGGGATAGATCCTCATTCCGCCCCTATTGATTTTATTGATGAAAACGGCATCCACCGTGGCATGATGGCGGATTATCTCGCCGAGATCAGCCGCGTCGTACCGCTGATCTTCCAGACCTATAACGAAGGTTCTTGGCAGCAAGCCATCGATGAGTTTAAGCGGCACGATGTGGATATGTTATCGCTGGCCTCGGCCAATGCTGGCCGTGAACAATGGATGTTATTTACCGATGCCATCAATCAATATCCGCCTGTGATAGTCACCCATGTCGATGGAGAACATCCCAGCAGTTTAGAGCAGCTAAAGGGCAAGTCAGTCAGTGTGGTTTCGGGCGATGTGACACAAACGCAACTGCTTGAAGATTATCCTGAAATTGTCCTTATCCCCTTTGAAAATCTTGAGCAAGCGTTAACGGCGGTGAAGCAACATCAAGTCGATGCTGCCTTTGTGAATTTCCCTAGCACAGCTTACTTATTGCAATCGCCACAGTTTAATCGACTGCAAATTGTGTCTGCCAGTGACTACCGCTTTGGTATCTCTATGGGGGTGCGTAAGGATTGGCCCGAGCTACAGAGCATTTTAAATAAGGCTTTGGCTCAAATTCCCCAGGATAAAGTACGTGAAATTCAGCACCGCTGGGTAAACGTGCAATATGAACTGGGACTCAAGAAGCAGCAAGTATTTGACTGGGCGGTGCGAATTGCCGTGGCAGTCGTGCTTGTTCTGTTGATGTTTAGCTTGCGAAACAGAAGGTTAAATAAAGATATCGCGCAGCGGATCCACACCGAAGAGCAGCTCAGCCTGAGTATGAATAAGTTCCAAGCCTTATTCGACTCGGCGGTCGACGCCTGTGTGATTACCGATAGGCAAGGGGTGATTATTGAATGTAACTCAGCCCTGTTATCACTACTTAAATATCAGCATAAATATCAGCTTATTGGTCGTCGCACCCTAGTTTATTATCCACCGCACTTGGGCGAAACCGACAGCGAGACCCTGTTCGAGCAACGTCTACAGACTGTGCTGGAGCAGGGCCAGTTGCGATTCGAAGCCGATTTTGTGACCTCAATGGCGGAAATCGTCAATGTTGAGGTCACGCTTAAGCGCATCGAGCTCAATGGCTCCCTGTTTGTATTGGGCACCTATCACGATCTGTCGGAACGAAAGCTGATGAATGCTTTGCTCGAACGCGAGCGGGATCTGCTCAAACACGTGTTAGGTAGAAGTCCTATTGGCGTTTGGATCTGTATCGAAGGCGTCTGCCGCTATGTGAACGAGCAAATTACCGAGATGACAGGGCTACAAGTGGGTCAATCCGTTTACCCGATTTTTGCGCAGCCCGATGACTACCGTTGCCATATAAGTGAATTGGATTTAAGCCAAGACAGTACCGTCTTTGAAACTCAACTATTTGATTGCAAAGGGCAACGCCGTGATGTGTTGTTAACGGCGTACCACACAGTGCAGGATGGGCAAAATGCTAACCTCTGCTGGGCCTTGGATATTACCGACACTAAGTCGATTCAGGATGAGCTGGCCATCGCTAAGGACGCCGCCGAGGCGGCAAACCGTGCTAAGTCTGACTTTTTAGCGAATATGTCCCATGAGATCCGCACGCCGATGAATGCGATCCTAGGGATGTCGTATTTGGTGTTGCAGACAGAATTAAGCAGTAAACAGCGGGATTATGTGGGCAAAGTGCATCAGGCGGCGGGCTCGCTGCTGGGTATTCTCAACGATATTTTGGATTTTTCCAAAATTGAGGCCGAGAAGATGGATATCGAATGCGCTGTGTTCGATCTCGATGATGTGCTGTCTAACTTGGCCAATGTGGTGAGTTATAAGGTCGAAGAGAAAAACATGGCGTTTATCTTTGATCTGCCGCCCGAATTGCCCCGCTACTACCATGGTGATGGCCTGCGCTTGGGGCAGATCCTGATCAACTACTGCAATAATGCGGTCAAATTCTCCCATAACGACAGCAATGTGGTATTGAGCTGCGAGAGTAAAGTGCATGGTGAGCAGGTTGAGCTGACCTTCTGTGTGGAAGATTTTGGCATTGGTATTCCGGAGCAAAAACAAGGGGTTCTTTTTGGCTCCTTTGAGCAGGTGGATGCCTCTACTTCTCGGGAATATGGTGGCACAGGTTTAGGCTTAGCCATCTGTAAGCGCCTCGCTCATCTGATGGGCGGCGAGGTTTGGTGTGAGAGCGAATTAGGCGTCGGCAGTCGTTTTTATGTCAGGCTCACTCTCGATTGTGCCGATACCTATGATCCTAATGCTTTGTTTGATCCCTTAGCGGGAGAAACCGCTAAGCTTATCGGTTTACACCCTAGGTTAGATAAACTGCTGACCATACATGGTGTTTCGGCAAGCATGCAGGTCGAGAGTGCCGATGTGGGCACTGTGATCGCCCAGCTTAAACAGTCGCCCACAAGGCAATTGCTGATCTGCGATTACAGTGCATTTGTGCCTGAATTGTTGGAAGCGTTGGCGGTTAATCAAGCATCGCGAATGTTACTGATTGGCCAGCTAAGCGATCAGGACTCTCTTAGACAACTCATTGAAAATAATGACAGAGTCATATCGCAGACTAAACCGCTTACCCCGATTGCCATAGGTAATGCGCTGTTATCCCTGCTGGGACATCAGAGTGAGGATGGTAGGCAAGTGCAGCAAGATCATTCGCTGCATGCTCTTAAGACCCAACTGGCGGGCGCAGAGGTGTTGTTAGTGGAGGATAACCAGCTCAATCAAGAGCTGGCGGTGGAGCTATTACGTCAGGCGGGCATCAATGTCACTGTGGCAAATCATGGGCTTGAGGCCATTGAGAGGGTTGAGCAGCAGTACTTTGATTGTGTATTAATGGATTGCCAGATGCCTGTGCTCGATGGTTACGAGGCGACGCGTCGCATCCGTGAATTGCCCCAATTTGCCAACTTACCGATTTTGGCTATGACGGCCAATGCCATGTCCGGCGATATTGAAAAAGCGCTGGCGGTGGGGATGAATGATCAGATCACTAAGCCTGTGCATGTGAAGGATCTCTACACTGTGATGGCGCGCTGGATCACGCCCAAGCAGCGAAAATCAGTGCCCTTAGTATTGAAACGCTCGACCCATGCGCAGGATTTACCGCAGCTCGAGGGTTTAAGTATTCAAAATGGTTTGTCGCACTGTGATCACAACGAATCACTCTATAGCCATCTGTTGGGCTTATTTATCAACACCAGTAAGACCTTATTGGGGCAACAACAGCGCGCCTGGCAGGAGGAAAACGCCGATGAGCTGCGCTTAAGCTTGCACACCTTAAAGGGCGTTGCCGCCAACGTCGGGGCGATGGAGATCAGCCGCCTTGCCAGTGAACTCGAGCTGCAATGCCTGACTGCGAAGCGGAGTTTTACGGTCGAGCTGCATGAGCAGTTATTGGCGTTACAAACCGAGTTACAGTGTTTAGTCAGTGGCTTAGAGAGTTGGCATCAGCAGAACAATAGCATCAAGCCGGAAGCCTCGTTAAGTGATGAAGCGCTCGCGGCCATGTGGCCGCAGTTAGAGCAAAGCCTGCTGGAATACAACACCAATGCCTTGGAGTGGGTGAATAAGCTTACCCATGCGCCGCAGTTACAGGGGGATTCTGGCCTGCTCAAACAGTTGAAAATGGACGTTGAACTGTTTGATTTTGAACAGGCATTAGTGCGACTACAAACCCTTAAACAGGCGCAACAGACGAGGGCAGCGACATGCAGTTAACTCAAATGCAGTGCTTGATAGTCGAGGATATGGATGCCCTGCGTAAAATTATGGCCGAGCAGCTGCGCCAACTCGGCTTTGGTCAAGTATTACAGGCCGATTGTGGTCGCCAAGCCTTGGATATGTTGCAGCGAATGCAAATCGATCTCCTGTTACTGGATTGGAGTATGCCGGACGGCCATGGGCAAGAGTTACTCGAGAGCCTGCGCCAGCAGGATAAATGGCAAGATTTGCCCATTATCCTTGTGACGGCCAACGCCCATCGCAGTTTAGTGGAAGTGGCGATGAAGTATGGGGTGTCGGATATTATCGCTAAGCCCTTTAACTCTAAGACCTTGCAGGCCAGAGTGTTACAGGCGCTTACGCGTCGCCATAAGCGCACTCAAGTCGCGCCATCTTCAGCGATGGCGGCCAAAATAGACGCGACGGCGACAACGGAAACTGCGCCCGCCTTGAATGTGGTGCTGGTGGTCGATGATATGCCGGACAATCTGGCCTTTATGGCGGGGCTGTTAAACGACGACTATAAGGTGCTGTTTGCCAAGGACGGTAAGGCAGCGCTAAAAATTTGCCAGTCGGCGACGCCGCCAGATGTGGTGTTGTTAGATGTAATGATGCCCGAAATGGACGGGCATCAAGTGTTGCAAGCCTTAAGAATTGAGCCGCGAACGACCGAGATCCCGGTGATCTTTGTCAGTGCTCTCGGTGAAGTTGAGCATCATCTACAGGGGCTAAGAGGCGGCGCTATCGACTATCTCACTAAGCCAGTGCAGCCGGAGATCTTAAAGCTCAAGCTGGCGAATGTGCTGGCGCAAGTGCAGCGTCAACGGGCATTACAGCAAGAGTGTGACGAGCTGTTGCGTCTGGCACAACTTAAAGACAATGCCGATAGCATCATAAGCCACGATCTTAAAAATCCGCTGGCAACGATAAGCGCCTTGGCGCAAAAACTCGCGCAGGATAAAAGCTTCCCTAAGGAGTGGCTGCCCAAGATCAATTTAGTCGATGAGTTGGCACTACAGTCGATAAATACCGTGAATTTAACTTCGGATATTCTGCGTATCGAGGCGGGGCAATATGCCTTGGATGCCGAGTGGTTCTCGGTGCATGAGATGCTAAAGCAGTTGCTACAGGCGGCGCAGGTCAACTTTCACAGCAAACAATTAGTGGCTTACTTGTCTCCGGATGAAGATCCCTGCAGTAGCTTCGATGTAATGGGTGACCCTAAATTGTGTCACCCTATGTTATTCAACCTGATTAAAAATGCCTTCGAGGCGGCGCGCCCTAAAACCAAGGTGGCGATTTCGCTGTCGCGCCACGAAGGTGATGTACTGATCGCTATCGAAAACACGGGCGCTGTGTCCGCCGATATCCGTGAGCAGTTTTGGGAAAAATATGTCACGCAAGGCAAGGCTGAAGGGGTTGGCATTGGCACCTATGCGGCGCGCTTATTTGCTCGGGCGCAAAAGGGCGAGGCTAATCTTGTGGTGGATGATGCTAAGTCAATGACTCGAATTGTGATCCGCTTACCCGCGGCTATCGATGCCGTGGTCGGCGAGTGATAAAGACACAACAAAAAGGGCAAGCCTTAGCTTGCCCTTAGCGCGTTAGAGTTTACTGATATCGACGTTCAGGCTGTCTAAGTGTTTTAGAATTTCGGGGTTCACATTGGTGTCGACACGCCCACCTAAATGCTCAGCAAAAAACTGCTCGGTGGCGACAATTGAGGCCAGCTTGTTGGCGCGTTTACTGAAGCCATGTCCTTCATCTTTGGCCAGTACGTACTTAACGGGTAAAGACTTTTGGTACATCTTCTTGGCGATATTATCCGACTCAATTTGGGTGACGCGCGGATCGTTCGCCCCTTGGATCAGCATCAATGGCGCCTTGATATTATCGACATAGTTAATTGGCGAGCGTTTTTCCATATCTTGCTTCTGCTCGGCAATTTGCGGATCGCCAACCGACTCAAACCATTGGCCTAAGTAGGGGCGCCAGTAGTCGGGGAAGGAATTCATCAGTGTCACTAGGCTCGATGGCCCTACATAGGCGATCACCGCTTGGTACAAGTCGGGTGTGAAGGTCGCACCTGACAGCGCCGCATAACCACCGTAGGAGGCGCCGAAGATCCCTAAACGCTGTTTATCGGCAGTGCCTTGTTCGACTAAGTAATTGGCCCCGTCGGTGAGATCGTGCTGCATGCTGCCAATCCCCCAGTTATTGTTACCTAGGTTTAAGAATTTCTTACCAAAACCCGTCGAGGCGCGGAAGTTAGGTTGCAACACGGCATAACCACGGTTGGCATAGAACTGGGCAATCGCGTGGAAATAACCCGAGTCGAGCGTCCAAAAATCCCGTGCCCAAGGGCCGCCATGGGGCAGGATAATGGTCGGTAACTGAGTCTGTTTTCCTTTCGGTAGCGTTAAATAGGCTTGGATTTTCACCCCATCCCGCGCGGTATACACGATAGATTGGCGTGGCGAGAGTTGATCCGCAGGAATGCTGGCCGGAATGTCTACTAACAGATGGATATCCCCCGTGGCGGCATTGTATTGATAGTCCGCGCCTGCGGCTCTGTCGCTGGCGACATGAATTTGCCACAGATTGGTTTTCTCGTTCATCTCGCCAATTGTGATTTCAACATCTTGATTAAAATGACGATTTATCACATCCCAATGGCGAGCAAACTCGGCATCTAAGGGATAAACCCGTAAACGCCCACCGTAGTAACCAACTGCTAAGGGCTCACCCGCATCGTTAAACTGTACCGCAAATACGTCGGCCTCGTTGTCGGGATCCTTGTGAATGGTTTCATATTTGCCCGTCATCAGATCGACTTTCAGCAATTCCTGCTTATCGCGCTCGCCGATATTGGCGCTGATATAGGCGAGCTTCTTATCATCGTTCACTTTAAGAATATCGATGCTCTCACCCTTGGCACTTTGAATGATCTTGCGCCAGTTGCCGTCGATCAGCACATATAAGGCATTGGTGTTATCGAGATTACTGCTGCTGGCAATTACAGGTTGCCCCTGTTTATTAAACTTCACCTGAGTAAAGCTCAGCTCGTTCTTCAGGATTGGGGTTAGTTTGCCATCGTTGATATTGAGCAGATAAATATCCATGCGGCTCGAATCGTCGTGGTTGGCTTGAACAACCAGCAGATCGGGATTGTCTTTTACCTGCTCGAGCACGCTGTATTGCACTTCGTCCTTATGGGTTAAGCGCTGCTCTTTAGCGGTGATTTTACCCGCGTGTTCTTCAAAGCTCAGCTTGTAAATCTGGGTGTTCTCATTACCGCCTTTGTCCTTCATAAAGAATAAGTCATTGCCCTTGGCGGACCATTCGAAGGCGCGGATAGGTTCTACCGATGTGGTCAGTGGCGTGGCATTGGCGAGGTCACTCTTATCCGCCATCAGATAGATATTGCTGGCTCCTTGGTATTCCTTTACAAAGGCGAGCCATTTGCCATCGTCGGACATTTTTAGATGGCGAATGCTTTGCTCGTTAAAGAAGTTTTCAATGGGAATGAGCGGCGTCTCGGTTTGCTGCGTCGCGGCAACTTGAGGCTGTTCGTTGCGAACATCTGCCGTAGTGCAACCCGTCAGCAGCAGTGCGGCGGCAATGGCAGCACTGCATAACTGACTCGTAAATGGAAATTTTTGCATTGTCGTAACCTTAGTTTAGGAAAATTGACATTATGCTAATACGAAAATTAATTATCGTAAAACAATAAAATTATATTTCTTTGTAATATTTTTTGTCGAAGGATTATACTGGTGCTCGTTCGCTATGAACGGCTTGGGATGATGTTTGGGTGAGTGGATGAATCAAAATTTTGAAAAATTAATAAAAATCAGTGGTTTTTGTCGCTGGCTGGTGCTGTTATCTGCGGTGGCGATTATCGCCCATCTACTTTATAGCTATTGGGCCTATGATGAGATCCGCTTCAATACCAGTAATTCCCAGTTCCTCGAACTGTGGAACTTGCCGAACGCTAGCCGAAACCTGTTACTCGCCATGCTAACCCCTTTATTTATCTCATTTTTAGTCGGTGTTTATTGGCTGCAACGGCTGTTATCCTGCTATCAGCGTGGGTTGTTTTTCAGTGATGAGAGCATGAAATGTTACTTGTGGCTCGTATGGCTGAAAGCCGCCGCCTTAGTGTTTGAAATGCTACAAAACCTAGGCGTAGGCTACTATCATCAGTCATTTTTTGAGGATGGTCGCATCGAATTAGTGCTCGATTTTGGCAATATCACCACGATTTTATTGATGTTGCTGATCGTGTATTTGCTTAAAGCCGCCCGCGATTATGAGGCGGAAAACCAAGAGTTTGTTTGATTTTGAATATTATCGTTAATTTAGACGTCATGATGGCGATGCGAAAGGTGAGTTCTAAGGAGCTGGCCAAAGCGGTGGGCATTACCGAGGCTAACTTGTCCTTGCTTAAGCGGGGCAAAGTCAAAGGGGTGCGTTTTGATACCTTGGCGAGTATCTGTGAATACTTAGCCTGTCAGCCGGGGGATATTTTGGAATACCGCAAGGATGCCGAGCAAGACACGTCGGACTAAGGAAGAGACCTAGGCTGCATGCTGTGCAGCCTAGGCTTGCGGTGTTACGCTTTTACTAGCTGAGTTAAATCCGCCGGGCGGTAGTAAACTGACTTTAATACCTTGCCTTGGCGCACCACTTTACCGGACATTTCCACATCCTTAGCGCATTTGGCGATGATAAACTCGCCCTTTTTGCTGCCAACGATTTCAACACCTTGCTCGGCATAGAAGGCGATAGTCTCTGTCAGTTCCTGCTCATTGCGGCAAACTTTGCTCATGTTGCTCGAATGCACTTCATCCCAGCAGGCGATAAAGTCGATTTCACGGTTTTTAGCTACACACAGCAGCAAGTCGATAAGGTAGCTGATCTCTAGGCGGTCACTCATTTGTAATGCGCCTAAATGCACTAAGCGCCCCATCAATACATACACTGAATCGACAATGGCATCGGCCTGCTCGATACGGTTATCGGCTTCGGCAAGTTCGGTTAATTCTTCAATAATCAGCGAAGTATGTAGCGTGTCGGCCTTTTCATCCAAGGAGCTAGCCTCATTAACGGCGAGGTCGAAGGTGCTGCGAAACTCACTGATATCACGGTATAAGTGGTCATAAATGGGTTGAGTTAAACAAGTGAGTTTCATTGGGAAGCCTTAGATTTTATCAATGGGTTTTACGAATAGATTTGCAAAATCGATTCATGGATAACAGCGGCAATTCTAAAGAAAGGTGGCGCAGAATACAAAGCGCGCTGGCGATAAGCTAAAAATACCCGCTGCCAAATCGGGGAGCAGCGGGCTTCGGCAAAGATTTAGGGTGGGGTACCGAACGGAGATTTGATTCAAGCATTGGCTAAGACAAAACCAACTTAGCCCTTTAGTAATGAGTGCCGAGTGAAATCATTGGGCATATTTGGCAATAAGTTTATCTAAATAGGGCGCGACATCTTTGTCTGTCCAATCAAGATAGCCACGGACAAAACCGACCAGATTACCTTTTGCATCAAAAGCATAGGTCGCAGGCACTACGTTAGCCGGGATGATCTGTTCGATGTTTTTATCAGGATCGAGCCAAGTGCTGTAGTTGCTAAAGCCATGCTGATTAAGAAAAGGTCGCACCTCTGTTACTTCTTCATCAATCGAGATGGGCACAATGGCGATATTCTTATTGGCATATTGCTGCTGGAGTTTTTGCAGCTCGGGGATTTCCCGTAAGCAGGGCGTGCACCAGGTTGCCCAAAGGTTTACTAAGGTCAATTTACCTTGGTATTGCTTTAGTGTATGCGTTTGCCCGGCTTCATCTACAAACGGGACTTCAGGCACGCCGCGGGCATGCTGCATCTCGATAAAGCCAGTCATGACTCTGGGTTTAGGAATGGGCTCACCTGTTTCATAGAGTTTGTTTTGCAGTGAATGGGCTTGAACGGTGCAGCTCAGCAGCCATGCGGCGCAAAGGAGAGTGAGCTTGGCGGTGTAAGATTTCATGGGGTTATCCTTCTATTCAAACTGGGTAATCGGGACAATGGTTTAAAGGCTATGGTCTGCGTTTTATTAGGGCTAGCCCTAAACCCAACCCCACGACCAACAGCACGATCGGGCCGAGCCAGAGTGCCAGTGTGGCGGGCTTAAATTCGGGCTGATAACGGATTTTCTCGCCGTAGCGCTGCACCATAAAATCGAGGATCTCATCCCGCTTATAGCCTTGTTCCAACAGTGAAAAGATTTGCCCTTTAAGCTCATGGGCAATCGGTGCTTGCGACTCAAATAAGGTCTGATTGGTCGCCATAGGGCAGCGCAGCACTTTACTGATCTCTATGGCTTGCTGTTGGTAGGAGGCGCCAAGGTTGGTGGCCTCCTGCGCCGTGGCGAGAAATGTCGCGCCGCCAAAGCAGAGACTCAACGACAGCAACCAAAACCATAGGCTCAAATAGGGCGAGCGAAACAGCGGGTTCATAACGTCATAGTCTCCTGTGGTGAGCTACTTACATTCAGCGCCTTTGTTTGTGCGACTCTACGGGGTTGTTTGATTGGCCATGCGGCAATAGCGCCAGCAAGCATCATCAATAAGGCGCCCAGCCAGATCCAGGTCGCTAAGGGCTTATAACTAATGCGGATCAGATATTCGGTGTCGCTCAGTTGTAGCCCCATAGAGACATAGAGATCCCGCCAAAAACCGTGGTCTATGCCCGCATGGGACACTTCCATGCCATTGCTATTAAAGGTTTGCCGCTGTGGATGGAGGTAACCCAGCACAAGATCATCCTGCTTGGCATCGCGGATACTGATATTGGCCTGAATCGCTGTAAAGCTTGGGGTTTCTACTGGTTCTGTGCTTTCGTACACCAGCACATAATCGGCAAGCGGTTTACCTTGCCCTGGTCCCATACGTAGCAGGGCTTCCTGCTCAAAAAACGAGACTGCTGTCGCGCCGATAATGGTGACTGACACGCCCAAATGACCGACTAGCATGGCCAATCTGGCGCGCTTTGATTTTGTCGATATAGCGGGCTTAGGTGTAGTCAATACTTTGGATGTCACTGTTACACTCACCCCAAGGCAGCAGAGCAAAAACAGCGCGCTGGTGCAGCCAAGGAATAGGAATAAGGCACCATCGGTTTGGGTCTGATAACTCATCAGCGCCGCGATAATCACAATTACGACAGAGGGCAAGGCTAATACTTTGAGTGGCTTGCGAGTTGACGCCTTCCAAGCGATTAACGGCGTGATGCCCATTAAGATCACTGCGATAAAGGTCAATGGGACAAAAATCGCATTAAAGTAAGGTGCGCCGACCGACAACGTGCCTAAGCCAAGCAGCTCGTATAGCAGGGGATAAAAGGTGCCCAGCAGAACGGAAAAGGCTGCAACCACTAATACAATGGATCCAAGGAGTAACAGTGTCTCTTTGCTCAATAGGTTATGGTTGACTTCTCGTTTCAACGCTGGCGCTTTGAGTGCAAAGATTAATAGTGCAGCACCGACAAAAAGCACCAATAAACAGAGGATTGACATGCCTCTGGTGGGATCTGCCGCGAAGGCATGTACAGATTGCACTATGCCGGAGCGCACCAAAAAGCTGCCGAGTAAGCTGAGTGAAAATGCCAAGATGCACAAAAATAGCGTGGTCAGGGCAAAGCCTTGGGTCTTTCTGGTCAGCACTAAAGAATGCACCAGTGCGGTAGCAACTAACCAAGGAATAAAAGAAGCATTTTCAACGGGATCCCAAAACCACCAACCACCCCAACCCAACTCGTTATAGGCCCACCAGGAGCCAAAGGCATTACCCCCGGTGAGGAAAATCCACGCCAGCAATACCCAAGGCCGTAAGTATTCGAGGTGGCGATGCACTAATGCGCCACCCAGCAGGGATGCTAGCGCCGCGGCAAAGCAAACGGTTAGCCCGACATAACCTAAAAACAGCATAGGTGGGTGCAGTATTAAGCCAATGTCTTGCAATATCGGATTGAGGTCACGTCCCTCAATCGGAATATTGGGCAGTAATCGGGCAAAGGGATTGGAGGTAAAGAGTAAAAACAGATTAAAGCCGAGGATAACGAGCGCGAGAATCGCCAATAGCCGCGCAAAATAGGTTTTATCCGTCTGCATATCGGCGTTATCTAAACCGACGAGTTTACCCGCTTGGCGCCAATTGATAATGGCACCCCATAAAGCGATGGCGAACACCCAAAACAGCATCGAGCCTTCATGGCTGCCCCACACTGCGGCAATTTTATAGCCGAGGGCGAGTTGGCTATTGGAATGGTTCGCCACATAGGCAACCGAAAAGTCATCGCTAATAAAGCTATAAATAAGGCATAAGAGTGCGCTCAATAAGCTTATAAACATGGCGTTAAATAATTTATTTCCGAACTCGATTAAATAAAGCTGTGACTGATTAATGCCAACAAAATGAATAGTGGCAGAGAGTAATGCCAACACAGTGCTGATGATTAGCAATATATGTCCTATTTCTGGAGTCATATTTATCATTACTCATTCCTGTGTTGCATGGTTAATTTATTTATGGCGTGTATTGGTGTGAGATTATTTTTAATTCACTTAAAGCCTATTTAGATTGTCTCGTCTGCATTTGTATTGTTTTTTGAGTGTCTTTGAACAAATCGCGCATTTCACCTATCTAGGATTGACTGGCAGGGTAGCGGAGTTTTTCGGGCAGGAATGTGATCTGTCTCGGCATTAAAATCGTCACTTTTCCCTTTGGCTATTTTTGAAAAATAAAACCATTTTTTAGCTCTTTTTAGATCTAAAAAGCCACGGTTTATTTCTAAAATATTTTCACTTATTTTTATCTAAATTATTGGTTTTATTTCATTTGTGCCTTTTTATTTCTATTGATTTTTGAATCAAAATTTAATGTGCACTAGCGCAGGTTTTTAGGCGTTTAGCTGCTTCATCATGCCGCCACTGGTCAATTGTTTATGTCGTTCAGTGAACAGTTAGGTTCAGTGGAAAATATAAAACTAATGATAAATTAGGAGTGAATGATGAAGCGATGGAAATCCAAAGTAGCATTAAGCGTGCTATTTTGTTTAGGTTCTGCCGTAAACGTTACCACAGTCGCCTCCGATGCTAAGTCGGAGGGTAAAGTGGTGCCTGGCGTGGGGAATAAGCAGCAATCCCACTATACTCAAGATATTTTGGCTAACCCCAATTTAAATGAAAATTTAATGGAGAAATCCCGCGGTGTGAAAACATTGCAGGATTATATTGTTCAAGAGCAAGAATTGTTTGATTTTCTATTTGAAAATCACCCAGTTTTTAAATATGACGCTGAAGGTCGATTAAAGGGCACTTATAAAGTCAGTGACCGTGGTGAAGAATATTTGCACGGTGGTGACAGTGTTGCTTACAGCAAACACAGTAAAGAAGTGAACCCGACGGATGGCACTGCGGTGCGTTACAGTTCCTACAACGATGGTCAACGTCCAAAGGCGCTGCAATACCGTTTAGGGGCCAAATCTATCCTCGATTTCCCTAACAAGTTTGTTGGCCCAGAAAAATGCGGTGAGTGTCATGGCCCGCAATACGAGAAGTGGAGACGTTCACGCCACTCTAAAACCATTCGTTTCCCTGGCGAGCATCCAGAGGTCGATAACGACCTGAAAAAAACCATGTATGGCACTAAAGATACCTCGATTCTGCCATCGGGTATTACGCCAGATGCTATCTATGCCACTGTCGGTACACCACGTACCAAGTATGGTTTTATCGACGCCTACCTAGTGCGCGGTACTTACCACGTTAAAGACGGTCTGTTGAAGGACGGCACTGGGACTATGGTCGCCGGTGGTAACCAATTCTCCCGTGGTTGGGCTGAGTGGTTAACCCCTGAAATGGCAGCAAAAATCAATAAAGCCATCCCAAGCTTCCCCGTCAAAATGGAAGACTTCGGTACCAGCGGTTCACACCAATGGGGCATGAGTTCATACGGTGCTAAGTATGAGAAGGAATTCCTATTCCAACCTGCTAGCTCCTACTGCGAAATGTGCCACACCTTCAAGTTTGACTTCCAAACGAAGGATGAATTCTTCGCGGCCCTAGGCAACCCGAAAGAGCTGCAAAAGCACACTATTGCCAAAGGTATTACCTGTGAAGAGTGCCATGGCGCCGGCGGTCACTTAGACGGCGGTATCGGTGGCGGCATGCCATCTAACTGTGAACGTTGCCACCAACGCTTTAACTTTGTTGAAGAGTTAGCCGACACGCCACAGGGCAAAGAGAAACTGGAATACGCCTTCAACGTGAAGATGAAGTCGTCTTGCCCATCCTGTGGTACTGAAGGTTCGCAAATGTTTGCCTCTGCGCACTATGACAAAGGCATGCGTTGTTCAACCTGTCACGATCCGCACGAAGTCACCGATGGCGATTGGACCTCAGGTATCACTAAGCCAAAAATCATCAAACAGTGTACTGACTGTCACACGGCCCAAGCCGAGATCGCCAAGAACACTAACACCCACAGCAACCAAACCTGTCAAAGCTGCCACATGCCAAACATGGGAAGTTGTGAAAACTTCACGGCGATCCAATTCCCAGATATGGCGGGCTTCGACAACGTACGTAAGTCACACATGTGGAAGATTGATGTCGATCCACTGCGTAAGACCCTCAACCCACCTGAAGGCAAGTCTCGTGATGCAACCACTAAGGGCTGGACTGTGGCGAAAGACGAGAACGGCTACAACTACCTCGACCTGATGTGGACCTGTGCCCGTACATCGGCCTCAGACCACGATGTGGTGGATAACAAAGGTTGTCATAGCCAGTTCCAATCTGAGCTGGAAGTCGGTCTGCACTTCGAAGATCAGATGGAAATCTACGGCGAAGTTCAAAAGTGGCAAAAACCCGTTAAGGATACTTTTGCTCAAGTAGAACAAGCCCTTGCCCGTATCGACAAGCTGTTAGAAGTCACCAAGCTGTCGGTAGAAGACAAGACTCAAGTGTTGATGTTGACCGACAAAGCTCAAGACGTTGTTCGCCTGATCAAGGCTGACGGCTCGTGGGGTGTCCATGGTCCACGTTACTCACTGAAACGTCTCGACGCTGCCTTGACCTATGTCACTCAAGCCCAAGCCATTATCGATGGCAACGGCCTGAGCGCACAGAAAATGTAGTTCGACTCGAGTCTAACTTGTCCCCGACACGCGAGTGTCGGGGCTATACGAGGCCAAATGATGAATAAAGCGATTCGACACAGCCTGATAGGCGGCTTACTGGCACTGGGCTTAGGTGGCATGAGTTTACCCGTCGTGGCTGGTGGTGGCTCAGAGATCTCCGAGGCGCCCTATAACGAAATTCAGTTGAATCCGATCTCCATGCGGGAAGCCGAAACCTTAGTCGGTCAACCGGGGGTGTATTTTTTCGATGTAAACACACTGGAAATTTGGGCGGACGGTTTTATCCCCGGGGCGGTGTTTTTCAATGTGCAAAATTGGCGAGAGCTACTGCCAAAGAATAAAGACGCTGTGATGGTGTTCTATTGCGCTAACCGTCTTTGCACCGCCAGCAACATGGCCGCACGGGAAACCATGAAGCTAGGTTACACAGGTGTGCGACATATGGCCGATGGTATCTTCGGCTGGCGCATGTCAGGTAGAGCAACAGAAAAACCATAGTAATCAAATAAATATTATTAATCGGTTATGGGTTATCCCATACGTTTTCGGCTAAAGCACTAAAGCCCAAGGGCTAAATTGTAGAGAACATAAAATGAAAATATCTATGCCAACTTCTTTTATCCCAAAAAACCTCACAGTGGCGACCTGCACTGCATTGTTTGTCTCAATGGCGAGCTTTGCTGCCCCAAGCCTTAAAACCGATGCAGATAAAGCCTCTTACAGCATTGGCGCCTCTGTGGGTAATTACATTTCTGGCCAGGTTTATAACCAAGTGGAACTGGGCGCAGAGGTGAATGTGGACTTAGTGGTGCAGGGCTTTGTCGATGCGCTGAAAAAGCAGCAGCAATTAACCGATGAAGAAGTGTTGACCTATCTTAACCAACGCGCCGAAGAGTTAAACCAAGTGAGAAAGGCGAACGCCGAGAAGCTCGCCGCGGAAAATACTCAGGCGGGTGAAGTCTATCTTGCTGAAAATAAGAAGAAATCAGGCGTAACCGTCACAGAGTCAGGCCTGCAATACGAAGTGTTAACCCAAGGCTCCGGCAATAAACCCAACCCTGAAGATGTGGTCACTGTCGAGTATGTCGGCAAGCTTATCGATGGCACTGAGTTTGAAAATACCGTCGGCCGTAAAGAACCCACGCGTTTTGCCCTGATGAGCGTGATCCCTGGTTGGGAAGAGGGCTTAAAACTCATGCCTATGGGCTCGAAATACCGTTTTGTTATTCCAGCCAACTTAGCCTATGGCAATGAATTTGTCGGTGAAATCCCACCACAATCAACTCTGATTTTTGAAATTGAGTTGAAAAATATCGAAAAGCCCAGTGAGAAAAAAGAAGCCCGCATGATGGGCATGATGCCAGCCCACTAAGGGCTAAACATTGGCTTAGGTTCGTTTAGTGATGAACTTGGATAGGCGAGCGTCGAGGTAAGGCATGGCAAGTTTAGGATTCACCATTGCACTGCTGTTAAGCGGGTTTGTGGCTTGGATTTTCTGGCAACACGCGCGTTTAAACAAACGGCAAACGCTGGTGGGAGAGTCTCAAGTCTCCCATGGCGTGCCTGTGCTGTGCAGTGTGCTTCTGCTATTGCTCACGCTCGCCATCTATAGCCAAACGGGGCGTTATCAGGATTGGGATACAGGCAAGCTCGATGAAAACATTGACTATTTAGTGGCTGCCGACATCACCAAAGCCCTGCGCCTCGTGGATGAACAACCGCAAAACCCGTTGGCATTACAGGCACTTGCCGAGGCTTACAGCGCGGGAGGCTTATATGCCGATGCGGTGCAGACCCTAGACCAACTGCTTGCGTTGGTGGGGGAGAATGCAGAAGTGCTCGGCGCTAAGGCCAATGCCCTCTATTACCGTGATGGTCGGCAAATGACCGCAGAGACCCAAGCACTGATTGCACAGACGCTTGCGCTTGCGCCCTTTGAGCCACAGACGCGGATGCTACAGGCAAACGATGCCTATCTCCATGGGCGCTACCAAGAGGCGATAGACCATTGGCAAGCATTACTGGCGCAGCCAAGGGCAGAGATTAATCGTGAGGCCCTGTTAAACGCCATCGGCAAGGCCCAAAGCAAATTGAATGAAAGTGGATATTAATCAAGTCGCTAGCCATTTTCAGGCATGTTGGAACGATAACGATATAAATAAAAACGTCGGTATAAAACCGATAGATGGAGGATGTTGTGAGTGAAAATATAGAGAGACGGAGGTTCCTTAAAAGCGCTGGCATGTGCTCTTTGATGTTAACGCCTTTAGCCGGGTGTTCGGTCAAAGAAGAGTCCGACGGCGCCCATAAGCCCCATTACGTCATGGTCTTTGACCAAAATAAATGTGTCGGCTGTGGCGACTGTAAAACCGCCTGTAATCAAGCCAACCACTTACCCGAAGGCAAGTCACGGGTGTTGCTCGAGCAGCAGAGTGGTCGTGTCGAAGGTCAGCCTTGTCCGCATTGCGGCAAGATGAGCTGTGACTGTGAACGTAAGTTTGTGCGGGTTTCCTGCCAGCAATGCAAGAACGCCCCCTGTGTCACTGTTTGTCCGACTGGCGCGGCGCACCGCGACGCGAAAACGGGCATTGTGACTATGGACGCGAGCAAATGCGCCGGCTGTAAATACTGCATTGGGGCTTGTCCTTACAACGCTCGCTACATCAACAGCGATACGGATGTGGCCGATAACTGCGATTTCTGTTTGAACAGCAAGTTAGCCAAGGGCGAATTACCCGCCTGTGTGCAGAGCTGTAAATACGATGCGCTGATCTTCGGTGATGCCAACGATCCTCAATCCTACGTAAGCAAACTCTTAGCGGTAAAAGACTCAGTGCGCATTAAGCCGCAGTTTGGCACTGAGCCGAGCTTACGTTACATACCAATCGTCAAACTGGGAGTGTAAATATGGATACCAGTATGGAATTTACCCTAGGCCTCTCCCAAGGCGTCGCTTGGCCTTGGCCGATTGCGGTGTATTTGTTCTTCGCCGGCATCTCCGGCGGGGCGTTAACCATTGCGCTGGCGCTGCGGTTTTACTTAGGTCAGGTTGAAAATACCGCCTTTTTAAAAGCGGCGACTCTGCTGTCGTTTGTCACTATCAGTTTAGGGATGTTGTGTCTGGTGCTCGACCTGACTAACCCCTTATTCTTCTGGCGAATTTTGGTGTTCTACAACTTAAATTCTGTGATGTCGATTGGTGTGATTGCCTTGTCGGTGTATATCCCGTTAGTGGCAGTGGTCGCGCTATTCGCCCTCGAAAAAGAGCTGATGGCTATTCCACAATTGCAGTTTCTCGGCCCCATCATCACTAAGTTGAAGGGCTTTAGACGCCCGATGGAAGCACTGGTGTTATTACTGGCGTTATCCGTCTGTGCTTACACCGGCTTCTTAATCTCCGCCCTGATCCGCTTCCCACTGATCAATACCTCGGTATTGCCTGCGTTGTTTATTGCCTCAGGGCTTTCAGCGGGCGGCGCCTCGGCCAAAATGCTGGCGGTATGGTTGTTTAAAGAACCTTTGCACAGCGGCGAGATGAAGATCCTACACGGCGCCGAGTGGCCGATTATGTTCGCCGAAGCCCTGTTTATTTTTATGATCGCCACCGCGCTGTTAACTGGCAATGCCGGAGGTCAGTTTGCCTTTGCCGCCTTCCAGGAAGGGATCTGGGCAAGTGTATTCTGGATTGGTGTGGTCGGTATCGGTTTTGGTGCGCCGCTGCTCCTTAACTTCGCCACGGGTAAGCATTTTAGCCATTCGGCCAAAGCCTTTTATATGTCGGGCATGTGTGCGGTCGTGGGCATGATGTGCCTGCGGCTCTTCATCCTGTTGGCGGGGCAAAACTACGCGATTTAACCCAAAGCTAAGGCCCAAGGCCTGAAGCGATAAACCATTTTTGTATCAACCCTCGTCACAAGAGGTCTGTCCCTGCAAGGTGCCTTGGCGAGGCGTTGATATTTTTCAAGGAATAACAGGATGAAAAAGTACTTAAGTTTGCTACTAGTCGCTCCTTTGTTATTGGGCTGCAATAAGAGTGAAGCCACTGATCATCAACATAAAGCCGAGATGATCCACGAGCATGACCGTTGCCACCTTTGCGGCATGGTGATCACTAAATACCCTGGGCCTAAGGGACAAGTGCATTTGAAGGCCGAGAAGATGGTGCCTAAGTTTTGCTCCAGTCGCGATATGTTTAACTTTGCCCTACAGCCTGAAAACAAAAGACAAATTGATTACATGATGGTGCATGACGCCGCATCGACCGACTGGGAACAACCAGACGATGGCGCCTTTATCGATGCCGCCAGCGCGTTTTATGTCTATGGCACCAGTAAAAAAGCCGTGATGGGGCCTGCTGTAGCGCCTTTTAGCACTAAAGCCGCCGCCGAGGCCTTTGCTCAAGAACATGGTGGCCGCGTGCTCCGTTTCGATGAGATCACCCTCGAATTACTGGCTGGCGATAAGTAGGCGATAGGTATGTGGCGCGGCTTGCTGCTCGGTTGGCTCTGTAGTTTATCCCTTGTTGGGTTGGCGCAGGAGTTTAAGGTCAAAGATACAGCTACTCTGACCCAGGCCCTCACGCGGGCGCAGGATGGCGACACTATTGTGCTCGCCACTGCCGTTTACGAAGGCAATTTTAATGTTAGCCGCGCCATTCATCTTAAGGGCGAAGCGGGGGCTACCTTAGATGCTTTGCGTCAAGGTAGCGCCTTAACCATTGCAGCGCCTAAGGTGATAGTCGAAGGGTTGAATATCCGTCACTGGGGGCGGGATCTTTATTACCACAATGCAGGGATCTTGCTGCAACTGGGTGCTGACGAGGTGCTCATTAAGGGCAATCGGCTGGTGGGGGATGGCTTTGGTATCTATGGCGAGCAGCTTAGTGCGCCCCGGATTATGGAAAACAGCATCAGCGGTAATGGTGCCATTTATGTGTTGGATCGGGGTGACGGTATATTCCTCAAGCATGTGAGCGCGCCCCAAGTGCAAGCTAACCATTTTATTTTTGTCCGCGATGGTGTGTATCTCGAGTCGGTGACGGACAGCCAAATCCACCATAATCAATTCGCTAAGCTGCAATACGGCATTCATTATATGTACACCCGAGGCGATGAAGCCTCAAACAATCAAGCGATTAGCGTCGATGGCGGTTACGCCTTGATGAACTCGCAGCACATCTATCTACACCACAACAAGGTTAGCCAAGCGCGGGACTTTGGCATTCTGCTCAATATCACTAACGATGCACATATTCAGGCGAATGTCGTGACAGAGGTGGTCAATCCCCAAGGTTCGCTGGAGCTGGGCAACGAGGGCAAGAGTATTTTTATCTACGCTGCGCAGAATAATCGCATCGAGGCGAATGAGTTTAGCCATAGCGATACTGGGATTAGCATGGCCATGGGCGGCGAAGCAAATCGCCTTTGGCACAATCGTATTTTAGCCAATCAAACCCAAGTCAAATACGTTGGCGAGGCACAACTCGAGTGGAGTTATCAGGGGCAGGGCAATTACTGGTCCGAATATCAGGGCTGGGACACTAATGGCGACGGCGTCGGGGATATCGCCCATCGGCCCAACGACAGCTTAGACAAGCTCTTTTGGCTCTATCCCGAAGCGAAACTGCTGATGGAAAGCCCAGTGGTCTTGCTGCTGCGTTGGGTGGAGCGGCAGTTTCAGCCAACGGGCGTAAGCGGCGTGAGTGACAGCTTTCCCTTAATGGGATGGAAAACCGAGGAGATGGGCAATGAGCCATTTCAGCAATGATGCAAGGCATAAACAGGCGCTAACCTTGATGACAAACGAGGGTTCATCACAAGGGCAAGTGGCGGTTAAGGCCATCGGGCTTTGCAAGCGTTATGCGAAGTTCGAAGCGCTCACGGATCTTCATTTTGAACTGCATGCTGGCCAAACTTTAGCACTACTTGGCCACAATGGTGCGGGTAAATCGACCTTGATTAAAATGATCTTGGGGCTTGTCTCCCCAAGCCTGGGCGAGCTATTTGTGCAAGGGCAATCGCTGCATACCAAGCGACCCAATGCCAATCTGTCATTAGGCTATTTACCTGAAAATGTGAGCTTTTATGACAATATGACGGCGCAGGAGATCTTAAGCTATTTTGCCAAACTCAAGGGTGTTGATCCCAAGCGAGTATCCATTCTGCTGGAAGAGTTTGGCCTGATGGCGACCAAGGATAAACGCCTAAGCACCTTTTCCAAGGGCATGCGCCAACGTTTGGGATTAGCTCAGGCGGTATTGGCCGATCCTAAAGTGTTGTTGCTGGATGAACCGACAGTGGGGTTAGACCCGCTCGCATCGGCATTTTTATATCAGAAAATGGCGCATCTGAAGGCGCAGGGCTGCGCCATCATCATCAGTACCCATGAGTTAGGATTAGTGCAAGATCAAATGGATAGTGCGCTGATCTTAGGTCAAGGTCGGCTGCTCGCCTCGGGCGATTTAACTCGCCTTAGAATAGTGAGTTCGCTGCCAAGTCTGCTTGAGTTACATCGCGTTTCGCCTTTGCAATATCAGCAGCTTATCAGCCAGCCGCTATTTGCCTCAATGCGGAACCACTCAAGTGCTAATAGGGTGTGCTTTGGTGTGCCCGATGCGCTTAAGGCCAAGGCGATCGAACAATTACATCTTCTTAAGATCCATGAGTTTTCCATTGCGCCACCGAGCTTGCAGGATATTTTCCATCATTTTATGGCAGGGCTAAATCGCCCTAATGCATCAACATCGAGCTCGGCTGTTGGAGAAGAGCAAGATCAAAGGGAGTTAGTGGCATGAGTCAGATAAGCATCGAGCAAGGCTGTGCCCAATATTGTTCCCCAAGGGCGCTGACACTGATACAAGCCATTGCCGTGAAAGAGTTTAAGGACAATTTACGTAACCGCTGGCTGGGCTTGATGGCGGGTATCTTGTTGATTTTATCCCTGTGCGTGAGTTTTATGGGCAGCGCTGTGTCGGGCACTGTGGTACTGCTCGCAAGCGCGCAAATCTTCTCGGGCTTAGTCACGCTGGCGGTATTTATCTTGCCCTTGGGCGCCATTTTACTCAGTTACGACAGTTTTGTCGGCGAGCGCGAGTCGGGCACTCTGTTACTATTACTCACCTATCCCTTGGCCCGTTGGCACTTGGTGTGCGGCAAGTTACTCGGCCATGCCTATGTGATGATTTCTGCCTGCGTGATGGGGTTTGGAACGACGGCGCTATTACTGCTGGCCTTTGTTGAAGAACACGCCAGACACGCCTTAGCCATAGGGTTTATCCATTTGATTAGCAGTGGCATTTTGCTGTCGTTGGTGTTTGTACTTTTGGGCTATTGCGTGAGTCTGTGTGTGCGGGAAAAGGCCAAGGCCCTAGGTGTTTTACTGCTGCTGTGGTTTGTGCTGGTCTTAGTCTATGACTTAGTGCTGCTCACGGCGCTGGTGAGTCTGGCGGAATTGTTCAATCGCCAGCTATTTAACCTATTGATTTTAATCAATCCTACCGATCTTTTCCGCGCCTTAAACCTGCTTGCTAATCCCGCCGATAGCCTATCGGCGAAGAGCAGTCTTGCGTTGATTGCCCAAACGGGAATGGGGATACCACTGCTGTATGCTCTGCTGGCAGTTTGGATAGGACTATTAGGGGTGCTGGCAAGCTGGATTTTTACACGGCAAGAGGTTTAGGTTTTTCTGCATTAGTTTAAATTTATGCTTTATAAACAATGGGTAAACTGAGTATAGAGTCACAGTATTTTATGTTGTTAATAAGTAAAATAAACCATCTTGATTTGGTAGCCAGGAATCACGGTTGCTCTCGGGTGAAGCTGAGTTTCACTGTGTTTGCCCGTTGTTAGCGCAATCATAGTCTATTGTGTTGGCTTAGTGTTGGGCGCTTAACATGCATAAAATCACTTCATATCTAATGTTAGATGAACAGGCCAAGGAGCTTGTTGATCTTGTTCATGGAACCCATATCGGCCTGACTTTTTCAGAAACCGCCGTACTCCTATTGCTGTTATCTTCCCCGAACGCGATTTTTACCAAGGAAGAATTGCTGCACGTCGGCTGGCCAGAACGTGTGGTCGCGCCCACTTCATTAACTCAGTGCATCAGTACCTTACGTAAAAAATTAGAATCCTATACCGAAGTGCAGCTTAAAACGGTGGCGCGCCGGGGTTATCAGTTGCATGTGTCCGAACAGTCCCATGTGAAGATGTTGGCGATTAACGATGCCGATGCGATCCGCGATGCGATTGTTGGCGTCTCTGCCTGGACGAAACTGGCAGGCATTATCATGTTGGGGGTGATCCTCACCTTAGTTTGGTACTGGAGCGATCACCATGCCGTGGTGAAACGGGTCGCCAAATGGAATGCCGATAAATATATCAGCCTCAATATTGGCGGCACCTTGGGGACGGCGCAGGTGCTATATATCGACGATGAGGAACATTTACATCCCTCATGGTGGCAAAAACATTTAGCGCCAGAGGGTAACCATATCAGTGGCTTACCTTATTTCAGCGCCTTTGCAGCGACTGATGGTAAAAACTATTCGATGGCCATCTGCCCCTCGCTCGATGCCAAGGATTGTAACGGCAAGGGCATAATCAATATCACCTCCATAGATGCCACTCCGGCTGGCCTTGATATGGCTGAGTTTATTCCGCTCAGTAAAAAAATGGAGGAGCGTATTCGCTACAACCGCATAGTGCTGCCGATTGATGATAAGGGCGCGGGTGAGCTGCTGGAGCATAACTACCATGCGGATATTTACTTCCCTGTAGCGGGTGAACTGCTGGTGCGCACGGATCTGAGCATGTCGCTGGTGTACGAAGGGGAAAATAGAGGCAAGTTTTACTCTACCTCCTGCATCACCGATCAGGACTGTTTAACCACACCGATTAAGTACACTATCCGTGGCGAATTCGAGCAGTACCAGACGCAAATTGATGATCTGAATGTGGATGTTTTCCATGTCAAAGTATCGCAAAAGGAGCTAACCAAACCCGATGAAGTGAGCCATTCGGCGATGCAGTTTTACCGTGCGATTCGCAAACACGATATTCGCGACGAAGATCTGTTCTATTATCGGGTTTATCAAAATCAGGGCACGGCGGTATGGATAGTCCCACAGATGGGGCAACTGCTGGCCTGGACTCAGTACACTCAAGTCAAACTCTAACCTGTGTTATTCAAACAGCCGATAGCCATCGGCTGTTTGGCTTTTTGCTAGAAACATCTGTTTGCAGAGAGTTAGAGTGTATTAAAGACTTTGCATTAACTTTCTATCATAAAGCGTGAGTTTCTTTTACATCCCACCATATCGCCAGTTACACTGCCTCGCCATGCTGGAAAGCATTCAAATAGCCAAAATACCAAAAATACAAGAATAACAACGGAAGGAGTCTCATATGTCGGACCGCCTGATCCCCGCCATATTACTGTCGACGACAGTACTGACAGGGTTAACTGCCTGTGGTGATAACACCAAGGAAACCGCCGCTGCCGCCAGCGACAATGCTGCAAAAGTACAAACCAGCGCAGCGCCTGCTGCCAGCCAACCCGCCACGCCAATCGGCATTAACCTCGCGGCCATGTCGCCCAAGGTTAAACCCGGCGATGACTTTTATACCTACGCCAATGGCGAGTGGATGAAAACCACAGAGATCCCCGCCGATCGTTCAAGCACGGGTGCCTTTTTAGTGGCTTTCCAAGAGACTGAAAAGCATAAGACCAGCCTGATCGCCGACTTAGTCAAGGCCGAACACGCCGCTGGCAGCGATGATGCGCGCATTGCCGATTTCTACAAGGCTTACACTAACACCGCGGCAATCGATGCGGCGGGCATGAAGCCAATGGAAGCCGATTTAGCTAGCTATCAAGCCATTGCGGACAAACACGCCCTGTCGGCGGCGCTCGGTGCTAACCTGCGTGCCGATGTGGATCCTCTCAATGCCACCGACTTTTTCACCGAAAACCTCTTCGGGATTTTCGTGACTCAAGGTCTGGCGACGCCGGGTGAAGTGCTGCCTTATATTCTGCAAGGCGGTTTAGGGTTGCCCGAGCGCGAATACTATCTGTCGGACGATCCTAAAATGGTCGAGATCCGCACCGCTTACCGTGCCTATATCGAGACCCTGCTGACCGATGCGGGCATCAGCGATGCAGCGGCCCGTGCAGATCGCATTTTTGCCCTCGAACATAAAATTGCTAGCGCCCACGCCAGCCGTGAAGACAGTGAAGATTTCACTAAGGCATCGGGTGTGTGGAGCCGTGCCGACTTCGATGCTAAAGCCCCGGGTATCGACTGGACTGCCTTTTTAGATGCCGCCCAGCTTGGCAAGCAAGACAGATTTGCCGCCTACCACGCCAGTGCTATTACTGGGCTGTCGGCGCTGGTGGCCTCTGAGCCGCTGGATGCGTGGAGAGACTGGCTGGTGTTCCACCATATCAATAGCCACGCCGATGTATTGCCTTCGGCTATCGATAACGCCTCTTTTGCCTTTAACGGCACTAAGCTGTCGGGCACTCCTGAGCAGCGCAGCCGTGATAAACGCGCCTTAAGTGCCTTGGATGAATACCTAGGTGATGCCGTAGGCCGCGCCTACGCCGAGCATTATTTCCCGGCATCGGCCAAGGCCGAAGTTAGCACTATGGTGGATAACATCGTCAGTGCCTTTGGTAAGCGTGTCGAAAAACTCGAGTGGATGGACCCTTCAACCAAGCAGGAAGCCCTAGCTAAGGTTGCGACCATTGCCGTTGGCGTGGGTTATCCCGATAAATGGCGTAATTACGATGCTTATGCCGTATCACCAACCAATGCCTATGCCAATGCTATCAATGGTGAAAGGGTGGAATACGCCCATCAACTCGCCAAAATTGGTAAGCCAATGGATAAGGGCGAGTGGTGGATGACGCCGCAAGTGGTTAACGCGGTTAACCTGCCAGTGCAGAACGCGCTTAACTTCCCTGCGGGGATTTTGCAGCCACCATTCTTCGATGCTAAGGCCGATGCCGCCTATAACTATGGTGCGATTGGCGCTGTGATTGGCCATGAGATCAGCCATAGTTTCGATAACAATGGTGCGGCGTTCGACTCTACGGGTGCTATGCGTAACTGGTGGACGCCAGCGGACTTTGCTCAGTTTGCTAAGCAGGGTGAGGCATTGGCGAAACAGTTTGATGCCTATGCACCATTCCCGGATCTGCATGTAAACGGCAAGCTGACCTTAGGTGAAAACATTGCCGACGTGGCGGGCTTAGCGGCCGCGCTCGATGCCTACCATGCCTCACTTAACGGTAAGCCTGCACCGGTTATCGATGGCTTTAGTGGCGACCAACGCTTCTTTATCGGCTTCGCGCAAACGTGGGCGACTAAGATGCGTGACGAGGCCCTGCGTGCCCGCGTGGCGACCGATGGCCATGCTCCTGGCATGTACCGCGCGCTGACCGTGCGTAACTTAGATGCGTGGTACACTGCGTTTGATGTGAAGCCCGGCGACAAGCTGTACTTAGCCCCAGAGGATCGCGTGAAGATCTGGTAAGTTAAGTCGATAAAAAGGGAACCCTAGGGTTCCCTTTTTTGTTAGCGATTTTGCAGTCGATTGTAGTCCAGCCAACCGCTTTCAATCGGATGACTGTCGAAAAAGGCTTGGTTGAGTTTATCGCTAAAGGCCCAGAAACGCGGATCGGTACGGCGCACAGCCGCCAAATCCAATAACGCCTCGTAGTCTTTTTCGGTTTGCATGCCTTCGACCTTAGCCACGACTTTGGCTAAGTCCTGCTCCTTGATATGCCAGAAGGCTTCGGGGTAACTGCCCAAAAGCCCGCGCACTAGCGTGACATCATCCTTGGCGGGCTCGCGATTGCTTTCCTCATTGAATAGGCTCGAAATATTCCGATGGGCACTGTTACGCACTAAGGTGAAGATTTCCGCTTTGCCTGGGGTTTGCGGCTCAATCATGATCATCGTCAGCTCGGGCAAAAGAGTCGCTTGCGTGCCTTTGACTCTGCCTAGCGTCTGCAACAAGGCCTTGCTATTGGGTTGCAACTGACTGAGTGCGATTTGATAGCGTTGGGGCTGAACCTCGCCAACTTTAGCTGCCAACTTTTGGTAGAGCTCGGCCTTAAGATCGTCCGTGTAGTAGAGCACGCCCGTGGGTTGATTGAAGGTATTAATATCCCCCGCGATAAAGGCGGTCAGCTGGGTGCCCGCATCCTGATACCAATCCTTAAACTGCTTACGGCGCTCTTCTTGGGGCAACAAGGTCAAGAAGTTAGACTCGCCCTCCATGCGTAAAAAATCCATATACAGGCGGGTGAGTAGCTGGTGGCCATAGTTGCCATACACATCGAAACCCGCGACTAAGAGGTAGTGAATACGCTCCAGCAGGGCATAGTCGATCACCCAAGCCGTCTTAGGAGATTCTCCCACTAATCCTTTGACCACAGTGGCATTATCGAAATGCCTAAATACCGTCAGGCTGGCATTATCATTGTTGCCGCCGCCATCCCATAAACCGTCGATAGTGAGGTGGCGACCATTTTTAAACTTATGATTTAAAAACTGATTTCGTGCCCGCATATACTCGCCCTGTTTGGCGGCGTATTTCACCCAAGTCACGGCAAGGGCGGTGCTTTCTTCCTCGGCGGGCATGCGTAGGTTCTCGATTTGGCCCTGATAGAAGTCAGTAAAGTCACTGTCGTCCATATATTCTGGGGTGACAAAGTAAACCCAGAATCTATCGTTGATCACATTGAGGGCGACCTGACCACGGCACACCGGCCCCTTGATAAAGCCCATAATAGTGTCTTGGGCGCGGGTGAGCATAAAGCGATAGCGCGAGCCTGCTGGCAGCTGAATAAAGGCCTCGAAGGGATTGGCCGCTACGCTTGGTTTATAGCTGGGCAGCGAGCTGACTTGGTATTTAGCGTCGATAAACCACTGCTGCCAGTTTTGCAGCACAGTGTTATTCAAAGCGTAGGGAATATGGGTTTTATCGACGATCGTGGCGCGATAGGGCTGAAAGCGGTAATACACCCGCGACACTTGCGGATCGTCGAAGGGACGGCGGCTGGCAATAAGATCAATAGGTTTGCCCGGCGGCGTGCGTGAGCGCACTAACTCAAAGTAAATCGCAGGGGCATTGGCCGCGGTTAAGGACTCAAAATACAGGTGGAAGGCAAACAAGTGCTCGTAAATATAGCGGGCACTCAGTTGCGCCTTGAGGCTATCGGCATTTAAAAACTGCTCCCAGCGGGCGATTTCGTCGCTGAACTCGGCGCTAAGCGCAGGTGGCGTTGGCAACACAGCGCCCTGTTCGAGCCATTGCATTAATACCTTATGTTCCTGCTGATTGAGCGCAGGCAAGCCGTAGGGCATACCTGCAAGGGGCTGGTATTGCTCGTATTTGTCCATTTCTTCAATGCTGGCGCACTGCTGAACCCGATCGAGGCTAAAGTCGAAACTCTTATCGAGCAGTTTAGTGTCCGGCAGGGGATGGGCCTGTTTTAGCGTTAGCATCCGCGCCAGCACTGAGGCTTGGGTATTGGCCTGCGGGGTCTGGGCGCGCTCATTGAGTACGGGATAAAAACCGCGTTCGCGCCATGCTTCAGGCGTATGGGCATCGACAAATAACCGATTCGGTGTTGCCGCCATCAAACGGGTGCCCTGATAGACCTTTTCCTTATTGGCGCCCCGTTCAATGCCCTCACTAGAGGTCATTTTAAGCTGACAGGGTGCATCGTAACAGGCATGGCAAACCACGCAGCGACCGTTGATGATAGGTTCAACAGTCGAGTGATAAGCCTTTGTTTGTGCTGTGAGTTCACTAGGATTAAGCTGATTATCAGCCCGCGTCTGCGGCGAGCTTTTACCGTAAAGATTATCAAAATCCACCTGGGCGACGCTGGCGCAACCCGTGACCGCTAACACTAGGGCCAAAAGCCAACGTTTCCAAACTGCATTTATCGGATTCATATCCACTCCTTTGCCCGACTGATGAGCTTTATCCATCCTTAATCTGCAACACTTTAGCAGAATAGTCTGAACAAGTTGAATTTACTGTTTATTTGGGGTGTTTATTCGGCCTGTTCACGGGGTAATATGAATAGCATTAGTGGATGCTATGCTTTATTAGGCACAAATCGATAAGGGAAGAAGATGACTACAGAACGCTATTTTTACGAGCCGAGCAAGGGACATGGACTATCGCACGACCCCTTAAATGCGATTGTCGCCCCCAGACCCATAGGCTGGATCTCCTCGCGCAGTGCCCAGGGGCAACGCAATCTCGCGCCCTATAGTTTTTTCAATTGTTTCAATTACAAACCTCCTATTATCGGCTTTGCCAGTACGGGCTGGAAGGACAGTGTCGCCAATATCGTCGACACCGGCGAATTTGTCTGGAATCTCACTACCCGCAGCCTTGCCGAGAAAATGAATCAAACCTCGGCCATGCTGCCCCGCGGTGAAGACGAATTTGCCTTTGCTGGACTCACCCCCAAGGCTGGCACTATCGTTCAAGCTGAGCTGGTGGCCGAAAGCCCGGTAAACTTTGAATGTAAGCTTTCTCAATGTATTCAATTAACTGCCGCCAATGGGGATAAGATTGATACTTGGCTCGTCTTAGGTGAAGTCGTTGCCGTGCATATCGCCAAGCATTTACTCGATAGTGACGGCGTGTATCAAACCGCCCTCGCTGAACCCGTGCTGCGGGCTGGCGGCCCATCCGCCTACTATGGGATCTCGGAAGAGCAAAGGTTTGATTTGCATAGACCACAAGTGTAGGTGTTGGTACTCAAACTTCGTTTGAGTTTTTGACTTATTAGTTTTGGTATCTCATGGCAGAGCAATCTAAAGCTTAAGTTTTTATTCTTTTAAAGAAAAATCAATGTCGTGTGGCTTCACCCCACACCCGACCAAAAGGGGAAAAGCGCCTGTTCCCCTTTTGGAAATCCCCCGGCGTCCCTAGCGAAGTTACATGCATTGGTTAGTGGTCTCATACTCCAATAAAAATTGCCTAACGGCTCAGATGGGACATCCATGTCCCCCCGAGCCTGCACCATCATCCATGATGTCGCCACGGCATTTTTATCTGCGTATTTCGACAACTTCGCAGGGAAGGTGAACTTCTGAGATTTCGGTGTTAGCTATTAATCTCGAAAGAGCGATATCTATAAATGATTTTCATGTATTTCCTGCCATTTAGCGTTGGGATCGTTAATGGTGTTGTTTACTAATTTTTTCAACATATTGGTTGCATTCATTTATAACAAACTCAGGTACTAGACTATATTTATTAGGGTCTAATTGTGAAATATTGTCATTTTCAATGTGAAAAACTTCGTTTATATATTTCTGAAGGTAATTGTTTTCTAAGTTAACTCCTGAAGTTAGAATCCTAAATATTTGCAGTTTCTCGTAGTCGTTTTCAGCAATTTTGTAAAGATCAATCATTCTTTCGTTGCTTTGTATAGTTTTAACTAGTTCATTGTAATCAAAGTTTTTAACTATTTTCTCTATTTCATTGATTGCTATGTCAATGTCATCTTGTAACATAGGTGTCCCGTCTTTATATATTGGAATATCTCTCTTGTGAATTAAGTTTGATATTAGGTTGTAAGTTGAATTCTTATTGTTCATAGCATCTAATTTTCTTCTAATATATATTAGTTTGATGATTGGGTGAAGTGTTCTTCCTGTATTTAAATCACAAACCTCTATAAATGTAAGTATATCTTCCTTTTCAATGCTAATTTCTTTTAGATAACCATTTTTGTTATATATTAAATGTGCTTTGTTAATATTGTTTACAGGTATTATTTTGAAAAAATCAACAATTGGATCGAAGTCATGAGTAAGCATTAGCACTGTAAGACCTTTTAATGATGTGTTTTCAACAAACAATTTCCTCATGATTGCATATTTTTTATTTTTATCAAATGAGGATATCGGATCATCAAGCACAATTAAGTCAGGCTTGCTAGAAAGGCATTGATACATAAATAACAACATTGCAAAAGCATTTTTCTCTCCATAGCTTAAATGTTTCTTCCCATCTAATATAAATTGCTCGGTATCTATATGCCTTAGTTTCATCGGCGAGGAGGGAGTTTGGTCATCAAAAAACACTTGATATTTGTAACCAGCCTTTTCAAGGAATTGATTGATTTCAATTTTGTATTTATTGATTAACTTAGATATATGAGTTTTGTTTTTTCCTACGCTTACTTGCAACTCTTGTACCCTACGAATAATTTGTTCGAGCGACTCATTCACTCCACGGGTGACTTCATTGGTTCTTTCAGAGTTAAGATGTGGTATGAGTTCTAAATTAATTTTCAACTTAAGTAGCTTTTCATCAACTTTTATATTCTCATTAAAGCTGAAATAGCTTAATGATTTAAGGTCTTGAATCTTAGATAGAAGAAGATCTATTTGTTCTTTTATTTGCTTCAACGTTAACTCTTCTTCTGAAGATATACCAGTTTTGTTCGTTGTGATTTGTATAATTTTATCTTTAGTATCAATGTTAAAATAATCTCCTAATGACTCTACAGCATTTAGGATAACAATAAGATGTTCAAAGTTCTTAGGTTTATAGGTTTCTGTGATTTTTTTAACATCATCTTTTTTATCAGCGATCTCTGACGCGCAAAAAGGACAACACTCATCAATATCTAAGAATTCAGTGCCTTGGGACTGCCAAGATATCCATTTAGTATTTGATTGGCTTTTAAGAAAAGAGGTGTATTGAGATACTTCTTGAGGAATGTTGTGCAATTTATTCCCATCAGCTAAAGATTTAGAAAATGCAGAAGCTTTAGATATTCCTTTCTCTGTGGCTTTTTTACCAAATGAATCACTTAGCCTTCTTAAATCTTGGCTCATTTTTTCTAACTCGGAATTTTTCTCAACTTCTTCTCTTACGCCTTTAACAAATTGCTCAATTTCAGCTGTCTGTGTATTAAATGTGTCGTCTTTGATGAAAATATCAAAACTATTTTCTAAAACTTCATCTTTTTTAAAAGTAAATTTTTCGATGAATTCTTCATCAAAAATCATTATGGATTCAATACCATCTAAGCCACTGACTTTAGGTGCTGCTTCTAGAGAATTATTTTCTAGATGTTTAAATTGTTTTAATACCTGTAGCGATTCAGGGGTCGATACGCAATATTGAATAGCTTTAGCTAATGTACTTTTCCCTGTACCATTGATGCCATACTTCACATTTAACGCACTCTTTTTAATTGTAATAACTCCATGGTCTATGCTATTACAATTTTCTATTGTTACATTAATCATTGACATATAACTCCTTTTTATCATTTAGTTAATAAGTTTTGCATAGGTTTCTGTGTGGAGCTTGGTGATTAGTGTTTTTTGTGATTAAAATCACGCAGGTAAGTTATTGGTTACAGTTGAAAGCATGGCTATATCTTGTATACCAAGAATAATAGGATGGTCTAACTTTTAGATTAACAGATTGTTGAGTTGCTACAGAAGTTCACCAACCCCTCGGAGTTGCCGCTGGGCGAATAGACAAATTGCGTGAGTCTTGCCATGGATGGCAAGCTAGCTTTCGCAGGTGCAGGGACGCATCCTTCGGAAGCGATAGCAAATTTGGCAATGAGCACAAGGGGTTTTCAACTCCGTTGGGGCGTCTTGGAGCATCCAAGGAGGATAGGACGAGCAGTCCTCCTTGGTCGGGTGTGGGTTGAAGACCCACGACTTTAATCTTTTGCTTAAGCAAAAATAGCCTTTGGATAAGCAGATTTACAGAGTGGGTGTATCCACAAAATGTGAAATACGGCATGACGTATAAAACAAAACCCCAGTAAAAACTGGGGTTTATTGTTTGAGCCTAGGTTGGCAAAGGTTGGCCAGCCAAGCTACAAATCAACGCGTTATTTGATAAATGCGAAGGCATCGCCGTAGAGATGGGCTTCATCGACACCCATTTCGCGGAAGATTTCGCGGGCGGCGCCGACCATATCGAAACGACCTGCGATATAGATGTCATAGCCATTGAGGCTAATAAAATCTTGCTTGATTTGCGCGAGCAGGTTAGCGGTTTTACCTTGCCAGTTGGCTGGGGCTTCTTCCACCACGGGCACAAAGTGTAACCAAGGGTGAGCGTCGTGCCATTGGCGGGCGATGCTTTCGTAGTACATCGCATCTTGGGTGCGGCAACCCCAGTAGAGAGTGGTTTCGACCTGTTGGTCTAGGGCGATTTGTTGCTCGACAATACTCTTGATGTACGAGAAGCCTGTGCCACCAGCAATCAATAAACGTGGGCGCTGGCTGTCGTGGCGTAAATGGGCTTCGCCGCCTGGCGCTTCGATGTCGATATGCGTGCTATTACGCAATCTTTCAACCACTTGCATTGGATAGCTTTCGCTGACGGCCGCACCAATATGAAGCTCAATCACTTCGGCATTAGGGGCGGACGCGATAGAGAAGGGACGTTTATCTTTTTCACCCATCACAACACACAGGTATTGTCCCGCTTGAAACTCCAAGGGGGTATCGGGCTTTAACCACACCTGATACACGGCGTCGTTAAAGGGGGTTACTTTCTCTATCTTACAACGTATGGTTTTCATCAAACTTCCTTTGCACCTTTCATCATTTGTTGTCGTTAGGTGTCACATTAAGGCCGTTGGCGGCCTATTCTCTTGGCTTAAGTGGGTACGAGAGTCGTGCTTAAGCTGAATTATAGGGTTGGGCTGTCGTCTATGCCTAACTCATCCCAGATTGAGTCGATCTTTTGCTTAACCTTAGGATCCATCACAATCGGCGTGCCCCATTCGCGGTTGGTTTCGCCTTCCCACTTATTAGTGGCATCGAGACCCATTTTGGAGCCGAGGCCCGCCACGGGAGAGGCAAAGTCGAGGTAATCGATAGGCGTGTTATCGATCATTACCGTGTCGCGCTTAGGATCCATACGGGTGGTAATGGCCCAAATCACATCGTTCCAGTCGCGGCAATTCACATCGTCGTCGACCACCACAATAAACTTGGTATACATAAATTGGCGCAGGAAGGACCAAGCGCCCATCATTACCCGTTTAGCATGGCCAGGATATTGTTTACGAATCGAGATCACCGCCATCCGATAGGAGCAACCTTCGGGCGGCAGGTAAAAATCAATAATTTCAGGATATTGCTTACGCAAAATCGGCACAAACACTTCGTTGAGTGCCACACCTAACATGGCGGGTTCATCCGGTGGACGGCCTGTGTAGGTACTGTGGTAAATCGGATCCTTACGGTGGGTAATATGGGTCACGGTAAAGACGGGGAATTTATCCGTCTCGTTGTAGTAACCCGTGTGGTCGCCGTAGGGGCCTTCTTCGGCCATTTCGTCGGGGTCGATATAGCCTTCGAGGATGATCTCGCTGCTGGCGGGCACTTCTAAATCACAGCTCAATGCCTTGCAGACTTCGGTGCGCTCGCCGCGCAGCAATCCTGCGAAAGCGTATTCGCTCATGGCATCGGGCACTGGCGTTACCGCGCCTAAAATGGTCACAGGATCAGAGCCTAAGGCAACCACCACTGGGTAACGCTCGCCGGGGAATTGCTCTTTAAAATCGGCAAAATCAAGCGCGCCACCACGGTGGGACAGCCAGCGCATAATGAGTTTATTCTTGCCGAGCAACTGCTGACGATAGATCCCAAGGTTTTGGCGACTCTTACGCGGCCCTTTGGTGATAGTTAAGCCCCAAGTGACCAAAGGCGCGACATCGCCCGGCCAGCAATGCTGGATCGGCAGCTGAGTTAAATCGACCTCATCGCCAGTTTTTACCACTTGCTGACAGGCGGGATTACGCACCGTCTTAGGCGGCATATTCAAGGCTTGCTTGAACATGGGGATTTTTGAAATCGCGTCTTTAAAGCCGCGTGGTGGCTCGGGTTCTTTTAAAAACGCCAGCAGCTCACCCACATCGCGCAGCGCGAGTGGATCTTCTTTGCCCAGCGCCATGGCGACGCGTTTGGGGGTACCAAAGAGGTTGGCCAGCACTGGCATTGAATGATTGGTTGGATTTTCGAATAGGAGTGCAGGGCCTTTGGCGCGTAGAACGCGATCGGCGATCTCTGTCATTTCTAAATGAGGATCAACGGGGTAGCTAATGCGTTTGAGTTCGCCATTGGCTTCCAGATGATCGATAAAGCTGCGTAAATCCTTAAAACTCATGTGGAAATAGCCTCTGCAGTGGAAATCCGTGTGGCGCGCACTATAGCATTTTTCTGTTTTAGGGTTAACCTATTCAGTGATCTTCCAGCTTTGGAAGCGTAAAATGCTTGTCCTAGGTCGATGTTTATTTGACCAGTGCCCGGTATTTCGAGGTTTATATGACACTCTCTCCATGCCTTGTTAAAGATAAAAATCTTCAACTTCAATCAGTTTGCTTACCTAAGCCGGCTGAGCCTTGGCATAAAACAGGCTTCGCCTTGTCCTTACTGGGTGCCTTATTGATTTGCACCTTAGCCGTGCCGAATCTGGCGGCGGCGCGGGACCGCGGCAATGACCGCCATAGCGAGAGTCATGGTCGCCACGACAATCACTACAATAATCACCATAAACATGGTGATAGCCACCGCCACTATCGCCCTTATTACCGTCCTTATTATCCTTGGGGATTGGGCTTAGGCATTGGCTTAGCGACGGGTTGGGGCACAGGTTGGAATCTTGGCTATGGTTGGAATGATAATGGCTGGAACGATTGGGGCTGGAATAGCGCGCGCTATTGGAACTCCCCCTATTCGGGCATAGGCTTGTCGATTCCTATGGCCTATGATGATACGCCAGTGGCGGTTTCACCCGCTGTGCGTGTCACAACGAGTATGCAATATTCGCCGAGCGAAGGCCGTATGGTGTCGAATATGCCAACCAATAGCGCGACTGTGATATCACAGACTGGAGCATCGACGGCGAGCGCATCAACAGCTTCGGCGGAGCAAATGGCCAATGTTCCCCGTGCACGGGCGGCGCGCAGTGTGTCGAGTCTGCCGAGCAATGCCAGAATAGTGCAACAGGATGGCCGTACCTTCTATGAGTGGCAAGGTACGCTTTACGCCTTCGATTGGAATAGCCAAACCTATCAAGAACAGTTAGTGAAGTAATGTTGTTTTAGGCCTTATCGACGGGAGCCCCGAGTGGGCTCCTATTTTTTTCTTAGCCAGTTGTCGTTTTATAGAATCGCGGAGAAATCGTTTGCAAACAGTTCAGCCCCAGACTCAGGCTCAAAGCAGCGCGCTTTGGGTGTTACTCGCCTTGGCATTAGGCACCTTTGCCTTAGGCACCACAGAATTTGCCGCCATGACCTTAGTGCCTTATATCGCTAGCGATTTAAGTGTCGATGTCGCCCATGTGAGTTATGCCATCAGCGCCTATGCCCTTGGGGTGGTGGTGGGCTCGCCCATCATTATGGTGCTAGGGGTGAGGATTAAGCGGCGCACGCTGTTAATCGCCTTGGCCGCCATGATGGCGGTTGCCAATGGCTTAAGCGCCCTAGCGCCCAGCTTGAATTGGTTAGTGTTTTTCCGCTTTTTAAGTGGCTTGCCCCATGGAGCTTACTTTGGGGTGGCTATGTTACTGGCGGCGTCCTTAGTGCCTCCCGAGATGAAGGCTCGAGCGGTTTCTCGGGTGATTATCGGCTTAACCTTAGCCACTATCGTTGGCGTGCCCTTCGCGACTTGGATGGGGCAAACCGTCGGTTGGCGCTCTGGTATCGGTATAGTGGCGATTATTGCCGCCGTTACCGCCGTGATGCTGTATTTCCTCGCGCCGAATGTCGCCGTACCGCAAAATGCCAGCCCGAAAAAAGAGCTGCAAACCCTAAAGAATCGCGAAGTTTGGCTCACGCTCGGTATTGCGGCTATCGGTTTTGGTGGGATTTTCTGTGTGTATACCTATCTGGCCGAGACGCTGATCCAAGTCACCCAGGTCGAACCCTTTAAAATCCCGGTGATGATGGCAGTCTTTGGGATTGGCGCCACCTTAGGCACCTTAGTCTGTGGCTGGGCGGCGGATAAGTCGGCGCTGGCGGCGGCATTTTGGTCGTTGGTGTTAAGCACCTTAGTGCTGGCGCTGTATCCGAGTTTGACGGGATCTTATTGGGCGTTGATGCCGATTGTATTCTTTGTGGGCTCGGGGATTGGTCTGGCTACCACAGTGCAGGCGCGATTAATGGACGTGGCCCCCGATGGGCAGGCCATGACCGGCGCTTTAGTACAATGTGCCTTTAACCTTGCCAATGCGATTGGCCCTTGGGTGGGCAGCTTAGTGATCTTATCTGGCCAAGGCATCGCCGCGACGGGCTATGCCGCAGCGCTGTTATCCCTCGGTGGTTTAGTTATGTGGTGGTTAACCCATAGGGAGAGCCGCCGAAGCAGTGCCCTGTGCACCGCTAATTGCATCGACTAAGGGATTGATTCAAAAAGAATGGGCGGCCAAGGCAATTTGATGCCTTGGCCGCCCATGTGTTTATCAGTAACTCGTCGTCTTAATCCGTTATCCCCGTTGAATGGTGATATCGGCGATATAACCATGTTCGGTGGCAAGCAACGCTTGTTTTAGCATGCCAGCGGCCTCATCAGCGGACATAAAGCTTGAGGTGTCTAGACTCTTACCACTGCTTGGCCAAAAGCCGGTATCCATACCGCCGGGATAAACCGCAATCAACTTCATCGGACTCTGCTTGAGCTCCAAACGTACCGATTCGATAAAGCCCCGCACCGCCCATTTGGCGGCGCAGTAGGTCGACTCTCCCGCTTTGGCGGCGAGGGCGGCGGTGGACATCACGATCACGACCTTAACAGCTTGCTGTTTATAGCGTTTCACTAATTCACGTACCAGCAGAATCGTTGAAGTGACATTGTTATTCAGCAGCGCTTGGATTTCACTCGTACCTTGGGTTTCCAGCGCACCGAAGTAACCACTGCCAGCGCAGTGAATAACCGTGTTGGGGGTATCGGTAAGGCCATCGAATAACGCTTCGACACTCGCCTCGTCCGCTAAATCGGCACTAATGGCGCTGATGCTTTGATTCGAAAATGGGCTGAGGGCATTGGCCACGGTATGCAGGCGATTGGCATCGCGTCCCGTCAGTGTGAGTGCTTGGTTATCCTTGGCATATAGGGCGGCTAATGCCGCGCCTAAACCACTGCTTGCGCCAGTAATCAGTATCATCTTTACCTCTTAGTGTTATCTGGACGTTTAGGCTTAGATCAGGGTGAACAGCGGCTGGTCGAAGGCGACATCGTCCCCATCTTTCACCCAAATGGCGCCGATTATGCCGTCACGCTCGGCCTCGATGGGATTTTGCATCCGCATGGCTTCGATAATGCAAAGCGTGTCGCCACGCGCCACCCTTTGGCCCACACGCACCAAGGGCGCCTCGGTTTGGCCTTGTGAAGCATGGAAGGTACCGACTATGGGCGATAGCTGCACAAAACCTTCAATCACAGGCAGGGCGTCACGGGTTTTGGCTGGCTTTGGCGTGAGTGCAGAAGAGGGCGCAGGATTGTGCGCCCTCTCAGGTGCGCTTGCGCTGTGCGGGTTGTATCGGGTGATGCGAATTGATTCTTCCCCTTCGGTAATCGCGAGTTCCGCAATCCCAGATTCCTGCACCAATTCAATCAGCTTTTTGATCTTTCGAAGGTCAACCGCCATCGCTGCGACTCCCTGTGCTCACGCTAATCGCGTTTATGCCTTCAATCTCTTAATCGCCGCTGCGAGGGCAAACTCATAGCCTTGGGCGCCGAAACCACAAATCACCCCAATGGCCTTATCGGACAAATAGGAGTGGTGGCGGAAGGGCTCGCGGGCATGGACATTGGATAAATGCACTTCAAAGAAGGGGATGTCCACCCCAAGTAGTGCGTCACGCAGGGCCACACTGGTGTGGGTAAAGGCTGCGGGATTGATAATGATCATCTGCGCATCGGTGGCATGGATAGCGTTGATCAACTCAAATTCGGCATTCGATTGAATATGTTCAAGTTGTACGCCCGCCGTCTGCGCTTGTTCAGTTAACAGGGCAACAATATCGGCTAAGGTTTGATGACCGTAAACACTGGGCTCACGACGGCCAAGGAGGTTTAAATTAGGGCCATTGATGAGCAGAACTTTATGATTCATTACGCTTTCCTTTTACGACATGCCTTAACGGGTTGAATGCCATTAACTTAACCTGTTCGGGCGGATTTTGCATTATGAATGTCACCGAGTTGTCGGCGGGGTTAATCAAACTTAATCTGTCGCATCGCCTTAGTGGCGCCGCGTTGTTTTTTTGCATCTAAGCGTTTGGTTTGGCTGCTTTTGGTCGCGCGGGTCGGAATGCGTTTTTTGGGCACTTCTGCCACGCTGGCAACTAGGGCGATAAATTGCTCCAAGGCGGTTTGCCGATTCGCCTCTTGGCTGCGACTCGCCTGACATTTGATAATGATTTTGCCGCTGGCGGTGATGCGATGATCGGCTTTTTGCAGCAGGCGCTGCTGATAAAACTCGGGTAAGGATGAGTTTCTGATATCAAAAATCAGCTGGGCGGCAGTGGAGACTTTATTGACATTTTGCCCGCCAGCGCCGCTGGAGCGGATAAATTGCCACTCGATTTCATTTTCCGGAAGTTCCACACGGTTTGAGATTTTTATCATGGCAGACTTAGGGTTTTGTCCAATTGCTTTGAGAAGCCAGCAATAACTGCTTATGGCTTTTCAATAGATTTGTTATCATCGGCGCATTCTTGCTGGGTAGGCGTGTTTGCCCGTTTGCAAAATAGTGTTCTCGTTTCGGAGTGCCTTTATGTTATGCCAAATCCCCGATATTGCTAAGGGTGTTATCAGTCTTTTCGCCAGTGGTCGACTCTCTTCAACCGATTATCGTACCCGTTTACAGCCGGCCATTAAGAGTTACCGCAAGGATTGGGGACAAGTTTGCCTGTATATCGAGGCGGACGTCTTACTCGAAGGCTGGGAATTTGAGTCGCTAACGGGCAGCGGCGAAGTCCAACTTCCTAATTTTGAAGCCTTAGTATTTGTTGGTGGCCCAGATTGGGTGGGTAACGCCGTGCGCTTACTCGGCCCCTTTATGCAGGGCGAAGTGGCTTGGTTCCCTTTAGAACAAAAAGCCAAAGCCATCGACTGGATTGCGAAACGTTCAACTTTTTAACGGCCCATGGTGGGTATTACTTATAAGGAATTAACTATGTCTTTGTTGAAAACTATGACTGCCAAACCGACCGCTAAATTAGGCGCTATCGCCCTAGTATTGGCCTTTACCGCAGGCTTAAGTGCCTGTGCGCCAGAGGTAGGTAGTGATGCTTGGTGTAAGCAAATGAAGGATAAACCTTCAGGTGATTGGACGGCGAACGAAGCTGCCGATTACGCTAAACACTGCGTGTTTAAGTAAGCTTTTCAAGCGAATAGTGTCACAGCTTGGCTTATTTTTAGTTGCAAGCTGTGAACTTATGCTTAAAATCCCTGTCTGAAGTTTGCACAAGCTATTGCTTAACAACCTACTGAATCGTCCAAAGGTGATATTTGATTTCGACCGCCAAGCCATTCTTTAGCCGAATGGTGACCCTACTGATAGCCATTATCGTGCTGCAATTTGCGGGCGCGAATTTGGGTGCGCATCAGTTACATGCGGGTAATGGCGCCGAAGAAGCCGAAAATCATCCCCATCTCCAATTTAGTGCTCCCGTGACCACCTTAGCCCAATGTGTGGATTGTGTGTGTGCCAATGAGCAGACTCCCGGATTCAGCGCCGAGCAGTTTGGCGAAGCCGCATTCAAGGCAGGTGTATCGACTGCCAGTGTTAGTGGTCATTCACATTTAGTGCAAACCACTGAAATTCAAAACTTTGATCTTTGCCTCGATTGCCAATGTCACGGCGGTCATGTGGCGTTGTTATCCCATACCGAGAGCCAAACGACTATCGCGTTTGAAACGGCTTATGTGCCAACGGATTTAGCCTATTTCCCACCCGATCAATTACCTAAGTACCGCCCTCCCATCGCTTAACCTTCAATATCTGCTTATCGCTTCGTTATTGTGCGCCGCCATAAGCCTTTAATTTATCCCCAACGCATCGATGACTGGTCTAAAACGGCCATGGCTCGCGCTAGCGCTTTGAGCTTATTCGACATTTTACGCTTTTGGGGAGCATTCGATTGGTATTCACACGTCTCTTGTGTGGGGCCAGTCCTATTTAGATATTGTTAGGAATTGCGATGAAGAAAACCATTATCGCCCAGACCTTGTTTGGCCTGTTTAGCACACTCGTGCTCGTTGGCGGACAGGTTCACTCTGCTGTTGCAGCAACCTCAAGCCTTGAGGTGAACGAGCTAAATGCCGAAGGCACTTTATTAGCGCAAGGCGAGCTATTAACCGAAGAAACTCAAGCTTCCCTCAAGCAGTGGTTGCCTGAGTTACTCAAGCAAATTAATCAGTTACCCGAAGTGCAGGCGCAAATTGCTCGGCAGCAACAGGCAGAGCTTGCCATTGCGGCTGCGGATCGCGCCATCTATAACCCTGAGCTTGGACTCAATTATCAAAACGCCGACACAGATACCTACAGCCTAGGGCTGAGCCAAACCCTAGATTGGGGCGATAAGCGCGGCGTGGCGACTCGCCTTGCCCAGCTCGAGGCGCAAATCCTGTTAGCGGATATACAGCTAGAGCGCAGTCAGATGTTGGCCGAGCGGCTATTGGCACTGGCCGAGCAGGCGCAAAGCAATAAGGCGCTGACCTTCGCCGAGCAGCAATTAAGGTTTACGCAGGCACAGCTCAATATTGCCGAGCAGCGCTTTGCTGCGGGGGATTTATCCGATGTTGAGTTGCAACTGCTAAAGCTCGAACTGGCGAGTAACACCGCCGACTATGCGCTGGCCGAGCAAGCGGCGTTAGTGGCCGATGGCAAAGTCATCGAATTACTCGGAGTCGATAAGCTGGGATTTAGGGAGTTTATCCCCGAAATTGGCCAATGGGTGACGCAAATGACCCCGAAAGTGAATTTACCCGCATTGACCAGTGCCCATCAACAGGTGCTGTTGGCCAAGGCTAATGCCATGAAGGTTAAGGCGGACACGGCTGCCGATCCCACCATCAACCTCGGTGTTGAAAAGGAAGGCGATGACAACAAGTTTGGCGTCGGCGTGGCCATCCCTTTGCAGATGCGGAATAACTACAGTGAGTTACAGGCGGTTGCCGACAAGGGTATCGCAATCGCGGAGCAGAACTACTTAGCCCGTGAGCGAGTACTTACGGCCAAACAGGCACAATTTACCAATGCTTTACCCCGTTTACTGGCGCGCTACCAAGATTGGCGCGAGCGAGTCGCCGCCTCGGGGAGTAAAGCCGCTAAATCCTTAAGTGAGCAGTGGCGTTCGGGTGATGTGAGTACCAGCGAGTATTTGCAGAGTCGGCGCCAGCTCGCGGCCAGTTATTTGGTCGGTTTAAACCTCGAAACGGCAATTTATCAGAGTTGGTTAACTTGGATGGGGGACAGCGGTCAGCTGCTGCCCATGATTGACACCTTAGCCGACACATCAGTCGGCCAATCAACATCTATTTCTTCCACACACGCCGTGCCAGCAAAGTAATCGAGAGGTAATACTATGAATTCATTTACTCAAAAATCGTCTTTCCATACTTTGGGCACAGTGTCTGCTGCGGGCTTAAGGTCGTTATTTACTCCTTCCCGTTTAGCATTGGCTTTGATGCTGACCTCCTTAACCCTGACGACGCCGACCTTCGCGGGTGAAGGCCATGATCACGACGCTGAAAAGGTCACCAATAAGGCAGAAAAAAGCGCTTCAGCGACAGAAGATGACCATGGTGAGCAGGCACTCACTTTTACGCCTGCGCAGCTGGAACTTGCCGGCGTGCGCCTGTTGCCCCTGAGCAGCGATAGCTTAAGTTTTAGCAATCTCAACCTCGATACTATTGCGACCGCCACTCTAGTGGTTGACCGTGATAGAACCGCGACCTTAGCACCGCAGCTGGATGTGCGGGTGCAGGCGCGCCATGTGGTGCCCGGCCAAGAGGTGAAAAAAGGTGAGCCCTTACTGACCTTAGGCGGCGCAGAAGTCGCCAAGGCGCAGGCGGAATATATCAATGCCGCTGCCGAGTGGAGTCGAGTGCGTCGTATGAGTGAGGGCGCGGTGAGCGTGAGCCGCAGAATGCAGGCGCAGGTCGATGCCGAACTGAAGCGAGCGATTTTAGATGCGATCAAAATGACCCCTGAACAGATTCGTACCTTAGAGTCGACCCCTGAAGCTATCGGCAGCTATCAACTTTTAGCGCCTATCGATGGCCGTGTGCAGCAGGATATCGCCATGCTAGGCCAAGTGTTCACCGCTGGCACACCATTAATGCAATTAACCGATGAATCGCACCTTTGGGTCGAAGCGCAATTAACTCCGGCGCAGGCGGCCAATGTGAATGTCGGCGGCCCGGCGTTGGTGCAAGTGGGGGATAAAACGCTGGCGGGCAAGATTATTGGCCGCTCCCATGAGCTGGATAGTGTGACCCGTACCGAGCAGATTTTAGTCAGCATGCCAAACCCTGAGCATGTGTTGCACGCGGGGCAATTTGCCGAGCTGTATTTTGCCGATGCGCCTAAGGGTAGCGACTTATCATCAGGCTTCTCTTCTGGAATCGTCTTGCCAGATGCGGCGCTAACCCGCAGTGGTGACGGTGATTGGCAGATCTTTATTCAAGACGAAGATGGTTTCGAAGCCATTGAGGTGGAACTAGTACAGCGTCAGCGCGGCTTAAGCCTAGTTCGCGGCGACAAGTTGGATAAGGCGCGACAGGCACAACTAAAAGTGGTGGTGGGAGGCGCATTTTTCTTGGCGTCGGAGCTGGCCAAAGCTGGCTTTGATATTCATGCCCACTAATGCCGATGAGTCGAACCTTCTCAAGCCCTCTTTTTACGCCTTTTTAAAGGCTTAGGGCGAATACGCGAGGAATTTTTATGTTGCAAAAAGCAATCGAAGCCGCGATTAAAAATCGGCTATTAGTAGTGCTGGCACTGCTTGCTGTGGTGGCCGCCAGTGTGGCCATGTTGCCCAAACTGAATTTGGATGCCTTTCCCGATGTCACCAACGTACAGGTGACCATCAATACCGCGGCCGAGGGCTTGGCCGCCGAAGAGGTGGAAAAGCTCATCAGTTATCCGGTCGAATCGGCCATGTATGCCTTGCCGGCGGTGACTGAGGTGCGCTCGCTCTCACGAACTGGCTTGTCCATCGTGACCGTGGTATTTGCCGAGGGCACGGATATTTACTTTGCTCGCCAGCAAGTGTTTGAGCAGTTACAGGCGGCGCGGGAGATGATCCCAAGCGGAGTGGGGGTGCCAGAAATTGGCCCTAACACTTCAGGTTTAGGGCAGATTTATCAGTACATTCTGCGGGCTGACCCTAGCTCGGGTATTAATGCCGCCGAGCTGCGAAGCCTTAACGATTACCTCGTCAAACTGATCATGATGCCCGTGGGCGGCGTGACCGATGTTTTATCCTTTGGCGGCGAGGTGCGTCAGTATCAAGTACAGGTCGACCCTAACAAGTTGCGAGCCTATGGTTTGTCGATGGCGCAGGTGAGCGAGGCGCTTGAGAGCAATAACCGCAACGCCGGTGGTTGGTTTATGGACCAAGGTCAGGAGCAATTGGTGGTGCGGGGTTATGGCATGTTACCCGCGGGTGAAGCAGGGCTTGCCGCAATCGCCCAAATTCCGCTGACCGAAGTGCGTGGCACGCCAGTGCGAGTGGGCGACATTGCTAAGGTCGATTTTGGCAGTGAGATCCGTGTTGGGGCCGTGACTATGACGCGCCGCGATGAGGCGGGTCAGGCGCAAGACTTGGGCGAAGTGGTGGCGGGCGTGGTGCTTAAGCGCATGGGCGCCAACACTAAGGCGACGATTGATGATATCGATGCGCGGATTAATCTGATTGAGCAGGCGCTGCCTAAGGGCGTGTCCTTCGAGGTGTTTTACGACCAAGCGGACTTAGTGGATAAGGCCGTTACCACAGTGCGTGATGCGTTGCTGATGGCCTTTGTGTTTATCGTGGTGATCTTGGCGCTGTTCCTCGTCAATATCCGCGCCACCCTGTTGGTGCTGCTGTCTATCCCCGTATCCATTGGTTTGGCGCTAATGGTGATGTCTTACTATGGCCTGTCTGCCAACTTGATGTCCCTCGGCGGGTTAGCGGTGGCCATTGGGATGTTGGTCGATGGCTCTGTGGTGATGGTTGAGAATATTTTCAAACATTTAACTCAGCCAGATCGCCGCCATTTAGCCCAGGCGAGAAGCCGCGCGGATGGCGAAGTTGACCCATACCATGGCGATGAGGATGGTAGTGCTCACGCTGTAGAAGCGGATAACAGCATGGCTGTGCGCATCATGCTGGCGGCGAAAGAGGTATGCAGTCCGATCTTCTTCGCGACCGCCATCATCATTGTGGTGTTTGCGCCGCTATTTGCGCTAGAAGGGGTTGAGGGCAAACTGTTTCAGCCGATGGCGGTCAGCATTATTTTGGCGATGATTTCAGCTTTACTGGTGGCCTTGATTGCCGTACCGGCACTGGCGGTTTATCTGTTTAAGCGTGGCGTTGTGCTGAAGGAGAGCGTCGTCTTAGCCCCCTTGGACTCTGCCTATCGCAAGCTGCTGAGTGCAACCCTTGCTAGGCCAAAGTTGGTGATGATCAGCGCGCTGCTGATGTTTGCAATGAGTATGGTATTGCTACCAAGGCTGGGCACTGAGTTTGTGCCCGAACTAGAAGAAGGCACCATCAACCTGAGGGTGACGCTGGCACCGACCGCGAGCCTTGGCACTTCCTTAGATGTGGCGCCAAAGCTTGAGGCCATGCTGCTGGAATTCCCCGAGGTGGAATATGCCTTGAGCCGTATCGGTGCGCCCGAATTAGGCGGCGATCCTGAGCCCGTCAGTAATATCGAAGTCTATATCGGCCTTAAACCCATCGAAGAATGGCAATCGGCTAGCTCGCGTTTGGAGCTGCAACGGCTGATGGAAGAAAAGCTCAGTGTCTTCCCAGGACTGCTGTTGACCTTCTCACAACCGATTGCGACACGGGTCGATGAGCTGCTCTCTGGGGTAAAGGCACAGTTGGCGATTAAACTTTTTGGCCCCGATTTAGACGTCTTATCTGAAAAGGGACAAGTGCTCACCGATCTGGTGGCAAAAATCCCTGGTGCTGTGGATGTGTCCCTCGAGCAGGTGAGTGGTGAGGCGCAGCTAGTGGTGCGGCCAGACCGCGCACAACTTGCCCGCTATGGTATCAGTGTCGACCAAGTAATGTCGCTAGTTAGCCAAGGGATTGGTGGTGCCAGCGCCGGACAGGTGATTGACGGTAACGCGAGATACGACATCAATTTACGCCTCGCAGCCGAGTATCGCAGCAGCCCTGATGTGATTAAGGATTTACTCCTTAGCGGCAGCAATGGCGCCACTGTGCGTTTAGGCGAAGTGGCCAGCGTTGAGGTGGAAATGGCGCCGCCGAATATTCGCCGTGATGATGTGCAGCGCCGCGTGGTGGTGCAAGCTAACGTGGCGGGGCGGGATATGGGATCTGTGGTCAAAGATATCTATGCGCTGGTGCCTCAGGCCGATTTGCCCGCGGGTTATACAGTGATTGTGGGCGGTCAGTACGAGAATCAGCAGAGGGCACAACAAAAGCTGATGTTGGTGGTACCTGTCTCCATCGCCTTGATTGCCTTGCTATTGTACTTCTCCTTTGGCGCAGTGAAGCAGGTCTTATTGATCATGGCGAACGTTCCTCTGGCATTGATCGGCGGGATTGTGGCGCTGTTTGTCAGCGGCACTTATCTGTCGGTGCCAAGCTCCATCGGTTTTATCACTCTGTTTGGGGTGGCGGTGCTCAATGGCGTGGTGTTAGTGGACTCGATTAACCAGCGCAGACAGAGCGGCGAGTCGCTCTATGACTCGGTTTACGAAGGCACAGTTGGCCGCTTACGCCCCGTGTTGATGACGGCATTGACCTCGGCCTTGGGCTTGATCCCCATCTTAGTGTCATCGGGTGTGGGCAGTGAAATCCAAAAGCCATTGGCGGTGGTGATTATCGGCGGGCTGTTTAGCTCTACTGCATTGACCTTATTGGTGTTACCGACCCTGTATCGTTGGTTATATCGCCACGATAAGACGTCAGCTTAGTGAGATGTTGAGCCTTGGCCTCATTTTGTGGTAAGGCTCAATGTTAAAGTTAAAAATCAGTGAGCTATCGTGCGCGATCTAGGCTAGGCTTAGCTCTGGTATTAAGGATTACTATCTTTGGAGAGCATTATGATCGCAGTCATTTTTGAAGTCGTGCCCACGAAAGAAGGCAAGGAAGAATATCTGCACGTGGCCGCTGAGATGCGCCAATATTTAGAAGGGCGTCAGGGGTTGATTTCAATTGAACGGTTTCAGAGCTTAACCGACGATGGCAAGGTGCTGAGCCTGTCGTTTTGGGATGATATGGCCTCTATTACCCAATGGCGTAATCAAATGGCCCACAGCATTGCTGAGCAATCTGGCATTGTGCCTTGCTTATTTAACTCTTATCGCATCCGTGTTGCCGAAGTGGTGCAAGACTATAGCGAAACAGTGCACGACGTGCCCGAGTAAGCTAAGCGCTTATATAAAAACAAAACCCATCGAAGTCGATGGGTTTTTTATTGCAATCAATCGGATAAAAAATAGCGTTAGCTTACTTTTCTTGCTGCGCTTTAAGCAGATCGCGGATCTCAGATAACAGCTCTTGATCTTTGGTCGGCGCTGGTGGAGCTTTCGGCGCTTCTTCCTGTTTGCGTTTTAGGCTGTTAATGGCTTTTAAGCCCATAAAAATCGCGAAGGCGATAATGGTAAAATCGATAACGGTTTGAATGAATTTACCGTAAGCAATCACCACCGCTGGTGCATCGCCCTGGGCGGCTTGCAACACTATGCTCAGATCGCTGAAATTCACGCCACCTAAGATGATCCCAATTGGCGGCATAATGATATCGGCCACAAAGGATGAGACTATCTTGCCAAAAGCGGCACCGATGATAATACCCACCGCCATATCGATCACATTGCCACGGGACGCAAAAGCCTTGAACTCTTTAATTAAGCTCATTAGGTTTCCTCCGAAATTAAAAATGAAATGTTAAATTTTATTGTGTTAACTGTATCAGGAAAACCTAAGGGTCTTTTGCTGCCTGTTACCTTGCCAAGCTTATAGGGGCTTAAGGATTAAGGCAATTCTGACATTCTGGATTTATCCTTCATCGGCTAATTTCAGCTCGGCAAGGTTACAATTGTTAAGTCGAACGAGGGTTATTGGGTTCTTGCTGGCCAATAAATTCCGGCACTTCTAATACCTGTGAACCCCAGCGTTTGAACAGGGCGGTATAAATAAACTCGATAAAGACACGGTATTTGCGCGGCAAATACGCCCGTTTGGGATAACTGAGCACTACTTTGGTTTGCACCATAGGGTAATCGTCGAGGAGTGGCACTAAATAGCCTTTCTCTATCGCCTCCTGCGCAATAATCGACGGCACGGCCGTAATGCCAAGCCCCGCAATGGCGGCTTCGCGGGCAATAGTGACATTGTTTACCGTGAGTTGGGTTACCGGTTCAATCACCACCCAAGACTGGCCATCAAACAGCTTCCACGCACCTTCGATATGCGCCGACTGTAAGCGGATCGCTTTATGCTTGGCTAAGTCCTGCGGCACTTTTGGCGTGCCATGTTCGGCTAAATAACTTGGGCTTGCCATCAAGGATTTGTAGGCGTTAACTAAGGAATAACTCTGCAGACGAGTATCGCTCGAGTCGGCGATTTGGAATAACAAATCGATACCTTCTTCTATCACATCCACCTTACGGTTAGTGAGCTCAGCCTCAATGGTGATATCGGGATAAAGGGTTAAAAACTGGGCGAAGATAGGTCCGAGGAACAATTGGCCTAATTCGATGGGGCACACTATTTTTAGGTTGCCTTTAATCAATTGCTGATGGGCGCTGAGTTGATTTTCGGCGCTCTGCAGATCGCTCAAGATCTTATTGATCCGATTGTAGTAACTCGATCCCGCCTCGGTGAGTTTGAGGGCGCGGGTCGTTCGGAATAACAATTGGGTACCAGTATCTGACTCCAGTTCGGCAATCTTGCGGCTGACAGTGGCCTTAGTTAAACCAAGGGCCTTAGCGGCGCCAGTGAAGCTGCCTTGCTCGACCACTTGGGCAAATATCTGCACACGATTGAGATCCATGATTGTTACACCTGTGAAACAGTGGGTTGATTTTTAGCTATCTAATAAACGTGATGAGACAGTAGTACACTAGCACTCACTAATCAAGGAGTCATTCATGTCCAAAAGTAAACTCATCATCGCCGTTCCACTATTGCTCGCTGCCGTTGCGGGTGGCGGTTATTACTGGTGGACGCAGGTTCGTTTTATCGAAACCACTGACAACGCCTATGTCGAGGCCGATATCTCCCATGTGAGCGTGAAAGTCCCTGGTTATGTGGTGTTATCCGATGTGACCGATAACCAACATGTGCGCAAAGGCGAGTTATTGGCGCAACTAGAAGATAATCAGTTTAGCGCTAAAGTCAGCCAAGCCGAGGCGTCACTCGCCAGTGCTAAGGCCGATCTGCAAACCTTAGCCGCTAAGGTGGAATTGCAGCACGCGTTGATCAGCCAAGCGAGTGCGGGGGTGGTCGCGGCGCAGGCCGACAAACTGCGTGCCGAGCAACAGTTAACTCGTGCTAAAAAGTTAAAAGTCAGCAACTACAGCTCGCAGGACGATGTCGACCAATTACAGGCTGGTTTTGATTCCGCCGCAGCTGGGTTGGATGAAGCCAAAGCACTGTTAGTGGCTAAAGAGCGTGAGCTGGCTGTATTCAATGCCCAGCTGAATCAAGCAGGCTCTGTTGTTGAACAGTCGAATGCGGCATTGGAGCTGGCTAAAATTCAGCTTAATGATACCCGCGTGACCGCACCTTTCTCTGGGGTGATTGGTAAACGCGGCGCTATGGTGGGGCAATATGTGCAACCCGGCCAGGCACTCTACAGTTTGGTTCCGGATGGGGCTGTGTGGATCACGGCGAACTTTAAAGAAACCCAAATCCAACATATGCAACCCGGACAGTCGGTGCAGGTCAGTCTCGATGCGTTTCCCGACAAAACCTTTACAGGTGTTATCGATAGTCTGTCACCGGCGTCCGGAGCCAAATTTAGTCTGCTGCCCGCCGAAAATGCCACGGGTAACTTCACTAAAATCGTGCAACGTATCCCTGTGCGGATCCGTTTAGATCTCTCAGCAGAAGAGGCGCGTGTCGTCCCCGGTTTAAGTGCTGTGGTCAAGGTCGATACTGCGTCGCATCCGACGACAGCCATCGCTGCTAACGTCGGTCGCTAAGTAGGTCGTTAACATGAGCACAATTGCTGCGGCACCTGAGGCTATCGCCGCGGGGGCTATACCGAGCGAATATGAGCGCGGTAGTCGCCGTTCATGGATTGCCGTTTTCGGTGGTTTGATTGGCGCCTTTATGGCGATCCTCGATATTCAAATCACCAATGCCTCGATGAAGGAAATCCAAGGCAGCCTCGGCGCGACGCTGGAGGAGGGCAGTTGGATTTCAACGGCTTATCTGGTTGCCGAGATGATTGCGATCCCGCTCTCGGGCTGGTTAAGCACAGGGCTTTCGGTCAGGCGTTATCTGCTGTGGACCACTGCTGCCTTTATCTTTGCTTCTATCCTGTGTTCGATTTCGTGGAACCTCGAAGCTATGATCGCCTTTCGGGCGTTGCAGGGCTTCTTTGGTGGCGCGCTGATCCCGCTGGCCTTTCGGTTGATCTTAGAATTTTTACCCGAGAATAAACGTGCCGTGGGGATGGCGTTATTCGGGGTGACTGCGACGTTTGCACCCTCGATTGGGCCAACTCTAGGTGGTTGGTTAACTGAGCATTTTAGCTGGCATTACCTGTTTTATATCAACGTGCCGCCTGGATTGCTGGTAATGGCGATGTTGGCCTATGGCCTCGAAAAGCGCCCTGTGGTGTGGGACAAACTGAAAAATGCCGACTTAGCGGGCATTGTCACTATGGCGTTAGGCATGGGCTGCCTCGAGGTTGTGCTTGAGGAAGGCAATCGTAAAGATTGGTTTGGCTCGGATTTGATCCGCAATCTCGCCATCATTGCCGCAGTGAATTTAGTGCTGTTTGTGTGGATCCAGCTTAAGCGTAAAGATCCTTTAGTGAATTTGCGCCTGCTCGGTAAACGCGATTTTGTGCTTTCGACCATAGCTTACTTTTTGCTGGGGATGGCACTCTTTGGTGCTATCTATTTGATCCCACTTTATTTGTCCCAAGTGCATGATTACACTCCGCTGGAAATTGGCGAAGTTATTATGTGGATGGGCTTCCCGCAGCTATTGGTATTACCATTAGTGCCGCGGTTAATGCAACGTTTCGACGGGCGTTACTTAGCCGCCTTCGGCTTTTTTATGTTTGCCCTCAGTTATTACATGAATAGCCAAATGACCGCCGATTACGCCGGGCCGCAGATGATCGCCTCCCAAGTGGTGCGCGCCTTAGGCCAGCCCTTTATCTTAGTGCCCATTGGCATGTTGGCGACGGCCCATTTAAAGCCCCACGAGAATCCTTCGGCTTCGACCGTGCTGAACGTGATGCGTAACTTAGGTGGCGCCTTTGGTATCGCGCTGGTGGCGACCTTAACCGATAACTTGGCCCGCAGCCATTTGGCCCATGTGAAGGAGTCTCTGCCTGCGGTCAGCACGCAGGCGCAGGAGTATTTGAATCAGAGCGCCAGTATGTTGCAACAGGGCGGCTCGGATCCCTATACCGCCTCCATGCAGGCCAAGGCGCTATTAGGGCAAACCATGAGTCAGCAGGCCTATATTCAAGCCTATAACGATGTGTTTCTGATTATGGGTGCCCTGTTGTTAATTGCCGTGGTGGCTGTGCTGCTTATCCGTAAACCTCAAGGGCCTGTCGCCCACGATGCGGTTGTCGAATAAGACTGACTCATTTCGTTTTCGCAATGCGTAACCCTTGCGCCTTAATTCCCCCAGGATTAAGGCGCTTTTTTATGTGTAGACCTGTGATAGACTCGAGCTCTTTTCCGGTTGTACGCAGAGCCTTTTTATGTCGATACAAGATTCAGTCGAGTGGCAAAATCTTAAATTTAATCAATTAACTGCTAACACTTTGTATGACATTCTCAAACTGAGAGTCGATGTGTTTGTGGTTGAGCAAGCCTGTGCTTACCCAGAGCTTGACGATAAAGATAGGCACCCTGAAACCCAGCATTTAATTGGCCTATCGCCCGCTGGCGAGTTACTCACCTATGCCCGCATTTTACCTCCGGGGCTGAGTTATCCCGAGGCCAGTATTGGCCGAGTCGTTGTGTCTCCTGCTGGACGAGGCAAAGGGTTGGCTATGCCTTTGATGCAACGGGCGATTGAATCGGCGCTCAGCACTTGGCCTGCTGCGGGTATCCAAATTGGTGCTCAGGATTATCTGAAAAGCTTCTACCAAAAACTCGGGTTTAGCGCCTGTTCCGAAATGTATTTGGAAGATGGTATTCCCCATATTGATATGCGCTATCAGCCTAAGTGATCTGGTTTTAAATAGCTGAATTTACTCTTATTAAGGAAATCAAATGACGACAGTGACGGACTATAAAATCAATCAACAACAACTCGTTTGCGTCGCGAGCTTTTTAGCGAAAGAAGGTAAAACCGAGGCCTTGATTGCGGCGCTCGCTTCGCTGATCCCCGATACGCGCCGCGAAGCGGGCTGCATCCGTTATGAGCTCAACGTCAGCCGTGATGAACCGCGCCGTGTGACTTTTGTGGAGAAGTTTGTCGATATCGCCGCATTCGATGAGCACTGCGCTAAGGATGCCATTCAGCATTATTTCCATCAGGTGATGCCCGAGTTAGTCGAGTCTTTCCATGTGGAAACTTATCATCAAGTGATTGCTTAACTCACTGGTTAAGTCGCGTAGCGGCAGAGGCTTGCAGTAGCAAAAACCTTAATCTGTTGATTTATTCGAGGTGGATTTGATACTGCAAGCTAATCATAAGTGCTCTGTGGAGGGCGTGATGGCTTAATCTCTATTCGATCAAAACTATTCACTGCCAAGTGTTAGGAGCGCGCAACAACTTGCATTATCGATTGTGTCATCGCGGTTTATTAATCCTTTCAATCCCATACCATGCTTTGTGCCTATCAAGTCGCTAAGCTTACTGCTTAACGTCAGCAATTACTGCGTTTAAGCCAGTTAACTCATGCTGGTCAGGTTTGTCGGGAGGCCATTGTCCTTCTAGACTTGATTAGTAATAGGTTCATCTCCCACCCCTTCCTATGGATGAAATCGGTAAGCCTGCTCCCGCACAAACACGTTGGAAACGGTGGTTGTTAGTACTCGACCCCGAGCAATGTCTGCCGGAGTGTAGTGAAGAACTGAAACAAGCGGCTTGGAACTGTGTAAAAGCAGTGTCGGCGGCCGAAGCCTTAGTATTGCTGCAAAAATATGAGTTGCGTGTCGCCATTGCCTTTATCAGCGACACTAACCAAACTGCGCTGGCGAAAGAAATTGCCATTATTCAAGCCGAATATCCCTCCTTGCATTGGATTGCCGTTACCGATAGCGCCTTGGAGCAGCATTGCAGCTGGCTCAGCGCCGCTAATTTTGTTGATTATTACCATCGCCCATTTGATTGGAATCGCTTTGCCGATACCCTTGGACACGCTTGGGGCATGGCGCAGTTGACGCCATCGAAAGGAGGGAAGGGACCTGCAAAGGTTTTAACGACAATTAAGGGGGAGCATCCCTTATTGCAACAGCTGCGTCAGCGGCTGCATAAATTTAGTCAGTCGGATGAAACCGTATTACTGAGCGGTGAAACGGGCTCAGGCAAAGGACTATGTGCTAAAACCTTACATAGTTTATCTAAAAGGCACGAAGGGCCATTTATCACAGTCAATTGTGGCGCGCTGCCTACAGGGCTTATCCATTCCACCCTCTTTGGCCATGAGAAAGGCGCCTTTACCGACGCCGATAAACGGTATATCGGTCATTTAGAGCAGGCCCATGGTGGGACACTGTTTTTAGATGAAATTGCAGATCTCCCCTTAGACTTACAGGTCAACTTACTGCACTTTTTGGACGATAAACACATTATGCGAATCGGCGGTAATGCGCCCATAAAAGTGGATTGCCGTTTGTTATTTGCCTCCCACCAAGATTTAGAGGCTGCGATTGACGAAGGCCGTTTTCGTGAGGATTTATATCACCGTATCAATGTTTTACGCCTGCATGTGCCAAGTTTGAGACAGTATAGCGACGAGGTCATGCTGCTCGCCGAACAATTCTTGCTAGAACATTCGGACAACTGTACTCAGTTTCATTTTAGTGACGATGCCCGCTGTGCGATGAAACACTACAATTGGCCGGGCAATGTGCGCGAGCTGCGTAACCGGATCCGCCGAGCCATGGTTTTAACCGATGACTGCATTATTACTGCGCAGTTGTTAGGGCTAGATTCACTCACTGCAAACCGTACCAGCCAAGATCTCGCGCGCTGCCGCGCAGAGCATGAGGCTGAAGTATTACTGAAAGCCATTAGCGATCATAAACATAATATTTCCGCCGCCGCCCGCTCATTAAATATCTCCAGAGCGACCTTCTATCGACTCCTGAAAAAGTGTCAGATCAAGGTGCCTTAGTCCGTCTATTTATCCTGCGACAGTCTGCTTCACCGCTGTGACACATCTTATCCAGTCATCACTTTTAATTTCTTATATATCAATGCATTAAATTTTGGCTTGTGGCTTGCTTAGTGCAGATGTTCACAATCCGGAATGCGCATATGCAGAGGTTGGTGGGTGCAGCGGGATTCCGTCCACAGGAAATTAGGAGAATGTTATGAAACTCAAATTATTGTTTCGTACTCTTCTACTTTGGGTCTGCACATTGATGGTATACGGTGTACAGGCTACGGTAGATAAGGTCGAGCTGGATGGTAATATTGTCAAGCAGACTACACTCGATGATTGGCAAACGATTAACTTAGGTAGCAGTACAGCGAATGTCACCACAGGAGTGATTGCCGACTTGCCACCACAAACGATTTTTTGGAAAGGGGGCTCTAAAGACACCTTAGATGTGACCGAATGGTGGTACAAAGACGGTGCCGTACCCGATAAGGATGACCTGCGCAATGGATATGCAGCTGCCTATTTTATTAATAACGGCAGTGGTAGTGATGACTTAGTGTTTTACTTTGGTGCTGAGCGTTATGCCAACAATGGTGACGCTATTATGGGATTTTGGTTCTTCCAAGATAAAGTCGGCCCTGGTCCAGGTAATAAATTTACCGGACAACACCAAGAAAACGACTTATTTATCATCATGGAATACCCTCAGGACTCGAACTCTGTGCCCTTTGTACAAGTGATGCGCTGGGTGAATTCGGGTGGTGATGTCTCTGAACATTTAGAACTGCTCTATGCCTCTGGCGATGCCGGAGCCAAATGTTTATCCGCTGGTGATACTGGCGTAGCCTGTGCCATTACCAATGAAAACTCCGAACTTGCTGGCGTGGCCAATGGTTTGTGGCCCTATGAAAACAAAGCGGGCATACCTAACACTTATCCCTATGAATCCTTCTTTGAAGGTCGTTTGAATGTAACCCAAGCCTTCTTGGCTGCGGGTGTGAATGAGATCCCTTGTTTTAGCAGCTTCTTGATTGAAACCCGGTCGTCTCGTTCTGAAACCGCCCAATTGAAGGACTTTTTAGGCGGCGATTTCCCTCTCTGTAGTATTGCGATTGCGAAAACCTGTAGTGCGACTGAGCTGACTGGCAGTAATCAATTCCGTATCGATTACACCTTGCAACTCACTAATACCGGGGTTGGTAGCATTGGTGCCGGTGAAACGGTCACCATCAACGATACACCTAGCAACGGTACTGCATTTAGCATTAGCCAAGCCTTGAGCGCGTTTGCTAATGGTGCTGATGGTTGGGCTCCTAACGAAATGCTGACCTATACAGGGTATTACATCTCTGATGTGAATGGTGGTACTAACACTGTCGATGCCAGTGTGAGCTTTGGCTCTGCTAGCATTAGTGCCGATCCCTACACTGCAACCTGCGATTCGTTGGCGTTGAGTCCTATGTTGTCCATTGTGAAAAACTGTAGCGTTTCATTGGCAGAAAACAGCGGTTTGGTCGCTCTGCGAAAAGACTACGACATTACCGTCTGTAACACGGGGGACGCACCGTTGGATGTCTCTCTGACCGACTCTGTGGACAGTAGTTTAAATGCCACATTCAGTTTGGATTTTGCGAAACAGTGCTTGACCAACAACGATTGTGGCTCGGGTTATAGCTGCGATGGTAACAGCCTAATGTGTACCAATACGGCGGGTGAAGTGGAAGGTAACTTTGGGGGAAATGTTTGTGAGTTAACCCAAAGCCATTACTTCCCAAGCACATTACCTACAGGTGCCGACGGTACTTTATCTAACACCGCAACGGCGAGGGCGACTTCTCCTGTGGTTGATACGGGCGATTTAGCGACAATTGGTAACTCGGATACCGCGAGCTGCGACTTGTGTCCATTACCCGTGCAAGAATAGTTAACTAAGTTGTGTATTAGCAAAAAGGGCCGTCATTACGGCCCTTTTTATTTGCTCATATTATCTATTTTTACCTTTACCACCAGTACCTGTGCTGGTATCCGTCGTGCCGCCGCTTGTGGTGCTAGGGCTGATAGTGACAGTTGCAACGGCGCTCAGTTTGCCATCACTCACTGTATAGCTAAAGCTATCACTGCCTTTAAAGCGCTTAGAGGGCACATAGGTCAGGGTATTGTTAGCGTTGACAGTCACTTTTCCATTCAGTCCTTGAGTGGTGCCACTGATAAACAGGCTGTCACCATCTAAATCGCTGTCATTGGCCAGCACATTCAGTACAGTGCTCGCGCTGATATCGTTGAAATCATCATTCACAGCGAGTGGCGCAGTATTACTGGTTGCCGCAGTCAACAGTACGCTACCTGAACTCACCGCTTGCTGTGAGCTAGTTTGGTTGCTGCTAATCACTTTCCAAGTATTGCTACCGCTCGCTTGAAGCGCTTCTAACGACAGTGTCAGATGCAGATTGCTTTGTGGCGCAAGTGTCACACTGTTGTTTGCTAAGTTTGCGTATAAACCCGCATCGGCTTGGGTTGTCAGGCTGTAAGTGGTTTCTGGGCAGGCGCTGCTGTCATTGTTGGTGAGCAGCAAATCGACTGAGCCTTGTTGCCCCTGTTGCAATTGTGAGACTGCCGCTTGTACCGTCAAGCTGCTAGTGCCACGGATACACTGAGCAGTACTGTTTTGCATGACTACATCTAAGGTGACAGAGGAAGCGTCTGATGCGACGACATCGATACGGACACCTTGCTGTTCAAAGGATTGTCCTGGAGCCAAGCTGATGTCATCCCAATCATAGCTGCTGCTGTTTGGTGTTGGGTCCAGCAAATAGCTGCTAGCGGCATTGTTGCTAGCGCCTTCGCGTAATCTTACGCCATTGAGCATAGCGGCAGCTTCGTTGGCCAGTGAGCTATCAAATCCGGTTGGCTGGCGATATTCAACATAGTAAAACAGCTCGTTACCTGAAGAATCTTGGCCATTGGGAATTTTTAACAGCAGGGGGAAGTTACCCTCAGCCTCTACGGGAGATAGGGTCACCCGAGAATCGGCAGTGACGGTTTTGATACGATCGCCACTCAGCCAACCTAATTGCTCCTTGTGGAATGCATTGAAATGCTTAGGTGTATTAGTACCACTCATTGCACTGAGATAGTCGCCATATTCAGTGATAGTGCATTGGCTGCTGTCAGCGGTGGTAACGGTACCACAATCCTTTTTATTGGCATGGAATAAGCCAAGGTTGTGCCCTAATTCATGGTTAATCGTGGATAACTGTACTCGTTTGATCCAACTACGCTTGCCTGCCACATTGGCCTTACCTGACCAAGTACACTTAGGGTGAGTCGGGATCAAGTACATAACATGGTCGTAATTATTGAGGTTAAAGCCACGGGCACTGAGTTCTTGGTCTGCGGCTAAGGCAACGGCGTCTGTGTTACATACAGAGACATCCACATCGACTGTAACTGGGCTGGTAGTGTCGCCCGAGAGGGAAACTGCGCCATAGGAGTTTTCTTCGTAGAAGGCCGAAGATTGATTAAACAACAGATCTTGGATCTCGGCTTCAGTCAGTTTTACGATCGGATTGATCGCAAAGTTGACTTCTGCCACTAATACGCTTCTGTTGCCACTGATAGGTGTGATGGCCGAGTTGACGGTTTGAGCCGAAGAAGTCGTTTCATTGGTTTGCAGTAAGCTGACGCTGCTATCACTCACCTGCAATTGTTTGCCATTAGCATGGCCAAACACACGGACGCTTTGACCGGGTTTTAACCAACGAGGTGTCGATGCTAAGGCTAAATTATGTACTTCGCCTTGTTTACCGTGGAGACGAAACGTTTCAATGGCATGCTCCGGGAAATCTTCCACCTCGAGGGACAGCGTGCCTTCAAAAGGACGCATATCTGCAGCGAGGACAGTGTTGGTGAGCAGTAAACTGCTTAGCATCATGGCAGAGTATTTCATTGTTTATCTCTTCAGGTTTAGGGCAAAACGTGAAACTTATGGGCACTAACGTTCAATTAGGGGACATAAGTTCCATTTAACAATGCAAACAGTTTTTGAGCTGTTTCGCGGGGGCATTCTAGGATAGAGAAAAATGAATGTATATAGGCTGAAACCCAGTAAAAATGCGGGTTTCAGCTGATATCGTTGAAATGAAAGAAATAAAATTGTTCAAAAAATATACTGGTTAAACCAGACTGAATTTTGACTGTTTTTCATTCATTTAGCAGTTAGTTTATTGTTGAAAATGTTTTTGGATACAGAAACAGCCAGTTATTGGTGTGAGTCAAATAAAAATGGCAATGTCTAAATTTTGACACCTGTTTTTTGTCACTCGCTAGCGATGTTTGGCTTTTGTCTTCATTGCATAGGATTAATCTGGCCTGTGGTGTGGGGCTTATTACCTTTGGTGCAATATTATCAACTAACGCTTGAAGCTGATTTCTTCCCTCTGCAGCGATAGGTTTTAGTCCAGTTTTTAACTCGGTCTAAAGTTGACTTAAACTCACAGTTAATTCGATATCACCTTAGGGGAAGAAGATATATTCGCTAGGATTCTCTTACGCCAGCATCACATGTCTACTGTGGATGGATTGCTCTGAATGTTGAGGCAATCTATGCCACTTGCAGGCTATGACAAGGTGAACTTAGGAGAAAACCTAGCGCAGCAATGGACAGCGCAATAAGGGCTAGCGAAACAAGGAGCCAAAAAGGGATTGAGATAAGAGTGCTGTCACTCCATGCCTATAAGTGATATCTCCAATTTTTATCAGGCTACAAAGTTTCACTTCAAGATCAGCTCAATCAGTCCTCTCCATCTAAATACTGCAAAAAAATTACTTAACATATATGTTTTTTCATATATGCTTTATTCCATATGTAATCTGATCATTTTGGGAGCACTCGATGCAACCCGTCGCATTTTTTAAAGCCCTTGCCGATGAGACTCGGCTGAAATGTTTATTGCTTATTCAGCGAGAAGGGGAGCTGTGCGTCTGTGAATTAATGGCTGCGCTGTCGGAGATCCAACCTAAGATCTCCCGGCATTTAGCGCAGTTAAAAAAAGCAGGGATCTTAGTCGATAGGCGCCAAGGCCAATGGGTGTTTTATCAAATTAATCCAGAGCTTAATGCTTGGTGCCAGCAAGTATTGGCGCAAAGTTGTGAGGCCAACAGCGTGTTTTTAGCTGAGAGTATGCAGAACCTGTGCAGTATGGGGGCTCGTCCCGAACGAGCTAAAGCCTGTTGCTGAGTCTCAAACAATGCAATTTATAAATAGAGGTCGTTATGGGGATCTTTGAACGTTATTTAAGTGTCTGGGTTGGCTTGAGTATTCTCGCTGGGGTTGTGCTTGGTAATCTCGCTCCAAATGTATTTGCTGCCGTTGCGGCGATTGAATTTGCCCATGTGAATTTGATTATTGCGTTATTTATCTGGGTGATGATCTATCCCATGATGGTGCAAATTGACTTTTCGGCAGTCAAGAATGTCAGTAAGACCCCGAAGGGATTACTGCTAACGCTGACCATTAACTGGTTGATTAAACCCTTTACCATGGCCTTACTCGGCTGGTTATTCTTTAAACTGGCGTTTGCCGATTGGGTCGACCCGCAAACGGCGGGTGAATATATTGCGGGGATGATTCTCCTTGGTGTCGCCCCTTGCACCGCCATGGTGTTTGTCTGGAGCCAACTGACGAAGGGCGATCCTAACTACACTTTAGTGCAAGTCTCTGTTAACGATATCATTATGGTGTTTTTATTTGCACCGCTCTCTGCATTGTTGCTGGGTGTGAGTGATATTCAAGTGCCATGGGAAACCCTGCTGCTTTCAGTGGTGTTATATGTCTTATTGCCCTTAGTCGCAGGCGTGCTGACTCGTAAACGTTTAGAGGCTCGCCATGACGCCACTGCCGTGCCGCAGTTATTGGCTAAACTAAAACCTTGGTCTGTGATTGGGCTATTAGCGACGGTTGTGCTGCTGTTCGGCTTTCAGGCCAAGACCATCCTTAGCCAACCGCAGAACATTCTATTAATCGCCATCCCATTGATTATTCAGAGCTATGGCATCTTTATCTTGACCTACTGGCTGGCGTTAAAACTCAAATTGACCCATGCGATTGCCGCGCCCGCGAGCATGATAGGTTCTTCTAACTTCTTTGAGTTAGCCGTGGCCGTGGCGATTTCACTCTTTGGTTTACATTCGGGGGCCGCGCTGGCGACCGTGGTGGGCGTGTTGGTTGAAGTGCCTGTGATGTTGTCTTTAGTGTACTTTGCCAATCGCACCCGCCATTGGTTTACGACTTAATCTGTTTTTAAAATAAATAATATTAAAAATCAATAAATTGTAAGTTAACTAGGTAGTTATAAATCATGGCAATTAAAATCGGGATTAATGGATTTGGGCGCATGGGACGTTTGGCTCTGCGTGCGGCGTGGGAATGGGATGATGTTGAGTTTGTGCAGATCAACGATCCCGCTGGGGATGCGGCTACCTTGGCTCATTTGCTTGAGTTCGATTCAGTTCACGGTCGCTGGCATTATCCGGTCACGGCGAATCAGGATGGTATTCACATCCAAGACAAAACCATTCGCACCACACGTAATAAGACGATTGCCGAGACCGATTGGTCGGGATGCGATGTGGTGATTGAAGCCTCAGGGGTGATGAAAACCAAAGCCTTACTACAAGCCTATTTAGATCAAGGTGTAAAGCGGGTGGTAGTGACGGCGCCAGTCAAAGAGGAAGGAGTGTTAAATGTGGTGATGGGAGTGAATCATCAGTTATACGATCCGGCTATTCATCCGATTGTGACCGCGGCTTCCTGCACTACCAACTGTCTTGCGCCTGTGGTGAAAGTGATCCATGAGCAGATTGGCATCAAGCACGGCTCTATGACTACTATCCATGATATTACCAACACCCAGACGATTCTGGATGCACCGCATAAGGATCTGCGCCGCGCCCGCGCCTGTGGGTTAAGTTTAATCCCCACCACCACGGGCAGTGCGACGGCAATTACTCATATTTTCCCAGAGCTTAAGGGGAAGCTAAATGGTCATGCAGTAAGGGTACCGCTCGCTAACGCATCTCTAACCGACTGTGTATTTGAGCTGGAGCGCAGCGTGACTGAAGCAGAAGTGAATGCGCTGCTACAAACCGCCGCCGAAGGCGAACTGAAGGGTATTTTAGGTTATGAGGAGCGGCCGTTAGTGTCGGTTGATTATAAAACCGATCCCCGTTCGAGCATTGTCGATGCGCTTTCGACCATGGTGGTGAATGGGACTCAGCTAAAACTTTACGTGTGGTACGACAATGAGTGGGGATACGCCAATCGTACGGCAGAGCTTGCCCGTTTAGTCGGCCAGCTTGATCTGCCGCGTTAGGAGAGCACTGTGCCTGCTGCCAAGCTATTTGAGCAACTGATGCAATTGTCCGCTGCTGTGCGGCAATATTTGCTGATCACCTTCAATTATTGGAGTTTTACCTTAACCGATGGTGCGCTGCGGATGTTGGTGGTACTGCATTTTCACGATCTCGGTTATACGCCATTCGCGATTGCGATGTTGTTCTTGTTCTATGAGATTTTTGGTGTCGTGACCAATCTGGTGGGCGGTTATCTCGGCGTTCGCCTAGGGCTTAATCGCACTATGAATCTAGGTCTTGGCATGCAGGTGTTGGCATTAGGGATGTTATTGGTGCCAGCGGCCAGTTTACCGCTGTGGCTTGCGGGCGTGCCCTGGGTGATGGCGGCGCAGGCTCTTTCGGGTATTGCTAAAGATCTCAACAAGATGAGCGCAAAAAGCGCGATTAAATTGCTGGTGCCAAAGGGTGAGCAGGGCAGGCTTTACCATTGGGTTGCTCTGCTAACCGGGTCTAAAAATGCCCTTAAAGGGGCGGGATTTTTCCTCGGTGGCGCCTTGCTGGCGGGATTGGGTTTCAATATGGCGATTGCCGCCATGATGGCCGTGCTTGCGCTAGTGTGGTTAATGAGTTTGGTCTTGCTGAAAAAGGATTTGGGGAAAGCGAAGAATAAACCTAAGTTTACCGAGATTTTTTCTAAGAGTCGCAGTGTGAATATTCTCTCGGCGGCGCGCCTGTTTTTGTTTGCCGCAAGGGATGTGTGGTTTGTGGTGGCGCTGCCCGTGTATCTGGCGAGTCAATGGGGCTGGGATCATTGGGCCGTGGGCGGCTTTTTGGCGCTCTGGGTGATAGCTTACGGCATAGTGCAAACCTTAGCTCCGAAGATCACTGGCTCGAGTCGGGCAGAAGCTAACACTTCGCAGCGCATTCCCGACGGTTATACCGCCTTAGTTTGGTCGACGTTATTAGCTTTTGTTCCCGCGTTAATTGCACTCAGTTTATATCTGGATTTCTCACCACAGCTCAGTCTGATCTTGGGGCTGATGTTATTTGGTGGACTGTTTGCGATTAACTCTTCATTGCACAGCTATTTAATTGTGAGTTACGCCAGTGAAGAGGCGGTATCCCTCGATGTTGGGTTCTACTATATGGCTAATGCCATGGGGCGTTTAGTGGGAACTGTACTTTCGGGCTGGGTGTATCAGAGTTATGGACTGGTGGCCTGTTTGTGGATTTCGACGGCCTTTATTGCAATAACGGCACTGATCTCTATCAAGCTGCCTCGACAAGTCAAAGGATAGCAAGATGTTGAGCTGGCGAAAGCGTTTACCGGGCGTTAGAACCATTTGCCTTGTCTGCATGGCTTCGCTATTCGCTGTTTCACCGCTTTTCGCATCGGTTACACCTGCTTCAAATTCCGCATTGGCTGAGAAACCAAATCTCGCGCCAAAGCCTATTCGAGATTGGAAAAATCCCGCCTACATTATCCAAGCCTTTGATGAGATAGCCCTTAAAAATGAATACGATAAAGATAAACATCGGGTACGGAAATGGCGTCAGCCCGTGCGCGTCTTTGTCGAGCATCAAGTGAGCGATACTGGGTTGCATGCACAATTGGTGCAAATGCATTTAAGCCATCTGGCACAAATTACCGGCCACAGTATTGTCAAGGTGGATGCGCTCGAAGAGGCCAATTTACACTTAGTCTTTACCCGTCAATCCCAATGGGCCGATGTGGTGAGGCGTCTGATGGGGTCAAGTGCGGCCAGTAATATTCATGGCTCTGTTTGTATGGGCAAATTTGCGCTTAATTCCCAGAGTGAGATTGAGCGCGCTTGGGTCGTTATCCCGGTCGACCAAGCGCAAATGCATGGCAAATTGGTGGCCTGCGTGGTGGAAGAAATCACCCAAGTGTTGGGTCTACCCAATGATTCGGTGAAAGTATTTCCTTCCATTTTTAACGATAAAACACCGCAGGATTTACTCACTGGGCTGGATTATATTTTGCTGAAACTGCTTTACAGTGCGGATATTCATGCCGGCATGACGGCCGCCGAAGTGCAACCCATATTGCAAAAACAACTCGAACAATGGCAGCGGGATGGCACGCTGACACAAGCCGATAAAGCGGTTCGTCAGGGCCAGTTGTACCCACTGTTAGGTTATTGATCACCAAGGTTTTACATCGAAAGTTGGCTTTGATCATGCTTTACCAATTATTCCTTTTTCTTTTAGGAATAAGGGCATAGTCTATCTTTAAAAGAGATAAACATGCTGGAGGCAAGCTATGCAGATGACATTGCAGTTTTTGGGCGCGACCGAGGAAGTGACTGGCTCGTGCCACTTACTCACAGTGGCAGGTAAGCAAATGCTGCTTGATTGCGGCCTCATTCAAGGCGGCAAGGCCGATGAGTTACGTAATCACGAACCTTTTAGCTTCGATCCCCTTGCGATTTCAGCCGTTGTCTTGAGTCACGCCCATATTGATCATTCGGGCCGCTTACCCCTGTTGGTTAAGGCAGGCTATACCGGGCCGATTTTTACCCATAAAGCAACGGCAGAGCTGTGTGCCATCATGCTAAAAGATGCCGCCATGTTGCAGGTGCGCGATACCGAAAGAACCAATAAAAAGCGTGCGAAGCATGAGTTGGAACCTCTAGAACCGCTATTTACCGTGGAAGATGCGGAGCAGGCCATTACTCAGTTTGTGTCAGTGGAATATGGCCAAGTCACCCAAGTGATCCCCCATGTGGATATTTGCTTATCGGATGCGGGGCATATTTTAGGCTCGGCACTGGTAGAGCTTTGGTTAGGTGAGGGGAAAGCGCAGAAAAAACTGGTATTTAGTGGCGATCTTGGCCGCGCTGGCATGCCGATATTACGTAATCCCACCTTAGTCGACACCGCCGACTTAGTACTAATGGAAAGCACCTACGGTAATCGTTTCCACCGCAGCTGGACCGATACTCTGGCCGAGTTAAAGGCTATTTTCGCCAAGGCGGTGACCGAGAGTCACGGTAATATTCTGTTGCCGGCCTTCTCCGTTGGGCGTGCGCAGGAGCTTTTGTATCTATTTCATTTATATGCCAAAGAGTGGGATCTCTCCCGCTGGAAAGTCTGCCTCGATAGTCCTATGGCGATTGAGGCGACGCGGGTGTATGTCAATAATTACCCCTTAATGGATGATGATTTTAAGCGCTTTACGCGCCAGCATCCTGGGCAACATCCGTTATTGTCGAATGTAGAATTTATCCAAACGACCGAGGAGTCTATCGCCCTAAACGATGTGCACAAAGGATTGATCATTATTGCGGGCAGCGGCATGTGTAACGGTGGCCGTATCCGTAGTCATTTAGAGCACAATCTATGGCGCCCTGAATGCGATGTGATTATCTGCGGCTATCAAGCACTTGGTACGCCGGGACGCGCCTTAGTCGATGGCGCCGAGGAGCTGACTATCCATGGTCGTAGCATTAAAGTTGCCGCTAAATTGCATACAGTCGGAGGCTTATCGGCCCATGCGGATCAGGCGGAGTTATTACGTTGGTATCGACATTTTGAAGCGCAGCCGCCCCTGGTGCTTGTTCACGGCGAACCCGAAGCGCAGCAGGGATTAGTCGCGGTGATGAATCAAGACTCGAAAACCAAACCTAAGGCGCTGGCTATTGCCACCCGTGGCGATATGTTGGATTTAAATGCCTTACCCAAATTAGTCTGGGTGACAGCTTAAGTGATTGCCCGCAGCTCTGTGTTCTGTGGGCCACATTACAGTGTTAGTCCGAGTTATTATCAAATTCAGTGTCGTCGAGTAACTCGAGGCTTGGGTCGATACTGGGGACGTCTTTAAATAAGCGGGTGAAGTGACGTTGCACTCCTTTTAGATCGATTCCGGCTAATCCTGAGGCGAAACCAAACCAGGCATACAAGCCGCTGAAGTTGTCAAACATCGGCGGTAAATACTTAGGTGGTGTTAGAATCCCTTCTTGGCAAGCTTGATAGAGTACAGGGATATCTTCGATGGCCAGCTTGCCTAAAAACAGCATAGGGATCAGTTCGGGTAAACCCGATGTGATGGCGCTGCGGATAAAGTTGATGTTTTCGACATAGCCGCGCACATAGGAAATATCTTTGGTAAAAAAGCTGCCACCTTCGACCATGCCGCCACGAAACACCCTTTGCGTGACCCGATAACTGTCCTTAGCACTAAGATTTAACTCTCTGAAATAGTTGAACACTTCAATAAAGTTCGCCCCCTTTTCCGCCATATCTACCGCAGCTACACGGTCGCTAATACGGCGGGCACGGCCTGGGTTTGAACTCAGGGTGAGCATTTCGAGTAACACGGCGAGCCCTTCTTGGGTGGCTGCTACGCGGGGAGACCCGACGCTGAGCCAAGTAGCATGGGGCTGAGCACGGCCATTGAGGGTGGTGCCCACATGCACCCAGCCTTCATGGACTTCGTACACATTGAGATCTGACTCGCTGAACATGGCTTTGCTGTTGAGTTTGACCGTATCGCCACCCACGGCAGCATCGGACACAATCCCGTCACTCAAGCGCACCCGCATGTCATCACTGTGGAAGTATTTTTCCAATCGCTGGCTCAGCACATTCACGGCTTCTGGGGCGCTAATGATTTTGGGATGATGCTTATTCATATGCCGCGCGGCGGGCAAGGAGAAGATATAACTGAGTTTATCGCCCAATTGGCGTAGGGTGTGGCGATCGCCATGTAGTCTGTGGCTGGCGCTGCCGTAGAGTTCTTGGCTCAGCTGACCAAAGACTGGGGTTCCTCGATGACCCAGCATATCGACAACTAGGCGATATTGGTCGACGTTAGCAACTAAGATCTTACCCAGCTTGTCTTTTTTACCCAAACGGCGGTGGATTTCTTGTTTTAGATCAAGCAGCTCGGCTTGAGTTTTAACGGGATCGAAGGGCAAGGCAATTTTTTGATAAAAATCTTGGCTAATCGCTGGCAGAACCGTACCTTTACTGGAGAGAAAACGCTCTTCCATTTCCCGTGGCCATTTGATGGCATCTAAAATTTTAATCGGCGTTTGGATGCGGATAAGCTCATCGGAAAGGCGGCGTAAATCTTCTTGATACTGGGTTAACGACTCTGACATTCCCGTAATCCTGTTGCGACTTGGATGATAAAAATTAGCTTAATCATAGCGGTAAAGCCGCTGCATTTATAGGTTTCTCCCTTCAAGCAATTGAATATTGTCGATTAAATTACTGACAAGTTATCGGTTTAATGAATCATTTTGGTGCAATGCGGCTTATTTTGGCGCGAGACTTCGCGGGCTTAATCTCATAACTCACTGTTAAACATTAACTTATTTTGCTGGCATCAAAGCTGCTTTGCGTGTGTGAGCAATCGGATAACGTCGATGGGAGAGAGTTATGGCTGCAATGAGCTATTTGAGTGTGATTGAGCGTTATCACGAGTATGAGGCCACAGTGCATGAGTTGATGGAGTCTATTTTAACGGGCATTGCCGATGCGGACTTATTTCACCAACCAAAAGTCGATATCAAGGCCATGAAAGGCATTGCGGGCAGTTATCCCTTTGTCGAGCTGATGTATTTGCTCGATACCCAAGGAGTGCAAATTAGTCAAAATATCGCAGTGGTCGATCAGCAGATCAAGTTAGTGCCCCTTGGGGGGAATCGCGATCGTAGTCAACGGCCCTATTTTACCAATAGGGATGAGTCTGATGGGGTTAATATCACTCGCCCTTATTTATCCAATGCCAGCGGGAACTTATGTTTATCGGCCTCCTTAGCGATTGTGCAGCAGGAGCAAAAGCTGGGCTATCTGGTCGTCGATGTGGATTTGACGCGAATGATTGAATTTATGATGGGCGACAGTGCTCGTCGGCGGGTTACGCCAGCCTTTAAAGCCGTGTATGGCGTGATAGTCGCGGGGCTTTTTGTGCTAGTCATGGTGCTACTTTGGACGGCGCTTAGGGATATTTATGGGTTATTTGTGGTGGATCATGTTGGGCAAGATCCATTGCAACCCTTTGGGATTATTATCTTTATGACTCTGGCATTAGCGATCTTCGACCTCGGGAAAACAATTCTGGAGGAAGAAGTATTAATGCATAAGGATATTTTTCGTCACAGCTCCACCCGCAGAACCATCACTCGATTTGTTTCAACGATTTTGATCGCCATTTCAATTGAGGCCTTATTGACTATGTTTAAGGCGTCATTGGGGGAGAAACAATATATTGAGCCGGCGATTTGGATGATGTTGGCCGTCGTAGGATTATTAGTTGGATTAGGGGCTTATGTGTATCTTGGGGCAAAAGCGGAATGGCTGCTTATCAAAACTCAGGCCTATAAGAGTGGCAAAAAGTAATATCAAAATAATAGTAAATTGTACACCCAGCCCTAGGAGCTGGGTGAGGCTTTTAGAAAAACGCAGGTTTTGAGTAACCTAACGCCTTAAGGGAACGGGAAGCTTAGAATAAGTCGTCATCTCCTAATGCACGTCTTAACTCGGCGCGTTCGAGGTAATCTTCTAAGCGTTTCTTTATCTCACGCTTATGTTGCATTGCCTCGGCTGCTTTGCTGTTTCTAGGGGTGGTCATTGCCTCAATTTCAGTATCGTTGGGCACGACTTCAGTAATATGAGCCATAACGAATTCCTCATTGTTGTTCCTAACGCCTTTCTATCTAAAAAGAGTGTGGCAGAAAAGCAAAAAATTTTACGACTGAACGTAAAATTTTCTTCCCGTAAAGCGGGGTATTGACCCTGTAAGCTTGTCATATTGTCACGCTATTTTGGTGCTCATTCAGCAACCGCTGAATTTTGTGATTTAGCGCATAACTCATTATTTTTATTTTCTAAGTTAATTCCTACTTAAATAGTAGGATAGACTTGAATTTGCCTAAAACACCAACAACACTTGGATCAGTGTTTAATCTTCTTCAATGCTAGGGATTTAGCGGGTATGGACAAGGATAGTTTCCCTGATTCTTTCAACTTCAACAGCTCTAAAAGCTTTTATGCCAGTGTGATCAGCTCCAGTTGGTTGATGTTACTCGCCGCCGTCTTTTTTATGGGGCTCTCTTGGTATGTGCTTGAAGAATATTTACGAGATCGGGGTGATGAGCGTTTTAACAATAATGTTCAAGATCTTATTGGTGCCGTCAGCAGTCGTATGACTGCCTATGAGCAGGTATTGCGCGGCGGCGTAGGACTATTTCTCGCCTCGGATGGGGTGACTCGCCGTGAATGGCAACTCTATGTTTCTAATGCTCGTTTATCCGAATATTACCCCGGGATTCAAGGTTTAGGCTTTGCGCAACTCTTAACGCCTGCAACTGTGGAGGCTTTCACTCAAGAAGTGCAAGAGGAAGGATTCGATGATTATAGAGTGACCCCTGTTGGGGAGAGAGATCTCTATTGTGCGATTAAGTACTTAGAACCATTTGACTGGCGCAATCAACGGGCATTTGGCTTCGATATGTGCTCCGAATCAACCCGCAGGGCTGCCATCTTACACGCCATTGCCACAGGGCTCCCCACTGCATCGGGTAAAGTAACTCTAGTGCAAGAAACCCCAGACGATGCTCAGGCCGGTATTTTAATGTATGTCCCGTTATACCGCGGTCAGCCGATGACGGAGGAAGAACGTAAGCAACAGGCCATCGGCGTGGTGTATGCCCCATTTCGTATGAATGATCTAATGCAAGGGATTATGGGGAAACGTTTTTCGGGATTAAAACTGGCGATTTACGATGGTATGGAGGCCAACAACGAGAGCCTGATGTTTAGCAGCCATAAAGCCTTGCCCTCTACAAATGATGTGTTTTATCAATCCCAGCTAGAAACCATGGAAGGCCAAGTTTGGCGTTTAGAGGTGTCCTCTGAATCGCGCTTTATCTCAAGCGCGGAACAAACCCAAAGTGTGTGGCTTCAGGTTATTGGGAGTGCGTTTATCTTAGCCTTGTTTTACTCAGTGCTGACGATGGCGCGAAATCGTTATCAAGAGTCGAGGTTAACTGCAGAGTTAATTGCCAATGAAAAACGCTTCCGCCTCGTGATTGAAGCTTCACCTAGTGCGCTCTTTATGGTGGATAGAAAAGGCATTATCACCTTAGTGAACACCCATGCCGAACGCCTCTTTGGTTACGCACGGGATGAGTTACTCGGGCGTTCAATCAATATGTTATTACCCGAGGGATTAAGGGAGATACATCAGCGGCATATGGGCAGTTATCTGGCTCAGCCGATTGCGAAAAACATGTCACTGCGGGACGACTTGTTCGGTTGTTGTAAAGATGGGACTCGCTTGGCGATTGAAGTGGGGCTAACACCGATTCACTTCAGTAATGGCGTGTCGATATTGGCAACGATAAACAATGTGTCGGAGCGCAAACGGATCGAAGCGCAGAGGATTGAGCATACGGCTGAACTTGAGCGCATCAACAAAGAACTCGACCAGTTTGCTTATATAGCTTCACACGATCTTAAGTCGCCACTGCGGGGCATTGAACAGCTAACGAGTTGGTTAAGTGAAGACTTGTCGGAGAACATGGACGAAAACGTCCAAAAATACTTAGGGTTAATCCAAAGCCGTATCCAACGTATGGTGTTGCTGCTCGATGGTTTGCTGATGTTTTCGCGTATTGGGCGAGTCGATGCGGAGATTGTCGATGTTGATTCACGGCAAATGATTGAGGATATGTTCGCCTTAGTCGCACCGCCGCAGGGCTTTTCCCTAGAGCTCGAAGGAAATTTCCCACAATTTAAAACCGTAAAAACTCTGCTCGAATTAGTGATAAGGAATTTATTCAGTAATGCGATTAAACACCATGATCAGGCTGAAGGTGTGATTAAAGTGGTGTGTAGTGCCTCCAACACCCATTACTGGTTTAGTGTTATCGATGATGGTCCAGGCATATCCACTAAATACCATGGCAAGGTATTTGAGATGTTCCAAACGCTTAGGCCGAGGGATGAAGTGGAGGGGAGCGGTTTAGGTTTGTCGCTAGTCAAAAAGACGGTAGAAAGTCTTGGTGGAAAAATTCAACTAGAATCAGAGGGACGTGGTTGTTGTTTTCGATTTAGCTGGCCGATGCGCATAGTCAACAAGGAGGGGATATGAGCAGCACCAATAACTACAAACAAGTGACGATTTTGTTGGTCGATGACGATGATGTGGATTATATGGCGGTGCAGCGGGCGATGAAGCAACTGAGATTGCTCAACCCCTTAGTACGTGCACGAGATGGCCTAGAAGCATTAAGTATTTTGACCCACAGCGAAGCGATAAAAGGTTCCTACCTCATTTTGCTCGATCTTAATATGCCCAGAATGAATGGGTTTGAATTCCTTGAACATATTCGCTCCGACCCAACCCTGTCTTCCTCCGTGGTATTTATGCTTACGACTTCGAGTACCGATGAGGATCGGATGAAGGCTTATAGTCACCATGTCGCAGGCTATATGGTGAAAACGGATATTAAGGATGGTTTCAACAACATTTTCAATATGTTGGAAGGTTATTGGCGCATAGTGGAGCTTCCAACCGTATAGGGTGTGTATATGGATTTACTACTGATCGATGATGATGAAGTCGATAGAACTGCGATTATTCGGGCACTGCGACAGTCCAAATTAGCCTTCAATGTGGTTGAGGCAAATTGTGCTTTCGATGGCCTTAACTTGGCTCTGGAAAGGCATTTCGACGGTATTTTGTTGGATTATCTATTACCCGATGCCAATGGTTTAGAGGTGCTGATCAAACTCAATTCGATGACTCAAGACCAAACTGTGGTGGTGATGCTGAGTCGCTATGAGGATGAGAAACTGGCGCAGCGCTGTATCGAGCTGGGCGCGCAGGATTTTCTGTTAAAAGATGAAGTCAATTCACGGATCTTAAGCCGTGCGATTCGTTACGCCAAACAACGTTCCTCTATGGCCTTAGCCCTAAGAAATAGCCATCAAAAACTCAAAGAGTTGGCTGAGCATGATTCTCTAACCAAATTAGTGAACCGCTACGGGTTTGAACTGTGCCTAAATCGTGCCATCGCAAGGGCAAAACGCAGCAATGACTTTCTCGCCGTTATCTTGCTCGATCTAGATGATTTTAAAGCAATTAACGATACTTTAGGCCATCAAACTGGCGATATCTTACTCGTCAAAGTCGCCTCGCGATTAAGCTCAGTGCTGCGAGATGGTGATGTGATCGCCCGCTTAGGTGGCGATGAGTTTGTGGTACTCGTGACCGACAATGACTACAAATATTTCCCCATGATAGTCGCCAATCGCCTGCTTAAGGCCTTTGAGGAGGTTTTCTGCCTCGGTGAAAACGATGTGATGATTGGCGCCAGTATCGGCGTGGCTTTTTATAATGAGGCCGCTTCCGATAGCTCTGAGTTGATGAAATGCGCGGATATTGCCATGTATCGCGCCAAAAAAATGGGGCGCAACCAAATTCAGTTTTATTCTGAGGCCTTAGATAAAGAAGTCCGTTACCGCAATCATATCGAATCCAGCTTACGCATGGCGCTAAAGCAGAATGAATTCAAGGTTTATTATCAGGCACAAGTAGATTCTCAAACCCATCAAATGATAGGGATGGAGGCGTTAATCCGTTGGTTGCATCCGCAAGATGGTTTGATTGCACCGGATCAATTCCTATCTATTGCAGAGGAAATTGGTCTGATGGAAGAAATCGGTGACTGGGTGCTTATCGAAGCCTGCCGTCAAGCGCAGGAATGGCTCACTCGGCTAACCCCCGTTGGACATAGCTTTACCACTGCGGTGAATCTGTCGGCGTCGCAAATTGGACACATTGATCTATATGAAAAAATTGTCCATGCCCTCGAGGTGACCGGATTAGATGCGAAAGCGCTAGAGCTTGAGATTACCGAAAACAGCTTAATTGAAGAACCCCATGAACATGCCAAGGTGCTCGATAGAATTGCGCAACTTGGAGTGCGATTCGCACTCGATGACTTCGGTACAGGCTTTTCATCCCTAGAACATATAAAACTCTTTCCAATCAGTGTATTAAAAATTGATAAGAGCTTTATTGCCTCCTACGATAAGGATGACAAAGATACGCGGTTACTCGCGGCATTACTCAATTTCGCCTATGGTTTTAACGTGACATCGGTTGCCGAAGGCATTGAAACGGCTGAACAAGCCGAGTTTTGCACCGCACGAAATTGCAATGTACTCCAAGGGTATTTATTTTCGCGGCCCTTAGAAGCGAGCGAATTTGAGGCCAAGTACATTACTCCACTACTTACAAAATAATGACCCTAAATTGTGAAGATTATCTTACGTTTGGCTAAGGCTGAGGTTTTCGTCTGGTGAGGAATATTTTCTTGCTTTACACTCAGCAATAGACAAATATCAGCGCCCCTTTCTGATGCCGTGTGCACAGAGCTTCAATCACAGTGTTTAATTTGGTCATTTGGCAATGAAAATAGGTATCTTATCCCAGTTCCCTGAGTTGTATTCCACCCGACGCCTCGTGGCGGCCTGCGAGAGCCGTGGTCATGAGGCTGTGGTTATTAATACCTTGAATTGCTACATGAATATCAACTCCATCAAGCCGAGCATTCATTACCAAGGCCAAGAGTTAACGGGGTTCGATGCCATTATCCCGCGCATTCACGCCAGCGTGACCTTTTACGGCTGCGCCGTAGTGCGCCAGTTTGAAATGATGGGGGTATTTGCCGCCAACGACTCTATTTCAATCGCGCGTTCACGGGACAAGTTACGCGCGCTGCAATTGCTTTCCCGCAAAGGTATTGGCATGCCTATTACTGGATTTGCCAATAAACCCAATGATATTCCCGATTTGATTAACATGGTGGGCGGCGCGCCCTTAGTGATTAAGTTGCTGGAAGGCACTCAAGGGATTGGCGTGGTGTTGGCCGAGACCAAAACCGCCGCCGAGAGCGTGATCGAAGCCTTTTTAGGGCTGAAAGCCAATATTATGGTGCAGGAATATATTAAGGAGTCCAACGGCAGCGATATTCGCTGTTTTGTGGTCGGCGATAAAGTGGTGGCTTCGATGAAGCGCCAAGGGCCTGAGGGAGATTTTCGCTCTAACCTGCACTTAGGTGGCTGTGGTGAGAAAGTCAAAATCACCCCTGCGGAGCGCAAGATGGCGGTCGCTGCAGTGAAAGCCATGGGCTTAGTGGTGGCAGGGGTCGATATTTTACGTTCGAATCGCGGTCCCTTGATCCTTGAGGTGAACTCGGCGCCCGGTATTGAAGGGATTGAACAGACCACGGGGATCTCGGTCACTGAACCCATCGTAGAGTACATTGAGAAGATGGTATCGGCGCGTAAATCGAATCGCGCCGTAATTGCCTAATAAAAAACGCCGCGATTATTGCGGCGTTTATATTTTACTCGCGCTTAATTTTATAAATCAAAGCCGTAGGAATAGCCTAAAACTACCTTGGCATCATCACCCTGCAGATCTGTATCCGACACCATAAATGAGACGGTTCCCATGCTGGTATCGGCACTCAGAGTAACGTTGTAATCTGCGTAGTTATCTTCGCCAAACCAAGATTCAACCACATCGCCACTGGAGTAGCCGTAGTGCAAAGACAGGCTGAGTTTATCCGTCAGCGGGAAAGATGCCGTGGCAGCAAGGTAACTCATGTCCTTGTTATCTAATGGTTCGGCTGCGACATCATCACCCGCATTGATCACCTGTGAGTAACTGAGTTCAAACCATTTCCAGGTGATAGCGCCATGCAGTTCACCAAAATCGATGCTGCCTTCAGCATCTGGATAGGCATAGTAAAGGTAGCCAATATCGTAGCTGAGGTCTTCGGTGATGTTGCCGCCGTAGCCTGCGTAGAGATCTAGCTCATAACTGGTATCGTCGCCAAAGTCGACATTCGATGCCCAAGTGCCGGCATAGAATCCAGAGTCATGGCTATAGTCTATGCCTCCTTGGATTGCGACCGAGTCATTGGTTTGAGTGACCCCGCGCCATAGATAGTTAGACGTGCCGCCAATATTGCCGGACACCGCCGCAAAGGCGTTGGTGGTTAGTAACAATCCCGTCGATAATGCCAAAACGCTGTACAGTGATTTTCTCATTCTCATCCCCTCGATTGACTTATTTATCGATTCACTCATGTCACCACCGAGCGGGTGACATTGGTGCATCATGGTTTTTTCTGATAAGGGAATTGCTAATCACATGCCATTATTTGAACATCATTAAAAACAAATGGTTACAAAATCATTGTTAATAAAATGTTTTAAAATGCTCAAAAATGGAGCGGTGCGCGCACTGTATTTGTGCAAAAAATCATCTTTCATGCTTTTCGCAGGGCAAAAAAAACGCCCCACAAAGGAGGCGTTTTATAGAATGATGTCGAGCGAATTAGTTCACACTATCACGCAAGGTTTTACCCGCTTTAAACTTAGGCACAGTGGCTTCAGCGATCTGGATTTCTTTACCTGTCTGTGGGTTACGGCCAGTACGAGCTGCGCGAGTCGTGGTTTCAAAAGAGCCAAATCCAACGATAGAGATCTTGTCACCGTTTTTCATTGATTCAGTAATAGCTGCTTCGAAAGATTTCAATGCACGTGCTGCTTCAGCTTTAGTGATATCGGCATTTTCTGCAATCTTGGCAATAAGTTCAGTTTTGTTCATCTTTATTGTCTCTTCTTTCCGTAGATTTATTAAGTCAGCGTGCCTAACATGCCACAAGGTTTAGCCGTTGGAAAGCCCTTTGCTGCGGGCTTGTGTCCTATAAGTAACAAAAATGCAGAATATTTGCCCCGTTCGTGACTTAGGTTTTATTCTTCGAGCAACTGATATAAGAGCTGCTTCACCAATTTGGGTTCGAAGGGTTTATCACACAGCGCATTGACGCCCGCCTGCGAGACATTGCTCAAGTGAGCATCATTTGCCTCGGAAGACACCATGAGGATAGGCACATGGGATTGCTGGCTTTCATTACGGATAAATTGGGTGAGTGCCAGACCATCGACACTGGGCATATTGTAATCGGTAATAATCAGGTCAAACATATTATTACGCATTAACTCAATGGCTTGAGCACCATCTTCCGCTTCGGTGATCTGCTTGATCCCAAGGTTGCCAATTGTACGTTTAATCACATTGCGGGCCATGCGGCTGTCATCAACCACGAGCACACGCACGTCGTGTACATCGAAGTGACTCAGGTCGAGCTCATCATGGCTGAGTAAATCGATAGTTGCATTCAACGCCTTGCCTAAGTGTTCGGCATTAAAGGGCTTTGGCAGAATTGCGACCACGCCAGACTGACGAAAAATCTCCAATTGCTCACGGCGACATTCGCTCGAAACCAACATAAATTGAATGTCTTTGTATTCACTGTTGGTGCGCAGGTAGCTTAAAAACTCGGTCGCGGTGCCATCTTCAAAATACATGGCGCTGGCGATGAGATCCGGTTTGTGGCGTGCTATCAATTCTTTCGCTTGAGCCAAATCAGCCGCATTTTGGATGCTGATAATGCCTTCTTGCTGTAAGCGCTTGATGATAATCCGGCGCTGGGTTTCCGATGGCTCAACAATGAGAATCGAGAGTTCGCTGGGCGATAAATGAGTCATAGTGGCTGGCTTTATCAGGTCTTTTAGGGAGCCGTTAACTTAGGCTATAAACAAGGGCTTAGCAATAAACAGGCTTATGCTTTTACCTTTGCGGTTAAATAATTATGGCTGACGCGGGAAAAGGCTATCCAATACTGCACAGATAACAAGGCGATGATGCTTAAGACTAAGGGCAACATAGGGATGTTGTGGCCTTCAACCACCACTTTTACGTCCTGCGGGGTAATTTGATAGGCGATAATCGCAGTAATCCCCAATGCCGACAGGCCTAAGGTCTGTAATCCAATATAAATTTTCAGCACTAAGCTAGACCAAGGCGCCTGAGTGAGTATGCCAAACAACACTGGCAAAACGCCTAAGCTAAAGAGATCGAACGAACCAGTAGCAACGGCACGCAGTAGCGCGACTACGGCAAAGAGGGTGTAGAGGGCAATCAGTAGAATAAGACGTTTAGGCATTGACTTGGGTTTATTGGTTATTTTAAGTGGAGCAAGTGTAGGAAAAGCCCCGAACTGAGTCCAGCATAACCGTATTATCATGTAGAATACGCCTTTGCTTGGGCATTCAATATTAGGTTAAGTGATGACAGAAGTAGAATTTTGGGACTTAGTGACCCGCAGTGAGCCAGCGCAATCCCAGGAGTCTTTAGCGCAGGCATTAAAGCAAAAGTTGGCAGCGCTGAGTGACGAAGAGTTAAAAGCTTTTGATAAATTGTTTGGCCAACAGATGCGCCGAAGCTACTTATGGTCGGTGTGGGGAGCGGCTTATATCATCACGGGCTGTGATTCCGATTATGCCTTTGCCGAGTTTCGCGCGTTTCTGATCTCACTTGGGCAGGTGCGTTACGAGGCGGTGATTGCCAATCCTGACACTTTGGCGCAACTATCGGCATGGCCTGAGAAAGACGGCTACGCCTATCCTTTTATCGAAGATTACGACTTGATCGCGGGTCAACTATTTGAAGACAGAACGGGTAAGGAGTTGCCTTTTATGCCGTCTGGCAAGGCGACACCAGCGGGTAAAAAATTTAGCACTAAGCCCAAAGATTTAAAGCAGCAATATCCTGAGCTTAGCGCGCGTTTTCCGTTTTAATTTGGCTTACGAGCGTAAGCAGGCATTGCTACTGATATCGAAGGTCATGCCGTAGCGAGGGCAAGTCAGGCACATCAGTTGATGCTCTTGCTCCGCTAATTCGCGGCTAAAGTCTTGGTCGAGCTGTTCAGTCATGCGCTCTTCTGCCTGCTGTTGTGACTGAGCCAGTTTATCAAAGTGCGATTTCACCACTTGCTGCTGCGCAGTGCTGAGGGTGGTGGCATGGCTAGGTAAACTGATGAGTGTGCCTAGGGTGAGCAGTGTCAGTAAGGCAAACTTTGCCATCATAGGTTGCTGTAGCTTTACGGTTGTTAGTTTCATAGATCACTCCAAATTTAAATTACCGATAATCGGTTAGTCTTTAAATCGTCGTTTGGCTTTCATCGTGCATCCATGACAAACAAAACCAAAGGTATTGCTGAGAAATTAAGCATACTGGAGGGATCTTGAACCTTGGCTGAACCGCTATCTTACTGCTCGTTTCGCATCTCTTGGCATTGAAAACCCTGTTTACGGGAATCGAAGCCGCACTTTAGACCACACTCCCAAGGCACATTATCGTAAAAGGAAGATTGCTCTTTGGCATAGTCTCGACAGGCTTCATAACTGTCGAAATTATCCATTTTCTTATACTTCCCAGAATCATAACCATGGGTATAAATAAAGGATGACCAAGTTTCTGGGCGCGTGTCTTTCTCTCCCGAAGAGATAAACCAAATGGCGCTGGCAAAGCATGTAAAGAGGATTAACACAAACACAGGTACAACGGGGAATTTCATTTTTGAGTCGTGGTCATAAAAGATTGAGCGAAGGATAATACTTTTTTAAGTAAGATGCGCGTTAAATGATCACAAATTAATAACTTTGCACTCGTTTGGTGCGTTAAGATACAAAAAGATACGGATTGATAGCGACTAACTTAAATTATTTACCAATCTATACAAAAGCTTACTTAGTCTATGCTGTCATAAATACGATTTTGCATTAAGCTGAAGTTCAGGTTAGATTTTGTACGGTATATGGCAGAAACAATTAGGCCTAGGAGGCAAAGATGAAAGTTCAGTTCCTATTACTCGCCAGTGTGTTGAGTTGCAGTGCTGTATGGGCCGCAGACGAGGCGAAAACCGACCCAGTGACAGAAGATGGGGTGGTTAAGATTGTTTGGCAAAACCCAAAAGCTTTCCGTGATATTAAGTCATCGGGCGAAATTCAGTCCCGTTATGAACAGCGTTTATTCGATACTTTAACTACGAATATCAATAAAGAAGCGGCAAAAGTCTTAAAACCGAATCAAAAGTTAGAGATGACGGTGACCGATGTCGACCTCGCCGGGGATATGCGCCCAACCTTTGGGGCAACCGCCGATGATTTACGGGTGATCAAAGAGATCTACCCACCACGCATGACCTTTAGTTATCAAGTACTTGAAAATGACAAAGTGATCATCGCCGGGGATGAAAAGCTCTCCGATATGGGCTTTATGACGGGTATTCAGCCGTTAAATGACAAACCATTTAACTATGAAACCAAAATGCTAAGTGATTGGTTAAAAAAGACCGTTGCACCGAAACTCTAGGCTGATAATTCCAGCCTAGGCACTCAATGCTTGGGGACTCATGTCTCTCTCTTCTAACAGGCAAAATCCGTTACTCGCGGATTTTGCCTGTTTTTTTGCCTTGGCACTTAAGGTTGATAGGCTATGTTCATTGCAGTTATAGGTATGGGCGGGAGTAAGCACGCCGACACACAGGCTGATTAACTTGTGATAACAGGCTTGTCCTTGCCTGTCATCGGCGAGCATTTCTTGGGCTTGCCAATGCTCTGCACTATAAAAGAGCGATTTGTTAGCCTCAAAATCGGTCAATATCCGTTGGCAGCGCTCGATGAGTTGCTCACAGGTGCTGATCACCACAAAGTCATCGCCACCGACGTGGCCGATAAAACAGTTGTCCGTCTTGTATTTCACTAACAGATTGGCGACCTCGCAGATCACCTCATCACCGCGGCAGAAACCGTAAATATCGTTATAGGGCTTGAACTGACAGAGATCAAAATAGGCCAAGTAGAAGGGCTTTTGTTGGTTTCTTAGGCGTTTGAGTTCTTCCTGAATAGGCACATTACCGGGTAAATCCGTTAACGGATTGGCATGCCTTGCCATCTTGATCCTGTGCTCGGTGATCCGCTGTAGCAAATCTTTGGTGTGACCGATGCCGAGCAATTTGCCACGACGCAGAATGATAAATTGCTGGGCGACGGTATTGGCGCTCTCCGAGGTCAGTAATTGACTCACGATCGACAGGGGCTCGTTGGCTTCAATCTGCAACACTTGCGGGTCCATCACTTCACTGACTGCGTGGTTTTCATGTAGGGCTCGGCCATAGGGCGTGCTAAAGAGCTCCAGCAAAGTCGCTCTGCTAATAATCCCCAGCGGCAGTTGATCTTGCACCACAACCACGGCCTGTAATGCGGGTTGAGAGCTAAAAGTATCGCTTAGGTGCTTAAGCTTGAGTGTCGGCACCACTGTAATGGCGCTGGTGCAGAGGCTTTCGGCGGATTCGCTGTATCTGGGCTGAACTTGAGTATTATTCGGCACTAAGGTCGCTTTCATCGCGCGGCTCGGCAGCGCCTCGGGACGTCCAAGTAAATAGCCTTGGCAATAGACTATGCCTAGCTGTTTGAGTACGGCGAGTTCCTCTTGGGTTTCAATCCCTTCGGCAATCACTTTGCAGGTGAGGCTCTGGCACAGTTCGACAATCGAGCGCACAAATTCTTGCTTAACAGGGGTCGAATCGATTTGGTGAATAAAGTGGCGATCGATTTTTACATAGTCGGGCGATAACTCAGACCAGAGCCGTAAACCCGAATAACCTGCACCCAAGTCATCAATGGCCGTCATAAAGCCTTGGCTGCGATAGTGATTCAGGCAAGATTTCAGTAAGTCGATATCGTCGGCGGGATATTGCTCCGATAACTCAATCACCACTTGTGACGGTGAAATTCCTAGCTGCTGTAGCAGTTGCAGCGTCATGCCCTTTGGATGAGTGGGATCGAGTAGGGCCTTAGGGGAAATATTAATAAACAAACGGCCTTGGAACTGGCGTAGTTTGAATTGCTCCAGCGAAATGCGGCGGCAGAGTGTCTCGAGTTCGCTCAATTTGCCCTGATGTTCCGCGGTTTTAAACAGTGGAATGGGTGAGTAGAGCGGGCTATGCTCAGGCCCACGGCTGAGCGCTTCAAATCCGTGGATCTTGTGTTCCAAGATATTGAATATGGGCTGAAAAAGTGGGCTGATAGCCCCCTTTGCGATTATCTTATCAAGCTCTTTTGCCAGATCTAAACTCGTCATTACTTCAGCCCCCACGACAATGTTTGCGGAGTCTATGACTTAGAAATGACAAAATGATGACAATTTTGTTTGCCGAAAACCCGTGTACAGGAAATGAGAGCAAACGCTGAAATTGATGATATTTCAGCGTTTATTGAATTAGCTTTGCTTTTTGAAGGCGTGCAGGGTTTTGAGAAGGGTGGCCAGTTGGCGCACTAAGGTTTCCAGTGCGGCGGGATCTAGGCTGCTCTGTTGTTGCAGCTTAGTGAGGTCGTCCACCAATTCTTGCACATAGGGCAAAAAGCGGTTGCTCGACACGATAAAGCCCTGTTCGGCGGTGAAGATGCTAGTGAATTTCCCATGGCCCGCTTTTTTCAATTCATCTAACTTAGCGTCAGCGTCTATGGCTTGGCGATAGGCGATTTGAAGATTTTCTTTCAGTTGCTCTATAACCTTAGTGTGTGGCATAACAGCGTCTCATTGCAAAATTTGCAGGAATTATAAGGGGCAAAGGATATGGCAACAAGTCGGTGGCGACTATTACTGGCGCTGTGCGGCGTCGCAATGTTTACCAGTGCGTCGAGTTGGGCGGCGCCGACGGATAAACCGCCGTTTTATCAGGTGCAATGGCAGGGCAAATCCGCTTACCTTTTGGGTTCGATTCATATTGGCCGTGCCGATTTTTATCCGATGCCAGCGCAAGTGGAGGCGGCATTTGCCAAGTCCAAGGGATTGGTGGTTGAAATCGATACCAATAAAATCGACAGCCGCGCCCTATTGCAAAAGTATGGTATGGCAAACTCAGCGCAAGGGCTTGATTGGCCGAGCCGGGATAAACAAACGATAGCGGTAATGCGCCACTATTGTGAAGACAAAGCTAGCCTATGCCAGTCGATTCAAGCCTTTGCGCCTTGGTTGCAGGCATCTCAACTTAATCTACTGCGCTACAATAGCTTAGGTTTTAGCACTGACTATGGTGTCGATATGCAGTTGCTTGGCCGTGCGGGTAAGCCTGTGTATCAGCTAGAGACGGCTGAGTCGCAGTTCCAATTACTATCCTCCTTCGATAGTCAGGCCCAGTGGTCTATGGTGCGCGAAGCCATTAATGCCTCAGATGCCGAACTACTCTCACTGGTTGAGGCGTGGCGCTCCGGAGATGAAACTGCGTTAGATACTTTGATGCAGGAGCAGCTCGGCGGGGAGGGCGATACCCTGATGCTGGATAAAATTCTCTGGCAGCGCAATAAAGTCATGGCCGATGGCATGATGAGGTTAATGACCGCAGAAGCCGCCAGTCAACCGCTATTTGTAGTGGTAGGCGCTGGTCATGTGGTGGGGGATAAGAGTGTGGTGCAACTGCTTAAACAGAAGGGCGCAACCGTAACCGCCTGTTGGCGTGAGCGATGTGACTGATATCGTTGTGTAACGGATGATTGGGGTTGGCACTCTGGATTTGAATGCACTGGGGTTGAATACACTTAGTGAACAGAACTAGGGTCGAATCATCTGGTGATGAAACAATAAAGGACGCCTTGACGTCCTTTATTGTTTCGCGACATTAGTTGGATGCATCTAGAGTTGCGGCGCTTTGTCCCAGAAAATGCACATAACGACCGAGCGAAATATAGGGCTCGCGTTGGGAATATTCGAGCTCCATCGTCAGCAGCTTTTGATAGTCAAAATCCGCGGGCTGGTGTTTTTTCAAATAGTCGTGAATGACTCGCACGCCCGACTTGCGCAGCAGATCCATATTCCATTCGGCAAACCATTGTTTGACATCATGAATATAAAGCGGGTGCGTCGGTGTGAGGCGTACCTTCTTCTTCACCTTAAGATCGGCGGCAACATAGTCGAAATTACCCGACACTAACGCATGGAAGCGCATCGCTTCTTTATTGTAAAACATCAGCGAAAACAGCCCATTGGGCTTAAGCATGGTCAGCAAGCCTTCCATGGTGGTTTTCGCATCGGCGAGCCATTCGACTACGGCATGGCAGAGGATAAGATCGAATCTGCCATGTTCGGCGACGGAGAGGGCTTGAATTGGCGCGTGCACCAAACGGATAGCCAATGGCGTGTCGCTGGCATCGATTTGTGTTTTCGCTTGGGCGAGCATTTCGGCGGAAATATCACACAGCACCACTTCATGGCCCAGGCGTGCCAGCTTTTGGCTGAAATAACCAAAGCCGCCGCCCGCATCTAAAATCCGCAGTTTTTTATCGCCAAATTGCGCCAAGGCGGGAGCGAGATCGCGCCATAACACGGCGGCACGGATTTCACCCTTAGGGGTGCCATAAATGTTCTTCGCGAACTTTTGCGCGAGTTTATCGAAATTCTTATCTTGCACGGGTTAACTAAGTTAAAGACAGGGGGCGATAGTGTGGCACAGGCGTAATCTTTTCGCACTCGCAGTGTGGATAAGGCAAAGTCATGCAGGGCTATGTTTTTGTAATGTATTGATTTTTAATGGAATAAAAAATCACAGTAAAGTGGGGGATATCCAGAACTCTATCCGCTGGGGTATAATCACGCCGTTTTCGATAAACCTGACTCTAATATACCCAAGCGACCTGAAGATATGAGTTTCAGAGCGTCTAGGGGGCTTCAATTCAAGGCGCATCAATGAAAGAATGTCGAGATGCAACACCGAAGTGGAGTGCCCTAGGCGCTCCGTCTCGGCGGGTTTTAACGCTCTTTATGCTGTGTTGGTTATTTTTGACTTAGACCACTAGGTCTGCAAATAACCGCAAGCGCCATGGAAGGCGTGAATGCCATTTATGCAGGAGCAATAAATGGCCTTGCCTAAAGAGCGTTACATTCCCGCTGAATCCTCATCTTCAGGTTGTTTGGGTATAATTGTCCATTCGGTGAGTCAGCATCAGCCCTTTTTAGACACAGTTTTGCCTGTTTTACACTCGTGAACTTTTTGATTTTTCAGATGTTATGCATCTGTACGGGGTATTTCTGGTTATTCGTGCGTAGGGATAGTTAATTAAAAGGTACTCAGACTTGAATAATGCATATTGTGTTGAATTGAACGCGATGCCCTCGCTGTTTTCTCTTTATCGCAAGATTTTCTTTGGTCGTAAGCCCGGTTGGGACCAACAGCCCTTACCTTATATCAAGGTGTCGGCGCCCAATGTGCAAGTGTCCGAGACCAAAGTTAGCCAATATGCCCAAGTGTGTGGCTTTAATTTCAACGGTAAAATATTGCCGCCAACCTATTTGTATGTGATGGCATTTCGCCTACATGCGGTGATTTTTACCCACGATGGTATTACCTTCCCGTTGCTGGGGATGATCCATTTAAAGAACCGTATTCAAGTCTATCGTCCGACGACAGTCGATGAAGTGTTCTCCCTCGAATGCGCCTTAACCACCAGCCGTGAAACCGATTCAGGCTTAGAGTTTGAATTTGTCTCTAAGGCCTTTGTGGGCGAAGAGCTGGTGTGGGAATCGCTGTCGACTTACCTCTATCGTATCGAGACCGCTGGCCGCCGCGTTCGTCCACCTAAGGCGCTCGAGATGGCCTGGGACTCGCCCCAATCTTGGGAGTTGAGTGAAGATTTAGGCCGCCGTTATGCCAAAGCATCAGGCGACTATAACCTGATCCACCTGCATCCCGTGCTGTCCAAACGTTTCGGTTTTGACCGTGTGTTGGCCCACGGTATGTGGTCTAAGGCGCGCTGCTTAGCAGAATTAATTCCTGAGATTGGTGAGCGCCCCTTCGTAGTCGATGTGGCCTTTAAGCTGCCGTTACTGATGCCCGCAGAAGTGGGATTTGGTTACGAAAAATCACAAGACAAGTGGGTGTTTGAGCTGCGTGACAGTAAAGGTCGCAGGCCACATCTCAGTGGTGAAGTGCAGCTTTAAGCATGAAGAGTAACGGCGCCTAAGGCGCCGTTTTTGTTGGTGTTGTTTGCAGCGCTAAGGCACGCTGTGTCCGGTTGATGCCTGCCAGATACTAAACCATTGCTGCCTGTCTAGGGTGAGTGACTGTGCGGCCACCGCCGTTCTTATCCTCGCGATATTGCCACTGCCGATAATCGGCACGGGCCGACTCGGTAACATCCGCACCCAGGCATAAATCACTTGGCTGATATCTTGGGCGCCAATCTCATCGGCGATGATCGCTAAGGTTTGTTGCAGGCGAATGGCCTGTGGATGGCTATTATCAAAGATTTTACCGCCGCCCAAACAGGACCAAGCCATAGGCCGAATGCGCCGTTCCTGACATAAATCGAGAGTACCATCGTGCAAACTCGCCATTGTTAGCGGTGAGATTTCGATTTGATTGGTGACTAAGGGCTCAGTTAATCTCGACTGCAATAATGAAAACTGCGCGTTGGTGAAGTTAGATACCCCAAAGTGTCGTACCTTGCCCGCCTGTTTTAAGTCAGTAAAGGCGTCGGCCACTTGATCGGCGTCCATCAAAGGCTCGGGTCTGTGGATCAGCAGCAGATCTAAATAATCGGTTTTCAGCTGTTTTAGTGATTGCTCCACACTAGCAATAATATGCGCCTTGGAGGTGTCGTAATGGTTTACATAGCGCTCGGGACGACAATCGAAGGCGGGCTTAATGCCGCATTTGCTGACCAATTGCATCTGTTGCCTTAAGCCGGGTTTTAGCGTTAACGCCTCGCCGAACAGGGCTTCGCACTGGTATTGGCCGTAAATATCGGCATGATCCATAGTGGTCACACCTAGGTCTAAATATTGTTCTATCAGGTTAAGTCGCTCGGTAGGTGACATTTGCCAACTGTGCATTCGCCAAAAGCCGGCAACAAACTCTGAAAAACTAAAAGGGGATCCGCTCATGTTGTTTCTCTTTTGGGAATCTGTATTTTGTAGGGGAAAGGACCCGAGTCGATTTATTTGATGCAGATTAAGGAATCGCTCATTAACCCTTTCGATGGCTATATATCTTAAAGCTAATCACCTAATATCCGCCATATTCAATCAGCCGTCGCTGATACTTACCGATTTTGCGTACCTATTTTGTATTCACTGCTTGCACGCCTAGCGTGGATGCCAAAATACCCAAGGGAGAGATGACCCCATGCTAACCGATATGGATATTTCGCGCCGCGCGCACCTAAAAGATATCGCCGCGCTTGGCGCCGAATTTGGGTTATTACCCGATGAGATGCAGCTATTTGGCACGACCAAAGCCAAGGTCGATTTGCGTGTGCAGCAGCGTTTAGCCGAGCAGCAACAGGGTAAACTGATCATTGTCACCGCGGTGACACCAACGCCCCACGGCGAAGGCAAAACCGTCACCACCATTGGTTTAACCCAATCCCTAAAAGCGCTAGGTAACAAGGTGTGCGCCTGTATTCGCCAGCCCAGTATGGGTCCAGTATTTGGAGTGAAAGGCGGCGCCGCTGGTGGCGGTTACGCCCAAGTGGTGCCCATGCAGGAGTTGAATCTGCATCTAACGGGTGATATTCATGCTGTCAGCAGTGCCCATAATCTCGGCGCGGCGGCGATAGCCTCTCGGCAGTACCATGAAACACGTTTAGGCAAGACCGAATTTGAGTTGCAGTCTGGGCAGAATTACCTAGATATAGCGCCTAACGGCATCCGTTGGCACAGGGTGGTCGATCATAACGATCGCTGTTTACGTGAGATTGAAGTCGGGCTAGGTGAAAATAATGGCCCCGCTTATACCTCTGGCTTTGATATTACCGCCGCCTCCGAGTTAATGGCGATTTTGGCGCTCAGCCGTAATCTGGCGGATATGCGCGCGCGTATTAGCAAGCTAGTGCTGGCTGTAAATCGCCAAGGTGCGGCTATTAGCGCGGAAGACCTTGGAGTTGCTGGCGCGATGACGGCGATCATGGCGGATGCGGTAAAACCAACCTTAATGCAGACCTTAAACGGTGCGCCTTGTCTTATCCATGCGGGGCCATTTGCCAATATCGCCCATGGTAACTCGTCGGTGATTGCCGACGATATCGCTCTAAAACTGGCCGATTTTGTAGTGACGGAAGGCGGTTTCGGCTCCGATATGGGGTTTGAGAAGTTTTGTAATATCAAGGCGCGTCAGTCGGGGTTAACCCCGAGTGCCGCGGTGTTAGTCACCACCTTAAAAGCACTGAAGGCCAATAGCGGCTTAATTTCGGATACAGATATCAATGCGCCCGACCAGGCCCGTCTCGAGGCGGGATTTGCCAATTTAAACTGGCATATCAATAATGTGGCGCGTTACGGCATTCCCGTTGTGGTGGCCATCAATCGCTTTGCAACCGATACACAGGCAGAGCTTAACTGGTTGATTGAGGCCGTTGCGGGCACAGCTGCCTTTGGCTGCGAGCTTAGCGAGGCGTTCAGCCAAGGTGAGTCGGGGGCGTTGGCCTTGGCGCAAACCGTCATGCGCGCCTGTGAGCAGCCAAGCGAATTTACCCTGCTATATCCCGATGAAATGGCGCTTGAAGCAAAATTATCGACCCTGACCGAAGTCGGCTATGGCGCTGCCGGGGTGAGTTTATCTGAGACGGCTAAACTGCAATTACAGGAACTTAACACCCTCGGTTACGCCCATTTACCCGTTTGTATGGCGAAAACCCCCTTATCCATTAGCCACGACCCTCAACTTAAAGGCGTGCCGCAAGGTTTTACCGTGCCTGTGCGCGAGTTAGTGTTAAATGCGGGGGCGGGATTTATTACCGCGCTGGTGGGGAATGTGATGACTATGCCTGGGCTTGGGTTAGTTCCTGGCTATTTAAAGATTGATATCGCCGCCGATGGCGAGATTACCGGTTTAGGTTAATTGGTTAACGTTTTGAATATAATGAAAAAGGCGCAATCTAGGATTGCGCCTTTTGTTTCGTTTTCGCGTAGGCTATGCGTTATTTATTGGTTTGGTAAATATGCACATCGCGCTGCGGGAAAGGAATGCTAATGCCCTCGGCATCGAAGCGCATTTTCACTTCGCGGGTAATATCCCAATACACATCCCAATAATCTTCGGGTTTGGCCCAAGGACGGACGATAAAGTCGACCGAGGATTCCCCTAACACATGCAGCCTAATGGTTGGTGCAGGGATTTTTTGCACCTTAGGATGCGCCTCAACAATCGACTTGAGCACGGCTTCGGCCTGCTCAATATTGTCGCCATAGCCAATGCCGAAGGTCATGTCGACGCGGCGTTGGTGCTCGGCTGTAATATTGTTAATGGTATCGCCCCAAATCTTATTGTTTGGAATGATAAGCCTTTGATTATCTAGCGTTTTAATTGTGGTGGAGACTAGGCTCATATGGCTTACGCGCCCCGTAACACCTGCGGCGTTAATCAGATCGCCCACATCGTAGGGGCGATAGATCAAAATCATCATGCCCGAGGCAAAGTTCGAGAGTGAATCCTGCAGGGCGAAACCGATGATCACACCGGCGATACCAAAGCCTGCCAATAACGGGCCTAACTCTATGCCAAGCTGGGACAGGGCAATCAGCACGCCGATAGTAAAGACCGCTTTGCCCGAGAGTGAAGTAAAGAAGTCTTGCAGTAACTTACTGAAATTTAACTTAGAGTTACTGACGGTATTACGGACAATCTTTTTCGCCAGTTTGCCCGCAAGGCTTGCGACAAACAGGATCAGACAGAAGATAAATAACTTAAAGACTAAGGTGGGGCCATGGTTAATGGCCTGCTCTTTAGCGGTATGTAGCCATTGTTCGACTAAGCTTGAGGCCACATCGATGCTTAACACATCTTGGGTGATATCACCTGAGATACTGAACAGGGTCTTTTTCAGTGAGGCGGTGTTTTGCTCTAGCGCATCGAGTAAGTCGATATCTATGCTAAGGCTCTGGCTGTTGAGCGCTAATCTGTCCTTCAGCTGCATAACGCGACTGGTTTGCGCTGCGGTCACGTCTTTACCCGCATTGGTGGCAGCGTTGACTGCATTTTGTAACTGTTGCTGAGTGAAGGTAACAAAGCTATCGAAGTTATCGGCGCGGCCTAAGAGGATTTGGGTCAGCTCGGTTTTTTGCGCTGCAACATCTTCGCCCATTTGGCTGAGCCAGTTTAAGGTCTCGAGTCGTTGCTTGTAGTTATTGTCCTTATCGAGCTCGCGCTTTGAGATCTCGAGTAGAATCGACTCATCATCCGCCGTGCCGAGCTTGTGGGACAACTTGGTCACATTATCATTGAAGTAGTCGTTGATTTTTTCATTAAATTTAAGCTGCTCTTGCACCAATGCCAACATAAAGGCTTTGTCGTAGTTACCATCTTCGAGCAGTAACTTAATCTTATTGCGTAACTGTAAGGTCTTATTTTGAATGCGATATTCAACAATAGTACGCAATTCACCTTGGGACTGAGCTAAGCGCGCAATATCTTCTTTAATGGCTGCTTGTAATGTTGTGAGCTCAACTTGAGCTTCATTCGGGATTGGCGCAGTTTGCGTGGCGGCGACCGGTTCTGCATCCGTCGCGAAAACCTCGGTACTCAATAGCAGGGGAAAGCTTAGGGCAAGTATTAATATGAGTGAGCGGCACATAGGCGTTATCTTCAATAAAAATAGGTAGGTACATAATAGGAGGTGCGCGAAACACTGTAAAATCGCAACAGCATAAAATGCTGATCGAGTACAAAAATTGTGCGCTGCTTGGCAGCTTTAAGCTCTCGAGCGAGGTTTTGAAACTTGAGGGCTAATTAGTTCGACTGAATGGGATGAGGATCTGGTAAACTTAGCGCCCCATAGTTAGGAATGTACCGTAAATGCTGTGCTCCCATTGCCATCAGTCAATTAAAATTGCTCAAATTACCCAACAGCGTGGCAAAGGTTTTCACGCTCAAGTGCAATGCCCCCATTGTTCAGCGTGGCTGGGGCACAATCCTAAGCTGTTGAAGTTAAAGTTATTTGGCTTTTATGCGAGTTTAGCTACAGGCCTATACAGCTACTTCGATGCTTCGACCCGGCATTTTTTGATCCCTGTGATGATCTTCTGTGTGATGCTGTTGCTGGTGAGCCATTTTATGGATCAATTGCAAACCATTGAGGCACCAGAGAAGGAAGACGATAGCGAACAACGGCAAAAGTATCGCTAGAGGCGAGGGGATTGGATTAACCGAGTCGAGCCGCGCAGGTTTTATCGCACAGGCTCAACTTGGTTTAGACTAGAGCTTGGCTATTGAACAACCTGTTCTTGACTCTCTAATGAGTGTTCTACGTAATAAATACCACCCAAAATCACTGCGCCGAAAATCACTATCCCTAAGATTAATCCTAAGTTTTCACGAAAAAATGCTAGCATTTTGGTTGCCTTATGCTGGATTGAATGGATTCTAGATTGAGCGGGTATCACACCGAGCACATCATAGTTTTACTGACTTAAGCTAATCTTAAATAACTCTTTTTGCCAACTTGAGCCGTTTTTTTGTTGTGTGTTTTTCATCCTAAAGTTGCATTGGTAAATATCTTGTAACGCATTGGGCGCCTATTACCTTATTGCAACTTGCTAGTGGCCTGACTTAAACTTGTGCCACTTTTTTACTATGGGGACGACTGAGTGAGACTGCACAGTCACATAAGACGCACAATTTCGGTATGGCTAGCCGCCGTATTGGTATTGCTGTCTTTTGCCGCCTCAGCCCATAGTGTGACCCACCTTGATGATGGGGCAAAGACGCACTGTACCCTGTGCTTCCATCAACATCAGTTGAATAAAATTCTGCTCACCCAGCCGCTTAAGCTCGATTTAGCGATACAGCGATTTGATGTTTGTGAGTTTGTCTTACCCATAACCTTCTCTAAACACGTCAGTGTTTACCTAAGCCGCGCGCCGCCAGTTCTCCGTTAAATCAACTTTTACATTTTAACTTATTGTATTTCTTGGTGACTTTACGCAGTCATCGAGTGCTAGTTGTATTTTGGAGATATCATGACTGTTTTGAACAACCGAATTTCTTTGGTGGCCTTGGCGTGCGCTTTCGTTTCGCCGGCACTGTTAGCGGAAGATTCGAGCCTTACCAACCCTGCGATTAGCGCAGTACTCAATGGCTACTACCAAACGGCCGAGCGCCCATTGGCTGAAACCGCCGAAGGCTTTGGTTTAGGTGAAACTGAGCTGGCGATGAGTGCCAATATCGACGACATGTTCTACGGCAAAGTGACCGCTGTTGTTGAGATGCACGACGGTGAAACTGAGCTCAATCTCGAAGAAGCTTTTATCCAAACCATGGCGATGCCAGCGGGTTTCTCAATCCGTGGCGGACGTTTCCTCTCGGATATAGGTTATTTAAATAACCAGCATTTACATACCGATTCATTCACCGATCGTCCGATTGCTTACCGCGCATTTTTCGGCGGCCATTACTTTGACGATGGTGTGCGCTTAAACTTTGTAGCACCAACGGATCTGTATTGGACCATAGGTGCCGAAGCCTTTAAAGGCGAGAGCATGCGCGCGGCCGATGAACACGGTGAGCGTGAGTTTAAAAACGTAGGCGTGTACACCTTATACTCAAAAATCGGTGGCGACATTGGTGACAACAGCTCATGGCAGGCGGGATTGAGCTACCTGCGTAACGAAAATGGTCAAGTCACAGCCCATGAAGAGGGTGACGAGCACGAAGACGAAGCGGCCGAAGAAGGCCATGACCACAGCCATGCGGCATCTTACACAGGTAAAAACACCTATGGTGCTGATTTTGTGTATAAGTGGGCGCCAAATGGCAACTATAAATACCAAAACCTGACCCTGAGCGGTGAGTATTACCGCGTGACGGACTTTGTGCCGAGCGACCTGCATCCTGAGGATGCGCCGAGCAAGGACTATCATCAAGGTTGGTATCTGAGCAGCGTGTATCAATTCACGCCTAGCTGGTCTGCGGGTGTGCGTTACGGCGAGGTGGATACCCAAGAGCTCCATGGCGATCATTTCCATGGACAGAAGTTAAAGGAATCTGAGGTGAGTCTGGCATGGCATTCGAGCCATTTCTCGACGGTACGTTTCCAGTACACCAATCAGAAGGGAACTAACTTCGATGGAATCGAAGACGACAATGTTTTCACTATTCAATACATTATGTCTCTGGGGGCTCACGGTGCGCATCAATTCTAATTTTGTTAAAGCGGCCGCAGCGGCCCTGTATATCGCTTGTTCAGGCTTTGCCCATGCTGAGCTGAATGTGTTTGCCTGTGAACCCGAGTATGCCGCACTGGCAAAAGAGCTGGCTCCAAATGCCAACATTTATTCGGCAACCACGGCCCTGCAGGATCCGCATCAAGTGCAGGCGCGTCCGAGTTTGATCGCCAAAATGCGCCAAGCGGATCTGGTGGTCTGTGCGGGCGCCGATTTAGAAATCGGTTGGTTGCCAATGCTGCAAATGAAGTCGGCTAACGCTAAGGTTCGCTCTACCGATCAGGGGCTGTTTTTCGCCGCAGATCAAATCGATACCTTAGATAAATTAGCGAGTGTGGACCGCAGCATGGGGGATGTGCATGCCAAGGGGAATCCGCATATTCACTTCGATCCCAATCGTTTGCTCACTGTCGCCAATGCACTGAGTGCCAAGATGAGTCAGCTTGATCCAAGTGAGGCGGCGAATTATCAAAAGGCCTTAGCGGACTTTAGTACTCGTTGGCAGGCGGCTATTCCTCGCTGGGAAGAGCAAGCCAAAGCGTTAAAAGGCAAAAAAGTCATCGCTTATCACACCAGTTTTAGATACCTGTTTAACTGGTTAGGCATAGAACAAGTCGCTGATCTTGAGCCTAAACCCGGTTTGGCACCGACCAGCGGCCACTTGGCGAGTCTGCTCAGCCGCGCCGAGCAGAAGGATATTCTGGCGGTAGTTGTGGCTTCCTATCAGGATGAACGTGGTGCTAACTGGTTGGGCGAAAAGGCCAATCTGCCTGTGCTGATGTTGCCAATGTCGGTAGGGGGTAACGATGCCAGCCAAGATCTCTTTAGCCTCTACGACAATGCCATTTCCCTCTTAAACGGGGTGAAATAAGCCTATGTTGGATCTGGAACTGATGTCGATCCTGCTGCCAGCATTGGCGGCGGGGATCTTAGTGCTTTCAACGCATATTGTACTTGGCAAACAAGTGCTTAAGCGTGGGATCATCTTTATCGATTTAGCCATTGCGCAAGTCGCCGCGCTGGGGGCGATAGTGGCACATATGGACCACAGGTTAGAGGATATGCCATTTTCTAATGTGTGGATGCCAGCCTTATTCGCCCTCGTGGGGGCGGGATTTATCGCTTGGTTATCCAAGCGAATGGCGGGCGAGCTAGAGGCGATGATAGGTTGCTTTTACGTGTTGTCGGCGGTGGCGGCCATGCTATTGCTGGCGAACGATCCCCACGGGGCAGAGCTGTTAAAGCAATTGATGTCGGGCCAGATCCTTTGGGTGAGTTGGTCGCAATTAGTGTTACCGACAGTGGTGTATGCGGCTGTGTTAGCGGTGATATTCTTGCGGCCACAGATCTTAAACGGTGCGGGATTCTATCCGCTGTTTGCGCTGGTGATCACTTTATCGGTTGAGCTGGTTGGGGTCTATTTAGTGTTTAGCACACTCATTTTGCCAGCACTGGCGCTCAACAAATACCAAGGTAAGAACAGCCTATTTTACGCTTATCTGGTCGGCCTTATGGGTTACTTGCTGGGGCTGGTGCTCTCGGCAACGTTGGACTTACCGAGCGGCGCGGCGATTGTCGCGACTTTGGCCCTTAGTGCCTTGGTCTTCCGTTTAGGCCTAAGTAAAACCGCGGCAGTGCGCCAGGTCGCAAACTAGGTTTTTAGCTTAGCCGTTTAAGCTTAGATATTGATTTAAAAGCCCATCGTCGTGCATGATTGCGCGAGTGCCGATGGGCTTTTGTTTGGATTGTTAGCAACTCAGCTTACAGATGTAAACATTATATTGAGTCCCTAGGGCTGGGTGGCTATACTGTCGCCACTTTCATCCTTGGAGTATGTCGTGCTGTTACTCGTCAGATCTGTGTTGTTGGCTGTGTCATTGTTACTCGCGTTTATTTTTGGTGGTTTGGTCTGCTTGTTGCGACCCCGTCACCGTGACAATGTACATATGTTCGCCAAGATCTTCTCATCCGTCGCACCTATTCTAGGGCTTAAAGTCATAGTGCGTCGGCATAAAGAGATTCAGGATGGCCCCTATATCTTTTTAGGAAACCATCAAAATAACTTCGACTTGTTCACTCATACTAAAGCCGTGCCGAAAAGCACCGTCAGCTTAGGCAAAAAGAGCTTAGTGTGGATCCCGCTATTTGGGCAGATCTACTGGTTATCGGGCAATATTCTGATCGATAGAAAAAATCGAAACAGCGCCTTCGATACCATGGCTAAAACCGCAGAAAAGATTAAACAGAACCGTTTATCAGTGTGGATTTTCCCCGAGGGTACCCGCTCACGTGGCCGCGGCCTGCTCCCCTTTAAAGCGGGCGCGTTCCATACGGCGATTGCCGCAGGGGTGCCGATAGTGCCAGTGCTCGCCTCTTGCCAGAGCCATATTAATTTAAACCGTTGGGATAATGGGGTAGTGATCATTGAGATGATGGCGCCTATCCCGACCGAAGGGTTAGACAAAGCCGATGTGAAGGCTTTTTCTGCCCAAGTGTATGAGACTATGTCGGCAAAATTTAACGAGATAAATCGTGAAGCGGCAACATTAATGGGTAAAACTCTCGAAGGCGATGACGTATAATAGCGCCAATTTGAGCCAGTTTTACCTTAACGGAGACAAATCCATGTCTATTGAAAGTCAATTAAAAGCCCAACTTGCCGAGAATCGTGACATAGTGCAAGCCCTGCTTGACGATGGCTCAGAGCCAGATGCGGAATACACCATTGAGCACCATTTCTCATCTAGCAACTTCGACCGCTTAGAAAAAGCTGCCGTTGATGCATTCAAACTCGGTTTTGAAGTCAACGACGCCGAAGAAATGGAGCTGGAAGATGGCTCAGTGATTTTCTGTTTTGATGCTATTGCTTACCACAAGTTGGAAGTGCCATTACTGGATAAAGCGACAGAGCAGTTACTGCAACTCGCGGCTAAGCAAAAAGTGGATTACGACGGTTGGGGCACTTACTTCGTTGGCGATGAAATCGACGATGAAGAAGGTGATGACGAAGAAGACGATGGTTTTCCGCACTAATTGCCGGAATTAAACGAATAATAAAAAGCCCATCTATGATGGGCTTTTTGCTTTACTAGGCAGAGGATTAGGCAGAGGTTTGCGCCGTATGTAGGATGCTGCAATTACGGCCTTTCTGTTTCGCCTCATATAAGGCTTTGTCTGAACAGGAAATCCAGCCAGAACTGCTAGTAATATGTTTGCCGATTTCGCACACGCCAAGGCTCACTGTGACTTTTATTTTCAGCCCTTCATACACAATAGTGGAGTCGGCAATTCTTTCCCGCAAACGCTCGGTAAAGTTGAGGGCATCGGCGCCACAGGTATTGGGCATGACCACCGCAAACTCCTCGCCACCATAACGGCCGACACAATCTGTCTCCCGCAGTGAATGGCTTAAGATATGGGCAATATGCTGAATAACCTTATCCCCTGCGACATGGCCATAGGTATCGTTGATATTTTTGAAATGGTCTATGTCTATCATGACCAGACTCGCCATCCCGGAATAACGGGCATAGAGGTCAAATTCATGCTCTAAGCATTGTTGCCAATGGCGACGATTATGCAGTTGTGTCAGGCCATCGGTTTGACTGAGGCGTTCTAACTGTTCGTTGGCGGCCTTGAGCTGTAACTTGTTGACGGCGATGTCGGTGACATCATAAATAATTACGCTGATATGGGTGATTTTTCCGGTTAATGAGGCCAGAGGTAACAGCGTCACGTTCTGGTACATAAAATCGGCCCGTCCGGTAATCGGGCGGTAGTTTTTAAACTGAAACACGTAGGGTCTTTGTTCCCAGCTGATAAAGGCTCGATTTTTCAGCATAAAAACCGATTCCATCTTTTGCTTTAACCAAGTCGCTGGCAGCTCAGGAAAACGGGTGAACAGGTTTTGCCCTTTAATCGAATTGGGGGATACGCCGCTATGGTTTTCCATAAAGCCGTTCCACAGTTGGATATTATAATCGCGATCTAATACCACTAGACCCACTTCGATGGTTTGCACCATATCGATAAGCCAATGGAGTTCGTTCATTGCGCTTTGATCGTTTGACATAAGGTAAAATCCAACTGATTAATCGAGTAAATAACCGAGCTTATAACTGAGCGTCGGAATAGAGTCTTCGGTAAATAGCAGTAACAAATCGCATTGAACATTATGGTTTTCAATACGATAGTTAATCTCCATTGCTAAGGTTCTGTGCCATTTTTCCGAGTTATCATGGATTAGATCGTTCACCGTACAGTGGCGGCCCAATACCACAGGGTGAGCTTGGCTGAACTTCATATCGAGCTGCTCTGAGATCCCGTTCAGGAAGGCGCCAATCAATACGTTGCCTGTGTCGATCAACACTTCGATCTCTGTGCTGATGTCCTCGGGATTGGCCAGCCCCATGAGTTTTGCCATGTCTTGAAAGCTCGAATCGTGGAATAACAGCAGGGCTTCTCCCGCCACGCCCGCACCAATAAATCCTTGGCAGAGGGCTGATACTGTTGAGCTTTCTTCCGTCGCTTTGAGTGCCATCGTCAGCTCGCTGACTTCGAGCACGTTCACATTTGGGATAGGCAAGAGGACAAAAACATCGAGGAGCTTGGCGAGCAGATCGGCGGCGCGCCCCATGGCGACGTTAGCGATCTCTTGGCAGGCGTCACGCATATCGACTTTGATCATCGGCGTGTCTTCCGCCTGATCTTTCTGCGTTAAGGTGAGGATGCCGTATTCCTGCAGGATATTACTGATGGCGTCGGCACTGACGGGCTTTTGAATAAAATCCAACGCGCCTAAGGCTTTAACCCTTTCATGGGCTTTGATCTGGATATCTCCCGAGACCACAATAATCAGCGCGGGGAGATCGTTTTGCTGCACGGTCTGCAGCACTTCGTAACCATCCATGACTGGCATATTGAGATCGAGGAAGACGACTTCGCCTTTACCTGCGCGAATCGCATCTAAGCCTTCGGCACCATTGGTGGCGTAGGTGATCTCGACATCCCATTCTTTTGGGAGAGTACGAGCCATTTGTTTGCGCGCCATGGCGGAATCGTCACAGATGAGTACAGAGATTGTCATGCTGACTACAGATCCTTATTTGCCCATTTATTGAAGATAACACTAATTCTTAATCTTTGAATGACGAATTAAGCTCTTCGGGCAAGTTTGATTTATATCATCTATATGTAACCTATAGATTTTATTTACTAATTCCATCTGTTTACCCAATTAACCCTAAGCGTTAAGGGTAAAAGACCTTGGATAATCCAATCGAATTTCGTTTATTTATCGCAAACAGAATGTATGTTTTTGCGAGTATTTATACGCTTAATTCACCCAAATGATGGCTACAGTCGGTTTGACACATCTGTAGATAAGAGCCGCTTCAATGCGATTGATGTTCAGAGATGAATACTCATAAGTAGGTGCAAATTGCATCCATGATTGAACATAAAGGGTTCACACTTCTGAAGTTATTAGGCTTCAGCCTGAGCCTAACATAATCACTCACTAATACTTAATGGCAGCTGACAATATTTTGACTCATGTCAAAAATTAGCCTTATGTTACATCCATTGGTGAATTATTCCAAACGTGTTAACATTTGTTCTGGCCTGACCAGTAACGGAATATTTCATGAGTGAGCCTTGTGTGCAAGTAACGATTGAGAATGGCATTGCTTATGTCCAGCTCAATCGACCAGAAAAATATAATGCAATTAATTATTTAATGTTTAGCGAGTTGGATAAAGCGATTAAACGTATTAAATCAAATTCGCGTATTCGACTGGTGATTTTATCTGGAGCCGGAGGCCATTTTAGCTCGGGGCTGGACGTAAAGAGTGTGATGTCGGCACCGATGCAGGCATTTAAATTGCTGTTTAAATGGTTGCCAGGCAATGCCAACTTAGCGCAGAGAGTCTCCCTTGGCTGGCAGCGTTTACCCGTGCCGGTAATCGCAGTGTTGGAAGGCTGCTGCTATGGCGGTGGCATGCAAATCGCCTTAGGTGCGGATGTTAGAATTGCGAGCCCTGACAGCAAGTTATCTATTATGGAAGCAAAATGGGGGCTAGTGCCGGATATGGCGGGCTTAGTGGCGCTGAGGCAAATCATGCCCAAGGATCAGGCGATGTTACTCAGTCTTACGGCCAAAGTGTTGTCGGGCGAAGAGGCTAGTCGCTTAGGGCTAGTGACTCAGCTAAGTGATAATCCCATGTTAAGCGCGCAGCAATTGGCTCAGGAGCTTCTCAATACCTCCCCCGATGCCGCAGCGGCGATCAAGTTGAGCATCAACCGCAGTTGGACGGCGTCGATTCGTGCACTCCTATGCCGTGAGTCGTGGAGCCAAGTGAGACTGTTACTCGGAAAAAATCGCGCGATTGCGGCGACTCGTCAGCTAAAGGATCCCAACAAAGCTTATCAAGATCGCCAATCGAGTTGGTAGTAGCATCATTCTATCGAGATAACACCATAACAACGGATTACTTAAGCTTTAGAAAGGCTTGCACCTCAATTGGCGCCGCTCATACGGGCGGCGAATCCCCTAATGGCGCTTAAACAATTCTGCCATGCACTCTCGTTATCCAGATTTAATGCCAATGTCGTTTGCCGATAATTCGGCGCTTCTAACGTCACGGCGAGGCTTTTGCGTTGCTCTGCCGTTTCTAACGATGCGGGGTGACCATCGGGTGATTGAATATCGAGTATCGGCATAGTGAGCTTAGCTAGTTTCTCGGCGATGGCTTGGTTACGCGCCTCATCTTCGCTGTAGGGATTGATGACGATTAATACATCTGGATCGGCAATTTTCTTTTGGCTTAATAGGCTTATCAATAATCCCGCACTTTGATCTGCGGTGATCAACACTCGTTTACCGGGAAAGTCGGTGCCTACGCTGTCGAGCTGTGACATGCTTTTGACTAAAAAGTCTTCCTGCTCAAGCAGATGCTTATTGCTCTGCTCGGGTTTCACTTTTTGGCTCGGTTTATTCGAAGGGCTGCTTAACTGCGCCGAACCTGCGGAGGTCACTTCGGTTGCCGGAGTGGCAAAGTTGGGTGCGGGCGGCTCTGTTGGCGGGGTAAGGCTTAAACTGGCCCAGCCAGCCGCATTGATATTACGTCTGACAAAGGCCATTAATCCGGGCGCATCGGCGGTGCCATTGGTGGCGGGTAAAATAATCGCGGCGCCGAGTTTTTTGCGGCCTTCCCATGAACGGACTAAGAGTTCGAGCGGCTGATCATCTATGGTGATCTGCTTAATTTCATTGGCGGGTAAATAGTTGCTCGTTCTTTTCGCCGCAGCTTGCCCCTTGGGCGCTGTGCTAGGCAGGCTCGTCTCGGCGTTCTGGGGAGTTGTCTCTGGCGCCTGAGTACTTGCTTCTGACGCCTGAGTATTGGGGTCTGGTGCTTGAGTGCTGGGATCTGCGGCGAGTAAGCTCGCACTGGCGAGAGCTAAGGCTAGGCTCAATATCGAGGGGATAATACGCACCATAGAATTGATAACCACCTGTGTAGTCTCATAAATTCAATTAGCTAGAGTATAACCTGAAGCGGCGTAGCAGAAGCAATTTTTGCTTGAGGTCGTGACGGCGACCGCGCATAGCAGCGCCCTAGACGCAGTCCACAGCTATACTTATTGTAAAGTCGAAAAGAGAAAATAAAAACGCCCAGCAATTGGCTGGGCGTTTACATATTCGCTTAAGTGAGCCTGAGGCGGCTCAGGCTTACCGTCATTACGGATTAGACATGGCTCACCAATACCATACGAATCGCATCGAGCTGTAGCTGACTCGCGTCGAGGTAAGTGCTCAGCTCCTGCATTTGATTACGTAGGTACTCTAATTCTTCCTCACGGATATTCGGGTTAACCGCTTTCAAGGATTCTAAACGGTCTAATTCGCCCGTCAGTTGGCTGGTCATTTTCTCACGCGCCTGGGCTACTAACTCGTTCACCGCGGCTTGGGCATATTCTTCACCCTTAGCAAATAATGGATGCAGAATCGGTTGTGAAGCTGTGACTAACTTGCTGCCAATATGGCGGTTAACCGCGCTTAACTGTTTGTCAAAGCTAGTGTAATCCACCTTAGCTGACAAATCGTTACCGTTTTTATCCAGCAATACGCGGATAGGTGTTGGTGGCAGATAACGATATAGCTGGCTGGATTTAGGAGCCGAAGCATCCGCCATATAAATCAGTTCTAAGAACAGGGTGCCTGCGGGTAAGGCTTTGTTTTTCAAAATCGCGACGCTCGTCGTGCCTGTGTCAGAGCCAGTGATCAGATCTAAGCCTGTTTGCACTAATGGGTGCTCTTGGGTGATCAGGGCGATATCGTCACGGGATAGCGCGGTATCACGATCGAAGGTGACCGTCACGCCATCCTCATGCAGGCCTGGATAGGTTGGGAACATCATGTGTTCGCTTGGACGCAGGATGATAGAGTTTTCACCTTTATCTTCTTGATCAACACCGATAATGTCCCACAAGCGGATCACCGAACCAATCAACTTAGTGTCCTGATCGCTTTGGGCTAAACGCTCGACAATCGCCTTGGCCTTATCGCCACCGTGGGAGTTGATTTCCAGCAGCTTATCGCGGCCTTGCTCCATAGCGTGTTTCAGTTCTTTGTAACGGCTTTGGGTGTGGTTGAGCAGATTGGTCAGCTCATCTTCATCACCGCCGACGAGAACATTCAACAGATCTTCGGCAAATTCACTGTACAGCACATGGCCACTTGGACAGGTCAGCTCGAAGGCATTCAGACCTTGGTGATACCAGTTGAGCAGACGCTCCTGCGCCGTATCTTGCAGATAAGGCAGGTGAATTTGGATATCGTTCTTCTGCCCGATACGGTCTAAACGGCCGATACGTTGCTCTAATAAATCTGGGTTCAATGGCAGATCGAACAGCACTAAGTGGCTGGCGAACTGGAAGTTACGACCTTCGGAGCCGATTTCAGAACAGATCAGCGCTTGGGCGCCGCCTTCTTCTTGGGCGAAGTAGGCACCTGCCTTGTCGCGCTCGATGATCGACATGCCTTCGTGGAAGACTGTGGCTTGAATACCTTCACGGGTACGCAGGGCTTCTTCTAAGCTCAGGGCGGTATCGGCGCCACTGGCGATGATCAGCACTTTCTTGCTGCGGTGCGATTTTAAGAACTCGATTAACCAATCCACGCGAGGATCGAATTTCCACCAACTGGCGCTGTTATCTTCAAATTCTTGGTAGAGTTTTTCAGGGCTTAGGGCTTGTGCTGCTTTTGCTTCTAAGGTCTTACGGCCACCCATCATCTCATTCACACGGGCAGCGGTGAGATACTGCTCTGGCATTGCATGGGGATAGGCGTTGAAAATACGTTTCGGGAAGCCTTTAACCGAGGCGCGGCTATTGCGATAAAGCACGCGGCCAGTGCCGTGGCGATCGAGCAATTCTTGCAGCAACTCGCTGCGGGCCGCTTGTTGCAGCTCGCTGTCGATATCTTCGGCTTGAATTAAACGAATGCTTGGGGCGATATCTTTCTCGCTCAGTAATTCTGTCAGGCTGTTGATGGCGGCATCGGATAATTTTCCGTCGCCCGCTAAGGCTTCGGCAGCAACGGCGACATCTTTGTAGCTGTTTTCTTCGGCGAGGAAGGCATCGTAGTCGTAGAAACGATCAGGGTCGAGCAAACGCAGGCGCGCAAAGTGGCTCTCATGGCCGAGTTGATCTGGCGTTGCGGTCAGCAATAATACCCCTGGCACCACTTCGCTCAATGCTTCAACCACTTGGTAGGCACGGCTCGGAGCTTCTTCGGTCCACTCTAAGTGGTGGGCCTCGTCGACGACCAGCAGATCCCAATCGGCATCGAGTGCTTGGTCGAGACGTTTCTTTTTACGTAGTAATTCGAGTGAACAAATCACTAACTGCTCGGTGTAGAAAGGATCGTCATGGTCGGCAAAGGCCTCGACACAACGGTCTTCATCAAATACCGAGAAGCGCAGGTTAAAGCGGCGCAGCATTTCCACTAACCACTGATGGCGCAGGGTATCCGGCACAATAATCAACACCCGTTCGGCGCGGCCAGTGAGCAGTTGTTGATGGATAATCAGACCCGCTTCGATGGTTTTACCTAAACCTACTTCGTCGGCCAGCAATACACGTGGTGCATAACGGCGACCCACTTCATGGGCAATCCACATCTGGTGGGGGATAAGACCGACGCGTGGACCTTGTAAGCCGAGTAAATCTGAGGTCGCCAATTGATGACGCAGTAATTGGCATTGGTAACGAATGCCGAAACGGTCGAGGCGGTCAATCTGACCGGCAAACAGGCGATCCTGCGGTTTGTTAAAGCGAATATTGTGGTTTAACAGAGTCTCACGCAGGCTGGCTTTTTCGCCCGTTTCGCTGTGGATACCGTGGTAGACGACGAGGCCGTCTTTTTCGGTGAGTTCTTCAACCGAGAGGCTCCAGCCTTCATGGCTTTCAACCGTATCGCCAGGGTTGTATATGACACGGGTCAGGGGGGCTTCGTTGCGCGAGAACATGCGGTTCTCACCAGTCGCAGGGAATAACACTGTGACCATACGGCCTTCAACTTGTACGACTGTTCCTAAACCAAGCTCTGACTCGGTATCACTTATCCAACGTTGTCCTAAGGCAAACGGCATCTTAAATTCTCATCTCTGGGCGGACTCTAACAAAGGGCGCGTATGTTATATCAATACTAGGGATATTTGAATCGCCCTCTCACCCGTTAGAGCCTAATTCCCCACACACTAGATTACAAATTGAACAGTGAAGAAAATTCTCTATAGTCGTTCGATGATTTGTCATGCTACTGTCATATCGAGGGACCTACACTGCCCTCGAGTCACCGACTTAAACACGGGTTCGTTCGGTTGGCATTCAGAGAGAATGGTGCCAATATTAGTTTAAGCCGCTAGCCGTCTTTATTAAGTAGAGGCTTGAACTTTAAGATCATTCTTTACCTCGCCAACTGACATAGGAGCCATATCCACTCACCGGGAAAGAGATGTAGCATAAAAACAATCGAGCACTCTGGAGGCGCCATGGAACAAGACGACAGAAAGTTGTTTGTACTGGATACCAATGTGTTACTACATGAACCTTTGGCGATCTATTCGTTTAAAGAGCACGATGTGGTCATTCCGATGACAGTGCTAGAAGAGCTAGACCAGATTAAAGATCGAAAGAGTGATGTGAGTCGGGATGCTAGGGTCGCCATACGGGCGTTGGAAGATACCCTAGGCGGTGATACAACACCGGAACAAATCATTAATGGTGTCCCTTTGCCGAGTCGAGAAGGGCATGCCGATGCGATAGGGGCGCTGTCTATTTTCCCTGACCATCTTGTCGATTTTACCCTAGGCGCCTTGCCGGGGGATGGCAACGATAACCGCATTATCAACACAGCTCTGCACCTGCAAAACCTCCACCATCCACGTACCGTGGTGTTAGTCACTAAAGATATCAATATGCGTCTTAAGGCCAAGGGCGCGGGCATTCAATTGGTTGAGGATTATCGAACCGACCAGCTGATCGATGATATTCGTTTCCTCAGCAAGGGCTTTTATCAATTCGAAGGGAATTTCTGGGAACATTTAAACAAGGTATCCACCGAGCGCCACGGTCGACATACGATTCACGAAGTCCCATTGAAGGATTTAGACAACGAACCCTTCTACATTAACCAGTATCTGATTGATACCGAATCTGATTTTTGTGGCCGCGTCACCGAGCGTAGCGATACCCATCTGCATATTTTAGATCTGGGCCGCGAGCGCTTAAAAAACCTCGAGGCTTGGGGGGTAAAACCTAAGAATGTTTACCAAGGCATGGCGTTGCAGGCGCTGCTCGATCCCGATATCGATCTGGTGATCTTAACCGGGCCAGCGGGTTGCGGTAAAACCTTACTGGCAATGGCGGCGGCACTTGAGCTGGTGGTAGAGCGCAATCGCTACGATAAGGTGATTGTGACTCGTAATACGCCGGAAATCGCTGAATCGATAGGTTTTTTACCCGGCACCGAAGAAGAGAAGATGTTGCCATGGCTGGCGGCGATTACCGATACCTTAGAAGTGCTGCATAAGAATGATGTGAATCCCACAGGCAGTTTGAACTACATCATGGAGAAGGCGAATATCCAATTTAAGTCGATCAACTTTATGCGCGGCCGCTCGATCCAAAACTCCATCGTGCTCTTGGATGAATGCCAAAACCTGACGGCATCGCAGATCAAAACCATGATCACTCGGATGGGCGAAGGCACAAAATTGATTTGTTGCGGTAACTTAGCGCAGATCGATTCGAACTATCTCACCGCGGTGACCTCGGGTTTAACCTACATCGTGGAACGTTTTAAAGACTTTGAAGGTAGCGCTAACCTGTACTTGAATGGGGTGGTGCGTTCACGCTTGGCCGAATACGCCGAAGAACATCTCTAACTATTTACTTTATTGTTACAAAAGGTCTCACTCATGGGACCTTTGTTTTTACGCATTTCTATGTTTTTCAATCAACTAATCATAGACTTTGACAGCCTTCGTACGGCAATTATTTGATGCGACTCGGGGTTTCTTCCTGCTAATATATTAAGCCATAAATGAACTCAGTCACTTTTGCCACCGATGGCTAAAATCAAGCGCTGCAATCAAGGGTAGTGGATGAAATCGAGTGAGCCGGATCTCCAGCTAAAATCGCCGATCCAAAAGAATTATAACCGTGCTGTTTTTTATACTTATATCGGCGTGATTGTCCTGTCGTTGCTGACGGCGTGGATGTTTTTCGATCGCCAAAAAACTCAGCAGATGGATCAGCGTGAAGAGCAGGTCGAGCGTCACGTATTGCAAATCGACTTATTGCTGGAGTCGAGCATCCGCGCGGTGAAGAGCCTGCGGGATGTGGCCGTGGATCACCTGCGCTTAGGTGAGCTGGTGCGTAAAGAGCGTTTACCTCAATACGGCAAATTTAACGAGAGTGGTCAGTATTTTACCTTAGAGCCTAACTACGCCAAGGGCGGTAAGCCCTTTACCAACATGGGGCGGATCACGGGCGCGGGTTCCCTCGATGGTCGCAGCGATAAGTTCTACCAAGAGCTGGAAATGCTGTTTGAATTGTCACTGTCTTTCCCTGTGGCGAAAGAAGCCGCACCTAAAGCCTCGGCGATTTATTATTTATCGCGCCAACGGATGATGTCCTACTTCCCGTGGACCAACGGCGACCAGCGTTTTAGGGACGAGCTGCTCAATAAGAAACAATTCCAATACGCCACCCCGGCGATGAACCCGCAGCGCAGTGTGTTTTGGAGTGAGGCCTACGTCGATTCGACGGGCAAAGGCTTGCTGACCACCTTAGGTGTGCCCGTTTATCTCGATGATGAGTTTATGGGTTCAATTAACCTCGATATGACCTTGGCCTCATTGGCGCGGCAAATTCGGGTGTACTTCAAGATGCCAGGGACTGTGATCCTGCTCGATCAGCAGAACAATATTTTGTCCCACAGTGACTTCGATGGCTCTGATATCAATCGGGTATATCACATCAGTCAGCGTATTCCGTCTGAGCTGCATTCGCTTCCTGAGTCCGAATTATTCGATGCCCACGAAGGCATTATTCGTAACGGTTACTATATTCACTCGGTTGCGCTGCATAACGCGCCGTGGCGCTTGTTGTATCTGCAAAATGAAGACGACCTGTTCCAAGATTCGGTCGAAAAACTGCAGCTGACCTTTATCCTCGTAGTCATCGCCCTGTCGGTGCTGGTGACCATAGTGCACTGGCAAACGCGTCGCTCCTTCGTGAGCCCTGCATCGCGCCTATTGTCGCACTTAGAGGGCTGCTCCCAAGAGCCGCGTAAACCGCCGGAAAAAATCACTCCTGGGTGGGAGCCTTGGTTCCTGCTGGTGAGCCGCATTTTTGAGGAAAACAAGCAATACACCCATCATTTGGCTGAGCAGAATAAGCGACTCGACAAGCTGGTTGCGCGCCGTACCGAGCGGTTAAAAGATGCGACCGAACGCCGCGAGCGTGAGTATGCGTTGTTGCGCTCCTTACTCGACTCCATCCCTGAAGCCATTGTCTTTAAAGATAAAGAGGGGAATTACCTCGGTTGTAACAAGGCCGCCGAGCGGATGCTGGGCTACACCGAAAGCGAGATGATCGGTCTGTCGTCGGAGGATTTAACTTCACCGGAGATGGGCATTCGTATTCGCGCCGAGGATGAGCAGATCTTAAAAGATCGCACCCCGCTGCGTTATCAAGAGAAGGTTGAGTTAGCGGGCAAACCTGTATTGCTCGACACCTTGAAACTACCTTTCTATAACCGCCGTGGCGAGCTGCAAGGCTTGATTGCCGTATGGCGCGATGTGACGCGTGAGTACGAGTCCGCCGAGCAGTTACGTCTGTCGGAAGAGCGTTACCATTTAGCGATGGACGCGGTAGAAGACGGTCTGTGGGACTGGTATCTGGATTCGGAGCATATCATTTGCAACCCATCCTACTATTCGATGCTGGGTTATAAACCCAATGAATTCCCTGCGTTAGTGTCGGCTATCGACCAACTGACGCACCCCGACGATAGAATTCGGGTCGAAGAATACCGTAATCAGTATCTGCAAAATCCCGTCGATGCCTATGAGATCGAGTTTAGGATTTTAGGCAAAAACGGCAGTTATCACTGGGTGCTTTCCCGCGGCCGGGTGGTGGAGTTTACTGCCGATGGTCAGCCTAAGCGTATGGTCGGTACCCATAAAGACATCACGCGCCATAAGAGCAACGAAGTAGCACTGCTGGAGGCGAAGCAGGACGCGGAACTGGCGAACCTGTATAAGAGTGAATTCTTGGCGAATATGAGCCATGAAATCCGCACGCCAATGAACGCCATTATCGGCATGTTGCAGTTAGCGCAGCGCACCTCGCTGACGGCGCAGCAGAAGGATTACCTCGAAAAAGCCGGATTCTCGGCGCAGTCGTTACTGCGGATTATTAACGATATTCTCGACTTCTCTAAGATTGAGGCAGGTAAGTTAGAGCTGGAGCGGGTGCCGTTCCCATTGGATAAAGTGCTCGACCATGCCCTCGATCTCAACGCGCTTAAGGCGCAGGAGCAAGGCGTCGAGTTATTACTGTATGCGCCAGTGACGGCAGGCCTCATTCTTAAGGGCGACCCGCTGCGTCTAGGCCAAGTGCTGATCAACCTGTTATCGAATGCAGTGAAGTTTACCCAATCCGGTGAGATTGAATTGGGCTGCGAAGATGTGGGCGAGCGCGACCATCGGATTACCTTAAAATTCTGGGTGCGGGATACGGGTATTGGGATCAGTAAAGATCAGCAGGAAAAACTGTTCGATGCCTTTGCCCAAGCCGATGGTTCGACGACCCGTAAGTACGGTGGCACGGGATTAGGTTTATCGATCAGTAAGCATCTGGTCTCCATGATGGGCGGCAAGATGCAGGTGCAGAGTGAGTTAGGCGTTGGCAGTACCTTCAGCTTTACCATCAGCTTCGAAATTGCCGAAGAGGCCAAGGTTGAGCCCTTAGTGGTACCTGAAAAACTCAATAATTTACGTACACTTGTGGTAGATGATAACCCGACGGCGCTGCAAATTTATTCGGCATTGATGCGCGATTTCCACTTCGAGGTGGATACGGCCGCCAGCGGCGCCGAGGCGCTATACAAGTTGTCGCGGGATCCTATCGATTTATTGTTGCTCGACTGGATGATGCCAGAGATGGATGGTGGCGATGTGATCACCGCCATCGATACCATGGTGGCCGAAGGCCGTATCGCGAAACGACCCATTATCATCATGATGACCGCCTATGCGGCTGAGCCTTTACAACACGAAGTCGACAGTGCCAATGTGTTTGCCGTGCTGCAAAAACCCTTTAAGGCATCGAGTCTGTTCGATGAGATCATCGCCGCCTTTGCTGATGAACCAAGGCTCAATGTGGTGCAGCCGATTGCCGAAGTGCCTGTCGAAGAGGGCGAACACACAGGGCTTGTGCTCTTGGTGGAAGATAACTTTATCAACCAACAGGTGGCGACTGAGCTGCTAAAGAGCGCGGGATACGAAGTCGTTGTTGCTGGGAATGGTCAAATTGCCCTCGATATTATCGACTCGCGCCCCTTCGATGCGGTATTAATGGATATTCAAATGCCAGTGATGGATGGTTTAACCGCGGCGCGGGCACTGCGTGAACGCTTTAGCGCCGATGTACTACCTATTATCGCCATGACGGCCCATGCGATGTCGGGCGATCGGGAAAAGAGTCTCGCGGCGGGGATGAATGCCCATATTACTAAGCCGATAGTGTTAACTGAGCTGTTTGAAACCTTATCGCATTGGATAAAACACAAGAATAATCATCATTAATTGTTTGCCCGGGGCCAATGATGGCCCCGCGTGGTTTAGTTTTGTGTAACATGACCACGTAGACAGCCTAATCAGGAGGAAAGATGAAACCCCATAGCCTAGCCCTCGCCATCCTACTCTTAGGTTTACCCGCGCTGAGCGTCGCTGCGAATTTACCGAGCACTAAAGTTGTTAAGCAGAGCCAAGCCGCTAAGGGATTTCTTAATCTTTACTATGAGCCAAGCGAGGGCGAGTTATACCTCGAGGTGAGCCGCTTAAATCAACCTTTTCTCTTGGTGACTAGCCTGCCTGAAGGGGTCGGTTCTAACGATATCGGTCTCGACCGTGGTCAATTAGGCCAAACCCGCATGGTGCAGTTTGAGCGCCAAGGTCCCTACATCCAGCTTAAGCAGCTGAACACTCAGTATCGCGCTAATACTCAAGATGCCGCCGAAAAACGCGCAGTGAATGAGGCCTTTGCCGATTCGGTATTGTGGCAGGGTAAATTACTCGACGGTAAGCCAGATATGGTGGCGATCAGTGAGTTGGTGCTCAATGATTTACACGGTGTTGCCAGCGTACTGCAACATACTGGGCAGGGGAGTTATCGCCTCGATTTAACCCGCTCGGCGATTTTACCCGCTGGGGTGAAATCCTTTGAAAAGAATAGCGATGTCGATGTGCAGCTTACCTTCAAAGCCGATGCGGCGGGTGAACAAGTGGCTAAGGTCACGCCCGATGGCACTTTAATGTCGGTACGGATGCGCTATTCCTTTGTCGAATTGCCCGAGGAGGGCTATCAAGCTCGCGCCTATCATCCCATGAGCGGCTATTTATCCGATGAGTATCGTGACTATGCCACGCCGTTTTCGGCGCCACTGGTACAACGATTTATTTTGCGCCACCGTCTGCAAAAGGTGAATCCTGGTCCTGCGCCCAGCGAAGTAGTTAAGCCCATCACCTATTACCTCGACCCTGGCGTGCCTGAGCCAATCCGCTCGGCGCTGCTCGATGGCGCACGCTGGTGGGAAACGGCCTTCAGCCAAGCGGGATTTATCAACGGCTTTAAGGTTGAACTCTTGCCACCCGATGCCGATCCGCAGGATATTCGCTACAACATGATCCAGTGGGTACACCGCGCCACGCGTGGATGGTCCTACGGCGCGGCGTTAACCGATCCGCGCACCGGTGAAATCATCAAAGGCCAAGTGACTTTAGGTAGCTTACGGGGGCGCCAAGATTACTTGATTGCCAAAGGCTTAACCGCAGGTTGGCGTGATAGAGGCGCCGCCGAGCAAGCGGCTAATGACTTAGCCTTAGCGCGTATTCGGCAACTCGCAGCCCATGAGGTCGGCCATACCTTAGGCTTAGATCATAACTTTGCCGCCTCGACTAATCAGGATGCCTCTGTGATGGATTATCCCCATCCTAAGATCCTGCTGAAAGGTAATGACATTGATATATCAGCACCCTATGGCGTAGGTGTCGGACCATGGGATAACTTTGCTATCGCGTACGGCTATAGCGATGAAGGCGATGCCACCGCTCAGCAGGCGCTGCAAAATCAGTTGCTGGCCGAAGTGGCCCGCAAAGGGCTGCGCTATATTGGCGAAGCCGATTCGCGCCAGAAAGATGCCAGCCAAGCCTATGCCAGCCTATGGGATAGCGGTGATGACCCTATCGCGCAGCTACTGGATTTGAACCGTATTCGCGCTAAGGCCATCGAAGGTTTTAGCAGCACGGCACTGTTGCCGGGTGAGCCACAGGGTGAATTAGCCGATACCTTTGTGCCTATCTATTTACTTAGCCGTTACCAAATTGATGCGGTCAGTAAGTTTATTGGCGGTACAGACTACAACTATCTATCCGTCGGCGAGGGCGCTCGCTGGAGCTATATCGCGCCGCAGTTACAATTGTCGGCCCTCGATGCGTTGCTCAGCACCTTAGATGCGGCCAGCTTAACGGTTCCGCAAACCTTACTCGATACGCTGGTGCCTAAAGCGGGGAATTATCAAGCGACGCGTGAGTCCTTCGAATCAGGGCTTGGGGTGGTGAGCGATCCCCTCGGCATGGCGGAAGTGTTAGCGCGCCATACCGTGGGTCAGTTATTGATGCCGCAGCGCTTAAATCGCGTCAGCCAAGGGGCGATGGCGGATAATGAGCAGCTCTCGGTCGAAACCTTACTCAATAAGCTGTTTGCCGCGACCCTTTATCAAGAAGATAAACTCGCTCTGATCGAAGGAGTGTGGATGCGGGTGAATGCGGTGGTGATTGATGAACTCTTGTCTGCCTATCACGATCCGCAAACCTCGGCAGAGGTGAAGGCGGCTATTTACGAACGCGCTCAATTTGTGATGAAACAGCTTAAAGCCAAAGCCAATCGCGCGAATGCCAAGGTGGCCTCCCACTATACTTGGTTGCAACAGGGGCTGAGTGTTGGGCTGACGGATGCTAACAGCAAACTCATTCCTAAACCCTTGAGATTGCCGCCGGGTTCACCTATCTAAGTTTGTTTTTCAACATCATAGGCGCTAACGAGGTGATTCGTTATGCGCCTATTTCTTTTGGGTTTCTAGGATAATAATGCTCGGCTTTACGTTCAATATGGGTAAAGCGACGGGTATTTTTATAGGGCAGTTTCATAAAGCCCGATACCCCATGACCTTGAATTTTACCCACATAATGCAAAATGCGGTCGAGGCTGGCGCGAAACGCCGCCTGTTTGCGCGGGTTGAGCAGTTTTAAGTAACTGTGGATCTTTAAGTGATTCGGCAGGGCCTCAAAAATGATGCAGCCCGTGTGGTGGATTTGGTTGATACGCGCCAATTCTTCCATGATTTCACTCGGTAATTCGAGGTTTTCGTCCGGATCCTTACCGTCTTCAAAGTAAGAGTGCAGCCGCGATTTATCTTCGAGGGTCGGCACATCACCCACCTCGAAGGGCAGTTGCAAATCAGCGCTGGCGACAAAGGGTTCGCTGGTGTTTTCGCGCTCGATATGCAGCGTATCCCTAGCGTTAAAGAAGCAGGCCTTAAACACCCCGATACGCTTAATTCCCCGCGCGAGCGTCACCATATTATTGACGGCGATGATGAGCGCACTCTTTTGTTTAGCATCGTAAATGGCGAGGTTGGAGTCGATAAACACGCCGGTTTCTTGCCAATGGATGGCAAGGCCGCCCACTATGGGGTATTGGCCGAGGCGACCCACGGCGGCGATAAAACCTTTTTCAGTATCGCCCATGCCGGCTAAGAAGTTGCGATAGTATTTTTCGAGCTGGATGTCATCCATCTTAGCGATGGGATCCTGGGCGTTATGTTCCTTTAAAAAGGATTTGCGCGAGCTGTAACTGACGGTTTCGACATCTTTCTCGCGGGATTGCACCCAGACAGGGATTTCGCCCAGCAGTTCGGTTTTGGGTAGCTCGGGTAAATGGATTCTATGGCTGTGGCGCATGCTTTTGAGAAAATAATCCCCCGCCAGATTGCGCTGCACGGCATCGCTACTGAGCATGCCCTCCAAGGTGCGAGCCAATTCCATAGGTAAGCCTATGCTGGTGGGCGGGATCACCTGTGCGCCGAAGCGACTTGCCTGTCCTGAGGCCAAGGCATACAAGGTCGCCGCCACGCCTTGCTCGTCGAAACGCGGGCTTGAGAGCGCGCCATTTAGCTGCTCTTCACCGATAAAATACACGTCTCCCATGCGGGCATTAGTGTGCTGCTGATCGCTCGACATCAACGTCATCACGTTGTCTTCAACGGCCTTGTTATGTTCATCCCGTTGCGCAAATACCGCAGAGCCCCAGTCGATTAAGGATAAATGTTGGCTTTCAATATCATAGACAAGATTTGAAGGCTTGATGTCGCCATGCACTAAGGGTTTACCCGTGCGCAGATAGTAGAGAATATCGGCCAGTTGGCGGGCAATGCTCATCACCATGGCGGGGGGCAGGGCGCCTAAGCGGCGGCAAAGCTGCTCGAGATCTTCGCCCTTTGCCCGCTCCATAACTAAGATCCCTTGTTTACCAACCCGCTCAAATTTGATAGCCCTCGGAATGTTGGGGTGTTTGAGCAAGGACAGCATAAAGGCTTCTTCCTCTAAGCGGTCTTGAATATGCTGCGGCAGATTAATTCTCGAGAATTTAAATACGTGGGCTTCGTCGGCTTGATTAATTCCCGCAAACACAAAGCCGTAAGCGCCCTTACCGATAAACTCAATGTCGCGATAACCCAACTTACTTAATTGTTGTTTACATAAACGGATCCACGCCTTGTGCTTACGGGCATCGTTGGCTTTGAGCAAGTAAATGGATTGCTCTTCGGAAATGTAAAAATGTTGTAGTTGGGGTGTTTGCAATGCGCGATTCCTTGTTTTGGTTATTTAAACAGTAAGCGAGGCAGATAAGCAAATCGGCTTAGGATGCTGTGACTGGTGTTGCCTGCGATAAACTTGTGATTTTTAGGGCTTACCTATCCCATCATTTCGTCGCTGACTTTGATTTATATCAAGTTAAATCGTATGGAGTCTAGGTAATCTTAAGCACATTGGATGGGATACATTTTTGTTAAATTTCCCGTGGACAAAGTGGATGAAAGGAGGGCATATGCCCGCCCCAGATAAGGCTTTATTGATCGAGTTGTTAGAGTTTCCGCGTAAGCGAATTTTGCAGTCAATGGAAGTGACCCATTGTCCACATGCGGTATTTTTTAATGATCGCGATGAGCAGTGTCTCACTTGCCACCAGGGCATGGAATGTATTTGGATGAACCAGAACGATGAGCTGGTAGCCGTCGAGCAAAAATCCGTCGCCGAACTTAAGCAGCAGTTGCTAATTGCCGTTGACTTTATCGACTCTTCCTTAAGCCCGCACCATTTGTCGCGCCGCCAATGCCAGTGTGACAATTGCGTTTGGCTGCGCCGGGTACAAACGGCATTGGCTTAGTCATTAACTGTTTACATCTCTATGATTAACTTACGGTATCTGAGATTTTGCATCCACCCGTGAATGCCATTAGAGTAAGGATAACTTTAGTCATTTGAGATATACCTATGGAACCCGGTTTTTGGCATGAGAAGTGGCAGCAACAGCTGATTGGTTTTCACCAGCAAGATATCAATCCCTTTCTCGTAAAGTATTGGCATACCTTGGCATTGCCCGCCGAGGCGCAAGTCTTCGTTCCCCTGTGTGGCAAATCTTTAGATATGTGCTTTTTAGCCGAACAGGGGCATCAGGTGATTGGTTGTGAGTTAAATGAAATCGCGGTGCAGCAGTTTTTTGAAGATAACCAATTACCTATGCAGCAAAGCGCGCTGGGTGAGCATCAGCATTATCACACAGAGCAGGTCAGTTTATATCAAGGGGATATCTTCACTTTGCCTGTGTCTATTACAGCCAAGGTGAGTGGTTTTTATGATCGCGCCGCCTTGATTGCTTGGCCAGAGTGCATGCGGGCGCAATACGCCAAGCAATTAGCGCAGTTATTGCCACAGGGCAGCGTAGGTTTATTAGTGACTCTCGATTACCCGCAGGAGGCCTTAAGTGGGCCGCCTTTTGCGGTGTCGCCGACTTGGGTGGAGACCCATTTAAGTGACGATTTTGACATCCAACTCTTGGATTGTCAGGACGTGCTTGCGGACAACCCAAGGTTTGTTAAGAAAGAAGTTCCTTGGCTGAATGAAGCGGCTTATCTATTAAGACGCAGATAATCAGATTGCATCCCATTGAGCTCAAAGCATTTATGCTTTTGGGCTGAGTGGGATGTGTCATTAAGGGGTCATATGATTATCGCAAAATAGGTGTATGTGCTGAGATTTGCGGTAGCCCGCTTAAGGCGAGTGCCTCGCTCAAGGAACAAGAATTGAAATACAGATGTAGTTTGACAGAAAAAGAGCAGGAGGCTCGAAGTTAAGCAACTTCGTAGTAATTAGGTTCAATTTCTAATTGGTTCTGAATAATTTGTACGGCCATTCTGGCGCACTTACCGCATTGATCGGCAACGCCTAAACGCTTTTTAACGTCAGCAAGGCTAGAGTCGCCCTGACTTACCGCGTTTTTGATTTGCGTATCTGTGATGGCATGGCAGAGACAAACGTACATTTTTTCGACTCCAAAACGAATTGAGCTAATTCTAAATGAAAACGCTTATCAAATGCAATCCTAATGGTGTACTTGTTGTGTTGGTTATCTATTTTGTTACTCATCGCACATTTTCTAGGCTATGCTCAGAGTTCTGGAGGCGGGAAAAGGAGAGATGATTTTAGCGGTAATGGATCATTGGACACGATCAAGGATGGATAACTCATGGACGATGGAATAATAAATTCACAATAAATCCAAGGGTTATCATGAGAAAGAATTTACCAGTCACACAGCGGGAATACGACTATCCAGCGGATTGGATTTTGTTGTCGACGACCGACACCCAAAGTCATATTACCTATGCCAATCCCTCATTTTGTACCGTTGCGGGATATGAGCTCAGTGCCATGTTGGGCCAGCCCCACAATATGGTGCGTCACCCCGATATGCCACCCCAAGCTTTTGAAGATCTTTGGAAAACAATCCGTAAGGGTGAGCCTTGGAAAGGCATAGTCAAAAACCGCTGCGCTAATGGTGACCATTATTGGGTCGATGCCTATGTGTCGCCGATTGTGGTGAATGGTCAGGTGGCCGAGTTTCAGTCGGTACGTACTAAACCCAGCCGTGAACAGATCAACAGAGCAGAAGCGGCCTACGCCGAGTTAAATAAAAACGGTCAAGTTAAGGCGCTAAAACGCACCTTAGAGATGCCGACTAAGTTGGCATTGCTCGTCTTGGTTGCTCTATTGCCCATGTTGTATTTGGCGCTGCAGATTGGAGTGGTGGGATTTGTGGGACTCGCCATTAGTGCACTCGCGCTGTTTATCGGCGGCAATCTGATCCTAGGCCGCTATCGGACGTTGGTCGCTAAAGCGAAGAAAATCTACGACAACCCTTTGATGGCACACATTTATACGGGGCAATCCGACGATTTAGGGGCTATCGATCTCGCGCTGCAAATGCAAAATTCAGAGCTTAAATCCGTGCTCGGCCGCGCGCGCGATTCCTGTGATAACGTCAGTCAGCAAGCGAAAATCTCTGCGGCTAAAGGTGAAGAAATTCAAGGGACAAGCCAGTCACAATTGGCCGAGATTGAACAAGTCGCCACGGCCATGCAGCAGATGACGGCAACTCTAGGGGATATGTCCTCAAATTGCGCCGATGCGGCGAGTGCGTCACAGATGGCGTCACAGCAGACAATCAACGGCGATAAAACCGTTGTCAGTACTATTCAGTCGATTCAGGCAATGGCGCAGCAGTTGCAGGAAACCTCGCAGGTGATCACTGAGTTAGAAGGGCATAGCCGGGATATAGGCAGAGTGCTGGATGTGATCCAAGGTATTGCCGAGCAAACGAACTTACTGGCGCTCAACGCTGCGATTGAAGCGGCGCGGGCGGGCGAACAGGGGCGGGGCTTTGCCGTGGTTGCCGATGAGGTGCGGGCGTTAGCGCAGCGTACTCATGATGCCACCAAAGAAATCCACACTATGATCAACCTGTTACAACAAGGAACTCACAAGGCGGTGCGCAGCATGCAAGAGGGTGTGGATGCGGCTGGCGAATGTATTACGACGGCGGATCTTGCGGGCGCGGCGCTGCGTACCATACGTGAAGCGATCACTACCATTACCGATATGACCCACCATATTGCCAGTGCGGTGGAGGAGCAATCGAGCGTGGCGAATGAGATGAATCGCAGTGTGGTGAATGTGTCGCAATTTACCCATTCCAGCCATCAACTCGGTTGCGAAATGGTGAGCCTTAATGATGAAGTGATAGGCGAGATGAACTCCCATACTGTGCTAGTCGGACAGTTTTTAAAGCGCAGTTTTAAAGTCTAACCTTTGTCGCAATCGTGAGTGACTTAATTAGTTAGCGGCTTAATTAGATAGTGGCTTAATTAGAGAGTGGCTTAATCGAAAGGCAATCAGCACTCCGATTGCCTTTTGTTTTTGTCTGAGTGACTGTAGGGATTCGTTATCTTTAACTATTTATCTCGACTAATAACCCTGAATAAAATCGACCTGATTTTGTAGCGGCTCAGCTGCGATATAGCGGCGATAGTTGTCGCTAAAAATACGCACGATTTGCTCTGGATGACTCGGCGCCGAGATATGGGGCGTGATGATGGCGTTAGGTCTTTCCCAAATCGGATGGCTCGCTGGGAGTGGCTCCTGCGTGAACACATCGAGAATGGCCTGCTGCGCAGGACGCGCAATCAGCTGAGTATTGAGGGCATCGAGGTCGAGTACATCACCACGGCCTACATTCACTAAAATCGCATCGGCTTTGAGTTTGGCGAGCATGTCTGCATTTAGCAGCAAACGTGTGTCTGGGGTGCTGGGCAGTAAATTGGTCACTACATCGCTTTGGCTTAAGCATAGTGCGAGCTGCGAGAGCGGCTGGATCACATCAAAGCCGTCGACCTCTCGGCCGCTACGGTTTATTCCTGTAACATGCATGCCGAAGTGCTTGGCGGTTTTGGCTACATGTTGGGCGATGGAGCCTGTGCCTAGGAGTAATAATCGCATCCCTTGCAAGCTGCTGCGCGTAGCACTTTGCACTTGCCAAGATTTTTGCCGCTGCTGCGCTTGGTAGAACTGGTGTCCTCGCACGTGGGCGAGCAGGTATCCAAACAGATACTCACTCATCAAGGGGCCGAAAATGCCTTTAATGTTAGTGAGTTGATAATCTTTTCTTGCTCTAGGCCCCATCAGGGCATCAATACCCGCAAAACTGGATTGCAGCCATTTTAGCTGTTTGGCATGGGGCAGCAGCGGCGCGGCAAGCTTAGGCTCGGCAAGCCAAATGTTGGCCTCTGCAATACTCGCGGGATTATCATCGAGCAACTCAAGCCCTGGCAACTGCTGCGCCTCAATAAGCTGGCGATACTGCTCATTCGCCTTCGTCAGTAAGAGTAACTTGTGCCCCATGTCGTCTCCCTTTATGCTTGGTTGTCGTTATTTTTCAATATGCTGCTGTAGTTGTTTTGATTTTGCAGCGTCATTTTAGGTTGAGTGATTATGTTTGATCAGTTAGTCGCCATTATTGGCCATTTAGGAAATATGCTTCGTCCTTGGTCCTTCGATATCGCCACGGCCATGGTCGTGTGTTTGATTTTAGTGTTCTCAGCCGATGTGAATCGTATCCTCAGACGGCATTTACTGGGCCATTCGTTTATCCTGCGAACCTTTGTTTTTATTATTGTGAATGCCTTTGGCTACGGACTGCTGATCGTCAAAGCTACGCCCTGGGTGGCAAGGCAAATCGTTGCCATGCCATCCCATTGGATGTTCTTGCTGATCGTCGCCATGTTTATTTTTATCGGCTATTGGGCGCAGCGAAATAGCCAAGCCTAAGCCGATAAATCCACGCCAAGGGATTATTCGAAGTAGCCGCAGTAATCCGTATTGTTGGGTTGCAACAGCGCCTGCATGGCGCGGTCGGGGAAATTGCTAAAGATCCCATCGACACCCAACTGCTGAAGAGCATGGATATCATCGCGATGATCGACGGTATAAACATACACCTTAGCGCCCCGCTGGTGGGCATCATCTACTAGGGCCTTGCTGATAAAACTCACATCTAAATGCAGGGAATAGGCGTTTAGCTCGCTCACCACCGCTGCACCATCGAGGGGAATACTGGCAAGTAAGGGCGCCACTAATGCCTGTGGCAACGCCTGTTTGACTTGCTGTAAATAGGGATGATTGAAGGATGAGATCAGCAATTGCTCTGCGCTGAACCCCAGCTCGGCGATGGCCTTTGGATAAAGCGCGAGTAGCGGGGCTACCGTATTCACCCCTTTCAGTTCGATGTTGATTGTGGCGCGCCCAGCAACCAGTTCGAGCACTTGCCAGAGCGTGGGAATGGGCTCGCCTTTGACTGTGACTGTGTCCAAATACCCTTTATTGACCAAATGGATGATACCTTGGCCCGAGCTCTTACTGTCGAGTCTGCGGTCGTGAAATACCACTAACTCACCTTCGACATTATGCACATCCAGCTCAATGGCTGTGGCACCTAACTCAATGGCCTTGGCCATGGCGGCTAAGGTATTTTCCGCCACATAACCGCTGGCACCACGGTGAGCAAAAATAAGCATCTGATTTTCGTCCTATTAACTGCGGATTATGCCGACCTGATCGCGAGTCTGGCCATTTTTAAGATGGATTTCCATTTGCGGATAGGCGAGTTCTAAGTTGTTTTCTTTAAGTTTACGGGTGATGCGTTTATGCAGATCGTGGCGTAGCGGCCAGCGGGCCGACATCTCTTTTGCATAGGCACGTACTTCGTAATCTTGGGTATGTTTACCAAAGCCTGCAAACCAAACCTCTGGCTCTGGATTAGGCAGCGCATCTTCGCATTCCTGCACCGCTTGATACAGAGTTGCCTCGACTTTGGCTGGATCCGAATCGCGGGCAACCGACACATGCACTATCACCCGAGTGATGGGGTCCGACAGTGACCAGTTAATCAATTGCTCGGTAATAAAGGCCTTGTTCGGAATGATAATTTCCTTTCTGTCCCAGTCGATAATGGTGGTGGCACGGATCTGGATTTTACTCACTGTTCCCGTTAAGTCGCGGATCGTCACCGTATCGCCAATACGCACTGGTTTTTCGAACAGAATAATCAGGCCCGAGATAAAGTTGGCAAAAATCTCCTGTAAACCAAAACCTAGACCCAGTGACAAAGCGGCAATCAACCATTGCAGTTTTGACCATTCCATCCCGAGATTCGAAAAGCCAATCAGTAGACCTAAAAACACTACTAAATAACGGCTTACTGTGGTGATGGCAAAGCCGGTGCCGGGTGTTAAATCGAGCCGTTGTAGGATCATCAGCTCGAGCAGACCGGGTAAATTGGTCGCAATCATCAGCGAGAAGCCAACGATGACTAAGCCCAATAACAGCGATTTCATAGTGATAGGCAGCTGCTGCTCGACGCCATTGACGCTGGTATTTGTCGTCCAGAGGGTGATGCCATCTAAGAAGGAAAATAGCGCAGTATGGGTTTGCGTCCACAGGCCAATCAAGCTGGCTAAAAACGCCAATAGCAATAGGGAGCGCACTAAGCCGAGGGACTGGCTCGAAATAGTTTCGAGGTCGACGACCGGCTCTTCGTAGGTATCTAGGCCATCGCTAGAGACGTGGTGAGTCTCGCCCTTTTCCCGCAGCGCTAGCCTTTCTGCCCGTTTGGCCTTGGCGCGATCGAAGGCGATGCGGCGGCGCTCGATGAGCATCCAACGTTTAATTAACTGATAAAGCAGCAGGAAACTTAATCCCAATACGATGGACAGTTGTAACTGCAACAACATTTGGAAGGCGGTGAAGTAGTAACCCCTAAAGGCCAGTACGGCACTCAGCAGTGGGACTGAAATCAGCAATGCCCAGAGCATTTTTTGAATAAGGCGTTTGTTTTTGCCGTCTTTCTGGGTGTCGCTATTCTGGCGGCTTAGCACCAAGATATCCTTGTATAACAAGAATAACACCACGCAAAAACAGATAAATGCGCCGCGGCCAATACTATTGCGGATAAGGGATGCGTCGAGGACTTCGGTAAAGCCCATAATGCCGAGCAGGGGGCTGGCGACAAACACAAAGTGTTTGAGCCTGAGCTGACCTGCTTGGATGAGTTTTGAGGGGCGTTTGAAGTGGCCGACTAAGACCCCTTTGTCGAGGGCGAGGATAAATATCAAGCGATACAATAGGTAAACTAATCCTATCGCTAAAATCCCCATGCCGACGGCCTGCACAAAGTTACGTTCGGATTGATAGAAAATCCACCCTGCCGCCACTATGGGGAGCGGTTTAATCAGGGCATAGCCTAGGCTGAGGACTAAGGATTTAAAGGTGTAGATAAATTTATCCTGCGTCACATTACCCACGTAGGTGACATAGTGGGTGAGTAAGCGTTTGAACTTAGGCCGGATTAAATCTTGGATCACTAAGCAGAGCACCAATAGAATTATCCACCATGACCAGTAGTCATTCTGCTCCTGCCAGGCTTTACCCAATTGTCCCCACTGCGCCTCTTGCACTAACCACAGGGCGCTACGCTGCAAGTCGGTGAGCCAGAGTTTATTGATGCTCGCGGCGTTGGGCACCCAAAACAGGTGCTCGTTGAGGGTATTTTTTAAGGTCAGATGCTGCTGACTAAGTTGCTGATAATTGACTTTGAGTTTGCCGAGTTCACTCAAATATTGGTCATAACTCTGCATCAACTGCGTCAGCAGCGCCTGTTGTGAGCGCAGTAGTTTAATCTGCCCTTCGTTGTAGAGGTTGGTCTGTTCTAACTCTTGCTCGTTAAGTGCCTGTTGTTGCTCGAGGTGATATCTATCGAGGCGAGCATCGGCGATCAGCGTTTGCAGCTTCTCATGATTTGGCGGCTTAGGCAGAGATTGCAACATCTGCAAAAAACGCTCGCCAAAGGCGGAGTTCATTTTGACCCAAGTGATTTGCTCTTGGATATTCGCCAGCTGTTTGGCTTGGGATTGATATTGCAGCTCGGCCTGTTCTTGCTGCTCAACCACGTTGTTGATTTGCAAGGTTAAGGTTTGGAGTTTTTGGCCGTAGATCTGGTTAGTGTCGGCAATATTGCGGGTCACTGGATCCACGACCTTGGCGGTATCGACTAAATTCTTCGCCAAGGTTGCATCGGTTTGTTGCTGACGCTGTTTATTCATCGCCTTATTGATGGTTTCAATAAAGGCTTCTTGCTGGCTTAATTGTTGGCGAACCAATTGTAACTGGAGCTGGGTGAGTTCGATGCGCTTTTGGCTGCTGGCAAGCTCGGCCTCATTGGTGGCTAGGCTTTGCTCGAAGAAAACTCGCTGTGTTTGCTGTAACTCGCCGGCAGGCGTATCCAGCGGGGCTAATTCGGTTTTCTTATTTTGCAGCACATTCTGCCTAGCGTTGGCGATGACGGAGGGCAGCAGATTGTGGCGCTGTAACAGTTCGCTGACTTGATTGCCGAGGGCGGTTTCGCTCTCTTTTAATTCCGACAGCCGTAAATAAGCCATCGAGGCTTGCTGGTTTAGATCTGTGGTTTTATCCAGCTTTAAGGGCTTAGCGGCCTCTTTTAAACCGTGGTCGATGACTTTTTTGTTTTCTTCAAAATCCAGCTGCGCCTGCTGAAAACTGCTCGCATTCGCTGCCAGTCTGTCGATGTTGTTTTTAAGCTCAACAATTTGATCGTCAATGCTAATATTTTGTTGCTGATTTTGGTTGTTTAGGCCAAGGCGCTTGTCCAATTGCAGTGGCGAATTGGCATGGAGAGAAAAAGACAAAAAAGCAATAACGAACAATAAAATACGTGGCATATAAGCAAAAGCAATTAGGGGCGAAAGACGCACTCATCTTAGCCAACTTAGGCCAAGATTGGTATGTTTCAAGCGTTCTTTTTTCGCCGTTGTGACTGGTGCGATTGATGGGTTTCGAAGATGGCGGTGGCGACTATGATGGTTCCGCCTATCAGGGTGTTGAGATTCAACGCTTCGCCTAAGATCACTAATGCCAACATGGCTCCGTAGAAGGGTTGTAGGCAGGAGACTAACCCGACGGTTTTAGCGCTTAATTGGCGTAATGCCGAGGTGAATAACGCATGGGGCGCGGCGGTAAACACCACTCCGAGCAGCACTATCAAGCCCCAGGTCTCGAGGGAGATAGTCCGTAACTCGGTTTGATGCCAAGGCATAAGAAATACTGCCGCCACTAAGGTCTGATAAAACATGGCGTGGGGGCCGCTATATTGAGAAAAATAGCGTTTTTGCAGCAGGTTGCGGGCGGTAAATAACATCGCCGAGACAATTCCGACCGCAATCCCTAGGGTTGTATCGTTGCCAAGATTGGCTTCGGGGATCAATAGCACCACGCCTATCAGCACTAAAACACCGCTGATAATATCCATCAGCTTGATTTTATTGCCTGTTAATAACGGCTCGGCAATGACTGTCATCACCGGGTAGGTGAAGAAGGCAATCATGCCGATGGCGACCGATGAGAGTTGCATCGCGGCAAAGTAGGTAACCCAGTGTAAGCTGACTATCACGCCTAAGCCGATAGCCACCAGATAATCCTGTTTGCTGGCAAGGCTTAAGTATTTACCGCGGAATTTGATGAGTAATGCCAACACCAAGGCCGCGACCACACATCGTAAAAAGGTGATATCGAGTGCGCTTAAGGGGATTAACTTTGAAAACAAAGCTGTGCCGCCAAACATCAGCACAGCTAAGTGTAATTCGATTAATCCCGAAGGTTTAGCGGTCTGGCTCAATTGGGTCGCCGTAGTTAGTCGGCTGACGCCTGATTTTTCAGATTAGCAAAGGCTTGACCCATACGCGTTACGGCCTCGGGCTCAACGCCTTCGGCGAAGGTGTCGATAGCATCTTTGGCAAACAGCATGACGACGGTACTGCCAAGCTTGAAGCGGCCCATTTCTTCGCCTTTATCTAAGGTAATGGCGTCTGGACCTACTGTTGGGTATTCCCATGTGAACACTTGCTTACCCGTTGGCGGCGTAATAGTGCCTGCCCACACGGTTTCAATACTGGCCACAATGGTCGCACCTACTAATACCATAGCTAGCGGGCCAAGTTCGGTTTCAAAAATTGCTACAACACGTTCGTTGCGAGCAAATAGGCCTGGCACATGGCGCGCCGTTAAGGGGTTAACGGAAAACAGTTCACCCGGCACATAGGTCATCTTCGACAATGTGCCCTTAATCGGCATATGGATGCGGTGATAATCCTTGGGAGCCAGATAAATGGTCGCAAAATCCCCACCTTCGAAGCGTTTAGCATCTTCGGCTTGGTCGCCCAGTAGGGTGAGTGAAGAATAGTGATGGCCTTTAGCTTGGAAAATACGACCATCCTTGATGGGGCCGAGTTGGCTAACGGCACCATCAACCGGGTGCACCATGATGTTGGCCGCAGTATTAATTGGGCGAATACCAGGCTTAAGTGCACGGGTAAAAAAGTCGTTGAAGCTTTTATAGGCTTCGGGTTCGCTCTGAGCCGCTTCGCTCATATCGATTTTATATTGTTTGATAAACCATTTAATCGCGGCAGTCGTTAATGCGCCAGCTTCGGAAGCGGCAAGTTTACCGACTAAGCGAGATAACAGGTGCTTTGGCAGCATGTACTGCAGCGCAATTTTAACTTTATCCAATTTATGTTCCTTTCCTTTATGTTGCTCAACTTAGGTTGAGACTTGTTTTACGTTAATTTTATGCGAAACGATGGCGTTAGTTATTCATCGCTTTGGGCACGAAAATGCCGTGCATGGCGCTGCTCATCTAGACTTGCGATAATTCGATGGTAGTTATTAAAGCGATCTTCGCTAATTTTACCCGCATCGACGGCGGCTTTTAAGGCGCAGCCAGGGTCATCGCCATGCTTACAATCGCGGAATTTGCAGCCACCTAAAAAGTCTCTAAATTCGATAAAACACCAACCGACACGTTGGGCGGGTAAGTGCCAGAGGGCAAATTCGCGCACACCGGGGGAATCGATTAAATCACCACCGCTGGGTAAATGCAGCAACTTAGCCGTGGTGGTCGTGTGTTGACCCAGCCCCGAGTTGTCGGAGACATCGCCCACCAGTAATTCGGCTTCGGGCAGTAAGGCATTGACCAGTGAAGATTTACCTACACCAGACTGACCGGCAAATACGCTCACTTTATCTTTCAGCAGGGCTTTAATGGTATCTAAGCCTTCGCCTAATTTACTGCTGACCTTATACACGGGATAACCGATGGCTTCGTAGCGCTTTAAGGCGGCTTCGATGGCGGGGGTTTCTTCTGGCGTTAGCAGATCAATTTTATTCAAAATGATGATCGGTGGAATATCCGTGTCTTCGGCTGCCACTAAGTAGCGGTCGATAATCTGGGTGGTAAAGCTAGGCAATACCGAAGACACAATCAAAATTTGGTCGATATTCGAGGCGATAATTTTCACGCCATCGTATAAGTCGGGACGCGAGAGGGAAGAGCGTCTTGGGTGTACCGCTTCAACAATGCCGGCAATGCCACTGTTGGCTTGGGTTTCAATGGCGAGGCGTACAATCACTTTATCGCCGGTGACTAAGCTCTTAATGGTGCGGCGAATATTGCAGCGCACGATTTGGCCATCTTCGGTTTCAATATCGGCATGTTGGCCAAAGCGGGAGATCACGGTTCCGCTCTGTTCTGGGCCGAGTGAGCTATCCTGTAACTCAGGCGCATTTTTATCACCATGGTCACGATTGAGGCGTTTCTCGTGATTGGCGCGCATACGGCGTAATTGGCCTTGGCTTAGGGGTTTCTTTTTACTCACTGATTTGTCTTCGTCAATTAGATGATTTTTTGTGTCTGAAAAAAGCAGTATGATACACGCTCTTGAATAAAAAAGCCTGAATTTAGGCTAACTGACATGATAAGGCTGAATTATGGCGGCGGACGCGAATAATCTCATTTGGATCGATCTCGAAATGACAGGGTTAGAACCCGATGTCGATAGAGTCATTGAAATTGCTACCTTAGTAACAGACCAAGAACTCAATATTATCGGTCAGGGGCCTGTGATTGCTATTCATCAATCGGATGATGTGCTGGCGGCCATGGATGATTGGAACCAAAAACACCACGGTGAATCGGGTCTGATAGATAGAGTGCGTGCTAGCCAAGTGAATGAAGCACAAGCGGTTGCACAAACCATCGCATTTTTAGAGCAATATGTGCCTAAGGGCGCTTCACCTATGTGCGGTAACAGCGTGGGTCAGGACCGTCGCTTCTTAAATCGTTATATGCGTGAACTGGAGGACTACTTCCATTACCGCAATCTCGACGTGAGCACGGTAAAAGAGTTAGTGAAGCGTTGGAGCCCAGAAACCATGGCGGGTTTCAAAAAGCAAAATACTCACCAAGCGCTGCAAGATATCCAAGAGTCGATCGCGGAATTACAGTATTACCGCAGCAAAGTATTTAAAATTTGACCGATCAGCAGATAAATCTGCAAGAAGGGGTTGCAGCCGCATAAATTTTTCATATAATGCGGCCTCAACTTTTTGATGCGGACACGAAGTGCTGCTCATATAAGTGATTTAGTGATTGCGACATTAGCTCAGTTGGTAGAGCGATACCTTGCCAAGGTATAGGTCATCGGTTCGAACCCGATATGTCGCTCCAAATACAAATTTAGTGATTCACCAAGTCATTAAATACAAAATTATGCGACATTAGCTCAGTTGGTAGAGCGATACCTTGCCAAGGTATAGGTCATCGGTTCGAACCCGATATGTCGCTCCAATTTCAGACGGTTACAGTCTTAAAACGTAAATGCGACATTAGCTCAGTTGGTAGAGCGATACCTTGCCAAGGTATAGGTCATCGGTTCGAACCCGATATGTCGCTCCAAATACAAATTTAGTGATTCACCAAGTCATTAAATACAAAAATTATGCGACATTAGCTCAGTTGGTAGAGCGATACCTTGCCAAGGTATAGGTCATCGGTTCGAACCCGATATGTCGCTCCAATTTTTTCTCGTAAGCCTCCCCATTAAATTTTCTCCATTTCTAACTGATATATCACAACTTACGTAGCGCTATTTTGCTCTTCTGCCTACTTAGTATGACTGTTTCGTTCTTGATTGTTCGAAGCGCTTTTTTAGCACTTCATCGCTGTAATTTATTAATCTTTGTTTGCACGGTTATTTTTAATGCTAATGCGGTCAAGTGCTGCAGGATTTGCCTGCTCTGCGGCTGTTATCGCTGATGTTTTCTATTTTGTAAAAAATAAAACAGCAAGGTTAATGCGTGATCTGCGCCTTGTTTCTTCAAGATTTCCTAAATTAGGTGGCGTTGCGAAAGTTAAATTATGACCTTGTTCAAATATTCGCAACGCTTTTACTTACATAATGAATCCAGACAAAGTTAATAGCGCCAAGTAGTTGGCTTAACACTGGAGTGCATTATATGCGTATTCAACAATTGCGTGATTTACTTGAGTATGTGGCGAACTGCCGCTTAGATATGGCGCAACTCTATGGCCGACTGAACAATCAGGCCGATTCTGCCCGCGTGAAGATGATGCTGGAATATTTTGAGTCTCACCAAAAACATGTGGCTGAAAAATTGCGTGATTATATGGATGAGGCGCCGGTTAGAGTATTAGATACTTGGTATAAAGACTTTGTATTTGAAGACTTTACCAAGCGCTGCCAAGACACCATGTTGCCCGCCAATATGACTGAAGATGATGTTCTGAATCTGCACCTCGATTTAGAAAATAGACTAATTGGCTTATTGGAAAAAACCGTTAACTCAACGACTGCCGAAGATGCTCGTACCGCACTAGAGGGCCTGATTCGAGTGGAGAAAACTCAGCAGCAACGTCTAGTGCATAGCACGATTCGGATGGATGATATCTAATCAGATGTCGAATGACCTTTCAAAGCCAGCGCAATGCTGGCTTTGTTGTCTTTACCGGATGAGTATTTTTCACTTTGGATGCTTTTTGCATGGCAACTGATTTACGTCATAATTTTTTGGGACGGTTTTTGCTACTTTCTTGATCTCATTGGTTGATTTGACCTTGTAATGCTTGGTTCTCACCAATAACAGGGTGTGTTAGGTGAGCAGTCCTTTTGATTATTTGTCGCGCAGGAGATCCTCTATGGCACAAGATTTATCGAGTTTACCCACAGCGCTTTATACGCAGCAGCAGGTGAGAACCGCCGAATTGCTCGCTGTTTCAGAAGGGGAAACCACTTTATATCAATTAGTTGAACGTGCTGGACGGGCGGCATTTGAGTGCTTCATCCAACAGCGTGAACTGTATCCTCAGCTTGAAGGAATGCCTTTACTGGTATTAGCGGGTAGCGGCAATAATGGCGCCGATGCGCTAGTTTGCGCGCGCCTAGCCTTAGAAGCAGGGCATCAGGTCAAGGTTTACTTGCTCAAGACCCAAGGTACAGCAGAATTTGAGCAAGCACTTTCTGCCTATCTTAACCAGGGCGGTGTTATCGATTCCCCCAATATCGAAGCGATACAGCAGGCGCCGATCATTATCGATGGGCTACTGGGCACGGGAGTTAAGGGCGCCGTGCGTGAGGAATTGATCGCACTAATCTGTGCGATCAATCAGAGTGACGCTTGGGTGCTGAGTTTAGATCTGCCTTCGGGGATTGTTGCCGATACCGGCGTAGCCCTTCACGTCGCCGTGATGGCGGATGTCACTCTGTGCTTTGGAGGGTTAAAGCAGGGGCTTTTGACCAGTAAGGCGAGACACCACTGCGGCCATTTGACCTTTGCCGATCTGGGATTAACGCCTTTTTTCGATGTTGAGAGTGCAACGCGAGTCGGCGGTGAAATGTTAAAAAGCCATTTTGCCGCAAGAGCACGGGACAGCCACAAGGGGCAATCGGGCAAGGTAACGCTGATAGGTGGTGATTTTGGTATGGCAGGAGCCATTCGCCTAGCCAGTGAAGCCTGTTTACGTGCGGGCGCCGGATTGGTGACTGTGATCAGCAGGCCTGAACATCAACTGACAGTAAACGTCTCGCGCCCCGAATTGATGTTTTGGGGCTGTGAACTGGTCGATATGGAAGTCTATCTGCGCCTAGGTTGGGCACAAGTGGTGGTACTTGGCCCAGGTTTAGGAAAACACGACTGGGGTTATAACTTGTTTAAAGCCGCGGGCTTAAGTGATAAACCCTGTGTGCTCGATGCCGATGCTCTGAATCTGCTCAGTCAAGAACCGCGCAGGCAAACTAACTGGGTACTCACGCCTCATCCCGGGGAAGCTGCGCGGCTCTTGGGATGCAGTGTCGCCGACATTGAGCAGGATAGATTTGCTGCCGTGCGTGCTCTGCAGCAAAAATATGGTGGTGTGGTGCTGCTCAAAGGTGCGGGTACAGTCATTTTTGATGGAAAACAGATGGTCGTGGCACCTGTTGGAAATCCTGGGCTTGCGAGTGGTGGGTGCGGCGATGTGTTATCTGGTATTATAGGCGCACTTATGGCTCAAGGAATGGATAACATGCAGGCGACCGTTGTTGGGGTTGTCGTTCATGGCTGCGCGGCGGATCTGGCTGCAGTGCAGGGTGAACGGGGCATGTTAGCCAGCGATTTGATGCCTTTTATTCGCCAATTAGTAAATAGTGATTTACTCTAGGCGCTGTAAAACTTAAGCGCAGGACATTCCCGCGCTTAAGTTGCCTCCTCCATCCATAACAGCAGTGATAAAGCGGAAATGACAGAGTTAACCTTTCAATTAAATAACGAAGACGAGACTATTGCGGTTGGGCAAAAATTGGCCCGCCATATTCAAGCGCCTTTGACTCTGTATTTGACGGGGGATTTAGGGGCGGGTAAAACCACTCTGAGCCGCGGGTTAATCCAAGGATTAGGGCATAAAGGAGCGGTAAAGAGCCCAACCTACACTTTAGTTGAACCTTATGAGCTAGACGGTGTCGAAGTTTATCATTTTGATTTGTATCGTTTAAACGATCCTGAAGAACTCGAGTTCATGGGGATCCGTGATTACTTTACCGATAGCAGTCTGTGCATTGTGGAATGGCCCGACAAAGGTCATGGACTCTTGCCCGATGCCGATATTCACCTGCATTTAAATTATGTTAACCAAGGACGTGAAATCCAAATTCGAGCCTTAACAGAATCAGGTAAAAAGCTATTAGCCGCAATAAAATAAAAACAAAGATGACTAAAAATAAGCATTACTTTCAGACTATTACTCTTTTTCTGTGCGCTTTTTTTGCTGTGGCGGCCCATGCTGCTAACCAGCTTGAGGGCGTGCGTATTTGGGCTGCCCCCGAGTCGACCCGGGTGGTGTTCGATTTGAGCGAAGCGCCTAATTACACTTATTTTTCCCTCGATGGGCCCAATCGTTTGGTGGTCGACCTTAAAAAGGCGTCGACAAAACTGAGCCTGAAAAATATCGATAACAACAGTAAATTGGTTAAAGGGGTTCGCGTCAGCAAATCACCCACTAAAGGTGATTTACGTTTGGTGATCGATCTGGTTAAGCCATTAAATGCTAACCTGTTTTCTCTTCCCGAAACGGCGCCCTATGGCAATCGTCTGGTGGTGGATCTCGAGGATAAAACCTTAACCACGGCGACAGCTGTGGTGAGTTCAACCCCAGTTAAAACGGTTACTCAATCGGCGCAATCCTCCCGTGATATTGTGGTGGCGATTGATGCGGGCCACGGTGGTGACGATCCTGGTTCTATTGGCCCATCAGGTGTTTACGAGAAAAAAGTCGCGCTAGAGATAGCCAAAAGAGTGGCCAGTAAGATCAACGACACGCCGGGTATGCGCGCCGTGATGATCCGTACCGGCGATTACTTTGTGAATTTGAACAAGCGCTCTGAGCTCGCCCGTAACAGTAAGGCCGATTTACTGATTTCTATCCATGCCGATGCCTTTACCTCGCCCCAGCCAAAGGGGGCGTCTGTGTGGGTATTATCGATGCGCCGCGCGAATAGTGAAATTGGTCGTTGGTTGGAGCAAAAAGAGAAACACTCAGAACTCTTGGGTGGTGCTGGGGAAATTATCCAAAATACCGATAATGAACAGTACCTTGCAATGACTCTGCTCGACATGTCCATGAACAGTTCGATGGCAATAGGTCACTCTGTTGCTGGGGATATTCTCAAGGATCTCGGTTCAGTGACTGAGCTGCATAAGAGTCGCCCCGAGTCTGCGAGCCTTGCGGTATTAAAATCCCCCGATATTCCCTCCATTCTGGTGGAGACAGGATTTATCTCGAATCCGAAGGAAGAAAGATTACTTAATAGCAGTCGCCATCAGGAAAGTATCGCAACCGCTATCTATAAAGGCGTTAGCCGTTATTTTCACAATAACCCGCCGGCAGATACCTTGCTCGCGAAGCGTAATAGCGGTGGCACTACGGCCAGCTCGAGCGCGAAATCCTCCTCGGGAAATATCAAGCACAAGGTGAGCCGCGGCGAGTCACTTTCGGCGATTGCTCAGCGTTATCAAGTGCCTATGGCTAGCATTAAGCGCGCCAATGGTATGAAGACGGATGTGGTACAACTCGGGCAAACACTCGTTATTCCTGAGAGTTAATAGGATGAAGTCTATGGGGATCCAGATCCTTCCGCCGCAATTAGCCAACCAAATCGCCGCCGGAGAGGTGGTTGAACGGCCTGCTTCTGTGGTGAAGGAGCTTGTCGAGAACAGCCTAGATGCTGGGGCGACGCGTATCGATATCGAAATCGATAAGGGCGGCAGCAAGCTGATTAAGATCCGCGACAATGGTTCGGGGATCCCAAAGGATGAGCTGGCCTTGGCCTTGTCGCGTCATGCTACCTCGAAATTACATTCCCTTGACGACCTTGAAGCGATTCTTAGTTTTGGTTTTCGTGGTGAGGCATTGGCGAGTATCAGTTCAGTATCCCGCTTAACCTTGACCTCGCGCACGGCCGAGCAAACGGAAGCGTGGCAGGCTTATGCTGAAGGCGTCGATATGGCGGTTAAGGTCATGCCGGCCGCGCATCCTGTTGGTTCAACTATTGAAGTTGTCGATCTGTTTTTTAATACGCCTGCTCGCAGACGTTTTCTAAAAAGCGATAAAACCGAATTTACCCATATCGATGAATGGTTAAAACGCATTGCATTAGTGCGCGGGGATATCCACTTTACCTTGACTCACAATGGTAAAACCGTACGCAACTATCGTCCGGCGATGAATGAGCCGCAGTATTTGCAGCGATTGACTCAGGTTGCTGGGCGCCAATTTGCCGATGAGGCGTTGCGGGTTGAATGCCAGCACGATGACCTGCGTTTAAGTGGTTATTTACAGTCGCCTTGGTCAACGGTGTTAACCGACACCCATTACTTTTATGTGAATGGCCGCTTAGTGCGCGATCGTTTAGTTAATCATGCGGTGCGCCAAGCATTTGCCCAAAAAGCCGAGGTCGAACAGCCGGGTTATGTGTTGATGCTGGATATCGATCCCCATCAGGTGGATGTGAACGTGCATCCAGCGAAACACGAAGTGCGCTTTCATCAGAGCCGTTATGTGCATGATTATATTTTGCAAGCACTGCAATCGGCGCTCGAAGAAGCGGGTGAGCTGGGTTTTGAGCGTCCTTTTGAGTCGAGTTCGCCACAGGTTAAGGATGAGATTTCTCTCTCTGAATCTGGCGCGCAGACACAAACTGAGCATCATGCCTTCGAGCTGCAATCGCCTGAATCTAAAACTCATTCAACTTGGGATGAAGCTTCACGTGCAGATACTTCTCGTGCCGAGATGTCACGGGATTCGCAGCTAGGTGAGCGTACTCGGAATAATGCCAGCGCGCGTCCTTGCGCTGGCGTGCAGAGCAATGCTTACGGCAGTATGGCCGTTCCGCGGGAGTCACGCAGTGGTTCTGCAGGGGAAAGTCGTGCCCGAGCCGAGCTTCCTTCTAAGGCGGCTATCGCCAGTTACGGAGAATTGTTGCAGACGCCATCCTATAGCGTGCAGGACAAGCCATATCAACCCGTGCTTGCAATGCCCTCCATACTCAATGGTCAATATTGGGTATTAGCGCAAGGGCAAAACTTGAGTCTGTTGCCGATTCAATCTGTGGCGTTAGCGACACGTAGTCATGAGATAGAAACAAAGCTGGCAACCGGCTTGATAGGTCAGCCCTTATTGATGCCAGTATCGATTGCCGCCGATACCGATTGGCCTGCATTACTCGAAGAACATGAAACACTTATCCGGCAATTAGGATTAGAGCTAACAATTCGCTATCAGCAGTTGATAATTAAAAAAGTGCCCCCATATCTCAGGGATAGCCAGTTAGCGAAGGTGATCCCCGAGTGGTTGCAATCGCTACGTTTTGAAGCGCCAGCACCTAATGCATTGGCAGTGTGGCTGGCAGAGCAGAGTTTAACTGGATTTACCTCGGCTGCGGATATTTGGGCAGCCTATTGTCAGTTAACTGAAGAGAAAAGACAGCAAATTGCCGATAAAGCAGTATCCTTACCTTGGCAATCGTGGCTAGAAGAGCAAGCAATTGAATAAAGAATTACAGCCAAAAGTGGTTTTTTTGATGGGACCAACTGCGTCCGGAAAAACCGCTTTAGCACTCGAATTAGCCGAAAAGCATAATTGCGAGATTATCTCGGTTGATTCAGCATTGATCTATCGCGGCATGGACATTGGCAGTGCTAAGCCCTCTGCCGAGGAATTAGCGCGGGGTCCACATCGACTGATCGACATCCGCGATCCGGCAGAGAGTTACTCCGCCGCCGATTTTAGAGCCGATGCGCTGCGCGAGATTGAACAGATTATTAGCATGGGAAAGACCCCCGTATTAGTGGGCGGGACCATGATGTACTTTAAGGCGCTTTTAGAAGGATTATCGCCGCTACCGAGTGCCGATGAGGCGATTCGGGCCGATATTCAAGCCGAAGCGGACGCAAACGGATGGGAAGCACTGCACGAGCAATTAAGGGAGATAGATCCCGTATCGGCAGAAAGAATTCATCCTAATGATCCACAAAGGCTTTCAAGAGCGATAGAAGTATATAGAATAAGCGGTAAGAGTCTGACCGAGTTAACTCAAACCAAGTCGGCTCCTTTACCCTACGGTGTGGTGCAATTTGCCATTGCGCCCCGTGAGCGCAAAGTGCTGCATGAGTTAATCGGGCAGCGTTTTCGGATAATGTTAGAGCAAGGTTTTATTGATGAAGTCGCCCAGCTGAAAGCGAGAGGTGACCTACATTTAGATTTGCCCTCAATGCGTTGCGTGGGATATCGACAATGTTGGCAGTATCTCGATGGTGAATTTGACTATGATACTATGGTCGAAAAAGCCGTTGCCGCTACTAGGCAATTAGCCAAGCGTCAATTAACATGGTTGCGTAGTTGGCCAGAGTTGAATTGGCTTGAAAGTGGTGCTGAGGGGAATTTAGTTACACTTATGCGTCAATGCCGCTAGCTTATTAGCCCTTGCTGTATAATACTAAAACTAAACAAAAAACTTCACTGATAACGATTTATTTTTATATAAATTAAAAAGGAAATAATAAAATGGCTAAGGGGCAATCTTTACAAGACCCATTTTTGAACGCACTACGCCGCGAGCGCGTTCCTGTATCAATTTACTTGGTAAACGGCATTAAACTCCAAGGACAGGTAGAGTCGTTTGATCAGTTTGTCATTCTGTTGAAAAACACAGTGAGCCAAATGGTTTACAAACACGCTATTTCTACCGTAGTACCTGCTCGTCCATTTAACGTTGCTGGCCATCAAAATGCCCAGGGCGGTTATGGCGCGCAAGACGATATGCCAAGTGGCGAATAAGTTTTAATTGAGGAGTTTGCTTCTTGTTTGATCGTTATGAGGCGGGAGAAACAGCGGTTCTTGTCCATATCGACTTTTCCGATGAGGAACGCCGGGAAGACTTAGTCGAGTTACAGCTATTAGTCGAGTCAGCTGGAGCACGCTCAGTCGGGGTCATTACTGGAAGTCGACGCTCACCAGACCGTAAGTTTTTTATTGGTTCTGGTAAAGCCGAGGAGTTAGCTGCATTAGTGGCTGCGACCGAGGCGAATGTGGTTATTTTCAATCACGCCTTGAGTCCTGCTCAAGAGCGAAACCTTGAACAGGTGTGTCAGTGCCGAGTATTGGACCGAACCACGCTGATCTTGGATATTTTCGCTCAACGTGCTCGGACCCATGAAGGTAAGTTACAGGTGGAGCTAGCGCAATTGCGCCACATGTCGACGCGTCTTGTGCGTGGTTGGACTCACCTTGAGCGCCAAAAAGGCGGTATCGGTTTACGTGGCCCGGGTGAAACCCAGCTCGAAACCGATAGACGTTTGCTCAGGGGCCGTATTAAAAATATCAATAAACGCTTAGAGCGTGTTGATAAACAACGTGAGCAAAGTCGCCGCGCCCGTAAGCGTAGTGACATGCCAACAGTCTCATTAGTGGGTTATACCAACGCGGGCAAGTCAACGCTGTTTAATGCCTTAACCTCATCTGATGTTTATGCAGCCGACCAGCTATTTGCCACACTCGACCCCACATTGAGAAAGTTAGATCTGCCCGACGGTGCCGTGATTTTAGCGGACACTGTAGGTTTTATTCGCCATTTACCACACGATCTGGTTGCCGCGTTCAAGGCAACATTGCAGGAAACGCGTCAAGCGGATTTATTGCTGCATATTGTTGATTGTGCTGATGAAAATATGGCGGATAACTTCGAGCAGGTGCAAAACGTGCTCGAAGATATCGATGCAGCCGAGGTGATGCAGTTGGTCGTTTGTAATAAAATCGACCTGCTTGAGGATGTCACGCCGCGCATCGAATACGATGAACACGGTAAGCCCGTGCGCGTCTGGCTTTCGGCACAAAAACGTTTGGGATTTGATCTGCTCCTGAAGGCAATCACCGAGTTGATTGGTGAAGTCATTCATGAGTTTACACTTAAGATTCCGGCTACTGCTGGACATTATCTTGGCCAGTTTTATCGACTGGATGCGATACAGCAGAAAGAGTACGACGATCTGGGGAACTGTATTTTGTCTGTTCGTTTATCGGATGCCGATTGGCGCCGATTAGCTAAACAGAGTCAGGGTGAGTTAGAAACCTTTATCTTCGATCCGTCGACAGAAAAGGCTGTTTGTTAATAATCTAATTTATTTCATCCACTTATGGAGTGCTAAATGGCTTGGAACGAGCCCGGTAACAAGGGTAATGATCCTTGGGGAAATAAAGGTGGTAACGACAAAGGACCACCAGACCTTGATGAGGTTTTTCGTAATCTTTCAAAACGCTTTGGCGGCAAAGGCAATGGCTCATCAGGCCAGAGCTTTAGTTCGTTCAGCTTAATCATCATTCTTGCCATCGCTTTTGTTGTTTGGGGACTCTCGGGTTTTTACACCATTAAAGAAGCTGAGCGTGGTGTTGCGCTGCGTTTTGGTCAGCACATTGGTGAGGTGGGACCTGGTCTGCATTGGAAGGCTACGTTTATAGACCAGATTTATCCCGTTGATGTGCAATCTGTTCGCTCCATTCCTGCTTCTGGCAGCATGTTGACCTCAGATGAAAACGTCGTGAAGGTCGAGTTGGACGTGCAGTATCGTATTCTAGATGCGTACTCTTACCTGTTCAGTGCCGTTGATGCGAATGCCAGCTTACGCGAAGCAACAGACAGTGCGCTGCGTTATGTTATCGGCCACAACAAGATGGACGATATTCTGACCACGGGTCGTGATGCGATTCGTCGCGACACTTGGAAAGAACTCGAGCGCATCATTGAACCGTACAAATTAGGCTTAGCCATTGTTGACGTTAACTTTTTGCCAGCGCGTCCACCTGAAGAAGTGAAAGATGCTTTCGACGATGCGATTGCGGCGCAAGAAGACGAACAACGCTTTATCCGTGAAGCCGAAGCTTATGCTCGCGAAGTTGAGCCAAAAGCGCGCGGTGAAGTTGAGCGTATGGCGCAACAAGCGAATGCCTATAAAGAGCGTGAAATTCTTGAAGCTCGCGGTAAAGTGGCTCGTTTCGAGTTACTGTTGCCTGAGTACCAAGCGGCGCCTGAAGTGACCCGTAAGCGTTTGTATCTCGATGCAATGCAACAGGTGATGACAGATACCAACAAGGTACTGATCGACGCGAAGAACAATGGCAATTTAATGTATTTGCCTTTAGACAAGTTAATGAAAGAGAAGCCTGTGACTACGCCAGAGGTTGAGCATAAGGCTCAGCAGAACGTCAATTCTTCATCTATGTCAACGACTCGCATTGGTGAGCCTTTGAGTGGACGCCCTTCTCGCGAGGACCGTGCTCGCCAAGGGAGGGAGTAATCCATGGGTAGATTAAGTATTGTTCTGATTGCCATCGTATTAGGCATAGGTCTGTCATCTGTGATGGTCGTTAACGAAGGCGAGCGTGCGATTGTGGCGCGTTTCGGTGAAATCGTTAAAGACAAAGTTGACGGCAAACCAGTGACCCGCGTTTTCGGCCCAGGCATACACTTTAAAGTGCCAGTGATCGATAAAGTGAAGTTACTCGATGCGCGTATCCAAACCTTAGATGGTGCAGCGGATCGTTTCGTCACCTCTGAGAAAAAAGATTTGATGGTCGACTCCTATGTGAAGTGGCGTATTTTCGACTTCGAAAAATACTACCTCTCCACTAACGGTGGTATTAAGTCGAATGCTGAGACCTTACTACAACGTAAGATCAACAACGATTTACGTACCGAGTTTGGTCGCCGCACTATCAAGGAAATCGTTTCTGGTAAACGCGATGAGCTGCAAAATGATGCGTTAGAAAACGCCTCTGAAAGCGCTAAAGACTTAGGTATTGAAGTGGTTGACGTGCGTGTGAAGCAAATCAACCTACCTGCAAACGTGAGTAACAGTATTTACCAACGTATGCGTGCCGAGCGTCAAGCGGTTGCTAAAGAGCATAGAGCACAGGGTAAAGAGCAGTCTGAAATTATTCGTGCGACCATTGATGCCAACGTGACCGTGAAGATTGCCGAAGCCGAGCGTAAAGCCTTAACCATCCGCGGTGAAGGTGATGCGCAAGCCGCGAAGATTTATTCTGATGCTTACAGTAAAGATCCTGAGTTCTTCAGCTTCTTACGTAGCTTAGATGCTTACCGTGCGAGTTTCTCCGGCAACTCTGATGTCATGGTGTTAGAACCAGATAGCGAGTTCTTCAAATATATGAAGAGCACTTCACCTAAGAAGTAAGCAATCAATAGTGTATTGAATGGGTCCTGACAACAGGGCCCATTTTTTTATCTGCAGGAAAATGTAAAGTTACAAAATGGGAGCTGGAGTTATATTAGCGATGCATGGATTATGCCGACCTCACAGTCCATTTGCTCAAAAAGTATATCAAAACGATTAAAATCGCTTAATAGCTGTGCTTTTTTTGTCCATTTTTTTTAAAAACACGCAATCTCCCTAACTTAGTTGAGTGTTTTCACTATGATCTGCTTCTAATTTTTAGCTATAATGAGCCCCGCTTCAAACTTCGATTTTTGCCCATGGTGATAACTAGGTGGCAGAAAGTCTTTGAAAAACAAAAATTCCAACACCCTCTGGGAGATAAGTGGATGAGCAATGCGCCAGTCGATACCGGACGTCGCAGATTCCTGACAGCCGCAACCGCCGTAGTAGGTGGTGCTGGTGCCGTCGCTGTAGCGGTTCCTTTCATCAAGTCATGGAATCCGAGTGCCAAGGCGAAAGCTGCAGGTGCGCCGGTAGAAGTAAATATCAGTAAAATTGAGCCAGGTCAGCTGATCCGTGTTGAATGGCGTGGAAAACCTGTATGGGTTGTCCGTCGCACAGAAGCAGTGATTAATGAACTGCCAACACACGACGATAAGCTAAGAGATCCAGCGTCTGCAGAAATGCAACAACCTGAATATGCAACAAATCCTCTGCGTTCTATTAAGCCAGAGTATTTTATTGCCGTCGGTATTTGTACCCACCTAGGATGTTCACCAACTTATTTACCAGATTCATTTGGTGAGCAAGTTCAAGGCGTGACTTCTGGTTTCTTCTGTCCATGTCATGGTTCTAAGTTCGATATGGCGGGCCGCGTATTCCAAGGCGTTCCAGCTCCATTGAACCTAGTTATCCCTCCACATCAATACGTTGATGATGGCACCGTTATCATCGGTGTAGATAAAGGAGTGGCGTAATGGTTAAGAATTTAATTAATTGGATCGATGCGCGTATCCCAATGACGGCGACTTATAACCGTCACGTGGGTCAGTATGCGACGCCAACTAACTTTAACTTCTGGTACTTCTTCGGTTCATTAGCCATGTTGGTATTGGTTAACCAATTACTGACGGGTATCTGGTTGACCATGAACTATGTACCAACAGCAGAAGGTGCGTTCGCCTCTGTTGAATACATCATGCGTGACGTAGAGTACGGCTGGTTATTGCGTTATATGCACTCAACGGGTGCGTCTGCATTCTTCGTGGTGATCTACTTACATATGTTCCGTGGTCTGATTTACGGTTCATATCAAAAACCTAGAGAACTGCTGTGGCTATTTGGTATGTTGATTTTCCTCGTGCTGATGGCTGAAGCCTTTATGGGTTACTTGCTACCATGGGGACAAATGTCTTACTGGGGCGCGCAGGTAATTATTTCTCTGTTCGGTGCTATCCCTGTTATCGGTGATGACTTAACCCTGTGGATCCGTGGTGACTACGTGATCTCTGGCGCGACACTGAACCGTTTCTTCGCTCTGCACGTTATCGCACTGCCATTAGTGTTAGTGGTTTTAGTGTTCTTACACTTAATCGCCCTGCACGAAGTGGGTTCAAACAACCCAGACGGTATCGAAATCAAGAAGAACAAAGACGAGAATGGCTGGCCAGTTGATGGTATTCCATTCCACCCATACTACACAGTTAAAGACATTATGGGTGTTGCGGGCTTCTTGATCGTGTTCTGTTACGTGCTGTTCTTCATCCCTGAAGGCGGCGGTTACTTCCTTGAGAAGCCAAACTTTGAAGCGGCTAACCCAATGAAGACACCAGAGCACATTGCGCCTGTATGGTACTTCACTCCGTTCTACGCCATCTTACGTGCTGTTCCCGATAAATTGGGCGGTGTGGTAATGATGGGTCTGTCGATTGCAGTGCTGTTCGTATTGCCTTGGTTAGACCGTTGTAAAGTGAAGTCAATTCGCTACCGCAGCACGCTGCACAAGTTGAACATCGCTCAGTTCGCTGTATCGTTCATCGTCTTAGGTTACTTAGGCGCTGTACCTGCAACACCAGAGCTGACTATTGTTGCACGTATCTTCACTGTGACGTATTTCGGCTACTTCTTATTACTGTGGTTATACAGCAAAAATGAGAAAACTAAGCCTGTTCCAGCGAGGTTGACACACTAATGAAAAAATTACTGATTGCATTAGTTACATTGCTCCCGACGCTGGCGATGGCCGCGAGTGGACACAATGTACATTTAGAAAAAGCCAATGTTGATCTGCATGATAAGGCTTCTTTAGAGCGTGGTCTGGACATGTTCCAACACTATTGCTCTGGTTGTCACAGCACTCAGTATCAACGCTATGAGCGTGTGGCGAACGATATCGGTATTTCAGCCGATGATATGCGTAGCAAGTACATGTTTACCGATGCCAAAATCGGTGAGCTGATGCAAAACGCAATTCCACACAAAGATGCTGCTAAGTGGTTCGGTGCTACACCACCAGACTTAACCTTAGTCGCACGTGTTCGTGGCGAAGATTGGGTGTATTCATATCTCAAGGGCTTCTACAAAGACCCAAGCCGTCCATTCGGCGTAAACAACACTGTCTTCCCATCAGTGGGTATGCCACACGTTCTTGAAGAACTGCAAGGCACACCTGTTAAGCAAGAAGATGGCACTATTGTGGTCTCTGGTGGTAAGTTAAATGCAGAAGAGTACGACCAAGCAGTTCGTGATATCACTGGCTTCTTAGTCTATTCGGCTGAACCTGTTAAGTTAGAGCGTCAAGCTTTAGGTTGGTGGGTACTTGGATTCCTGTTTATCTTCTTTATTGTGGCCTACCTCTTGAAGAAAGAGTACTGGAAAGATGTACACTAGGCACCAATAACGGGTAAAATATAGTATCCGCATAGTGTAAACGGGGGGCTTTGCCCCTCGTTTACTTTTGTTTTATTTCGACTCTGGAGGGTATCAATGGCTGTTGCTGCCAACAAACGCTCTGTCATGACACTGTTTTCAGGTGCTGATGATCTGTATAGCCATCAAGTGCGTATCGTGTTAGCTGAGAAAGGGGTTACTGTTGATGTTTTACAGGTCGACCCAAACGAAATGCCTGAAGATTTACTTGAAGTAAATCCTTATAACTCAGTGCCAACCTTATTAGATCGTGAACTCGTTCTGTATGAATCACGTATCATCATGGAATACTTGGATGAGCGTTTCCCTCATCCGCCGTTGATGCCAGTTTACCCAGTATCTCGCGGCCAAAGCCGTTTGATGATGCACCGCATCGATACTGACTGGTACTCACTCGTAGACCGTATTCGCAAAGGCGACCGCGCCGAAGCGGCCCGTAAAGAACTGACTGAAAGTTTACTTTCAATCGCGCCAGTATTTGGTGAAATGCCTTACTTTATGAGCGAAGAATTCGGTTTAGCGGATTGCTACCTCGGCCCATTATTATGGCGTTTACCTGTATTAGGTATCGAGTTAGACAGCCGCGTAGCGAAAGACATCAAAGCCTACATGACACGTATTTTCGAGCGTGAATCATTTAAAGCTTCGTTGACTGAAGCTGAACGCGAAATGCGCATGGGAATGTAATGAAAGCGTTGACTCCAAATCGTCCTTATTTACTCAGGGCTTACTACGATTGGTTGATGGACAACCAATTAACGCCTCACGTTGTCGTGGATGCCTTTGTGAAAGGCACCCAAGTACCACAGCAGTACGTGAAGGATGGCCAGATCGTATTAAATATCGCGGCCAGCGCGGTGGGCAATTTGCAAATTGGTAATGAATTTGTGGAGTTCAATGCGCGTTTTGGTGGTGTACCTCAACAGGTATTATTGCCAATGGCCTCTATTGTGGCCATTTACGCCCGTGAAAATGGCGCAGGGACTGTCTTCGATATTGAAGATGCGTACTTAGTCGAAGAGGAAGCCGAATCGACTTTGTCTGTTATTGAGACAAACGAGAAGCCAACCGAGCCTACGGATGAGCCGCCTAAGCGTCGCAGTCATTTAACCTTAGTTAAATAGGTTAATTACACCCTGTTCTATACTCTTGAAAGCCAGTCTATCGACTGGCTTTTTTATTGGATAAAGGTTTAATCCGCGCAAAGGCCTGTGGTAGCATTTGCGCCGCATTTCAGCCGTGGAGTGCATCGACTTACCATTTGAGCCAATGGATTTTGTATGTTGCTAATGATCGACAATTACGACTCTTTCACCTTTAACTTAGTGCAGTATTTTCAGCAGTTAGGGCAAGATATCGTGATTAAACGCAATGATGAAATCAGCTTAGCGGAAATCGAGGCGCTGGCACCGAGCCATTTAGTCATATCTCCTGGCCCCTGTTCGCCCAATGAGGCGGGGATTTCCCTCGCGGCGATTGAGCATTTTGCCGATCGTTTACCTATCCTCGGTGTGTGTTTAGGGCATCAAGCCATGGCGCAGGTGTTTGGTGCCAAGGTTGTGCGAGCGCAGCGGGTGATGCATGGTAAAGTCAGTGCGATTACTCATACAGGCGAGCGCCTATTTAAAGGGTTAAATCAGCCATTAACTGTAACCCGCTACCATTCACTGCTGGTCGATGCTATCCCTGAGGGATTTGTGCTGGACGCTTGGTTTGACGACCCAACCCATGGTCGCGAAATCATGGCCATGAGCCATCAGCTGCTGCCACTCTTTGGCGTGCAATTTCACCCCGAGTCGATTTTGACCGAGCAAGGCCATGAATTATTGGCAAATTTCTTGTCGCAATCGGCTCTAGCTTAATCGAAAAGATCCATTCAGCTCTAATCTTTGTTACAAGATTTCTCCTCCTTTTAAGCAAATATGTCGCCCAAGTGTGATATAACTGCCGCAAAACGACGCTTGCCCACTCGCGTTGGAGTCTACTCCATAGTGTTGCTAGGGTTGCGATAACAATAAAAGGAAGGACGAATGAACTGCGTAATGCGAAATTTGGGTTTAAGTGCGTTAGCCGTTGCGGTATTGACGAGTTGCGCCGCCACCTCAACTGAAACGGCGACTCCCGCGACCACACCACAGGCTTATCAAGTCCCTTTAGCTCAGCCTCCCCAAGTTTCACAACCTCTTACGCTGAATCAAATTATGGCGAACCCCGATTGGATGGGGATTTTCGCTAAGGAAGCCTACTGGAGTGATGACAGCCAGAGCGTTTTCTTTGCCCGCCAACCTAGCGCATCGCCGCTACGGAATTATTATCAGCAGGGCATTAATGACAGCCGCGCCGTTGAACTGGCCATCGATAAACTACACGCGGCGGACCAACAATTTGGTGTGTTAGACAATGCTAAGGCCAACAAGGCGTATCTCTATCAAGGCAATATTTTTGTTAAGCATTTAAGCTCTGGCAAAATCACCCAGCTTACCCGTCAGCGCACTGCCATCAGTGGCCTGCGTTACCTTAATAATGGCGATATCGCCTATTGGCAAGGGGATAATGTTTTTCAAATCCATCAAGACAGTGGATTAGTGGAACAGTTGGCTGAAATCAAAATGGTGAAAGCGCCGGAGGGTGTGAAAGAGCCGAGCAGCTACTTGGCCAAACAGCAGCACAGACTCATTCAATATGTGGCGTTGCAGCAAGAAAATGCCAAAGCCAAAGAACAGTTTAAGAACGAACTGCAAAAGAGCGATCCGACCCTCGCCGCTAACACTTGGTATCTCGGTGATGCTGAGGTGGTGTCTGAGCTGAGTTTGTCACCAGACGGTCGCTATCTGTTTGTGGCCTTAACCGATAAAAACTACACCGGCAGCAGTGAACACGACATCATGCCAAACTACCTCGGTAGCGAAGGCTATATCGACCCTGTGCCAGTCCGCGCCCGTGTTGCAGAAGATACGCCATCGGGGCAACGCTTTGTGGTACTTGATCTAAATGAGCATAAACAGATTGATGTGACTATCGAAGGCCTAACAGGTTTCGATGAGGACGTTTTAGCTAAGGTGAAGAGTGAAAACGCCAAGGCAAAAGGTGAGTCGTATCAAAGTACTAAGGCACCTCGTAAAATCCAGCTGATGCAGGATTGGGGCTGGACTCAAAGTGCGATTCAATGGCATGAGTCTGAGGACAAGCTGGCGGTGATGGTCGAAGCGACCGATAACAAAGATCGCTGGATTGCCAGTGTCGATCTGGCAAAGGGCAAGTTTATCACCGAGCACCGCCTCCATGATGATGCTTGGGTGAACTACGACTATAACCAATTTGGTTGGTTACCTGGAACAGACACACTTTACTATCTCTCTGAAGAAACAGGCTATTCCCAGCTTTATATCAAGGCCCGTGGCGAAAAGCCCCGCGCCTTGACTCAAGGTAAGTTTGTGGTGAGCGATATTACTCTATCGCCCGATGCAAACTACATCTACTACAAGGCTAACCAAAGCCACCCTGGCATTTACAATGTTCATCGTGTGAATATCGCTTCGGGCAAAAATGAGCAATTAACCCAGTGGGACGGTAACTTAGATTACAGCTTAAGCCCCGATGGCACTAAGTTGCTGCTGAATGCGTCTCGCCGTACAGAGCCGAATGAGCTGTATGTTCAGCCGATTGGCGGTGAGTTAAAACAGCTCACGTCATACACCAGCGATGCCTTTAAGCAATATCCATGGCAAGCGCCTGAAGTGGTTGCAGTTCCTTCAAACCATGGCGCTGGCCAAGTATATGCGCGGGTTTATTTGCCGCAGGGTTATGACAAATCACGCGCTGAGAAATACCCCGCCGTTATCTTTAACCATGGTGCGGGCTACTTACAGAATGCCGATTATGGTTTCAGTGGTTACTTCCGTGAGTTTATGTTCCACAACCTACTGACCCAGCAGGGTTATGTGGTGATGGACATGGATTACCGTGGTTCTAAAGGCTATGGTCGCGACTGGCGTACGGCGATTTATCGCAACATGGGTCACCCTGAGGTCGAAGACTTAAAAGACGGCGTGACTTGGATGGGCCAAAATGCCAACGTGGATATTAAGCGTGTCGGTACCTATGGTGGTTCTTACGGCGGCTTCTTAACCTTTATGTCCTTGTTTACTGAGCCTGAGTTATTCCAAGCAGGCGCTGCATTGCGCCCTGTGGCGGATTGGGCGCATTACAACGCGCCATACACCTCCAACATCTTAAACACACCGGATGTTGACCCTATCGCCTACGAGCGTAGCTCGCCCATCGAGCACGCCCAAGGTCTGACTAAGCCATTACTGATCATGAGTGGCGTGATGGATGACAACGTGTTCTTCCAAGATAGCGTGCGTATGGTGCAGCACCTTATCGAGCTGGAAAAGCCTATGTTCGAAACCGCGATTTATCCGGTCGAGCCCCACGGCTTCCGTCAGCCATCGAGCTGGTTGGACGAATATCGCCGTATTTATAAGCTGTTTGAACAAGAGCTTAAGTAAATTGCGCGATAATATGAAGGCCTCAATATGAGGCCTTTTTTGTTGCGCGGATTTCGGCGGCTGTGAATCTAATCAGGGCTGTAAAATAGTCACCCGTTTGCTTATTGCCAAGATGTAACCTATATGCTGAAATTGTCATGTTTTTAACGATTTTAGCGTATGCGCGCCACTTAGCACGGGCGAAATAGGAAAGATAAACTGTGGCGATATCGGTAGCGGGCGGCGTTAGACCCGGCAAAATTATAGAGATAGAACATAGGCTCTATCAGCAACTGATCCTCGGTAAGCAAAAGGCCGGCCCAACCTTATTGGATGATTTAGACCGAGAGCTTGAGGCCGATGCCAATAAACTCGATGTCGAGCGAGAGGCGATTCTGTCGCGGCTACTCAAACAAATTCAGGCCCGTGAAGTCTTTGAGGCCATTTCCAAGCAACTCATCGAAACGGTCAATAATGCCATTGAGCATCAACTGGCATCCCCAGAGTTAGTGCTGGCAAAGTCGGATATTAACGAGTCACAGATCCTGTTACTCGAGCTGTTGCTGGCAAAAAACCTCGATGCGACCCGGTTAAAACCTTTAATCAGTAATTTAAGCTGGTTATGCCGCGATTTAACCAATATGGTCAATAGTCCGGCATTTCGGGCGCGCCGCCCGCAGAGTTCCGATGTGCGCGTCACTGATATCAAATTAGTGATGAATTACATTGGCATCGAAAACCTGCGTACTATTATTCCTTACTTTTGCCTACGTAATTGGCTACCAAGTGGCAACGCTAAGTTACTCTGGACCACCCGTAAGTTGTGGCGCTACAGCATCGTTAGCGGAATAGCTGCGAATGCGTTAGCGCAGCTTCATAATACTGACTCAGCCCTAGTTTATAGTGGCGCATTATTGAATCAGTTAGGCACCTCGGTTGTGCTGAGTCTCAGTGCACGTTTATTCGATAAAACTTGGGGCAATTGGATCCGCGAGGCTAGCTCGAGTCGCGATAAAGAAGTGTATGATGCGGTGATTGCCACTGAGTTTCCGGCTAAGGCGGTATTTGAGCAAGTGCTGGCTCACGGGCACAAACTCAATTGGCAGCTATTAGAGTTACTGAAATTTGAGCATAGCCCCTTAACCCTGTTGTTAAAGGAACTAGACCAAACCTTAACTTACCGCGAACTCTCGATGCCGGCCGCATTAGTGGCACGGGCGAATTGTTATGCTAAGGTGCTGTTACTTGAAGAGATGCGCCAAATCGAACCTCAGGAGAGACGTCTGATGTTCGATTATTACGAGTTGAGCGAACAGGAAGTACTGCGCCTAAAAGCACAGAATTATCGGAAGTTGGATCTGCTGTGATCTGCACGCCGTTCCCATCGGTGTCCAATTGCGGCACTGATGTGGAGGACGAGAAATGCCAAGCTGGCAAGCATCTGTATTAAATACTATTTTATCCTATGTGGCGCGTCCCTCTATCAGCCGTGGTAAGGCCAAACTCCCCCTAAATCAAGTGCGGCAACGCTTATTAGAGCTGGATAAGCGCTGGCTGCCGTGGCCCGAAAAACTCGTTACCGCCTCGATTCCCTTACAACATTCCACCCTGTTGCATTATGTGCTGCTCAATGACACGCCGCGTTTGGGTAATCTGTTTTACATTCGTGGCGGCGGATTTTGTTTTAAAACTCCCCATGCCCACGCAAGACTGGTGGCCGATATCAGTGAGCGTTGTCGCCTCGATGCGTTTATCCCGGATTATCGCTTAGCGCCGGAGCATCCGTATCCCGCGCCCTGTGACGATGTGCTTGAGGCTTATCTGCACTTAATTGAGTTGAAAGGCAGCGATAATCTGGTGCTAATGGGTGATTCTGCCGGCGGCAATTTAGCCTTAAGTCTGTTGCTCGAACTGAAAAAGCGCCATCTGCCCATGCCTAAAGCCTGTGTGTTGTTGTCACCCGCACTCGATTTAGCGATTACCGGCGATACCGAGCTGATTTTAGGCGCGGATGACCCGTTCTTTACCATTGAGTCGCTTTTGCGGCTGCGCGGCGCGTATCTTGCTGGGGCGAATCCCATGTCTGAACGGGTGTCACCTTTACAGGGGAACTTGGCTGACTTGCCGCCACTCTTAGTGATTGCCGGTACGCGCGAGTTGCTTTTACAGGACTCAGAACGACTGGTTATGCAAATTAAGGCCTGTGGTGGCGCGGTCGAATCGCGTTTTTATCACAACATGCCCCATGTTTTTCCTTTGTTCCATCTGTTGCCAGAAGCGCTTGAGGCGAGGGAACAAATTGCAAATTTTGTGCTTTCACAGCTGATTCGTTAAAATTGTGTAGTTATTCATATTCAGTGAATAGCTAGCAAAAATAGGGGTAAATAACTTTTTTTCTGACTAAATATGCTAAAGGCCTCTGGCGTAAACGCTTGTATAGTTCCTAAACTACAATCTTTATGCACTTTGACCCAAAGCATGGCGAATGTTGTTTGTGAAAAACTGGTATTTTGATCACAATTTCGCTAATAATGGCTATTAATAGACACAAGCATACCCTGTATCACTAACTCAAGATAAAGATACGTTGGGGACTCAGACGGCTCCCGAGGCCGTTACATTTAAACAAAGGATGAAGAAGAATGAGCGTTGATATGAAGTTGAATCGTGCCCAGTTTGATGCGGTTATGGTGCCTAACTATGCGCCTGCTGCCGTGATCCCTGTACGTGGCGAAGGAAGCCGAGTATGGGATCAAGAGGGTAACGAGTTTATCGATTTTGCCGGCGGTATCGCGGTAAATTGCTTAGGTCACTGTCATCCCGCCTTAGTGAATGCCTTAAAAACGCAAGGCGAAAAATTATGGCACCTGTCTAACGTGATGACCAACGAGCCAGCGCTTGAACTTGCGACTAAGTTGGTTAACAGCACTTTTGCTGAGCGTGTGTATTTTGCTAACTCTGGCGCCGAAGCGAACGAAGCGGCACTGAAATTGGCCCGTCGTTACGCCTTAGAAAAATTCGGCGCAGAGAAAGATGAAATCATCGCCTTCGATAAAGCCTTCCACGGTCGTACTTTCTTCACCGTGAGCGTTGGCGGTCAAGCGGCTTATTCAGATGGTTTTGGTCCAAAACCACAAAGCATCACCCACTTACCTTATAACGATGTTGCGGCATTAGAAGCGGCCGTATCGGATAAAACCTGTGCCATTATGCTTGAGCCACTGCAAGGTGAGGGCGGTATTATCGATGCCGATCCTGCATTCTTAAAAGCGGTTCGCGAACTGGCCGACAAGCACAATGCACTGGTGATTTTCGACGAAGTACAAACCGGTGTTGGTCGTACTGGTGAACTCTACGCTTACATGGGCACCGACATAGTGCCGGATATTCTGACCACGGCTAAAGCGCTAGGCGGCGGTTTCCCTATCGCTGCTATGTTGACTACCGCTGAAATTGCTGAGCACCTGAAAGTGGGTACTCACGGTTCTACTTATGGTGGTAACCCATTAGCTTGCGCTATCGGTAACGCAGTATTAGACGTGGTTAACACACCAGAAGTCTTGAACGGTGTGAAACATCGCGAGCAGTTATTGCGCGATGGTCTGAACAAAATTAATGAAAAATATCATGTTTTCTCTGAAATTCGCGGTAAAGGCTTGCTGTTAGGGGCGGTTCTAAACGAACAGTACCAAGGTCGTTCACGTGACTTTTTAGTAGCGTCTGTTGCGGAAGGCTTAATGAGCCTGATGGCGGGTGCTAACGTGGTACGTTTTGCTCCTTCACTGGTGATCCCTGAGGCAGATATTGCAGAAGGCCTGGCACGTTTTGAGCGTGCTGTGGCGAGCATCGCTGCTGCCTAAGCGACCAAAGGAGTGCTGAATATTATTCGCACTCCTTTTTTGTCAGGGAATACTTGCGTGCATCCATCCTGTCTTTTTCAAGATAGGCGCCTTGTTGCACAGCAAGCTTAAGTGAGGAGACACTAAGATGTTAATCATACGTCCTATTCAGGCAGGCGATTTTGAATCTCTATATCAAATCGCCGAAGAATCTGGCCATGGCTTTACCTCATTGCCAGTCAATGCCGATTTGCTGAGGCATAAAATTGCCCGCGCAGAAGCCTCATTCGTTAAGGTGATTGATAAGCCCTTCGATGAAGGCTATTTGATGGTGCTTGAGGATACCGCGACCCGCGAAGTGGTCGGTACCTGTGCCATCGAAGCCGCCGTAGGTATGGAAGATGCCTTCTACCACTATCGCCTCGGGACCGAGGTCTACCATTCTGAGCAAATCGAAGTTCGCAACGAGGTGGAAACCTTAACCCTGTGCCACGATTACACTGGCGCCGCCGAGCTTTGTACCCTGTTTTTGCGCGAAGGTTATCGCAAAGGGAACAATGGCCGGATGTTGTCCCGCAGCCGTTTTCTGTTTTTGGCACAGCACGCTAAACGCTTTGGTGAGACAGTGATTGCCGAAATGCGTGGCGTGAGCGACACCGCTGGCAATTCTCCCTTCTACTGCTGGTTACAGAAAAACTTCTTAGGCATTGATTTTATTCAGGCGGATTACCTGTCGGGACTAGGCAAAAAAGCCTTTATGGCGGAGATGATGCCCCGTAACCCAGTGTATGTTTGCCTGCTGCCCGAAGAAGCGCAAAAAGTGATTGGCGAAGTGCACACCAATACGCGTCCTGCCTTGAGTTTGCTGCAGGCCGAAGGCTTTAGATGCCGTGGTTATGTGGATATTTTCGATGGCGGTCCAACGGTGGAATGCCGTCTCTCAGATATCCGCGCCGTGCGTGAAAGCCGTCTGCTGACCGTGGATATTGGTGAAATGCCTGAATCCGATAAGCAATTTATTGTCTCTAACACTCAATTAGCCAATTACCGTGCGACCTCTGCTTGTCTTGCTGTCGATGACAAAACTGAGCAGGTGGTAATTAGTCCAGAACTCGCCGAGGGTTTGTTACTCGCAAAAGGCGATCAAATCCGTATTTTGGCAATGTAGGAATAGCAAATGACACATTTTATTAAAGGCCAGTGGCAAGCTGGCAAGGGTCATGATGTGGCCTCTAGCAACCCAGCAAATGGCGAAATCATTTGGCGTGGTCAAACGGCAACGGCCGAGCAAGTCAACGCCGCCGTTGATGCCGCCCGTGAAGCTCAGTTCGATTGGTTTATGTTAGGTTTTGATGCGCGTTTAAAGATTGTTGAAGCCTATCGCAGCCAACTCGAAGCGAACAAAGCCGAATTAGCCGAAACGATCGCTCAGGAAACCGGTAAACCTCAATGGGAAACGGCGACAGAAGCGGCGGCCATGATTGGTAAGATTGGCCTGTCGGCAACGGCTTACAATAAGCGTACTGGCACAGAGGCCAATGATACGCCAGCAGGGCGCGCGGTACTGCGCCATAAACCCCACGGTGTGGTTGCTGTTTTTGGGCCTTATAACTTCCCTGGGCATTTACCCAATGGTCATATAGTGCCAGCGCTGCTCGCGGGCAATACCGTGGTGTTTAAACCTTCAGAATTGACGCCTAAAGTGGCTGAATTAATGGTCTCTCTATGGGAAAAGGCGGGTCTGCCCGCTGGTGTTATCAACTTAGTGCAAGGTGAAGTCGACACGGGTAAGGCGCTGGCGTCGCACCCACAACTCGACGGCCTGTTCTTTACCGGCAGCTCTCGCACCGGTCATCTGTTGCATCAGCAATATGCGGGTCATCCGGGTAAGATCCTCGCCTTAGAAATGGGCGGTAATAACCCGCTGATTATTAAAGGCGTCGCCGATATTAAAGCGGCGGTGCACGATATTCTGCAATCGGCCTATATTTCATCTGGCCAACGTTGTACCTGCGCCCGCAGGCTCTATGTTGAGCAAGGCGAGCAGGGCGATGCCTTAGTCGCCAAGCTGGTTGAAGCGGTGAAGCAGATTAAAGTTGGTCCTTGGAACGCGCAGCCACAGCCATTTATGGGCTCAATGATTTCCGAAGGCGCAGCGAAAGGTATGGTTGCGGCGCAGGCTAACTTGCAGAACTTAGGCGGTGTGTCGCTGGTTGAACTCACTCACCTGCAAGCGGGCACCGGCTTAGTCTCACCCGGGCTTATCGATGTGACTGCGGTGGGCGAGTTACCCGATGAAGAATACTTCGGACCATTGCTGCAATTAGTGCGCTACAACGATTTTGATCAGGCGATTAGGCTTGCTAACCAAACCCGTTATGGTTTGTCTGCGGGTATCTTGGCCGATAGCCGTGATGATTATGAGTATTTCCTCGCCCGCATTCGTGCCGGTATTGTGAACTGGAACAAGCAGATCACTGGTGCTTCTGGCGCAGCCCCCTTTGGTGGCGTAGGCGCTTCGGGTAACCACAGGGCGAGTGCATTTTATGCCGCCGACTACTGTGCTTACCCCGTTGCCTCCGTTGAGGCGGATGCAGTGAGTTTACCCGCAAGTTTAAGTCCAGGGTTAAGTTTAGAGTGACATCATTGAGGAAGAACCTAGGTTCTTCCTTTTTCATCACAAGCAGTAACGTTACTTGGGCTGCTACTGAGCGCCGTTGTGCAGCAAGTGGCTAGGGTCGTTACATTGAGTGCGAGCGGCAAAACAATACGCACTATAGTCGCAGCACAATAAAAGGAGTTTTTATGCACACAGATATCAATGCGTTATTTGCCGCCCTCTGGCAAGACTATATTCAAATGACCCCATCTGCGGCCAAGGTGCACGAGCTACTCGGTCACGGCAAGCCAATTATCAACGACCATATCGCCCTGCGTACTTTTAACATCGCTAAGGTGAATTTAGCCGTATTGGCCGAGCACTTTACCTCTTTAGGTTATGTGGCTTGTGGTGATTATAAGTTTGAACAGAAAAAACTGGTGGCTAAGCATTTTGAGCACCCTGATGCGACTCAGCCAAAGGTGTTTATTTCTGAGTTATTGGTGGAAGAATTTAGCCCATCACTGCAAAGCACCATCCAAGGTTTGATTGCCCAAGTGGATGAAGAGGCGACAAAAGCGGATAACTTTATCTATTCGGGTCGCCATTGGTCACTGGATGCTAAGACCTATGAGGCGCTGCTCGAAGAGAGCGAATATGCGGCTTGGGTGGCGGCCTTTGGCTACCGGGCTAATCATTTTACAGTCTCTATCAATCACCTCGAGGGCTTCGAGACATTAGAGTCTGTGAACGATGCGCTTAAGCAAGCGGGCTTTGTGCTGAATAGTGCAGGTGGTGAGATCAAAGGTTCGCCAGAGGTGTTACTGGAGCAATCATCGACCATGGCCGATAAAATCGCTGTGGCATTTAGCGATGCAACGGTTGAGATTCCAAGCTGCTTCTATGAATTTGCCCTGCGTTATCCCAAGGCGAATGGTGAGCTGTACACGGGTTTCGTGGCCGCATCAGCCGATAAGATTTTTGAGAGCACAAACGCGAAAAAGGCCTAATGAATTAAGGTAGTTGTTGACTCATCTTAAACAAAAACGCCATCGATAGATGGCGTTTTTATTAGTAGCACTAGAGCAACACTCAGAGCAAATAGTTAGCTTAACACTCGTTCGCTAAGCACTCGTTAGCTAAAGACCAGTTCAATACTGAGGCCTGATAAGTGGCTGCTGTGCTTAAACTTAAGCTCAATGCCGTATTGCTCGGCAATTTCTTTCACTATCGATAACCCTAGACCATGGCCCATCACAGATTCATCGAGTCGCGTACCCCTTTGGGTGAGTTTATCGAGTTCGTCGTCTGCAACACCTGGACCATCATCATCTATGCTGAGGCAGAGCTTGTTCTGTTCCTTCCACAGTTTAACCGTGACTTGGCTGCTCGCCCATTTAAAGGCGTTATCGAGCAGATTCCCTAAGAGCTCCATACCATCTTCCCTATGGATGGGCAGGCGCTGGATACTAGGGTCAAGCTCAAAGTTGCAGTCGATGCTTTTGCTTCTATGCACTTTGTTGAGGGTATTGGCGAGGCTGTGAAGATCCCTCGGTACCACTAACTGGGCGGCAGGTAACATATCACCGGTGATCCGCGCCGCAGCAAGTTTACGTTCGACCATTTTATGGATAGCGTCGAGCTGCTGTTGCAGCGCCATGGCGGTATCGGGATCTTTAAGCCCCAAGGCTTCAACCTGTTGTTGCATCACCGCCAGTGGGGTTTTTAGCCCATGGCTTAAGTTGCCTAAGTTGTTGCGACTACGCTCAATTTGCTTGGCGGTGTATTCCAATAACTCATTGTAGGTCTTCGCCAGTGGTTGCACTTCGGGCGGAATGTTATTCAGCTCTAAGGCGTTAATCTCGCCTTCTTGTAGGCGGGAGAGCGCATGTTGGATCTGTTTTACTGGTTTAAAGGATTGACGCAGGATCAAGAAGATCCCCGCGATCATAGCCACCAACATGGCGAGGTTAATCCCAAGCTTAGTGCCATAGACCTCACTAAACACGCGCCGGCCGATACTCAAATCCTGCGCTACTGTAAGTGTCGCGGTGACATTGGCGCTGCTGGAGTTTAACCCTAGGGATAATAGCTGCATATCATTGTTTTTCGGCCCTTTTGCTTGCCATACGCGGGTCTGGTTTGGCGCTAAAGGTTCGATATCGAGCTGCATGTCCCATAGGGAGCGGGAGCGGATCACTTCATTGGGCAGGTTGAGCTGGAAATAACGCCCCGAATAGGCAGGGCGATAGAAGCTCGACAGTTGGCTCTGATCGATATGGATCTCCCCATTGTTGATATGGGTCGCCAACATGATGTGCTCAAGATCTTCTTCTAAGCGGTTGATAATGGAGTCGTGAAACGCTTGGCGCAGCATGGACTCAAACAATATGAGTCCAATCACTGTGCCTAACACTAATAAGCCCGTTAACCATAAACTGAGCTTAGTGCGAATGGAGATCATACAGTCAGGCCGTGGAAGATATAACCTTGGCCGCGGCGGGTTTCAATCGCGGTTTTGCCGAGTTTTTTACGCAGGTGAGTCACGTAAACTTCAACCACGTTACTCTCTTTCTCATCGTCAAACTGATAGAGCTTGTCCGTCAGTTGTGCCTTAGATAACAGTTTCTTAGGCGACATGAGGAAGATTTTTAACAGCCTGAACTCCATGGCGGTCAACTCATACAAATGCTCGCCAACGCTTACAGTCTGCTCGGCTTCATCTAAGGTGACGCCACCATAGCTCAACTGTTTACTCGGATTATTTAATCGGCCATGCGCGCGGTGGATAAGCGCCTGGATACGCGCTAATAATTCCTGAGCATGGAAGGGTTTACCTAAATAATCATCGGCGCCGGCATTAAAGCCTTCGACCTTTTCATGCCATTGGCTGCGGGCGGTCAGCATGATAACCGGTGTGCTAATGCCTTGGTTACGCCAACCTTCGAGTAATTCCAGTCCATTGCCGTCGGGGAGGCCAATGTCTAAGATCACGCAGTCGTATTGGGTTTCTTTAACGAGGTAATCGGCTTCAACTGCTTTGTCAGTAATATCGGTAACGTAGCCAGCCTGTTTGAGTTGTTTCTCCAGTTCGGAGACCAACATCGGATTATCTTCAACGAGTAGCAGTTTCATGTTTTCGACATTCGCTCGGTAGTGCGGTGGAGTGTTCGAGCTGACCATTGGTGGCATCAATACTCAGATTCACTATTTGGCCGCGTTGCACTTTGATTTGTAAATCATAGCGCCATTTATGATCTTCTTGATAGAGATGGGCGTCAATTAGTTCGCCTTGGCAAAATTGATTCACCACGGCAAGGGTGCCATTGAGGGATAAAATTTGCCCGGAATTGACTAAAGCCTTGGCTTGATAATGTTCTAATTCAATCGGTTCGGCGTGAATTATTGTTGGATGCACCAGCGTAAACAGACTGAAAAAACAGATAAAAAACAGCCGTTTCATTTATGCTCCCCAATAAAAAATGGCCTAGATTTTATGCTAGGCCACTTTAATGAAACAGGCTTAAATCAAGCTGAAGTCTATCTTAACGGGTACCATATACCACAATGGTTTTACCGTGTGCTTGGATCAAATTCTGCTCTTCAAGCATCTTTAAGATACGACCCACAGTTTCGCGGGAGCAACCGACGATCTGACCAATTTCTTGGCGAGTGATCTTAATTTGCATGCCGTCTGGGTGAGTCATGGCATCGGGTTGCTTAGCTAAGTGCAACAATGTCTGGGCAATACGGCCAGCCACATCGAGGAACGCTAAATTACCCACTTTCTGGCTAGTGCTTTGTAGGCGATACGCCATTTGAGCCGATAGCTTCATCAGAATTTCGGGGTTAACTTGGATTAATTGCTTGAACTTCTTATAAGAGATTTCAGCAATTTCACATGCTTGTTTCGCACGAACCCAAGCAGTACGTTCAGCTTGTTCTTCGAACAATCCTAACTCACCGATAAAGTCGCCTTGATTAAGATAAGAAAGGATCATCTCCTTACCTTCTTCATCTTTAATCAATACCGCTACAGAACCTTTTACGATGTAATAAAGGGTATCAGAGTCTTCACCAGCATGGATCAAGGTGCTTTTAGCGGGATACTTATGAATGTGACAGTGTGATAAAAACCATTCCAAAGTTGGGTCCGGTTTTGGCTTACCAATCAGAGCCATGTCGATGTTCCTCGATTGATTAAAACGAAAGTAAGAATATTCTAAATAAGCATTTTACGTCAATTACACTCATAAAAACTTGATACACCTCTTAGTTTAGAATGAGTGAATAAATGCAATTAACCACCTAAAATTAGAGCTTATTTTGCTACTTTAGTGATATTAGTCAACTAAATCGGTGCCAAACTCACTGGATTCACTTAACTCTGTAGAGTTAATCACATCTTATAAAGGCTTTTAAGGTTTTTTGCGAAGAAAATAACCTCAATTGCGACTAATGAATCAAAGGAATGGGATAATTGCGGCCCCTTAAGGGTTATTTCTATTTAATATAGGTTCGATTACGCCGATTTAGGCTCGACTTATGGGAATAATTCAGGCTAACTTGAGGGCGCGGTTGTTTTTCGTAAAGAGGTTACCAGGTGAAATACAGACAATGGGTTTTAGGCGCCGGATTCACTTTATCCCTAGGGATGAGTGCTGCCGCGCACGCATTTTCTATTCCACAACCAGCCAATGAAGTTGCGGCGAGTAAATTTGTGCACATTCAAGTGCAGGCAGAGCAGGGCGATGCCGACGCGCAATTTTTACTGGGGTTGATGTTTCTCTCTGGACGTTACGTACAGCAAGAAGTGCCGACCGGATTACATTGGATGACCCTTGCCGCCGAACAGCAACACGAAAAGGCGCAGCAAACCTTAGCTGATCTCTCCTTTGAAGGGCAATTAGTGAAGCGTGACTTAGCTGTGGCCGAACGTTGGTATAAGGACATGGGGGAGCGCGGTAATCGCTGGGCGCAGTTCCGGTTAGGCTTTATTTATGCCTCGGGTGGCGATGGCATTGCGCGTAACTGCGGTAAAGCCGTAGAGCAATTTACTCGCGTTGGGGATGATATTGCCCTTGGCAATGTGGCGTGGATTTTAGCGACTTGCCCCGAAGCCGAATATCGCGACGGTAATAAAGCGCTCGAGTTATCCTTGCAGCTGCTGAAAGTGAACGAGAACGACCCTACTAACCTTGATAACTTGGCGGCCGCCTATGCCGAAGTCGGTGATTTTGGCGCCGCGGTATCGACCCAGCAAAAAGCGATAGCCGCCTTAAAGATGACGGCCGAAGCCACCAAGACCGATGAGTTTCAGCAGCGCCTGCACAGCTATGAGCAAAAGCGCGCCTACCGTGAGACTTTGCGTTTACTCGATTAACTTCGTCTGTGGTTGCTTGTATTGTTATCAGCCCGAGCCATGCTCGGGCTGATTGTTTTTATGGATTGCTTTTACGGATTATTTTTGCGGATTGCTTCTGGCGCAATGCTTATTCGCGTGAGCGGATTGGGCTTATGCGAGCGGCCAAGAATGTAAGATCTGATATTCCACGCCGCGTCCGCCATTGGTGGAAAGATACAAATGCAGCTGCTCGGGTGCTAGCGTGAGTTCAAGCATCGAAGCTTGGATGACTTTCTGCTGTACGAACTCCTTGAGCGTTAGCTCACTCGCCAAGATGCCTGACGGTTTTGCCTTTCTAAACAAGCTGATATGGGGCCGAAATGGATGCTCACTGAGATGTAATTGCAACTTCTGTGCTAAATCTTGCGCTTGGGATGCGAGTAAAGCCAACTCAGGACTTATGCTATCGCCCTTTAAACAACAGACCTGCGCCTTAGGCCACACGGCGATGCTATCCAGCGTGACGCTAAATTGGGGTTTAGCCAGCTTCTCGACGCTGTCGAGCAACAGTGCCACTTGAGTTGGATTGGCGAGCCCTAAAAAGGCGAGGGTTAAGTGCAAATTGTTTTGCGTCACAGCTTTGGCATTAGGCGCTAACTGCGACCTTAAGCTTTGCTGTAATTGCAGCAGTTGTTGCCGCTGTATGCTCGTGGGGGCAAATCCAAGGAAGAGTCGTTGTAACACCTGTTTATCCCCATCACCTACTCAAACGCCAAACATAAGCTATGCTTTTGTTTGGTATTACAGAAATTCCCGCTGTAATGGTTAATGATAGACTTTAGACGACTTGAGATTCATCGCGGGAAGTGTAGAAATAATACCTTAAATGGACTTGTAGGTAAGGAAATCCCTTTTCATGTCAGATGGTTTAGCAAATCCACTCCAACAGGCATTAGTGACGATTTTTAGCGAAACGCCACTAGAAACCCTAGAGCAAAATGTTGATCAAGCCTTAGAAGCTATCACATTACAACTCCACTGTGATGGGGTATTTGTGCTGACGGGCAGTTTAGCCTTAGATCATCTGCGTACCCGCAATTTGTACTTAAAACCGCAATTTAGTCAGGGCCAACAGACGCGAGTCTGGCCATTGGCGCGTATGCCGTTTTTTCGCTCCTTGGTCAGAACTCCTACGCTGCTGAATCTGCCCGATGTCGATACCTTGCCTGCGGAGGCCCAAGCGGAGCGGGCATTACTGCGGGATTGGAACGTTAAAAGCCTATTGGTGTTACCGCCTGTGGTATTTGGCGAAACCCGTATTGCCCTCGGCGCGGTCAATTGCTCCGAATGCTGCGAGTGGAGCGAGGAGTTTATTCAGGAATTTCAACATGCGGCGGTGATGATTGGTTCGGCGATGGAACTCACCCGTATCGCCCACGATATGCTGGCCAGTGAGCACAGATACCGCGAAGTCTTTAATCAGCTGCCTTTAGCCTGCGCCTTGCTCGATAAACAGAACCAACTGACCATGCTGAACAAAGTGGCGTTGCAAACCCTGCCTGTGCAGCATGGATACGATTTATTTAGCATGGTGCGCGAAGAGGAGCATGCCATGCTCACCGACACGCTGCACATGGTGCGCGAAGGCGTATTGGGGCAAGCCTGGTGTGAGTTACCCCTAAAATCGAATCAACAGCTAGATTGGCTGAGGCTGAGCTTTAGCCAAATCCACGGCAATAAAGACACCCTAGTGATGATTGCCGAAGATGTCAGTGAAAAATATCGCCTCGCCGATGAGCTGTCCTTCCATGCGAATTATGATGCCTTGACTGGGTTGCCTAATCGGCTGCATTTTGAGGCCTTGCTCGAAAACCTGCTGCAAACCAAAGATGATATGCCCACCTGCGTGGCCTTTATCGATGTAGACCAGTTTCAGGTGATCAATAATGTGAGCGGCCATCAGGCCGGTGATAAGCTATTGTGTCAGTTAGCATTACGTCTTAAACAACTGGTGCGTAAGGGCGATATTGTCGCGCGCTTGGGCGGCGATGAGTTTGGGATTTTAATGCATTATTGCAATGTGGATTCGGCGCAGCATATCGCGAATCGGATCTGCACTCAGTTAGCAACCCACGAGTTTATTTGGGAAAACCGTTGCCACAATGTCAGTGTCAGCATGGGGATCGCTAAGCTCGAAAAGTCCGCAACGGATATTTATACGGTAATGAGTCAGGCCGATGCGGCCTGTCGTCTTGCGAAGGATAAGGGCCGCAACGGCTGGCACTTGTATAGTGCCAAAGATCCTAAAATGACTCGCCTCTATACTGAGATGATGGCGTCGGTCGATATCGTCAGCGCCCTCGCACTCAATCAATTTGAGCTTTATTTCCAAAGCATTGCCCCGCTCAATCGCGAAGAGTCCGGCCTGCATTTAGAGGTGCTGCTGCGGATGGTGCAGGCCAATGGCACTATTGTTTCTCCGGCGATCTTTCTCCCTGCGGCGGAGCGTTACAACTTGGCGGCTAAGGTCGACTTATGGGTGATAGATAATCTGCTGAAGTGGGGCAGTAGCCATTTGGATATTTGGCAACAGCTGGAGTTGGTCTCGGTCAACCTGTCGGCGACCTCGTTAGGTGACAGCGAGTTTATGAATTGGCTCGAAATGCGCTTGATGACCGAACCTGAGCTGGTGGACAAGCTCTGCATCGAGATCACCGAAACCGCAGCAGTGAGCCAATTAGATCAAGCCACTAAACTGATTGAAGTGCTGCGGCCGTTAAACTGCCAACTGGCGCTGGATGACTTTGGCGCGGGCTTCTCAAGCTTTGCCTACCTTAAACGCTTGAACGTGGATTATGTCAAAATTGATGGTCAGTTCGTGATTAACCTGTGCGAGGATGAGGCTGACCAAGCCATCATCAAAGCCATTTGTCAGTTAGGGCAAGATATGGGCTTCGATGTGGTGGCAGAGTTTGTTGAATCAAAAGAAATCGCATTAAAGTTGAAAAGCTTAGGCGTGGATTATGCGCAGGGCTATGCCATCAATAAGCCCGCGCCGCTGCTGAGCCTGACCTCAGGACTCGCTAGGCCTTGGATGCTGGATTAGTCATATTTTCGATAGGCAATTTTTTAAAATCCGCAACTCTTAATCTATAAGTGATTAATTTATCAATATTAATCCGATTGTGACCCCACGCAATTTGGGCTGCGACAGATTGTCGCGCCCAGCCGAGTTTTGATTGCGCTTCCTTCGCGAGTAACAACAATACCCCCACAAAAATCATTAAAAACAATATGTAGGGGAATATCGTGCTGTATCAACCTATCAAATTAGCCGTTATTTTAGCGGGAGTGCTCGGCACCGCTGTACCTCAATTGGCTTGGTCTGCTGAGGCGAGCGATTGTGGTGAAGATAAAAAATGTCAGGATTATCTGCGGGTTTCCGGCGATGTAATGCGCCAGCCCGTTCATCTTGTGAGCGATCCGAAACAGAACCGTTTGCCATTGCCGGCCTACGATGGCTCGGGATTTTTACGTTCTATCCCCGGATTTAATATCACTCGCAAAGGCGGCTCAGGTGGCGATCCTATGTTTCGGGGGCTGGGCGGTTCGCGTTTAAACATAGTCGATGATGGTCAGCATGTGTATGGCGCCTGTGGTGGGCGTATGGACCCACCGACAAACTATATTTATCCCGAAAGCTACGATCAGATAACTGTGATCAAAGGGCCGCAAACCGTGAAGTACGGTCCCGTCGGCAGCGCGGGCACGATTTTGTTTGAGAAAAACCGCCATCGCTTTAACCAAGCGGATCTTGAAGGACGAGCCAGCGCGACGGGCGGCAGTTTCGATAGACGAGATGCCATGGTGGAGCTGAGTGCCGGAGACAAGAATTACTATCTTGATTTCGATATGAATCAATCCAGTAGTGACCATTATGAAGACGGTAATGGCAATAAAGTGCAATCGAGTTACGATCGTCAAAACGCGAACCTCGCCTTGGGGTGGACACCGACAGAGCGCACGGTTCTTGAGTTGGCCTATGGTGAATCGAGCGGCGAAGCCGAATATGCCGACAGGTTAAACAAGGCACGTCAAATCGATAACCGTGATGCGGCGTTACTGCTACAACACGAGTTTGAGTCGAGCTGGTTGGCCGCAGTCGAGTTACAAGCCTTTAGCAATAAAAACGACCACATTATGGATAGGTTCGATGAAGGGGTTAATTCGGGCGCCAATGTGCGGCGGATGACCGACGGTGGCCATTTGTGGTTTGAGTTAGCGCCACTCGATGCTCTGGATGTCACTCTTGGGCTGGATTATATGTCGAGCAAACACGATGGCCGCAGCATGGCTGCGGGTGATGTCGGGCTAAACGACTTACTCAATAAACCTTTTAAAGAGGATATGCGCTATCAAAACTATGGTCTGTTTGCCGAGTCGCGCTATCGTTTTGAAGAGGGTGAGTTTGGGCGCAGTAGTTTGCACGCAGGATTGAGGCTTGACGATTGGAATAGCGAGCTTTTGATTGCTCAGCAGGGTGAGCGGGACGATACCCTCTTCAGTGGATACCTGCGTTATGAGTTTCAAACCGCGCAGCATCAATACTACGCAGGCTTTGGCTCGGCGCAGCGGATGCCGGATTACTGGGAGATTATGAAGGCTAGCGCCGATAACCCCGCACAAAAAGCCTTTGACCTTAAAGCGGAAACCACCAATCAGTTCGATATAGGTTGGATTTATCAGGGGCCTGTCGAGGCTTCGGTGTCACTCTTCTATGGTGAGATTGCGGACTATATTCTGATTGATTCCAGCGGCTCAACCACCCTTGCCCGTAATATCGATGCTAGTCTCTACGGTGGTGAGGCCAGCCTAGATTATGCGCTAAATGAGCAATGGTCTAGCCAACTCACCGTAAGTTATACCCATGGTGAAAACGACACCGACAAGGTCGCGCTTGGGCAAATATCGCCGTTAGAGGCCAGATTAACCATTAACTATCAATGGCAAGCTTGGACAATGGCGGCGCAGTGGCGGCTGGTTGCATCACAGGATCGTTACACCTTAGGCCATGGCAACATCGTGGGCCAAGATTTAGGCCCGAGCAGCGGTTTTGGTACACTGGCGCTTAATGCATCTTGGTCATACAACAAGGATTTATCCTTAATTTTGGGTATCGAAAACCTGTTTGATGCAACCTACGCCGAGCATGTGAGTAAGGCTGGCACGGGGAACGATTTGCCCGGCAGTGAGGCCATGTTTAGGGTCAACGAGCCGGGCCGTAATTTGTGGGCTAAGCTGACCTATCAGTTCTAACTGGGCTTATTTGTACTATTGCCGCCCCGAGAGCCTTGCTGTCGGGGCGATGCTATTTTTAGCAAGGCAATGCCAAACTGCGACGTGTCAAAGCTAAGGCCTCAGGAGGGACACTGCCTGAGGCCTATGTTAAACTGCCCCATCATTTTTCCCTGTTGATACTGTTGCATTGAACAATCTACCCATTCATTCCTTATTGCCATCCCTGCGCGATGCCTTTGCGAAACATGCGCAAGTGATCCTCGAAGCGCCAACGGGTGCGGGTAAATCGACTGCATTGCCCTTAGCCATGCTGGATTGGCCTGAGATTTCGGGGCGGATTTTAATGCTGGAACCTAGGCGTGTGGCTGCCCGTAGCGTGGCGCAATTTATTGCCAGTTGTCGGCAACAGACGGTGGGGCAAGAGGTAGGTTATCGCGTGCGCGGCGAGTCAAAGGTTAGCGGTGAGACTCGGCTTGAGATTGTCACCGAAGGGGTTTTAACTCGAATGATCCAGCAAGATCCTGAATTAACAGGCATCGAGATGATCATTTTCGACGAGATCCACGAGCGGCATTTGACCACAGATCTGGGTTTAGCCTTGGCGCTCGAAGTGCAAAGTTCACTGCGGGATGACTTAAAAATCCTCGCCATGTCGGCAACCTTATCTGGCCTCTCATTAGCCGAGTTGATGCCCGATGCCGTACTGCTACAGAGTGAGGGACGCAGTTTCCCGGTCGAAATTCGCTATCGCCCGGTTGCAGGGCAGCAGCATTGGCTCGATCATTTAAGCCGCGTTGTGCTCGATGCCGCAACGTCACTCAGTGATAACGGTCCGCAGGATATTTTGGTGTTTTTGCCAGGTAAGGCTGAAATCCTTAGAGTGGCGCAGTATCTAGAAGAGCGCCTCGATAGCAGTCGCGTAGCCGTGTGCCCACTCTATGGCGAGCTATCGGCGCAGGAACAGGATAAGGCGATAAAGGCCGACAGCAGCAGGCGCAAGATAGTGCTTTCCACCAACGTGGCCGAGTCTAGCCTGACTATCGAAGGCATTGGCCTAGTTATCGACAGCGGTTATAAACGCCAAGCCAGCTTTAATCCTAAAACCGGCGTCACGCGTTTAAGCCTTAAGCGCATCAGCCAAGCCTCGGCAACCCAGCGTGCAGGCCGTGCGGGGCGTTTGGCGGCGGGCGAGTGTATCCGTTTATGGGGCCAAGAGGAGCATCAGCGTCTGCTCAAGGCCGATGAGCCCGAAATCAGCCAAGCCGACTTAGTCGCCATGGCTCATGACTGTGCTTACTGGGGCGCGAAATCCTTCAGCGACTTACTGTTATTGACTGTGCCGCCGACAGTGAACGAGGCATTAGCTTGGCAATTGCTTCAGCGTTTAGGCATGGTCGATGAACAAAACAAGCTGACTGCGCATGGCAAAGCGGCCTATGAGCTGGGGTGCCATCCGCGCCTCGCCCATATGTTATTAGTGGCCAAATCCCGCGATGAACATCAACTGGCAGTCTTAGCCTGTTTACTGGCGGGGATTTTAGAGGCGCGGGGATTGCCACGAAAAGGCGCCGATATCATGAATTACCTGCACTTTGCCACCCAAGGCAGTGCGGGGCAGCAGGCCAAACAATGGCTTAAAAAGCTGGCGCTCGATAAGCAATTCTCTCAGGCCGATTTAGTAGCCATCGCCTCCCATGCCCATCATCAGGATGTCGGTTTGCTGTTGGCGCTGGCTTATCCCGACCGCATTGCCAAATCCCGTGGCGTTGAGGGCTATCAATTGGCTAATGGTACGGGTGTGGTGCTTAGCGCCGAAGATGCTTTAGCGCAAACGCCTTGGCTGGTGGTGGCGGATTTTCAAGAAACCGAAGGCAAGAATGCCGGGCGGATTTATCTCGCCAGTCCATTATCGCCAAGTCTGTTCGATAAGGAATTGGCCGAGCTGGTGGAGCGCCATGACCAATGTGGCTGGGATGAAACTAAAGGCCGCGCTGTGGCTGAACGTCAAATGAAAGTCGGGCAGATATTGCTGAAATCCGAGACGATTGCTAATCCGAATCGCGGCCAAATTGTAGCGGCATTACTGAGTTACATTCGCCAGCAGGGGTTACAAATCCTCAATTGGCACGATAACTTAGCGCAGTTTCAAGCGAGGTTAAAGTTAGCGAATGATTTAGATCCGAATGCCGATTGGCCGGAGATGAGCGATACCGCACTGCTGGCAAACCTTGAAACATGGCTGGCGCCCTACCTTGAAAATGTGAATAATCTGCCGCAATTACAAAAACTCGATTGCTTTAGTTTGCTGGTAAACCAATTAACTTGGTCACAGCAACAGGCGCTCGATGCACTGTTGCCCACCTCATGGCCGTTAGCCACGGGGACTTCGGCGCCGATATTGTACGATGCCTCGGGGCGAGCCTTGCTGCGGGTACGTTTGCAAGAAACCTTTGGCATGGCAGACTGCCCGCTACTGGCCCAAGGCAAGCTTAAGGTGACGATGGAATTGCTGTCACCGGCGCAGCGCCCCTTGGCGCTGACGGCGGATCTCGCCAGTTTTTGGCAAGGGCCCTATGTGGAAGTGAAAAAAGAAATGCGTGGGCGTTATCCTAAACACCTGTGGCCGGACGATCCTGCCAATACCCAGCCCACAAAATTTACCAAGAAGAAAACCTTAGGTTTATCTCAGTCATAGCCTTTAGACTGCTTTGATTTACAACCTCAGTGTTGTGCCTGTGACTGATGCCGTTAACGCATAAATGATGAAGTAGATATGACAACTAAGACGACAAAAAAAGCGAAAGCGAAGCGCAGCCGTGGCCTGTTTGGGCAAATTTGGTCGCTCACTTGGAAGCTCGCCTTAATCGGGCTAGCCGTTGTGACTTTCTACAGTATTTACCTCGATCAAATTATTGCCCGCAAGTTTGAGGGGCAAAAATGGCACTTACCCGCGCAGGTATTTAGTCGCTCGATGGCCTTATATCCCGGCGCTGCCGTGAGTCATCCACAGTTAATGGCCGAACTCAAACTCTTAGGTTATCGCAAGGTCGCCAATCCCCGCGAAGTGGGTGAGTTTTCGGCATCCAGCACCAAAATCGAATTATGGCGTCGCCCCTTCTTACATCCCGAGGGCGATCAAGCTGAGCAACGGGTGATGATTAGCTTCGACAGCGATGGGATCAGCTCGATTGCGCGTATGTCAGATAAGCGCCAGTTGGCGGTGTTCCATTTAGAACCCGTCTTGCTCGACCGCATTATAGCGGGTGATGGCGAAGACAGATTGTTTGTCCCCACAGAAGAAATGCCCAAGGCGATCGTAAAAGCCTTGCTGCTGGTGGAAGACCGCAGTTTTTACGAGCATCATGGGGTCAATCCCTTCGCGATTCTGCGCGCGGCTTTTGTGAATATCAGCGCGGGTCGTACTGTACAGGGCGGCTCGACACTGACCCAGCAGTTGGCGAAAAACTTCTTCCTCTCCAGCGAGCGCTCTTTGCTGCGTAAAATTCGCGAAGCCTTAATGGCGGTGATTATCGATTTTCGTTACAGCAAGGAAGAAATCCTCGAGGCCTACCTCAACGAAGTGTATATGGGGCAAGATAAATCTCGCGCCGTGCATGGGATGGGCTTGGCTTCACAGTTCTATTTTGGTCGTCCGATCGGCGAGCTAACCACGGCGCAGCAAGCGTTTTTAGTGGCCGCGATTAAGGGACCTTCCTATTACAACCCTTGGCGTTATCCTGAGCGCAGCCAAGAGCGTCGCGATTTAGTGCTGCGTCTCTTGATGGAGTCGGGTGAGCTGACTACCGCGCAATACAAGGTTGCGGTAGAGTCGCCCTTAGGCTTGCGTAATGCCAATAAACCAGTGCATCAAAAGCTACCTGCGTTTTATGCCTTGGTTAAACAAGAGCTTAACGAGCGCTATGGTGACGAATTATTAAAACAATCTGGGGTGAAGATTTACACCACACTCGATCCAATGGCGCAGGAAGTCGCCGAAATCGCCGTGACTCAAACCTTTAAGAGCTTAGATAAAGGCAATAAGTCATTGCAGATTGGTATGGTGGTCACCGATAAATACACTGGCGGTATCGCGGCTATGGTGGGCGATAAGACGCCAGGCTTTGACGGCTATAACCGCGCGGTTGAGATCCGCAGACCTATAGGCTCGCTCATCAAGCCATTTGTATATGCGACCGCATTGGCGCCGAATAGCCAATTCACCTTGGCTTCGCCACTTAAAGATCAGCCTATTACCCTAAAGAATGAGCAGGGCAAAACCTGGTCACCGCAGAACTTCGATAAGAAGTTTAGCGGTCAAGTCTCGTTATTAACGGCGCTTAAAAAGTCGATGAACGTACCTACGGTGAACCTAGGGATTGCCGTGGGTGTGGATGCGGTGGCAACTACGCTGGCTAAGTCGGGCTGGCAAGAGCCACTTAACGAATATCCGTCTATGCTACTGGGCGCCGTGAATGGCTCGCCTCTAATGGTGGCGCAGGTTTATCAGACGCTGGCCGATTATGGTGCCTATCGTAAACTCACAACAGTGACGGCGGTGCTCGACAGTCACAATCAGCCATTACCTGTGACCCGCTCACCGAAGGAGCAAGCTATCGCGCCAGATACTGATTTCCTGGTGCAATATGCTATGCAGCAAGTGGTGCGCTCGGGTACGGCAACGCGTTTAGGTAATGCCTTCCCAGGCGTTGCACTAGCGGGTAAAACCGGTACCAGTAACGATAGTCGCGACTCTTGGTTCGCCGGTTTTGACGAGCGTAACGTCGCGGCGATTTGGGTCGGACGCGACGATAACGGTAAGACGACTCTTTACGGTAGCAGTGGTGCCATGGCGGTGTATCAGGCCTTCTTGAAGGAACGTCCACCTATTGGGCTGCGCTCGATTCCGCCAACGGGCGTGATCCAAGGTTATTTTGACCGTGATACCGGTGAAGCTAAGGAGGCGGGATGCCGCAATACCGAAGCATTACCCGCCCTGCGTGGCACCTATAACCCTGCGAAAAACTGCGGCGAGCCGTTGCAGTGGTGGCAGAAGATTTTAGGTCAGTAATACTTATTCTTGATAGGTAAAGCGATAACGGCGGTGCGGCAAGATGGCACCGCTGTCTTTGATAAAAGAGAGTACCAGATGTATAAAACCGCAGCCGCAGTGCATATCCTTGTTAAACACAAAGAGCAGGCGGAAGATATTATTAAGCAATTGAATAAAGGCGCGAATTTTGGCGCGTTAGCCAAGCGCTATTCCTCATGTCCGTCGGCGAAAAAGGGCGGTGATCTCGGTGAATTCAAGCGTGGGCAAATGGTGCCGCAGTTCGATAAAGTCGCTTTTTCTGGTGAGTTATTAGTGCCACATCTCGTTAAAACCAAATTTGGCTGGCATGTGGTGAAGGTGTTGTATCGCACTTAAACAGGTTGCGTTAATTGAGTCAATAAGCTGACCTATCGACGCATTAAGCTGCATCTAAACACCAATCTAAACGCTTATTTTCAAAAAATAGTTAACCGTGCGCGTTTCCTGTGTTCTCACGGGATAAACGCGCAAATGCACGAATAAGACGTTAGCTTCTGGTATGTGTAAATGGATTTAAAACAAACAAATTTGCAGAGCATTCTCGACAGACTTTATAAGACTGCGTTGTCACTACTCCTCCCACAATTAGGATTACTCACCATAGTTGGTTCAAAAAGTGACCAATATACTTTTTTACTGATGTTTATTGTTTTTCTAGCTGTGAATATTCTCATTCCCGTATGGTTACTCCTCTTCAACACTGGTAAATCAAAAATTGATTCATTTTCAATCACAATAGACGACCAGAAAATGCTTGTTTCGACCTATGGTGAAGTCCAGCAGATAAATAGAGCTTCATATTGTGGCTATAAAGTTACTTCGCAGTATCCAAAGCAAATACAACTATTAGAGGCTAACGGCGAACATATAGAGTTTAGTTACTACGCGTTAAATAAAGAGCAAAGGAACCGCTTGTTTGATTATTTGGGACCCGCGAAAAGCTAACAATCTGATCTAATCGCTCCCTTCGAACGCAGGGACAAAATATGGGGCCGCTGGGCGAATACGGCCCATGTACTTACCCCTAAGTGTGGATGTTATCCATAAAAGTCTAAAGCTAAAGCCAACGACTTAGAGTAAAAACTAACGCGTTTTTGCCCCATTCCGTGTTTCGGTTCGTTAGCTCAATCTAAAATTCCCTCTCCTGCTGCCATACATATTCTTATCTATTTGCCTATGTTTGGCCTTACCAGAAATCGGCTAACAATGTATGGGCATACAGTCGTATTTAAATTTAGGTGTTTTGGTGTGATTTTCAGATAAAATCAGTGCGCACTAATTCTATCCGCAATAATTAAAGCTCTATAAAATCAGGTGAATATAGTAACTGAATTTTAGTTAATAGGTTTGGAAAACGCGCATGCGCGTTTTTCCAGATGGTGTATTTGGCAGAAAGCTGATAAATTCTTTGCATACAGATAGTTAACCGTGCGCGTTTTCACTGGTCCAACGAGGTAAACGCGCATGCACACTAATCAAATGTTATGTGAGCAAAAGGAAATTATGACCATTCATCAATTTGATATTTTTGCAGACTATTTTCAGCTTTATCTCATGGATGATGAAGCTGACGATGATACGTCGGAAATATGGACGGATGATGCGCTAGATATAAAACTAGCAATAGCAAAGAATACGGTTGCTGTCGGTACTTATCGGAATGTCGATGTTAAATTCGAACTTGAGATAGTCGATAATGAGCCAAAAGTGGATTTGCAATTATGGGATCATGCATCTTTGGGCTTTGTAAGCTTTCCTTCGGGTAAGTGTGCTGTTTTTGGTTGTACAGATTATTTGCCTGATGCAAAGCGTATCGAACTGCCTAAAGGTAATTATGCTGTGTTATCTCTGGCTAAGGGGCTCGATTCAATAACTGTTGAATGGGAGCCAGCTGACGATTTTTATAAGGTTATTTTATGGCCGTCTAATGTTAAAGAGTTTAGGTCGTTAAAGCGGTATGAAATCACATAACAAACGGCTCAACCGGACAAATATTTGCTGTCACCTTTTTTGCAAAGGGCCGCAAAAAAGCAGCCATCAAACATTTGCGCGGTTAACCGGGCGTTAGAGCACCTATGAAATACGTACTACTTTTCACGCTAATGTTAATTTCTGGGTGCGATACGCTCCACGGTTTGCGCCTACCGGTAAAGCCAGCGTATGAAGGGAGTTGGGATTGTGTATATGACAATATTGCCTCTATCAATCTTAAGGCTGAGCCTAGTAACGAAAACCAACTATCAATATCTAGCAATGAAAGCGGTAAGTATTTGTTCTCGGTAATGCCAAAAAATGGAAACAAAATGGAGCTGTACTTTATGCAAATGCATGCTGCCCCCAGCTGTGAAGAGGCCAACGTTTCACTTATAAAAATGAAAGAGTTTTTACAATTAATGGAGCAGCATTGCGGCTATAACTCATCGTCCTACGAAACAAGTATGGAGTGCAGCTCTAACAAGGCAATTTAGCTCGCACCAGCAAGCTGGTGCTGGACAAATTTTCCGTGGCTCGTTTTGCGCTTTAACGCTACGCTAGCACAAAACAATCCACTCCAAATTTGCCGCTAATTGCGGCGTTAGATGTCATGGAGGAAACCGTGCACATATTCGTAAGCAGACCTACTTGGGTTTCCTCTGATTTTGAGGCAGGCCTAGACACGTTCTTGAAATCTCTAGCGCATATGGGAATAACACCTAGAACGCTAGGCTCAAGTGACTACCCAAGTAAAGCACCTCTTGATGAAGTAATTGCGATTATGGACGAATGCCAAGGTGCAATCGTTCTTGGTTATCCTCAAATACAAATTACAGGAGGAAGCATCAAAGAATCCTCGCTTGAGAATGAATTAACTTTGGGCACCGAATGGAATCATATAGAAGCTGCTTTGGCATATTCGAAAGGGCTACCACTGCTAGTTGTTCACCATACAACAGTATCAAGAGGCGTGTTTGATCGAGGCGTCATGAATGCATTCCTCCACAGCGTCGATCTAAAATCCCCAACTTGGTGCATGAATACATCTTTCGATGGTGCACTTACAAAATGGAAGGAACACTGCAAGTCTGGAAACTCAAATTTCATTGCAGGCGTTACCATTGACCCAACCAAACCTACATGTCCAAACTGCACAACAAAAGCAAAGGCAATATACCTTAGTAAGCTGCCAAAAGGTTTCAGCCTCGGAAAGTGGCGGTGCCCAGTCTGTAACTACCTTGAGTAGCATGACGTCTAACTATGCGCTCAAATCGTTCGCTTCGCTCACTGGGACTGGCTAAAGCCAGCCCCTTAGCTTAAACGTTATGCATTTTGGGGTAATCACATAGTGATTCGGGCAATTAAAAGTCAGTTAAACTTACAACCTCATTTCTACGCTGAATCAGCGAGAGTTGGCGGTTTCGGTTGCATACTTGGTGGAGTATTAGCGTTTTACCTTTTCCAATATATTTCATCGTTCTTTGGTATAGCCACTGATGTCCCTATCCGGCAGTATGATCAAACGATAGTTGTTTTTATGTTCGCAAGCTGCCTCTTAACGCTTATTCTCTGTGTGTACATATTTTGTGTTTTATCAGCTTTCATTTACTACGGAATTAAGTACCAAAATGGACTCATTAGTAAAGACGAGTTTATAAATATCTCTTTTAAAGGTGTTTACCCAAAGCGCTGGCAGAAAGGCTATTGAAAAATGCATAACAAACGCCATCAAACGCCGCTTTGCAGCTCGACTCGCAACAAGTTGCTCGCGTTTGTGGTGGGCGTTATCTCCATAGATATTTTTATCTAAAACAGACTCGTTAGAGTTAAGGTTTTAACTCGAAAATGTCCCTTTTCTTTTACGTACGTATCGAAAATGGGGAGTAAAAATTGGCATTGGGGCACCAGTGACCGTTGGCGACATGGATGTCGCCGTCGAGCCTATAGGGATATATTCACGGCGAGTCACTGGGGAAACAATGACAATAAACTCCATAAATAGATAAAAAGATTAATCGCTTTCGTCCCCAAACGAGTTACTCATCTTCCTTCAAAACAAACAGGCGACATCGATGCTAAACAGGAGAACCATGGCGATTAGCGAGACCACAGTCCACCTCAAGGCAGCTTTTGGCTGCCATGCTATCGCGACCTTTAAGGTGTTAGCCTGCGCATTAAAAACGCAATTGAAGTTGCATCAATCGGTAAATTTTTACGGGGTTAGATTTGCTTATTCGATGTGCGATGATGATTTGCCGTGAAATCACCTGGAGGCGCGATGAGCTTTAACTTTGATACCTACCGTTTTAACACTGAAGATGCGATTCAAGTGTGTGTCGGCGCCTTTGCGCTCGCCGTGCCTATTGGGTTTTCGGAGGAGGCGTGGCAACTCGGGGAGACCTTGCCGCTGCTGAATCTGTTGATGTTGTTTAGCTTGTCGTTACTGTTCCTCGGGGTATTTACTTACCAGAGTGTGTTCCAACAGAATATTCGTTACCGTCTGCCAGTATTTATTTTTCGGATTGTTATGGCCTATCTGATTAGCGCCTGTGTGGTGAGTTTGGTGCTCCTTTGCCTCGATAAATTGCCCTTTATTGACGACCCTCTGACCTCCATTAAACGGATTATCGTGATTACCATGCCAGCCTCTATGGGGGCGATTGTGGTGGATAGTTTCGATAAGGAGTAGCGCGGGACTTCGTAAAGAATCGCTCAACTGCTTGGGTGGCAACTCATGACTTTTGTCACTGGTGCATTTAGGTTATGTTGCACATACTGGATTAAGAGACAAATTCGAAAAGGACCCGTTATGAACGCAGCAACGCTTGCATTACTTATCCCTATTTTTGCCATCGTCGGCGGATATACAGTCGCAATTATGAAGATCCGCGAGCGCGGCAATTCGGTCAGTAATAAGCTGCAGGCCGAAAACCAACTGTTACGCATTGAGCTTGATAAACTGCGCGAGCGGGTTGAGGTGTTAGAACAACTGGTGACTGACGAGAGTTTTCAGTTAAAGCGCGAATTTAAGCGAGTTTAGTCGCTGTGGTTGTTGATAGATGATTTACAAGGGCAAACTGTGTTTGCCCTTGTTCGTTTTACGAGAGATTAAAATTTATAGCTGTAACCGAGTGTGACCGTTTGAGGCTTTCCGGCAAAAATAGAGCCGTGTACTCGCGTCGTCATATAGGTTTCATCTAAGAGGTTGTCTACGGTTAAGTACACTTCCTGACTGTGAGTGACAAAGTAACGCGCCGATAAGTCCACTAAGGTTTTAGCCTCAATCACTTCATCTGCGGGAATGGCGCCTGCTCCTGCTTTTGTTCGCATCTCATCGGTATAACGCGCCGCCACTGTGATTTGCCAGTTTTGCGATTGCACGCCTGCTGAAATATACAATTGGTTTTCAGGTAGATAGGTTAACTTGTAACCCGCTTCAACTTTATCCCAAGTTTCAAACTCAGATTCGAAACTATTGCCAAACTCGGCATCCGTGTAGGTGTAGGCGAGTTTGACTGGAAAACTCATCGCTCCTGAGCGGTTAAACTCGTGGGCGAGGCTGAGTTCGAGGCCTTTGACTTCCACTTCGCCTGCGTTGTACTGGTTGTCGAGTTTAGTGTCATCACAACCCTGCGCCGCCGTGCAGTTACCGTGCATGTTACTGTAATCGCTATAGAAACCGATTAACTCAGCATTAAATGCATCTTGATGGTAGCGAATGCCAGCCTCATAGTTCCAGCTCTGTTCTTCTTGCCCCTTAGCATTGCCGGGCGCGGCGGGCGAGAAGCCTTTCTGTACCCCAGCCAGAAGTAATACTTGCTCATTAATCTGGTAAGTTGCTGATAACGAAGGCAGTAGCGCATTGAACTGGCTTTCAACCTGTTTATCGGGATTCCCCTCGCGGCCCGGGTTCTTCTTACCCCAATCGCGGCGTTGGGTTTCGACATCTTCCCAACGCAGGCCGGCGGTAATGGTGAGCGCGTCTAGGCTGATTTTATCCTGCATATAGGCCGCAAATGCCGTGGCGCTATCGACACGGTTAGAGTCGGTGCCCGGGACACCACTCTTAGTGCGTAACATGACACTGTTGGCATCCATTGCATAACTGTCGGCCCATTGGTATCTGTCCATTTCATCTACATGGTAGCGAAGACCAAAGGCGAGGTCGTGATCCCCGAGTAACCAATTGAGTTCCGTTTGTATGCCTTGGGCGAGGTAACTGCGATTATTGGCTTTGACATTGACCTCAAGCTCAGAGAGCAGACCCGCGTCAAAGTCGGCAGCATTTTGGATCCCTTTGCCACTTAATGATTCACCACCAACCTTGTCGGCTTTATACCAATTTCGATGAAAATCATTGTAATAGCCAATGCTGCTAAGGCTTAGCGTGTCGCTAAAATCGATAATATGGTTGAGCTGTACTTGCTTATGCTCTGTGGTCATCTGATCTTTTTGCGAGGCAGAATAGCGACGATAGGGTGAGGCCTGATAATCCGCATCGGTCAGACCCATATAGGTTTCGTTAGAGGTCTCATCAGCAAATTTCAATTTAAGTTCAAGGGATTGCTGGTATGCAGCCGTGCTGTCGGTGTTAACTCTGACCTTGGCTAAGGCATCATTTTTAGTAAAGCCAGTGTCGCCGCCGACCGTGTTTATCTCCCTAAATCCGTCGGCTTGATAGCGATAAATCTCGGCCACTGCGCCAATCCGCTCGCCTTGTCCACCCGCATAGGTGTGTAATTTACCGAAGCCATCTTGGCCTAAGGCAAGATCAATTTTGCCGGCTAATGCCTCTTGAGGAATTTGCCGAGACAGCATGTTAATCACGCCACCTGTGGTGCGGGGGCCATATTTTACCGTTGAGCTTCCCTTAAGTATTTCAACCGATTGCATTCTGCCTGAAGTGGGGAAGTAGTAAGCCGCAGGGGAGGCATAGGGGGCGGGAGCGGCGAGAACACCATCTTCCATCACGGTAATCTTTTCAGAACGATTTTGCCCAGTGCCACGCATACCAATATTTGGGCGCAGACCATAACCATCTTCTTCTTGAATATAAACACCGGGCACAGAGGCCAAGGTGCGCATAATATCGGAATATTTAAAGGTTTCTAATTCGGCTTCGGTAATTTGATGGGCGCTACCAGGCGTGGTATCGAGGGGATTTTTACTGCCGAAAATACTGATCTGTTCTATTTTTGCGGGGGCTTGGGTAGGCGAATTGGCTTGTGCATTGAAGGCGGTAGTTAATGCGCAGGCCAATAAGCTAAGGCGCATTGGGCTAAGTTGGGTCATTGGGCTCTCCGAATCGGACATGGTGTTTGTCTTTATTTTTTTTGCAAACAGGAATTGTTCTCGTTTGCGGCCGCGGAGCTTAGTTTTATTAACTTAAAACCAACTTAAAATTCTTTATCTTTACAAATGTGAGTCAGATGTTACTTTGTTCGTTACCTTAAGAGGATAAGTCATCGGGTGAGTGAAATGCCGAAACTGAGGTAGACTCGTTGCACCTTTGTTATTCGCCCAATATTGAGCCAGTTAAGATCGAGTTTATATGTTCCTATCGCCGTATTTTTCTAAGCAAAATCAATCAATTTCTGTATCTGCACAACAAGCCAGTGACTTCGCCAAGAAAATCGCCCAAGACTTTAACCCTATTCACGATGTGGGTGCTAAGCGCTTTTGTGTGCCCGGTGACTTGCTGTTTGCCCTCGTCTTAACCCAATACGGTTTAAGCCAGAACATGAAGTTTACCTTTGCTGGCATGGTCGGTGATGGCGTCGAGCTGCAATTTCCCGAGCAGGTGAACGACAGTTTTTCGATTTGCGATAACCGCGAGAAAACCTATTTGCAGGTCAGTCGTGAGGGCGATGTGAGTCGCTGTGACGCGCAAACCGAATCCTTTATTCGCAATTATGTGGCGTTTTCGGGGCACAATTTTATCGATATCTTGGTGCCTTTGATGAAACAGCATCAAGTGATGATCAATCCCGAGCGCCCCTTAGTGATCTACGAGAGCATGTCATTCGACTTAACCAGTCTCGACTTTGTGGAAGTAAAATTATCGCTAGTACAACAAGAGCTTAAGATTGATGGCAAGCGTGGTGATGTGACACTGCACTTCGAGCTGCATAGCGGCGATACCTTAGTCGGCACTGGGATTAAAACCTTAGTCATGAGCGGCCTGCGCCCCTACGAAGAGGCGCAAATGCAGCAAATGTGCGCCGCCTATGAAGGGCGCAAAACTGATTTTTAAGCGGTATTTTGAGTCAGACCTATCTCGAGTAAGGCTTATTTCGAGTCAGAACTATTTTGAGTCAGACCTGAGTGATTCGGTAAGTATGGCGCCAAGGGAAAACTAAGGCGCCGATAACGGGATGTGACTCAATTCAAACCACATGGGATAACAACAGCTTTAAAGCCTGTTATCCCAAGGGTTTAGCTAGGTTATTTAACTTAACTTGCTAACCTCGCTCTCCAGCCGTTTTCCCACTTCACATATCAACTCTGCCTTTCTGTTTAGCCATAGGTTAAGCCTCTCGCTTATCCATTAACGCTTAGCCAAAATAGGTTAATCAATAGACAGTTGCGAGACTGTCTCGGCGACATTCTCTGCGCCGGTGCGAATATCACCCATCACGGCGGTGACTTCCGCTAATTGCTGTTTGCCTTCCTCGGCGATGCGCTCAACCTCGTTCATCATGCTGGTGGCACTGGCCGTCAGTTGGCTGTTCTTATCAACCACGGCAGCAATTTCGCCAGTCGATTTACTGGTTCTCGCCGCTAATTGGCGTACCTCATCGGCCACCACGGCAAAGCCTCGACCTTGTTCGCCCGCGCGGGCGGCTTCGATGGCGGCATTGAGGGCCAGTAGATTGGTTTGATCGGCAATCGCACTGATGGTTGCCACAATCGCTTGAATACTTTGGGATTGCTCGTTGAGCTTCACCATAGACTCAGTGGTTTTGTGGGTCTGCGCCGCAATAGCATTAGAGGTGTTTACCGTCGCGTCGAGCAATTGCACGCCGCGGTTAGCCTGTTCCACCGTGCTCTGCGAGGTGGCATGGGCGATATTGGCCGCATCCCGAATCGCATGACTCTTGATGATCCTTTGGGTAATGTCACTGGCAAACTTGATCACCTTCACCACTTTGCCGTGATCATCCATCACGGGGTTGTAGACGGCCTCAAGCCAAATCGAATCCCCGTAGGCATTTTTACGTTGGAATAGGCCTTTCTTGTATTGCCCGCGTCGTAGGTCATCCCAAAAATGCGGATTATCCTGATAGAAGTTATCGAAGCAGAACAGACGGTGATGCTTGCCCTGCAGTTGCTCCTTGCTATACCCCATGGTTCTGAGGAAGTTGGCATTGGCATTGAGGACATTACCCTCGGGGCTGAACTCGATAATCGCCTGGGATTTTTGCAGGGCGGTAAACAGTGCCGCCTGAGCATCCAGTTGGTATTTATCCTCAGTGATCACCGCTGCGGTTTTCATGATCTTAGTGATTTTGCCATCCAGCTTGATGGGGAAATAGGTCGCCCTAAGCCAGATCTCTTGGCCATTCTTATGCACGCGGGGGAATTTGCCTTCCTTCGCCTGTCCTTGCTTTAACTCGCGCCAAAACTGTTGATACTCAGAGGAGTTTACATAGTCTGCGGCACAAAATAATTTGTGGTGTTTACCGACAATTTCGTCCAGTGAGTAGCCTACAGCCTTTAAAAACAGCGGATTCGCGTCGAGGATGATGCCATCGGGAGTAAACTCAATCGTTGCGATACTCGCCTTGATTGAATCGACAACGGCTTCGGCTTCCCTGCGCTTTATTTCGCTTTCTGCTAGGTCTTTACGTAGTGAAGAATTAAACACTGAATACTCCTGATGAGTGGGTTAACTCAAAAACGGCGTTGAGTGCCTAAGCTGCTGATTTAGGCATAGTGTAAATATAGCCATGATTTTACGCGTAAGTGGCTTTTCAACGAAACTTAATGCTGTGAGATAGATACCAATTATCGTCAAAATAAGATCACGCTGAGGATAAAAAAGAGCGACATGTGTCGCGCTTCAAAGGCGGGTTATTTATCCAAGGCGCCGCTGCAAGCGCCTTGGATGGCGAGCCTAGGTTAAGCGATTTTCTCTATCTTGGCGGGCAGTCCTTGCCGCGCCGATGCGCCGCTGGCCCAGTCCACCAGCGGATAGCGACCATGGCGGCTTGGATCGAACAGATTCAAGTCGTTCATATTGATTCCGACGCGGATCAGCTGATTGGCGGCGATTATTTTGTCATCGATAACTATGTCCCGTGCGCCTAACTCCTTATGGCCATAGCCGTGCTCGATGGCAATGCAGTCGGGATGCACGCCCGCCACACATTCCACTAAAGCCACCACGCTGCCATTAGGTGTGCTGATCTTAACCGTATCACCGGTTTTAATGCCAAAGCGCTTGGCAGTTTGCTCATTGATGCGCACCGGATTATTGGGGTGCACTTGGCGTAAACGATCCGAACCTATGCTCATCGAACTCATGGTATGCGACTTATAACTGCTGATCAGCAGCGGCCACTGTGACTTATCGAATGCTTGCTCCAAGGGCGTGCCGTCGGCGAGCGCTGGGTGATAACGTCGTGGACAGCCACTCATATATTCACCACTTAAACTGTTGCGCCGACTGCCCACCTCTGGGTTCCACAGCATTAAGGGTTTTGGCCAAACCTTGCTAGGGTTGCCCGCCTCGTCGCGACCCGCGCTGATATTCTCAAAGCGGCCGCCACGGGCAAATAAGTAACTGACTTTTTTGACTTCTTCGGGTTTGAGTCTGGCATTCAGTTCCGCTTGAATGCGCCCAACCCCACTGAAGTACATATCCTCGGCATTGATATCGGCAACGGGTTTACCTAGGTAGGCCACGTTTGCCGCGCCGTAGAGCGAGAAGTCCGCCGCACGACTCAGAGGATGCAGACTGCCATCGGCGGCCTTGACCGCATTGTCACCGAAGCCGGGCAGATTGAGTTTTATCGCCACTTGGCTAAGGAAAGATTCCATACAAATCACATCGCCGTCGGCGGTTTTGGCGACCCTAGGTTCGACAATCGGCCAGCGCCCCGTAGCCTCTTTAGTGAGCGTGCCGTGCCACGCGGCGCTCCAGCCCCAAGATTCATAGGTTAAGGTGTCGGGGACTATGTAGTCCGACAGCGCCGAGGTCTCATTGATAAAGCTGTCGATGCTGATAAATAGCGGTAAGACTTTGGGATCTTTTAATTGTTCACCAATGGCTTCGCCGAGGCCCGCTTGACCATAAATCGGGTTACCCATATGGTTGATCCACGCCTTGAGTCGATAAGGATAACCATGCACCGCCGCGGTTAAATGTTCGCCCAGTAAGGGCGATGAGATGGGGAACCAAGGCTCCTTTGACGGATAGGGTGATTCTCCCGCCTCGACTTTTCGGCGGTACTCAGAGGTTTTTTCGTAGGGGAACTTAGAGCGGGAAAGGAATACGCCCTTAGGTTCGACCATGCCGTCAAAGTCCTGCAAATTGTACCTTGGGCCCGCACCAAAGACGGGGAAAGTGCCGCCCTTAGCTATCGCGCCGCCCTTAAGATTTAGGTTACCTATCATAGCGTTGAGCATCATGATCGCCCATGCGCTGTAAAAACCGTTAGCACTCATAGTGCCGCCGTGGGAAATCACCGCCGCCTTAGTGCCATGGCTAGTAAACTTGTGGGCGAGTGCGGCAATTTGCGCCTCGCTGATATCACACTCCTTGGCGTAGTCGGCCATCTCGACGCTGCGCGCGGCTTCACTAAGCAGCTGAAAACTGGATTTCACGCTCAGCTCGCCCTTTGGCGTATTCACGCTTTGCTCAACCGCAAGTTGTGCCTTGGCGCATTGTCCTGCCGGTAGGATTTGCCCAGTAGCGGCATCGACAACCAGTGGAGAGTCTTGCTCGCCATAGGCTTTGCCTTCGAAGGGGAGACCGAGATCGCTGGCATACAAGTATTGGCCGTATCTGGGGTGATTTGGCGTGCTGATGATTAAGAAGCTGGCATTACTAAACCCGCGATAACCCGCCGCTTTCGCCGCTTCGGCATTGGGTGCGGTTAAAAACGCACTGGCGTAGCGCTGGTTATCGATAATCCAGCGCAGCATGCCCATGGCGAGGGCGGAGTCGGTTGCAGGGCGGATCGGCAGCCAAGTATTGTTACCTGCACAGGGTTGGTTCGAGGCGTTGGGCAGCATGGGCGACACCACCACATAACTGAATTCCCGCCCGTCGACCCGAGCGTTGGCCAATTGCCGCGCTTGGCGTTTAAAAGGGTTGCCCGACTGCTGTGGCGAGGTACCGATAAACAGCAGAAACTCGCTATTGTCCCAATCGGGTTTAAGGTGAGCGTATTTCTTTAAATCGTCGAGCAGGGCACCCGCCCCTGCGCGATAAGTAAAGCCGCAATAGGCGCCGTGGTTGGCAAAATTTCGCGTGCCGAAGCTATTGAAGGTAAAACGTTTAATAATGACATCTCGGCCTTCATCCGAGGCGTTCGACACCAATAATTGGTTGGCCTTGGGGCCATATTCAGGATTATTGGCATCGAGTGGCGTGCTGATATCGCGAATTGCCCTTAAGCCTTCGACATGCCCCTCGCCAAATAAGTCACCGCCATCGACGACCTCGCTCAGCAGTTGCTCGAAACTGATGCTTTGCCATTGCCCACTGCCACGCGGCCCGACCCGTTTAAGGCATTGGGTGACGCGATAGGGACTATCTAATTGTTCTAACATGGCATTGCCACGGGCGCAGGCGGTTGAGCGCCCCTGTAAGCCCTGCTCTTTATAGGCACTTAAGCCGACTAAGGCGGTTTTGATCGGGGTATCGAAGTCAATATGTTCCCGCGCCGAGAGCGGATGATAGGGATTGCCGCTGATGCGGAGGATTTTATCTGTCTTATTGTCGATACGGGCGCGCACGCCGCACTTGGTCCAGCAGCCGAGACACATGGTATTGGCGATCCGTTGGTCATCGTTGCCAATCAGCTGGCCTGAGGTTAAATCTACTTTATATTCAGGGGCTAGTGAATTGCCATGGATGGGATTTTGGGTGTTTTTTCCCGAACTGCAATTCACCACACCTTTGCCCATTTGCGCTAAGGTATGGCTGTAACCTGCGGCAAATAATCCCACGCCACCCGTCACAGCAGCGCCTTTGATAAAACGACGTTTACTCTTATCCATTACGGACTCCTTAATGCGGTAACTTCTCTTGATATGGACGATGCTGTGTCTCAAGAGGCCAACTTAGTTGAGCTGGGTTGATAGCGAATAAATTCAGACACTAACACCATCAGTGCGAGCCACAGGCCGAAGGTGCCCGCGATACCTAATAGTCCCTCTGGCCCCCATGGCAGTTGATAGAAATAAGTGCCCGCGCCGTATTTAGGGTCGGTTTGCGCTTGGATAAGTACAATCCAGCGAAATCCCCATGCCAGATGCACCGCCGTTAAACTGACGACTAACATCAATACCGAGGGGAGGCGGCGCACTGCTAATACCAAGGCCAGAAGGGCGAGGGTAACCAATACCCAAATGGCGGCCAGTTGCCAGCTTGGGCTGGTGTCTAATAACAGCGCCGCTTCGTGCGCCGAGCTGTTATCGAATAAGGCCCAGCCGATAAGACACAGGGCGAAGAGACCAAAGCTTGCCCTGACCCATTGCAGCAACCTGTCTTGGGTACTTGCTTGATAACCGTGCAAAATGCGATTGAGTAGGGCGAGTGTGCCGCAGGCGGCGAGCAGGGCACTGGTCGCCATCAATGGCGGTAACCAATAGGTATGCCAGAGCGGCCGCGCTTTGATCGCCATGGTCTCCATTCCGGTATAAAGCGCAATGGAACACGCACTCAATGTAGCGATGAGCGCAATGGGTTTTAACAACTTGTCGCTGCTCCAATTACCGAATCTAAGCCATTGGCCGATACGGTTTAACCAATCCGCGTCTTCAGCCGAACTTGTAAGAGAAGACTGCGCCTGAGGTAGGTAAGGCCGCAGTAATAACCAAGCAAACACTAGACTCGTGCCAGAAAATATCGGCAGTAAAAAGGCGCCGTACCACATCCACGAATGCGGTCTGATTTGGGCATAGAAATGCCATGCCCGCAGCGGTTGGTGAAGGTCTGCAAGCAGTGCAATCGGCGCGACTATACCTGCGGTGAGCATCAAGCAGGCGCAGAGCTTGAGCAATCTGGCGTCGGTTTGTTTTGCACTAAATAAATGAATGGTCGCCACCCACACACTGGCGTAGGCCAAACCCATTAAAAAGAAGTATTGCACTGCCCAAGGTAGCCAAGTGATGGCGATATCTGGGGTAAAGATTTCTTTAATGATCATGGTGGATCTCCTCGCCAGTGTCTGTCAGTAGGGTGCGAACGGGGGCTTGGCCGCTGATCCTATGTTCAAAGGCGCTGTTCATGCCGATGTAAAACACTCTAGGTGCCGTATTGGCATCGGGCTTGAGTACCTTGATATCCGCTTGATTCGCTTTGAGTAGTTGGCTGATGTGGCTGTGAGGATCGTTCAGATCGCCAATCACCCTCGCTTCGCCGACACAGGTTTCGACACAGGCGGGTAAGAGTCCTGCTTCGAGCCTGTGGGCGCAGAAGGTGCATTTATCGGCGGTGTTGGTGTCATGGTTGATAAAGCGCGCATCGTAGGGGCAAGCCTGCACACAGTATCCGCAGCCGACGCACCATTCGTTGTTGACGACCACAATGCCATCTGGGCGTTGGAAGGTCGCACCCGTGGGGCAAATCGGGATGCAAGGCGGGTTTTCGCAGTGATTACACAGTCTTGGCAACATCAAAAATGCGGGTGGCGTGGCTGCATCCTGTTGCGACACTTCATATTGCTGCACTGTGGTACGAAATTGCCCCAAGGGCGGCAGGTTTTCGAAGGTGCACGCCACGGTGCAGGCCTGACAGCCGACGCAGCGGCGCAGGTCAATCACCATGCCGTAGCGTTTGCCCGTAGCTGCAGTTTGAGCCAGTTGGGCTTGCACTTGCACGACGGGAATGAGTGCGGCGCCGACACTCACACTGGCCATTTTTCCGAGAAACTGACGTTTACTCTTGTCCATAGGAATTTCCTTCACTCTTACAGATAAAACGGGTCGAAAGACTTAAGGTTTAGCGTTAGGCGCATTCTGTAAAAGGCGGGGTGGCATCTCTATAGTGGTTTTCCACATATCCGATAGGGACTTGATCTAGCGCAACAAATATCAGTTAGAATGACCTCTCAAAAATTAGGGTTTATGATTTAGCAACAAAATGGATCTCATCCTAGGGCTAAGGAGTATGGGCACAGTGTTGAGTGTTGTCGTATCAACTATCGTATCAATCAAGAGTTGGCGAACGGGATTCACATTCGTCATCGTCTTATTTAGCCTGCTGAGTCTCTCAGTCATGGCTGAAGTTTCGGCTGCTCAAGCTACTGAGCTAGGTGCATTAACGGTTGCGCCCGCGGGAGAGCTGATGGATGAAGCTGGTGCTAACTATCAAGTAGTCGATGTGGGCGTATTGGCCATTCGAGGCTATAAGGGCACCATCAATCGTTGGCAACCGCTGATGGGCTGGCTTGAGTCACAGATTCCCAATAGTTACTTTAGGTTGCATCCCTTAAGCCTCGAAGAGCTAGCCAAAGGGGTCGAAACCGAGGGCCTCGATTTTGTAATCACTAACCCCGGGCAGTCGGTGATGTTAGCGCGGCAGTATTCCCTGTCTTGGCTCGCCACCCTACGAAGCCCAATCAACAATGGCGCGGCCATGCAGGTGGGCTCGGCGCTGGTGGTCAGGGCCGACTCACCCTATCAAACCTTGCAGGATCTCAAGGGCAAGCGCCTTGGTATTGTCTCCAAAAATGCCTTCGGTGGTTATCTCACTATGGTCTACGAGGCGCAGCTAAAGGGCATAGATTTACCTGATTTGGCTGGGGAAATTGTTCCCTTAGGCTTTCCGCTCGATAACCTGGTTTATCAGCTCGGCGCTACAGCTCATCTGGGGGGGACAAATGAGCTTAGTGGTACAGATGCACCAAGCGGTAAAGCACTAAGCGTCAAAGCTCTAGGCCTAGATGCGGCGATTGTGCCCGTCTGCCAGCTTGAGCAAATGCAGGCTGAAGGCTTGATCAACATAAAGGATTATCGGGTACTCGATAATCAGGCGCCCGTTGGGTTCCATTGCCAAGTGTCGAGTCGACTCTATCCCAACTGGTCGATGGCTAAGACCAATCGTGCGACACAAACCTTAGCCAAGCAGGTGACTCAAGCACTACTGGCCTTACCCGAGGACAGTCCCGCCGCGAGAGCCGCCGAATCTGCGGGTTGGACCACGGCCGTGAGCCAACTCGCGATTGATCAACTGCTTAAAGATCTCGATATGCATCCCCTACAAACTCCGTGGTGGCAGCGAGCATGGCAATGGGTGAAGCTGCATCAGCATTGGGCTTGGCTAGCGTTGGCGATTTTAGTGCTGCTCAACGTGTACCATTTCTGGCTCGAATATCGCTTTAGCCGCCGTGGCCGCGAGTTGATAAACACCCAGCGACAACTCAGTGAAAACCGCGCCCTGTTGGAGCATGCCCAGCGCATCGCGATTGCCGGGGAGTTAGGGGCGAGTCTATCCCATGAACTCAATCAACCGCTGGCGGCGATTGGCCATTACTGCCATGGCGCCGAGGTGCGTTTGCAGCGTGGGACGAGTCCTGAAGAATTACAAGCTGTGCTGAATTTGATTCAGCAAGAGGTCAGTCGCGCCGACAGCATTATCAGCCGTTTGCGTAATTTATTGAAAAAACGGTCGGTCTCCAAACAACCCTTATATTTGCACCAGCTTGTGAACGACACTGCGCCGCTGCTCGCCTATGAGCTGGAGCAGCATCAGATCCTGCTTTCCACCAATATTAGCGGCGAAGCCTATCCTTTGCCCTTGGACGAAGTCGGCATGCAGCAGCTACTGCTCAACCTATTGAAAAATGCCGCCGATGCCTGTGTGCTGCGTCAGCAGAGCGAGGTCGATGCGGCAAAAAACTATCTGCCCACTATCGATATCGACCTTAGGTATCAGGACCGTAAGATACTGCTCACGGTCACAGACAATGGTACTGGGCTGACCGAGGATGCCAATCTGCTGATGCAGGCCTTTTATTCGACTAAGTCTGAGGGGTTAGGGCTGGGACTGGTGATCTGCCGTGATATTGCCGAGAGTCATGGTGGCCGCTTTAGCCTCGAAACTGCCCTAGGTGGCGGCTGCCAAGCACAGGTTTCCTTACCCCGTAAGCTTGAGGGAGCACCAGCATGAGCCAACAATTGCCCGTGTATTTAATCGATGACGATGAGTCGGTGCGCCGCTCGCTGCGGTTTATGCTCGAAAGCTATAGCCTGAATATCCACGATTTTGATAGTGCCGAGGCATTTTTTGCCGCCATCGACTTGAGTGAACCGGGCTGCGCCTTAGTCGATGTGCGTATGCCGGGCCTCAGTGGGCCGCAATTACATGCGCAATTAGTGCAATACAATAGTCCGCTGGCGGTGATTTATCTTACTGGACACGGCGATGTGCCCATGGCAGTGGAGGCGCTAAAACTCGGGGCGGTGGATTTTTTCCAAAAGCCCGCCGATGGCGCTAAGCTCGCCGACGCGGTCGTTAAAGCGCTAGAACATGCCAAGGCGCATTATCAAGATAATCAATATGTAAAAACCTATCTGGCGCTTACGCCGCGTGAGCGGGAAATCCTTAACCTCATCGCCAAAGGTTATAAAAATCAGGAGATTGCCGATACGCTGTGCATCGCTATGCGCACGGTCGAAATTCACCGTTCCAATCTCATGCGGGGCATGCAGGTTGGCTCGCTCGCCGAGATGATCTTAATCTATGGCCGCATCGCCGAACATTTAAAGGTCTTGGACTCTGATTAATGGCGCGAGAAGCCTCAGCTTGCCGCCAAGCCTTTACAACCAAGCCTTTGCAACCAAAGATTTAATAGGAAAAAGCGCATCGAAAGATGCGCTTTTCTATCATGCTCAATCATGCATATCGAATGAGTTCTTTCAACTCGATTAATTCAACTGGAGTGTGCGCCACGCTAGGAGTGAGCCATCGTCATTTTGGCTGGTATTAAATAGAAACGCGCTGTAATTGCTACCAAAAATATTGTCGCGACTCAGGCTGGTATCTTGCTGGCCACGGGTCAGATATTCGGGATGGCTGGTGCAAATCTCGGTCGTCAAACTCTCGCTAAAGCCCAGTTGGGAGACCAACTGGTCGTTATTGTTGTTTCGTATCCGAAAGTGCACATGGATAGTGCGCCCCGAGTACCAGCCCGGAAAGCAGGATTTAAAGTTAACTCGCCCCTCGCTGTCGGTCACTTGGGTGCCCCTAAACCACTGGGATTGCAGCGCCTTACTCGAATTTCCGGTGCAATAGCCACTGTTAAAGCGACTCTTATCCGCACTGCCACTGGTGTCGCCTGAGTAAACGCCAGCGACATTACAATGCCAGACTTCCACCTCTAATCCGCTCAATGGATTGCAATCTTTATCAATCACTTGAAAGCAAATCTGCATAGGCAAACCCGATTCGGCATCCGAAATATCATCCCGATTATCGACTTGGAAATAGCAAGGCCCTTCCACCGCCGATTGGGTTAATGCCAAGGCACAGGCACCACTGGCGGTGAAGAGGCTGGTGTCGGGGAAGTTGACCGTCATGCTGGCGGTGCCACCACTGGCCCAATCGCTCGGGGTCGTCACATCGGCACCTGAGCCGGTATCAGTGTTGCTATTGCTACTGTCGTTGGTACTTTCTTCGGACTCCGAACCGCAGCCGACTAAGCCGACCAAGGGACTCGCGACCAATGTCCAGCCAATGGCTTTGAGTAAGGTGCGGCGCGGGGCGTTGTCTATCGTGGTGTTTAGCGCCGTTTTAAGCGCTGAAGATGGGCGGGTATTTTTTGTCATTTGGGCTACTCACTTAGCTGGGTTTTATTGTTAACGCTTGCAGTGATTAGTGAATGAAATGTGATTTTGGTTCGGCTTTGATCCCGAGTATTTCACTGTTTTACCCAAGTTGACAGTTGCTGAAAATGTTAACGGCCGCTAATGCCTCTATATCGGCTCGGAGCGCCGACATTGGCCTTTTTCCCCTGAGCTTTTATACCCAATTGTGATCTACTGACGTTTTGTTAACCGTTAAATGGATGGGAATTGAGGTAACATTGAGCAGACTTGTTTTGCGAAGGTGAAAGACTCCGGTGCTCGATTGCTTATGCCCCCTATTTGCCTTATTTTAGGGGCACAAAATGGGACTTTACCTCGCAATTTTCGCAAAGATGATTTCGCAAGGATGATTACCCGTCACATGCTTTTGTCCATTGAGACTGACCGCCCCTTTATTGTGTTGAGCTTAGGTTGTGCGCCTCGGCGTTTAATCTTGAGTCATGGTCTCGATTTGGGCTCGATTTATCTGGGTTAGCTTTGACCCCGTTTGGATAAGGAATGAAATGCCAAGCTTGATTCGTATTGTGCTGATTGATACGCACCTTCCGGGCGTTGTGGAACTCGCCCTCAATGGCCATACCAATATTTGTGGTACTAACGCCTCGGGTAAAACCACTCTACAACGTTTAGTGCCTGTATTTTATGGCGAATATCCTAGCCGCGTGGTGCCTTCAACCCGTGACAGTTTCGAGCGTTGGTACTTGCCACACGATTCAAGCTACATCATTTACGAATATCAAAAGGCCGATGGCTTGCTCTACCAAGCCGTGCTGGCGTCGGCGGGCGATGGTAAAGGGGTGAACTACCGTTTTATCGGCAAAGGTTTCGAGTTAAGCGATTACATTAAAACCCAAAATGGTGACACCATTTTATGCCACACCATGGCAGAACTGGGGCGCGAATTAAAACGCCAAGGCGTAGCCACCACTAACCTGCTGAATACCCGCGAATACCGCGCGATTATTCAAAACGATCGCACTCTGTTAAGCACGGGCAGCAACCGCAGCGAACTGCGAGCCTATGCGCACCAATTCGCCCTGTGTGAAGGTGAGCATTCACTGCGCCATATCGAAAAACTCGCCAAGGCGGTGCACTCCAAAGAAGGCAAAATGGAAACGGTCAAATCCATGATTGCCGCCATTTTGGAAGAAGACGGGGTTAATCCACCTAGTTCACGCCTCAATCCGCAACGCGTCGAGGCGTGGATCCGCGAGAGTCAATTAATTCAAGGCTTTGAAGTGATCCGCCCCGAGTTTGAAAAGCTCGAGCAGGAATTTAACCAATTGCTCAGCGCAGAAATGCGTCTCTCGAGCCTGTCCCGTGGTTATCGCAACGACGAAAGCCTAGAGGCCGATCGTTTAGAGATCCAACAAACCCTATCTAAGGAGCTGAATTTAAAGCTTCGAATGTTGGACGACGAATGGAAAGAAGTGCGTGACGAGCTTAACCTCGACCTATCCGCCGCCAAGGGCGACGTGGCTAAGTGCGAGTACGAGCTAGATGCGATTGAAGATCAGCACGGCGCCTTTTTAGATGCCAATATCGAGCAAGCCAAGGCCGACCTGGACATGCTGCCAAACTGGCGCGCGGACATGGAAAACTTAAGCGAGCGCCATAAATTACAAACCGAAAAACACCAAGATATTGAAGCGGCTTACAATGCCCGCCGCAGCAAAATTGGCGAGCAGTTAAACCGCGAGCTCGAAGGCTTACACGCGGATCAGGATAAACAACGTGAAGCGCGCGACAAACAGCGTGAAGTGGCAAGAGCCGATCTTGATGCCCTCGAAGCCCAATGGCGTAGCCAAATGGATGCGGGTAAGGCGAGCTTTAGCGAGCAGGAATATCAATTCAAACTCAATGCCGCCGAGCTTAAATTACGTGTCGATGGCGTGACCTACACCGAGGAAGAAAAGTTAAGCCTCGCAATTTTCGACGAGCGCATTCACCGCGCCGACGAAGAGCAAGAAAGCTGCAATGCTAAGGTTGAACGTTTAAGTAACGATGAGCGTAAGCTGCGCGCCAAACGCGAGCAAGCCAACGAAGCCCTACGTATCGCTAGCCTGCGGGTTAACGAGCGCCAAACCGCGCTCGATGAACTGCACCATATGCTGTTCCCGCAGTCCCATACCTTGCTCGAATTCCTGCGTAAGGAAGCCCAAGGTTGGGAGCAGAGTCTGGGTAAAGTGATTGCGCCCGAGTTACTGCATCGCACCGATTTGCATCCGAGCGTGACGGGGACGAGCGACACCCTGTTTGGGGTGCATTTGGATCTTAAAGCCATTGATGTGCCTGAATATGCCGCCTCCGAGCAGGAACTGCGCATTCGTTTAAGCAAGGCCGAAGAAGCACTGCAAAGCGCGCAGGAATTACAGGCCGAGGCCGAATCTCAGCTGGTGGCGATTAACGGCGAGCTGGATAAACTCAGCCGTGAACTGACCTTTGCCCGCACGGCTTACAAGAATAGCCGCGATGATTTACGTCGTCTGTTCGATGAAAAACGCAGTGAGCAGGACAAGATCAACAAGGCGCTGGCCGAGCGTAAAGCCTTTGCCCAGCAGCGCTTAACTCAACTCGATGGCGAGTTGAAGCAGCTTAAGCATCAACACCAGCTCTGGCTCGAAGAGCAAAAAGAGCAGGCGCTCGAAGCGCGGATGGAAAAACAAGCCTACTGGCAGGAAGTGATTGGCGCGCTCGACAATCAACTCGGGCAAATCAAGGCCACCATCGACGCTCGCCGCGAAAGCGCTAAGGCCGAGCAGAAAGCCTGCGAAACCTGGTACAAAAACGAGCTTAAATCCCGCGGTGTGGATGAGGACAATATCCTTAAACTCAAGCAACAAATCCGTGAGCTTGAAACCAAAATCAGCCGCGCCGAGCAGCGCCGCAGCGAAGTACTGCGCTTCGACGATTGGTATCAACACACTTGGTTGCTGCGTAAGCCTAAGTTGCAGACCCAATTGAGCGATGTGAAACGTGCCGCCTCGGAAATCGATCAGCAGCTTAAAGCTAAGACTCAAGAGGTGAAGACCCGCCGTCAACAACTCGAGACCGACCGTAAGGCCTCGGATGCGGCGCAGATTGAAGCCTCTGAAAACTTAACCAAACTGCGCGCCGTGATGCGTAAGTTGGCCGAGCTGAAACTGCCCGCCAACAATGAAGAAGCTCAGGGTAGCCTCGGTGAGCGTTTGCGTCAGGGCGAAGACTTACTGCTAAAACGCGATTATTTGATGGGCTCGGTTAAGCAATATGTGGAGCATTTCGACTCTGTGATTGCCAGCAAGTCAGGCTCAGGTTTAGCCGAGACTTGGGAGCGTGCCCGCGAAGAGTCGAGCTTTATTAACGACAAAGGTATTCGCCTGCTGGATTACCGCAAGCTAGTGCCACAGCTAGAACAGTTACTCAATGTGATTGTGCCGCAATCGATTATGGCGCTGCGTGAACAGGGGCGGATCTTCGGAGTCGACTTAACCGCCTTCTACGATGTGCTTGCCGATATCGATCGTCGCATCGCCTCCCAGAGTGCACGTATTACCCGCGAAGTGGGCGAGGAGTTATTCCTCGATGGCGTATCCGAGTCTGCGGTCCGTATTCGCTCTAAGATCAGTGAATTAGAGTTTTGGCCTGAGCTTGAACAGTTCGTTAAAGCCTTTAAACAGTGGAAGGCCGACGGCTTTAATGGTCTGCCCGATGAGGAATACACCAACAGCATGCGCCGCGCCTTAGACATTATTGGTCGCGCGGCCTTAACTGGCGGCATTGCTAAGTTGCTGGAAATCGAGCTGCGTCTCAAAGAGGGCAATAGCGACCTGATTATCCGCACCGACAGACAGCTGAACGAATCCTCCAGCCACGGTATGGCTTATCTGATCTTGTGTAAGTTCCTGTTGGCATTCACGCGCTTGCTACGTGGCCGTGCCGATGTGACCATTCACTGGCCGATCGACGAGCTGGGCACGCTGCACCACACCAACGTGAAGAAGATTTTCGATGCCTGTGGTAACAACAATATCAGCGTGTTAGGCGCCTTCCCGAACCCTGAGTCAGAAGTGCTGAACCTATTCGAGAACCGTTACATTATCAATAAACAAACCAAGAAGTTGCAGGTGGTGAAGCCCAAAGCCAATCCGATTGCCGATATGTTGAGTAAACGCCTGAGCAAGGAGGCCATCTAATGAGTGCTGCCATGAATGAGTCAAACCAAACCGTATTAGTCGGCACGGGCGCCATTATCGAACTCTTGCTAAAAGGTGAGTTTATTTGCCGCACCACCAATGAAGATGGCTGGCGCGCATTGAAAAATAACAGTACCCGCGAGCGAGTCGAGGCTTATCTGAATCAAATCAATCGCACCGTGGCTTCGGCCGCCGAGGGCGATGTGTTTTTCTGCGGTTATTTGCAGTTAGGCGAAAGCGAACGCAAGGTGATTTCATCGCAGTTTAAGGATATTTGTCAGGCACTTATCCCTATGGTGGAGTGGCTGGTATTAGTGCAGGAAGCCAGTGGTCAAGATGCCCCCTTAAGCGAAGGCGCGCCAGTGCGATTAACCGAGCTGCAAAGCCGAATTGAAGATACCCCCGCGTTTCGTGAGCAGTTGGCCAAACTCAGCCAATACCGTTTATTCGGTTCAACCAGTACCAATAGCGATGCACAAATTAAGTTAGTGTTCAAACGCTTAGTGGAGCTTGGTTATCTGGTGCGCCCCAACGTTGAAAAACAGATTTATATCGCCACCGGCAAGCTGGATTACCTGTACGAAGTGATCCGCTTTATCGACGAAACCGAAGGCCTAAGCCTAGAAGCTCAGGCGGAAACGGCGACGCAGCGGGATTTACTATGATGCCTTGGACGATAACGCATAGCATCAACCAAGGAGGCCATGATGAGCAGTAACTTACATCAGGCTGGGGTTAAGCTACTCAAGCAGTTAGGTCGCCATGCTGACATCATTATGGATGCCTATCTGGCCGGTTCGCTTAAGGAAGAGAGCCATGACCCCGCCGTGGTTGAAAAACTCAAGCAGGCGGGGATTTTATGGCGCCCAGAGCCAGACCAAGAGTTGCGCCTTAAACGCTCGGTGCGTGCCTTGCTCGAAGAGGGCTTAAGTGATGAGCGCAATCGCCAAATCGACTCCAACGTCGGCTCGGCGCTCGCCACCATTAAGACCTTGGCCGACCACTATAAAGAAGCGCGCCACAGCTCAGATTACAGCGCCGCCGAGGCGTATCTGTCTGATTTAAGTGAGCATGTATATAGCTTTGCCGATAGTTTACGCTACTCCATCCGCGTGTTGTGGGGGCGCATCAACAACGAGTTCGGTTATGTCGGCACCATTAATGCTAAGATCCGTGAAAACGAACTTGCCCAGAGCCAAGTATCTGAATTACTCAATGGCTTGGAGATGTTCCAGTTCAGCGAATTAGGTGAAATCGCCGGTGATATCCGTGAGCTGCGTAAGTTGCTGGTAACCACCTTGCAGGAAACCATGAGCGACTGCGCCCAGGAACTCAGTGTGGTACAGGGCAGGTTGCTGGAACTCCTCGGCCGCTTTAGGCAAATTCGCGGCCGTACCCGCTTGCTTAAGGGCTGGTTGCTATACACAGATTTGCATCCGGATTATCGCCCTGCGGACCATGTGTCCCACAAGGAAATCCCGAGTCTTTTCAATCGCGCCGAAGTGTTATTGGCCCCAGCGTCTGTGGATGTGCATAACGCCAGCCAAGAGTTTGAGCTGATGAATATCGTCGCCCATATCAAGGCGATTAGCCGTCAGGGCATAGTCGAGACTGTGCGCGAGCAGGATGTGGCCGTGCCGCTGACGCAGAATGAAGACTTTGATATTCCTGATAATCCACTCAAGCAAGCGGTCGACACTTACTTTGTCGACGTGATTGAGTCGGGCTTACGCCAGTCGGCGCTCGATTACTTAGCCGAAAAAGCCCTACCTTGGGATGCCGAAAGCTGGATTTATCAAGTGATTGGTGGCTACGAAGGTTTACCCGATGAGCATAAGGCTTACTTCGAGCTGGAGCCCTTAGGCGAACCGCACCCCATCTACAGTGGTAACTTTATTATCCGCGATGTGGAATTATGGCTCGCCTAGGCAAGCTGCAATTGCAACTCTTGGAGAGTGTTTATCTTAACCGCTCTCCAAGGGTTACATTTAGTCTCAATCCCTAATGGGCGAGTCATTTACCCGAGTAGCAGTACAAGCAAAAGTGCAAGCAAATACACTGGAAAATATGGAATAGCCGTTCTGGCCATCGTCTAGTCGCTCGTCATGCATTTTAATTCCTAAGTGTTTCACCTCAATAAGTCTCGTCAGTTTAATCTTTACCTTCTGCCGACTTAAAAAATTGGCGGCAATTAAGCCTTTGGTTAACTCAGCAGCGCATTAGCATTAAACAGCAGCACCTGCTGGCTCATCGGCTCGAGCTAGTGCTACTGGCATATTGTTAGTCGTTATCCTTCCCCATCTCTCTGTAAATATCACAATTTATAGTTTTTAATTCTAATTAAGCTGTTTATTTGGATTTTAAATCTAGCGTTATTCAGGCTTAATCGATTAATTGTGTTTATTTGGTTTAAATACTGTTTAAATTTTGATTTTTTAACTTGCATCTTTATAGCGTGATTATTAACCGATAATTTTATTTTTAATAAAAATCAGATAAATACAAATTTTTTGTGATGGGTTTGGCTTAATTGAAAATGAAATAAGTAAATTTATTCATTGAATTTACTGCCAGCATGTTTCACTATCCCCGCCTGAACCGAAAAGGGAATGGCGATTTTGCTCATCAAGGAAGATGAAGAATAAAAGATGAGCTATTTGGGGAAACCATAAGCATGATTAAATCACTTTCGACACGGATCTTTATCGGTCTGTTTGCGGGACTCATTCTTGGCACCTTAGTGCAATATTTTCTAAACGATATTGGCTTTTTTTCTGGCAATTTAGTCGAACTGGCTGGCGGCGTCGGCACTATGTTCGTCAATATGATCATGATGTTGGTCGTGCCTCTAGTGTTTGTCAGTATCGTTTGTGGCGTGTGTGAGCTGCAGGACTTAAAAAGCTTTGGCCGCCTTGGCGGCAAAACCTTCGGCTTTTACATCGTTAATACCCTGGTCGCTATCTCAACCGCCCTGTTAGTGGTGCTATTGCTCGACCCAGGTAAAGGCGTCGATATGAGCAGCACCGATGGTGTGGCCATTACCGCGACCGAACTCCCCAGCTTGATGGCGCTGCTGATTGATATAGTGCCGCGCAACCCGGTGGCGGCTTTTATGTCGGGCAATATGCTGCAAGTGATCTTTATGGCACTGATGTTGGGCGGGGTGATTAAATCCCTCGGCGAGCATGTGGCTGGCGCGGTACAAGGTTTTCAAACCGCCAATAAAATCATGATGAAACTGATTTCTGTGGTGATGAGTCTTGCGCCTTATGGCGTGTTTGCGCTGATGTTTAAGTTAGGCGCCACCTTAGATGCGGCGGTATTTATCAGTGTGCTCGAATATGTCGTGATCATTCTGGCGCTGTTATTACTGTGGATTTTTGTGGTCTATCCGCTGGCAGTAGGGTTCTTCACACCGATTTCGGCCAAGAGCTTTCGCGAGAAAACCCAAGAGCAAGTGCTGTTTTCCCTGTCTACCGCCAGCTCTAATGCCACGATTCCTGTGACTATGCGCACCCTAACGGAAAAGCTTGGGGTTAACCGCGCCGTGGCAGGCTTTGGTGTGCCGCTCGGGGCGACCATGAATATGGGCGGTGTGGCGATTTATATCACGATTGCGATTTTCTTTGTTGCCAATGCCTTCGGTATGCCAATCACCAGCGAGCAGCTGCCATCGCTGCTGTTTAGTATCTTTTTGTTATCTGTTGGCGCGGGTGGTGTACCCGGTGGCGGCATGGTGATGATCGGGGTGTTAATCCATCAAATGGGCTTGCCGATTGAAGCCTTTGCGATTGTGGCCGCACTGGATCGCATCATCGACATGGTGCTGACCTCTTGCAACGTGGTGGGGGATACGGCGGTATTGACCATAGTCGATCAAACCGAAAAGGCCCATCAAGTCGAGCTGGCCGATAGCGAGTCTTAAATCGCATAACTAAAAAAGCCACTGATAACAGTGGCTTTTTTGTATCATTGCCTTACTTACTACACTGCTGTTTTAGCTGGCTGACCGCTTCACTAAATCCCACGGCCACTAAGGTTGAGCTAGTATATTTGCTTGAGCGAAACGAAACCGCCTCAAGGCTTAATTCTTGGGTTTGCAGCTCAGCCAACGCCTGCCACAGATCGTCATCCGCCTTTGGCAGACTGGTAAAGTTCATCAAGGTCGCGGTGCCGCGAAATTTCACACTGTGCTGCTTGTCGCTGCGAATTATCAACACGCTCGGATCGCTACCAAATGCAAAGGATTCGCCCATAGTCACGTTTAAAATGGGTTGGGTTTCGCCTATGGAGCAGCTTAAGCTCAGCTTGAGGCCTTTATCGATAAAGTCGATGCTATGGCTCTTAGGGGCGGGCTCTGCGATATCTAAGGTTGTGGCTAAATCTTCCTTGGCATATGCGTAGCCTAAATGACTAACAAGCATGAGGGCCAGTAACTGTGTTTTCACTTTACTACCTTGTTAATTGTGCGGACGAATACCGATGATGATGTGTAGCTCTTTGTCAAAATGTTGGCGATTATAAAGAATTTTGACACGTTTGAATAACCCTTTTGGGCTATTTAGTCTTGAATTTGATTCAAAAGCTTAGCCTTTGGTATCAAGCGCCGTTTAGGTTAAGACTCGGGCTATTATCTCAAGCAATAATTTCAATTTAAACATGAGGTTATGTAGCTCAGCTTAAATTAATACCAAAGTACGAGGCACAGTTTTTATTCAGAAAATAAAAAAGCCACTATTATCAGTGGCTTGTTTTGAACTTAGGTCATCGGCTATTGTTTGGTACTGGTTGAGTTAATGCCGCTTAGCATTCACATTTAAACAGCACTGATACTTAGACAGCACAGATACTTAAACAGCGCAGGCGCCTACGGGCGATGCCGCATTACTTACGTGTCAGTTTATCCAAGTAGCCCATGGCAAAGGCCGACAGCACAAAGGTGATATGGATAAGCAAGTACCACATGATTTTGTCGTTATCGATATTCTTCACATCCATAAAGATTTTTAGCAGGTGGATAGACGAAATCGCCACAATGGATGCAGCCACTTTGTTTTTCAGTGAACCCGAATCCAATTTACCCAACCAAGCGAGCTTCTCACTGTCTTCACCGACATCTAGCTGTGAGACAAAATTCTCATAGCCAGAAAACATCACCATCACAATCAGACCGCCTACTAGGGTGATATCAATCAAGGACAGGGTGACCAGCACTAGATCGACTTCGGTCATCTCAAAAATAATCGGCAAAATATGGAAGATCTCTTGGAAGAATTTAATGCCTAAACCCAACAACACTAGACTCAGCCCCAAGTAGATGGGCGCCATAATCCAGCGTGATGCGTACATTAGCCTTTCAAATATTTGTTCCATATAGAGTGAACCCTTAGTGGTTAAAGCTTGATAATCGAATCTATGAAACCAAAACAATAACATACTGGGTTAACACCGCGCTATCGGCCAATCGCAAAGGCGTGAGGTATATGCAACTAAGCCCAAGTTGCGGGCTTAGCTGATTTGGTTTTGCGGCCTTACAGCCTAAGTCAGTTAGGTTAGTGGGGTTTCATCCCACACCCGATAATCGTGCTGGTTTGTTTGGCGTTTGAATGGGCAAAGTTATCGCTGTGGGTATATTAGTCATTGCGGCCTTACGGCCGAGGTGAATCAAAGTCGTGGGTCTTCAACCCACACCCGACCAAAAAGGGAAAAACGCCTGTTCCCCTTTTGGATATCCCCCGGCGTCCCCAACGGAGTTGAAAGCCCCTTGGGCATTTAGCGTCCTTATGCTACCGCGTCAGACGCTCGTCCCTGATTCGACTGACGCTATCTCGGCATCCATGCCTCGCTCACGCAACGAACGTAAATGCCCTACGGCAACTCCGAGGGGAGGTGAACTCCTGTGGGTTCGCTGTTGGCTGCTAATCCCAAAAGAGTTATGCCAGTGCCATTCTTCCTTCTCATTTTCCTAAGAAATTTGCCATTGATGACATTTGTCATCCGTAACTGCTGACAACTCACACTGCCGTGATTTAGCGGATGCAGAGATACTTAAACCATACCAACAAGGAGGCTTAATCATGCAATATCAATCACTGGATCAACAACTTATCGAATACCGCCAAAAACGTGCTTTAGCTATGCCCTTATCTGGCATGATGGTCTGGGGACTATTGTTTATCTTGAGTTTTATGCTTCCAGCATCGCAAATGGTGATGGTAACATTTATCGGCACGGGTTCTATTGTCTATCTTGCTATGGGAGTCTCGCGTCTCACCGGTGAGAATATCTCCTTCAAGAAAAGCGCTGATCGTAATTGGTTTGAGACTGTGTTTCTGGCTGCGGTGGGGATGAGCTTTTTAACCTTTAGCATCAGTATTCCCTTTTTTATGGAAAACTATTTAGCCTTGCCCTTCGCCCTTGCAGTACAAACAGGATTAATGTGGTTGGTTTTCGGCGTGTTAGCGGCGCAAAAGGTGGCGATTGTACATGCGATTGTGCGCACTGTGGCTTGCGTGGCTGCCTTTCTGTTATGGCCTGAGTTGAGTTTTCAGCTTCAACCTTTGATTGTGGTGGTATGTTATGGGTTTTCGATTCCACTCATGGAACGTCGTTGGAAGATTCAGCAAAATCTTTGTGTTGCCAGTTAGTTGTCAGTCGGTTTTGCGGCCTTACGGCCGAGAAAGTCGTGGGGCTTCACCCCACACCCGACCAAGAGGGGATCAACAGCAATTCCCTTTTGGATCTCCCTTGCCGCCCCCAACGGAGTTGAAAGCCCCTTGTGCTCATCGACAAATTTGCTATCGCTTCCGAAGGATGCATCCCTGCACCTGCGAAAGCTAGCTCGCCATCCATGGCGAGACTCACGCAATTTGTCTATTCGCCCTGCGGCAACTCCGAGGGGAGGGGGGAACTTCTGTTGCCTCTGTGTTAGCTGTTAGTCTTAAATATTTGTACTTATCCCACCTTTTCAATTCTACAATTTAAAGCTTACAGACTTCCGAATATAATTTTTTTATTATTGGATAGACTTTTTGTAATCTTCCTAAAGTGATCGAAGGTGCTGGATAGCTTTTAGTTGCTCCTTTAACCCATGTATGTGCAGCACTGTTTCTATCTTTTTTAATTGCTGATAACTCACTAGTAAAAACAGTTATATCACCATTCTTGTTTAAATTTAGTTCAATTTTTTCAGTCTTATCTAATCCAATAGTTTTAATTAACATGCTTCTTAAATGCTGTTTGTACTGAAATCCATAATTATTATCTATTACTTCAGTTATTAATCTTTCAAATTCAACGGTTTTTAACTTTCCTTTTGAAGCCCGTCTTACTACTATGTCGAAGCATTCTTCAATCCATCCACAATATTCTAATAAAGCAAGCTTTGAAAAGTAGATAGCATCATTTTGATTAGTTGATAATGCATTGTTATACTTGTTATTTAAGTCGCATAATGTAATCTGAATATGTTTTTTTATTATCATTTTATGAAAAAATCTCTATGCCTTTAAGTATTCTCGATTTGACCTTTTCTGTTGCAGCTATACCTTCGCTCAAGTTTATAACTGAAAAGTTTGAATCGTTTCTTAAAATGCTAAATCTTTCTTTTAGTTTTTCTTCTGGTTCTAAAATTAGATTCTCTATATTCAAATACATACCAACTAGGGTCGCCTCCAATGTTGCCTTACTAAGCTTTGGTAATGCTCTACCTGATTGTATTTTATGGTAAAATATGTTTATAGCCATCATCATTTTAGTTAGCTTATCTTGATATTCTTCATCACTAATGTCTCTTTTTATTGACATGTATGTATTCAAGAACTTAGCAAGTTTTCCATTGTAACTATTAATCATTTCAGTGAATGTGAATACTCTTAGAAAAAGTTCTTCATAACTAAATCGATAAGACTTTCCTTCTTCAAGGTTAAATAATAAACGTACATCTTTTTCTGATACAATTTCTTTTAAAAGTTTATTGAAACTCCCTGAGTAAATGCAATTTCGAATTTCTTGATTGCTTAGTTTGTTACCTCCAGTATTAAGTCTGTGAAAAATTGTAAATAAATAGTTTTGATGACTTTTTTTAGAGTAATCACATCTTAATACTGTTATTGGTATTGTTAAATTTTGAATCCTGCTGTATATGTCAGGATGCTTTTGCTTAATGTATTCAGCTGTTTTTCCAGATATTCTGGCATCAATATCCTCTAAGTTTGATAAGCGCCAGTCATCATCATTTAGAAATTTAATTATGCTCGATATTCTTTGTAAGCCATCAATCATTTGACGCTTTTCTGTTTTATAGTCAAGGCTTAAACACATACTTGGTATTGGCAACTGTTTAACCAATGAATCAATAAATCTTGTTTGTGAAGGTGCTGTCCAGACAACATCTCTTTGGAAATCAGGTTTTATAACTAATTGTTTAGCTTCGTACATTCTCACTAAATCAGCACAAGAGCGAAGTTCATTGAAGGCTACAATGTCTGATGGTGGAGTTTCACTAGAATCTTCGGAGTCTTCCAATAATGTTTCAGCCATTTCTATATCATCATTATATTCAATCATTTTCATTCCTTTTTATTTAGTTGTATAAAAAATGTCACTCAATAACTTTATGCTATTTTGATAACGTGTAAACAATCCTGGCATCGAAGTGTATAGGTCTCTTTTGCCTTCATTACTCTTGTTTGCGTGCTTTTGCACTGTGGGCATGCTTGTTTCATTGGCGTGTTTTTAGTGCATTGATTGCATTTTATGTAGTAACCAAACTTACCGTACATCGGGGTGTAGTTTGTTGATTCTCCACAATGTTTGCAGCGAAGGATGCTGTTAGTTGTGGTTTGTGCTATTGCTGGGTTTTTCGCTTCCGCCACTTTGTTAACGGCAAAGGAGGCAACAGGTTCTTTGACTTGTGGTGTTTGTACGGACGTTATTTCGGTCGTAGCTTGAGATGGGTCTATATGACGATCGATTAAGAACTTAGCGATTGAATTCAGTTCTTCTTGATTAAAGTCTGGGCGGGTATCACTCACATTAATAATTCGGAAGAATTTGCTTTTAAGATTCATGATCTTTTCAAGCTTCTCGACTAAAAACTCTGTCTTAACTAACTGCTCTGAAACTGCCGCAGGCATAGTTTCTCTGTTGATGACCGCATCGCTTGAGACCGCGCATAAATGATCCCAGCAACGCATACCGAAACCTTGCTGTTTTATCCCGAGTAACTTACCGAGAATTTCACTTCTATGCTGTTTTAGCATTTCTTTAAGCAGCGATTGTTGTAGTTCAACCTGTTTGATTGGTGATGGCATACCAAACCAGTTATTGCCGTGACTGCGAGTCCATTCGCCATGTTGGTTTACATCTACATGACCTTTTATGCTTTTAGACTCAATTAAAACAAAGCCGTAGGGATAAATAATTAAGTGATCAATTTGAGCTGTTTCACCGTTAAAGGTGAATCGAAAATCATTGATAACGAGTACTTCGGGATGATCTTTGAAAGCGCGGCGTAGATAGAAGGCAACGTCCTGTTCTTGTTTTTGACCCGCAATCGTTTGTGGTGTTTGGGTATTTTGCAGTGTTTTAGTTTTCAGAATCATTTATCAACAGCGTCCATTCATAACTTGATAATAATCGGTTTCATAATACCCACTGTGCCATTGAAAGATAAAGATAAAAATCGCTAAAGGTTAACGTTGATCAATGATGGGAAAGTGCAAATCTTTGGAGATTTACAGCCAACACAGAAGTTACAGGAGTTCATCATCCCCTCGGAGTTGCCGCAGGGCATTTGCGTTCGTTGCGTGGGCGAGGCATGGATGCCGAGATAGCGTCAGTCGAATCAGGGACGAGCGTCTGACGCGATAGCATAAGAACGCTTAATGCCCAAGGGGCTTTCAACTCCGTTGGGGCGTCTTGGAGCATCCAAGGAGGATAGGACGAGCAGTCCTCCTTGGTCGGGTGTGGGGTGAAACCCCACGATCTTGATTTATCTCGGCCGTCAGGCCGCAATAAATATAGCATTGTGCTAAACAGCACGAATATCAGGCAGAGGGTTGAAGACCCACGACTTTGATTCACCTCGGCAGTTAGGCCGCATTTTAAAATGAATGTCGCATTCTGCGACAACAAAAAAGCCACTGTGGTCAGTGGCTTTTATAATAAAAATCAAAACCTAAGCGATTCGGCTTAGTCCAGACTTGGTTCTTCGCTGTAATCGATACCATGGTAGCTTAGGCAAGCGTCCACTTCATTGGCGCTACCAAGGATAACCGCCACGCGTTGGTGAATTTGTGTCGGTTGAATATCCAAAATGGTCTCATAACCCGTAGAGGCTTTACCACCAGCTTGCTCGACTAATAAGGCCATTGGGTTGGCTTCGTACATTAAACGCAGCTTGTATGGCTTTTTCGGATCTTTATTGTCGGTTGGATAAGTAAAAATACCGCCGCGAGAAAGTACGCGGTGCACGTCACCCACCATGGCGGCAATCCAGCGCATGTTGAAGGATTTTTCGCGCGGGCCAATTTTGCCTAGCAGTAAATCGGCGATATAGGTCTGCATTGGCGCTTCCCAAAAACGTTGGTTCGACATGTTAATGGCGAATTCTTGGGTGTCAGGGCTGATGCTCATGGCCGCGTTGGTCAGTAAAAATTCGTTAGTTTCTGGGTGCAGGGTAAAGAGTTGCACGCCTTGGCCTGTGGTGAGCGCGAGCATGGTTGATGGGCCGTAGAGCACATAACCTGCTGCTAACTGATTGCGGCCAGATTGCAAAAAGCTTGTTTCAGTTAACTCACCCTGTGGTGCAGGTAAAACAGAGAAAATCGTGCCGACTAGCGAGTTGATATCGATATTCGATGAACCATCTAAGGGGTCGAAACATACCAGATATTGACCATTGGCGCTGACTTCAACCACATGATCTTCTTCCTCTGAGGCTAAGCCGCGCACTGTACCGTCGGCTTTTAATGCATCTTTGAGCATATCGTTGGTGATGATATCCAGTTTTTTCTGGGTTTCACCTTGCACGTTTTCCTGTTCGGTCGCGCCTAACACACCAGCTAAGGCACCGTGGCGCACGGCATGACTGATGGCTTTGGAGGTGTCGGCTAAGGTCAAAATCAGTTGCGAGAGGGATTCGTTCACTGCCTTTGAGGTTAAGTGCTGGGCAAGAGTCTGCATGTTAGGTCCTTTAGGGGTTCAACATTGAGGTCAATTTCATTATTTGCCGCGAATAATAACTCAGTTAGTCGACAATTTCAGCGATGTTGCTGTGGGTTTTAATCAATTTAAGCCAAGAGGGTTATCCCTTTGTGTCAGACTGAGTGGGTTATCTTGAAAATTGAGCTAACCGCAGGAGTTCGCCAGCTAATTTGTATCTGCATATTGCCTGCGCTTTTTATTTAGGCTTTGCCTTGGCACAATGACGGCAGTTTTTGATCGCCACCTTAAGGCGAATATGCTTCCAAGGAATAATAATGACTAAAAATGGGTTAGCTTCTTCCCTGCGCTCGGTGACATTGGGCGCCTCATCCCTACTGATAGCGAGTCAACTGGCCATGGTTTCTAGCGCGATATTGACCCCCGCCTACGCGCTTGAGGGCGGCACAACGCCGCTGACTATCGAGCGCATGAATGCGTCGCCTGCCTTAGCGGGCACCAGCCCCCGTGGATTAAAATTATCCCCCGATGGTCAAAGGGTGACCTACCTTGCGGGACGTAAAGACAACCAAAACTTTTACGATCTCTGGCAGATGGATGTGAAGACGGGCAAATCTAGTCTGTTGCTGAACGCCGATAAGCTGGCGAGCAATGAGTTATCCGATGAAGAAAAGGCCCGCCGCGAGCGCCAACGTATTTATGGCGAAGGCATTATGGAATATTTCTGGGCGGACGATAGCAAGGCGCTGTTGATCCCTGCCTCGGGTAATCTGTATTACTTCTCCTTAGCGGATAACAGCGTTAGCCAACTGCCGATAGGCGAGGGCTTTGCCACCGATGCGCGCCTATCGCCCAAGGGTAATTTTGTGTCCTTCGTGCGGGACCAAAATCTGTATGTGCTCAATTTAGCGACTAAAAAGCTTGAGGCCATGACCACTGACGGTGGCGGCGCGATTAAAAATGCCATGGCGGAATTTGTCGCCCAGGAAGAAATGGATCGCATGACAGGTTACTGGTGGGCGCCCGATGAGTCGGCCATCGCCTTTACCCGTATCGATGAGTCGGGCGTTGAGTTAGTTACTCGCAATGAAATCTACGCCGATGGCATTAAGCTTACCGAGCAGCGTTATCCGGCTGCGGGCAAAAACAATGTCGAGATCCAACTGGGCGTGGTGACGTTAAGCAATAAAGCCATCAATTGGGTGACCTTAAGTGATGATAAAAATAAGGATATTTACCTGCCTCGCGTCGATTGGTTGCCCGATAGCAAGCATTTATCCTTCCAGTGGCAGAGCCGCGATCAGCAAAAATTAGATCTGCAACTGGTGGCTCTCGATGCGCTGACCAAGCCGAAAACCTTAGTTAAAGAGCGTAGCGATGCTTGGGTGAATCTTAACAATGACCCGCACTTCTTAAAGCAGCAATCGGCGTTTATCTGGGCCTCGGAGCGTGACGGCTTTAATCATCTTTATTTGTTTGACCTAAAAGGTAAGCTGAAGACGCAACTGACCAAGGGCAATTGGGCGGTCGATGAGCTGGAATATATCGATGAAACCGCAGGTTGGGTGTATTTCACTGGCCGTAAAGATACCCCAATCGAAAAACACCTCTACCGTGTGCCGTTAGAGGGTGGCAAAGTTGAGCGCGTGAGCAGCGAGGCGGGGATGCACAATCCGGTATTTGCCGATAGTCAAAGCGTGTATCTAGATTATTTCAATAGCTTATCTCAGCCACCACAGATCAGTTTGCACGGCGATAAGGGCCAACACTTGGCGTGGGTGGAGCAGAACCAAGTCAAAGCGGGTCATCCTTTGTATGACTATGCTGGCCTGTGGCAACTGCCAGAGTTTAAAGAGCTCAAGGCGGAAGACGGACAAGTCCTGCAAACGCGCCTCTTTAAACCTGTGCCCTTCGATGCGACCAAAAAGTACCCCGTAGTCGTGCGCGTATATGGCGGCCCGCATGCGCAATTGGTTACCAATAGCTGGAGTGAGCAGGATTACTTTACCCAATACTTAGTGCAGCAAGGTTATGTGGTATTTCAACTGGATAACCGCGGCAGCGCCCACAGAGGCACCCAGTTCGAGCAAGTAATTTACCGTCACTTGGGCGAAGCGGAAGTGAATGACCAAAAGGTTGGCGTCGATTATCTGCGCAGCTTGCCCTTTGTCGATAGCAACAACGTGGCGATTTATGGCCACAGCTACGGCGGTTATATGGCCTTGATGAGCCTGTTTAAGGCGCCGGATTACTTTAAGGCGGCGATTTCGGGCGCGCCCGTCACCGATTGGCGCTTGTACGACACTCACTACACCGAGCGTTATCTTGCCCATCCCGCGAATAATGAACAAGGTTACGAAGCCAGTAGCGTGTTCCCCTATGTGAAAAACTACCAGTCGGGGCTGTTGATGTACCACGGCATGGCCGACGATAACGTGTTGTTTGAAAACAGCACTCGCGTGTACAAGGCGTTGCAGGACGAAGGTAAACTGTTCCAGATGATTGATTATCCGGGTTCTAAGCATTCGATGCGCGGTGAGAAAGTGCGTAATCACTTATATCGCTCGCTGGCGGATTTCCTCGATAGGCAGCTTAAAAGCGGCAAATAACTTACGGCTGAGCGCTGTTTAACCAAGCGTATGCAGTTAATCTAGCGCATGCAGTTATCCAAGAGTGAGGTTAACACCTCACTCTTTTTTTACGCGGTATTTGGCTAATACCTTAGCTAACACCTTAGCTAACACCTTAGTTAAGGCTGTGGAGAGCACTTAGTCGTGAGTAACTGCTCCATTCCAATTGATACGCTTAAAGTTTGCGATGGCTATTTAAGCTTGGCCTTTCAAGCTTAGGTTTATTGATTGGGATAAAGCGGGGCTGAGGATTGGCGATATTACAGAGATAAAAAAACCAGATCCGAGGATCTGGTTTTTATTATTCAAACGGACTTAGAAGATTAGTCTTCTAAGTTACCGCAGAAACGGTAGCCTTCACCGTGGATAGTCGCGATGATTTCTGGCGTATCTGGCAAGCTTTCGAAGTGCTTACGGATACGACGGATAGTCACGTCAACAGTACGGTCGTGTGGCTTTAACTCACGGCCGGTCATCTTCATCAGCAGATCGGCACGAGTTAAGATTTTGCCTGGGTTTTCAACAAAGTGCAGCATAGCGCGGAATTCGCTACGTGGCAGTTTGTAAGACTCACCCTGTGGGCTCACTAGAGAACGGCTATTGATCTCTAGGCTCCAATCGTTGAAACGGTAGTACTCGACAGAGCTCTTTTCTTCGACTTCGTTACCAGCGCTATTCACACGAGTCAGAAGGTTGCGAGCACGAATCGTCAATTCACGTGGGTTGAACGGCTTGGTAATATAATCGTCCGCGCCAATTTCAAGTCCAAGGATTTTGTCGACTTCGTTGTCACGGCCTGTCAGGAAGATCAGACCGATGTTGTTGATTTCACGTAATTCACGTGCCAACAACAGACCGTTTTTACCTGGTAGGTTAATGTCCATAACCACTAGGTTAATTTTGTTTTCCTGCATAGCCTTATGCATTTCTGCGCCATCATTGGCCTCAGTTACCACATACCCTTCTGCCTCGAAAATACTTCTCAGCGTGTTACGGGTAACGGCTTCATCTTCAACGATCAGAATGTGCGGATTTTGCATATTAATTACCTAAATTTTAACCAATTTTATTCTAACCATAAGGACCGCTTACATCGGATCCTTATATTCATAAAATGTTGATACTTCCTCTAACTGCTCTGTGCTTCAAAGGAAAGATCTTTACGGCGACACATCAGGATGTATATAAAGTGCACGTTTAAAGTGTAATACGATAAAACGTAACCAGTATCAACTTCGATAAGCAATAGTTATAAATAGTTCCTTAACTATTGTTTTTTTTTAAAATGTTTAAATGATAACTCAAATGTAGAACACATTTTAAAAGATGTCTGGCTAGCCTTGGGTGATTTCACAGAGGAATCTAACAAACCCTTGTCAAGATTAAGCAAACTTAATGTTATCTGCTCAACTAGCCAATGGCGTCATTGTACTCGTTTTAGGCATTTGTTAACAAATGAAATGTTAACAAATTTCTGGATGAGGCCCTGATTTACCATGATATTTACTTTAGTCATTGATTAGTATAACTAATGTATTTTTGATTCTTGTGAGCCAGTTCACGCCTCTTTGGATTTTGGAGGCGCTCTGCTACACTAACCCGGGTTCATTTTTCGACTAGACTACCAATGGACAACATGACTCAAGATTTGTGGCAGCATTACCAGAAGCCGTTGTTTTTGCTTACTCAAGCATTATCCTGTGATTTTTCCTTTGCTGTAATTACCGCCCATAATCCCGCTTCAACCCTCCTCAGTCCCAGCCAAAACCGTTTACTCGACCGCCAACTTCTCCGTGATATTGAATTAATCGGCAGCCCCTATCGTGCAATGGTGGGCGCATCGCCAGATTTATCCCATATGGAAAAGAGCTGGGCGGTGTTTGTCGATAGAAGCATGGCGCTGCAGTTAGGGAAAAAGTTTAATCAATATGCCATCTATATGGTGGAAAAGGGTGAGGTGAGTTTAGTGCCTTGCACCTTAGCCGGGCATGATGAAGTGTGTTTAGGCCTGTTTAATGATCACGTGCGTTTGGTTTACGAACTGCCCGATCTAGCGACCTAACTGCGAGCGTTTTTTGCTATTTTCTTATCCGGCTTTGCCTGTAAAGGGCAAGGCTCGGTCACTTCTTTTTTAATCCTTTGAATGTCTGTTCGATACCTCGCCGCCATTTTTTGCTTTGGCTTTACCGCTAAATTGCTCATTGTTTTTAAAAGCGTTTATTGAATTTGTTTATGCGATGTGAAATTAGCATTGACTTCATTAGGGGTTTATTGCTACTTTTTTCGTCCCTTTCCGGCGGAAAGGAACAGAAGAGGAGCGTTAACTAGGTAGTCAGTCAGAGGAGCACAAACTCCAGCGATGATTGATGAGGGAGATTAACGCCGAGGCATAGATGTGGTTGCTGCATGTTTATGTCGGTCGCTTAGGCTGAATCCTAACGATTGTCACCTGTAATTGGTGGAGAGCTTCTGGTGACGATTGCTGTTTCCCTTCTATTGGGGTGCGTATCATTGAGCACCAGGCTCTTCGAACGAAGTTGGTTCGGAGCGTAATCATGTTAGTTAATCAAGATCTTATCCTAGTTTGTGCCGTGTCTTCTGCTTCTGCGGAGGTACGATAATGTCTCTTGTTGTCGCAAAATTTGGTGGTACCTCAGTCGCCGATTACGATGCAATGAATCGCTGCGCCGATATCGTACTGGGCAATCCTGATTGCCGTTTAGTGGTGGTTAGCGCCTCCAGTGGCGTGACTAACCTTTTGGTTGAGCTCACCCAAGAGTCGATGAACGACGATAGTCGTTTACAGCGCTTAAAGCAAATTGCGCAAATTCAATACGCTATCTTAGATAAACTGGGTCGTCCCAACGATGTAGCCGCGGCATTGGATAAGCTGTTAAGCCGTATGGCGGTATTGAGCGAAGCGCTAGCATCTCAGCGCAGCAAGGCCACCATGGATGAGTTATTGTCCCTTGGCGAGCAGTGTTCGTCGGCATTATTTGCGGCGGTATTACGGGAAAAAGGCGCCAACTCGAGTGCCTTCGATGTGCGCCGAGTGCTGCGCACCGACAGCCATTTTGGCCGCGCCGAGCCACAGGTTGAGCAAATTGCCTCTCTCTCACGTGAGCATTTACTGCCGCTGTTATCTGAACAAGTGATTGTGACTCAAGGCTTTATTGGTTCAGATGAGGCGGGACAAACCACCACGCTTGGCCGTGGCGGTAGCGACTATTCTGCGGCACTGTTAGCCGAAGCTTTAAAAGCCTCCGCGGTTGAGATTTGGACCGATGTGGCCGGGATTTACACAACTGATCCACGCCTTGCGCCAAACGCCCATCCTATAGCCGAAATCAGTTTTAACGAAGCCGCCGAAATGGCGACTTTCGGTGCTAAAGTGCTGCACCCTGCGACGATTCTGCCTGCGGTGCGCCAACAAATTCAAGTGTTTGTCGGCTCAAGTAAGGAGCCTGAAAAGGGCGGTACGTGGATCCGTCATCAGGTTGAAGATGCGCCCGTGTTTCGCGCGGTTGCGTTGCGCCGCGACCAAACGCTACTCAATTTACACAGCCTGCAAATGCTGCATGCTCAGGGCTTCTTGGCTGAAACCTTTGCCACCTTGGCAAGACATAAGATCAGTGTGGACTTGATCACCACCTCCGAAGTTAACGTATCGCTTACCCTAGATAAAACTGGCTCTGATTCGAGCGGCCAGGGGCTATTGAGCGAAGCGCTGTTGCAGGAATTATCACAGCATTGCCGCGTGCGTGTTGAAGATGGTTTAGCACTGGTGGCGATTATCGGTAACCGGATTGCCACCACTGCGGGCATTTGCCGCCGGGTGTTTGAAGTGCTTGAGCCCCACAATGTGCGCATGATCTGCCAAGGCGCCAGCCCGCATAACTTGTGCGTATTGGTAGCCGAATCAGAAGCGGCGCAAGTGGTTAAAGCCCTACACGAAAACCTGTTCGAAGGTGCGTAATATGCAACCGACTGCATCGTCTTTAACCATTGGGGAGCTTGCCGCAGGGCAAGCACTCACCCTGCCGATTTACCACTTTAAGCCAAGTGGCCAAGTCGCTGGCCCTAAAGTGTATATTCAGGCCAATGTTCACGGCGCCGAGGTGCAGGGCAATGCGGTGATTTTTCAATTGATGAAGCAGCTCGAGCACTGCGACATCTTAGGGGAAATCACCTTAGTGCCCTTAGCGAATCCGCTGGGGATAAATCAAAAGAGTGGCGAGTTTACGCTGGGACGTTTTGACCCTATCACAGGGGCAAACTGGAACCGCGAGTACTTAAATCATTCGATTGATTTACCCGCTTGGTACCGTGAACATGCCGAGCTGAGCGATAGCGCGCTTATCCAAGCTTACCGCAGCACCTTAGTTGAGGCGTGTCAGCAGCGTTTGCGCAACGAGTGGGGCGTGACGACAGGCCACAGATTAGCGGTTAACCTGCAGGCCATGGCCCACGAGGCGGATATTGTATTGGATCTGCATACCGGGCCTAAATCCTGTAAACACTTGTATTGCCCTGAATATGACCTTACAGCGGCGCAGTATTTCTCGATTCCTTACACCTTAGTGATCCCCAATAGTTTTGGCGGGGCTATGGATGAAGCGGCATTTTGCCCTTGGTGGCAATTGAGTGAAGTCGCTAAAGCACAGGGGCGGGATCTCGAGATCGCCGTTTCGGCCTTTACCTTGGAACTGGCGAGCCAAGAACGCATTTGCCTTGAGGATGCTTTAGTCGATGCTCAGGGGATTTTGGCCTACTTGAGTCATCGTGGGGTGATCGCCGAGCGAGTGGCGCCCGCAAAGATGCCGCGTTTTGGCTGTTATCTTAAGGATTACAAAAAGTACCATGCGCCTATGGCGGGATTGGTGGAATATGTGGCGCCCGTGGGAGAACTGCTGGCGGCGGGTGAGACCTTAGTCAATCTGCTGCGCCTTGACTTATATGGCAGTGAGCTGGAACTGACGACGCTAAGTTTGCCGCAGGATTGTGTGCCCATACTCCATTTTGCCTCGGCGTCAGTGCATCAAGGCACTGAGCTGTATAAAGTCATGACGAATCTGTTTGAGTTGCCGCAGTAACGGCAATCCACAAAACAAAACGCCAATCATGTGATTGGCGTTTTTTATTCCAGTCTACAACCACTTAAAGCGATAGAAGAGTGCCATTTGCAGGGCGACCAGCGAGATAAGAATGCCGCAGAAGGTCGCAAAGGCCCAGGTGTTATCCGCACCGGGAATGCCGCCAATATTCACCCCAAGCAAGCCGGTTAAAAAGCCTAGCGGTAAGAAGATTGCCGAGACTAAGGATAAGAAATACAAGCGCTTGTTTAGCTGCTCCGATTGCTGGCTGAGTAATTCTTCCTGGGTCACATTGGCTCGGTCACGCAGGGCGTCTAAGTCTTCAATGGTGCGAATAAGCTTATCCGTGGTTTCGCGCATCTTGAGTCTTTCGGGCTCGTTAAACAGTACAAACTGATCGGACAGCATCTTAGCGTAAGCTTCTTTCTGCGGGCCTAAATAACGGCGCAGCGCCACGGTTTGCCTGCGTAGCTCGGCGATGTCAGTACGTAAATCTTTCACATTGCCAGAGACCACTTGTTCTTCTAACTCCGACAGTTGCTCTTCGAGGGTGTCGATAAAATCAACTTTACGGGTGGTGAGTCTTTCGCAAACGGCGACGATAAAGTCCCCAGTGGTGGTGGGACCTGCGCCTTCCATGATGAGTTCGGCAACATCTTTGACAGAGAGCAGCTCACGATCGCAGGTAGAGATAATCCGCTGTTTATCCGCGTAAATACGCACCGCGACCATGTCTTCTGGGGCAGAATTGGGGTTTAAGTTAACCCCGCGTAGGGCCAGCAAAACGCCTTCACCAGCCAGTACGGCTCGCGGGCGAGTATCCTGGGCGAGCAGGGCGTCGCTTTCGACTTTATTCAAGCCGCTATTTAATACCCAGTGGCGGGCTTTTTTGTGGCGATAACGTAGGTGTATCCAGATCAGCCCATCCTTGGGATCCCAGTTTTCAAGCTCTTCCGGGGTTAAGGTTGACCCTGCGCGCGCGCCGCTAAGCACTAAGCTGTAGATAAATCCATCGTGCATTACGCATTCCATCTCTTGCTAAATCATGGACTCAAGCTAACTGATTTCGTTGTGAAAATGAAGTCTAGGCGATGATTGTGCTGACAATTACAGCCCTTGGTGGGGCTAAATTGCTGGCCAAGCAAGTTACGATGAAATAGATTAAAATTAGCCATAGTTGTAATGCATTGAGAAGATAAAATGGAATATGAATTTCGGCGTAACAGTTTGATGGGCACTTATTTAGCCAGCTTTAGTATGGACCATGAAGTGCTGGGCCAATGGTTTTCGGAAGAGTTGGGGCCAGAGTTAGCCAAAATTCAACAAGTGCTCGATATTATCAAAGAAATTCAAGCGGGTAAGCGTGATTCTTGGCGGTTAATCGGCGGCGATCTCACCCTAGATCTGGATGAAGAGCAGGCGCGCATTTATGCCAATGCCTTAGGGTTTGAGCAAGAGTATGAACTCGAGGAATCGATGTCCCTCTACGATGCGGAATCGGAAGCCTATTGTGGATTAGAGGATTTAGAGGAAGCTCTGCTAAGTTGGTATGAGTTTGTGCAAAAAGGGCGATAGCACAAATTTCTACTCCGGCAGACAATAAAGGCAATCGATTGATTGCCTTTGTTTTTTTAGCTTAGTGCTGAATCACTATTTGAAGCATTAGTTATTCAGATACCTTACCGCCATTTCGGTTCTCGACTTGGCATTGGCCTTACGCAGCAGATTTTTAACGTGCACTTTTACCGTGCCTTCACTGATATGTAAGTGCTCTGAAATCATTCGGTTACTTAACCCTTCTGCCAGCTGTTGCAGGATCTGTAGTTCCCTTGGCGTGAGGCTTGAAATCCATTCCTGCTCATCGGCGGCATTTTTTAGCTCGTACAGATATTCTTCAACCTCATCGCTGATCACTCTGTGGCCCAACATGGCATTTTTGAGCTTATCGAGCAGCAGATCCGGCTCGGTATCTTTCAGTAAATATCCATCGGCGCCCGCGCGTAGCAGTCTAATAACATCTTGTTTGGCATCCGACACTGTGAGGATCACTATCCGTGAGGTGACGCCTTCCTGGCGCATAGCATTGAGGGTATCGAGTCCTGTCATTCCCTTCATATTCAGATCGAGCAGTACAATATCGGGCTCATCGGTGGCAACGGCGCTTAGGGCGTCTAAGCCTCCGCCGACTTCGCCGAAGAGACTAAAATCCGGATCGGAGGCGATCAGTTGGCAGATCCCTTTACGTAGGAGGGGATGGTCATCGACCACGAGGACTGAATAAGGTTTACCCATGTGTAGGCTCCTGTTGGGAAGGGAAGATTAAAGTAACTTTGGTTCCCTGTGACAAATTGGATTTGTTATTAGACGCTAAGGGCACATCCGGTTGTTCTTGGTCTAGTTGTTCAGTAATTCCCTTGCTATTAGTGTGCGTATCATTGCTACTAAATACAACAGTACCGGCTAATTTACTGGCACGCTCATGCATGATCCCTATGCCAAAGTGTTGATCCCGCTCCTTTAGATAGCCAATTCCTATACCGTTATCGCTCACACTGATATTGACCATGCCATTGTCATCTTTATAACAGCGAATATTGATCTGGCTGGCATTGGCATGTTTTATCGCGTTGAGTGTAGCCTCACGGGTGATCTGCAGAATATGAATATGCTGCTTCGCCTCGAGCCATTGGGGCGAGAGTTTGTAATCGAGATGGATCTTGATATCGGTATTGGCCCTAAGCTGTTCTAGCATGGCTTCCATCGCGTTCTTCAGATTCGGTTCTTTGATGGTTAATCTGAAGGTGGATAATAACTCCCTGAGCTGTACATAGGCTGTACTGACGCCTTCATTGATTTCCGTCAGTTGCCCCTCGATCGCAGGGCTGCGGCAACTATGATCCAAGTTTTTGCGCAGCAAGCTAATTTGGATTTTGAGGAAGGACAGTACCTGGCCGAGGGAGTCGTGTAATTCCCTAGCGATAACGCCGCGTTCTTCCATCAAGGCCAGTTGCTGTCGCTGCTCGGTGGCGTTATGGATAACGATGGAGCGAGTGAGCATGATGGCGAAGTTTTTAAACAGCGGTGTATTCGTATCCTGCGCCGAAATCAGCTCTAAGTAACCTAAGTCGGCCTGCTCAAATTGCAGTGGGAAGCGGGTACTGTTTTGGGTATCTTCCGGCCAACCACCATCGGCTTCAACTACTTCTAACTCTTGCTCTGGGTACTGAATAATGAGCCGTAAATAGTCGATAGACTCATAATCCTTTAATTGATTTAACGCCGCTCTAAGCGCCTTGTAGTCGAGCTTATTCGCGTTAAGCGTCAATAGGTTATCGTATAAAAATGCGAGTTCATTATTTGCTCTGGTGAGCGCGAGAGTCTTTTCGGCGACTTGGGATTCTAGGTTGCCATACAGGGTCGCGAGCTCGCGGGCAGTTTTTTGTAGCGCGTGGGTTAGGGCGGTGAGCTCAATATATTCGGTCTCGGGCATTTCTATCTCAAAGTTACCCTTAGAAATGGTGTTGGCCGATTCCATTAACTGCTGTAAGGGCACTACGACTTTTCGCTTGGTAAAACGTACCGCTAAAAAGGCGATGGCGAGCATCAACCCAAGCCCAAAAATCTGGCTCGCGGCAAGCAGGCGCAGCTTAAAAGCGGCATGGTGTTCCATTTCTAACACCAATAAATCAATGGTATCGACAAAGTCCTTGAGTGAGGCTGCGTAGTCGCGGGAATTTTCCTGCTCTATGTAGTACTTCATCACCAGCCATTTATCGATGACGAGCTGATACTGATCGGCGATCTTTTTCGGGCTAAGCCAACCCGTGGAAGGTTGCAATGCCTCGGAGTGCAAGGTGTTTTCAAACTCGGCAATCTTCTCTTGAGCGGCGTCACTGCCCGAATTGGCATAAAACATCAGCCGGTAACTTTGCATCCGCAGTGAACCCGAGGCGTTGATGGCCTTTGCATCGCCTAAACTGTAAGACAAATTGATGATTGCGAAGATGGCCAAGCTGCTAGAAAGCAAAATCAGTACTAACATTAAACCCAAAATTTTAGAGGTAAGGCTGCCTCGTTTCATATGTCCATTACCTAATATATGGGCCATTGATTTAATGGCACTTTAGTCGTGTTTTACATTAGAAAATAATGTACTACATTAACGAAAACATAAAAGTGTGAACAACAACACTATTACATTTTGATCTAGCGCAAACTTCGTTCTAGATACCCCCTAAGAGGTATGTCTTTGGAGGGTTTAAGCCACTAACTTTGGCCTTGGAGATGTCGTGATTTATTAAAATAATGCAACACGGAGATGAGATGATGAAGAAGATGACAGGTAAGTCCTTTGCACTCAGTGCATTGGTTGCCGCGAGCTTCATGGCGGCGGGTGCGATGGCAAGCGATAAGACCGAGCCACGCAACGAAGTATACAAAGATAAGTTTGCTAATCAATACAATAGCTGGCATGACACCGCAAAAAGTGAAGAGATCACCGACGCATTAGCGGGCGATCCAAGCTTAGTGATCCTGTGGGCCGGTTATGGTTTCGCAAAAGACTATAACGCACCTCGCGGCCATATGTATGCCGTGACTGACGTGCGTAATACGCTACGTACTGGCGCACCAGCCAATGCCGAAGACGGCCCAATGCCAATGGCCTGTTGGAGCTGTAAGAGCCCTGACGTACCTCGCCTGATCGAAGAACAAGGTGAAGACGGTTACTTCAAAGGCAAGTGGGCTAAAGGTGGTCCTGAAGTCGTTAACACTATCGGTTGTAGCGACTGCCACGAAAAAGGCACCCCTAAACTACGTATTTCACGTCCATTCGCTGAGCGCGCAATGGAAACTATCGGCACACCATTCGACAAAGCTTCGAAGAAAGACAAGCAATCTATGGTTTGCGGTCAGTGCCACGTTGAATACTATTTCGAGAAGAAAGACGATCGCAAAGGTTTCGTAAAATTCCCATGGGATTCAGGTACTACTGTTGAACAGATGGAAGCTTACTACGATGCTATCGAGTTCTCTGACTGGACTCATGCGCTGTCTAAAACACCAATGCTGAAGGCACAACACCCTGGTTATGAAACTTGGAAACTGGGCGTACACGGTAAGAACGATGTGAGCTGTGTTGATTGTCACATGCCTAAAGTGACTAACGACAAAGGTCGTAAGTACACAGATCATAAAGTGGGTAACCCATTCGATCGCTTCGACGAAACCTGTGCAACTTGCCATAGCCAAAGCAAAGAGTTCTTAGAAGGCATCACTAAAGAGCGTTATGCCAAAGTGAAAGAGCTGAAAGCTCGCGCGGAAGGTCAATTAGTGAAAGCACACTTCGAAGCCGCTAAGGCGTGGGAAGTGGGTGCCACTGAAGCCGAAATGAAGCCAATCCTGACTGATATCCGTCACGCTCAATGGCGCTGGGACTTCGCGATTGCTTCTCACGGTGTTGCGGCTCACGCGCCAGAAGAAGCACTGCGTATCCTAGGTACTGCAGTTGATAAAGCGGCTGATGCTCGCGTGAAATTAGCCCAATTACTGGCGAAGAAAGGCGTGACTGACGCGGTTGCTATCCCTGATATCTCTACCAAAGCGAAAGCTCAAGCTGCACTGGGTATGGACATGGACAAGATGAATGCAGAGAAAGAAGCATTCAAGAAAGACGTGTTACCTAAGTGGGATGAAGAAGCGAAAAAACGCGAAGCAACTTACAAGTAAACATCCTTGAATATGAGCTAACCCCTCATAGCAAAGCCCCCGCAATTTAGGTTGCGGGGGCTTTTTATTTTAACGGACTATTTGTTTGTGCTTATTCAATCTAGATGTTTATTTGTTTGATATTAACGAGGCATGACGGCATCAAGTCACAGTGCTTTCTTTACAAAATGAATTTAAGCCTCTGGCTTGCGGATAAAATCCCGCTCAAACTGCGCTGGCGTCATGGGTTTGCCATAGAGATAGCCTTGGCCTAAATCGCATTCTTCACTGCGGATAAAACTGTCCTGATGGGTGTTTTCTACTCCCTCGGCAATCACCTTAAGTTTGAGCTTTTTACCTATGGCGATAATGGCCTTAGTTAACTCCCTGTCCTGCTCGCTGTTTTCGAGCTTACTGATAAAGCAGCGGTCGATTTTTAAGGTATCGAAGGAATACTTTTGCAGATAGCTTAGGGAAGAGTAGCCGGTGCCAAAATCATCGAGTGAGATGCGGATCCCCAGTTCCTGCAATTGCTGAATAGCGTTATGGGCTAAATGCTCGTCCTGCAATAGCATTCCTTCGGTGATCTCGAGCTCCAGTGCCGTGGCAGGTAATTGGTAAAGGGTTAGTAGCTCGGCAATATGTTCGGCAAAGCGGGGATTACGCATTTGCACGGGGGAGATATTGATGGCGATTTTAAAGTCCCGCTGCAGTATTCGGCACCAGTCGGCGGCCTGTTTAATGGCGCTGTGGAGCACAAAGTTACCTATCTCCATGATTTGCCCATTACGTTCGGCTAAGGCGATAAATCGGTCGGGGGGAACCTGTCCTAGCACGGGATTGTGCCAACGCAGCAGCGCTTCAGCGCCAATCACTTTGTGAGTTTTCAACTCGATAAAGGGCTGATATTGAAGGCTCAGTTCGTTTTTTTGCAGTGCATCAACTAAGTGGGACTCGAGCTGATAACGCTGGCTCAGCGCCGTTTGGGTATCTTGATTAAAAAAGCTATAGGGTGTGCCCTCGGCCTTACTAATGGTCATGGCGGCACCTGCTTTTTGCAGCAGGGTTGCGGCATCAATACCGTCGCTTGGTGCCTGGGCTATGCCGATTGACGAAGGAATAGTGATCACAAAGTCGGCGATACCAAAGGGCGAATTGCAGCAGTTGATGATCTGATTAAGCACTTTATTCGTTTCGCGCTGTGAGGGTTTATGAGCTTGCACCAATACAAACTCCGCCCCTGCGATGCGGGCAATAAAGGTATGACCGTCTGTGCAATGCTGTAAGCGTTGGCTCAAGATGGTGAGTATCTTATCGCCGATAAGATAACCGTAGCTGTCGTTAATGGATTTGAAGTTACGCAGCCCTAAGTAAAACACAGAGATTTTTTCTTTACGATTAATCTCTTCCAGCATATTCGCTAGGGTATTGATGAGATTGAGCCGGTTGGGTAACCCCGTCAGCGGATCGTAGCTCTTATGATACTCAAGCGAGCTTTCGGTCGTAGTACGGGTTTCTATTTCACGGATTAACTTGGCGCTGAGTTCTGCCAGTTCATGGGTGCGTTGCTGCACTTTCTGTTCGAGTTGTTGGTTATGGAGCTGCAACTTAGCCTGTTGGAACAGAGTGATCAGATTGGTTTCGATAGCATTTTGAAATCGTGCCAATAAACTGCGGAACTGCTGGCTGTAGTTGCGCTCCTTACTGTCGAGCATACAAATGGTGCCGAAGGTGCTGTTATCGGGCCAATGCAAGGGCAGCCCACAATAGGCAATCATCCCCAGTTTTATGTCGGGATTTTTATCCCAATCGGCATCCTTCAAAGCGTTGGGGATGTGGAGCTCTCGACATTCTTTCATCACGGTTTCGCAATACAGGCCATGGCCTAAATGCTCTTTATCGTGGGGCTTGTAGGGATTTCCCTGACTATGGCTCGAGGCAAATACTTCAATCTCGGTAGGGTGAACACGCATGATAAGCGCGGCCGGTGTATCCACTATCTCGGAGAGTAGATCTAAGGTTTGTTGCCAATTCTCTAGCATCTCAGGCGGCACGGTAATCTTGCCTGTATCAATAGCGATATCCGCGAATAAACGTTCTTTTTGAGATTGTTGGAGGGCAAACTTGTAGGGCATTTGAGGCTCATCCAAAAAGCACTTTGTTATTTATACACTATAGCCTTTTTCTTCGTTTTCGAGTTTTCCAGCACGATTAAGTTCGCCTTATTTTGTAAAAACTATGTTAATTTCCGTGTTTTGGTTTCCTTAAGCTTTTGATAAGAATTCGCCCGTAGTCTGGTGCTGGGTATTTTGGCGAGTGGATAACTAAGTGCATTACATTATGAAAAGTAATGTTAGGACGACATTTTTCAGTTTTGCAAAGGGACATTTGCTCACACCTTGGCTTGTGTTTGCGGTGATTATTTTTTGGCTCGAACTGACCCATGCCGATATGCGGTTCGCCAGCTTGTTATTTCACTGGCAGGGTGGGGTCGATTCTTGGCCTTTGCGTGGCCATTGGTTGACAGAGGGGCTGCTGCATGTCACTGGGCGAAATCTGGTGATTCTGCTTGCCGTAGTCGTCGTTAGTTGCATTGGCTTAAGCTTTCGCGTCGACAAGTTGCGACCTTATCGTAAAGGTTTTATCTATTTGTTTTGCAGTGTGCTAGCGAGTGTGGTCTTAGTGCGCCTTGGTAAGAGTCTTACCCATATGACTTGTCCCTGGGATGTGCTTGAGTTTGGCGGTCGCATGATGCACTCATCCCTATTTGCTCGTTTGCCAGAGGGCGCCGAGTTTGGTCAGTGTTTCCCCGGTGGACATTCGAGTGGCGGTTTTGCTTGGGTCGCAAGCTATTATGTGTTGAAGGAATACCGCCCACAGTATGCTAAGGCCGGCTTAATCTTCGGCATTGTTTTAGGTGCGGTGTTTGGTTTTGCGCAGGAGCTGCGTGGTGCCCATTTCTTAAGCCATGATTTATGGAGTTTGGCCATCGCTTGGACATCCGCTAGCTTGCTCTATTATGGCTTCTTCCTGCGAGTGCCTAAGGTTAACAAGATTAAAGTCGCCAACAAAATCAGTATTATTAGTACCAAAGAAGCTATCTCTAAGTGATGGCTTATCCCTTAAGCCATTCTTGTCCCTCAAACTAGTCTGAGGCGAACGCTTAGAAGCGAAACTCAAAGCGGATATCGCCCCGGCGAAGGCGTTGTCTTTCGTCGAGGAGATGGTTTTTCTCGTTCAATAGGGCGTTCTTTTGCTTTAGCAGTTCGGCTTTATCGGTGAGGTTGTTTAGCTTGTTGTTGATGCTACTGATCTCGCTATCGATAGCATTTAAGCGGTCGGCAATTTCGGCTAGACGTTTATTCACCAGATACTGCTCGTGTCCTTGGTTATAACGCTCAACAAACTGATTGTTGTTACAAACGCCATAGTAATTCTCTCCAGCTAAACCTACGCGATAGCCATTTTCGGGCAGACAATAGCTGATAAGTCCCTGCTGATATCCCTGTTGCCACTGGGCTGCATCCACTCTGAGATTAAACTCACGACAATCCTGCTGATACTGATTGAGCTGACTCGCGTTAGCGCCCCGATTACCGTCGGCTAAACCCGTGGCGTACCAGTCATTATCTCGACATTCCTCGAGTGAGAGGCTAGTGCATTGGGTGAGGGAGAGGGCGGTAAGAGCCAAAGCAAAATTAAGGTAGCGCATTCTAAGATCTGACAAGTCACAAAATGGCATCAGCATAAAGCCTAGGGAAGGGGAGAGCTAGCGCTATATTTCGCCGCGAATACGGTTAGCTGGCGCAGAGTTCTGGGGGACTTTTCCTATCTGAGTCACAACTCGTGCGATGCAATAATGCTAAGGCATTGAGTTAATGTTAGTTTTACTTTTCAGTATCTTGTGTTGGAAATCCTTATGTTGGCTCCGCTGCCGCCATCAGATAGCTCGCCCTTGGGAGTAAAACGGTCTGCGCCGCACATGGCGACGGCTTCGACGTCTTCAAAAGAGATGCAAGCAGAACTTAAAAAAGGCACTGAACCTCAAGAATCAAGTGATAACAATACTCCGACAGAGGTCGGCGCCCTGCAATCTTTCGCCCATGGCGCGCTTGGTTTGGCAGAACCTAAGACCCATGAACCTCTTTGTGATCGCGAAACTCCACCTCAAGAGGGCAACCAAGGCTACTACAAAGCCGGGCAATTGCTGAAAGTCGCCGCAACCGTGGGCAGTGTGATAGCACTCTTCGTATAAATCACAATGGATTTCAGTGTCTTGTTGCTTGATTCAATCGATGCGCTCGTTAAGCCAAGGTACAGGCAATAGAGGGTAATTTTCAGCAGCTTTACTGACGGTAAATCCACTGCGTTTAGCTATTGTGTTCCTGCGCGAGGTGCTTTAGTTTTTACTGAAGTCAGGTATCTTTAACTGAATCTTTTTATCTATCCTCTTTATAAGGCTGCTTTTATATGAAGATTTGCCCGGCACATTCCATCTTACGCCTAAGTAAGGTATAAGGTCGGTATGAAAACTCCTAAACGAATCCAACCTCTGGTTGATGAAGGGCTGGTTGACGAAGTCATTAGCCAACTGATGAGCGGTAAAGAGGCTACAGTGTACGTGGTACGCTGTGGTGAGGATATTCGCTGCGCCAAGGTATATAAGGAAGCGGAGAAACGCAGTTTTAAGCAGGCGGTGGTTTACCAAGAGGGGCGTAAGGTCCGTAATAGCCGCCGCGCTAGGGCGATGGAAAAAGGCTCCAAATTTGGCCGCGAACAGATGGAAGAGGCTTGGCAGAGCGCCGAGGTCGATGCGTTGTTTCGTTTAGCCGATGCGGGGGTCAGAGTGCCTACGCCCTTCGGCTGTTTCGATGGCGTATTGTTGATGGAACTCGTCACCGACAGCGAAGGCCATGTCGCGCCCCGTTTGAATGATGTGAGCTTTAATGCCGAGCAAGCCATCCACGACCATGGGTTAGTGATGACCTATGTTAAACGTATGCTTTGCGCTGGTTTAGTCCATGGCGACTTATCCGAATTTAACGTCCTAGTGGATGCTAATGGCCCGGTGATTATCGATTTACCTCAAGCTGTCGATGCCGCGGCTAACAACCATGCGAAATGGATGCTGGAGCGTGATGTTAACAACATGACGCAATATTATGGCCAGTACGCTCCCGAGCTGCTCAAGACCCAATATGCCAAAGAAATGTGGGCGCTGTTTGAGGCGGGACAATTAAAAGCGGATACGCCACTCACGGGTAAGTTTACCGAAGTATTAGTCGATGCCGATGTCAATTCTGTATTGGATGAAATTCAAGCCGCCTATGATGAGGCGCAGGAGCGTAAGCTGCGACTTCAAGAAGCTAACGAAAACTATTAGCTGACATCCCAATAAAAAAGACGCTTATAAGCGTCTTTTTTATTGGAGAATATTATTAAGTTATTGATTTTGAATATCTCACAGTGCCATCCTTGGCTGGGCAAATTCCCCTTCCTTTCCATTGAACCACTTAATAAAAGGACAAGACCAAAGGGAGAAAATATGTTGGATTGGTCGGAGAGTACAATCGACATATTTAATCTTTGGGGGAGATAACTCCCTCGAGCCTTGCCGAAACCTGAGGTGTTGCAAGCAACACAGCCATCCGTGGCGCGCTATCCTAGCCTAGCGCTGGATCATCATTGATCCGTGAATAAAAGGACAAGACCCAAGAGGGTAATATGTTCGTGACTTGGGGGAGCACAATTCACATATTTGATCTTTGGGGGAGATAACTCCCTCTAAAGCCTTGTCAAAACCTTTCCTTTGTTGCTATTGCATACCCTTTGAGCATTAAGTTGACAGAGTCGGATAGTAAACAGCACAGTTATTATTGTTATTTGTACGATTTATATCTTAGGTCGTTGGGGAGCGATAATAGATACCCATCCGACCCTGTCTAAACTGTTATTTATATCTAATTCAATTAATTGGATGACAAGGCCGGACGTAAAAGGGCGCTGTTATTATTGTTTTTAGCACAACTTTCATATCGCGTTAGACCTACAGGGCAATATGCAATGGGGTCCGGCCTTGTCGATAAGGGCACTGGCGAGGTCACCTCAACCTATAGTGCGTAATTCACTGTTTAGCTGTTTAATGCGTTTCTGCAATTGCGCTATTTCAGTCATTAACGCGCATTCCCTTTGCTGCGGCTGTTGCTCACTTTCCCTTACCCATTGGTAAACCGCTTTAGCCGAAATACCGTACTGTCGTGCGACATCAGAGAGTAATCTGCCTTTAACTTTCACTTCAAAAATAACATCAGGTTTAAGACTATGATTGGCGATTCCCATGGGCTATCCCTCTTACTCTATGATCTGTCTACTTGCTGGTTCTTTCGGTGTTTTCCTTGCTGATTAGTGACGCTGCTCTATATCCCACTGGCTATGTCCTAGGTGGCGCAGGGACAACCATTCGTGGCGACAATGACTAATAAGTTTCATCAGATGTTTCATCTCTTCCTCCTCAATCCGCTTTGGGATTGTGCTTCGATTACCATGCCTCACAACGGGCACTTAGATTAACGTCCATCGATGTCAAACAGCTTACTTAAGGTGTTGAGTGAGTCGCTTGAGCGTCTCTGCTCTTCTACCTATTTATTAGTATGTAAGATCCGTGCCAATTTTTTAAAATTTGTATTTTTATTTAAAATCATAGGCTTATTAAAATGTTTCAAACGGTGGATTTTTTGAGTCATGTCAGAAACGGTGCAGCTTGCACTATTTCAGTGCTTTTACTCTAAATGTTGTGCAGATGATCTTGATATGTTTCCATTTAGTGTTGTTTTCGATTAAATCAGTCATAAACTGAGCGATAAAGCGATTAAAGATTGTCTCAACAGAGAATGTTTATATACTGCGGTTTTTATGGTGTCTTTTGGCGACTTGCCACGCCCTTTGCCTTTTGGCGGGCAAATACCATCATCAATCATGTTATGAGGTCATAAATGATGAAGCCTTCTCTGATTAAATCTCTGCCAGCGTCAAAGCTGGCAATTGTCGTGATTACCAGTGCCCTGATTGCCTCGGGATGCTCGACTGTCAATCCCTATACCAACGAACAACAAACGGCGAAAGCGACGACTGGCGCCTTAATTGGTGCGGTTGCCGGTGCGGCTGTTGGGGTTGCGTCATCAAGTAAGAGTGACCGCGGTAAAGGTGCTTTAATTGGTGCAGCCTCTGGCGCCGCCGTCGGTGGTGGTATTGGTTATTACATGGATGTGCAAGAAACCAAACTGCGCCAACAATTGGCGTCGACAGGTGTGAGTGTAACCCGCGACGGTGACAATATTATTCTCAACATGCCAAACGAAGTGACTTTTGGTGTCGACCAAACTGAGCTGAGTGATGGTGCTAAGCGCGTATTGAACTCAGTAGCGCTGGTGGCCAAGGAATACAGCAAGACTCAACTGAACGTATTAGGTTACACCGATAGCAGCGGTTCAGATGCTTACAACCTACGTCTATCACAAGTGCGTGCCAGCGAAGTGGGCAACTACCTGATGAGCAAAGGTGTGGCTTCTGCTCGGGTTAAATCGAAGGGCATGGGTAAGGCGAGCCCTATCGCATCGAATGCGAATGCCGCAGGTCGCGCCCAAAACCGTCGAGTGGAAATTGTGTTAACCCCAACGGGGCAATAATTGCCATAAAATAAGAGTCGCCTACGGGCGACTTTTTACTTTCTGCACTGGGTGGCAATTTGTGTGAACGAACTATGTGCTCTAGGGGGCATTAGGGAACTAATTTTCCTTAGTGGACAATTTGTCCAGTCACCTAAAAGACTTAAGTGATCTTGGCCACAATCGTCCCGATTTGCATTTATCCAGCAGCGGTAATACTTGATCCGCTAAAGGTTTTGCCGTCTTGTATGCACTAGGACATTTCTGTGTGAATGGAGAGTACAGCATGGCAAAACAAGGTTTAGTGTTCGCAATCAGTTTAGGGGCGACATTGATGGCGGGAATAGCACAAGGCGCGCCGATGAGCACTGAGGCGACTGCACCAATTGAACTCAGGGCCGCAGGCAGTTTAAAGGCGGCGATGAACGATATTATTGCCGCTTATCAAGCGAAATCCGACGCCAAAGTCGCGGCGCAATATGCGCCTTCGGGCTTATTACTCAAGCGGATCCAAGAGGGTGAGCGAGTCGATATCTTCGCCTCGGCGAATATGAAACACCCGCAGGCCTTAGTCGATGCGGGAGTGGGTCAAGAGGTGCAAATGTTTGCCCGTAACCAGCTCTGTGCCATTGCCCAGGCGGATGTGCCACTCACCAGTGCGAATTTATTAGATACCCTGCTCGCGCCGCAAACTAAAGTCGGGACATCAACGGCAAAAGCCGATCCCGCGGGGGATTATGCTTGGGCCGTGTTTGCGAAAGCCGAAGCCTTAAAAGCCAATGCAAAAACCACATTAGAAACCAAAGCCTTGCAGCTAACGGGTGGGCCTGAAAGTGCTAAACCGCCGAAAGATCGTAATCCCTATGCTTGGGTGATGGAACATAAGCAGGCGGATGTGTTCTTAACCTATTGCACCAATGCGGTGCTGGCACAAAAAGAAGTGCCTAGCCTCAAGATTGTCGATTTACCGCCTGAGCTAGCGGTCGGTGCCAACTATGGCTTATTGGTGTTAAAGGATGCCAATAATGCAGCCGCGCCTTTAGCCGAGTTTATTTTATCCCCTGAGGGACAAGCGATTTTAACGGGTTATGGTTTTCAGCCGCCCAAAAAATAAAGTTAATCGACTTATTAAAATGGCGCCCTTTGGCGCCATTTTTGTTGTCTGTTTTAGCAGGTTGAGTACTAGTGCATTAAATACAGGGTCGCTAATCCTAGGAAGGCAAACAGACCAATCACATCGGTGACTGTGGTGAGCACCATGCCGCCCGCTAACGCAGGATCCACTTTTAAGCGCTTTAAGATCAGCGGAATACTGGCGCCAGCGAGTCCTGCGACTGTCATATTGATGAGCATTGCGCCGCCAATCAGGCTGGCAAGCGCCATATCATCTTTCCAAACTAATACCGCGATAAACACCAAAATCGACCACATGAGGCCGTTTAAAAAGCCAATGGCAAGTTCTTTGCCAATCAGCCAGCGGGCGTTACTCTGGCCAATATGACCCAAGGCAATCCCACGGATAACAAGAGCTAAGGTTTGATTGCCCGCGACTCCGCCCATGCTCGGGACAATTGTCATTAAAATCGCAATCGTGGCGAATTGTTCGATTGTGCCTTCAAACATATTGCTGACAGAGGCTGCCAGTAGGGCGGCAAACAGGTTAATCGTCAACCAGAGCGAGCGGCGGAAAGTACTCTTCACCACAGGGGCGAAGGTATCTTCATCATCGTCCATCCCCGCCATCCCCATCATGGAGTGCTCGGCGTCTTCACGGATAACATCCACCACGTCATCGATGGTGATACGCCCGAGTAACTTGCCCTCACTATCGACCACGGGGGCGGATACCCAGTCATGGCGCTCGAACAGCTGCGCGACTTCACTGTCGGACATGCCCACGGGAATACTTTCGATATCGGTATCGATAATACTGCTGATATGAGTATTGGGATCGCAGGTGAGCAGATCCGCAAGTTTGACCCCGCCAAGTACGCGATCGTGCTTATCCACCACGTATAAGGTGTCAGTGGTATCGGGCAGATTGCCCCGTTGGCGCAAATAACGCAGTACCACATCGATATTCACATCGGGCCTTAAGGTCACAGTATCTGTGTTCATTAGGCTGCCCGCAGTTTCATCGGGGTAGGAGAGTGCTTGCTCGACCCGCTGGCGGTTTTGCAGGCTCATTGACTGCAATACTTGCTTATAGACGGTATCTGGCAAGCTTCGCAGGATATAAGCGAGATCGTCCGTATCCATACTGGCGGTCGCCTTGGCGACCCGCTCAGGGCTCATGGCGCGGATCAGCGGATCTTTTAACTCTTCACTGAGTTCATCGAGAATATCCCCGAGCTGATCTTGATCGATAAGTTGCCACAGCACTTGCCGCGCCTTAGGGGGCGAGGACTCTAAAATCAATGCGATATCCGACGCCGCCATGTTTTGCAGCATTTGCCTGACATGCACAAACATACCGCTATTGAGGGCATGGCTCAGTTGGTCGAGACGTTGTTCGACTTGTAAGCTGTCTGAGGCTTCTACAGGCATGTTTCCTCCAAGGTGGCGACGGTGGATGGGTGGCGTTTGGTTGTTGAGGACTTAAGCCAAAGCGCAGCAGTACATTGTAATTGAGCGCACGGGAGGGCGTCGAGTCACAAATGTGTTTTACTGGTATAAGGTGCTGAAATCAAAACCAAACAGGGTACTGAATAACGGCAGGGAGCATCGAGGTGAGATGTCGGGGCTATTAGCAGGCTTCGTCGAACTTAGCGTCGATAAGCGCGCAAATGGCATTGAGCGCGGGCTCGGCATCAGGGCCTTCGGCTATCAGGGTAATGGTTTTACCCATGCCAGTTTCTAGCATAAGGAGCCCTAAAACACTGGCGGCAGAGGCCTGTTTCTCACCTTGGATCAGCGTAATGCTGGCATCAAACTCAGACGCAAGCACCACGAGCTTAGTGGCGGCGCGGGCATGTAAGCCTAGTTTATTGCAGATGGTGACTTGGCGCTCAAGCTTTGGCATGACTTAACTCTCGGTGGCGGGCATTCACTTTGTGTTTGCCGTTGCTAAAGCGTTTAGCCAGTTGCTCGGCCACGTAAACCGATCTGTGTTGACCGCCGGTACAGCCGATGGCGATGGTCAGATAGCTGCGGTTATTACGCTCTAAGTGGGGTAACCAAGTCTCGAGTAAATTCTCAATTTGCCAGATGAACTTATTAACCAGTGGCTGGCGATTTAAAAACTCTGCCACAGGTTCATCTAAGCCGGTGAGGGGGCGCAACTCAGGCTCCCAATGGGGATTGGGTAAAAAGCGCACATCGAACATAAAGTCGGCTTCGGTTGGCATACCATGCTTAAAACCGAAGGACTCGAAGTTGATCACCAGTTCCTTATCGACACTGCCAAGCAGGATTTGCCGTACTTGGTCGCTGAGTTCATAGATATTCAGATTCGAGGTATCTATGTAGTGATCCATCTGCTGTGACAGGGGCTCGAGCAATTTGCCTTCAAGCTTAATAGCTTCTTGTAGTGATACTCGGCTCTTAGATAAGGGATGTAAGCGCCGAGTCTCGCTGTAGCGCTTTAACAGTACTTTATCGCTGGAATTTAAGAAGAAGCTGGTAAGTTCAGTGCCCTCTGGCAGGCTGGCGAGCTGTTTGACGAGTACCTTGTCTTGCTCCGGCAGGTTACGCACGTCGACGCTGATGGCGACGAGATCGTTACTGCCCTTGAGCTGTTCGAGTAAGCTGCCAATCAGCGGCAAAGGAAGATTATCGACACAATAGTAGCCGAGATCTTCAAGCACTCTCAGTGCGACCGATTTGCCTGAGCCTGAGCGCCCTGACACTATGACCAGTTTCATCCAGTGATTACCTGATAGAGTTCCGTTTCATCATGCGTCTTGCGCAATTGCTTCAATATTTGCTTGTCGCTGAGCTTTTCAGCCATGCAGGACAAAGTGCTTAAGTGCTGTTGACATTGGTCAGCAGGCACCAGCAGCGCAAATAAAATGTCGACAGGTTGTTTATCGATAGCATCAAAGGCTATCGGCTCCTCACATTTCACCAATATGGCTATGGGTTGTGTTATATCGGTTAATCGACCATGTGGAATGGCGATGCCGTTACCTATACCTGTGCTCCCCATCTTTTCGCGCGCCACTAGGCTTTCGAAGATCTCTTGAGATGAGAGGGTGGGGTACTGGGCAGCGGCTAAGTCGCTGATAAGTTCCAGTACCTTTTTCTTACTGCCCGGAGTGGCGCAGGTCGTGCATTCCGGCCGCAGTATGGTACGAAGTTCCATTGCTAGTGTTTTGTTAACTTCTCTTTGTGTTTAATAACCTGACGATCAAGCTTGTCGATCAGGACGTCTATGGCAGCATACATATCTGCATGCTCTGAAGTCGCGAAGACTTCACCACCGGTGAGGTTGATTCTCGCTTCGGCAATTTGTTGCATTTTCTCAACATTGAGCACAACGTGCACATTATTGATCTGTTCGAAATGACGTTCAAGTTTTGAAAACTTTTCCTCAACATAAGCCCGTAACGATTCAGTAATCTCGATATGGTGTCCACTCAGGTTTATTTGCATATAAACGTCCTCCGATTTCCACTTTAGGCTATAAACTTTTACGCTGATTGGAAGGGGGAATAAGCATCGCCTCTCGGTACTTCGCAATGGTTCTGCGCGCAACGTTAATTCCCTGTTCTGCCAGAAGCTGCGCCATCTTGCTGTCGCTTAATGGTTTTTTCTGGTTTTCCGCTGCAACCAGTTTCTTAATGAAGGCTCTGATTGCCGTGGATGAGCACTCACCGCCATCATCAGTCCCGACGTGGCTTGAGAAGAAATATTTTAGTTCAAAAAGTCCCTTTGGGGTATGCATGTATTTTTGTGTGGTCACCCGTGAAATGGTGGACTCATGCATCTCTACCGCCTCGGCGATATCGTTTAGGACCATAGGTTTCATGGCTTCTTCACCGTATTCGAAGAAACCCTGTTGGTATTGCACTATGCAGTTTGCCACCTTGAGCAGTGTTTCGTTACGGCTTTCAAGGCTTTTAATAAACCACTTGGCTTCTTGCAGATGCCCGCGGATAAATTGGCTATCGGCTTGGCTTTTGGTGCTGCGCGCCATGGCTGCATATTGCTGATTTACATTGATTTTTGGCATGCAGTCCGGGTTTAACTCGACCACCCAGCGACCATTTTTCTTCGACACCGACACATCGGGGATGACATATTCTTCATCGACAGGGGTGATGAGCAAACCGGGGCGAGGGTTTAAGGTTTGGATGAGGGCAATGCTCTCGCGCAGATCATCTTCCTTAAGCTTGGTTTTACGCATCAACAACCTAAAGTCGCGGGCAGCGATCAGATCTAAATGATCTTTGATCAACATACGGGCGTTTTCGAGGTGTGGGGTATCTGGCGAAAAATGGGAGAGTTGGATAAGCAGACATTCGCTTAAATCCCTTGCGGCGACACCGACGGGATCGAAGTGTTGAATGCGCTTGAGTACGGCTTCGACTTCATCCAGTTCTATCTCGGGATTGCCCATGGCCTCGAGGATATCTTCAGTACTTTGAGTGAGATAACCTTGATCGTCAATGGCATCAATAATCGCGGTGGCGATGGCTAAATCGGTTTCAGAGAAGGGCGTGAGGTTTTTTTGCCATTCTAAATGTTCGTACAGGCCTTCACTGGTTTCCCCTTGGAAGGGCATGTCATCTTCACGGCTAGCGCCAGAACCTGAGTTTGGCGATGCGGTAAAGACTTCATCCCAAGTGGTGTCCATGGGGAGTTCTTCGGGCAGGGATTCTTTGGTCAGCGACTCGGCAATGTCTACGGTGGAATTATCTTGTTCCTGTGGCTGAGCTGTCGTTTCGCTAAAGTCGGTATCGGCGATATCTTGCTTACGTTCGGTAGGCGCGTCGAATTGCTCCTCTTCCAGCTCGAGAAGAGGATTAGAGTCTAAGGCTTGCTGGATCTCTTGCTGCAGTTCCAATGACGACAATTGCAACAGACGAATGGCCTGTTGAAGTTGTGGCGTCATGGTTAACTGTTGACCCAGTTTGAGCTGGAGTGACGCTTTCATGTTACCGCTGATCCCTACGTTATTATTTTGAATTTAGGCCGCTTGTTATCATATTGATGGCGCTTACTAAGCCAAAATTCAAGGCTAATTGGCTCTGTTTAAGTAACTATAGCCTGAATTGTTCACCTAAGTACACAGCCCTAACTTGCTGATTGTCTAAGATCTCTGCGGGAGTTCCTTCGGCAATCAGGTTTCCGTGACTGACAATGTAGGCATGTTCACAGACGTCTAAAGTCTCGCGCACATTGTGGTCTGTGATCAGTACCCCAAGGCCTCGGCTCTTGAGTTGTTCGATGATTTTCTTGATATCGATAACCGAAATCGGGTCGACACCGGCGAAGGGTTCATCGAGCAGAATAAACTTAGGATTGGCCGCTAAGGCGCGGGCAATTTCGACGCGGCGACGTTCACCGCCCGATAACGACATGCCTTGGCTATCGCGAATATGGGTGATATGGAACTCTTCGAGCAGATGTTCCAGCTCTTCTTCGCGTTGGTCGCGATTGAGCTCTTTACGGGTTTGCAGTACCGCCATGATATTGTCGTGCACTGTCAGCTTGCGAAAGATACTGGCTTCCTGTGGCAGGTAACCAATGCCTTTGCGGGCGCGCAGGTGCATGGGATCGGCGGTTAAATCATCATCGTCGATAAAGATATGGCCTTTATCGCTTTTGACTAAGCCCACGACCATGTAAAAGGTGGTGGTTTTACCCGCACCGTTTGGGCCGAGCAGGCCGACGACTTGACCCGTTTTGACCGTCAGGCTGACATCTTTCACAACCTGACGACTCTTATAACTCTTAGCGAGATTCTGTGCTTTTAAGGTGATTTGGGTCATTTAGAATCCTGTTTTTTCACAGGTTTGTCCGCAGGCTGATTCTTGAGTTCTTCCTGATAGTTGTCAGGTTGAATAATGGTAATCACGCGATCATCGCCGCTACCTGTGCTCTCAGCGATCAGTTTTTGCTGAATAATATCGTAACGGATGAGGTTACCCGTCACTTGGCTACCCGCTTGGTCTAGGGTCGCTGAGCCTGTTAAGGTCAGGGTGCGGGTCGCCATTTCGTAGCGAATTTCTTTGGCGCTAGCCGAAGCTGGGCGTCCATCGTCGAGAATTTGGCTGTAAGTCGCAGGGTTACCCGTTGCCACTAAAATCTTGCTGTTTTCCCCTTCGGCAGAAAATGCACGTAGTTGATCTGCATGGATTTTAATCGAGCCTTGGGTGACTTCAACCGGACCGAAGAAAATGATCTGATTGTTTTTAATGTCCGCAGTTTGGCTAACGGCTTTAATTTTCACTTCTTGCTGTAAGTCACCGACCTTGGCGAAGGCACTCATGCTGGTGATTAGCATTAGGCCGGCAAGTAATATGTTATTTTGCTTCATAGGTTCCTACTACCTGACTGGTCAATTGCACTTCCTGCGCGTTAAGGTCGGCATAAAGGCCTTGCCCTTGAATATTAAAATCTTTCCCTGTGACGTAAATGATGCGGTCAGAGGTCATTATCATAGTGTTGAGATCGAGTTCTAAAAAACTGGTGGACAATGTCTGTATGGGTTCACCAGGGCTGATGGCATCGATAATAACATTATTTTCTAATACAACCTTGCCGGTATCTTTGTTGAGTCGACCTTGGTCGGCTCGGATCTGCCATTTTGCTTTACCTTGGTCGGGATAGACAAGATAGACGGGCTCAGTAAAGTCGGTTTGGTTTTTCAGCTCATAGTGTTCCATGTGCTTTGCCGTGACGCGACTGTTAACTTGCCCTTGTTCATTAAACTCAATACTGCGCAGATCTTCGATAATGTAATCGGGTCTGTCACTGACGTTCAAGCTGTCATCCGTATCGCCACCGCGTTTTTGCTGCACTTGCCAATATAGCACCAGCGCAGTACCAAAAAAGGCGATAATGGCGAGGGTCACACGACTCATATGCTCATCCCATGGGCGGAAGTGAACTTGTTTTGGCTCAATAAGAGCAGATCCGTGAGTTCCCTGAGTGCGCCATGCCCACCATTTAAGTGAGTCACAAAATGGGCATGTTGACGGACATAGGGGTGACCATCGGCGACACAGACAGCCAAGCCGACCACATTCATCACCGGCAGGTCGACAATATCATCACCGATATAGGCGACTTCTTCTGGGGTGACATTGTAGAGCGACAGCAGCTCTTCATAGGGAACGAATTTATTATCCACGCCCTGATAAATATGGGTCACACCCAGCGCCGTCATGCGGTTTTCGACAATTTTAGACTGACGGCCAGTGATAACCGCCAGATTAAAACCACTGGTCAGTAACGAGCGCACGCCATAACCATCGCGGGTGTGGAAGGCTTTGAGCTCTTCCCCTGAGTTGCTCAAATAAATGCGGCCGTCGGAAAACACCCCGTCCACATCGCAGATCAGCAGTTTAATTTTTTGCGCCCTTTGCCAAACATCGTCGCTGATGGGGCCGTAAAAACCTTGCTGTGGCATTAAATCACTCCCGCTTTAACCATATCGAGCATATTGAGAGCACCGACAGGATGATGTTCTTTATCTATCACTATCAGGCCGTTGATATTTTTGGAATCCATCACTTGCAGCGCCTGCGCCGCTAAAACGTTTTCAGTAATTGTGACACAGTTTCGCGTCATCACATCGGCGATAGGCGTGGTGCGAAGGTTGACTTGGGCATCGATAACCCGGCGCAGGTCGCCGTCGGTAAAGATACCCACGAGTTTGTTTTGTTCATCGATAACCGCCGTCATGCCAAGGCCTTTCTTGGAGATCTCATACAGAGCATCGGTGATGCAGATATCGTGTTTAACCAAAGGTAAATCATCGCCGCTGTGCATCACGTTGCTGACTTTAAGCAGCAGCTTACGACCTAAGGCGCCGCCCGGATGGGACATGGCGAAATCTTCCCGGGTAAAGCCTTTGGCTTGCAGCAGCGCAATGGCGATGGCATCACCCATGACTAAGGTTGCTGTGGTGCTTGAAGTTGGCGCCAGCCCAAGCGGACAGGCTTCCTCTGGCACCTCAATACATAAATGAATTTTAGATAGACGCGCCATGGTGGATTCTGGCTTGCCTGTCATGGCAATCACAGGGATGGCTTTACGCTGGATGACCGGCATCAGCGCGAGGATTTCGCTCGACTCGCCCGAGTTTGAAATCGCAAGAATCACATCATTGTCCGAGAGCACGCCTAGATCACCATGGCTCGCTTCGCCGGGGTGGACAAAAAACGCTGGGGTGCCTGTGCTGGCGAGGGTGGCCGAGATTTTATTGCCAATGTGGCCTGATTTCCCCATCCCCATCACTATCACTTTGCCGGTGCAGTTGAGAATTAACTCGCAGGCTTGGGCAAATTCAACGGAATCGACATATTGATAAAGATTGTCGAGGGCCGATTTTTCAATATCGATGACTTTACAGCCCCACTGGCGCAATTGTGATTGGTCTACCATGTCTATCTCTCTTCTTGCATTGTCTTTGTCGCCCCGTTCTGGGATTGGAATAGCACAATTTGGTACGCGATAAAGATGATAAAATTAACGGCTTCTTACTCGGAGTAGCATTTTATTGTTCTGCCCTTGCCTATAGGGTTGGCGGCAATAGGGCAGGATAACCTGTTTAGCGATTGAATGCCTTGAGCAAAATCATCGTCTTGGTTGTTTTAGCGCTGCCACTTTATATGGCTATGGTCGCCATGATAACCAGTTTGACATTCAATATGGCTTTTGAGTTAAGTTGTCTTGCCTAGTTCAGTGTGATTTCGCTTATCTTATTAGCCTTAACTAAACAAACTTGCTGATTTATCAACAAGGGTGAAAACATTAAGTAACACTTTAGCTTCACTGAGCGAAAACTTAGGGCGCATTCTCGCTGGAAATGAGGCAAATTGAAAGTATCGCAGGACGATAGTGTCGATTCTGTTGTAGGTTAAAGCGCAATTACGTACAATTTGCGGCTCTTCGATTGGTCTGGGCAGGAAGCGTAGGCCACCTCTTTTCAAATATCGGAATCAAGCATGACTCAAGAACAAACGCCGTTGGTTGAGATCCGTCATTTGGGCTTCAGCCGTGGCCAGCGTGTCATATATGAAGATATTAGCCTGTCTATCCCTCGGGGCAAAGTCACCGCCATTATGGGCCCCAGTGGTATAGGTAAAACCACTTTGCTTAAGCTTATCGGTGGCCAATTAACGCCCGATAGCGGCCAAGTGTTGTTCGATGGTCAGGATGTGCATGCCGCGAGTCGTAGCCAATTGTTCGAGCTGCGTAAGCGCATGAGCATGTTGTTTCAAAGTGGCGCCTTATTCACCGATATCAACGTCTTCGATAACGTCGCCTTTGCACTGCGTGAGCATTCGGGTTTACCCGAAGAGATTATTCGCTCAATCGTATTGATGAAGCTTGAAGCAGTTGGTCTGCGTGGCGCCGCGCAGATGATGCCAAGTGAGTTATCCGGTGGGATGCAGCGCCGTGCCGCCCTTGCTCGGGCGATCGCCCTTGAGCCTGAAATGGTGATGTACGATGAGCCTTTTGCCGGACAAGACCCGATTTCCATGGGCGTGCTGGTGAAACTTATCCGCGAACTCTCCGATGCGTTGAATCTGACCTCGATTGTGGTGTCCCACGATGTGGATGAAGTGCTCGGAATTGCAGATTATGTGTATGTGGTGGCCGATAAAAGAGTGATCGCCCATGGCACGCCTGAAGAGTTAAAGCATGCGGATAATCCGCAGCTCAAACAGTTTATTCAAGGCGCGCCCGACGGCCCAGTGCCTTTCCACTATCCGGCGAAGGATTATCAGCAAGAATTAATGGCTAAAGGAGCTGGCAAGTGAAGTTATTCGACAGTATTGCCGATCTCGGCCGCAGCGCTATCGAGTTAGTGCTCGGTTTTGGCCGTGCGGGCCTGATGCTCTGGGGCGCGATTTTTCGCTGGCCTCGGGTGCGTAAAGGTTTTCCATTATTAGTGCGCCAAATCTATGTGGTCGGCGTACAATCTATGGTCATTATTGTGGTCTCGGGCCTGTTTATCGGCATGGTGTTGGCGCTGCAGGGCTACAACATCTTAGTCGGTTTCGGCACTGAGGAGAGCTTAGGCCCCATGGTGGCCTTAAGCTTACTGCGTGAACTCGGTCCTGTGGTCACTGCATTATTATTTGCCGGCCGCGCAGGCTCGGCGCTGACCGCCGAAATCGGTCTGATGAAGAGTACCGAGCAGTTATCCAGCTTAGAGATGATGGCGATTGACCCGCTCAGGCAAATCATTGCGCCACGCTTTTGGGCGGGGGTGATCAGCATGCCGTTATTGGCGCTGATGTTTACTGCGGTAGGCATTTATGGCGGCCATTTAGTGGGGGTGGAATGGAAAGGCATCGATGGCGGGGCCTTCTGGTCGATTCTGCAAGCCTCGGTCGAATGGCGCCAAGACATAGTGAACTGCCTGATTAAGAGCGGCGTGTTTGCCGTGGTGGTGACTTGGATTGCCTTATATCGCGGCTATCAAGTGGTGCCGAATCCTGAAGGGATCAGCCGTGCAACCACCTCAACCGTGGTGCAATCGAGCCTCGCCGTACTGGCGTTGGACTTTTTACTAACAGCCCTGATGTTTGGCCGCTAACGGATTGCAGCGCCAAGGATACAGATAGACGGATTAACAGAGTGGTAACTGAGCATGTTGACACGAAAAATTGAATTATTAGTGGGTATGTTTCTCTTAACGGGCTTAGCGGCCTTTTTGGTGTTGGTGTTTAAAGTCGCCAATATCGAAGTGCAGACCAGCGACAGCAGCTATACCCTCACTGCCAACTTCACCAATATCGGTGGCTTAAAGGTACGCTCTCCGGTCAAGGTCGGCGGCGTAGTGGTTGGCCGCGTGAGTAAGATTGATTTAGACCCAGTCAAACTGGTGGCTGTGGTGACGATTGTGATGGACAAGCGTTTCGATAAGTTCCCTGAAACCAGTAGCTTAGCTATTTTAACTTCAGGTTTACTCGGTGAGCAGTTCCTCGGATTAACACCGGGCTTTGTCGATGACGATGTGAGTATGCTTAAAGATGGCGACAAGATTGACGATACTCGCTCCGCATTAGTGTTAGAAGATCTGATTGGTCAGTTCTTATATAGTATGGGTTCAAAGGATAAATAGGGGTTACCGCTATGTTTAAACGCTTATCGCGCTTTTTACTGCCGTTAGTATGGATATTTACCGCAACGACCGCACTGGCGGATGATGCACCGATTAACACTATGGATCCGTACGACATGGTGAAATCCGTTGCCAACAAAACCTTCGACCGCTTTCATCAAGATAAAGCCTTGATCGACGCCGATGCGGATCATTTAAAAGTGATCGTGCGCGAAGAGTTGATGCCTTATATCGACTATAAATACGCCTCTTACAAAGTGTTAGGCCAGTATTTAAAAGAGTCGACCGAAGATCAGCGTAATCGCTTCGTCGATGCCTTCGAAGGCTACCTAGTCTCAACCTATGCCCAAGCGTTTACCGAATACACTAACCAAAAAGTAGAGTTTTCTCCCGGTAGTGATTTCAGCAATGAGAAGATTGTCGATGTCAACGTACAGATTATCGAAGCGGGTCGTCCGCCGATTAAGCTGTTGTTTAAAGTGCGTCGCCTTAAGGATGACTCTTGGAAGGCGTTTGACTTAGTTGCCGAAGGCGTGAGTTTACTGTCCTCTAAGCAATCTGAAATCTCGAATCTTATCCGCCAACAGGGGATTGATGCCGTGATCAAGATGCTGGAAGAGCGCACCAAAGACAAAGTGACTAAACAGTCTAAAGCAGGGAAGTAATCGCCGTGGTTGAATTTGTGCAACAGGGTAAAATTTGCCACCTCAAAGGGCGTTTATCACAGGAGCAAGTGGTCGCACTTTGGTCGGAAAGGCAGAGCCTGTTAAGCCAAGATACCCAAACGTTGTCGCTCACTGAGCTGGAGTACAGCGACAGTGCTGGCGTGGCATTTTTGCTGGCGTTAGTGCGTCAGCATGGTACACCATTGCAGTTGTGCTCAGCATCGGATCAGCTAAAAAAATTAATCGATTTATATGATTTACAGTCCTTCTTCACCGAAGAAGCGAATTGAAAAGGTAACGAATTTCATGGAATGCAGCTTAATAGAACAGATTTTACGTGACGCGTTAGCACTCGATGAAGTGCACGCCAGCTCCGATGGCAGCCACTACAAAGTGATCGCGGTCGGTGAATGTTTTGACGGCATGAGCCGTGTGAAGCAACAACAAGCCATTTATGCACCCCTGATGAGCTATATCGCCAGCGGTGAGTTACATGCATTAACGATTAAAACTTTCACGCCGACTCAATGGAAACGCGAGAAAATTTTCAACAGCTAGTAGTGAGGAAAAGTGGATAAATTAGCGATTCAAGCAAGCCCTCCGCTTGCTGGTGATGTGATTATTTCCGGCGCTAAAAACGCTGCGCTGCCGATTCTAATGGCAGGCGTGTTAGCCGAGACTGATTTTATTGTGTCGAATGTCCCCAATTTGCGCGATGTGAGCACCAGCTGCAAATTGCTGCGCTGCCTAGGCGCCGATGTGGATGAATTAGGCAATGGTCAAATCCGTATTTCGACCAAGAACCTTAACGAGTTCTGCGCACCTTACGATTTAGTTAAGACCATGCGTGCCTCGATTCTGATCCTTGGCCCGTTATTAGCGCGGTATGGCACCGCAGACGTGTCATTACCCGGTGGCTGTGCCATTGGTGCTCGTCCGGTGAACTTACACTTGCATGGCCTCGAAATGATGGGCGCCAAGATTGAAGTGAAAGAAGGTTATATCAAGGCCCGTGTCGATGGTCGCTTAAAGGGCGCCCATATTTTTATGGACATGGTGAGCGTGGGCGCGACCGAAAACCTATTGATGGCCGCGGCACTTGCCGATGGCGAAACCGTGATTGAAAACGCGGCCCGTGAACCAGAAGTGATCGACTTGGCGAACTGTTTGATTGCCATGGGCGCGAAGATCACCGGTGTTGGCAGTGCCACACTGCGTATTCAAGGCGTTGAGCGTCTACAGGGCTGTGAGTACCGCGTGATGCCTGACCGTATCGAAACCGGTTCCTTCCTTGTTGCCGCCGCTGTGACCCGTGGTCGTATCCGTTGCTTAAAGGCCGATCCAGCTTCGTTAGAGTCTGTTATCGCGAAACTTGAAGATGCGGGCGCCAAGATCACCACAGGTGAAGATTGGATTGAGCTCGATATGGAAGGCAAACGTCCGAAAGCGGTAAATATCAAGACCGCGCCATACCCAGGCTTTCCAACCGATATGCAGGCGCAGTTCTGCGTGCTCAACGTATTAGCCCAGGGCACGGCGACCATTACCGAAACCATCTTCGAAAACCGCTTTATGCACGTGCCAGAACTTATCCGTATGGGCGCGAACATGGAGCTTGAAGGCAATACCTGCATTATTCAAGGCATTGAGTCTTTGAGTGGTGCGCAGGTGATGGCGACCGATTTACGTGCTTCGGCAAGTTTAGTGATCGCAGGCTTAGTTGCCGATGGTAAAACCATCGTCGATCGCATCTATCACCTAGATCGCGGTTATGAGCATATCGAGCAGAAGTTCCAAGGATTGGGCGCGCATGTAGAGCGTGTGCAATAACATTTGCTTAGGATTCGCTCCAAATAAAAAACCAGCCTAGTGCTGGTTTTTTATTGTATTCATTCAGCTAAAAAGAAAGGGAATAATAAGAGTCAGTTAGAGCGTCTTCTCAACTAATTTAGGGATACATTCCAAAATAGCATCAAAGGGTTCAATGCTTTGGTATCCCCGACACATCACAACCGCGCCTTCAATGCAGGCAATAATGCTAAGTGCTATGGCATTGGCTGAGGTCTTTGTGTGACCTAAAGACTCAATGTGTTGAGCTAATAATGATTGCCAATCACTGAATACTCGTGCCACTGCCGCTTTTATTTCTGAAGCTTCATCCTCTTCTGGCAGTTCTATCGCAGCTGCAACAATCGGACAGCCATGACGATATTGTGAACCAACAAGACGTTGGCGCCACAGTGATAAAAACAAATTAATGCCGTTGTTTCGATCTTTATCAAGACAAGCACTGAGTTGTGCGGATGCTTGAGCGCCTGCCCAAATAATAGCTTCAGTAATTATCTGCTGTTTTCCACCGGGGAAGTTGTGATACGCGGAACCAAGCGGGGTTCCTGAAAACTTGACCACTTCACGAATGCTTATGGCTCGTAAACCGCTTGAAGCAAGCATTATTGCGGCAGCTTCAATGACCCGCTGACGACCCTCATTAGAGATTGTGCCCATGAAAATCCCACTTGTTATAACAGTTGTTATAGGCTAGCATCAAAAATACATTAAGACACTCGTTATAATTAGTGAGCACTATGATCTCAACATCGTTTTACACGGAAGATCGTTATTTACTCCGTGGTCAGCTGTATTGCACAGAAAAAGCTATTCAAGGTCGAGTCATTGTTGCGGGGGCGACTGGTGTGCCGCAGGCGTTTTATCGCCGCTTTGCTCAATTTGCAAGTGAACAAGGATTTGAAACATTAACCTTTGATTACCGAGGAATAGGGCAATCCAAACCTGAAACGCTAGAGGGTTTTGAAATGAACCTTCTCGACTGGGGTAAACAAGATCTTGCTGCCGCGGTTCAGTTTATGAGTAAAGATGACGCCCCACTCTTTATTGTTGGCCATTCCTATGGTGGTCATGCATTTGGTTTACTGCCAAATCATCAAAAAGTCACAGGTGCTTATATATTTGGTACAGGCGCGGGTTGGCATGGTTATATGCCCTTGTTTGAACAAGCTAAAGTATTAACGATGTGGAATATCGTTCTGCCGATCCTAACGTGGTGGAAGGGATACTGCGCTTGGAACCTATTAGGAATGGGCGAAGATCTGCCCAAAAACGTGTTTAAACAATGGCGGTACTGGTGTCGTTTTCGTCATTACTTTTTTGATGATCCCACCATGGATGGAATTGAAAAACTCTTCCAATCGGTACAGACCCCTATGGTTGCAGCCAATGCGCTAGATGATCTTTGGGCTATGCCTGAATCGCGAGATGCTTTTATTCAGCACTACAGTAATGCGCCATTAACTCGTCTTGATTTATCACCAAAGCTCTTAGGGGGCAAGATTGGGCATATGGGGTACTTTCGTAAAAACGCGATTCCATTATGGCAAGCAAGTTTAGATTGGTTCACGGCGATTAATAAGGAAAATAAAGCCATATGAGTACATCGAGACCTTGGTTAATTCCCCTTAAATGGATACTGATCGCTACGTTCTTGAGTAGTGTTTTACATTATGTCGACAACATCCTCTTTTTCGCCCATTACCCTGAGCCAAACTGGTTAAATCCTAAGCTTGTTGACCTCTTTTGGTTTGTTATGACACCTCTGGCGCCGTTAGGATTCTACGCGATTAAAAAAGGGCACCATAATATAGGCGCACTGCTTCTTATCGATTACGGGGCATGCAACATGCTTACGCTTGGACACTACAAGTTCGCTCCGCTAGAAAGTATTGCCGTCAAAATTCATTTGTTTATCGCTTTAGAAGCAATAATGGGATGCATATTGATCGGTTACATTTTGCTGCTTTATAAAAATTCGCTTCGTACTGTTACTCGTTAATTTACTAAACATAAATAATTTAAAGGATAAAAATTGAATATCTCTCATCTCAGCGGATTGGAGCATTTAAGCGCAATCATCAACGGCTACATACCACCTCCAACGATTTTTGACACTATGGGTATGTTTAATCTTCAAGTAAGCCCTGGAGCGGTTGTATTGGGTTGCCGTGCAACAGAGCAACATTGTAATCCTATGGGAGGGGTACACGGAGGGTTTGCTGCAACGATATTGGATTCTGTCACCGGATGTGCTGTACATAGCCTGCTAGAAGCCGGTATTAGCTACGGGACTGTGGATTTAGCCGTTAAAATGATGAGACCAGTTCCCATGAATGAGCAGCTTATTGCTGAAGCGAAAGTGACACATATTTCTCGCTCGCTGGGTATTGCCGAAGGCACGATTCGAAACAGTGAAGGTAAGTTACTTGCGAGTGGTTATGCCACTTGTTTTATCAAGAGACCAAACCTCTAAAAGCGATAACTATAGCCGCAGCAACAGATACTCACTGTTTGAGCAAAGTCAGTGAAAAATCACAGTGCAAGATAAATAGCTTTGCTAATTGATGGGTGAGGTAATAGGTGATTTGGACGATGACTCAGAATGAGGTTTTATACATGCCTCATTCTGAGGTTAACAAGGTCAGCTATTGAGCTTAATTATCGACGACGACTTTCTCATCGATAATCACGGGCAGTACTTGCTCTTTGCCTTGGCGGATAACCGTCATCATGATTTTCTTGCCGGGCGTGGTTTCGGCAATTCTATCCATCAGCATTTCGACCCCAGGTACATCCTCGCCATCGTATTTGATGATCACATCCCTTGGCTGTAGCTGTGCCCGTGCCGCTGGGCCATTAGGATCGACACCAGTGACCAATACGCCACGTAAATCGGGCAGGTTGAGGATTTGCGCTACGACAGGGTTAATCGGTTCACCTGAGATCCCTAAGGCACCACGGATCACCCGACCATTTTTAATCAGTTTACCCATAATGCTGTGGGCCAATTTTATCGGGATCGCGAAGTTAATCCCGTGGCCGCCACCTTCGCCGCCCACTTGGAAGGCGGCGGTGTTGATACCAATCAGGCTGCCGTTAGTGTCGATTAAGGCGCCACCCGAGTTACCGGCGTTAATTGCAGCATCTGTCTGTAAAAAGTCTAAATAACCAGAACTTAAGCCATTACGACCCGTGGCGCTGATAATACCTTGGGTAATGGTTTGGCCGAGGTTATAAGGGTTACCGATGGCTAATACCACATCGCCAACCTGCGGTGGGCTGTCGAGATTGACGGGCACAGTAGGAAGATTATCGCCTTCGATCTTAAGCACTGAAAGATCGGTTTCGGGATCAAAACCTACGACTTCCGAGGTGAATTTGCGGCCATCCTGCAGGGCCACCACAATTTCATCGGCTTTTTTAATCACATGATAATTCGTGAGAATATAGCCTTCTTTACTCATGATCACCCCAGAGCCTAGGCCTTGGAGGGAGCCAGAGTTCAGCGGACGGCTCTGATCGATACTTAAGCTATAAATATTGACTACGGCAGGGGCGGCGCGGCGTACGGCCTTAGCAAAGGAGAGTTCGACCGTATTATTACCACGGTTTTGCAGTAACGAGCTGCCGAGATTTTTATTGTCGAAGTAGTGTGTAACTAACAAAAACATGGCCGCCATGATAAGGCCGAAGAGTACGGCTTTACCGAGATATAACAGGGTTTCTTTTATTGTCATGGCAGGCTAAGTATTGAAAAAGGTGAGTTAGATTAACATGTTTAACAAGTTAAAGCATAGGGAACCCGCGTTCCCTATGCTGATCCGCATCTGATAATGGGATAAAGATCAGAGCGGCGTACCGATTAACGCAGCACTAAGTACAATAAGCTCTTACCACGGAGGATCTTCAGGGCGACTGCGCCTTCTTGATCTTTGAGCTGCTCCTTGAGTGATTTCAGATCTTTCACCGCCGAACGGTTAATGCCGACAATCACATCGCCTTTTTGTAAGCCGCTCATTGCCGCAGGTGAGCCCTGGGCCACCTCAGTAATTTCCACCCCTTTCGAAGCGTTTTCTAGCGAGGCACCTTGTAGCATGGGGTGTACAGCGCCCGCAGCTTTTTCAGTGGTTTGGCTTGCTTCACCTAGGGTGACATTCACGGTTTTCTTATCGCCATCGCGGATAAGTCCCAGTTCAACTTTGGCACCCGCGCCCATAGTCGCGACTTTTGCCCGCAGCTCTTGGAACGATTTAATCGCACGGCCGTCGACACTGACGATAATATCACCTGCCTTGATGCCGGCTTTTTCAGCGGCGCTGCCCGCGGTGACTTCATTCACAAAACCACCGTGCTGGGTGTCTAAGCCAAAGCCTTGGGCGAGCTGGCTATCTAGGTCGCGACCCGAAATTCCCAGTACGCCACGGCGAACTTCACCGTGCTCGGCAATCTGTGCCACAAGGTTTTTCACCATATTGGCGGGGATCGCAAAACCGATACCCACGTTACCACCGCCTGGGGCTACGATCGCGGTGTTAATACCAATCAGCTCACCTTTAAGGTTAACCAGCGCGCCACCCGAGTTACCGCTGTTAATCGCCGCATCGGTTTGGATAAAGTTTTCAAGCATTTCAATGCCTAAGCCGCTGCGACCTAGGGCGCTGACTATCCCAGAGGTGACGGTTTGGCCTAAACCAAAGGGGTTACCGATGGCGACGGCAAAGTCACCCACGCGCAGTTCATCAGAATCTGAGGTTTTGATTGCGACTAGATTTTTCGCTTCGATTTGCAGCAAGGCAATGTCGGACTCTGAATCGGTACCAATCAGCTTGGCTTTAACTTCACGGCCATCGTGCAGGCCGACTTGGATATCATCGGCACCATCGATCACATGGTTGTTGGTGACGATATAGCCTTTATCTGCGTCGATAATCACGCCTGAGCCTAAACCTCTAAAAGGACGCTCTTGCACTTGTTCTTGTGGTGCATTGGGGCCGAAGAAATAACGGAACACATCGGGTACACGTTGTTTAGACACGTGTGTGCCAGAAACCGCGACTGAAACCACGGCGGGGGTCGTGCGCTCTAGCATAGGCGCAAGACTTGGAATGGATTGACCCTCAACAGATTGCGGAATAGCGGCCTGTGAGACAGCGGGCATCATTGTCAGAGTTGCGGCTAACATTGCGGCTGAAAGTACAGATAGTTTCGTTTTCATCTATTCATAACTCCAAATAAGGGATCAAGGATCTGGATGTAATGCGTCGTGAGTTGTGTCCGCACCAGATCGAATCTGTATCGTTACCGGCTATTTGCCTAGGTAACCATTCGGACACGCACCTTATTGAAAAAGTTCATCAATATTAACAAAGGTTAATTTCTTAACGGCTATTTTATCAGCATTTTATTGAGTGTAACTTAAGTGAAACCTGTGGGCTTTTAAGGTCTTTTTCAAGTCTTAAAATGTTTCAATCGCCGCGTGAAATAAGTTAACAGCATAGCGCTTTCTAAATAAGTCTTTATCCTTTCACGCTTAATCTTGCTCTATATGTGGTCGAGTGCCGAAATATGGAATCAAGCGCCCTTTAGCTTGTTAGGGGATAAATATATGCCCTGTATGAGAGGCCGTGGTAATATCGACGCAGTTTTTCCAAAGGATAAAAGAGAATTATAACGTGCCCCAGTTAAGCCCTTGGCAGCATTACCAAAAAGATCTTACTCGTGATGGTTTTTCCCATGATCCCGCGCAGGAAATGGCCGTAAAGGCACTGCAACGCGTCTACGAAGATTTAACCGCTGCCGAAGCGCCAAGCTCACTATTAGGCAAGTTATTGACCTCCTTCAGCCTCAAGTCTGCACCTGTCGCGCCTAAGGGATTGTATCTCTGGGGCGGTGTTGGTCGCGGCAAAACCTATCTGATGGACACCTTTTTTGATGCGCTGCCAGGTAATCAAAAACTAAGGGCGCACTTTCACCGTTTTATGCATCAACTGCATTTGGATCTGGATGCGCTCAAAGGCACGCGCGATCCTTTGTTAGTGATTGCCAAACAAATGGCGGCTAAATACCGAGTCATTTGTTTTGACGAGTTTTTTGTCTCTGATATCACAGATGCCATGCTACTTGGCACCTTATTCCAAGCCCTCTTTAAAGAAGGCGTGGTCTTAGTCGCTACTTCAAACATCATTCCCGATGATTTGTATAAAAACGGATTGCAACGGGCACGATTCCTTCCCGCGATCGCCTTGATCAATCAGCATTGTGAAGTACTCAATGTGGATTCGGGCATCGACTATCGTCTGCGCACTCTCGAGCAGGCTGAGATTTATCACCATCCACTCGATGAAGAGGCCGACACTAACCTGCTGCGTTATTTCCGTCAGTTAGCCCCCGAGGCTGAAATTTCAACCGATGCGATTGAAATCGAAGGGCGCGCAATCTGCATACGTCAACAGGCGCAAGGCGTGTTACTCGCGGATTTCAGAGCTTTATGCGATGGCCCTCGTAGTCAGCGGGATTATATGGAGTTGGCGCGGATTTATCATACCGTGTTGGTGAGTGGCATCGAGCAAATGGGCGCGTTTTTAACGGGTGATGATATCGCCAGACGTTTTTTAGCCATGGTGGATGAGTTTTACGAGCGTAACGTTAAGTTGATCGTTTCCGCGCAGGTGCCGCTGGAAGAGATTTACGCTGATGGTTTATTGAGTTTTGAATTTAGACGTTGTCGCTCTCGCTTAATCGAAATGCAATCCCACGATTACTTAAAATCAGAGCATTTACCTTAGGTTAGCGAGTGCAAATCATTGGAGGTTAGCGCGTTTTTTATGCAAACCTCCTGTGGCTCATCCATCCCAGTGAAAATCAGCCTCACAGATCGATTTTTTATGATTTTTGTCAAAATATCAGGTGATTTTTAGCTCACGTTTGTCTATAATCCGCCACCTGCCCACGTTACTCCACCAAATTAGGTGGAAGTTGTACGCCGAGTTAAGTACTCGAAGGGGTACTGAAAGGCAATTTTGTGTTGTTTACCATTGTAGGCAACATGTGAGACAGAAATTAACTTTGGGTTTTTGTAATAATGAAGACTTTTACTGCTACACCAGAAACTGTAACTCGTGACTGGTTCGTCGTTGATGCTGACGGCAAAACTTTAGGTCGTATCGCTACCGAAATCGCTCTGCGTTTACGCGGTAAGCACAAGCCAGAATACACTCCTCACGTTGACACTGGTGATTACATCATCGTTATCAACGCTGAGAAAGTTACTGTTACTGGTAACAAAGCGCAAGGCAAGACGTACTACTCGCACTCAGGCTTCCCTGGTGGCATCAAGCAAATCAGCTTTGAAAAGCTGCAAGCTCACAAGCCAGAAATGATCATCGAGAAAGCAGTTAAGGGTATGTTACCAAAAGGTCCTCTGGGCCGTGCCATGTTCCGTAAACTGAAAGTTTACGCTGGCGCAGAACATAACCACGCTGCACAACAACCTCAAGTTCTTGATATCTAAACGGGATTAAGCAAATGGCTGCAACTCAGTACTACGGCACTGGCCGTCGCAAAACCTCTACAGCACGCGTATTCGCTAAAGCTGGTAGTGGCAACATCGTTGTAAATCAACGTCCTTTGGACCAATACTTTGGTCGTGAAACTGCTCGTATGGTTGTTCGTCAACCATTAGAACTAGTTGAAATGACTGACAAGCTGGACATCTATGTAACTGTTAAGGGCGGTGGTATCACTGGCCAAGCAGGTGCAATCCGTCACGGTATCACTCGTGCTCTGATGCAATTAGATGAAGCTCTGCGTCCATCATTACGTTCTGCTGGTTTCGTAACCCGTGACGCTCGTAAAGTTGAGCGTAAGAAAGTGGGTCTACGTAAAGCACGTCGTAAGCCACAATTCTCTAAGCGTTAATACGTTTTGGAATCTCAAAAAACCCAGCTTATGCTGGGTTTTTTATTGCCTAAAATTGGCTATGCTCGCGTTAATGAAAGTGTTTTTTGCTGACAGTTCGAAGAGAGGGGAAGATGAGCTTACAGTTATTCATGCTGGCCGTGGCACTGGTGCTGATTTTAGAGGGCGTGGGGCCTTTGTTATTCCCCAATAAATGGCGCCGATATTTAAATGAACTTTCCCATCAAAATCAGCAAGTTTTACGCCGAATTGGCGGTTCTTTAGTCACCGCAGGGCTGGTCATTTTGATTATTTTTTCATAAATGCCTTACCACTTGCGGTTTAAAATCTGTTAGAATCCATTTTTAACCACAACCTTGCAGCAAACAATGGGCAAAAACGTAGTTGTTCTCGGCACCCAATGGGGTGACGAAGGAAAAGGTAAGATTGTCGACCTTCTAACAGAACAGGCAAAATATGTAGTTCGCTACCAAGGCGGTCACAACGCGGGTCACACTCTGGTGATCAATGGCGATAAAACCGTACTTCATCTGATCCCATCAGGCATCCTACGCGACAATGTGAAATGCATTATCGGTAACGGTGTGGTGCTTGCACCCGACGCCCTGATGAAAGAGATCAAAATGCTCAAAGAGCGCGGCATTCCTGTTGAGGAACGTCTGCTGATCTCTGAAGCATGTCCGCTGATCCTACCATTCCACTGTGCCTTAGACATCGCTCGCGAAAAAGCGCGCGGTAATAAAGCGATTGGTACTACGGGTCGTGGTATTGGTCCTGCGTATGAAGACAAGATTTCCCGTCGCGGTCTGCGTGTTGGCGATCTGTTCAATGCTGAACTATTTGCTGAAAAGCTGAAAGAAGTTATGGCATATCATAACTTTATGCTGACAGAGTACTACAAAGTTGACGCCGTAGATTACGAGCAAACACTGAGCGATGCGTTAGCCTTAGCAGACTACCTGAAGAGCATGTGTGTTGACGTAACCGAACTGTTGGATAACGCGCGTAAAGCGGGTGAGCCAATTCTGTTCGAAGGTGCACAAGGTACACTGTTAGACATCGACCACGGTACTTATCCGTTTGTCACTTCGTCAAACACTACCGCAGGTGGTGTGGCGACAGGCAGCGGCTTTGGTCCACGTCATTTAGACTATGTCTTAGGTATCATGAAGGCATACACCACTCGCGTGGGTGCTGGTCCTTTCCCAACTGAACTCTTATGTGAAGTAGGTGATCATTTAGGGACCAAAGGTCATGAATTTGGTGCAACTACCGGTCGTAAGCGTCGTCCAGGTTGGTTAGATGCAGTGGCAATGCGCCGCGCAGTACAAATCAACAGTGTAAGCGGCTTCTGCTTAACTAAGTTAGACGTACTCGATGGTCTGAAAGAAGTGAAGATCTGTGTGGGTTACCAACATCCAGATGGCACTATCTCTAAGGTTACGCCATTAGCGGCTGAAGGTTATGAGCAGGTCACGCCTGTTTATGAAACTATGCCAGGCTGGAGCGAGTCAACTTTCGGTGCGACCTCTTTAGAGCAGTTACCGCAAGCAGCTATCAACTACATCAAGCGTATTGAAGAGTTGTTAGAAACGCCGATCGACATCATTTCTACCGGTCCAGACCGTAATGAAACGATGATTTTAGTTAGCCCATTTAACTAAAATCGTAGAGGCCGTGTTTCACGGCCTTTTCTTCCTTTGTTGTTCCTTCCTGTTTGTTTTCTGTGGTTAGAAATTCGGCTTGAGCTCAAGAAATAGGTTATACTGCCGATGCAAGTATTCACCCTATTGTCATTGAGAGTCGTTATGCTACGTACTGCATTAGTTGCGCTGCTGCCCTTAGTATCTTCAATGTGCTTTGCTGAAACACAGGCGGTGGATATTTATTCTCAAGATCAATTACTTGAAATGATCCGCGGCGAAAAATATCTGGCAAGAGTTAAGCAAGATGACTGTCAGTTAGTGCAAGATATCGAAGCGCGCGCCGAAGTCTTAAAGCAGCCCCTGTACCAGTTTCTGTGGGGGGAGATGCTCAACCATGGCACCTGCGTAAAAGCCAATGCAGTCAAAGGGATGGGATTATTGCAAGAGGCGGCCGAACAGGGCAGTCCCGAGGCCATGGTGAAACTTGCCGAATATTATCAAAATGGTAAGTTTGTTATTCGTAATAAAGACCGTGCGGTCAATTATTTATTGCCAGCGGCGGCGAGCGGCAGTTTAGCCGCGCGGATGATGCTGGTTCGTTTATACGGTGAAGGTTATGGTAGTCCAAGGGACTATGAAATGGCCTATAACTGGTTATACAACAATGTATTTACCGATGAGGCGACCAAGAAAAAAGCCTTGTCATTACTGCAGGTGTTAGCCGCTAAAATGCCCGCCAGTGCAGTGGCGCGGGCCCAGCAAGAGCACTTGCGAACCCGTTGAGATGTCTCTACTGATTGAGACAGAAATATTGGATATTGAATGATCAAAGACCCTCATTTCGAGCGTGAACAGGATAAGTACGAAAACCCTATCCCAAGTCGTGAGTATATTATCGAGTACTTACGTTCTCAAAAATCACCTATTACCCGTGACAGCATCGCTGTTGCACTGCAGATCCATGATGAAGAACAGTTAGAAGCCCTGCGTCGCCGTTTACGGGCGATGGAGCGCGACGGTGAACTGGTATTTACCCGCGGTCAAAGCTATGGCTTACCTGAAAAAATGGATCTAATTTCCGGCACAGTCCTTGGGCACAGAGAAGGCTACGGCTTCTTTAAACCTGACGAAGGTGGCGACGATTTATTTATCTCAAATCGCGACATGCTGATGTATTTCCATGGCGATAAAGTACTGGCACAAAAAGCCGGTATGGACCGTAAAGGCCGCCGCGAGGCCCGTATCGTCCGTTTGATCCAACCACGCAGTGCCGCCATTGTAGGGCGATTCCATGTCGACAGTGGCATGGCATTTGTGATTGCCGATGATAAGCGCATTACCCAAGAAATCTTAATCGCTACCGAAGATCGCAATGGCGCCCGTCAAGGCGATGTGGTCGTGGTCGAATTAACCCGTCGTCCGGGCCGATTCGTGAAAGCTGCTGGTAAAATTACTGAAGTGCTCGGCAAGCAAATGGCACCGGGAATGGAAATCGAAATTGCCCTGCGTAATTACGATTTACCCCACACTTGGTCGGCTGTGATTGAGAAAAAACTGCGCCGGATCCCCGATGAAGTGACTGAAGCCGATAAGGTTGGCCGCGTCGATCTGCGTGCTCTGCCCTTAGTGACCATCGATGGCGAGGATGCCCGTGACTTTGACGATGCGGTATACGCCGAAGTTAAGCCTAGTGGTGGATGGCGTCTGTGGGTGGCGATTGCGGATGTGAGCTACTACGTGCGTACCGATTCGGCCTTAGATACCGAAGCCCGTGCCCGTGGTAACTCGGTATACTTCCCATCGCAAGTGATCCCTATGCTGCCGGAGAAAATCTCTAACGGCCTGTGCTCGCTCAATCCCCATGTCGACCGCCTGTGTATGGTCGCTGAGATGACGATTTCGGCACGCGGTAAGCTGTCGGGTTATAAGTTTTATCCTGCGGTGATGCATTCACATGCGCGCTTCACTTACACCCAAGTGGCTGCCATGCTCGAAGGCGGACCGATTGCGTCTGAGCATGAAGCGCTATTCCCGCATCTTCAATGTTTGCAGTCGCTTTATTTGGCGCTCGATGAACAGCGCGCCGAGCGTGGGGCGATTGCCTTTGAGACCCTAGAAACGCAGTTTATTTTTAACGACCAGCGCAAGATCGATAAGATTGTGCCAAGAGCGCGTAATCAAGCTCATAAAATCATTGAAGAATGTATGATTTTAGCCAACGTGTCGGCTGCTAAGTTTGTGAAAAAGCACAAGGGTGAAATCCTCTATCGCGTGCATGAGTCGCCTTCTGAGCAGAAATTGGCAAACTTTAAAGAGTTTTTGGCCGAACGTGGTTTAAGCATGGGCGGCGGTCTCGAGCCAACCCCTGCGGATTACCAGAATGTGATGCTGCAAATCGCCGATAGGCCCGATGCCGAGCTTATCCAAGTGATGTTGCTGCGCTCAATGCGCCAAGCTATCTACACACCTGATAACGAAGGCCACTTTGGTTTAGCACTCGAAGAATATGCGCACTTTACATCGCCAATTCGCCGTTATCCTGACTTAGTGCTGCACCGCGTGATCCGCTATTTATTGGCGAAGGAAAAAGGCGAAGCCAATGAGAAGTGGACATCCGATGGTGGCTACCATTATCAACTCGATGAGTTAGATCTCTTAGGCGAAGAATGTTCGAACACCGAGCGCCGTGCCGATGAAGCCACTCGCGATGTAAGCGACTGGTTGAAATGTGAATTTATGCAGGACCATGTGGGTGACACCTTCGAGGCGGTGATTGCCTCTGTCACTAACTTTGGTTTATTTGTTCGCTTAAATGACTTATTTATCGATGGCTTAGTGCATATTTCTAGCCTAGGAAGCGATTATTACCAGTTCGATCCTATGCGTCAGCGTTTGATTGGTGAGCATACGGGTCAAATCTATCAAGTGGGTGACCCCGTCACGGTAAAAGTGGCCGCAGTAAACTTGGATGATAGACAGATTGATTTAGTCATGCTTGGCGACAGCGGAAAAGGCGGTCGCCGTAAGTCTGCGCCGAGTCGAGAAAAACCGATGACAGCGCGTGAGCGGGTTAACCGTGAAGGCGCCAAAATGGCTAAGGCAGCTAAATCGACAGGTGCGAAATCGAAAGCCGGTTCGGATAAAGCTGGGGCGAGTAAGTCCAAGTCTAAAGCAGGCGCTAAGCCTAAGAAAAGCGTAAAAAATTCGGCGAAAAAGCCAAAGGCCGCGAAGCGGAGCACGAGAAAGAAGTAAATGAAGAAACAAGATATTATTTTTGGGATCCACGCGGTTGAAGCGCTGTTAAAACACAGCCCAGAGCGCATTATTGAACTTTGGCTGTTGCAGGGCCGTGAAGATGAGCGTTTAACGCCGCTGATCCGCCAGGCTAAAGCCTTTGGCACTAGCATCCAAGTGACCTCACGCAAAGTGTTGGACGATAAAGCCGAGAGTGCACAGCATCAAGGTATCGTTGCCCGTGTTAAAGCGGCAAAAATCCTTGGTGAGCATGACTTAGATGAGTTGTTAGCTAAGACTGACTTACCGTTTTTTTTGATTTTAGATGGTGTTACCGATCCGCATAACCTAGGTGCTTGCTTACGTAACGCCGATGCCGCGGGTGTGCAGGGCATTATTGTGCCGAAGGACAATTCCGTAGGCTTAACCGCTGTGGTGAGTAAAGTGGCCTGCGGCGCCGCCGAAACTGTGCCCTTATTCCAAGTGACTAACCTTGCGCGTACCATGCGTCATCTGCAGGAAAAGGGCGTGTGGATTGTTGGCACGGCGGGCGAAGCGGATTGCGAGCTATATCAAGCCGATCTTAAAGGACCGCTGGCGATTGCGATGGGCGCCGAAGGTAAAGGCTTACGCCGCCTAAGTCGTGAATGTTGCGATACCTTGGTCTCGATTCCGATGGCGGGGAGCGTTTCTAGCTTAAACGTGTCGGTCGCAACGGGTATCTGCCTCTTCGAAGCCGTGCGTCAACGCCGTAGCTAATCGATAGCTTTCAATAAAAAAAAGACGGGCTAGCCCGTCTTTTTTTTATTGTCTCGAATAACTGAAATCTCACTTAAGCGGTTTTCACCGCATCGAGATCTGACTCTTCTAGATCGTTTGTTTCTGCCTCAATAAAAGTTGGCTCTGGATTAACGTCAAACTCGAATGTCAGCTGTTGTTCGCTGTCAGTGTCATCTTCGAGGGCATCGGCACCTAAATCGTCTTCATCGTCGCTGGGCGTGGGGGTCATTTGCTCCTGCACCGATTCAACATCAACCCTCGGGTCGAGGGCGGCCGCGAGCGGAGATGAGACTAAATCACCGGTTGCCATGATGTAGTCTTGAGTCACATTAGTTTCGGCCTTTTGTTGTGAATGAACATAACGTAGGCGTAAAAATAGAATTAAGGTACAGGCCGACATAAAGCCATAGAGCATGCTATTGCCGAGCCATTGCATAAGGGTTGAGGCGATAAGCGGGCCGATACTCGCGCCAAGGCCAAAGGTCAGTAATATGGTGGCCGACAGACCGACCCTTTCACTCTGCTCGACACGGGAGTTGGCCAGTGCCGTCGCTAAGGGATAGAAGGTAAAGCCAAGAATACCGAACAGAAACGTCATCACCAGTGAGAGTGTGGGATGGTAAGGCGTGAGGGCGATAGCTAAGGCTAAGATCCCAAGCAGTACGCAGTTAATGCGGATAAGTCGACTGCGGGACATGATGTCGGATAACTTCCCCATAGGCCATTGTGCCAGCAGACCCGCGAGAATGCTGGCCGTCATATAGGTGGCGACTTTCTCGGGCGGTAAACCTAAGTTACTGGCATAAGCGGGTGCCAAGCCGTAAAAGGAGCCGACAATCATGCTGCCTATGGCGATGGTCGTCAGTGCTTGCGGGGCTTTTCGCCAATAGTGGGCGATTTTTAAGGGCGCGGGCACCAGTGGCGCCGGGTGAATACGGCGAGTCAAGGAAATGGGAACAATACACAGGGCAAAACAGATGGCGATCAGTAATAGTGGCTCTAAGCCGAGTTCAGGATAGAGGCTGATGGCACCTTGACCCAATATTAAACCGAAGTACGAGACTATCATGTAGCTGGCAAACACTGTGCCGCGTTGGCTGCTTTCGGCCTGCTCATTGAGCCAGCTTTCGAGCACCATGTATTGGCACATCATGCCCATACCGACGATAAGCCTTAAGAGGATCCAAACCGCTAGCTCATCCACTAAGGCGTGGCCGAGGGCGGAGGCGGCGACTATCCCGGCACTGGCGACAAAGGCGCGAATATGCCCAACTTGAGCAATCAAACGGTGGCCAATCTTAGAACCCGCCACTAGGCCGATGTAATAGGCCGACATCATGCCGCCTATCCACAGCTGTGGAACATGCATCACCGACAGGCGTAGGCCTAAATAGGTGGTGAGTAAACCGCCTGCCAACACAGTTAATAGAGTCGTGCTATATAAAGAGGCGAAAGTGCGTAGCGGGTTTGCCATTAACTACTCCTTGTATGGTTGCAGGGAGAGTATATCAGGAGTTGGTGTGTATTCCGTGTTGCAAAATGTTGGGATTTAATGACTGACTTATCATTTTTGTGTGTGAGTCACTCAATGCGACTGAAATGGGATTTGGCTGAGAGGGTGAACCTCGTTTCAGCCAAACCACTGGGTATCACGATTATCTAAAGGTGTAGAGCAGGTTAAAGGTGGTGACTGTGTCTGTCTGCTTACTGCCCTCGGGTACCACTTCGGTGTACTTAACGTTCATGCCGATTTTAAATGCCCAGTCCTGAAACACTAAATTCTTGTAGTTCATGTCGAGGGTGAGGGTATTGTTATTCTCACCCACTTCGGCGGTGAGATCGGCATTGATGCTGGTGTATTCCTGCAATTTTTGCGAAAACTTTGCCGCAGTACGTAAAATCACATCCTTTTCGGCGGCGGGATCGGGCTCAGCGACCGATTCCGCTGGCAGGTTGTATCGATAACCCGGGCCGACTTCGAGGCTGAGTTTAGTCTTATAGGTACTGATGGCATTAAAACCATAACCCGAAGAAAGGGTTGAGATTTGGGTATAACTACCGAACTGGTCCCAGGTAAAGTCGCCACGGCCAAAGATATAACCCTTGGTGAGTTTATAGTTGCTCTGCAGTTGGAGTTCGTACTTCTCTGAAGTGGTTTTGTTTTTCTCTGAAGCAAAATACGCTTTTAGCGTGGCTTCTTGCTTCGTTTGTTTGGCATCGTAAATCAGCTGGGTGCGACCATTAAAACTGCTCGACTCGGTGTTGCCCGTGTTCAACTGTAAGCCGGCTTCGACTTCTGCTGTAAAATCGCTTGGCGGCTCCTGATAATCGGGAGGTACAAGCGCAAGTGCCGGAAAAGATAGGCAAAACAAACTTAAAGGGGCGATAACTTTTAGCATTGCTCGTAACATTAGTCAGGGTTCTTGAATGGCTGGTGTCTGATATCCGAATAGGGGTGAGGCGTCATCATACCCGTATTGAGAGGTGAGGCAAAGTTATTGCTTGAGTTTCGCGTCTGCTTTCTGTACTATCTCGCGCTCGAATCAGTCACTATTTTCGTTCCTTGCCTCCACTTGGTCTGACTGAGCCAATAACGAGGCTACATAACCGTAAGGAGCAATAAATGCGTCATTACGAAATCGTATTTATGGTTCACCCAGATCAAAGTGAACAAGTACCAGGTATGATTGAGCGTTACACCGGTGCAATCACCGAAGCTAACGGCAAAATCCACCGTTTAGAAGATTGGGGTCGTCGTCAACTGGCTTACCCAATCCAAGACCTGCACAAAGCTCACTACGTTCTGATGAACGTTGAAGCACCAGCAGAGACGATTGAAGAGCTAGAAACTGCTTTCCGTTTCAACGACGCAGTTCTGCGTAACATGGTAATGCGTACTAAAGTTGCCGTTACTGAAGCATCTCCAATGGCGAAAGCTAAAGATGAGCGCGATTCACGTCGTGGCCCAGCTGGCGACCGCTCATATGATGAAGCTAACGCTGAAGAAATCGCTGAGTAAGTTTATCTGTGACCACCAATAACTTGGTGTTGTCAGGAACCATAACCCGTTCCAGACGCTTTAAAAGCCCGGCAGGCATCGCACATAGTGTGATAATGCTAGAACACAAATCGCAGCGTTATGAAGCAGATATGCTCCGCAACGTCTACGTACAAATACAAGTGATATTGAGTGGCCCACGCTTTGAAAGCGTGGCAGACAATCTGAAAGCAGGTGTGGAAGTACAAGTTCAAGGTTTTATGACGCTTCAACAGGGGCGCAATGGCCAAAATCGCTTAGTCATCCATGCCGAAAATGTCGAATTGAAAACTTAGGAGACTGTCAAATGGCACGTTATTTCCGTCGTCGCAAGTTCTGCCGTTTCACCGCTGAAGGTGTTGCAGAAATTGATTACAAAGATATCGTTACTTTAAAGAACTACATCACTGAAAGCGGCAAGATCGTTCCAAGCCGTATCACTGGTACTAGTGCTAAATATCAGCGTCAACTAGCTCGCGCAATCAAGCGTGCTCGTTATCTTTCTCTACTGCCATACACTGATTTACATCAGTAATTGCAGTATTCCTAATCGAATATAGAGGATTTGATAATGAACGTTATTCTGCTTGATAAAATCGCTAACCTGGGTAACCTGGGTGACCAAGTTGCAGTTAAAGCTGGTTACGCTCGTAACTACCTGCTGCCACAAGGTAAAGCTGTTGTTGCTAACGAAAGCAACGTTAAAGTATTTGAAGCTCGTCGCGCTGAATTAGAAGCTAAATTAGCTGCTGATCTGGCTGCTGCTAACCAACGTGCTGAGAAAATCGCTGCTCTGGAAGCTGTTGTTATCGCTTCTAAAGCTGGTGATGAAGGCAAACTGTTTGGTTCAGTTGGCACTCGTGACATCGCTGATGCAGTAACTGCTGCTGGCGTTGAACTGGCTAAAGCTGAAGTTCGTTTACCATTAGGCGCTCTGCGTACTACTGGCGACTTCGAAGTTGAAGTTCAGTTACACACTGAAGTTAAAGCTGTTGTTAAAGTATCTGTTGTTGCAGAAGCTTAATTACCAACTGCTTTAAACTAAAAAACACCGCTTCGGCGGTGTTTTTTTATGGGCGAATGTTGGATTTAAGGGCACTTACTCTTATTTGTCATTGCAGCTCAGCGATGGATGGAAGTGTCAGTCATATCCACATAATCTTCAGCGTTAAAGTTCATGCGTTCTAAAATAGAAGCCAAAATAAAAGCCGCGTACAGCTTAACGCTGAGCGGCTTTTTTCAGGACTGCTTAACTTGCTCTCGGGATTAATTTCTCACTAACTCGAGTTCTTTAATTAAATTATCGGCGTGGTCGACTTCATCCATCATCCACAGGATATATCGAATATCCACGTGTACGGCGCGGGTGATGGTGGGGTTGAAGAACCAGTCCTTGGTAATGGCTTCATAGGTGGAATCGAAGTTAAGACCGACGAGTTCGCCTTTACCGTTAAAGACGGGTGAGCCCGAGTTACCACCAGTGGTATCGACACTCGACAGGAAGTTAACTGGCACAGAGTTAAATTCTTCTGGCTTGTCTAAGCAAGAGAACAGACGGCAAATCCAGCCGCGTGGATCTTGGTAGACTGATTTCACTAAGTGATCGCCAAAACGCTGCTCATGGATTGCATCGAGCAGTTTTTTCGGAGCGTTATAAGGCTCAACGCCAGTGTGCTTAGCGACTATGCCATCGAGGCGGGTGAAGGGCTGTTTGTACAGCGCATCACGGGATTGATAACCATCGACCATACCGTAGCTGATACGTAGGGTACCGTTTGCATCGGGATACACTGGCCAGTTGTTGGCTTTGTAGTAGTTGATAACGGCAGCCATGTAGGCCGGGCGAGCGGTAGACAGTTTACCCGCCAGGATTTTTTCTGCCTTTTCCTGCGCCATATTAGTGTCGTACAACGCGACAGCGAGGCGGATAAAAGGATCGCTGCTGGTTTCAAAGGCTTTGGCATCGGCATCCATCCACGCCAGACGTTGCGCTTGGTCGGTTAGCGTCGTGAGTGAATACAGACCATCGAGTTTTGCTTCTAGGCTGACGTTTTTATCGTCTAGATTCAGCATATTGTCTAAAGCAGCAACGCGATTAGGCTGCGACAAGTAGGCATTTAAATCTTGTAACCACAGGGTTTTATCAACTTTAACGTCAAAGCTGGAGTCGATACGCTTCAGGCGTGAGCTAAACATGGCAAGGTCACGCTCTTGGTAACCGATTTCACGCTCAGCATCGCTCTTTTGCTTTTCCTTGGCTAAGCGATAGAGGCTATTGGCCGCAGTGAGCAGTGTGCTTGATTGGGCGTTGGTGAAGTAATAATTGGTTTGGGTCTGCAGTTGCTGCTCGGCCAATAAGATTTCTAGCTCGCTGATAAGGTTTTGATTAAGGGCTGGGTTTTTCTTTAACCAAGCCAGAAAATCATCTTCGCGTTGCTGCTTAATACCGACGATATCCGTGGCTTTAAAGCCAGCCAGCAGACCGTTGAGTTTCTTCATTCGGTTTGCCATTGACGCCATATTGCCCGCATATTTAATGGCGATGTCGGCATCTTCCTGACCCATGGCTTCGATAGTATCAATCTGTAATTGATAACGTTTTGCCTGAGTGGGATACAGCCAATCACTGGCAAATTTAAGCTCGCTGGTGAGGTTATAACGGCTAGTAGTGCCAGGGTAACCCGCCACAAACACGCCGTCGCCCGCTTTCACTCCATCGGCGTTCACCTTTAGGTAACTCTTTGGCGTGTAAGGAATGTTATCTTCGCTGTAGGCCGCGGGCTTGCCATCTTTACCTACATAGGCGCGCAGGAAGGCAAAATCGCCCGAGTGGCGTGGATACTCGTAGTTATCGATATCACCGCCGTAAGCGCCAACGCTTTCAGGTGGCGCGTATACTAAGCGCACATCGCGGATCATCAATTGCTTGATGAGGTAATATTCCAAACCATTGTGGAAGCTGCGCACGTTACAGCGGTAGTTATCATCGGCCTCACAGCTTTTGATTAAGGCTTTGCTGTGGTTTTCAATCTCTTCGTAGCGTTTGAGCGGATCTTGACTTAGGTCTTTGGTGACATCGCTGGTGACATTGGTCACGGCTTCGGTGATGTATAAACGCTCGTTAGGGCCCGCCGACGGTTCTTTATCCATCGAGGTGGCTAAAAAGCCCTGTTCGAGATAGTTATGTTCTTTCTTAGTGTTATATTGTATCGCCTTGTAGGCACAATGATGGTTTGTCACAACTAGCCCTTGGGGCGAGACAAAACTGGCGGTACAATAGCCCAGCCCGACAACGGCATTCATAGGATAACTGGTGAGATCGGCTAATTTGTCAGCGGGAATATCGATTCCACGCGCGCTGAGTTTGTCTGCAATTGAAGGCATTTGGTAAGGTTGCCATTGTCCTTCATCGGCTGTTGCTACGCCAGAGGTCAGTACTAAGGCTGCAACCAATGCAATACGCATGTTCTTTCCTTATTTTTAGTTAGAGTGTCCGTTGGAATGAGGTAACAGGCGAATGTAAACGGCCTGTTTGCTTGACGCGGGTTTTATATCATATTTTGTTAAGTTGTTGGAAATCGGGAGTGTTAATGTCACAACAAGGTGCGTTTAAACCTAAGAATAAGCCGACAGATGTGCAGGTCGATAGCTTAAAGCTGCCGCCGCATTCGATAGAGGCTGAACAATCGGTCTTAGGTGGCCTAATGTTAGACGCCGACGCTTGGGATAAAGTGGCCGAGACTGTGGTGAAAGAGGATTTTTATTCCCGCTCGCACCGAATGATTTTTGCAGCCATGCACCGTTTGGTCGAAAGTGGTCAACCCATCGACTTAATTACGGTTTCTGAACAGCTTGAAGTTGAAAATCAGCTTGAAGAAGCGGGCGGCTTTGCCTATTTAGGCGAGATTGCCAAAAACACCCCGAGCGCGGGTAACATTGTTTCCTACGCCGAGATCGTGCGCGAGCGCGCCGTGGTGCGGGAGATGATCCGTGTCGCCCATGAGATTGCCGATGCGGGTTACAATCCCGAAGGGCGTGATTCCAGCGCCTTGCTCGACTTGGCCGAGAGTAAAGTCTTTAAGATTGCCGAGCAGCGCACAAATGCCAACGAAGGTCCCGAAGGCATTAAAACCATTCTCGAAAAAACCGTCGATAAGATTGAGCAGCTCTACAACAATCCACACAACGGTGTGACTGGGGTGTCGAGCGGCTTTAGCGATCTTGACCGCATGACAGCGGGCTTCCAATCCGGCGACTTGATCATCGTCGCGGCGCGTCCTTCTATGGGTAAAACCACCTTCGCGATGAACCTGTGTGAACAGGCGGCGATGAATGAAGACAAGCCTGTGCTGATTTTCAGTCTCGAGATGCCCTCGGAACAGATCATGATGCGTATGTTGGCCTCCTTGGGCCGCGTCGACCAAACCAAAATCCGTACTGGACAACTCGATGATGAGGATTGGGCGCGGGTATCCTCGACCATGGGGATTATGCTCGAGCAGGGCAAGATGTATATCGACGACGGTTCAGGCTTAACGCCGACCGAAGTACGCAGCCGTGCCCGCCGTATTGCCCGTGAGTATGGCGGGTTGTCGATGATCATGGTCGACTACTTGCAGCTGATGCAAGTGCCGGCCTTATCGGACAACCGTACCCTAGAAATTGCCGAAATCTCTCGCTCTCTCAAGGCATTGGCTAAAGAGTTAGAGATCCCCGTGATTGCACTGTCCCAGCTTAACCGCTCGCTCGAACAACGTGCCGATAAGCGCCCAGTAAACTCGGACTTACGTGAATCGGGTTCTATTGAGCAGGATGCGGACCTCATCATGTTTATTTACCGTGATGAGGTGTATAACAACGATTCTCCCGATAAGGGCACCGCAGAAATCATTATCGGTAAGCAGCGTAACGGCCCCATTGGACGTGTGCGCTTGACCTTCCAAGGCCAGTTTTCCCGTTTTGATAATTACGCTGGCCCGCAGTTTGAAGAAGATTAATTGCTGGTGTTAGAAGCTAAGCACTGCTTATATATTCTTTTTATTTCCTGACTTTTCAAATAGACAAGGCAAATTTTGAAACCTTTTCCCCGAGCAGAAATTAGCAGTAGTGCACTGCAGAACAATCTCGCCGTCTTGCGTCAACAGGCGAGTCGCAGCCAAGTGATGGCGGTGGTGAAAGCCAATGGTTATGGTCATGGATTATTAAATGTCGCCAACTGTTTACACACTGCCGATGGCTTTGGCTTAGCCCGTTTAGAAGAGGCGTTAGAGCTGCGCGCTGGTGGCGTGAAGGCGCGCTTGTTATTGCTTGAAGGCTTCTTTCGCAGCACGGATTTACCGTTGTTGGTGGCCCACGATATCGATACTGTGGTGCACCACGAGTCGCAAATCGAAATGTTAGAGCAGGCGACGCTATCAAAACCTGTCACTGTATGGTTGAAAGTGGATTCTGGCATGCATCGGTTAGGCGTGACCCCTGAGCAATTTACGCAGGTGTATGCGCGCTTGATGGCCTGTGACAATGTCGCCAAGCCCATACATTTAATGACTCACTTTGCCTGTGCCGATGAGCCTGAAAATCATTACACCCAAGTGCAAATGCAAACCTTTAACCAGTTAACCGCGGATTTGCCTGGATTTAGAACCTTAGCTAATTCTGCGGGTGCCCTCTATTGGCCTAAGAGCCAAGGGGACTGGATCCGCCCAGGAATTGCACTCTATGGCGTCTCACCTGTGACGGGGGATTGTGGTGCCAATCATGGTCTGATCCCGGCGATGAACTTAGTCTCGCGTTTGATTGCGGTGCGCGATCACAAGGCCGGACAACCCGTTGGCTATGGTTGTTATTGGACGGCGAAACAAGATACTCGCCTTGGTGTCGTGGCGATTGGTTATGGTGATGGTTATCCGCGTAATGCGCCAGAAGGCACGCCAGTGTGGGTTAATGGTCGCCGAGTACCGATTGTCGGTCGTGTATCTATGGATATGCTAACCGTTGATTTAGGTGCTGATGCGACAGACCTTGTGGGCGATGAAGCCCTGCTCTGGGGCGCCGCTTTACCGGTTGAGGAAGTGGCTGAACATATTGGCACCATCGCCTATGAGTTAGTGACTAAACTCACCCCAAGGGTCGCGGTGTGTCTTGCATAAGCCATCGGAGTGAATACCCAAACGGCGCATTTGCGCCGTTTTTTTATGCCTTGAAAGCGGATGATTGAGAGAACTGTCAGCCGTTCTGCACTTGGTTATTACACCTTGGAGGCAATAATCAAGCTTGCAGAGCGACGTGAAAGGAAGGCTAAAGGGGAGTCAGTGATAACGGATTAATTTTCAAAGCAGATTTCAATAAAGGCAGTGCCGTATGGGCTGCTGAAGGGCATGATAATTTTGGTGCCATTCGCTTTGTGGGAAATGGTATGCCCTTTACCTGAAACCACCATAGGGGTTGCCATTTCGAACTCGTAACCCTTTTGCCCTAAAAGATTTTTTGCTCCACCCGTGACCATGTTGGTGATTTCACCCACGAGATCGGTGACTTCTTCATTTATCTTGCCTGGGTTTTCACCAAGCATATTTTGCATGATCTGCAGTACCAGTTTTTGTTCAAAGGTAATTGATAACGACCCCTTAGTCTGTGGCCCAACCATACCAATTAACCCGGACACATCACCCTTGGCTAAGTTGTCGGTTTTAATTTGGGGCTTGCCCGGAGTGAGATCCATGCTTGCCATCGTCGAAATGACATTGAGCAGGGATTGTAGAAAAGGGTTAATAAAATTGACGTTCATGCTTCAGTGTTTCCTCTTATGAACTTAAGCCTTATGGTCACCATGTCATTAAGGTTAGACGAAAAGTCGCTGAACCACAGCAATCTTAATCACACTCTATCAGCTTAGATGACACAAATGGAAATGTGAGGTTAATTTCACGATTTTATTGTTATTTATCCTTGAATCAGCTTAAAACCACATCACTCATAAGCCGCGTTTTCGATATTGTTAGCTCCGATTATGGATACGCGATTTTGTCAGCCCATGTTTACTTACTCCCTGCGGATCAGCCAATTTCACCTAAATAAAGATGGGTAGTTCCTGAGAGTATTCTCGATTTTCACCGTTATATAAATTTAATTGCATTAATTTTCATGGTGTTAGTTTTATTTCGGTATGAAAATCTTACTTATTCAACCGCCAGTAAGACCTAGCGCGCATTTCGGTTTCAAATTGTGACTAAGATTAAATTGTAATGTAAATGATAATAATTATTGATTGCAATTTATGTTTTGCATATATTAGCGGCGATTAACAGATGGGGGACATCTGTTACAGAGTTTACTCCGCAACAGGAATGCTTTTGATGAAATTTGCAAAACGCCGCAATGGCCGAGTCACGCTCGGTGCCCATGTTTTAGGTTCGTTAACGATTGGAATGGCGGTTTCAGCCGCTCCGGCTATGGCGACGGAGCCACAGTCACAAGTCGTTGATAAGAAAGTTGAACATATTGAAGTGAACGGTGAGTATTTAGGTTACAACACCCGTAAAGTGCAATCGGGTAAATTTACCGAAGATCTGCTCAATACCGCTAAAACCGTTACCGTTATCAATCAAGATCTCATCAAGGATATGGGTGCCCAGAGTTTTACCGATGCTCTGCGTGCAACACCCGGTATTACACTAGGGACAGGTGAGGGCGGCAACCCTTACGGTGATAGACCCTTTATCCGTGGTTACGATGCTCAATCTTCAACCTTTATCAATGGTATGCGTAATGTGGGCTCACAAAGTCGCGAAACCTTTAACATTGAACAAATTGAAGTCCTGAAAGGCCCAAGCTCTGTATATAACGGTCGTGGCGCCGTTGGTGGTAGCATCAACATTGTGACTAAAAAGGCCCAATCTGAAGACTTTATTAATGCCGATGTTGCCGTCGGAACGGATTCGCTAAAACGCGCCAGTGTCGATGTCAACCATGTGATTGCCGATGAAGCTGCGGCCCGTATCAACATGATGGCCCACGATGCAGACACCCCGGGGCGCGATGAAGTTACGGGTAATCGTTGGGGTGTAGCGCCTTCGGTGACCTTTGGTTTAACCACGCCAACCAAAGTGACACTCGAATATTATCACTTTGAAAATCATGATATTCCTGATTATGGTATTCCCTACGATCAGGCAACGGGTCAACCTGCGGATGTCGACCCTGATAACTTCTACGGTTTGTTGTCGCGGGATTTTCGCGACACTATGGATGATACGGCGTCAGTGTTGATCAGCCATGATTTCAACAACGACATGCAGTTCACTTCGACCTCCATCTATAGCCGTAACAGCAATTACTATATTGTGACTAACCCAGACGACACCACGGGTAACGTGGCTAATGGTTATGTTTGGCGAAACACTAAGTCACGCCATTCGGTCACAAAGACCTTAGCGACTCAATTGCAACTCTCGGGTGAAGCAAAACTTGCCGGAATGACTAACCGTTTTGCCGTTGGTACTGAACTCAGTAACGAACGTACCAGCAATTTGAGTTACACCGTCGATACGGGTAATGGCCGCAACGCGGGTTGTAATCAGGCGATGCTGGATAACTACAACTGTACGCTGCTGGATAATCCAAATCCGCACGATCCTTGGGTTGGCACTATTACCCTCGGCACCGATGCGACTGTTACAGAAACCGATACTCGCTCGCTGTATGCTTTTAACACCATTGAGTTAACTGAAGCGTGGATGGTCAACGCCGGGATCCGTTGGGATGATTACAGCACCAGTGCTGAGAATTCGACCTCTCAATTCAGCAACGATACCGACTTCTTTAACTATCAATTATCGGTACTTTATAAGCCTGCCGAAAACGGCAGTATTTATGCTGCGTGGGGCACTTCTTCTAACCCTCCAGGGACCTCAAATGGTGATGGCGCGGATCGCCTCGGCAGTACCAACGCCGATTTAGAGCCAGAAGATACGGAAAGCTATGAGTTAGGCACTAAGTGGGACTTCTTTGCCGGACGTTTATCTCTTAATGGTTCGGTATTCCAAATCGAGAAAAACAACGCTCGGGTTGCGACCTCTGGCGATCGTAATTCGCCGCAGGAAAACGTTGGTGAGCAAAAGGTGAAAGGTTTCGAGCTCGGTTTCTCCGGTGACTTTACTGAGCATTGGCACGGTTTTGGTGGTTACACTTACTTGGATGCAACGCTAGAAAGCAATGGCTATAACCAAGCGCAAAATGGTAACCGCTTCCCCAACACCGCTAAAAATAGCTTAAGTTTATTCACGACTTACGATGTGACTGAGGATTTTACTGTCGGTACGGGCGCGTACTACATGGGTAAAGTTTATGGTAATACGGCTAACACGTTGTCGATTCCATCCTACTGGCGTTTTGATTTGACTTCATCTTATAAAATGAGCGAATTCTTGACCCTACGCCTGAACGTGCAGAATCTAACGGATGAGCGTTATTACGATAAAGCGTACACCGCGCACTTTGCTAATATGGCCCCAGGCCGCTTAGTGATGTTAAGTGCGGACATGCACTTCTAAGCCGTATTAATCGAGATCTGAATGGCAGCCTTAGGGCTGCCTTTGATGTTTATGCTATTCCAATAGGATTTTGAAATGCTTATTGAAATTCCGAATGTTTTTTCTAAAGAAGAAGTCAATCAGCTAAGGGAAGAGCTCGATGCCCGCACTTGGATTGATGGCAATCAGACTTCGGGCGTAATGGCGAGTACCCGTAAACGTAATCAGCAGTTAGACAAAGATGACCCTGTCGCACTGCAAATCGGTGAGCTGATCATGGCGCGCTTATTGGCCCACCCTTTATTTGTCTCGGCGGCGCTGCCATTACAGTTTTATCCTCCCTTGTTTAATCGTTATCAAGGTGGCGAAACCTTTGGTTATCATATCGATAATGCGATTCGCTCGACCAGCGAAGGCATGGTGCGTACCGATCTGTCTGCCACCTTATTTTTAAGTGAACCAGACACTTATCAAGGTGGGGAGCTGGTGATCCAAGATACCTATGGCCAGCAAAGCATTAAGCTCGCGGCGGGTTCATTGGTGTTGTATCCCTCGACAAGTTTGCATCAGGTTACTCCTGTTATCTCGGGTGAACGTACCGCTGCTTTTATGTGGCTGCAGAGTATGGTGCGCGATGAGGGACAGCGCCGCTTGCTATTTCAACTCGATCAATCGATTCAAGCGTTGACGGCGCAGGCCGCGCCAGAACAAGAGTTGTTTAATCTGACGGGGGTTTACCATAACTTGCTCAGACGTTGGAGCGAGTTGTAGTGATTCTAAGCTAGGCTTCTCTCCTCGCTTCATCTCCCCAAAGCGGGCGGTTTAGGGTATAATCCCGCCAGCTCTGAGGGGGCAACAAAACAGTAAACGTTAACTCGTTTACTGTTTTTGTATTTTTACGCTGGCGCTGCATTGCTCATCAGCGGCTTAAATTAAGGCGCTTTATCCCTCTAAGCTTGAACTTACTGGCAAATTTTAATTACTTGAGTCGATAGTCACGTGTTGAAAAATAATCTTAATGATGGTCTACAGCTCGACCGCACCTTTTCCATTGCGCCCATGTTGGATTGGACGGATCGTCATTACCGTTATTTTGCTCGCTTGATGTCGGCCAATGCCTTGCTGTATACCGAGATGGTGACAACGGGGGCGATTTTGCATGGCCGCGGTGATTATCTTGCCTATAACCAAGAAGAACATCCCCTTGCATTGCAATTGGGGGGCTCGAATCCTGCTGAACTTGCTCGCTGCGCTAAACTTGCCGCCGAGCGCGGTTATGATGAAGTAAACCTCAATGTGGGCTGTCCTTCCGATCGGGTGCAAAACGGTCGCTTTGGTGCTTGTTTGATGGCCGAACCTGAGCTGGTGGCTGAGTGTGTCGATGCCATGAAGCAAGTGGTTGATATTCCAGTGACGGTAAAAACGCGCATCGGCATTGACGAGCAGGATAGTTATGAGTTTTTGACTCACTTTATTGATACTGTCATGGCTAAAGGCTGTGGTGAATTTATTATCCATGCGCGTAAGGCGTGGTTACAGGGCTTAAGTCCGAAGGAAAATCGCGAGATCCCGCCCTTAGACTACGACCGGGTATATCAGCTTAAGCGTGATTATCCGACTCTCAATATCAGCATTAACGGTGGTATCACTAGCCTTGAACAGGCTAAAACTCACTTGCAGCACTTAGATGGTGTGATGGTGGGACGTGAGGCTTACCAAAATCCTTATATTCTGGCGCAGGTTGACCAACTGCTCTGCGGCAACCAGAAGGCGGTGATGAGCCGTGAAGCTGTGATTGAGACCATGTTGCCCTATATTGAGGCTCACTTGCAGGCGGGTGGGCGCTTAAATCATATTACTCGCCATATGATTGGCTTATTCCAAGGCTTACCGGGTGCCCGTGCGTGGCGTCGTTATTTGAGCGAAAACGCCCATAAAAACGGTGCAGGTATTGAGGTGGTCAAGCAGGCTTATCAAAGTATTCAGAGCGAAATGGTTGCTCAATAATTATTCGATTTGAAAAGTGGTGAGATTGACTAATGCCTGTAGCATTTTTCACCACTTTACCTTTCTCAAGTATCTCGCCTATATCGTTTTAGCTTGAAATAAATTATTAAATCAATTTAAATCAGTGGTTTAAATTTGTTTCGATAAGTTGGCACGCCCTTTGTAATAGTCCCTATGTCAAGTTAATCAATCGGAAAGGGACGACATCATGTTTACTTCAAACGTTAAAAAATCAGTTCAAGCAAGTGTGTTATTCGGTGCATTAATGGCGAGTGTTGCGGTACACGCCGAAGCGGCACCAGTATCTGATGTAGTGGGCGCTATTGAGCAAACTCTGAGCACCCAAGCGCAGGAGTTGTTGGTTAACACTAAGCGTGAACTGGTGTTATCACTGCAAACACAATTAGCTGAAAGTATCTATGACTTCAATAGCCAGCTAACACTGAGCGCGGATAACCAAGGTGAGTCTGTCACCTCAGGCGAATACAGCGCAAACAAGTAAGGAGCTGCCTATGTGGTTTGTAGCACCTCTTATGACTCTGCTACTGCTACCAGTGATTAGCCTCGCGTTGTTTTCAGGAATTATCTGCTGGTTTCAGTGGCACAGTGTCAGCGATAAGTAAATTATTCATCAATTGGAGTTCAAAATGAAACGAGCGCAAATGCGAATGGACAATTCAGAACGTTTAGTCTGTGGTGTTGCCTCTGGTATGGCGTGGCAATTCGGTTGGTCCTGTTTTTGGACTCGTGTCGTGTGGGCCGGTGCGATTCTATTTATGCCGGGTGTGAGTCTGCTGGTTTACTTTGTACTGGCCTTACTTGTGGACCAATGGAAAAGACCTATTTAACCCACGTTTTTGCTCCCTCAATTTGGGAACGTGAATGGGGTAGCCGATGCAAGTTTATGGACACAGCCTTTAGCGGGATGCTATCAAAAAGAGGGCACATCGACCCTCATGCCAAGAGTGTACACTGTTTAAGTGAATATCACTTTTTAAGAAAAGCCTGAAATCTGGCTTTTGCTTCATCACTTTTAAGTCTTGCACTAAATTGTTCTAATTCTTGATGCATCTGGTGTTGCACGCGGTTTTTATGTGGTCGCATCAACTGACGGGTAATTTGCAGTGCTTGCGGTGGCTGATTAGCCAGTTTCTTGGCCTGATTTAGGGCATAACCGAGCAACTCTTCTTGGGCGATGACATCGTTAATGATATTCAGTTTGTGCGCGGTATTGGCATCAAAACTTTCGCCGAGCAGCAAGAGCTCCGCCGCTTTTTGATAACCCACCAATTCGGGTAAGAGTAAGCTTGCGCCAGCCTCGGGCACTAGGGCCAAATTCACGAAGGGCAGTTGGAATTTAGCCGTGTTGTCGGCATAGACCAAATCACAGTGCAGCAGCACCGTTGTGCCAATGCCAACGGCGGCACCAGACACGGCGGCAACCAGCGGTTTTTTGAGTTCCAATAGGCAAAAAAGGAAGCGCACCGCGGGGTGATTTGGACCTAAGTCACTATTTTTCAAAAAGTCAGCAACATCATTGCCCGAGGTGAAACAATTATCCTCGCCATGGAGCATAAAGGCACGAATGTCGTTGTCTGCTTCACCTTCGATCAGGTATTCTGTCAGTTGTTTATACATATTAAGATCAAGTGCATTGCGTTTATCTGGGCGATTAAAGCTGATAATACGAACGCCCTGATCATCCCGAACCTGTATATGACTCATGGGTTGTTTTCCTTTACGACGACATTGGGTAGACATGGAGTTTAAGACATTGAAACCGATATTCAAACAGATGTTTAATTTTGTCGCATTATCCTGTGCCTCATTTTCTGTTTTCGCTAACGTAGTGATGACCGAAGGTCATGTCCGTGCAATGCCTGATACAGTACCAAATACCGCCGCTTACTTTACGCTGGAGAACCATAGCGATAAAACGGTTCGCCTCACCGGAGTGACCACTGAGGTCGCAAAGGAAGCACAATTACATACCATCATCGAAGAACAAGGCATGGTAAAGATGCGCCATGTTGAAGGTTTCGATATTCCCTCCCACGGAAAATTAACCCTCTCGCCGTCTGGAGAGCATGTGATGCTCATCGGACTCAAAGCCCCATTAGCCCTAGATCAGCAAGTTAAACTGCAGTTAGCGTTTGACGATGGCGAGAATCTAACGATTACATTGCCTGTTGCTAAGCAGGCCGACAATGCTGCTGAACATGAGCATCATCACCATCATTAAGGAGTCACTTGATGCAAATAACATGGAAGAAGGTCACCGGAGTTGGTTTATTTGTTGTTTTAATTGGTTATCTAGTCAGCGTGTGGTGGAGTATTGAGCCTGATACTCTGACACCACAACAGCTGACGGCCACAGAGAAGAATGTCGTGGGTTATGCAACCACTACGTCGTTGATCCTGACCGTTGAAACACTGCTGGATAAGCAGGGCGGCTGGTTATCGAACGATGTGATGCCACCTTCGATTTTTATGGATAACATGCCCGCGTTTGAGTACGGCGCTTTAGAGCAAGTCCGTGATTTAGCACTGATTATGCGTAAAGAGTTTAGCCGCTCCCAGTCTCAATCCGCTGCGGATAAGGACCTAAGCGAAGCGCAGGCTAAGCTGAACATCGACCATACCAGTTGGTTAGTTCCAAGCGCCGAGAGCGAATACCGCGATGGCGTTAAGCTGCTCAAGCTATATCGCGCGCGCATGATGGATCCAAACAATCAGGATGCGCAGTTTTACGCCCGTGCCGACAACCTTAACGAGTGGCTCAAAGAAGTTCAAAAACGCTTAGGCAGTATGTCGCAACGTTTATCGGCGAGTGTTGGCCAGGAGCGGTTAAATACCGATTTAGCCGGCGACAATGCTGCGCGCCAATCGACTCCGAATTTAGCTAGCCATCAGGTGAAAACCAGCTGGTGGAAAATTGATGATGTGTTCTATGAGAGCCGTGGTGCCTCGTGGGCGCTGCTGAATTTTATGCGTGCAGTCGAAGTCGACTTTGCTGACGTATTGAAAAAGAAAAATGCTGAGGTCAGCCTGAAACAGATCATTCGTGAGCTGGAGGCGACTCAACAAACGGTTTGGAGCCCTGTGGTACTTAATGGCAGTGGTTTCGGTCTAGTCGCTAATCATTCATTGGTTATGGCTAACTATGTGTCCCGTGCGAATGCCGCGGTGATTGATTTAACGAACTTGCTATCTCAAGGTTAATTATGAAAAAAACACTCCTCGCCAGTGCGGTATTAGGATGCTTAATGGGCACTTCAGCCCAAGCGGCTACTGTGGTTGGATTCAAAATTGGTGGCGATTACTGGCGCGCCGATACCAGCGGTACTTTTTCCGATAAAGGTCAGCCACAACAAGGGTTTGACTACAGTTCATCGGCACAAGGTAGCTACTGGATTGCGGTTGAGCATCCACTGCCGTTTATCCCAAATCTTAAAATTCGTGAAAATAGCTTAGATCAGAAGGGCAGTCTGACCAATGCTGACTTCAGCTTCAATGGCCATGATTTTACTGGCAATGTGACCAGCTATACCGATCTGAGCAATACCGATTTTGTGCTGTATTACGAGTTGCTGGATAACGATATTCTGTCTTTGGATCTTGGTGCCGCCTATAAGCTGATGAACGGTTCTCTGCGCGTTCAAGATGCGGGTCACCCTGAAGAGAAAGACGTCGATAGCGGCATTGTGATGGGTTATGCCAGCACACACGTGAGCATGCCAGGCCTTGGGTTATTCGGCTTTGCGGATTTAATGCTTGGGGTAAACGAGTCTAACGTACACGACTATGCTATCGGCTTAGGTTGGGAGTTTGACGGCGTGGCGGTGGATACCCGTGTGCGTGTGGGTTATCGTGAGTTTGCCTTCGATGTGAATAATTTCTCTGGCATCAGCGCCGATACCAAGTTTGACGGTTATTTCGCCGGTGTAGAAATTGACTTCTAAGCGTTAACGCGAATGAATCAGCCATAAAAAAACCGCCATTTAGGCGGTTTTTTTATGGGAGGTATCGCTATCTTATTCGGCTTTTAGACCGTTGTTGATAGAGATAACATCGTCTTCATTTAAGGTGCCAGCAGCTTGTTTCAACGCAATAATTGAGTTGATGTAGCTGTAACGAGCATCCGACAATTTACGTTTTGAGTCGTACAGATCACGGGTACGGTTCAGTACGTCAACAATAGTACGAGTACCGACTTCAAAACCTGCTTGTGTTGCCTTTAACGCACTCTCAGATGAAATCACTGACTGCTCATAGGCACGGATTGAGCTGATTGAAGCGCCTACGTTGTTGTAGTTGTTACGAACGTTTTTCACCACACTACGGTAGGTTTGCTCTAACTTCTCACTCGCTTCCACGTATTGGAATTGTGCTTCTTTGACCTGTGATGTGACTTTAAAGCCTTCGAAAATCGGAATGCTTAAGTTCACGCCAACGTTCACATTGTCAAAATCTGGCTCATTTACGTCGCCCGTTTTTTGCTCTAACCCTTTGTTATAGCCAGCGTTTAAGCTAAGAGATGGCATATGGCCCGCTTTGTAGAGGCTAATGGTCTCTTGAGCAATATCTTTACCGATGCGTTGAGTCATCAGATCGACGCTGTTGGTTTCAGCAATCTTTAGCCACTCACTCGATGAGGTAGGTGCTGGTGTTACCGCAGAGAAACGGTTGGTGTCGAGCACATTAATGGTCTTGTGATCGATACCCGTGATTTCACGCAGGGCTTCGTAGCTGTTGGCTAGTGTGTTTTCAGCCAAAATTTCAGTCGCCGAGGCTAAGTCATACTGAGCTTGCGCTTCATGCACGTCGGTAATCGCAGTTAAACCTACGGCAAAACGTTGTTTGGTCTGCTCGAGTTGACGTTCAATCGCCCGTTTTTCTGCGCCTTGGAACTCGTAGTTATCTTTTGCCGTTAACACATCAAAGTAGGCTTTAGTCACACGAGTGATCAAATTTTGCAGTGCTGAAGCATAGGTCGAATCGGCTTGAGAAGCGGCTTTTTCGGCAAGGCTTAAACCAACCCAAGCGCTGTGATCATAGATCACTTGGTTCAGCTTTAGGCTACCGGTCAATCCACTGGTATCGCTCTTAGGATCATTCCATGCTTTGTCATAACCCACGTTAGCGCTGATGGTCGGTAACAGTGGTGCACGGTTTTGTTCGATCTTTTCAAACAAGGCATTACGCTGAGCTTGTGCTTGTAATACTAGCGGGTCGCTCGTCAGTGCTTGTTGATATATTTGCAGTAAATCATCTGCTTGAACCGCTTGAGCGGAAGCCGCGAGAGTTAATGCTGCGCATAGAGAACGGATCTTAAATTTCATTTGCTGTCCTTATTAGACAAATTCTCCCAAAGGAGAAATATGTAACTTCGTTTAGACTAAGTAATGCCTTTACCAAGGCGGTTTGCGCTTCCCGACGCTTCCCGATACAGCTAAAACTTAATGTCGTAGAGTCTAAAAACTCCCACACGTTCAAGTCAACTGCGAAGTGTAACAGATTTTATTTTAAAAATGAGCCAAATTGCCTTGATAATAGGCGAAAATTTAACGCTTAAGGATTGAAATATGAAGCCTGCTGGTTTTTCGCAAACAGATGTGGAAATTCTCGAGAAAAAGTCGCTGTATCAAGGTTTTTTCGCCCTCGAACAGTTCACTTTTAAACACAAATTATTTGCTGGTGGTTGGAGCCAACCCGTGACCCGTGAAGTGTTCGAGCGTGGCCATGCCGTGGTGGTCCTGCCCTATGATGCTGCGCGTGACAAGATTGTTTTAATTGAACAAATTCGTTTTCCTGCATTAGCGACCACTAAATCTCCTTGGCTAATGGAGTTGGTCGCGGGTATGATTGCGCCCGACGAAACGCCGCTGGATGTTGCGCACCGCGAGCTGCTGGAAGAAACCGGCTTAACCGCCCGCAATATGCATTATGTGAATAGTTATCTGGCAAGTCCTGGTGGCAGTACGGAGCGTTTCTATTTCTATTGGGCCGAGGTGGATTCATCCTTGGCGCAAGGTCTGCACGGATTAGCTGACGAACACGAAGATATTCGATTGCATGTGTTAGACCGTGAGGATGCCTATAATCAGGTCGTCAACGGGGCAATAGACAATGCGTCGACCGTAATTGGATTGCAGTGGTTGCAATTAAACTATCAGCAACTGGTTAAAGTTGGATAAAGGTTTGGCTACTTCAACATCGCACCGAAAACCGCGCTACCAACCTAACGTGAGCGACTTTTTAGCGCTATGCGGGCGTAACTACGGCTATATGCAGAAGTGGTTACCGCTCGATATTGAAGTGGGCCAGTCTTGGCAACTCGAAGGTGAAGCGGGTGTATTAGTAATCCGTATTTTAGAAAATACCAAATACACTCAATTAGTTGAGATCTCACGCCCGGTTAAAATCATGGAGTTTATTAATACTCCCAAGGTGTTAGTGAGAATTTATCATGATGCTAAATTAGCAGAAGTGTTAACTGGTCAACAGATTTACCAATTGCGCCCAGTGTATGATTATCCCAATTTACGCATGTATCATAGCGATGAAAAGTACCAGGTTAATGCATTCCTGGGGGAGTTATTGAAGATTGGCTGCCAACAACGTTTGGTGTGTCAATCTTAGAATTGGGTATTCAATGTGCTTAAAGAGGCTGTCTCTTACTCAATAGCTGAAGAAGAAAGTGTGCGCATAGTGCAAGTCACTGATCCGCACCTTTTTGCCGATCCTGAGGCGCAGTTATTAGGGGTCAACACCAGTAAAAGTTTTGCTGCTGTACTTAATACGATCCGTGCTGTCGACTATCCAGCGCATCTGATGTTAGCCACGGGCGATTTAAGCCAAGATTATTCCCCCGAATCCTATCGTCAATTCGTGGCCGCAGTCGCGCCGCTCAACTTACCTTGCCATTATCTTCCGGGTAATCATGATGATCCGCGGATCATGTATCTGCATATGCAGGGCGAGCGGATTTTTGGTCAGCAGCGTATCCTTGCGGGTAAATGGCAAATCTTGATGCTGGACTCCACCGTGCGGGGAAAGCCCGGCGGCAATATGGCCGAGAGTCAATTCGAACTCATTGAACAGGCCATTGCCGCGCATCCAGACCGCCACACTCTACTGGTGATGCACCATAACCCTATTTTGGTGAATTGCGCTTGGTTAGACCAACATTGCATGGATAACGGCACTGAGTTTCTCAGACGTGTCGCCCAATACCCACAGGTTAAGGGGTTACTCTGGGGCCATGTGCATCAACAGTTGGATACCGACTATGACGGTCCCCATGGCCCACTGCAATTAATGGCGACCCCTTCTACTTGTATTCAGTTTAAACCGCAATCGCCTTATTTTGCCCTCGATGGACTGCAACCCGGTTATCGTTTGCTGGAGCTGAAGGCCGATGGTAGCATCTGCACTAATGTGTATCGCGTGCCGGGAAATCTGTTTTCCCCCGATAAAGATTCCAGCGGTTATTAACGCGAGTGACCGCAGCTTGAGGAACTATGCTGCTCTATATTCACGGATTCAACAGTTCACCTTTCTCCGATAAAGCGGTGATGACGGCGCAATATATGGCCGAGCATCACCCTTCTTTAGCATTCCATCAACCGCAATTACCCAATACACCTAAGGCCGCCATGGCCTTGCTGCAGCACTACGTTGAGGCGGCTAAGCAAGCGGGCGAGCCACTCAATTATATCGGCTCATCCTTGGGGGGATATTTTGCGAGTTACTTGGCAGAGCTGTACGGTGGCCGCGCTGTGTTGGTGAATCCGGCCGTCAAGCCCTTTGAGCTGTTTGATGAGTTTATGGGGCTGCAATTTAACCCTTATACCGAAGAGCATTATCAGGTATTGCCGGAACATAAGCTGGAAGTGGCTGAATTTAATACGGCTGTTATCCGCAATCCCGATCGTTTTTTGGTACTATTGCAAACGGGCGATGAAGTGCTGGATTATCGAGAAGCACTGCATAAGTATCACCATTGCCAATTACGGATTGAATCCGGTGGCGATCACAGTTTTGTGGGTTATGAGCGATATCTGCAAACTGTAAGCCAATTTTTACACTTACCTTGACAAATAGTCGTCCAGAGCCGCAACATGGCCGGATATAACAACTTATAGCGTACACTATGACGAATCAATACACCTCTGACGCCATTGAAGTTCTTAACGGACTCGACCCAGTTAAACGCCGTCCAGGTATGTATACCGATACCACCCGACCTAACCATTTAGGCCAAGAGGTCATAGATAACAGTGTGGACGAGGCCTTAGCGGGCCACGCCACTAAAATCGAAGTTGTGCTCCATACCGATAATTCCCTGGAAGTCACCGATGATGGTCGGGGGATGCCAGTAGATATTCACCCTGAAGAAGGTATTCCTGGGGTCGAGCTGATCCTCACTAAACTGCATGCTGGCGGTAAATTTTCGAATAAAAATTACCAATTCTCCGGTGGTTTGCACGGTGTGGGGATTTCGGTGGTTAACGCCCTGTCTCGTCGCGTCGAAGTGACGGTACGCCGTGACGGCCAAGTGTATGATATTGCTTTTGAAAATGGCTTTAAGGTTGAAGAATTAAAAGTTACGGGTACTTGTGGTCGTCGCAATACTGGTACCCGAGTGCATTTCTGGCCTGACGCTAGTTATTTCGATTCGGCGAATTTCTCCAACTCTAAACTCATCTATTTGCTGCGCGCTAAGGCCGTGTTGTGCCCAGGCCTTAGGATCAAATTTACCAATAAGCACACCAATGAAGTCCATGAATGGTACTACGAGAGTGGTTTAACCGATTATCTCAAGGCGGCGGTTGGCGATAATTTAATGCTGCCAGAAGAGCCCTTTATCGGCAGCTTTAAAGGCCAAATCGAAGCCGCTGATTGGGCCATTACTTGGCTGCCTGAAGGTGGCGATGCGATTAACGAAAGCTATGTTAACTTGATCCCAACGCCATTGGGTGGAACCCACGTGAACGGTTTCCGCCAAGGTTTGCTGGAGTCGATGCGCGAGTTTTGCGAGTTTCGTAATCTGATCCCCCGCGGCATCAAGCTATCGCCTGAGGATATTTGGGACCGCGCCGCCTTCATTCTCTCGGTGAAGATGCAAGATCCGCAGTTTGCCGGTCAAACCAAAGAGAAACTCTCGAGCCGTCAAAGCTCTGCTTTTGTCTCTGGCATTGTGCGTGACGCGTTTTCACTGTGGCTCAACTCGAATACCGAATTGGCCGAGTCGCTGGCGGACATGTGTATTAACAACGCCCAGCGCCGCTTAAAAGCCGCGAAAAAAGTGGCCCGTAAAAAAGTCACCTCTGGCCCGGCATTACCGGGTAAATTGACTGACTGTAGCGGCCAAGATCCGATGCGCGGCGAACTTTTCCTCGTGGAAGGGGACTCAGCGGGCGGCAGTGCCAAGCAGGCGCGCGACCGTGAGTTTCAGGCCATTATGCCGCTGCGTGGTAAAATCCTAAACACTTGGGAGGTAGATGCTTCGCAGGTGTTGGCTTCGCAGGAAGTGCATGATATCTCGGTGGCGATTGGTTGCGACCCCGATAGCAACGACATCTCCGAGCTAAGATATGGCAAGATTTGTATCCTTGCCGACGCGGACTCCGACGGGCTACATATTGCAACTTTACTCTGCGCCCTGTTTCTGAAACATTACCGTGTGCTGGTCGAACAGGGCCATGTCTATATCGCTATGCCACCGCTGTTCCGTATCGATATAGGTAAGGATGTTTACTACGCCTTAGATGAGGCTGAAAAAGAAGGTATTCTCGACCGTATTACTGCCGAGAATAAAAAGGGTAAGGTCCAAGTTACGCGCTTTAAAGGTCTGGGTGAGATGAACCCGCTGCAATTGCGTGAAACGACTATGGATCCAAACACTCGCCGTTTAGTTCAGTTAACCATTGATGATGTAGAAGAAACTGACTCACTGATGGATATGTTGCTGGCTAAGAAACGTTCGCCCGATCGTAAAAACTGGCTCGAGGATAAGGGTGACATGGCGGTACTTTAATGTTGTGCACTATTGCCGATAACAATAAAACTTAGGCATAAAGAAAATTACCATGTTGTATATAAAAACTAATAATTATAAATATTTAAGGGTGTTCTCTGCCTTCGGGGCCCTACTGGTGAGTCTGGCGTTATTAACGAGCCAGGCGGCGATAGCGGGGTCTCAGTCGATCATGATTACCGTGTCGAAGGGATTTGGTTTATCCCTTTATGCCTCCGATCTCGGGGATGCAAAGCAGATAGCCATGGGCTCGAATGGTACGCTCTTTGTGGGCTCCAATAAGAGTGGCACTGTGCATGCGCTCGTTGACAGCAATCAAGATGGTCGCGTCGATAAACGTTATGTGATTGCCAAAGGGCTGGAATCCCCCGATGCGATAGCCTTCCATAATGGCGATCTTTTTGTTGCGACCGAAAACCGTATCGTACGTTTTATTGATATCGAGCAGCGCTTACGTCGACCCAGTCGCCCTAAAGAAATCTATAGCGACCTGCCTGAATCCAATAAGAAAAGCACCCGTGCGATGAATTTTGGCCCCGATGGCAGGTTGTATGTCTCTATCGGTGCACCGTGCAACGTATGTGAGGCGAGTGCGCCCTACAGCAGCATTATTGCAATTAATGTCGATACAGGTGCCAGTGAGCAAATAGCGCTGGGCGTACGGGATGCGACCGGATTTGACTGGTCCCCCCAAGATGGCAAGTTATGGTTTGCCGACCAAGGTCGGGATTGGATGGGGGATAACTTACCACCCGATGAAATCAACCGCATCGATGTGGTCGGTAGCCATTATGGATTCCCCTATTTGCACGCCTCGTCCGTGGTCGAGCCGGCCTACGAAAAACCAAAGAATTTAAAAATTACCGTCCCAGTATATGAACTGCCGGCCCATGTGGCGCCGACGGGGCTGGCGTTTTATCGCGGCAAGCAATTCCCTGAAATGTATCATAATCAGCTCTTTGTCGCCGAAAATGGTTCGTGGAACCGTTCGAGCAAAGTGGGTTATCAAATCGTCATGTTGAAGCTTGAAAATCAGCAGGTGGTGAGTCGTGAAACCGTAGTCAGTTTCCTCGACGGTGAGTTTCCCGTTGCCCGTCCCTATGCCTTGTTGTCGGCAGACGATGGTGCTATGTACATTTCGGATGATTTAAAAGGTAACGTGTATCGGCTGTTTTATAAGGATGGCGATACGACTGAAGAACCACAGGAACTAGAAGAAAATGAGTGACGCGATCAAGTTAAGCTTAGATGGCGTAGAGCAGATGCCCCTGCGGCGCTTTACCGAAGAAGCTTATCTGAATTATTCCATGTACGTCATCATGGACCGAGCCTTGCCCCATATTGGTGATGGGCTTAAGCCTGTACAACGGCGGATTATTTATGCCATGAGTGAGCTCGGGTTATCGGCTCAGTCAAAACATAAAAAATCAGCCCGTACCGTCGGTGACGTATTAGGTAAGTACCATCCCCATGGCGACAGCGCCTGTTATGAGGCTATGGTGCTGATGGCGCAGCCATTTTCTTACCGTTATCCGTTGGTAGATGGTCAAGGTAACTGGGGGGCGCCAGACGATCCTAAGTCCTTCGCAGCGATGCGTTATACCGAGGCGCGTCTGTCTAAGTTCTCCGAAGTCTTACTTTCAGAGCTTGGACAAGGGACGGTCGAGTGGGGCGCTAACTTCGATGGCACCTTAAAAGAACCTAAAGTGCTGCCTGCGCGTTTACCGCATATTTTACTCAATGGCATCACAGGTATTGCTGTGGGCATGGCGACGGATATTCCGCCCCATAATGCCAGAGAGTTAGTCAATGCCTGTGTGGCACTGCTGGACGATCCTAAACTCGAACTTGAGCAGTTGATGGGCTATGTGCCAGGTCCGGATTATCCGACCGAAGCCGAGATCATCACGCCATCGGCCGACATTGCCAAAGTCTATGAGACGGGCCGTGGCTCCATAAAAGCCCGCGCCGTGTATAGCGTCGAAGCGGGTGAGATAGTGATCACCGCTCTGCCGCACCAAGCCAGTAGCGGTAAGATTTTAGAGCAGATCGCCGCCCAGATGCAGGCGAAAAAGCTGCCTATGGTAGCGGACTTACGTGATGAGTCCGACCATGAAAACCCGGTGCGACTGGTGGTGGTGCCGCGCTCAAACCGCGTCGATTGCGACCAACTGATGGCGCACTTGTTTGCGACCACAGATCTTGAGAAAAGCTTTAGGGTAAACCTTAACGTCCTAGGCCTCGATGGTCGCCCACGGGTGAAGGGCCTTAAAGACTTATTAACCGAATGGTTAGAGTTCCGTGTCGATACCGTAAGACGTCGCCTCGAGTATCGCCTCGATAAAGTGCTGGCACGGTTACATATCCTCGAAGCCTTGATGATTGCCTTCCTCAATATCGATGAAGTGATTGAAATCATCCGCTTCCACGATGAGCCAAAGGCCGAGTTAATGGCGCGCTTTAACCTGACGGATAGGCAAGCAGAAGCCATCCTCGAGTTAAAATTACGCCATTTAGCCAAGCTGGAAGAGTTTAAAATCAAGGCCGAGCAGGATGAGCTTGAGGCCGAGCGTGAGAAATTAGAGCTGTTATTAGGCTCAGACCGTCGCTTAAAAACCTTGATCAAGAAAGAATTAATTCAAGATGGCGAAACCTATGGTGACGATCGCCGCTCACCGATTGTTGAGCGCCATGAGTCCCGTGCCTTAACCGAGCAAGAGCTGACGCCGAGCGAGCCAGTGACTGTGGTGTTATCTGAAAAAGGCTGGGTGCGTTGTGCTAAGGGTCATGATATCGATGCCGAGTCTTTGTCCTACAAGGCGGGCGATCAATATCTATGCAGTGCGATGGGGCGCAGCAATCAGGCGGCGGTATTTATTGATTCATCGGGCCGCGCGTTTGCTACCGACAGTCACAGCCTGCCATCGGCCCGCAGCCAAGGTGAACCAATCACTACGCGCTTTAATATGGCGCCGGGTGAAACCATGCAGCATGTGATTTTGGGGGAAGACGAGCAATGTTTCCTGCTCGCCACCGATGCGGGTTACGGTTTTATCTGTACTTACAATGATATGGTTTCGCGCAACAAGGCGGGTAAAGCCCTGTTAAGCTTGCCGACGAATGCTAAGTCCTTACCGCCTAGACCGATTGACCGCAATCGCGAGATGTCGATTCTTGCTATCACCAATGAAGGTCGTATGTTGCTGTTTTCATTGGAAGCATTGCCGCAATTGTCTAAGGGCAAAGGGAACAAGATTATCGGTATTCCAAGCGAACGTGCTAAGAATCGTGAAGAACTGATGACCCATTTACAGTTAGTGCCAGCCGACACACCAGTGACCCTATGGGCGGGTAAGCGTAAACTCACTTTAAAACCGAGCGATTTAGAGCATTATCGGGGTGAACGTGGCCGCCGCGGCGCCAAACTACCGCGTGGGTTACAGCGTGTAGATAGCGTGGAGTTAGGCGAAGGTGCAGAGGTTTTACCTAGCATTTAACGGTCATTTGAGCTTGCGTAAGCTGTAATCGAAACAGGTTAATCAAAGCCACTTAAGTGTCACTTGAGTGGCTTTTTTATGACTAGAGTTATGCGCTAAAGAATCACTTATCTTAAATACAAGGCATAAAAAAACCTACCGCAAGCGGTAGGTTTTTATTAGTTAATATCCGAAAGGATATTAGAAGTCGTAACGTACGCCTACAGAGAATACGTTGTCGTCTTGTAAGTCGATTTTAGCGCCTGTAGTGTCTTTGTAATCGCCTTTGTACATTGAGTACTGGCCATACACCATAGTTGATTTAGAGAAACGGTAGTCAGCACCAACGTTGAAGTTGTTTACGCTAATATCGTCAGCACCAGCTTGACCTAAAGTGCTGTAATATTTACCGAAGCCAGCTTCATCGTAACCGTATTCTGCTTTCAGGTTTACGCCATTCAGGTCATAAACTACGTTAACGAAGTAAGTGTTACCGTCGATAGAGCTGTCAGCTACGCTTTCAGAGTTTTGGAATAAACCACCGACTTTGAACTGACCTAATTTAACTTGAGCTACACCGCGGTATGCATCAATTCCTGAGATACCTTTGTTATAAGCTACTGCTAAATAGTAGTTTTGCTCTTTAAACTTGCTATCACCTAAGGTCGCACTTAATGCGTAATCGTTTGAGCTGTCTTTACCTTCGGCAGAAGTTACTTTTTCATTGTCATCAATTAAATAAGTTGCGTTTAAAGTGACTAAGCCAGCGATTTTTGGTGAGTAGTACCAAATACCATCTGCACTACGTGTTTGGCCTGAAACTAAACGATCGATATCCGCGTTGGTGTTACCAAATACGTCAACCGCGCCTTCAGCTTGTTTGAATACTGTGTCGTTACGACCCACTAACACAGTACCTGCGTTAGTTTTTAAACCTAAGTAAGTGTTACGAGCTTTGAAAACATCACCAGTGCCAGAAGTGTTTTCAACTTGGAATTCCATTTGATAAACAACATCATAGCCATCAGCGATCTTTTCAGAACCTTTAACACCTAATAGAGAGAAGTTGTTTTCTAAATAGGTACCAGCGTTGTTCTCATCGGCATAGTTTGCTTCTAAGCCGTTAGTACCAGATTGTAGAGTTGCACCTGTCTCAGTATTGGTTACTGCAAGCTCTAAACGACCGTAGAAGCTTGGGCCTTCGGCTAGCGCGCCGAATGAAGCCAGTGCCAGTACTGATGCAACTGATGCAGAGATGAATGTCTTTTTCATGTTTTGTGCTCCCTCGAACCTAAGTTCTTTTCCATTTTTCATGGTTTTTGTGTGGTTTAACACATTTGTTACTGGAATCGGTAACAAAGTTGCCGCCGATTTTTACAGTTTTACGACTTACAGGCTGTGTTGCAGATCATGTTTTTGGCTCTCCTTGTCCGTATTCGGGGTTTTTTAGGATATTTCCCTATATCTCAACCGCAAATCGGCGTGAAAGTGGTAAAACGGTATTTTTCACTTACTACTAAAGAGGTAGGTAAAGCGCCAAGGCTTAAGTGAGTCGGCGACGCTAACTGTAGCATATACTAATGTTGTCGCAAGTTTGTCATAAATGGGGAGAGAGAGTGCTATTTAGTATGAGGTACAATAAAAAAGCGGCCAAAGCCGCTTTTTTATCAAATATCATCACTTTTGAATTAGGATAATACTATTAGAAATCAATACGTAAACCTACAGTAAACACATTGTCATCTAAGTCTTGTTTTGTACCTGCTAGCATAAGGTCGCCGTCGAAGCGAGTGTAGTGACCATAGACCATAGTCTTAGTACTGAGTCGGTAATCTGCGCCTACACTGAGCTGTTGTAGGTCAACATCGCTGACTTGCTCAAGGTTGCCACTGTCTTGGCTGCCGACAAAACGGCTGACATATTTACCTAAACCTGAGTCATCTTTGCCGTAAACCAACTTAAATTTCACATCACCCATCAGATAAGCAGCATTGACAAAATAGGTCTCACCCGAGAGGTTGGAGAATCTGTCATCAATATGCTCACTGTGCTGATAAATGGCACCAAAGAGGAAATCCCCAAATTTTGCTTGAGCTACACCACGGTAGGCTTCGATATTTTCGATACCATCGTTATAGGCGGCGGCCACATAGTAATTGTGGGTTTTAAAGGTCTTGTCGCCTAAGGTAGCGCTTAAGGCATACATTTGATCTTGGCTGTAAACTTCGTTGCCTTGGCTATCGCGTTGATCATAGTTATCACTCATCAAATAAGTAGCGTTGAAGGTGATAAGATCGGCGATTTTTGGAGAATAATAAGAAATACCATCGGCGGAGCGCGTTTGGCCCGCCAGTAACAGGTCGATATCGGCGTTGGTATTGCCGAACAAATCAAAACCGCCTTCAGAGGCTTTAAATACTGTATCGTTACGACCGGCTAACACTGTGCCGGCAACACTTCTCACACCGAGGAAGGTATTACGTGCATTGAAGGTTTTATTCGAGTTATCAAAGTTTTCTACGCCAAATTCCATTTGATAGATGATATCAAAGTAAGGGCTAACGCTTTCAGAGCCTTTGACACCCACCCATGAAAAGTTGTTTTCGAGTACTGTGCCATCTTTCTGATTTTGTACAGCATAGCCTTTTTCTGAGTCTGTGATACTCAGGTCGACATGGCCATAAAATTCTGGGCCATCGGCTAGGGAGTTGAATGAGCAAAATGCGAGACTCGCGGTAATCGCTGTAGTGAGCAGATTCTTTTTCATCTTCATTTTCCTGTGCTTATATCATTATTTTATGCAGCGATAGCAAAGTGTATCCACTGCGGTTGGAGGCGTTTTGATGCAGCGCAGTGTGGCAGGTGAATGAATTTAAAATGTGATCAAGATCGCTTTGTACTGAAAAGGTACTGTTTTCAACATCATGTTTTACAAGGTGAAAACGCATTTTTAATCTGATTTTACCTAATGTATGGATGGGTGATTCAGGAAAGTGTTAATTAACACATTTGCGGTACTTTTGTATCTGAGTGCAACTAGGCATGCCTTAGCCGAGATAGATTTCGGTTTTTCGCCCAAATCGTATAAAATCCACGGCGCATTTTTATTGCGTTACGCTGCTGTAGATTGTCTTTCACATCCTCTAAGGGCGGCCATTGTTAGTTAGATATAAGGTAAGTATTGATGACTGAAGCCTATCAGAATCGCTTTGGTGGCATTGGCCGCTTGTACGGGCAAAAGGCGCTGGCTAAATTTGCCGCCTCCCATGTGGTGGTGATTGGCATTGGCGGCGTTGGCACATGGGCGGCGGAGGCGTTGGCGCGCAGTGGTATTGGTCAAATCACCTTGATTGATTTGGATGATATCTGCGTGACTAATACTAACCGTCAAATTCATGCACTGACATCGACGATTGGCGAGTCTAAAGTGGCGGTAATGGCGCAGCGGATCCGTGCGATCAATCCTGATTGCCAAGTGAATGAAGTGGAAGACTTTATTACGGTCGATAACCTCGGAGAGTATTTGCTCGGGGCAAAGGCTGGGGGCAATATTGATTATGTGGTTGATTGTATTGATGCCGTTAAACAAAAGGCGGCGCTGATTGCTTGGTGTAAACGTCAAAAAATTAAGATAGTGACGGTTGGTGGCGCGGGTGGTCAAACCGATCCTACGCAAATTCAGCTCACCGATCTGGCTAAGACCTATCAAGATCCTTTACTGGCCAAAGTGCGTAATATTCTGCGCCGTGAATATAACTTCTCTAAGAATGTGCAGCGCCGTTTTGCCGTCGATGCGGTGTTTTCCAGCGAGCAATTAGTTTATCCCCAGGCCGATGGTTCCGTGTGTAACAGCAAGGCTAGCGCAGATGGCTCGATGCGTATGGATTGTGCCTCAGGTTTTGGCGCCGTCACTATGGTGACAGGCACCTTTGGCTTTGTAGCGGCTAGCCGGGTACTCGCTAGGCTCGCCCAAATTGCAAATGAATCAGTTGCAAATGAACCAGCTTCGAGTGAATAAGCGGTAATCGATAAGAAGTCTCAAGGTTAAAAACTAAATCCACAGCCAATGCTGTGGATTTTTGTTTAGTGGCGCCAGTGTTTGCTTTATTCGCCTTCCACAGGCTCAACTTGCCATCAAACTCGTATCAAACACTCCATCAAATCGTAAAGTCATGGTGTGTGGTGAGTTTGGGCGAATCGCATTGGGTGAGGGGAATGCGGATATTAAATTGTGCGCCGCCCAGTTGTGAGTCTGCTTGATAGTTCATGGTGCCCTTTAGCAGCGTGGCGGCATTGAAGGCGGCGGATAAGCCTAAGCCTGTGCCACCTTTACTCCTGCTGGTGGTAAAGAAGGGCTCAAACATATGCTCTGCCACCTCGGGTGGAATGGAAATCCCATTGTTTTCAATGCTGATATTCACATAGTCTTGCTCTAGCTTGGCCGTAATTTGGATCAGATTATCTTCTCTATCCTGAAAGGCATGGGTGAAGGCATTAGAGAGAATATTACTGACGATTTGATTGAGTAGGCTGACATTGGTCTGGATGTTGAGCGCAGAATTAACCTGTAGCTGAGTTTGGGCTTTGATCTTGGGATACATAATTAAGGTCGATTCTAAAATCTCCTTAAGCTGACGTTGCAGATTGATACATTGATGTTCTTCGTGGCTACGGTCGATGGCGATCGTTTTAAATTTTTGGATCAGGCTACTGGCCTTACTGATATTACGAACTATCAACTCACAGCTTTCTTGGTACTCATCTAAAATGGCGTTGATTTCATCTAGAGTGGCATGCTCGCTATGTATAAGCTCGATAAGCTCTTCGATATGACTCAGTTGGGTACTGGCAGCCGTCAAACAAATGCCGATAGGTGTATTGATCTCATGGGCCACTCCCGAGACTAAACCGCCCAATGCCGCCATTTTTTCCTGCTCGACTAACACTTGCTGCGCCCGTTTCAGCGCCGTTAATGATTGCTCTAATTCCTGTGTTCTTTCTTTGACTTGCCTTGCGAGTTCTTCCTTATAACTGCGTTCGAGCGTCAGTAAGCGTTCTCTATCCTCTAAGGCAGTTTGCAATTCGGTTTTAGAGCGTTTTAAGGCTGCGAATGAGCCGCGCAGTTGCGACTGCATATTGTTGATGGCATCGGCAACTTGGGTGAATTCATCGACTTTTTGTTTGCGATCGAAGGCTAATGGCTCGACATCGGTATCGAGATCGATGCGTTTGCAGTAATTACTGAGTTTGTCTAAGTGTTTAGTAATGTTGTACCAGACTAAAAACAGAATAAATCCAGCGACTAAGAAGGTTTTTATCGCATTAGAGAGCAAGATCAGAATGGCTTTATCGTAGAGGCGTTGGTAAATGGCATCCATATCCACTTGAACCTCTAAAGTGCCGACATTAATGCTGTCAGTTGGCGACTTATATACCAGAGGAAATACTTTATTGAGAGTATGGGTTGGCTTCTCATTGCCGGCGTTCCACGATTGGCCGCTATCATCTTTTATCGAAATATAATTAATATCAGGTAGTTGGATTAAACCATTCAACTGAGTATTAATCAGTCTTTCATCGATAACCCAAATACTGGCGGCGAGTACATCGAGGTTAGCCTTTTCAATATTGGAGAATACGCGATCAATACGAGTCACATCGCCGCGATAGTCGTTAATCAGCTGATAGGCCGTTGTCACTAAGGTGATGAGGGAGCTAAAGAGGATAATAGACAAGGTGAGATGCCTGCCTATCGGGCTTTTAATAAATTGGCTAAAGAAAGTCGGCATCTTAAATTATCTATAGCTAATAGCGAGTTGGATGCTTATAAGCATAGACTCAAGCATCCAGATTGTGCATTTTATCCCCATGAAATATCCCGCAATTTTGACAGATACACTGGCATCAAACTTGCTTGATGCCGTCTAAGTTCAATTTTTTGTCGCTGGGATAAGACTATGATTAAATTCAAACTGGATTCAGTGAAATTGTTTAGCCCTAAAAAGATGATGTTTCGAGTCATGCTGTGGCTAATGGTAAGCTGCGCTGTGTTATTGGCGATCCCATCCAATGTGCTTGCCATGCTGGCGTTGGATAAGTTTGTCCCCGAGCATGCTCATTTTGTTGGCCTAGGGCTGATTATCTCCATTGCTTATTTTTTAACGCAGCTATTGAACCTTGGCTTAGATGAGTCGATTCGTCACTTGAGTGATAAACGAATGATCGAAACGATTGAGGCTAAGGTCAATCTGATGGATCGTGCCGAGCGCGCTTTATTACGGGAGTTCTTTTTACAGGGCGCCACCATTTTGACATTGCCGCAAAATGAACCCGCAGTAAAAAGTTTACTCAATGCCTGTATCCTCGAATGTTTAGGCAATGAGCGCCATTATGCAATCCAAGGTCCTACGGCGGATTATAAAATTTCGATGAAGGCACGCATGTATCTGAATCGTGGCGTGCTGCGTTTACCCGCAGGAGAGCCGAGCCAGGAAGAAATGCAGCATTTGATTAAAGCGCGCCCGCAGTTTTTAAATGGGGTAGTGCAAAGCCGTAAACACGCCGCTTAATGCAGGTTGTGTACTAAAGCAGAAATCACAGGCACAAAAAATGGGGGTTAGATTAACCCCCATAACAACGTGCAATTTTTACAATGAACAGAATAACAATTTGGAAGCAAAAACTACGATTGTTGCGCGGACTTCACAATGAACATCCAAGTGATATAAGAAATTATCCCTATAGTGCTAAAGATAACGATCATTGAGAGTAAACCAATTGGGTTACCGAACATTAAATCTAACCAAAATGCCATGATTGAAATCCTCTTTCCTGTGAAGTCCCCTCTACACTAGCGTCCTTAATGTTTCTAAATACTGATCCTGATCAATAAAAATCCGACATCTTAAAACAAAGTTGTAACTACAAGTTAACTATGTGATGTGGTTCAAATTTAGGCTTGAATGAAATAGTACTTATCTCTATTGTCTTGGCTTTGTTTCTTGTCTCGTTAAGAACTAGTCTTAAGAGTATCAGTCACGAAATGATATTGAGATCTGAACTTTACCTTACGAGTTGTTGATTGAGTCGACTGCATTTTGGAAGGAGCCAAAAATGGCCAATGTTACAGCTAAGAATGGCACCATGGGCTACGGTATTATCTTTGCGCCTATGGTCTTACTCTTATATCCCCTCTATTGTTTAGTCACTAGTGCGCATTGGGTGGCGACGCTCTGTTTAATTGCTCTTGCCGTGATTCTTTTTTTAAACATTAACAAATTGATCCGTAACTTAAGGCACTTAGAACGCGCAGCTCATCACTTAGGCGATGGGGATTTAAGTTATCAGCTCGATGAGAAAGATGCGGGTGTGTTTATCACGGTCGTCCACAGTATCAACCGCATGGGCGAGGATGTTAGTCGCACGATTCTCTCCCTCGTCGATACCAGCGAGTGGATGAAGAAAGTCGCGACCGATATCAAAGCGATCAGCGAGCAGGCAAAACAGGGCGTACTCGAGCAGGAACGTCAAACCGAACTGGCTGCAACGGCCATGACACAGATGGTCTCCACCGTACAAGAAGTGTCACAAAATGCCGCCAGTACGGCGCGAGCGGCCGATATTGCCCAAGGTTCGGCGAAACATGGTGATGAGCTAATTGGCACTATCGTAAATAAAATCAACGATATGAAATCGCAAATTCACCAAACTAAAGGTGTTATTGAGCACCTTGCCGACGATACCAATAGCATCAGCAGTATTATTGAAACCATCTCCCAAGTGGCGGAGCAAACAAATCTATTGGCGCTCAATGCGGCGATTGAGAGTGCGCGTGCCGGTGAACATGGTCGTGGCTTTGCGGTGGTTGCCGATGAAGTGCGTAACTTAGCTAAACGCACCTCAGAGGCTACCGCCGAAATTCAACAGCAGATCACAACCTTGCAAAAGGGCGCGCAGCAGAGCGTAGAAGTGATGCTTAAGAATGTCACTATTGCCGACGAAACCGCGCTGATGGTGGAACAAGCTCATCAAGCCCTCGGGGATATAGTGACTCAGGTTGAAAGTATTACCGATATGTCCCACCAAATCGCTACGGCATCCGAAGAGCAACATGCGGTTGCCGAGGAAATTAACAAAAATATCAGTGTGATGGCCGATTTAGCCCTAAAAAATGCGCGCCATACCAACCACACCAACTTATCCAGCCTTAAGGTGTATAACATGTCGCAGGAAATTGGCTCCCTGCTGCATCGATTCCATGTGGATGCTAAGTTGTTTAATTCCAGCCAAGCTCAAAGTAAGTTATTTGTGAAATGGGGGCCCGAACTTGATATCGGCATGCCAGAGATTAACCGTCAGCACCAACGCTTAGTATCATTAATCAATGAATTACACCGGACGTTAAGTGAGGCATACGGGCTCGAGGCGATTAAGCGCATCGTCCAAGGGCTGGTGGATTACACTGCGAACCATTTCTCCTATGAAGAAGAATTGTTTGCCCGTTTTGGCTATCCCCAAACCGTGGCCCATAAGGAAAAGCATGCCCAGTTGGTTGGTCAAGTGCTTGATTTTCAAAAGCGGGTAGCGAGAGGTGAAGATGTGGCCGATGAACTTATGGCATTTTTAAAAGCCTGGCTCGTCAATCATATTCAAAAGAGTGATAAGGAATATACCCAATTTTTACTCGCCCATGGGGCCGAATAACCGTCCTTGGTTTATCAGAGTTGGATTTTTGAGCGGTTAAAACTAATTTGCCACCCAGCCTTTGAAAAGGGCTTGCCATTGTCAAAGGCAAAGGTATAATTCCCAGCACTTAGAGCCAGCTAGTTGTTTTTGTTAGCTCTAATTTTGATAATGCCAGAGTGGTGAAATCGGTAGACACAGCGGATTCAAAATCCGCCGCCCTTAAAAGCGTGACGGTTCGAGTCCGTCCTCTGGTACCATCCCTTCCAAAGGGACTAAACCGACCTAGAGTCGGTTTTTTTGCATCTAAAATCCAGTATTTTAGATACTTACCGCTTTAAATCCCGCTTTTTGTAGGTTCGTTTATTTCCCTAAATATCACCACTCTGCACATACCGATCTAGGTTAGATCTTTAATCGTCGTGGTTTTCCCATTCTCCATCACCGACTTGATCCCGTTATCCCTTGCTGCGGTACTCGAATACATTTGGCTGGTGCCAATGATTTGATGGTTCGCGGCTTTTAGGTTGAAGTACGGCTTATCGTTTTTCGCCACTTCTTTGGCATATCGGGCTTCGATAGGAGAGTTGGTTTGAACGGATTCGATACCATTCATGGCACCACTCTTAGCCGTGTAGAGTTCGCTGGTGAGGATGACTTCTCCGTTACCAGCCTTAAGAACAAACTTAAATTGATCGTTACTGCTTTTGCTTAATTCATACCATCCTGACATGGAATTGCTCCTTCTTCTTTAAGGCATTGCATAGCGCAAGCGAGGAAACCATTTCCTGCTCGAGCCCCAGTTTAGTCGATATTCACAGATTTGATATGACAGCTTTCATACTTTAAATGCATGGAAAATGCTCATTTATTTAAGCTGGTATATGAAGATTTACCTTATCTCTCTGTTTTTCAAATAGAGTGGTTTGTTCATTGACCGATATTCAACAAGCCTATAGTTTTGATTGTTTGCGTCAGTGGGATTCGGCAATATCCATTTGCGTCATAGTTACGCCTTTGATTTGGGCATAAATATTTTTGCCGGGTGTCAGTTGTAACTCGTCACAAGCCCATGGGGTGATGTTGGCCCACAGTTCGTCTTTACCTAGGGCAATTTTAAGCTGAATTTGCTGGCCATTATCGCTGGGGTAGAGCTCTTTTATTTTTCCTTTGAGTAAGTTACGAATACTCGAGCCTTTAGGTTCCTCTGTGCAAACCGAAACATGGTTCGCTTGAATGCGTACCTTTAACTGTTTATGGGTGGGCGGCAGTTGGCCGCTGACCCAGAGCTGATTGCCATCATCCATCAACAGTCTAGTCATTGGATAATCTGGATGCCTGTCGGCGATTCTGGCGCTCAGCAGTGAACTTAATTCCTGCAATGGCACCCAGGGGCGCATTTGTTCGCTATTCCATACCTGTGTTAGCGGTCCTTGGGCGATCATTTTTCCTTGATGCAACACCAGCATATGGTCGGCGAGTTGCAGGATTTCGTCCAAGCTGTGGCTGACATAGACGATCGGTAGCTTCAATTCCTGCGCTAGGGTTTGTAGATAAGGCAGTAATTCGCGTTTTCGAGGTAAATCGAGGGAGGCTAATGGCTCATCCATTAACAACATTTGCGGCGAGGTGAGCAGGGCGCGGCCAATAGCGACCCGTTGTTTTTCACCGCCAGAGAGTGTGCTGGGATAGCGGCTTAAGAGTTTTTCTATGCCCAGTAGTGAGACCACTTTGTCGAACAATTCAGGTGCTTTATGGCGCATTCCATAGGTGAGATTCCCCTTCACACTGTAGTGGGGAAATAACCTCGCTTCTTGAAAGACATAGCCAATCTGGCGTTTTTCAGGGGGTAGATTAACGGTTTTATGTTTAAACAACAGCGTATCGCCAAGGCTAATTTCGCCGTTATCCGGCGTGGTTAATCCGCCGAGTAAATTCACTAAAGAGGTTTTGCCCGCTCCCGAGCGGCCAAAGACGGCGGTGACGCCCTGTAACGGTAACTGGGTGTTCACCTTGAGTTTCAGTTGGCCGAGCTGTTTTTCAATATTGATGTTTAACATACACTTGCCGTTCTTTTGAGGGCCTTTTTTGTGAGCCATTGGGAGGCGAGTAAGGAGGCTAGCGCTATCACTATCGAGATGATACACAGGCGCATCGCCTGATATTCCGCCCCCGGTGTTTCGATAAAGGAATACATGGCCAGCGGAATGGTGCGAGTTTCGCCGGGAATATTGGAGACGAAGGTGATGGTTGAGCCAAATTCCCCAAGGCTGCGGGCAAAGGCGATGATCATTCCCGACACTATACCGGGCGAGGTGAGCGGCAATGTGATGGTTAGGAATACCCGCCAGCGACTGCTTCCCAAGGTGCGTGCCGCCTGTTCGAGGCGAATATCGACGGTTTCGAAGGATTGGCGTATGGCTCTGACCATCAAAGGAAAGGAGACCACTGCGGCGGCGAGTGCCGCGCCGCGCCAGCTAAAGCTAAAACTTATGCCAAACCAGTTATAGAGCCACTGCCCGATTACGCCCTGGCGCCCCATGCTGATGAGCAACAGGTAACCTACCACCACCGGCGGTAACACCAGTGGGAGATGCAGGAGACTGTCAAAGATAGCCTTACCGGGAAACTCCACGCGTGCCAGTAACCAAGCGCATAAAATGCCTAAGGGTAAGCTGGCCAGCACGGCAACCGCTGAGACTTTGAGACTCAGCAGCAGCGCGGCAGTTTCGTATTCGCTGAGGAGTGGCTCGTCAAACAGCGAGCCACTCAAGAGAACATCACTCAGCACTAGTTCACTCCAAAGCCATATTTTTCAAATACTGCTGTTGCACTTGAGCTTTGAAGGTATTGATTAAAGTCTTTCGCGCTGGCGGTGGATTCCTGTTTCGTTAAAGCGCTGGGATATTCAATCGGGCTATAGCTGGTCGCGGGGAAGGTCGCCACAATTTTAATCTTTTGCGCTACTTTGGCATCGGTCGAGTAAACGATACCGAGCGGGGCTTCGCCCTGTTCCACCAATGCTAGAGCTGCGCGGACATTGTTTGCTCTCGCCAGCAGAGGCTCGGCGGTTTTCCAAAGATTCAGATTTTCAAGTGCTTGCTTGGCGTATTGTCCGGCTGGGACATGGTCAGGATCGCCCACCGCTAAACGGCTGCCATTGACCGCGGTCTTAATATCCCAATCGCTGTTTAGGGTGACTTGGTCTACTGGGCTATTCTTTTCGGCAATCAGCACTAAGGTATTTTTTAACAGGGTAATACGGCTATCGGCATTCACCGCCTTGGCATCGACAAGGTAATCCATCCATTTTTGGTTGGCGGAGATAAACAGATCGGCAGGCGCCCCATTGGCAATTTGTTTTGCGAGTGTTGAGGAGGAGGCATAGGAGAAAATCACTTTCGTTTGATGTTCTTTCTCATATTGCTGGCCAATCTCATTCAGCGCATTCGTGAGGGATGCGGCAGCAAAAACAGTCACTTGCTCTTTGTCTGCGGCAAAGCTGACGCTGCAACTGAGGGCTAAGCCAACGACTGAGGCTGTGGTAAAGCGTAAAAAGTGTTTGAGCGAGCTCATGGTGTTCCTCCGTGATAAAAAGTCATCGTTATATACCAATCTATATATCGATCATTCAAGCCCCGATATGTAAATTAGTGATCTCTGCTCGATTTATCTGCCAAAACAGCAATGCCTTGGTGGATATTTCCGACTGTGCGTATTGGTATCTCAAGATTGATCGGGGACAATAACATTCACTTAAGTTAAGGCGCGCAGGAACATGGACTTACACGCACTACTGACACTGTCATTGGGGGATAAACCCTTTGCCAATCCGCGGCGGATAGCTTTGCTACGCCAAGTGGCTAATACTGGGTCTATCAGCCAGGGCGCTAAGTTGGCGGGGATTAGCTACAAGGCCGCGTGGGATGCAATAAACGAGATGAATACCACTATGCCCGAGCCTGTCGTCAGCAGCGAAAAGGGCGGTAAGGGTGGTGGTGGCGCTAAACTCACCGAGTTTGGTGAGCGTTTACTTAAGGTGTATTCCATCACCTCGCAGGTGCAGGAAATGGCGCTGTCGGCGTTGCTGGATGATTCGGTCGATATGCACAGTTTGTTAGATGTGATGGCGCATTTCTCCCTTAAAACCAGCGCCCGCAACCAGTTAACCGCTCGTATCCACAGCATTGAGCCGCTTGGCTTAAATGACAACCTAAAGGTGACGTTGGCGGGAGGGCAGCAGATCCAAATCTCAGTGACCCATGCCAGTTTTGAGCGTCTGCAGTTAGCGCTTAATCAATCGATTCTATTGTTGTTTAAGGCGCCAGCCGTGACGGCCAGTCGTGATGCCTGCCAGAGCGCGGGGCAAAATTGCGTCAGTGGGCACTTATTGAGTGTGACTGAACTGGCCGATAAGGCTGAGTTAGCGATAGAAATTGGCGGTAAAGATATTATCTATTCGGTGATGCCATTGGCCGATATTCAAACGCTCAAAGTAGGCGAGCCATGCTTTGCCTGTTTTGATGCCACACAAGTGATTGTTGCCATTATGAATTAAGGCAAGCGCTAGGATAGAAAGGCTAGATGCTAGGCATCCCGTGGTAAGCCTTTTTGAATGACTCGAACCAGTCGCTCCGTTTTACGGTTATTGGCTTGTGAGCCGCCCGTATGCTGCGCTAGGGCCCAATCGATATGTTCTTTCACCATATCATCGACATCCGCTTGGGCTTTACGTTGCTCTAGGGCGGCGATGATTTGCGGCGAACTCGGCGCATTGCCCAGGGCGACGGCGATATTGCGTAGCCAGCGCTGATGACCAATACGGCGAATGGCGCTGCCTTCGGTCTGTTTGAGAAACTCGGTTTCGCTCCACGCAAATAAGCTGAGCAGTTCAGGCTGTTTGAGCTTAGGCCGAATGTGGAAATCACTCTCCTGTGTCAGCGGTGCCTCACGATTGACCGGGCACACCAACTGACAATCGTCGCAGCCGTAAATGCGATTTCCCATTAAGGTGCGAAACTCTTCAGGAATGGCACCCTGCAATTCGATTGTCAGATAAGAAATACAGCGCCGAGCATCCACGGTATAAGGCTCGACTATGGCGCCTGTTGGGCAGGAGGTGATGCAGGCCACGCAGGTGTTGCAGTCTTCCTTGATCGGAATGTCCACGGGTAAGGGCAGGTTGATCAGTAATTCCCCGAGGAAGAACCAACTGCCCGCATCGTGATTAAGAATAAGTGAGTGCTTACCTGTCCAACCTATGCCGGCTTTTTCGGCGAGTGGACGCTCCAGTACTGGTGCAGAGTCGACAAAGGGCCTAAAGTCGGCGGCATCGAAACCTAAAGCAATAAGCTCGCTGCTGATCTGATCCCCCAGTTTTTTTAAGCGGGCACGGATGAGTTTGTGGTAATCCCTACCGCCCGCATAACGCGAGATATAACCCATATTCGGCGAGGCTAAGTTAGTGGCAAAACCTGCCTCTGGCGGTAGATAATCCATCCGTGCTGAAATCACTCGAACTGTGCCTGGGTGCAATTCGTGGGGGCGAGCACGCATCATGCCGTGGGTGGCCATATAGCCCATTTCCCCATGATAGCCTTTATCCAGCCAAGCCTGTAATTTGAGTTCTTCCGCAGTTAAGTCGGTGTCGCAGATCCCTATTTGGGCAAAACCGAGCACCTTTCCCCAGGCCTTGATTTGCAAAGCAAGGCGGCCAAGAGTAGCTGCGTCGGGAATATTGGCGGGAGAGGTTACTGTGGTCGACATGGAAACGGCATTGGGCTTAATAGGATGGCGCCATGATAGCAGTTTTAAGCCGCAACGGACGAGTTTAGTGTTTGGGGATTTAAGCCAAACTGCAATTGTTACTTTCTTCGATGTGTAAATTAGATCTATGATGAGTAGTAACTTTCCCCTTCGGTCTTGTCTATGTTGCTGACCCTTTGCAAACACGGTTATCGCCTATTGTTGTGCGTATGCTTAGGCTATGCAGGCCTTAGCTTAGCTGCAACAGAAGCGACAACCAAGACGGTGCGGTTAGTGACAGAGGCTTGGCCACCCATGAGCTTCGAGCAAGATGGCGTGCCAACCGGCTTTGGTGTTGAACTGGTTAATCAATTGCAGACGCGTATCGGGCAGCAGGAAAAAATTGAAGTTTTACCTTGGGCGCGGGCTTACTCTATTGCTCATTCGTCGCCGAACGTGTTGTTGTTTGCCACTTCCATTAGCGATGAGCGGGAAACCCATTTCGATTTTATTGGCCCCATTGCCACCAGTAAAATTACTCTTTATGCAAGAGCTGATGATCCCATTAATATCAATCGGTTATCCGAAGTGAGTAAAGCTGGGATCGTAGGCGTGTATCGTGAGTCAGTCGGTGCGCAACTGTTGCAACAGCAAGGTATCGATGGTCTCTTAGTGGCGAGTTTTCCACAGCAATCGGCTAAACAGTTGTTGTTTTCTCGGGTGCGGTTCTGGTGTCAGGCCGATTTGGCGGTCAAGCATATATTGCAGGATATCGGTGCGAAGGAGTCGGAGATCAAACCCGTTTATGTGCTCTCCGAAATCCATCTTTATTTGGCATTCTCAAAAGGAACGTCTTCCGACAAGGTACAACGATGGCAAGCTGAGCTAGAAAAGCTCAAAGAGTCGGGAGGTTTTGCGCGGCTCTATCAAAAATGGTTTGGTACCTTACCGCCACCCCTCGAACATCAAATCTTTTGGCATCGCAATACCTAAGCTAGCTCGCAGCCTTTGCGGCTTTGACGCAGTTTCTACCAGCATTTTTAGCGTCGTAAAGGGCGTTGTCCGCACGCTTAAGCAAACGCGCAAAGCTTTCATCTTGTTTGCCTAATTCGGTATTTAAAGTTGCCACCCCTGCACTTACAGTTAGCTTTAACTCTACGGGTAAATTAATGGCGCCATAACGGGTGATTAAGGTTTGTAACTCATGGGCGAGTTCCCACACGCGTTCGGCGTTGGTATTGGGTAATAAAATTAAAAACTCTTCGCCACCGATACGGCCAATCAAGTTGCGGTCAGCAGTTAATGCCTGGCTGGCTTGCGCGATGGTTAATAATGCTTGGTCGCCAATTTCATGGCCGAAATTATCGTTTATCTTTTTAAAATGATCCGCATCGAAGATGATTACCGAGAACGGGGTTTGTAGCTTTAACGCCTGTTGAAAATATTGTTCCGCCTTGGCATAGATGTGCCGACGATTGGGCAATTGGGTCAGATAGTCGGTTAGTGCTATGGTCTGTAGGTGACGATTGCGGTGCACTTGTTTGTAGGCAAAGAGTGACACTATGGCCAAAATGCAGCCCGTGAGTAGTAGGATGATAAGTTGCAGCGACTTATTTTTCTCGAGCAGTGCTAACTCTTGTTCCTTTAATTTTTGGTTATCGAGTAAGCGTTTGTTTTCTGACTCAATCCAACTGGTATCAAATTTTACTTTTAACTCAGTGGTTTGGTGCGCAAACGAATTGTCTTCCACCTTTCGAGTCAAGGCGACAAACTGCTGTAAAGTTTGATAGGCCGACGGCAAATCATTCATCGCCGCATAGACTTCGCTCTTGAGTTGCAACAGCTGAACTAAGCCGCGATCATTCTGCATGGCGCGAAACGCATTTTCAGCGTCGGCGAGTTCGCTTAACGCCTCTTGATAGCGACCTTGTTGATAACGAATTTTGCCCATAAACAACTTCATAAAGCTGTAGGCTGCGGGTTCGTTCGCCGTGATCTCTAACTCGGCTTCTTTTAGATATTTTTCGGCCTCATCTAAACGATTTAGTTGGATCAAGCTGTAGGCGATGTTAGTGGCGTTGACCGCGGCGGCATTGTTGAGTCGATGCTTTTTAAAGTACTGATAGCTAAAACGAAAGTTTTCAATGGCCTGTTCGTGCTCGCCCATTTCATCTAAGGCAATCCCTATATCGGAGGTGACATTAGCGACTTGCTCCTCGTTCCCTTTCTTTAGATATAACTCTTTGAGTTTGTTGTAATACTTGATTGCACTCTCGGGATCACCATAGCGCCTAAAGCTGGTGGCAATGTCGGTTAGATTGATGTTTGCCCAGCCAGTTAAATTTAAGGATTCGTACAGCCCTTGTGCGGTGACTAAATCGTCTAAGGCGGCGGAAAAGTCACCAATATAGGAGTAGAGTGCGCCACGTAAGCTGCGGGCATCGGCGATAAGCTTGATATCTTCATGTTCGTATGCAGTTTTAATGCTGCGAGAATACCCTTCCATAGCGCCATTAATATCTCTACTTAATTGTAGAAACCAGGAGTGGCATAGGGTTAGATCGGTGGCAAAATGGACTGAGGCTGTGCTGGGAATGCTATTCAGCGCTTCTTGTGCTTTGTCTCGGGCGAGAAGGATTTCAGCTTCTGTCTCGGCTGGTTGATTCCAGCATTTGAGCATTTTTAACTTTTCGATGTGTTCTACATCATCACTGGCAATCAGTTTATCCAGTAGCGCGATATTTTGCTCTACCGACTCGCGAGCCATAACCTCACCACTTTCAAATAATTTGAATATTTGATCGATCTGTGGCTTTTCTTCTGCAACGGCCAGGCTTAGCGGCACTAACAGCAGCATCAGAAACAGAGATAAATTACGCTGAGTGTGTGGCAAGGGAAAGGTTTCCTGTTCGCACTGAAACAGATAGCTAATCATTATCTTAGCATAAACTTTTTACGTCTTGTTTACATGTAAAGTTTGCAATTTTTGCATTCATTCCGCTATCAAGGTATAAACGTCGCCTTGGATCTCACCCAATAAGGAAACCCTTTGAAAAAATTACTCTGTGCCGCACTGTTGCTGTTCACGGGAGCGAGTTGGGCAAACTCGGATGATATCGAAACTTCGGGCGATGTAGTGCATTTACTCCTGCCTGCGACGGCTTTGGGCGCGACCCTATTCTATGAAGAGGGGAATGAAGGCTCGTGGCAATTACTTAAAGCAGCAGTCTCGAGCAGGGTCATAGTCGAAGGGCTTAAACTGGGTGTCAGTAAGGATAGACCCGATGGCAGTGGTGATGATTCTTTTCCGTCTGGACACACGTCGGACAGCTTTATGGCGGCGACATTTATTCAGCAGCGCTATGGTTGGCAATATGGTCTGCCAGCGTATCTTGCGGCGACTTATGTGGGCTATACCCGAGTCGAGAGCGATAAGCACTATTTAGAAGATGTCCTTGCAGGCGCTGCCATTGGCGCACTGGCGGGTTGGTATTTTACTGAGCCCTATAAAGGGATCACAGTGACACCTTTGGCCCACAATGGGGTTTATGGTTTATATATTAGCGGCCAATTTTAAGCCGCTTAAGTTAAGAGAGAAATTATGGCTGAAGTATCAGTTGAGTATCGTGAAACCGCCGAGCGGATTTCCCACAATGTTGCCAATAAAGTATTGCCTATGGCGAAAATGCCAGAGAGCCTATTAGAGGCCTATAAAGGTCTATGCGCCGAGTTGTTACTCGATCGCGAAGGTAAATTTGCCGCGGCTTGGGAGGCATTGCCTGCCAGCGCCCGTAACTTGATGCCACAGGCTGAGTTCCACGGTTTCTATATTGCCAATGCGTGGCTGCAACTTAGCCGTGTCGCCCAGGAGATTTCTGAGCAGGCCGATACCGATGAAGCCATCAACGAGAAGGAATACAACGGGATTTTCGGTCGCTTAGCCGATGAATCACTGAAAGAATGTGTACGAAAATTAAAGAAAGCGCGTACCGACCGTTCTATGCTCAACAGCTTTAAACAGGTGATGGCGCCTTAAGCTGTGAATTTGACTCAATAAAAAGCCCGTCGATTGACGGGCTTTTTATTGGAATAATGTCTGAAATTAGAAAGAAGTACGCTTATAACGGCGGTACTCAGGCTTCCAGAAATTATCTTCGATAGATTGCATCAGTAGTTCATCACTCGCAGGCAAGGATAGGCCTTGCTCAATCGCCACTTTACCGACGGCAAAGGCAATATGCTTACTCACTGAGTGAATGTCTTCCAGTTTTGGCAGGAGCGGCCCTGAGCCATTAATGGCTAACGGTGAGCATTCAGCGAGCGCGCGGCTCGACGCCATTAACATCGCATCGGAGACATGGCGAGCACCAGAGGCGAGTACACCTAAACCAATACCTGGGAAGATAAAGCTGTTGTTACATTGTGCGATTTCATAGGTCTCGCCATCGACAACCACAGGTTCAAACGGGCTACCCGTTGCCACTAAAGCTTGGCCTGACGTCCAGTGCAGAATATCTTTTGGCGTCGCTTCAACACGGCTGGTGGGGTTCGACAGTGGGAAGATAATTGGGCGTTCGCAGTGGCTATGCATTGCACGAACAATTTCTTCGGTAAATAGACCCGGTGCACCCGAAACGCCAATCAGTACCGTTGGCTTAGCGTTATTGACCACATCGAGCAGTGAAATATTGTCGCTGAAGTTATTCCAGTTGCTGATTTCGGCACATTTTTGAGCCAATTTTTGTTGGAATGGCAACAGGTTAGGCATGTTGTCGAGCAGCAGGCCCCAACGGTCAACCATGCAGACTTGGCTGCGAGCTTGCTCGTCGCTGATCCCTTCTGACACCATTTGCGCAACGATGGCTTCGGCAATACCGCAGCCAGCGCTACCTGCACCTAAAAAGGCAATGCGTTGTTTGTTCAGCTCAGTGCCCGCGGCTTTACAGGCGGCGAGTAACGAGCCCACAGTCACAGCGGCAGTGCCTTGAATGTCATCGTTAAAGCAGCAGTAACGATCCTTATAACGCTCAAGGATTGGCATCGCATTCTTTTGGGCAAAATCTTCGAATTGGATCAGTGTATCTGGCCAACGTACATGCACGGCTTGCATAAAGGCTTCGATAAACTCGGCATACTCTTCGCCGCCAATACGTGGGTGGCGCCAACCCATGTACATAGGATCTTCCAGCAATTGTGGATTATCGGTACCTACGTCTAAGGTAATGGGTAGTGTGTATGCGGGGCTGATCCCACCACAGCTAGTGTACAGTGACAATTTACCAATCGGGATCCCCATGCCGCCAATACCTTGGTCGCCTAAGCCTAAGATGCGCTCACCGTCGGTCACAACGATGATTTTTACTTTTTGGCGAGTCGAGTTATTGAGGATGTCGTCGATTCTGTCCTTATTCGGGTAGGAGATGAACAGACCACGGTTACGGCGATAGTTTTTCGAGAAGCGCTCACAGGCCAAACCTACTGTCGGGGTGTAGATAATTGGCATCATTTCGCTGATGTGGTTTTGCACTAAACGATAAAACAGGGTTTCGTTGGTGTCTTGAATGTTGCGCAGATAGATGTGCTTATCGAGATCGTTATTGAAACTTCTGAACTGATCGTAGGCGCGTGAAGCCTGTTCTTCAATGGTTTCAATGGCGTAGGGTACTAAGCCTTCGAGGTTAAAGAAAATACGCTCTTCTTCCGAAAATGCACTGCCCTTGTTAATTAAGGGGGCTTCAAGAATGGCAGGTCCTGCAAACGGAAGATAGAGGGGGCGTTTATTATCGTCCATGGGTAACCTTTGAGTTATTGTTTAATGGTTCGGTACGTGCTTGAGACGTGCTGTAAGTCACGTAAGGTTATCATGAAATGTGATCTTTGTTGCCTGTATCGTGCGCTATTTGTGGCTTTTTTTGCATCAGAGACAATTCTTACTGTTTAAAACAGGGTTCTGTTAATTGGTTGTAAATGCTTTTGCCGAGTAAATGGCTGTTTAAGGTGCTATTAAAACAAAAAACGCAGCCTAGGCTGCGTTTTTGGGGTTAAGCTGTTTGGGTATTAAACACCGCGATATTTTAGTGATAAGCCACGGATAAAGTTACGCAGGATCTGGTCGCCGCAGGCCTTGAAGTTTTTATGATCCGGGTTGCGAAACAGCGCGCTTAACTCAGACTTAGACATTTGCACTTCGGCGAGCGCTAGGGTGGCCATAATATCTTCTTCACGCATTTCGAGGGCAACACGTAACTTTTTGAAGATTAAGTTATTGTTTAATTTTGATACTGGTTTTGGCAGTTCGGCCCCTTCGCGTAAACCACGTTTTTCGATGATAAGACCATCTAAAAACTGACAAAGGGTCGTGTCGTTACAGGCCTTATAGCCTTCTTCCTCTTCTTTGCGCAGCAGACTAATCATCTCTTCGGTCGGCACTTCTCTTCCAACTTTGGCAAAGATCTTAATCATTTTGGCATTGTTGAAATCAAACACGAAGCGCAAACGGCGCAAAATATCATTGTTAATCATGGTCATCTCTAGGCGCGGCTGCGCTGTCTGGTTTAAGAGCAGACATTATATACTCAAAGTAACAGAAAAGCAGGAAAGTCTAGCGTGGATGAGCAAGTGGCACAGTAGAACATGAGCCCTCGCTGAGGACTCATGCTCAAATGCGTTGAACTACACTTTAACCGCTAGATACCAGTACATAAAAAGCACTGCAAAAATAAGCAAATAGCTTAATCCTATCCAAGAGAGGCATTTCATTTTTGTGCCATAACGATGAGCTTCTTGCAGTTGGGTGCTAGTCATTAAGCGATAGTTTAGCCATGCAAAAACCACTGTGGTCATAAAGGCTAAAATCATCACAAACTCTAGCAGTGGCAACAGTGCGCCCTTGAAAAACAGGATGAGCATTAACCCTAATGCGCTTACGCTGAGCATGATGCCTGTCAGACGTTTGTCCGATTGGACTTCGCTGACTGCCGTGCGTGACAGCAGTTGCCAGCCCATGTTCAAGGTTCTGCTATAGCCATCGATGACAGTGACAGTGGTGCTGAAAATACATAAAAACGCCACTATGCCAATCAAATAGCGACTTTCTCCGCCCATGACTTGGCTATATAAGTTGATTAATTGGTTCGCAAACTTGGCGCCAGAGTCGGAAAAGTGCTCACCACTGCCATGCATCACCAGCGCGCCTAAGGCCAAAAAGACCACGGCTAATACTGCGGTGACGATATAGCCTAAGTTAAAGTCTAAGATGGCTTGGGCGGGGGTAACGGGTGATGTTTTTTGTTTTTCCAATAACCACAGCGAATTCCACGCGCTGACCTCAATCGGCGCTGGCATCCAGCCCATCATGGCGACCAAGAATCCCACATGGGCCCACTGCCAAGGCGAGGGGGAAACAAACTGACTTTCTAGCGGTTTCATATGATCAAATGCCAAGGCGACGGCGATTAATGTGGTGAGCGTCAGGGCGAACATGATGATCTTGGTCAGCCTGTCCAACAATGAATAGTGCCCTAAAATCAATAACAACAGTGAGCTTATCAGCACCAACAGCGCCAATACATCAATAGGTAAGGGGATAAACTGAGTTAGCATGGCGGCGGTTAACATGCAAACCCCCGCGGTACTGGCGATAGAAGCTATCACATTGAGGCCAGTGAATAGCCATAGATAACCCCGTCCCTGTTTTAGATAACCATGCAACAGGCTTTCCCCTGTGGCGGCAGTGTAGCGCGCACCCGCGGTAAAGAAGGGGTATTTCAGCAAGTTCACTCCCAGAATCACCCAGGCGAGTTGCCAACCAAATTCTGCGCCAGCGCGGGTGGATGACACTAAATGTGAGGCCCCAATTGCGGCAGCGGCCATTAATACACCGGGTCCCATGGCCTTTATGCCGAGAGCCAGTTGGGCTGTCCAATTCATGGGGAGGGGTTTTACTTGATAAGTCGCCATAATACGCTGGGTGTTTCCTTATCCGTTGGAAATGGTCTGGTTGATACTGAGCTATCTAAGCACTTAAGTCGCGGTGTTAACTGTTAAGAATTGTATTTGGCGGCGAGTAGGGCTTCGATGCGTTTTAAGCTGGCCGTCATTTCCACAAGTTGGGTCAACAGGGCGTTATCTTCCGTGGGGACACTCGCCTCGGCGGGTGATTGCACATCACTTAAGCGTTCTTTTTGCTCCAAAATCTGTGCCCTAAAACCCGGCGCATCGACTATGCCCACTAGACTAATTAAGGCGCCAGTGCCCGATTGTCCTGCGGTTTCTACAGTGAGTTTATGTAACCCCATCAGGCGCATAATCGGCCCCTGAATGAGGGCGATATCGGTAATTTTATCTAGGGGAACCGTATTTTCTGTACGAGTTAAAATGCCTCTGCGCACAATCAGCTTTTTGCTGGTTAAGCGTGCGCTCATATTGCGAATGTAGCGACGAGTTCCCCATAGGCCAATAGGGAACCACAGTAGTAACAAGGGGATACCAACAATGCTCAAGGTGAAGTAAGCGGCTCCAGAGAGTAACCAATACATGCCTAAGTTAGCTTCAAATTCGGCTTCATGAATCGTTTGTTCTTGCATTTTCTTCCCTATTGTTTGCATCCAGTTGGTAACTATCTTGAGAGATCTCTGCTGGAAAATACATGGTTTTTATTAGTAACAAAAGTTTAACTTTTTTCAGTGCCCCATTGACTTTGTTTTACAACCGATTACCTTGGTTGTGTTAAAAATTAGTTTAATAAAAGTAAAATAAATTTAACAAATGAAGATTAGGGGATGTAAATGAAAAGACCTCAGATTCTACCCAGCGCTTGTGCTATCGCAATTGCCATGGCATTTGCCCCGAGTATTAGCTATGCAGCCGACAATGGTGCCGATAAAGTTGAACGAATTGAAGTAACGGGCTCTCGTATTAAGCGCACCGACATCGAGGGACCGTCGCCGATTCAATCCATTGGCAAAGAAGATATTGCCAACATGGGTTTTGATAACCTGCAGCAGTTACTCGAACGTATGCCTGCAAACGGTGCCGGCGCTTTCTCGACCCGTGGTAACAGCCAAGACTCGACCGCCAATGGTGGTGCTTCGATCAGTTTGCGTGGCTTAGGCCCTGACGCCACTCTGGTATTGATTAACGGTCGCCGTGTTGCGGCCAGTGCGTTTGCCGAAGGTATTACTAACTCCTTCGTCGACATTAACAACATTCCGGTTTCTGCGATTGAACGCATCGATATTCTTAAAGATGGTGCATCGGCGATTTACGGTTCCGATGCCATTGCGGGCGTAGTCAACATTGTCTTGAAAAAAGACATCGAAGGGATTGAGGTTAACTTAGGTTACGGCGACACCCCAGGTACGGGTTACGATGAAACCACGGCGAGCGTCGTTTGGGGCGTGAAATCCGAAAAGGGCAGTGCGTCGGTTATTCTCGACTATTTTAAAAACGACACCTTAGCGGCAACTGATTTGGGCCGTTTTGGCACAGCTGATCAAAGCCCTTACGGTGGTGAAGATTTCCGTTCTTCACGCGGTTTCCCCGGTTATTTTTATGTTGATGGTGTCAAGACTATCGATCCATCCTGTCCGCCCGATCGTGCAACGGCCAGCGGCAGCTGTTTATTTGACTATGGTCCATACAACTTAGTGATCCCTGAAGCTGAGCGTATCGGGGCTATTGGTCAATTCGATTACCATTTCAATGACGATTTAACCGCTTTCCTCGAGTTAGCGGCGCAACATAACTCTTCTATTGCGGGTGGCGCGCCAACCCCTTTGGATGAAGATGCGGCCTTAACTGTGCCTGGTACTCACCCAAATAATCCTTGGGGCAAAGATATCGAGATCGGTCGTTTCCGTACTGTGGATGCAGGTGCGCGCCGTTGGGATATCGAGTCCGACACTCTGCGTTTAGTGGCGGGTTTACGTGGCACGATTAAAGAGTGGGATTGGGAAGCTTCGGTACAGCGCGGCCGCAGTGAATCGACTCAAACGGGCGATCGTACTCAAGGTTGGGTCAGAACCGATTACCTGCAAGCTGAGATCGATGCGGGTCGCTACAATCCTTTTGGCGGCACCATGAACTCGCAGGATGTGATTGATGCCATTACGACTAGCCTAGTTCGCCAAGGTTTATCGAGCATGACCTCTTACGCGGCGAACATTTCCGGTCAGGCTTTCACCATTGCGGATCGCGATATTATGATGGCAGCGGGTGTGGAATACCGTGAAGAAAGCGTGAGCGACGTGCCTGATGAACAGTTCCAACGTGGGCTGATTTTCGGTACCGAAGCGGTTTCTGCGGCGGCCTCTCGTGACCAATACGCGGGTTATGTGGAGTTCTCTATTCCCGTCACAGATAACTTTGAGCTGCAACTCGCGGGTCGCTACGACCATTACAGCGATTTTGGTTCAACCACTAACCCTAAAGTGGCGTTCCAATGGGGCATCACCGATGAGCTGACGAGCCGTGGTTCTTGGTCAACGGGTTTCCGCGCGCCTTCATTAGCACAAATTGGTTTAGGCCCATCACGCGAAAGTAGTTTCTTTATCGATACTTATCGCTGCGCCGCCGATGGTGTGGATTGCGAAGCGCTCGACTACAACACTGAATTCCAAGGTAACTCTGAGTTGGATGCCGAAGAGTCAGAAACATGGAACCTTGGACTCATCTGGGCGCCAAGCCAGAAGTTTGATATCGGTTTCGATGTTTACAGCATTACTCAAGATAACAAGATCGATAAGCAGCCATTGGGTGATATCTATACCGCAAACTGTAACGATCAAAACAGCACTGTGTGTGAGCGTTTAGCTCCGCAAGCAGGTCAAACCTTAGGTCCTATCAGCATTATTCACTCAAGCTTTATCAACTTAAGCTCGCAGGATGTGCAGGGTGTTGACCTGTCAACCCACTATGGTCTTGAGCTAGATAGCTTTGGTGATTTGAAGTTTGGTCTAGAGTACAGCTACTTACATAACTTCGAAAAAGACGGTCTTGATTACACAGGCGAGTACAAGTTCCCACAACATCGCTGGTTGCTTACCACGAACTGGACCATGGATAACTTCGCGGCCAACGTAAACCTGAGCTACATCGGTGAGTTCGAAGATACTCCAGATATCGACTTTGACGGCGTGTTAGACTTCGAAACCAACAAGTCTCGTATGGTTGATGCACAGTTATTAGTCGATATGTCAGGTAGTTACCGTTTCAACGAGATGTTCAAGCTGACATTAGGCGTGAACAACCTGTTCGATGAAGAACCACCGTTTGCGATTGGTGACGGCGATACTGACCTCTATGGTTATGTGATTTCTGTACACAACCCAATGGGACGTTATATCTATACCAAACTGACCATGAACTTCTAATTAGTTATTGGCAGAGTTATTGGAAACGGCGCTTCGGCGCCGTTTTTGTATTTTACTCTGCCGCGACACAGTGTATCTTCGTTCTCGTTAATCAGTCATCACTAAAAGGACGTTAATATGATCACCTTATATGGCATGCCCCGCAGCCGTGCATTACGAGTCGCTTGGGTGCTAGAAGAGTTAGGCGCCGAGTGGGTCTTTTCGTTTGTGGATATGAATAAGGGCGAGCACCGTAGCACCGCTTTCTTAGCGCTTAATCCCTGCGGTAAAGTGCCAGTGTTAACCGACGATAATCTTGTATTGTCTGAGTCTGCGGCTATTTGCCTGTATCTGGCGGAGAAGTTTGGCAACTTGTTACCTGAAGCGGGCAGTGCGGCATCGGGTCTGCATCATCAATGGGTGAGCTTTATTATTACCGAACTCGAGCAGCCTCTGTGGACCCTCGGCAAGCATAAATTTGCGCTGCCGGAAGCGCAACGTCATCCCTCCATCATGCCATGCGCTGTGTGGGAGTTTGATAAGGCGGCGGCTTTGGCCGAAGCTATGCTGCCCGATAGCGACTTTTTACTCGGCGACACTTTATCGGTTGCCGATATTCTGCTGGCCCATACCCTGCTTTGGGGCACCTTATTTGAGCAGCAGATCCCGCCTAAATTAGCGGCGTATCGCGATAGAATTGCAGCGCGTCCTTCGCGTAAATCGGCACTCGCCAAAATGGAAGCCATCGCAGCAGCGGCACAGGCTTAATCTGCACTAAGCGATAAAAAACAAAAGGGCAGAAGATTCACTTCTGCCCTTTTTGCTTAAGTCATTTAGTATTTATAGCTGCGTCGCCGCCCATTTTGCACGGCTTTCACGGCTCTCACTTAACCCATTTTGTTCACGGAATGCTTTGTAGGCTTCGACATCGAGATTGACTAAGCTAACATCCACTTCAAGCACCAGTTTACATTCTTTCTTAATGCGCCATGCCGCTGTGTTGTAAAGCTCAGTTAACGGCAGCGAGCTTAAAAACTCGGGGTTATATTGGGTGTAAACGGCTTGGGTTGGATACACCACGAAGGCCAAGTGACGCTTAGGCTCTTTCTTAAATAGGGCTTCGATGCCGTCAGTGGTATTGAGTACTTGCATCTCGATAATATCGTCGAGATCTAACAGCTTTTTCTGCGCCAGTTCAGGGGCCTGTGTTTCAGCATTTTCCCAGGCTAATACATCGGCTTCGCTGTGGTTGGTCAGTTGTCCTACTTGAGCCGCACTGAGGCTGAGTGATTGGCGTAAGTAGCTCATTTCGATGGCGTTCAAGCCAATATTTTTAGACATAATGCGGTTCTCAAGTTGATAAAAATAAAATCTCGGTAAAATCAGTATTTGTTTTTAAGCCAAATATCTTCGACCCATTCCCAGAAGGATTCCCAATAAGTATCGGTAAAGTCACCGTTTTGCCAGAAGTGAACTTGCCCATCCTGATCGATACAGTAAAAGTCATCGCCTAATTGGCAGATGGCGATTAAGTCCCTTGGCAAGCCGATTGACCAAGCATAGCAGGTGACTTCGGGTAAATAGGTGTGTGAATAGGGATCGGCTGCGGTCACAGGCTCAATCGCGCCATAAATCACATCACTGGCATGGAGTAGGTATTCCTTTAATTCCCGTGGCAGTGGGATCAAAATCTGTTCCTCAACCTCCACTAACTGCTCGAATGTGGGTAACTCGAGTGGCACTGGCACTGTTTCGCTGCGTTCTTGGAGTTGCTCAATAATGTCGTGCATGGAATTTCCTTAAGGGTCGCCTTATGGCGCGGGATTATATAGGGAAACCAGTTTGGATGCGAGGGAAGGGCTGTGAGCGATAGTGGGCATAGATCGATTGTTAGTGAGATGACGCTTTGGGCTAAGACTGGGGTTACGCCATAAAAAAGCGCTGGCATCTGTTTTCACAAATAGCCAGCGCAACAGTGGAAGTGGTACAGCGTTAAACGGTTAAGCGATTAAACAATTAAACAAACGGGTGATTAAGCAACTGAGTTAGTCAGCAACAGTCCTTCATCGACGCGTTTATAGTTAAGCCAAGCTTTGTGATACAGCTTATGGGACTCTTGGCGTAGCTTAGCGATCTGTGCGGTTTCAAACTCACTTAATGCACGTTGTTGTTTTATTGCATTCGCCTCAATCTGTTGAACTTGCTCGTAAACCTTGTGCTCTGGGCCACTTTTAATGTCGGCAATATCCTTAAGGTGTAATTGGACCTCGGCAATCATGCCGCTTTCGGGCAAACGTACCAGTAAGTTAAGGTCGCGATAACCTGAGGCTTTAGGCTCGGCGAAACGGTTTTTCTGTTTGACGACCTGAGCTTGCTCGCTTAAGGCGTAGTAGCTTTGCATCAACTCGGAGATGCTGTTACTGACGATGCTGGCGCGGGCAAGATCGGTGATCTGGCTAGCATCCCCATTAAATTTGGTGGCGACCTTCTCGGCGGCGCGTTGATAGCTTTTCACGTCAGGCAAAATCACCTGCGCCTGTGAACAGGCTGTCACTGTCTGCAACAGGCTTGCGAGTTCATTCTGGGCCGTGTGGGCGTTGGAATATAAGTTGTCTAAACAGGCCGACGCTTGACGTGGGGTGTCGAAGGTTTGAGTGTTGAGCGCATAAAGACCATGCAGATCATGGCTTTGAGCCTGTCTTGCACTGTAATTACCGCGTTCGGCTCTGCTGTCATTGATATCTAAAGGATTGGCTACGCCTGTGCGGGTCGATAATAAGAGTAGAAAGATAAAAAAGGTACGAAATAACTTATTCATAACGGCCTACTTCCTTATGGGAGTGATACACATCACGGGAATACCATAGGCTGGAGTGGCTTAATTAAAGCTGAATCAATGATGAAGACTTGTTCATGTTTGGCTTAGGTTCACATTTTTCGCGCCTAAAAAAATGGCGCCGCTATTGTGAGCGGCGCCATTGGGTTTGTTGATTACTATCTTGAATTAATTTGGAATTACCAAATTTTCACGCGTTTCTCTGGCGCGATATACATAGCATCACCAGGTTTCACATCATAGGTAGTGTAGAACTCTGGCATGTTAGACAGCGCACCTAATGCACGGAATTCCGCAGGTGAGTGTGGATCTGTCGCTACACGGTTACGCAGGGCTTCTTCTTTGGCTTTTGCACGCCAAATTTGCGTGAAGCCGATAAAGAAACGTTGGTCGCCAGTCAGACCGTCGATAACTGGTGCTTCTTTACCATTGAGCGACTTTTTGTACGCACGGTAAGCGATAGTCACGCCCGATAAGTCACCGATGTTCTCGCCCAAGGTCAGGCTGCCGTTGACGTGCAGATCGTCAAACACATAGTAGCCATCGTATTGTGCGATCAGCGCCTTACCACGTGCAGAGAATTCTTCTAAGTCTTTCTCTGTCCACCAGTCTCGCATATTACCTTCGCCGTCGAACTTAGCACCTTGATCGTCGAAACCGTGGCCCATTTCGTGGCCGATAACCGCACCGATACCACCGTAGTTGACGGCATCATCCGCTTCCATGTTGAAGAAAGGTGGTTGCAGAATGGCTGCTGGGAACACGATTTCGTTCATGGTTGGGTTGTAGTAGGCGTTAACCGTTTGTGGGGTCATGTGCCACTCGTCTTTATCGATTGGCGCGCCTAACTTAGCCAGTGACTTAGCGTGTTCAACTTCGCTCGCGCGAACCGCGTTACCAATCAAGTCATCGGCTTTGATGGTCAGCTTGCTGTAATCTTCCCACTTGTTTGGATAACCAATTTTCGGGTTGAATTTCGCTAATTTTTCGGCAGCAGCTTGCTTAGTGGTATCGCTCATCCAAGTCAGATCTTTGATGCTGTCGCCGTAGGCGCCGCGCAGGTTTTCAACCAATGCTTGCATGCGCTCTTTGGCTTCGGGTGCGAAGTGACGCTTCACGTACACTTTACCTACCACTTCACCTAATACGCCGTTGACTGCCGCAACACCGCGCTTCCAACGTGGCTCTTGTTCTTCTTGTCCGTTAAGGGTTTTAGAGAAGAAAGCAAAGTTCTCGTTGTCTAACTCTTCGCTCAAGTTACTCGCCGCGTGGGTCAGCACTTGCCATTGCATGTAGGTTTTCCAAGTCGCCAGATCGGTCGTTTTGAGAACTTCATTCAGGCCTTGGATATAGCTTGGTTGGTTAACGATAATGTCAGTCTGCTTGTCAGCACCTAATGTCGTTAAGTAGCCAGTCCAGTCGATATCTGGCGCTAGGCTTGGCAGATCTTTAACTTGGTACAGGTTGTAGGTCTTAGTGCTGTCGCGTGTTTCAACCACATCCCAATGTTTAGAGGCAATCGCAGTTTCGAGGGCGAGGATTGACTCAGCGCTGGCTTTTGGATCCGCAAGACCTGCCAGAGTGAACATTTTTTCAATATGGGCAACGTAAGCTTTACGGATATTGACGAAACGCTCAGCTTCGTTGAAGTAGTAATCTTTTTCCGGCAGGCTTAAACCGTATTGCCATAGGTGAGTGGCGTAACGGCTAGAGTTTTTCGCATCGATATCGATGTAGAAGGCGATAGGTGTACCGGCGCCCATGATTTGACTGTGGGCGAAGTATTTCACCAGCTCATTTTTATCTTTTAGAGCGTTGATGGCATCAAATTCGCCTTTCAGTGGTGTCACGCCCAGCTTGTTTAGCGTTGCAGTGTCCATAAATGAACGGTAAAGGTCAGCCACTTTTTGCTCGTCAGTGCCTTCTGCCAGATTTGGCGTGGCGGCTACTTCTTCGATAATGGCTTTAACGTCATCACGGGATTTTTCACGCAGATCGTAGAAGGCACCAATGCTAGTGCGATCGGCAGGGATCTCGGCTTTCTTCAGCCAAGCGCCGTTAACATATTCATAGAAGTCGTCCTGTGGACGCACTGATTTATCGAAGTTTTCAAATTCGATACCAGAGCCCAATGCTTTAGTGACAGCGGCAGCAGTGGCGGTTTTAGCCGTTTCTGGTGCTTTAACTTCAGCGGGGTTGTCATTACAGGCAGTGAGGCCTGCGATGAGTGAGGCACACAGTCCCCCAATGAGTACTTTTCTCATGTCGTTTCCTTCGAGTTTGTTATTGTGCCCATCTCTGGGGCTGTTTGGTGCAAAATGGGATTGCTTCAGGCGCAACGCAACGTATGTTAATGCTTTAGTGGGAATCTAAACAAGGTGATCACACTTTTTCAGTCAGATTTCTTATCCGTCAGTTGTAACTAAAAATTACCATGATTGAAATTGGCCTAAAAACCGCCAAACATACCGTACGCAAGCTCTGACAAGTTAGTAAGCACTTAGGTTTGTCCGGTGTAACTAAGGCGGCATTTGGGCAATTTGATTGGCTAGGCTTTGCCCTTTCGTTCGTTGGGCCTCATAATACGGCGGTTTTCATTTATTGAAGTTGAGTCGTCCCGTGCGTTTAGACAAATTTATCTGTGAAAGTACCTCGCTCACCCGCTCTTTAGCGAAAAAAGCCCTGCACCGTGGTGATATCACCTGTGATGGGACTGTGATTAAAGATGCTGGTTTTAAAGTGCTCGAGGGGATGCAAGTATGCCTCGAAGGTGAGCTTATCTCCCTCGTTGGTGAGCGTTACCTGATGCTCAATAAGCCCGTGGATACGATTTGCTCGACCATAGATGAAGTCTACCCTTCGGTATTGAGCCTGCTGGATATTGAAAAGCCCGAAACCTTACATATTGCCGGGCGTTTAGATGCCGATACTACTGGCCTTGTGCTGATCACGAGCGATGGTCAATGGTCGCATCGGATCACTTCGCCTAAAAAAGACTGTGGCAAGCGTTACTTAGTGACGTTAGCCGAGCCTGTGGATGAGAGTCTGATTGGCATTTTTGCTGCTGGAGTGGAGCTGAGAAACGAGGACGGTCTGACAAAACCCGCAGTGCTTGAAATCATCGAGCCGCAGCTGGTGCGTTTAACCATTACCGAAGGTAAGTATCACCAAGTGAAGCGGATGTTTGCCGCCGTAGGTAATCATGTGGTTGGCTTACACCGTGAAAGCATTGGCAAAATTGAATTAGACGCAGAACTTTCCCTAGGTGAATGGCGTTATCTGACGAGCGAAGAAATCGCCTCGATTTAACACCGTTTGGCTAAAAAAATGCCGCTCCTGATGAGCGGCATTTTTATTGCCTTTTTATCGCTAATTCGTGTTTTCTGGTAAGGCTATTGTTTTTTCAGGATCAGATTACCGCTAATGGTATCCATCTTCACACTGGCGCTACCAGCACCCGTTTGGAAGCTTAAGGATTCATTCGGCACGTATTTTTGTCTTTGTGGCGCATCTTGGCTCAAGCCATTTTTGATTTTGCCACCTGGGCCGCCATTGAGCTCGAAATTAGCATCGGGTGTATCCGAAAATGTCACAATAATATCGCCACTGACGCTCTCAAGATTGGCTTTATCGAAACTTTTCGCCAGTGAGACTTGAGTGTCGCCGCTCACGGTGCGGACATTAACTTCTTTGGCGCTGTTAAAGTCGGCTTTAATTTCCCCAGAAACCTGCTCAACTTTCACTTTATCGGCTAAGGTTTGACTGTTGAGATCGCCGCTCACCAAACGATATTTGATTTCGCCTTTGCTCTGGGTGTCTTTAATCTCACCTGAGACGGTATCTAACATCACTTTGCCCGCTAATCCCTTAGTGGTGATATCGCCAGACACAGTGTGCAATGTCGGTGTGCCATCCAGTGCTTCGGCGGTGATATTACCGCTAACGGTATTCAGCTCGAGCTCGCCTTGAGCCTGGCTGATTTTCAGATTGGCTGAAATCGTATCGGCGCTCAGCTTGACGGATTTAGGTACCTTAATGGTGAGTTTTGAGCCGTTGTTGTCGCTGCCGTTATAGTGGCGTGGCATTTTATCTTCGATATTCAGGTTGTTACCTTTCTGTTCAAAGACAAAGCCTTCGCTCAGCTCATCGAGAGTGCCCGTCACGCTGACTTCATTTTTATCCCAGCTTTGAATTTGCACTTCGCCCCGTTGGACTTTGATTTGCAGCAGAGTATCGCTACTCATCGGTAACTGTTTATCCACACTTTCAGCGGCAAATACACTGCCCATGAGACCAAGATAAAGCGTTGACACTAAGAGACTGGTTTTCGTGAGGGTAAAATGGCTCATATGCTATTTCCTTGTGTTGAGTTTTGAATCGGAAGTTTTTGGCCTTGCTGTAGCAAATCGAGTTCACGTTGTTGCACCCAAAGCCAGAGTTGCCAAAGTTGTTTGTCGGTTGGATTAGCTTGTAACGCTTGATAAATCTGTTCGCCGGCACGGCGTAATTCCGCTAAGCCTTGCTCTAGCGGTGCGCTAAAGCGACTGGTTTGCCATGCGACAACCGTTGAGGTTTGTTCGAGGCTCGTTACTTGGGCTTGATGTGTCTGGGCAATTTGGCTTAGCAGAGTGTGCAGCGCTTGCTCATCATCCGCCGGTTGGCTAGCGATTTGTTCAGGGAGCGACGTTTTTACTGGCGCTTGAGTGTAGAACCCGAAGAACACTGCCAGCACCACAGTTGCGGCAATCGCCCATTGCGCGCCTTGCAGTCGCGGTGTTTGGCGGTTCGCCGTTTGCGACGCCAATGGCTTATCCATACGTTTTTCGATGCCTTGCCAAAGATCCCGTTCGGGGGTTAAGGCTTTAGGGGCATCATCAATCAATTGCTGGAGTTTGGCCTCGCGGTGATCGTTAGATAAGGACATTACAGCATCTCCTGTAGTAATTGCTTGGCTCTGTGGTACTGGGTCTTACTGGTTCCCACGGCAATACCAAGTAATTGTGCAATTTCTTCATGTTGATAGCCTTCAATGGCGCAGAGCACAAACACGATACGCGCCCGCTCTGGCAGTCTGAGGATCAATTTGTCTAACCCTTGATAATGCTCATCTGCGCTTGAATGTTCATCGTCACTCTCCATTGGGATAAAACGCGCCCAAAACGACTTTTGCTTACGGATAAAGCTCAGCGCCTGATTCACACAGATACTGTGTAACCAAGTGGAAAATTGGCTCTCTCCCCTAAACTGCGGCAATTTCTGCCAGACCAGAATAAAGCACTCCTGAGTGATCTCTTCCGCCTGCGAGGCTTGGCCTGATAACCGCAGTGACAGGGCATATACCCTTGGATGATGGTGTAAATACAGCTGCTTGAATGCGGCTCTATTCCCTTGGCTAGCCAAGGTGATGAGGTCAAGTTCTGACATCGCATTGTTGAGTGGGAGTCTCCCTGCCGTCACTGTATTTTCCTGTCATCAAGGTGAATGGTTACTGATTGGACGCTTTGAAAAGCGCAAAAGGTTTGTATCCTATAAAAAAATATTCGGTTTATTGTTAGATATTGCGTAACTCACATTCTTGTTGTAGTAACATTAGCAAAAACTTTTAGCGCTAAGTTTATGAAGTTATTAATTTTATACAAAATGGTATGCTGAGTAGAAAGCTAAAATCATATTATGGATTATCACTGACATTAAGCATGACCGTGGGGTGACTGTCAGAGGTGAGTATCAAAACAGGAGCATTGAACGACCGATGCAAAATAAATAGAAGATAAACTTTGTATATCAGGGATATTTTGCTGTTAAAGGCCTAACTCCCAGCTATCTTTTTAAGAGAAGTTATTTATTAGGGGCTTTTTATGTTAATCCGCTCAAAGTTGTTACTCAGTGCCGCTGTATCCGTTACGGCCTTGATTGCCATGTTTGGATTGCAGCTTCATTCAAATTCGGTTGAGTCGGAACTCTCCCACGCAGCACAAAGCGTTCTCGAATTGGAGCGAGATGTACTTTTACTGCGTAAAAATGAAAAGGATTTTTTTGGTCGTAAAGATATGCAGTATGTTCAACTGCATGGTGAGGTACATGCCAAGATTGATGAGTTAGTCCCGAATCTTGAGAGTATTTTTAAAAAATACAAGGTTTCCACTGCGCCACTCGAAAGTTTTGACCGTAACCTCAATCAGTACCAAGTTGCCTTCAATGAAGTGGTACAACTTCAGCAAGAAATTGGTTTAACGCCTAAAACGGGTCTCTACGGTACCTTAAGAACGGCGGTGCATAATGTCGAGTCCATGCTGAAGGAATATGACCAGTTATCCCTCGAAGTCGCGATGTTGCAGCTAAGACGCAACGAAAAAGACTTTATGCTGCGCCGCGAGATGAGCTATGTCGAGACCTTCGACTCGAATATTGCTCAGTTCAACACAAGTCTGCGTGCATCCAGCTTAGATTTTGATACTCAAAATAAAATTGCGGCCCTAATTGAGCAATACCAAAAGGATTTTAAGAGCTTAGTCAATAAAGAGCAGCAACTGGGGCTTAGTGAAAAAGATGGCACTATGGCGAAATTGATCGCCGCGAATAAGTTGACCGAGGCCAGTGCCGACGAGCTGCATAACCTAGCGTTAAAGGCCATCGATGATACTGCAAGCAGCAGTGTGAATATCGGGATTTTGGTCTTCGTGATTATCGCCCTGATCCTTGCTGTGATTACCTACCTTATTATCCGCAGCATTATCGCCCCGGTTGAGCGTATTACGCAGGTGATTTCACGTATCGAAGTCAGCAAAGACTTAACCCTCAGATGCGATGCCTCGACCCAGGATGAACTGGGTGAAATTGCGCAGCATTTCAATAGCATGGTGGGGAGCTTCCAGCAGCTTATCGAGCAGGTTATTGACTCAGTCGCCACGATTAACACCTCCTGTAAGAGTGTGTCAGAGAATGCAATGCTCGCCTCCGAAGGCGTTGCCCAGCAGCTTAATGAAACCGATATGGTGGCGACGGCGATTACCGAAATGGGCGCGACCATCGATGAAATTGCTAAAACGACCGAGCTTGCGGCCCTAAAAGCGGGTAAAACCCATGATAACGCTCAGTTGGGGCAAACCGAGGTGGAGCAAACCATCCTCAAGATCAGACAACTGTCTGAGCAGATCAACAGCAGCGCCTCTGTGGTGGATGAGCTCGAGCGTGATAGTGAAACCATTGGTAGCGTGCTCGATGTGATCCGTGGCATTGCGGAGCAAACCAATTTACTGGCACTCAATGCGGCGATTGAAGCGGCCCGCGCGGGTGAACAAGGCCGTGGTTTTGCCGTGGTTGCCGACGAAGTACGCAGTTTGGCGATGCGAACTCAGACATCAACTCAGGAAATTGCCAATATTATTCAAACCCTGCAAAGTCGAACCCGCGCCATAGTGCAATTAATGGATGCGAGCCAAAAGCAAGGCGCCGAGAGTGCCGAGCAGGCCGCAGCTGCGGGAGAATTGCTGAAGCTTATCAATACCGATGTGCATAATATTATGGATATGAGCACTCAGATTGCCGCAGCGATTGAAGAGCAGAGCATGGTTGCCGCCGAAGTGAATAAGAACGTGGTCGTTATCCGTGATATTGCAGAGGATTCTTCTCGGGCTGCCGATGCCAATGCGTCGGCCTCGGATGAACTTAAATCCCGCGCCGAATATCTGGTCAGTGCGGTGAGCCACTTTAAGATCTAGTCGCACTTTTGTCTGTTAGAAACGCACCTTAGGGTGCGTTTTTTATGTCGAAGTTAAGTGCTGAGGTTTGCCTTCGGATGCTCAGCTATTATTCACGCGAATGGCTCTCAATGAAAACCGTGATAAAACCCACCAACAAAAAACGCACCCTAAGGTGCGTTTTTTATGCAAAGCGCCGCGATTAGTGGCTGAACATTGCAGAGATAGACTCTTCGTTGCTGACGCGGCGAATGGCTTCTGCCAATACGGCCGACATAGTCAGTTGAGTCACTTTAGCCACTTTAAGCATTTCAGGGCTTAAAGGTACAGTATCGGTCACGATAACTTCATCGATCACTGAGTTTTCGATATTTTCAGCCGCTTTGCCAGAGAATACTGGGTGAGTCGCGTAAGCAAATACGCGGTTTGCACCGTGTTCTTTTAAGGCTTCAGCCGCTTTACACAGAGTGCCGCCTGTGTCGATCATATCGTCAACGATAATGCAGTCTCGGCCTTGAACGTCACCAATGATGTGCATCACTTGTGCTACGTTTGCCTGTGGACGACGCTTGTCGATAATGGCCAGATCAGAATCATCTAATAGTTTTGCCACTGCACGAGCGCGGACAACACCACCGATATCTGGAGAAACAACCACAGGGTTATCTAATTTCTTCGCCAGCATATCTTCGAGCAGCACTGGGCTACCGAACACGTTGTCTACTGGTACGTCGAAGAAGCCTTGAATTTGCTCTGCGTGTAAATCACAGGTCAGAACGCGGTCAACACCGACGCTTGACAGGAAGTCAGCAACAACTTTCGCAGTAATAGGTACACGTGCGCTACGTACGCGACGGTCTTGACGAGCATAACCAAAGTAAGGAATAACGGCAGTGATACGACCGGCAGATGCACGGCGTAGCGCATCAACCATAACGATAAGTTCCATTAGGTTATCGTTAGTTGGGGCGCAGGTGGATTGGATGATAAACACATCGGCACCACGTACATTTTCGTTAATTTGGACACTGATTTCACCATCGCTGAAACGACCAACCACTGCGTCTCCGAGTTTACAAAATAGACGATCGGCTATCTTCTTAGCGAGACTGGGGGTGGCGTTCCCAGCAAAGAGCTTGATGTCGGGCACTGTATGAACCTCAGGCGTTTGCTTTATATTTTAGTGGCTAGAGCAACGACGATGCGGGGACGGGAGCGGAACCCGTGGGCTATCGTAAAAAGTTGCTCTAGAAGAAAGTAGTTTATGGATGAGTGAGTCGCACTATGAGCGGCGAAATATTCATCCCTTTTGCAACAAATCCTTGCATATCAGACGGTAATTTCGCCAAGGCTGCGAGAGCTTGCTGCTGCGAAGAAAACTCCCCAAACACGCATGCGCCCGTTCCGGTCATTCTCGACGGCGCATATTCTAGCAGCCAGCCTAAGGCCTTGGCAACTTGAGGGTATTTGGAAACGACCAGATCTTGGCAATCATTTGCCCAAGGTTGGCTCATTAAGGTGTCGATGCCAAGCTTAGGTGTATTGCGGGGTAGCAAAGGATCTTGGAACACCGCAGCAGTGGAAACATGGGCATCGGGCGCGATCACTAAATACCAAAATTCAGTGGGCGTCACCGCCTGTAAACGTTCGCCAACGCCTTCGGCAAATGCCGCGAAACCGCGAATAAAAACAGGGATATCGGCACCGAGTTTTAAACCAATCGTCGCTAATTCATCGTTAGATAATTGGGTGTTCCACAACTGATTTAACGCCACGAGTGTGGTGGCCGCATCGGAGGAACCGCCACCTAAACCACCGCCCATGGGTAAACGTTTTTCGAGCCAGATTTCGGCGCCGCCAGGATAACCTGTCGCTTGCTGTAATGATTTTGCGGCTCGCAGAATTAAGTTATCGCTATCGGCGACAACGGCCGACATGTTCGAGTGCAATATCAGCTCTGGCGTCTGCGTCACCTTAAAGTCGAGCAGATCGCAACAATCGATAAATTGAAACAGGGTTTGCAACTCATGGTAACCGTCGGCGCGGCGGCCGTTGATATGCAGAAACAGATTTAATTTGGCGGGCGCGGGCCAATTGCGCGAAATCTCATTCGACATGCTAAGGTTTTTCTCCGAGCATTATTGAGGGTTTACCTAAGGCTTGCCATTGATTGAGTTGCAGCTTGAGCTGTAAATCACCACGTTCAAGCTTTAACTGATAGGGTACCTCGGCACCGCTTTGGGGCTGCCAACTTAAAAATGTGACGACCCAAGGCGGCAAGGTTTGCGAGTTTTGAATTTGTTTGGTTTTGCCATTGCTATCGACGGCAAGCACACGGTCTAAAGCGCCGACTTGGCCGGTGATCCAAAGGGGTAAGTCGTTAATCGGGATGGACCAGCCGCTGACTCGCTCGAGTAATGCTTGGGCGTTGCTATCACGAAAATCTTTGCCATCGACATGCAGGTGAGCCGAGTTAGGCGTAGCATCCAAGGTCAACACTGTGGTGCCGAGCATAGTGGTAAGGGTGAGCTCGTCCCGCTCCTCACTGTGGCGCCAATAGAGATTGGCACTGAGCTTATCCTGCGGCGTGCGGATAGCGAGTTTCCCCTGTAATTCCCACGCCTGGGCTTGGGCGGCATTATCGACCGTGATAGGGCTGAGATCTGTCGTTGGCGGCAGGGTTTCACAGCCGCCCAAAAACAATAGGCCGCTCAAGGCGATACAAGAGAAAATGGATTTTGTGAAGCGCTTCAAATTATTCATCTATAACTGATATACCAAAGTCCTTATGATACGAGGGCTTGTAAAGAATACCAATGCCAATCGTAAAATTTCCATTGGCGGTCACTTGGGATAACTTCAGTCGCGATAATCTGCATTTGTCTATCATTGATAGAAAATTTAGGTAAGAAGTTAGACCTTTATTCGGTTTTGTTAAGCGTATTCTGTTTTTAGTAGGGCCAATTCAGTAGAATGCCCTTATTAAGAGAGACGCCAAGAATCTAGAAAAGAGTCAGATGAGCCTTGTAGCAATCGGTATTAACCATAAAACAGCCACGGTAGACCTGCGTGAGAAAGTTGCCTTCTCTCCGGACAAAATTCATGATGCCATGAAGAGTCTGGCCAGTCGTACACGCTCGGGTGAAGCCGTTATCGTCTCGACCTGTAATCGCACTGAATTGTATTGTAACAATGGCGATGAGGCCGACATCATTGAATGGCTTGAAGAATATCACGGCCTAGATCATCAAGATGTAGCGCCGTGCCTCTACAATTACCACGGTCAAGCGGCGGTAAGGCATTTAATGCGCGTGGCCTCCGGTCTCGACTCGCTGATTTTGGGTGAGCCGCAAATTCTGGGGCAAGTTAAGCAGGCTTTTGTCAAAGCTAAAGAAGCGGGTACCGTTGCGCTGACCATCGACCGCTTGTTCCAAAATACCTTCTCCGTGGCGAAAAAAGTGCGTACCGAAACCGAAATCGGTGCCGCGGCTGTCTCGGTGGCCTTTGCCGCCGTGAGCATGGCAAAACATATCTTCTCTTCGCTATCGACCACTAAGGTGCTGTTAATTGGCGCCGGTGAAACCATTGAGCTGGTGGCTAAACATCTTAAGGATAACGGCGTTGCTTCTATGGTGGTGGCAAACCGTACTCTCGAACGTGCCCAAAGCATGTGTGAAGAGTTTAATGCCACGGCAATTACGCTGGCACAGATACCAGATTTTCTCCCTAAAGCCGATATCGTGATATCCTCTACCGCCAGCCCGCTACCAATCCTTGGTAAAGGCATGGTAGAAAAAGCGCTAAAGCAGCGTCGCCATCAACCTATGTTATTGGTTGATATAGCAGTTCCCCGGGATATTGAGCCGGAAGTCGCCGATTTGGACGATGCGTTTCTGTATACAGTGGACGACCTGCATAGCATTATTGAACAGAATAAGGCTTCCCGTAAGGAGGCCGCCGAGCAAGCTGAATTAATTACTGAAGAACAATCCTACCTGTTTATGGATTGGGTACGTTCTTTAGAGTCGGTCGACAGTATTCGCGAGTATCGCAGCCAAAGCATGGCGATAAAGGATGAGTTAGTGGAACGCGCCCTGAATAAATTAGCGCAGGGGGGCGACACTGAGCAGGTATTGATTGAACTAGCCAATCGCCTGACGAATAGACTCATTCACGCACCAACCCAAGCCCTCACAGTGGCGAGTCGTCAGGGTGATTTGAATACCTTAGGTCAGTTAAGAACAGCGCTCGGATTAGATAAAAACTAAGGTTAGCGAGTTAAATGAAGGAATCCGTTATCCGCAAGCTGGAAGGCTTGCTCGAGCGCAATGAAGAAGTCTTAGCCTTGCTTGGTGATGCATCCGTTATCGCCGATCAGGAGCGTTTTCGCGCGTTATCCAAAGAATATTCTCAGTTAGAAGAAGTGGTTGCAGGCTTTAAAGCCTACCAGCAAGCACAGGCGGATCTCGAGTCTGCCAAGGAAATGCTGGAAGAAGATGACGCTGAGATGCGTGAAATGGCGCAGGAAGAAATCAAGGCAGCTAAAGCCGAACTCGAACGTCTCGAAGCCGAGCTGCAAATTCTGTTATTACCAAAAGATCCTAACGACGACACCAACGCCTTTATCGAAATTCGTGCCGGTGCGGGTGGCGACGAAGCCGCAATCTTCGCGGGTGATCTGTTCCGCATGTATAGCCGTTATGCCGAAGCCAACCGTTGGCAGCTCGAGATCATGAGCTCGAACGAAGGCGAACACGGTGGCTTTAAAGAAATCATCGTTAAAGTCAGTGGTGAAGGTGCCTACGGTAAACTCAAGTTTGAATCCGGCGGTCACCGTGTTCAACGTGTGCCTGAAACTGAATCCCAAGGCCGTGTACACACCTCTGCTGTCACTGTTGTAGTCATGCACGAAGTGCCTGAAGCGGAAGCGATTTCAATCAACCCTGCGGATCTGAAGGTCGATACCTTCCGTTCATCGGGTGCGGGTGGTCAGCACGTTAACAAAACCGATTCTGCCATTCGTATTACTCACATTCCAACCGGGATTGTGGTGGAATGTCAGGACCAACGTTCACAGCATAAAAACCGCGCGCAAGCGATGAGCGTTTTAGCTGCGCGTATCCAAGCCGTTGAAGACGAAAAGCGCCGCAGCGCCGAAGAGTCGACTCGCCGTAGTCTGGTAGCTAGTGGTGACCGCTCCGAACGTGTGCGTACCTATAACTTCCCACAAGGCCGCGTGAGTGAACACCGTATCAACTTAACCTTATATCGCTTAAACGAAGTGATGGAAGGCGACTTAGATGCGATTTTAGGACCGCTGATGCAAGAGCATCAGGCCGACCTATTAGCCGCTCTGGCTGATGAGCAGGGGTAATTTTGGCTGATCAATCGAGTATCGCCGAGGCCCTGCAATGGGCCTATGTTCAGTTAGCGCCTACCTCTGAATCCGCCCATCTGGATGCAGAGGTTTTCCTGCTGTATTGCCTCAATAAAAACCGTGCATTTCTCTACACTTGGCCCGAAAAAGCCTTGACGGTGGAGCAGTGGAAACGTTTCCAGCAGATGGTGCAACGTCGCCAGCAGGGCGTACCCGTGGCACATATTGTGGGCGAGCGTGAGTTTTGGTCGCTACCCTTTATTGTGAATGACACTACGTTAATCCCTCGCCCAGATACCGAAATCCTGGTCGAAACTGCCTTAAACTTGCCGCTTGAGAGCAATGCTAAGGTGCTGGATTTAGGGACTGGAACAGGTGCGATTGCGCTGGCGCTGGCTTCTGAGCGGTCGACTTGGCAAATTACTGCCGTCGATAAGGTGGAAGATGCGGTGGCCTTGGCCAAAGCGAACCGGACTAACCTTAAGTTAGAGCAGGTGGAGATCCTCCAAAGTGACTGGTTTAGCGCTATCAAGGCCCACGACTTTGATTTAATCGTCTCAAATCCGCCTTACATCGATGAGGCCGATGAGCATTTACATCAAGGGGATGTGCGCTTCGAGCCGCAAAGTGCGCTCACCGCCGCCGATGAGGGCTTTGCCGATCTCTACTACATAGCAAAAACCGCTCGGGATTATTTGAAGCCCAACGGTTATATTCTGCTCGAACATGGTTTTGAGCAGGCGGTAAAGCTCAGAGAAAAACTGACCGAGCTAGGTTATCAAAATGTCGCAACCGTGCGGGATTTTGGTAGCAACGACAGATGCACTATGGGTAAGTGGATGGGATTGATTGGAATTTAATATTTAATCCAATCCCGCTAAGTACTTAACAACGCCATTGGTTATTTATCAATGGCGTTTTTATTTGTGTATTGGTTGAAATGGTTAGCTTTGACAAGTATCCGACTCTATATCTTCAAAATCAGCTCTAAGCTTAGGCTCAAGCTATAACACTTTGACCATAAAGAATTTACTGCCGGTTTCGGGATAGGCTTGTTGTACCCATTGCACGCGATATCCGTGGCGCTCATAGAAAGGTTTGGCTTGAAAATCTAAGGTATCGAGCAGGACAAATTGGCAGCCGCGTTGTTTGGCCTTGCTTTCGGCCTCGAGTAATAAGCGTGAGCCGATGTTTTGCTGGCGCAATGCGGCATCGACCCAAAGGTAGTCAATCAATAGCCAATTACCAAAGGTTTTGCCGCTTAAGCCCGCGAGTAAGTTGCCGTCCTCATCCTGTAATTTTAATCCTAGGTTTTGACGCTTTAGCGTTTGCCAGTGCAGCTGATTAAATTCGACGATTTTTTGCTTTACCGCATCGGCAAATTCGGCGGACTCATCGTCAATTATCATTAAATTCATTGTGGTTTCCTACAAACTGAGGGACGGGGTTTCGTCTGCGAATCTCGCGCGTTAGGCATTGGTCTGGCGTTATGATTAGGGTAAACTAGCGCCTTTGTCACTGGCCATAAGTATCACAATGGAAACTTTTTACAGTCTTTATCCTGCTGTTAAGCACCTGCATTTAACCTTAATTGCCGTGAGTGTGCTGTTTTTTGTCGTTCGTTTTGTGTTGCATTTACGTCAGTCAGCACTGATGGGCAAGAAAGTATTCAAAATCGCGCCCCATGTTATCGACACTTTTTTACTGCTGTCGGGCTTAACCCTGTGCTTTATGATCAAGCAATATCCTTTTGTGGACCCTTGGTTGACCGAAAAGATTGGCGCCGTGCTCGCGTATATTGCCTTGGGCGTGATTGCGATAAAAGCGAACAGAAACAAATTGTTCAAAGTTTTTGCCTTTTTAGGTGCATTAGGTTGGTTAGTTTACGCCGCCAAATTGGCGCATTTTAAACAAGCGGTATTATTGGGTTAATGGGTAAATACAATCTGCAAGATGGCATTTCTTTGCCCGAGTCGGCATTGGATGTAGGTGCTCACCTTGGATTTTCAAACCTCGAAGCGGCGAAATGGGCTTGGTTTGAATTGGCGGGAGCCGTATTAAGTCATTACCTAGTGGATCAACAGCAACGCTTAAATGCGTTGCTGCATTGGTTTTATCAGGACTTAGGTTTTTGTGTCCGCGACAATTACTTCAGTACCGAAGCGGCGGACTTAGGCACTTGTCTTATCACTAAACAGGGTAATAGCACCACACTGGCGACGGTTTTGATACTACTAGCCAAGCAGCTCGATTTAGAGCTCGAAGCCTTACTCTTACCGGGTAATACCGTGCTTCGCAGTAACATTGCTGGCGTTTTGCGTTATCACGATCCGCTGACGGGCAAAGAGTTGACGAAACATCAGCTCCATGTGCTAGTGCGCGGTGAGCTGGGTAACGCGGCCGAGCTTAAACCAAGCTACTTAAAGGCGGCGTCGGTGAAGAAGCTGATTTCGCGCATGCTGCATGAGCTTAAGGCGGGGTGTATCGTGTCGCATCAATTTGAGGCGGCGATGGAATGTTGCAACTTGCTGTTACAGTGGCACCCTGATGATGTGCACCTAAATCGGGAGCGCGCCTTTATCGCCCAGCAACTGGGTTGTATCAATGTCGCGGCGGCCGATCTGCAACACTTTGTCGATAACAGCCCGCATGATCCTGTTATCGAAATCGTCAAAATGCAGCTCAAAGAGCTCAGTGAACACGCTGAAATCTATCACTAAATCTTAAAGGAGAGCCTAACAGGCTCTCCTTGTTTTTCTAAAAAACAACAATAAATGGGGCGAATGGGAAGTTTGCCCACTAACTGCAAACGGCAGTTTTTAGCATAAATACAATAACAACTGTACCAAACAGGGAGAATACACATGGCAAGCACGGCATTAGTCACCAATGACGCGGTGGCGCTGGGAATATTGGCAACGATTCTGGGATTTGTGTTTTATACCAGCAGTAGTAGTCATCCATTTTGGCAAAAGTTTTACCGTTTTATCCCAGCGTTATTACTCTGCTATTTCTTGCCATCATTGTTGAATACCTTTGGGGTGATCGATGGTGGGACATCGCAGCTTTACTATGTGGCCTCGCGCTACCTATTGCCCGCCTGTCTGGTGTTATTGATTTTAAGTGTGGATTTAAAAGCCATCTTAGGACTGGGGCCTAAGGCGGTGGTCATGTTTTTAACTGGGACAGTCGGCATTGTGATTGGCGGGCCGATTGCACTGCTCGTGGTGTCCTTTATCGAGCCATCGTTGATTGGTGTCGATAGCCCTGATGCGGTGTGGCGCGGCATGACAACCCTCGCAGGGAGTTGGATTGGCGGCGGTGCCAACCAAGCCGCGATGAAAGAAATTTATGAAGTGGGCGGCAATATCTTCTCTGTGATGGTGACAGTCGATGTGATTGTGGCCAATATTTGGATGGCGGTATTGTTGTTTATGGCGTCAAAAGCCAAGGAAATTGATGCCAAAACAGGTGCGGATACCTCAGCAATTGAGACCTTAAAGAACAAGGTTGAGCAGTATCACGCTGAAAATGCGCGTATTCCAAGCCTGCGTGATCTGATGCTGATTGTGGCTGTCGGATTTGGGATCACGGGCGTGGCCCATATTGCCGCCGATTTCCTCGGTCCTTATTTTGAGGCCAACTATCCTTGGACTGAGGATTACAGCTTAACCTCTAAGTTCTTCTGGTTAGTGGTGATTGTGACCACCATAGGTTTAGCCATGTCCTTTAGCCCTATGCGCCATTTAGAGGCGGCGGGGGCTTCTAAGGTAGCGTCGGCGTTCTTGTATATTTTGGTGGCGACCATTGGTTTACATATGGATGTAAGCAAGGTGCTTGATACGCCGCTATATTTTTTAGTGGGCATTATTTGGATGATAGTGCACGCTGGCTTTATGTTATTGATTGCTAAATTAATTAAGGCTCCATTGTTTTATATGGCCGTGGGCAGTCAGGCAAACGTAGGTGGGGCTGCATCGGCGCCAGTTGTGGCAGCGGCGTTCCACCCAGCTTTAGCCCCTGTAGGGGTATTGTTAGCCGTATTTGGTTATGCGCTAGGCACTTATATGGCGTGGCTCTGCGGTCAGTTACTGCAGGCCGTCGCGGTATAGTTGCCTTAGCTCCTGTTCAGCGCTGGTAAGGTTCCAGCATTTTAGAGAGAAGTTGCGATGAGTAATAAAATCATAAACCTAGGTTCAATCGAGATCGCTAACGATAAACCTTTCGTGTTGTTTGGTGGCATGAATGTGCTTGAGTCTCGCGATCTCGCTATGTCGATTGCTGAAACCTATGCCGAAGTGACACAAAAACTGGGTATTCCCTATGTTTTCAAGGCGTCGTTCGACAAGGCTAACCGCTCTTCTGTTAACTCTTACCGTGGTCCTGGCATGGAAGAAGGCTTAAAGATTTTTGAAGAAATCAAAAAGACCTTCAATCTGCCATTAATCACCGATGTGCATGAGACTTACCAATGTGCGCCTGTCGCTGAAGTGGTTGATATTATTCAGCTGCCAGCTTTCTTAGCGCGCCAAACAGACCTCGTTGTCGCCATGGCGAAAACGGGCGCTATCATCAACGTGAAAAAGCCGCAGTTTTTAGCGCCACACGAAATGCGCCATATCATCACTAAGTTTAACGAAGCCGGTAACGACGAGATTATCCTGTGTGAACGTGGTTCGTGCTTCGGTTACAACAACCTCGTGGTCGATATGCTGGGTATGGACGAGATGAAGCAATCCGGTTATCCGGTGATTTTCGATGCCACCCACGCATTGCAACGTCCCGGTGGTCGTGCCGATTCGGCGGGCGGCCGTCGTGCTCAAGCGACTGAATTAGCCCGTAGTGGCATGGCATTAGGCTTAGCGGGTCTGTTTATTGAGGCTCACCCAGATCCAGATAACGCTAAATGTGATGGCCCATGTGCGCTGCCACTGCATCAGTTAGAAAACTATCTGAAACAGATGAAGGCGATTGATGATTTAGTCAAATCCTTCGACCCGATAGATACCAGCAAGTAAGCTTGGTTTAACCTTATCAACTAAAAAGCCCCGAATCGTTCGGGGCTTTTTATTGGGTGAAATTTTCTCCATAGCGATATCAATACCTTGTGTTTATGATGTTGGCTCTAATTAGCGCATAACCCATGTCAGAGTGCGGTCTGGCAGTGACAGGATGGCTCGAATGTGGATTTTCTTTACCTTATTAGCCGCGTTTATGCAGGCGTGGCGTAATGCCTTTCAGAGCCAACTGAGTAAAGAGGTTAAGGTGGCGGGCGTCACCTTAGCGCGGTTTATTTGGGCTGGCCCGATTGCGGCCTTGTATCTTGGGCTGTTATATCTTTGGGATAATGTGGGATTACCACGTTTTACGGTGGAGTTTATCGGCTTTATTGTCGGTGCCTCCATGATGCAGATCCTCGCGACTGGCTTGATGGTTAAATTGTTTCAACAACAAAATTTTGCCATCGGTGCAGGGCTTGCCAAGAGTGAGGCCATTGTCGCCGCGATATTAGGCACCTTCTTTTTTGGCACTCATTTATCGTTACTCGGTTGGATTGGGGTAATTTTAGGTGGCGTTGCCGTGTTTTTACTGAGTGCCAAGCAAGGGCTTAGGCAGTTGTCCTTAAGCACTGTGCTCCTTGGTATTGCTAGCGGCAGTGCCTTTGCACTGACCTCTCTGTGGGTGAGGGAAGCAAGCCTAAGGTTAAATGTCGGCTTTCCCCATAACGCCGCTTGGGTATTGCTTTTGGTGATATGTCTACAAACCTTAGTGTTAGTCGGTTATTTAGTCTTGAAGGATAAAGCCACTCTCAGCGCCTTAATCCAACGTCCTAAGTTAACCTTGCTGACGAGTACCGCCAGCTGCTTTGGCTCCATTGGTTGGTTTAGTGCTATGTCTTTGCAGGCCGTGCCCTATGTTAAAACCTTAGGCCAAGTGGAAATCTTCTTTATGATGTTGATTTCCGCATTCTGGCTTAAGGAAAAAGTAAAAATAAAAGAGCTGCTTGGCCTAGTCTTGATCGCGCTCGCGGCAATACTCGTGATGTGGGAGTAAGGCTGATTATGACTGCGGTTACGACCAAAGAGATTAGTCATAAAGGCTTATATTTTTAATTATCAAAAACATAGCTCACAGAAATACCCTATAGTTTATGTCTCATTCTCCTTATCTATGCTAAATATCCTTGATGCAAAAATTAACAATTTACTCGAAAGGGATTTGTTACTATGCCAAACCGTTCAAATCTTATCCAAGCGTCGATGCGTAACTTTGCCTCTCTCTTCGAATTACTTTTAAAAAAGTGGTTGTTCTTACTGCTGTTACCCGTCGTATTCGCTTTTGTTTTTAGCTATTTTATCGCGGCTTATCTGGCACATAACAAGGCGACTGAGATTGGCGAGTTCAACCTAGAGCGTTTAGAGGCCATCTTAAAGCTGTCGGATCAGATAGGTGAATATGCCATGAACCTAACCGAAGAGGATTGTGGCAAGTTAACTGAATACATGCGTTTTCGGCCTTATTTTCGGGGCGTGTTACTCTTCAATGACAAGTCATTTTACTGCTCCTCGACAACCGGGAACCTCAATTTACCCCTGAATACTCTATTGCCCGTCGATAGACTCAAAGATGGTTCGCAACATATAGTGCCGGAAACGCCAGCGCGACCGGGCGTGCCAGCCATTATCACCACCTTTAAGAATGAACAAACGCAATACGGCGCGGTTGTGATATTCGAAGGTCAATATCTGATTGATAGCTTTATTCAACCCGATGTATTTCCCCGCGCGGTAAAAACCGTTGTCTTAGGTTTGCATGGTGCGACCTTGCCAGCGGCGCCACAGTTTAGCGGTAATGAAGTGATTACTGTGTTTGCTGGGGATAAATTTGAGGTCCACCAAGATTTCGTCATCCTGCTGGAGATCTCTAAGGCGCTGTTTTGGCACTTTTATTGGATTGCCTTTGGCCTGTTATTACCACTGATTTTCACCTTGTTCGTTTTATCTAGCCTACTGTTGTGGAAGCGTAATGGGCGTCATTCGCTAGCCGATGACATAAAAAGTGGTATCGAGAACCAAGAGTTTTTCTTGGTATACCAACCCGTTGTAAGCAGTGAAGACGGTAAGGCCAAAGGTGTCGAGGCATTGGTGCGCTGGCAGCATCCGCAAATGGGCTTAGTACGACCCGATTTGTTTATTCCCATCGCCGAAGAAAGCCAATTAATAGTTCCTTTGACCAATTATATTTTTGAGCGCGCCTTGGCGGATTTTAGCCAATTGCAGTTAACCACAGATTTTAGGATTGGCTTTAACGTGGCGCCCGAGCATTTTATCCAAAGCGATATCGAGGCTAAGTTTCGTTACCTTAGGGATGCGTTTGCCGAAATTGGCGTGCAGCCGTTAATCGAAATCACCGAGCGGCAACTATTAACGGTGGATATGTGTGAGCGAATCGCGGCGCTGCGTGAGCTGGGCATTCTGGTGGCGATTGATGATTTCGGCACTGGGCAGACAACCTTGTCGCTGCTGCAAACCTTTACGCTGGATTATCTTAAAATCGATAAATGCTTTATCGATACCATAGGCCAAGATTCGGTGACCTCCCATGTGCTGGATACCATCATCGAACTCTGCCATAAGATGAATTATGTGGCCGTGGCCGAAGGCGTGGAGACCCAAGAGCAGGCGGACTATTTAATCAGTCGTGATGTGCACTTCTTGCAGGGCTATTTATACGCTAAGCCGATGAAATTAAATGAGCTGGAACTGTGGCTTAAAGAGCATAACTAGTTAATAACCGTCAGGGCAGACATGCCCTTGACGGTCAGTTTTGCGAGGCCAGTATTATAGGCTGTAGCCTGTTTCTTCATGTTCGGAAAGGTCGAGGCCATTCACTTCCTGTTCGGTACTGACACGAAGTCCGCCGAGGATTTTGCCAATGACCACAAACAACAACCAAGACACCAGGGCGGTGTAACTCAAGGTGGCAATAACCCCAATCGCTTGCGCACCGAGTTGGTCGAGCATAGTGGGGTTAACACTGGCAAAACCATAACCGCTGAAGATCCCAAGCTGAGTCGAACTAAATACCCCCGCCAGCAAAGTACCGAGAATGCCCCCGACACCATGTACTGGGAACACATCGAGCGAGTCGTCAATCTTAAGCTTTTGTTTAATGTAGACAGTTGAAAAGAAGCAAACCACACCGCCAAGAAAACCGATCACTAACGCGCCAGCAGGGCCGACATAACCCGATGCGGGAGTGATAGTGCCAAGGCCTGCCACCATACCAGTGACGATACCGAGTGCACTGGCCTTACCGAATTTATACCACTCGATACCCGCCCAAGTAATGGCGCCCATCGACGCGGCTAAATGGGTCGCGAGTATCGCCATGGCTGCAGTGCCATTGGCGCCTAAGGCGCTGCCGCCATTAAAGCCAAACCAGCCCACCCACAGCATGCCCGCGCCTGTTACTGTCATGGTCAAGTTATGGGGCATAATGGCCGAGTTTAAGAATCCCTTACGCGGCCCTAATACTTTTGCTGCCACCAGTGCCGCCACCCCTGCGGTAATGTGTACGACTGTGCCGCCAGCAAAGTCATACAATCCAAGTTCGGCTAACCAGCCGCCGCCCCACACCCAGTGGGTGATGGGTGCATAGACTAACAGCAACCAAGCGCTTGAAAACATCAGCACGGCGGAGAACTTCATCCGCTCGGCAAAGCCACCGATAATCAGCGCAGGCGTGATAATGGCGAAGGTCATTTGGAATAGCATAAACAGAGGTTCAGGAATATCCCCGCTGACACTGTCGCGACCAATGCTGGCGAGAAAAGCTTTGCCCTGCCCACCGATAAAACCGTTGCCGGTATCGAAGGCGATGGAGTAACCCACCACAAACCACAGTACAGAGGCGATAGCAGCTATAGAAAAACACTGCATTAAAATCGAGAGTACGTTTTTACTGCGCACCAGACCACCGTAAAACAGTGCCAGTCCTGGAAGTGTCATCAATAAGACGAGAGCTGATGAGCTTAAAATCCATGCTGTATTGGCGCCGCTGAGCTGCGCCTCATCGGCCAAAGCCGAGCCCGCAAAGCCGCTGGCGAGCAGAGCCAATAATGCCTGATAACCCAATGTTGAATAACGGGTGTTTGGCAGAGCGAACTTAGCGTTAAGTGCGGCTGTCTGTTGGCTCATATCGCATCACTCCCTTCTTCCGAGGTGCGTACACGGATCACTTGTTCGAGTGGGGTGACGAATATCTTGCCGTCGCCAACTTTACCCGTGTGGGCGGCGGCAACAATGGCTTCGATGACCGCATCTTCCTGCTCGGAATGGATGGCGATTTCGAGCTTCATTTTGGGGAGAAAGTCGACCGCATATTCGGCGCCGCGATACAGCTCTGTATGTCCCTTCTGGCGACCAAAGCCACGCACTTCGGTCACTGTCATACCGTGGATGCCAAGTTGCGTCAGCGCTTCACGTACATCATCAATTTTGAAGGGTTTAATAATAGCGGTGATGAGTTTCAACTTTATTCTCCAACGAACTTCAGGCGTAAGTGGGATGAGCAAAGCAGGAATCAGGCCATAACAATAATGTTTTTATTATCATTATGTTAACAATATGACGCACTCAAATAGACCGAATTTTTGCTGCAAAAGAGTGCAAAAACAGATGATTATGCCCTGATTTGGTGCGCTTTGATGGTGCATTTAGCATCAAAATGCCAATTCGAGTGCATTTAAAGATGCTGGAATATCACCGAGTTTAATTTAGCTCGATTGATTAGGGTTAAATCCATTTAAAATCAATTGAATGAATTGATTAAGCTTGTTATGTTATCGCCGACAGCTGTTTAATGGCTTGGCACATTTGGGCATTGGTGGCTGCACTTAAACCGTGCGCGTTGGCGCGGTCGCAAATATAACCACTAATTTGTTCAATCTCGGTTGGCCTATGGTGTGCTACATCTTGGTGCATCGACGAGAAGTTTGCGGCCGTGAGTTCAATCACCCGGTACACGCGCTCCTCAAGCATTTGTCTATCCAGCTCAATGCCATCGTGGGCGGCCACCTCGACCAGCTCATCTAAGATACTGGCTATGGTCTGGGTAAATTGTGCTTGAGCCAAGGTGCCATTGGGGCATTGATGCAGGGCGGTAAGGGGATTAATCGCGGCGTTTACCGCAAGCTTTTGCCAAAGACTCGGGATGATTGCCTCAACCCATTCACTGCTCGGGATAGCGTTGAGCAGGCCATCACGCAGTGATTGCGGTAATGCGGATCCCGTAAAGTGGCCAAACTGGGTTAAGCCTTGGCCAGTTTGTTTGACTTGCCAGCGGGACTGGCGCAACACGCCTTGGGAGGTAGTACCTAGGCTTAAGCCGCGACCCTGTAATTTGGGCGCCAGTACCAAGTGTGGACCCATGCCATTATGCAATAACAAGATATGGCACTGGGGCGAGAGTTTGTCGAGTAAAGGGCTAATAGCATCAACGACTTGATAAGCCTTGACGCACACAATTAACAGCCTTATCTGCTGCAAACTTGTGCCGTCTAGACTAAATGTAGGCACTCGGTATGACACTGAGTCGGTATTGGCATCCGTTGATGACAGAGGGCAAAACACTAAGTCTTGCCAATTCGTCTCAGTGGTGGATGCAGAGGCCTCACGCGCTATCAAGCCTACGGCTAACCCCGCCGAATGCAGTTGATGGCAAATCAATTGTCCTACGGCGCCAGCACCTAAAATTGCAATATCGGTGACTTGAGACTCCATAGCCGATGACGCACCTTGGCCGAACATTATTCTTCCTTGAGTTGGGCGGCGCTAAAGTATTTTCGATAGGCCCAAAGACAGAAGTAAAACAAAGCGATACCAGCAAAGTCCGCTAACACGTCGCCCACAGAGGCGCTGCGGTAGGGTAAACGCGATTGCACTAGCTCAATCAAAATCGCGTATGCGGCAAGCACCAGCGAGAGCCAATACCACTTGGGGCGAAAGGCGAGAAAGGTCAGATAAGAGAGGCAGAAGAAGCTCCCAAGATGGCCTACCTTATCGATATTGGGGATACTTTGCGAATAGGTTGGTCTGGAAAACACCAGATAACTGATCACGACAAAGGCTACGGCTAAAGCCAATTTGAATAGGGTGTTTTTAGTTATCACAAATACAATTTGATTATCTTAGTGTGACGCCATAATAGGAAAATGTGCCGCCAAAGTCATCCATAACCCGAGTTTTATCTTGCTGGGGTAAAGTTAACCTTCAACTTGGGGGAGGGAGTCGGTAAACTATGGGCATTTACAATCACCTAAGGGGCGGCAACTATGCCTTCATTTGATATTGTGTCTGAAGTGGATGAGGTTGAATTACGTAACGCGGTCGAAAACTCCCGCCGTGAACTCAGCAGCCGATTCGATTTTCGCGGTAAAGAGGCCAGCATCGAATATAAAGATCATGTGGTGACTCTCACCGCGGAAGATGATTTCCAGTGCAAGCAGTTGGTCGATATTCTGCGTACCCAATTGAGCAAGCGTAACGTTGAGCCTTCGACTATGGATGTCGACGAAAAGTCGGTTCACAGTGGCAAAACCTTCTCCCTGAAAGTACGTTTTAAGCAAGGGATCGAGACGGATATCGCCAAGAAAATCGTTAAGATGGTCAAAGATAGCAAGATTAAAGTGCAATCTCAGATCCAAGGCGACACAGTGCGTGTAACGGGTAAAGCCCGCGATGATTTACAAGCTGTGATGGCGTTAGTGCGTCAAGCGGATCTGGGTCAGCCTTTCCAGTTCAATAACTTCCGCGATTAATCGCAAAACCTAGCCAGCATTTGATTCACTTTGAATCGATGTGCTGATAGATATTCAAAGGCCCTTCGCTATCAGCGAAGGGCTTTTTTATTGCTTAGGATTCGGCGTCGTCCTTGCTGCCATGGGGTACGTATTTATTCACTAAATGAATAAGCAGCAACACGGGAAAACCAATCACACTGGCGGCGACAAAGAAGTTCACATAGCCATAGGCATCAACATAGGCGCCCGAGAAGCCAGCAATAAATTTAGGGAAGAGCAGCATAATCGAGGAGAGCAGCGCATATTGGGTCGCGCTATAGCCGCTGCTGGTGAGGCTCGAGAGATAAGCGATAAAGGCGGCGGTGGCAATACCGGCACTAAAGTTATCGACCGAGATCGCAAAGGTTAAAAATTGGACGTTATAACCAATCATCGCCTGCCAGGCAAATAGTAGATTGGTTACGGCGACCAAGAGGGCACCAAGGAATAAAATCTTCATGGTGCCGAAGCGGGCTAATAGGATACCGCCGAAGGCTGCGCCAACTAAGGTCATGATAAGACCGTAGATCTTACTCAGATAAGCAATTTCTTCTTTGCTAAATCCCATGTCCACGTAGAACACGTTGGCCATAATTCCCATCACAATATCCGAAATGCGATAGCAAGAAATCAGCAATAGAATCAAAATGGCGCTGCGACCATAGCGTTTAAAAAAGTCGATAAAGGGCAGTATGCTGGCGGTATAAATCCATGAGAGGCTCGCCGCAAGCGGCTTGGGGTAACGCTCGCTCAAGCGTTGTTTTACCGCTAATTCGGTTTCATCGGCGGCGCGAGTATCGACCTGTGGCTCGCGGCTAAAAAGCGTTGTTAACACCCCGACAAACATCAGTCCAGCCATCACCAAATAGGAAGTTTGCCAAGCTAGCAAGTTATATTCGGTATTGCCGGGCTCCACCCAAGCGGCGATGCTCAGTGCACCAGCGGTCGCCACAATCATGGCGCTGCGATAGCCCACCTGATAGGCGGCGGCAAGCGCGGCCTGCATTTTTTCGGGGGCTGATTCGATACGAAAGGCGTCAATCACAATATCTTGAGTGGCAGATGCAAAGGCGACCATCAGGGCAAATACGGCCAAGCGCTCGAGATCTTGCAGTGGGTCGCTAAAGGACATGCCCAAAATCGCGCCGACCAACAACAGCTGGGCGAACAGCATCCAACTGCGTCGCCGGCCTAAAAAGCGCGTCAGTATGGGCAGAGATAATCTGTCCACCAAGGGTGACCAAGCCCATTTGAAGGCATAAGCCAAGGCTATCCAACTGAAATACCCGATAGAAGTGCGGTCGACTCCCGCTTCCCGTAGCCAAAAAGACAAAGTTGAAAAGACCAACATTAATGGCAGGCCGGCAGAAAAGCCGAGTAACAGCAGTATCAACACACGCTTATGGTAGTAAACGCTGAAGAATTCTAAGAGGCGTCGATTTAAACCGATTACGAACATAAGCATGGGCCGAGGAGTCGAATCCGCCTAGCTTACGGGGAAGATGCGGTGGGATTCAAGGATTAATGCGTATCCTTTTGATGCTCGCTGGGTTTCTGTCCGAAAGGACTGAAAATAAAAAAGACCCAGCAAGCTGAGTCTTTAGCGAGTGTATTGCTCAAGGTCGAACACCAATGCACCCCGAGGGCATTTGGCCTCCCAAACTAAGGAAGTCACAGCACGCATGCAACTGCTGACACAGGTACTGATTGCCACGGATCATCCAGTCTGGCCACTTGTTAAAGCTATGGAGCAAATGCCAAAACACGGTTTCTGTTTCTGTTTGCGCTTCACTACTTGGAATGAGTAATTGCCATTCCTCGAGTGTGTCCCAAAGATAGAGCTGGACTTCATGGAAATCGAGCTCGTCACTCAAAAATGCTTTGCCATACATAGCAAGCTGGGGCGCTTTATTATCGATAAATTCTTCAATCGTCACCCTTGCCTCCTTTCTGTTGCTTTTTGAGTATAGACAGAGGATTAGGGCTTTTGCTCAAATTTTTTCGATTATTTTTTCGGCAGTAATTTAGCTGTTTTCAATATGATAGGTGTCACGGGCACATCGGGCCAATTGAGTTTCGCATTGGTAGTGGTCTCGACCACGGCCATGGCTTCCAGCACTTGTTTGCCCTCAATCACTTCACCAAATACTGCATAACCCCAACGACGTTTTGATGGATCCAGCTTAGTGTTATCCGCCACATTGAAGTAAAACTGGCGAGTAGCCGAGTGGGGATCGTTGTCGCGCGCCATCGCAATAGTGCCCATGCTGTTAGATAGGCCGTTGCCAGACTCGTTAACAATAGGCTTGCCCGCTGGAAGCTCTTCTAATTGTGGGTTTAGCCCGCCGCCTTGAACGACAAAGTCACTGATAATGCGATGGAAAATCGTGTTGTTGTACTCGCCTTTGACCACATAGGTTAGGAAGTTATCGACGGTAATCGGTGCGCGGGTTCTATCGAGTTCGACCACAATCTTACCTAGGCTAGTATCAAACTCGACTTGGGGATACAAGGTATCGGGTTGAATGTCGATTGCCGCCCAGCTGCTATAGCTGGCACAGAGAACTAAGAGTGCAGATATCCAACGAAACATTATGATTTCCTTATTAATTACCGATTAGCACTATTATTGTTGCAGGAACTGGTTTAACTCAGGGTCATTTAAAATTTCCCCTGTGAGTTGACCGAGTAACTTGTTCATATCCAGCTCAAGAGTGGCAAAGTCTGGCGTTAACGGGCCTTTTAAAGTGCCCTTGGCTTTATAGCGTTTGACCAATTCTTGACTGGAATTACGGGCTTGCACGGCAATCAACACACTGTGTTTGGCCTCGTAACCGAAGGTCTTTTTGGTGACATCCATTTGCAGTTCTTCTAACTGAACTTGCACTGAGTTGGTCGCGCTTGGGTCAATCTGGTAGCCCGCTTGGGTAAAACCGTTACGGAAAACTTCATCGAGCAATAATTTAGGTGGCTCACTTGGGCCGACAAGGCGAGTCTTAGTGCCTTCTTCGATAAAACGTGCCACGTACTCAACGTTACGGGTATCAATGGTATCCAATGAGATCTGTACGGGTCTGTTGGTCTGTTGGCTAATATCGGGAACCTGAGGGCTAAATGCCATATGAGTTGGATTTTGGCTCGCGCAGCCCACGAAGAGCAGGGGGAAAGTCAGCGTCAATAATAACTTTTTCATGGGGGATCTCATGCAAGTAAAAAGTGGCTACAGCATACCAGAAATCCCCCCCGTTACCACAATGCACTCGGGTTCAGTCCTGATACAGGTGCAAAGGTTATGATGTGCCTACATCTGCATACTGAATTTAAACAATATGAAATACTTAACAATTAATACTTGGTTATTGTCGTTCGCGCTATTAGCGGGCTCTGTCGTGGGTAAGGCGAATGCCGGCGATTCTCCCCATGTGTTAGGTGGCAGCTTAGGCTACGGCACTCAGGAATTTGAAACGAAGAGCGGCAAATATGATGCTGGCGATACCTTCACCAGCGACTTGTATTATTGCTATATGCTTAACGACAACTTTGGTGTTGAAGCAGGGTATTTAACGGGCTCAGGTGGTGTGGCCAGTGCGCTCATTAGTACATTCAGCGAGATAAAAGATTTACGCTTCCAAGGTGTTAGAGCTACCGCCTACGGCGAATATGCGCTCTCCCGTGGTAATAGTCTGTACGCCAAACTCGGTGCGGCTTACACCCAAGTGAGTTATGAGATGGATAAGCAAGAGATGGATTCAGACGATGTGGGCTTTTACGGCGCGGTCGGTTGGCAATATCGTTTTCGCTCGGGCTTTGGGCTAAACCTCGAATACCAATATGTGCCAATGAAAGAGCTCGAGCTACAAGGGGTAAACTTTGGCATGAGTTATCGTTTCTAACGACTTAGGTTTACGGAATTAGGTTTACGGAATCAGGTTTACTTAGTCATTCACTATCATGTAGCGGATAAGTTTGTGTCGATTAAGCGCCTTTGGGCGCTTTTTTATGATCCACAGGTGGGATTAAACCGAATTCTCGCCGGCAACAAAATCACAACAATTTGAGCTTGCACTCTTTTAATGCAATGGGCGACAGGTTAGAGTAAAAATTCAACATTAAATAAGAGAGCATAAATGCTCCTTCGACTGCACAAGCAAAGGCGAGTTTATGTCTAGGATTATTACTCAAATCGCCCCCGACAGTTTAATCAATGCCAAAGGTCAGCCACATTTCGGCCATTTCGATGGCATAGTGGGAAGCTTAGGTTTAGCAGATTTTGCCTATTTCGATACCATGGACAAGCCCGCATCGGCTTGGGCAAAACGGTTTGATTTTAAGCAGTTCCAGTTTATTTCGATTATCACGCCGCGCTATATCCTTGGCATCGCACTGGCGGATATCGCCTATCTAGGTAGTGGTTTTTGTTATTTATACGATATTAAAAACAACAGGTTAACTCAGCAGGACTGGCTAAAACCCTTTGGGTTTGGTTATCGGATGACGCCTTCTCCCGCGAATGGCACAGCCGCTATCGGCGGCAAAGGCGCTAGCGTGACCTTTGAGATCCAAGAGGGGAATTGGCATTTAGTGATTGATACTAAAAGCATTCAAGCCGATTTAACCCTGCATGCCTTACCCTTAAGTTTACCTATGGCCATGTGTAGCCCCACGGGATACAACGGCTGGACCTATACCCAAAAGCACAATGGTTTATCGGTCAAAGGACAACTCACCATAGATCATGAACCGCAACCATTGAATTTTGCCCTCGCAGGTTATGATTTTTCCGCGGGCTTTATGCGCCGCGATACCAGCTGGCGCTGGGCATCCATCAATGCCCAAATAGATGAAGGGGTGATCGGATTAAATCTTGCGGCGGGCGTGAATGAAACCGGTGCCAATGAAAACGTGTTTTGGATCAACGGCGAGCGGCATTTGCTCGGGCCTGTGCAATTTGAATTTGACCGTCATGGCCAGCAGGGCACAGATCTCTGGCGTATTCATAGTCACGATGGCCGCGTCGATTTAGAGTTTACGGCGCGAAATTGCCGCAGTGAGAAACGCAATTTTATCTTGCTGAAGAGTAACTTCCGTCAATATCTGGGGCTTTTTAGCGGTTTTATCATTGACCATCAGGGACGTAAATTCCAACTCAACAATGTATTGGGATTGACTGAGGACCATTACGCCCGCTGGTAGGCTATGGGCAGATTTACGCTTTAATAGAATAATAACAATAGGATAAAGGTATATGGATATCGCTGCGTTAATCAATCACCCCGAGGTGTTGCTGCTGGTATTGGCCCCACTATTTTTTGTCTGCATTTTGCTGGAATGGTACTTTGGCGACAGAAGACAAAAACTGCCAGTGAGTGCCCGTTATCACACCAAGGAAGTGCTGTGTAATTTTAGTCTCGCCACCATGCACCAAGGCGCGGATATCCTCACGGGTTTGCTGATCTCTAAGTTGTATCTAGCGGTATTTGGTTGGAAATTATTCGATATTCAAATGGGGCCACTCAGCTTTGTATTGCTGATGATTGCCCAAGATTTTTGCTATTACTGGTTCCACCGTGCGAGCCATAGAGTGCGTTGGATGTGGGCGGCCCATGTGGTACACCATAGCTCGGAGAATATGAATTTTAGCACTGCGTTTCGCCAGAGTTTGATGTATCCCTTCGCCGGCATGTGGGTGTTTTGGTTGCCGCTGGTGATCTTAGGCTTCGACCCTAATTGGGTGGTTTTTGTGGTGCTACTGAATTTAGGGTTACAGTTTTTTGTGCATACCCAAGCGGTGACAAAACTTGGCCCATTAGAATGGCTATTTAATACGCCTTCCCACCACAGGGTGCACCATGGGCGTAATCCGCAGTATATCGATAAAAATTATGCCGGTATTTTGATTATTTGGGACAAACTCTTCGGTACCTTTGTACCCGAGGACGAGACAGTGATTTACGGGATCACTAAACCCGTCAACAGTTTTAATCCATTCAAAGTGACCTTTAGCGAATGGCGCGATATGTTCAGCGAGGTGACGGCTCGGGGGCTGACATTCTCGGAGCGATGTAAAATTCTCTTCGCGCCCCCTGCAAGCCAGCAAAGGGATGAATGATTTAGCTCAATACGCGAGCCTGTGGCCCTCAACGAGTGGTTCGCTCTTCATTAAATAGTGCAAATGGCTAATAGGAGTCAGACCTTAGCCTTGCTAGCCTACTTTTCTTTTTTTGCAAATTTATAGATGAAAAAATGTACAGAGTCATGCTTTGGTGGTAATTTTTTGTACAAGGGATTCATCTGAGTAGGTTGCAGTATGGTCGATGAGCCGCATTTAACCTTAGAGGAATTGGCTTGTTTTAGAGAGCTATTTTCTCCTAATCGCATAACCCATAACGCCGAGGATGCTCATCCTGAGCCCTTGGTTAACCATGTATTAACGGTCAAAACCGATGTGCCGCAGGCGCTGGCCTCACTTTTGGGTAAGGCCAAGTTGACCCTGCTGGCCGAGGTCGGCCCTTATAAACTCTGGTTTCCCCTTGAGATGCGCCTCGATGATTTTGGTCAATTACAGCCCACTCTCGGGGTGCCTGAAGTGCTAGATGCTAAAGGGGCTGAACGGAGTTGGCGTCTGACTCAGCCTGAAGATGTATGGATCTTCGACCAAGATCAAGGCGAGCAATGGTCAGTGGTGTCTTTATCGAGTTCAGGGATGGCGATCCGGGCTAAATCACCACAACAGTTTGAGCGCTTAGTCGATAGCCAAGAATTGCAATTACAGTTGCCCGATGGTGAAACCATGCGAGTTAAAATCGAGCCTATTCGCCATGAAGAGGGGCTAGCGATTGTCAGGTTTCAGGCCGAAGCCGAAGAGCGAGAAGCCCTGCGTCAGTTCCTCTTTAATCGTCACCGCAGTCAATATCCAAAGCTCTATGCCAGCTTGCGGGGATAAGTGAGCTTGGTGGCACAATTCTGTTAGCTAAACTTCTCTCAATTGTAAAAATCCCTTTCTCTATCAGTATCTTTGCCAAACAAGTGGCTTTTCCGAGATCCTAACCTGCCAATCTGCGGAGCTATGGATTAGAATAGCCTTGAATTCAAAAACATCAGAGCGAGCGGTATGCACGTACATATTTTAGGAATTTGTGGAACCTTCATGGGTGGTCTAGCACTCTTGGCTAGGGCAAAAGGGCACAGAGTGACAGGCTCGGATGCCAACGTCTATCCACCGATGAGTACGCAGCTTGAAGAGCAAGGTATTGAACTCATTCAAGGTTTTGATCCAAGCCAGTTAGGTGAAGCGGGCAGTTATCCCGATCTCGTGGTGATTGGTAATGCCATGAGCCGAGGTAATCCTTGCGTCGAAGCGGTATTAAACCTTGGGATCCCTTACACCTCTGGACCACAGTTTTTAGCCGATCATATTCTGCCTGAGCGTTGGGTGTTAGCCGTATCTGGTACCCATGGAAAAACGTCCACCTCAAGCATGCTGGCGTGGATCTTAGAGGATTGTGGTTATCAACCCGGTTTCTTGATTGGTGGCGTGCCACAAAACTTTGGCGTGTCGGCCCGTTTAGGGGAATCGGCGTTTTTTGTGGTCGAAGCCGATGAGTACGACAGCGCCTTCTTCGATAAGCGTTCTAAATTTGTGCATTATCATCCCCGTACGCTGGTGATCAATAACCTCGAATTTGACCATGCCGATATTTTTGCCGATTTAGCGGCGATCCAAAAACAGTTCCATCATCTGATCCGAACTGTGCCTGGGCAAGGCAAAGTGATTTGGCCTGCCGATTCCCACGCGGTAAAGCAAACCATTGAGATGGGCTGCTGGAGCGAGCAAGAGACTTTCCACACCGCTGAGGTGACCAAAGGCTGGCATGCAAAAGCCTTAAGTGATGATTGCCACGAGTTTGAAGTCTTCTTCGATGGTGAATCACAAGGTGTGCTCGAATGGGCGCTGATTGGTCAGCACAATATTGAAAACGCGCTAATGGCCATCGCGGCCGCGCGCCATGTTGGGGTTAAACCGAGTGCTGCTATCGCGGCATTAACCCGCTTTGTACCGCCGAAACGTCGTCTAGAGCTGTTGGGTACTGTTCACGGTGTGAGCGTATACGATGATTTTGCTCACCATCCAACGGCGATTGCGACCACCATTAAGGGCATGCGTGCCAAGGTCGGTCAAAGCAAAATCACTATCGTATTAGAGCCACGCTCAAACACAATGAAGAGTGGGGTGCACAAAGACACGCTGGCTCATTCTATGCTGCAAGCGGACGAAGCCTTTTTATATCAAGCCGATACTATCGATTGGAATATGAAAGAGGCGATGGAAGCTGCGGTGATCCCTGTGACTGTCCTGCATCAGATTGATGATGTTGTGGCTAAAGTTTCTGCCTCGGCAAAAGCAGGTGACACTATCGTGGTGATGAGTAACGGCGGCTTTGGCGGCTTACATAAGAAACTGTTGGCAGCGCTCGAAGTTAGCCCTCAGTTTCTTCAGCAGGCGGACTAATATGGCCTACGCCAAATCTGAGAAAGCCATTAGCTTAGCTTGGACGGGAGCCTCGGGCGCGCCTTATGGCTTGAAATTATTAGAATGCTTATTAGCCTCGGGCTATCAAGTCTTTTTAATGATCTCAAGCGCCGCTCGGGTGGTGCTGGCCACTGAACATGGCTTACAGCTCAGTGCGAACAGCGATAAAGCTAAGGCACAATTGCTCGAGGTGCTGGCACAGAAGAAGATAACCTTATCTGGCGAGTTAGTGGTATTAGGCAAAGATGAGTGGTTTTCGCCGCCAGCTTCAGGCAGTGCTGCACCTAAACAAATGGTGATTTGCCCTTGTTCGACGGGGACACTGGCGGCTGTTGCCACTGGCATGAGCAATAATTTGCTCGAACGGGCGGCGGACGTGGTATTAAAAGAGCGCGGTCAGCTGATCTTGGTTCCGCGGGAAACTCCTTTTAATGCCATACACTTAGAGCATATGTTAACTCTGTCGCGCTTAGGTGCCACTATTATGCCTGCGGCGCCGGGCTTTTATCATAATCCCAAATCCGTAGAAGATCTGGTAGACTTCATGGTCGCTCGAATGCTCGATCATTTGGGCGTTGACCATGCATTAACGAGTCGCTGGGGCTATGACAAACACTCCCCTAATGACATCGACAATTGAGACTGATATGAAACACACCACCGAAGTGATGATCTCCGCGGAAGAGATCAGCCAAAAATTGGATCAAATGGCCGAGCAAATCAATGCCCACTATGCCAACAGCGAGCGTTTGCTGATGGTGGGATTATTAAAAGGTTCAGTCGTATTTATGGCTGATCTGTGCCGCCGTATTAAAGGCCATGTTGAAATCGATTTTATGTCGGTTTCGAGCTATGGCAATGCCATGACCAGCTCACGGGATGTGAAAGTGCTGAAGGATGTGCAATCGGATATCGCGGGCCGCGACGTGCTGATTGTGGAAGACTTAATTGACTCGGGCAACACTTTAAACAAAGTACGCGAAATGCTGTTATTGCGTGAGCCAAAGAGCTTAGCCCTGTGCACTCTATTGGATAAACCCGAGCGCCGCGAAGTGGATGTTAAGGTCGACTTTATCGGTTTTACGATCCCAGATGAGTTTATTGTGGGTTACGGCATCGATTATGCTGAGCAATACCGCAACTTGCCTTATATCGCCAAAGTGGTGCCGCTCGAATAAGCCCCGATGCGTTATGACTCAAACTCCCGCCTAGGCGGGAGTTTTGTTTTGTGCTGTAAGTTGGCGACGCAAATGTTGTTTGGGGTCATGTATCCGCGCTTGGTGATCTATTAGTTATTTTTAATAAATTAATCTGTATTGATTCAATCAACTAGAGTCATACTTCGTTTTTATACAGCGGCGTATTGCATTTGCTGTTTTCGACACCATCTTATTGTTTTGTTCATTCTTTCAGGATCAGGTAGCACTATGGCCAATCATGCCCATGCTCTCGTACTCGAGGGGCTAAAAAAAACCTACAAAGGCGGCGTTGAGGCGGTAAAGGGGATTAGCCTTACCGTTGAACAGGGAGACTTTTTTGCATTGCTCGGCCCGAATGGCGCGGGTAAGTCGACCACCATTGGGATTATCAGCTCCTTAGTGCAGAAAACCGCTGGCTCTGTGCAGGTGTTTGATTTTGATATCGATAAGCAGCTCGAGGAAGCCAAGCTGTGCATAGGTTTAGTGCCACAGGAATTTAACTTCAACCAGTTTGAAACGGTACTGCAAATCGTCGTGAATCAGGCGGGTTATTATGGTGTGCCTAAGGCCGTGGCTCTTGAGCGAGCCCAAAAATACTTAAGCCAGTTGGATTTGTGGGATAAGCGCAACAGCCAATCTCGTACGCTGTCAGGCGGGATGAAGCGGCGATTAATGATTGCCCGCGCCCTGATGCACGAACCTAAGTTACTGATCTTAGATGAACCAACTGCAGGGGTCGATATTGAGCTACGCCGTTCAATGTGGGAATTCCTCAAGCAAATCAACCAACAGGGCGTGACTATCATTCTGACCACCCACTACCTTGAAGAAGCAGAAATGCTGTGTCGTAATATCGGCATTATCGATAAGGGCGTGTTGGTGGAATGCACGAGCATGAAGGCCTTGCTGAGTAAGCTGAATCTTGAAACCTTTATCCTTGACCTGCGCCGCGACATCGATGTCGCTCCCGCACTCAATGGTATGGTTTGCCGTTTAACCGATCCGCATACCTTAGAGGTGGATGTGGCGAAGGATCACAATCTCAATGATGTGTTTACGCAACTAACCGCCGCTAAGGTAGAGGTTTTGTCGATGCGTAACAAATCCAATCGTTTAGAAGAACTCTTCGTCGAGTTAGTGAAGAAAACCCAAGGAGCTTAGGCATGAAACAGCTGTATTTTATCGCCTTCAAAAGCATATTAACTAAGGAAATCAATCGTTTTACCCGGATCTGGATCCAGACCTTAGTCCCGCCAGCGATCACTATGACCTTGTATTTTTTGATTTTTGGCAACTTGGTCGGTAGCCGCATTGGTGATATGGGTGGCGTATCTTATATGGAGTTTATCGCGCCAGGTCTAATCATGATGTCGGTGATTACTAACTCCTATTCGAATGTGGCGAGCTCTTTCTATAGCGCGAAATTTCAGCGCAATCTCGAGGAGTTAATGGTCGCGCCCGTACCTCACTATGTGATGATCGCAGGCTACGTGGGTGGCGGTGTCGCTCGCGGCTTATGCGTTGGTTTAATCGTCACGCTAGTCGCCATGTTCTTTGTCGACATCAGCTTGCATCATGCAGGCCTTGTGGTCATGACGGTATTTTTAACTTCAGTGCTGTTCTCCTTAGGGGGATTAATTAACGCAGTATTTGCCAAGAGTTTCGATGATATCAGCATCATCCCGACGTTTGTGCTCACGCCCTTAACTTACCTTGGCGGGGTATTCTATTCACTGTCGTTGCTGCCATCATTCTGGCAAGGCGTTTCGGCACTGAACCCTGTGGTCTATATGATCAACGTCTTCCGTTACGGTTTCTTAGGTTTTGCCGATATCAGCATTCCGCTTTCAATTGGTATTATGGTGGGCTTTTGCGCCGTACTTTGGGGCGTTGCGTATTACCTAATCTCCAGAGGCATAGGGCTGCGCTCGTAGCTAATGTCATGTGTTAGTCAAATGAGCTAAAGCCCAAGTCTTGATATCAATGTGTTAATCATTGCTAAGACTTGGGCATGGTTAAGCTAGTGCCGTATTTCGTTATCTGCTCTAACTAGTTGGGGATTTTAGAATCTTTTATTAGGAATTTTTTCGTTGTTATTTTCAAATTCTGTCCTAACAACTGTAGTGTCTGAGCCCGTTAGCTATATCCATAGGTTTAATTTTATCGGAATAAGTTCTTGTCCTTATAGCAAACTCAACATGCCTATAAACAATTTGCCATACGGTTTAAATGTTGTTTTCTCTTACTCGTAATACGTCGCCAAATCTTCTCGGTTATTAATTGATGGCTTTTATGATGGATATTCTGGAGGCATTGAACAATTGAGCCGTAATGAAAAACGACATAGGAAATGGGATGTTTTTTAAAAACTAGTTTTCTTTAAGGTTTTGTTTTTTTTATTTTATCTATTTTTTTGCTGTGTTAACTATCTAAAGAGTAAAGGTTTTGCTGATATTGATATTAGGTCAGTTCTCAAGCTTATTAACTTATGGGGTCAATTACTGTTATTTCGGTCGAGAAAAATAAGCTTATAAGTCTTGTGGTTTGAAAAAGCACCTATAGATACGTAATTAATCCTTAATGTATGCGTTTGTTGTTGTTGTGATCCTGATGTGTTAAAAATGTTTAACTATTGTTTTAAAAGCTGGCGATAATGGCCCTAATGTTTGTAGAGTTTTCTACAGCTTTGCTTCTATTGCTTAGTTTGATGAAATGCTAGTTATTATAAAAACATAATAAAATCAGTTGCATATTTGACAAGGAAACAGCGAATGAAGAATAAAATTGCGCTAGCAGTATCAGCAGCACTATTATCGATGGGAGCTTCCGCGGGTAATATCTCCCATAGCGTTGCCAATGTTACAGTCTCCAAACCATCTAATGTTCTAGATCAAATTCCAGTTCAACACTCAAAACCAATTACTGCGGTTGTCGGGACTACCCAAGCAGTCTTCACTCCTGAAGCTGATTTGGCTCCTGGCAAGTATCGTTACTTTGTTCGTTTAGCTGATAGCCCTGTCGCCCTGTACGAGGGGGACGTGGAAGGCTTTAAAGCAACCAGCCCTGAAAAAAATCAAGTTCACAAACTAGATGTAAAGAGTGCAGCAGTTAAATCATACCGACAATATCTTACTAACCAGCAAGATAGTTTTATTGCGAAGGCGAAATCTGTAGTCGGTGAATTAAATGTTCAACAAAGAACAGCCTTGGCCTATAACGGCTTGGTTGTTGAAATGTCACAAAACGACGCGATTAAATTAGCTAAAGTGGCTGGTGTAGTTCATATCCAGCGTGAAACGTTACGTTATGTTCAAACCGATTCGGGTCCAAATATCATTAAGGCTCCTACTATTTGGAGTGGAGACGCAACTGGTGTAGCGACAAAGGGTGAAGGTATGATCGTTGGTATCATTGATACTGGCGTTAACACAGACCATCCTTCCTTTGCCGACAAAGGCGGTGATGGTTATGATCACACTAACCCTTGGGGTGAAAATAACTACTCTGGAGACTGTAAAGCCGATTTCCCTGAATTATGTAATGATAAATTAATTGGGGTTCACAGTTGGCCGGCTGTGACCAAATTGTATCTTGATTATGATGTGACTGTACCTGCCAATGGTGAAGACCACAACGGGCACGGTTCGCATACTGCAAGTACGACAGCGGGTAACGTGTTAGTTAATCAAAATGTTCCAGATGTTGATGGTAAGGACTCTGGCGTGGTATTTGAGCAGGTATCAGGTGTTGCTCCACATGCCAACATTGTTTCATATCAAGTTTGTTTACCTGGCGAGAAAGATAAGATCAATTTTGCAGGTTGCTTACCCTCTTTGACTGTGCTTGCTGTTGAGCATGCCATCGAAAATGGCATTGACGTATTAAACTATTCCATTGGTGGTGGCTCTAGTAACCCTTGGCAAGATGCGGATGCATTAGCATTTTTATCTGCTCGTAAAGCGGGTATTCATGTAGCAACTTCGGCGGGTAACGACGGTCCAGATGCTGGTACAGTTGGTTCACCAGGTGATGCTCCTTGGATTACAACCGTTGCTGCTTACACTCATGACCGTGATTTTTCTGATAAAACACTTAGTGGCTTTACTGGTGGTGATACGTCTGCTCCAGGGACTCTAACTGGTAAGGCAATGACTGGTGCCTATAGTGGCAAAATTGTATATGCAGGTGATTTTACAAACGCTAATGATCCAGGTGAAGACCCTGCACAATGTTTAAAACCTTTCCCTGCTAATACTTTTGCTGCGGACACTATTGTTGTGTGCGACCGTGGTGAAATTGCACGTGTTGATAAAGGCCGTAACGTAAAAGCCGGTGGGGCAGCTGCTCTGGTACTGGCAAACGTCACTGGTGGTGCTGATAGTGTGGTTGCTGATGCTCATGTATTGCCAGCGATTAATATTAATGCAGCTCAAGGCGATAAATTACGTGCTTGGCTAGCTAGTGGTGAAGGTCATACCGCGACTATTTCCGGTTCTGAAGTTATTCATGATGATAAGTTAGCTCGCATTGCGGCGGAGTTTACTTCTCGTGGACCAAACAAGTCTGTACCTAACGTGATTGCACCATCAATCGCGGCACCGGGTGTGAACATTTTTGCTGCTTATGCCGATTCACAGTCAGCTGCTTTTAAAGAAAACCCTGATCCTAGTGATTTCGGTTTTTTGAGCGGAACTTCTATGGCGAGTCCGCATATTGCGGGTGCATTAACCCTACTTGCTAAAATTCATCCAACATGGACACCTGCAGAAATTCAATCAGCATTAATGTTGACTGCAAACCAAAATACGCTGAAAGAAGATGGTAAAACACCTTCAGATTTCTTTGATATGGGCGCGGGTTTTGCCAATCTAGAAGCTGCGGCTAAGACTGGTTTGGTTATGGATGAGTCTTATGTTAACTACCTAAAAGCAGACCCTATGGTTGGTGGTAAACCTGAAGCTATTAACTTACCGACAATGGCAAATGCTGCTTGTGTTGATAAGTGCACTTGGACTCGTGTTGTTAAAGCAACAGTTGCAGGCAGTTGGAAAGCCTCTGCAGTAGGTATGGTTGATGGTTTTGCGCTTGTCGTATCGCCTGCTGAATTTACGTTAGCTGCGGGTGAAACTAAAGAGTTAACTATCACTGCTGATGTATCTGCGGCTGATGAAGGTTGGAATTTCGCCAACATTAAATTGGTGGCGGACAACTTACCCGAGGTTAAGCTACCTGTGGCTGTTAAAGCTGAAGGTAATAACTTACCTGATAGCATTAACCTTGAAGCTGGACGTACACAAGGTAGCATGACGTACAGTGGTTATGTCGTTAAAGGACAAACCGGTATGTCTATCAATGTCTACGACAAGGCAACCGATTTGATTGAACCTAGTACTCTTAAGGTTCCTGATGGTGATTTAGATTATATTGCTGTGACTTTCCCAGAAGATTTGCCGAATGTTCAGTTCAAAATTTCTTCTGAGACCGCGCCTGATGTCGATCTACGCATTTTGAACTCTTCTTTCGTTAAGATAGGTTCAAGTGCTGGTCCAAATTCAGATGAAGTTGTATCTTTTACAGATTTGCCCGCGGGTCAATACTATGTGGTTGTTGATGGCTATACCGCTTCAGCTCCTGGCGCGGTAGATGATGTATTAGTCGAAATATCATCAGTTATGTTTGATGCGGATTCACTCAGTGACTCGGTAATGACGAAAGTGTCAGAGTCAGACGGTGAGGTAAGCATTACTTTTGATTGGAATACTAAACAAAGTACCGCAGGTATCTTAGCTGCACTCGCAAGCGATGGTAGTGTGATAAAGCAGATTCCATTCAAGTTAACACGTAAAGACGATGTGACTGTTTCTACAGATCTTTCTAGTACTATGGTTGCGGGAGAAGCGAGCCACATTAGTTTTGGTATTGAGCCTAACTTAACCTCCGAAGATAAAGTGTATTCGTTAGAAGCACTGTTATCTCAAGGTCATGAAATTACGAATATTAGTCATGATGGGGTATTAACTGATACCAATATTAAATGGTCAGTGACTCAGCCGGCTGGTTCGAGTGAAATCTTGTCCGTTGGCTTTGATCTCATCCCTCGTAAGTCTGGTGAATTCTTCGCTATCAATCTATCGAATACGTTAGGCGATGATACTGTTGAAATGCAGCGTCAATTTGGTGTTATCCAAGTTGCTCCTGTGGCAGATATTTCTGCCCCTGCAAAAGTGAAGGAAGGTGCAACAGTGGCGATTTCTGGTAAAGGATCGTCAGATGCTAATAACGATGCTTTAACCTATAAATGGGTTCAAACAGCGGGTGCTGTAGCTACATTCAATGCTACCGCCAGTGACATTAGCTTCACTGCTCCCTCAGTACCGCCTGAAGGTGAAACACTGTCATTTGAACTGATTGTTTCAGATAGCCATGGCAACATGGATACTAAGACAGTCTCTGTGATGGTTGAAAACCAGCCTGAAGATGGTGGTTCACTTGGTTGGTTAAGTTTGTTAATGCTACCTGCTGTGTGGTTACGTCGTAAAATTAAGTAATGAGACAAGGGTAGAACTATTGATATTTGATAGTTCTATTCTATTGTTTAGTCTAGAAAACATCGCTCTTTGAGCGATGTTTTTTTATGGCTTAACCGCTCTTGTGATAGGGTTTTGCAGGCTGATAAGGGTTTCAGTCGATTGAATTTCGTCGATGGATTGGATGCGGTTAATCAACACGTGTTGCAGGCCATCGATGGATTGACACATGACTTTGACAAAAATGCTGTAGTTGCCTGTGGTGTAGTAGGCTTCTACCACTTCTTCTAAGGCGTTTAGCTTGGCGATGGCGGCGGGGTAGTCGCCGGCACTTTTGAGATTAATTCCGATAAAACAGCAGACATCGTACCCGAGAGCCTTGGGATTGATGGTGATCTGGGCACCCGTGATAATCCCCGCTTGTTTCATTTTCTCGACACGCACATGGATAGTACCCGCACTCACGCTGAAACGTTTGGCAAGCTCGGCAAACGGGGTGCGTGCATCTTGCATTAAGGCTTCGAGGATATGGTTATCAAGCTGATCGCGCTGAAATGCGGTTTCCATAAATAAACTCTCTATAACATAATGAATTGTCATAAAGTTACGTTCTTTTATGGTGAATGGCTACTGCTTTTAGGTGTTTTTATTGTTTTTAGTGATCATTGCTCACCTTCTGGCTCACAAAAGGGGGCATCGGCACTGAACGTCATGTTCTCACCCGTGTACGGGTGTTTGATGGTCAGTTCTGCTGCATGGAGTAATAATCGCGGTGCTAAGGATTTTGCCAGCGGATCCGCATAAAAGCCGTCGCCGAGGATTGGATGCCCCAGCGCCATCATATGTACCCTGAGTTGGTGTGAGCGCCCTGTAATCGGCTTTAGCTTTACCAGCGTCGAGCGTTTGGCGCGGCTGAGCACTTCAAAGTGGGTTAAAGAGGGTTTACCTATTTCGTGGTCAACCTTCTGTTTTGGGCGATTGGGCCAGTCGCAGATCAGCGGATAATCCACGCTACCCGTCGCATTTTTAACATGTCCCGCGACTCTGGCAAGATAAGTTTTGCTGGTTTCTCTATCGTGAAATTGGCGTTTTAGCTCGCGCTCGGCACTACGAATGAGCGCAACCACCATGACACCCGAGGTCGCCATATCGAGGCGATGGACGATTTGGCAATGGGGATGCTCGGCTTTGACTCGGGCATACACACTGTCGTAATGGGCGGGATCGCGACCGGGCACGGACAATAATCCCGAAGGCTTATTGACCACGATAATATCTTTATCTTGGTAAAGCACATCGAGCCAGGGAGTTGTCGGTGGTTGGTATATAAAATCAGTCATAATTGCGCCTATTAAACAATGCGCGGCAAAGATACTCTGCTCGGCTCTGGGGCGCAAGTTTGTTGTCTCTCCTCCTTATCTCGCCTCGCTTTAATCCAGCGAAAAATGATTTGCAGATAGAGCTGGATTTGAGTTTTTGTTATACTCGTCACCTTTTTCGTGATTGTTCATTTTGAGCCAGTGAAGTATGAGCCAGCCAGAGATTTACACACCTGAGACACTTTCTCACGTTAATAACCGCTTAGAGTTATTGGCGCCTGCAAAAAATGCCGATTATGGCATTGAAGCCATTCGCCATGGTGCCGATGCGGTTTATATCGGTGGTCCCGCATTCGGAGCGCGTGCGACCGCGGGTAACAGTGTGGAAGATATCGCCCGTCTCTGTACTTTTGCTCATAAGTATCATGCGCAAGTGTTTGTGGCCATTAACACTATTCTGATGGACGATGAACTCGAGACCGCTGAAAAGCTGATTTGGGATGTGTATAACGCGGGAGCCGATGCATTGATTGTGCAGGACATGGGCGTATTGCAACTTAACCTGCCGCCGATTGCGCTGCATGCCAGTACGCAAATGGATAACCGTAATCCCGAGAAAGTTGCCTTCTTAGAGCAAGTGGGTTTTTCACAAGTGGTATTGGCGCGCGAGTTAGGCTTAAGCCAAATCCGTGAGGTTGCCGCTCACACCAATATGCAGATTGAGTTCTTTATCCACGGCGCCCTGTGTGTGGCCTACAGTGGATTATGTAACTTAAGTCATGCCTTCAGTAATCGAAGTGCAAACCGTGGTGAATGTTCGCAAATGTGTCGTCTGCCGGGCAATCTTAAGACCCGCCAAGGGGATGTGTTGGCGCAAAACGAGCATTTACTCTCATTAAAAGACAATAACCAAACCGATAACCTCGAAGCCTTGATTGATGCCGGCGTTCGATCCTTCAAAATTGAGGGGCGTTTAAAAGACTTAAGTTACGTTAAAAACGTGACTGCCCATTATCGTCAAAAGCTCGATGCCATTATGGCGCGTCGCCCTGAGTTCGTGGCGTCATCCCACGGCCGTACTGAACATACGTTTACTCCGGATCCCGAAAAAACCTTTAACCGTGGCAGCACAGATTACTTTGTGAATGAGCGTAGCCAAGGGATTAAAGATTTCCGCTCGCCAAAATATATCGGTCAAGATGTGGGTAAAGTGGTCGCTATCGGCAAAGATTTTATTCAAGTCAGTTCAACCCACGAATTTAATAACGGCGATGGCTTAGCCTATTTCCCGCCAAACTATGCGATGGCCAAACAGTCCGATGACAAATTGCAGGGACTGCGTGTTAACCGTGCCGAAGGCCATAAGCTGCATGTATTGCAGGTGCCGCGCGATCTGCGTGTTGGTATGACGCTGTATCGTAACCATAACCAAGCCTTCGAAACTTTACTTTCTAAGGAGTCTGCAAAACGTATTATCGGCGTCGATATGCGTTTAACTGATACCGCTACGGGCGTGGCGTTAACGATGACGGATGTGTACGGCCTGAGTGCAACGGTTGAGCTTGCAGTCGAAAAGACGCCCGCCACCGACGCTGAAAAAACCTTGCTGACTATTCGTACTCAATTGTCGAAACTTGGCAGTACCGATTTTACGGCGCGCGAGATTAGTATCGAAACTGCTCAGCCTTGGTTCCTGCCAGCATCAACGCTCAATGGTTTGCGCCGTGATGCGGTAGCAGCATTAGAACTTGCCCGTGTTGAAGGCTACCAGCGTCCAAAACCTTGGAAATATAATCAAGATGCCGTGTATCCCTTCAAACATTTGAGTTATTTAGGTAACGTAGCAAACGAAAAGGCGAAGGACTTTTATCAACGCCATGGCGTGATTGAAATTCAGGACACCTACGAGAAAAACGGCGTGACCGAAGACGTGCCATTAATGATCACTAAGCATTGCCTGCGGTTTAACTTCAATCTCTGTCCTAAAGAAGTGCCGGGCATTAAAGCCGACCCTATGGTGCTTGAGATTGGTAACGATGTGTTGAAGTTGGTGTTCGACTGTCCAAAATGCGAGATGATGGTCGTTGGTGAAAACCGTCAGGTTCGCGGTCAAAAAGCCGTTTAATTTAGGCTTGAATGGTTATCAAGGGAGCATTGAGTATTCAATGCTCCCTTTTTGTTTTTAGGGCCGTTGCCGCTCTCTTTGTTGCCACTTGGTTAACTACAGGATATTTTATTGAAAAATTTCAATAATAAAGGATGTCAGCATGGGATTGTTAGATGGGTTACTGGGGAATGCGTCTGAGGTCGATTTACAGGAACTGGCCGAAGAGCTGCGCCCAATTATGGGCATTCAGGAAGAATTAAAACTGGCCTATAAAGTGATCCGCGATCTGTTTGTATTTACCAACAAACGCTTGATCTTAATTGATAAGCAAGGACTGACGGGCAAGAAAACCAGCTATCACTCAGTGCCCTATAAATCCATTACTCATTTTGAAGTGGAAACCACTGGCCATTTCGATATGGATGCCGAGCTTAGGATCTGGATCTCTGGCCAAAGTGAGCCTCTGGTTAAAGAACTGAAACGCGGTACCGATGTCGTTGGGATCCAAAAGACCATAGCGACGTTCGCGCTTTAATCCCTTGCTTTAGTGTTTGAGTTATCAGCAGGCCATCGCCGAATTGACTTGCTGATATTCAATCAATTCAAGACTCTATGGTTTGAACCGCTGGACTGTTCTATCGGTTCACCATTCATAGTATAGGTTTCGGATAATTCGAGTCGGCCTTGTTTATCGTACTGATTGTGGATCCCCACCCAAAAGTGTTCTTGCCCCTGAAAAAGTAAGTTGCCTTCTTCGGCGATTTGACGATTCGGATGATAGCGTTTCATGGCATAGAGTTGGCTATCTGGGTCAAATTTTAAATGGTAGCTGAGGATAGGCGTCGATGTTTGGGGTTCCTTCGCATCATTGGCCCGAGCCATTGCTTCGACAATGTTGCTGTCATCGACCTTGCTTTCCGCTGTCATCGTCTGCTGCTCGGCGGCATCAAAATAGTGTCGGGTTTCATTGAGCTTGCCATCGTCGCTGAGCCAGGCTTCGCGTTGTAACTTGCCTTGCGGTGTAAAACGTTGCCAGTGGCCGACATCCTGATAATCGTTTTCTATCACTTTTACAAAGCCAGACTCCAGCAATTCGCCTTGTTTTGAAAAGGCTTTTGAGCTGAATAGATTCTCGTCGAGGCGAGTGAGCAGCCAACGGATAGCCCCATCCTCATAGTATTCGATGCGAGTATCAGGGTGACCCGTTTGATAATATTCCCGTTGATTATCCTCAAGATGGTAGCCGCAACGGGTGTTTGAGTGGCTCTCAAAGGATTCGAGAACACCTTGCTTGTTATAGGAGGAGCGTTCCTTGAGGTAACCTTGGCCATCACGGACAACATATTCAGCAATCGTCTTGATGGTACCGTCTTCATAAAACCAGCGGGCCGTGCCATCGCGATTACCTTGAGTGTGCGGCAGATACATTTGAATTTGCTGGTTTTCATAGTATTCGATAAAGGGCGCGATAGAGAGGTTACGCTGATATTGGCCTTCGGCAGACAATACACCGCTTTCATAATAGCTGCGGAAAAGGCCTTCTCTTAAGCCCTTTTCAAGGTAGATCTCAAGGGAGAGTTGACCATTTTCATGGTACCAAGTGGCAAGACCCTGCTCATGGCCATGTTCAAAGGGGATGCATTGTTCTAGCTGTCCGTTCGGATACCATTTCTCGCTGTTACCATGGGCAAGGCCATCAACAAAATTGAGTTGATTTGCCAGCACGCCATTGGGGTGCCATTCTTGACGTAAACCGCAATTTAACCCCTGTGGATTGAGCTGTTCTCGCCAGGCGAGTTGGCCATCTTCGTAATAGGTTTCGAGGCTTTTGCCCGCTGCATCGAGATGGACTTCTTGTTTAAGATTGCCGTTGGTATGGTACCAAAGCTCTTTAACCAATTCCCCCATGTCATAGCTTAATTCGGCCTGCAGCGTGCCATCTTCATAGTAGATATGCTCGGCGCCATGGATTTTTCCCGCCTGCATGGGACGTATTAGCCACAGGGCGCCTGATTCATAATAGCGAGTTAACTGATTGATATAATTATCTTCACTATCCTTTTCGGCGGTTTCTTTTATCTGACCATTGCTATAGTAGCGGGTTAGTAGCATTCCTTCGGAGTGGCGCTCCTCGACTTGATTGATTTTGCCTTCATTGTCATACCAAGTCTGGCGCCCGAGCTGTTGCTCCTCAATAAAATGTCCTTCGAACTGCAATACACCTAAGGCATTGAATTGGCGAGTGATGCCGTTGCGCTCACCAAAGTAATTACAATCGACTGCCTGAGTGAGGTTGGGGGATTGGGTGACAATTCTCAGTAGATTCTGACCTTGCTCTGTCTCAATCTGATGGAATGTCCGTTGCTGTTTGCCTGTGAGACTGCCGAAGTCCTGCATATCGCCTTGTACTCTGTGCTCGGCATCGACATGAAAACGGCAGATCACTAATTCTTGCTGGTTTACCAGTGCCACTTTCCAGCGCTCTTGAGTTGTCGCCGCATCAGCATCTTGCTCTAGGCTACAGGTCTTATCCTGACCGAGATAAAAATCTTGCACTGGGCCGTGTATCTCTATGCGGTCAAATTGGGTCTCGTGAAAGGTACAGGATTCATGCTCTCGCTCCCAACCGAGCAGCTCGATCGTTTGCGGGCTGTCGAAATAATAGCGGGTAAACTCTTCGTGGGTGTCTGAATGAGTGGCTTGCGCCGGAGTCGCTTGAATGGCAAGACTAAAATAGGGTTTGAACGTACTGGATGGGAGTGGAGCGGGATTGGGAGAGGTTTGAAGAGGTATGTCTTGGTGGGCGCAGCTATTTTTCTTGGCATTAAATAACTTAGCTTTAAATGCGCGAAACAACGACATAGGTCAACTTCTCCATATCCATATGATACAACGATCTTTTTTGTCATCTCATAAGGCTCTTAGCCCTAAGAGCGCCTATGATAACGGTTTATACTTTGGTTTCTCAATAGATTATCTTGCTCTCGAGCCATGATAAGGATTCAAGATGCTACAAAATTTTTATCAGTCACTCCCCGATGATTTATCACAAGAAGTGTTCGAAACCTTTGCTGGCAATAGCAAGGTGAAGATTGAACGCATTATCTCGCAAGGCCATTCGACGCCAGCGGGGGAGTGGTACGATCAATCTCAATATGAGTGGGTGATGTTGCTTAAAGGGGAGGCGCAGCTCGAATTCGAAGATGCTCAGTTAGTTACCCTAAAACCTGGGGATTACCTCACCTTAGCGCCGCATCAAAAGCACAGAGTCGCGTCGACCAGTGCAGAGGGAGAAACCCTGTGGCTGGCCGTGTTTTACGATGCCGAATGATGCAGAGACGTTATATCTTAGCGGCTATCTGAGTTGCCATTGCCAGCTCGGTGTATTGAGCAAATCCTGCCCCACAATTTGGGTTTGCCCTAGATTTTTATCGAGTGCCAAAGTATTGCAATGCTCAAACTGACTCAAGGCATTAATCAAGCGGTTAGCGTGGGACACTACCCAAAGCTGACACCCGTCGGAAGCCTTGGCGATAAGCCGAGCTAAAGCGGGTAATAGATCGGGGTGCAGGCTGGTTTCGGGCTCGTTTAATACCATTAGCTCGGGTGGTCTTGGGGTGAGTAATGCGGCGATAAGCAGTAAATACCTCAGGGTACCGTCTGAGAGTTCACTGGCATGTAGTGGCCTTAACAAGCCCTGCTGGTGGAATTCGAGTTGGAGTATCCCGCCCGCTTGGGGCGTGATACGCACCTTGGCCCCTGGAAAAGCATCGGTCACCGCATGATCAAACGCGGCTTTATCGCCAATCTCAAAAATGGTTTGTATGGCAGAGGGGAGATCTCGACCGTCATGGTGCAATACTGGCGTGGCTGTCCCTAGCTGCGGACGACGCGCAGCAGCTTCGGCATCGGTTCGGAAATGATCGTAAAAGCGCCATGCGCGAATGCTGTCTCTTAGCGTTAACACTTCAGGGCTACGCTCCGGATCGGCAAGTTCGGTAAAAATACTGTCACCACTTTGCAGATGAGCGCTCAAGGTGAGCCAACCTTGTCCCTCAGGGCTGCGACTCTTCACCATAGGACCGCGGCGCTCCACCAACACGCTGGCGGGGCGATATTTGGGACCATTCCAAATCGCCTCGCGTTTAATTTGCGGATCTAAACCAAATAGGGTGGTTGAGTCGGGTTTTGGGAGGCCAAGTTCAATCAGGTAACTAAAATCTTCGCCAGCAAACCCGAGTTTTAGGCGTTTGGGCGCTTGTCTGACTGTCGCTTCAATTGGCGTGTCGCCCGCTAACATGCCCTTGGTGAGATTTTCTGGTCCTGCCCAAAAACAGGAGTCTAAGCCGCCTTCTTGCGCTAACGCATTAACAACGCCACCTTGGGCCGTTTGAGCTAATAGCCGTAAGGCTTTGTATAAATTGGATTTGCCACTGCCGTTAGCGCCAGTCACTAGGTTTAGGCGTCCAAGGGGTAAGACTATCTCCCTTAAGGTGCGATAGTTAGAGATGGCTAGGGTGGTCAGCATGACAGTCCATTTATTCGAGTGATTTTTCGCAATTCAACCATGACGTTGTTAGCGCAGGCTTAGATGAGTACCTGATTGAGCACTCTTTGCCAGTTTCCGCCCATAAAGCGGTCGCGATCGGTCGACTTAAAGCGGGCCTTAGCTAACGCATCGTCGATACGGCTCATACGCTCGATATGGTTTAACTCGGGAATGACCACATGCCTTGGCTCAGCATCAAAACCTAACACTTTTTTAGCCCTTAGGCTGTACCACCATTCCTGATATTCCTTCACACCCTGGGCATTGTCGTTATTCAGGGCTAACAGATTTTCTTGGCCTCTGAGCGGATAATCATTGGCGATGGCGACACAATCGACCCCGCCGATACGGGCTATATATTCTAACTGGCGGATATAGTCATCAACGGTCGGGACGGCATTATTGGTGAGCCAAAAGCTCATCATAAAGACTCCGAACACGCCGCCTGAGTCGGCAATGGCGCGGATCACCTCATCGGGGCTACAACGAGCATGTTTGACAATACCACGCGCCGCGCCATGGCTTTGGACTATGGGCGCGCGGCTGAGTTTGGCAACATCTAACGCGGTTTGGGCACTGGAGTGGCTGACATCGACTAAGATATTGGCATGATTGAGTTTTTCAATCAGTGCACGGCCATGTGCCGTAAGAGGTTTATTGAGTCCGCCATTGGCATCGTTATCGAGGGCGCCGCCCGCAAAGGTATTGCCGTAATGGTGGGTCAGCTGCAGTGCTCGCAGACCTTGGCGGTGAAACTCATCGACGCGGGCCCATTGGTTAGCCTCGCTGTCTTCTTCAACGCAATCCGCGCCTTGGATTTGGAAGAAAACCGCAGTGCGATTGCTCTCCCTCGCCAATTGGATATCGCGTCCAGTTAAGCCTTGCAGGAGAATGTCAGGGTGTTCGATGACACGTTTCGCGGCTTGTTGGATGCTTTCCATGCAGGCTTTGTAAGTGCGTTTGTAATTTAAGGTGCCGTCGGCTTGTTCAATGGTTTCGATGGCGGAGATATCACATAAAAAGGCATCGAGCCCAGATGCGGGGACATCGGCTAAGTCATCGGGTAAAAAGGATAAACCATCGATATATAAGCGCCGAGAGCGCGGCGCAGCAAGGCTGGAGAAACTGGTAAAGGGGCAAAGTAGCGTGGCGGCGCCAATCCCTTTTAACAGCGTTCGACGATCTTGATTAACAGCCTTCATGGGCGTGCGCTCTCCTTCAGATGAAGCTAATTTTTACTTCTTTATACCCTGTTAAGGCGTAGAAGTCTTTGATTAAATCCCTCTTTTACCGATTTAACCCGCAGATTGATTTAGGGTTTTACCGCATCAATCATTGCCTTGGCTAAGGCATGTAAGCCATTGGTGCGCGAGGGACTTAATTGGCCCTCAAGCCCTAATTGTTTGAAATAGGTGGAAGGGTCGAAGGCGAGTATCTCGTCGCTCTGTTTGCCGTGACAAGCACTCAGCAGTAAACCGATTAACCCCTTCACGATGCGCGCATCGCTATCGGCCAGAAAATAATGCTTAGCGTCTTGCTCAATATGGTACAGCCAGGCATCACTCTCGCAGCCTTTCACTTGGGCGGCCTCAAGGCGAAATTCATCCGTTAAACTCGGTAAGGTTTTACCTAATAACATGATTTGGCGATATCTTTCCTGCCAGTTTGGCGCTTGCTCAAAACGGGCTAACAGGCTTGATGAATCCTCAACGGAGTAATCAAACTCGGTGGCAGCGGGCATGATTGGCAATGTCATGGGGAAAATGTCCTCCTCTTAAGCGTGTTGCCTGATGGCGCAATGATGTAAGCCCTTAGCGAGCGGATTAGAGCAGCAACTCTTTGACTGAGGCTAAGGCGGCAATAAAGCGGTCGATATCGGCTTTATTGGTGTAGATCCCAATCGATGCGCGGCAGCAACCCTTCAGGTTAAGGCTTTGCATCAAGGGCATGGCGCAGTGATGGCCGCAGCGCACGGCAACGCCTTGTTGATCTAATAAAATCCCGACATCTTGATGATGTTCATCGCCCAGATTAAAGGCAACCGCACCGAGATTATCACTATGGGCAGCATAGAGATGCACATCTCCGAGGGCGCGCAGCTGCTGCTGTAAATACTGCAGTAGTTCTGCCTCGTGGGCCTGAACCGCTGGCGTTAAGTGTTGTTGCAAAAAGCGGATTGCGGCGCCTAGGCCGATGACTTCACTGATGGGCGGGGTGCCTGCCTCTAAGCGATTAGGCAAACTGCCAAACTCGGAGCCATCGAAACTCACTCGTTTAATCATCTCACCGCCCGTTAACAGCGGGGTGAGCGTATCTAACTTATCGAAGCGGCCATACAGCACGCCAATGCCGGTTGGACCATACATCTTGTGGCCTGAAAACACATAAAAATCACAATCGATGGCGGCCATATCTAAGCTTAAATGTGCAACCGCCTGCGCCCCATCGACTAAGGTGATCGCCCCCTGCGTCTTGGCTTGCTGCACTAACTCGACAACAGGATTCACTGTGCCTAAGGCGTTCGACACATGGCACAGGGCGACTACCTTTGGCTTGAGGGCGAGCAGCGCTTGATAGGCATGAAGATCGAGCCTGCCATCCTGTTCGAGAGGAATAGGTTTAATGATGGCATCCGTGCGTTTTGCCAATTCTTGCCACGGCACTATGTTGGCGTGGTGGGCGGCGGTATCGATCAAAATCAGATCGCCCGCTGCAATCTGTTGCGTTAAGCCATAGGCGACTAAATTGATCGACTCAGTGGTGCCATGGGTGAAGATGATTTCTTCGCGGCGCTTAGCATTAATAAATCCTTGTAACTCATCGCGGACCTTCTCGTAGTTAGAAGTCGCGCGCGCCGACAATTGGTGCGCCGCGCGGTGCACATTGGCATTGTCGTTCAGGTAATACTGCGCCATGGCATCTAACACGGATTGCGGCTTTTGGCTGGTGGCCGCAGTATCGAGATAACACAGGGGATAGTCGCCCAACATTTGCGAGAGGGTAGGAAATTGCGCGCGGATTTGGTTATGGCTATCGGGCAATGCAGTGTCGGTCGAGGCTGAGTGTGTCATCTGGGGCTTTACGCAATAAAAAGGCTTTGGGATCTTCGGTTATCTCCCCGCCGAATGCAAGTTTTCGCGGGCTAATTTCCCGTTATTGTTGCTGTGGTTACTGGGGTTGAAATACGCCAAAGATGAAGCGATTTAAGCTCTCTCCTTTGTGGTCAAACACCAAAGGAAATGGGAGGTTTTGTGCTCAAGTGTTTCTATATAAGTTAGTTTTTTCTTGAGTTTAGCTTCAATTCTTCCGCTCTTGTTGAAAACTGCGACTATCCTAAATAAAGGATGAGCAGCACTATTCATGGAGAGAGGTTTTATGGGCCGTTTTTTAAAAGATCTCAGCATCAAGCATAAGATGTTTGCCCTCGTTGGGGTGATGCTAGTGTTGATGTTGCTGTTATCAGGCTTTAGTTTGCTGAAAATGAAGCGAGTGTCGGACGAAGTCCATGGTATTGCGACCGAGAATATTCCACTCGTTAGACTGTCTACCGATGTGACGATTCAACAGCTTGAAAGCTCAATTATCCTCGAAAAGGCTTTTCGCGCCTCGGACATTAAAGTCTCTCCCGAACAAAGGTTGATAGATGGTTTTATTGCCGACGTGATAAAGCATAAAGAGTTGATAAATCATGAATTACAATCGACTCAAACCATGCTCAATGATGCGCTTAAATTATCTCAACCCGCTGAGCTACGAGACAAAACCCTACAATTGAGTCAAGAGATTGCCAACATCATCCAAGGCTTTCGTCACTACGACGCGCAATTAGTGGCTGTGATAGCGGGAATTGAGCAAAAACAGGAGTCTGCCCTGTTAGCGCAGCGAGTTGATGAGTTAGAGAAAACGCAAAAAGAGTTCAATACCGAGTTAAGCCAATTTGCGCTGCAATTGGAGCAAATGACGAAGACGGCGGTATCTGTGACCGAAGAGGAAGAGATTAAGGCCGCCTACGGTATGATGATTATCTCCTCTATTGCGGTCGTCATCGGTTTATTTGTCGGACTGCTTTCTAGTCGTTACATAGTGCAATCCATCACCCAGCTGCGTAATGCGGCCTCCTTAATGCAATCGGGAAATTTTAGCCACGAACTTGCCGTCACCTCAAAGGACGAATTAGGTGAGTTGACCATAAGCATGAATCAGATGGCATTAACCTTAAGCAAAACCGTGGGGCAAGTGGTTGACCGTAGTGAAGAAATCGCTTCGATGGTCACAGAGCTTAATGCGGTGGCCGAAAACAATCGCGAGGCGATACTGAAACAGCAGGACAATACGGATCAGGTCGCCGCCTCTATGACACAAATGGCCGCGACGATTACCGAGGTGGCGAGCAGCGCCGAGACGGCATCCTTTTCGGCGGGGCAGGCGGAAAACAGAGCGAAGGAGAGCTGTGGCGTTGTTGAGGCTAGTGAGAAAATCACTCAACAATTGGTCGTTAGCGCTCAACATTCGAGTCAACTTATTCAGCAATTACAGGCCAGTACGGGCAAGATCTTAAACTTTGTGTCGGTAGTGGATGCGATTGCCGGGCAAACGAATCTGTTGGCGTTAAATGCCTCGATTGAAGCGGCGCGGGCGGGCGATCAAGGCCGAGGATTTGCCGTGGTGGCCGATGAGGTGCGAGCATTAGCGACTCGCAGCCAAACGGCAACACAGGAAATCAGTGAGCTTATCCAAACCTTAGTGGTCGATGCTAAATCGGCTGTGAGTTCGTTTGAGGAAAATGAACGTCAAATCAGTGAGTCATCTGTACTGGTTAATCAAATTAAGCAGAACTTATTTGAGATCTTAGATGCATTGACGCAACTTTCGCAGGCGAACTCGCAGGTAGCGACCGCAAGTGAGGAGCAGGCGGTCACGGCGGAGGATATTAGCGAACGCATTAATGCGATACGTGATTCGGGGGAGCTCGTTTTAAATAGTGCCTTCGAAACGGCTAAAGCCAGTGAGTCATTATCGCAACAGGCGAATTCGTTGCGGGAGGGGATGCAGCAGTTTAAGGTTCGAATCGTCTAGATTTCAGCGTGTGTGACATCCATAAAAAATGCCCAGCTTATAAAGTTGGGCATTTTTATGGAGCTTCACTCAAGGTATCACATTGCTCTAACCCACGGTTTTGCCATTATATTTAATGTGGTGATAAGTGTGGCAACTTGCTTACTTCACACCATTACCGCGATTATCTGGGCGATATGATTACTTTTTAGGGGCATTCGCGGTGGAGTTTGTACTCGGTTGAACTCGTCCCTGTGGCTTGCCTTGGCGACGCTGTCCTTGGTTTGTCTTTTCGCTAGACCCTTCGTGATGGCGAGCCTGTTGACTGCGTTGCTGTGAGCCTGAATGAGATTGGCCTTTGGCTTTATGCTCACGATTGGCCTTATGTTCGCTATTGCCTGAGTTAGCAGAGCCTTTACCGCGTTGCGGATATTTATCCTGTGGTTTTGGCGAGCGGGCCTGTTCGGCAGTCGCAGGTGCATTCCTGTGCTCAGCGTTTTTTGCCGCTTGCGGACGCTTAGACTCGCCTTGCTGATTGTGTTGCTCTTGCTGCTGGTTGCGTTGACCTTGATGACTGCGCTGGCCTTGATTACTTCTTTGGTCTGAGTGACTGCGCAGGCCTTGATTGCTACGCTGGCCTTGATTGCTACGCTGGCCTGAGCTTGGCTGCGCGTTTTGGCCCTTTTGCTGTGCTAAGTCACCATTGTCTGCAGTTTTAGGTGCAGGCGTTTTACGAGCATCGCGGCCCGAACCGGCTCTTGGTGCGGGTTTACCCGCACTGCGGTGCTTACGTTGGCTCGCCACGGCTTTGATTTTGTTCTCTTTACCATGGGCATTTAGGGTCGATTCGGGAAGCGCATGGACAGGACTGAAGCCTTCAACTTCCTGCCTTTCAAGCACGCGATTGATCAAACGCTCAATGTCCCTGAGCAGCTTAGTTTCTTCGCTACTGACTAAGGATACGGCTTGGCCTAAGGCGCCAGCACGGCCGGTGCGGCCAATGCGGTGCACGTAATCTTCGGGCACATTGGGCAGATCGAAGTTCACCACTTGTGGCAATTGGTCGATATCGAGCCCGCGCGCCGCAATGTCGGTCGCCACGAGTACGCGTACTTCGCCACTCTTAAAGTCGGCTAAGGCTTTGGTGCGTGCGCCTTGGCTCTTGTTGCCGTGGATAGCGGCGGCGCTGATCTCGGCTTGAATAAGACTCTTAGCCAGTCTGTTGGCACCGTGTTTAGTGCGTGAAAACACTAATACCTGCTGCCAGTCTTCCTGCTTGATGAGCTGAATAAGCAGCGCCGATTTTTGATTCTTATCGACGGGGCAAATCCATTGTTTGACTGTGTTTGCCGCGGCGTTGCGTGGTGTAACTGAAATTTCTACTGGTTGATTCACTAGGCCTTTGGCAAGCTCGCGGATCTCATCGGAGAAGGTCGCCGAAAACATCAGGTTTTGTCGTTTAGCGGGCAACATGGCGAGGATTTTTTTGATATCGCGGATAAAACCCATGTCGAGCATGCGATCCGCTTCATCCAGCACTAAGACTTCGAGTTGATTAAATTTCACCGCCTTTTGCTGCTCAAGATCTAATAATCGTCCTGGCGTGGCGACCAGTACATCTACCCCGTGGCGTAGCTTTTGAATTTGAGGATTAATCGGCACGCCACCAAAGACAACCGCTGAGCGTAATGGCAGATATTTACCATAGGTTTCAACACTTTCGCTTACTTGAGCCGCTAACTCGCGCGTGGGGGTGAGCACTAAGGCGCGGATTTGTCCCGCCTTCGCTTTATTGCCTTTAGAGAGTAATTCGAGCAACGGCAGGGTAAAGCCTGCGGTTTTTCCTGTCCCCGTTTGGGCCGCAGCCATCACGTCTTTACCCGTCAGTACGGCGGGAATCGCCTGTGCTTGAATGGGCGAGGGTGTGTCATAACCTTGTTCAGTCACGGCTTTTTGGATTGGAGCAGATAAACCTAGGGAGGAAAAACTCATTAATGGGTCTCTTGTGGCAGCAAAGGGTCGCAGCAGTAGTATGGCCGAATTGGCGGGCGTGCAGCTTACATGAAGAGGCGCTAGATCGCCATGTTTGAAAGTGGTTTGTTGTTTATCTGGCGCAAAAGCCGATTCAGGAGTGGCTAATTTATCGACCTATCAGTATCTTGTTCAGTATTTAGGGAAAGATCACGCTTGTGTTAATTTCATTGCTTCTAAGTAATTCAACTTGGGGTAAAATTAACAAACATCCTCAATAGGTTGCAAAGACATTAGCGTGACGTTGTCGTAAATCAGATTAGTAAAGATAACCGGGGATATTTCCCCTTGCAGCTTGAACTCTGCACCATTGAATTCTTAGGATGTGTCCTATTAGGCATATTGACGCTCCATGGCAGGTGGATTATGACAGCAATACAGCATATTGAACGCCTCGCTCGTAGCCGAAGTGAACAGGCCGTGGCGGTTATTCGAAACGTGCAGCAGATGTCCAACATTCCCATGCAGGAGATGCAAGCGGCGCTGAAGCAATTGTTACACTGTGGCCGAGTCGCACTGCATTTTCATCCAGATAGAATCGATAGCCGCGGCATCACAGTGGCCGAAGGATTATTGCGTGATGGTCAATACCGTAGCCAATTCGAAACCCATATCTCCAACGGACAGTTATCCCCCGAGTTAGGTGGGCCAAGGGATCATTGGGAAAATCAACTCTTTGGCGATGCTTACAAGGGGACTAAGTCTCGACCTAAGTATGGCGCCTTGGACTTAGGTATGTGGCAGGATGGTCCTGCCCCGCGTTTTGGCAGCTGTTATTTGCTGACCCATTCGCAATTGCTCACGCGCTCGACGTTCACTTATTTAGATTCCTACCGTAACCCTAAGGAAAAGGGCACCTTATCCTGTTTTGATGATGTATTGGCGGCGCTGCTCACCGAGAGTTTTGAGCGCCACTATGCCTTGGGTAAAGTGGATTTTAAACCGCTAAACGTGATCCACTATTTGGCGCATCAACTGAATTCTTCCCTGCTGTCGCGCTTTGAACGGCCGATGTCGAACAATCTCGACCATTACATTGAGGCACAGATCCACGGTGATGTGTCCCTCGATGAAGATATTGCCATGCTGGTAGCAGATCCAAGTTTTAAAGGGACTGAAATTGGTGCCACCTTGAGCAAGCTCTGCGATCGCTATGATATCGAGCTGCAGTACCATAATGGCTTTAGCCTGCACACGGCGCAGATCCCCAGTGATTTCCGTGGACCGACTATGCCATCCTTGGCGAGCCGAATCGCTATCGATGAGCGTGTCGATGCCTATGCCATTGGCGTGGCGGCGCGGGATTTATACCATTCGCCCCAGCATTGGCGCGAGCGGGGGAACCGCGCTCAGGTGGCACACGAACTCAAGCTGCTCTGGCATGTGTTAGTCAAATACGGCGCTCAGCAATAATTAAGGCCGATTGATTAAGCTGGCGGCGAGAGTTGGCTCAGGGTTCCCGTACTTTGGGAATTTATTGATCTTTATCTCATTTTTGTGAATAGGCTAACAAAAGCTTCCGCTAAGGTTTCATCTACCTTGGATGCCTGCGATACTGCGTCCCTATCGAACCTTTTCAACACTTGCAAGCCCCTCGGGGGGATTCAGTGTTTAGCCTATTTCTACAACCTACTGCTTTGCTAGTTTCTGTTGGAGCACCATGGATAAGTCGTTAGAAAAGTCCCTTCTCGTTTGGCTCAAGTCTCAAAAAAAAGCCTGTGGCTGGTTTGTTAAGCTCTCCGTATGGTGTGGAATGTTAAGTGCTATTGCATTGATAGCGCAGGCTTATCTGATAGCCACACTTCTCGATGGGGTTATTGTTGGTAATGCCTTGCAGGCTTTGACTGAGGGAGCGAATAGCACTCAAGCACAATCTACAGTTGGGGCTAGCGATTATCTGCCACATTTTATGGCCCTGATTGGCTTAATGTTGCTGCGAGCCTTACTCGCCTATGGCCGCGAGCGCGCCAGTTTTGAAGCGGGTAAGCGCTTACGCCAACAGATCCGCGGTGCGGTAATGGATAAGTTAACTCGGCTCGGGCCTGCGTTTATTAAAGGTAAACCCGCAGGCAGTTGGGCGAGCATAGTTTTAGAGCAAGTAGAAGATTTACAAGATTTTTATGCCCGTTATTTACCGCAAATGACCCTTGCTGGCGTGATCCCCTTATTGATCCTCATCGCCGTGTTTCCCATCAACTGGGCGGCGGGGCTGATTTTGCTGTTAACCGCGCCACTTATCCCGCTGTTTATGATCCTCGTCGGTATGGGCGCGGCCGATGCTAACCGTAAAAACTTCAATGCTTTAGCCAGATTAAGCGGCCATTTTATGGATAGATTAAAAGGGCTTTCGACCTTAAAACTGTTCCATCGGGGGGATGCTGAACTTAAGGTTATCGAAAAAGCCTCGGAGGAGTTCCGTAGTCGTACTATGTCTGTTCTGCGCATGGCCTTTTTAAGTTCGGCGGTACTGGAGTTTTTTGCCGCGGTATCGATTGCCGTATTAGCGGTTTACTTTGGTTTCAGTTATTTAGGTCACCTCGATTTTGGTTACTATGGCGCGCACGCTCAACTTGGGCCTAATGCGAATGAAGGCTTACCTTTTAGCCTGTTTGTCGGCTTATTTATCTTAATTTTGGCGCCTGAGTTTTATCAGCCCCTTAGGGATATGGGCACTCACTACCATGCTAAAGCGCAGGCGATTGGCGCTGCCCAAGCATTGATGACTCTGCTGGAACTTCCTGAGCCCGAGTCGGGTTCTAAACTAGAGCCGGGTTCTAAGCCAGAGTCGAGTTTTGAGCCAGATTCTGAACCAGACTCTTCGCAGGACAAGCTAGGGCAGCAGACGCGACTCGATAAGCTGACTCACCTTAGCGTTAAAGATCTGGAAGTCTTTAGTACCGATGGCAGTCGTTTGCTCGGCCCCATCAGTTTTGAGTTGCAGCAGGGTGAACACTTGGCTCTGGTTGGCCCAAGCGGCGCCGGTAAAACAAGTTTACTCAATGCCTTATTAGGATTTTTGCCCTATAAAGGCAAGCTGCTAATCGATGGCGTTGAACTCGCGAGCCTCGACCTTGCCCATTGGCGGCAGCAGTTAGCATGGCTTGGGCAGGAGCCGCAGTTATTCCATGGCACAGTGCGGGAAAACGTCGCCTTAGCCAATCCCGAAATGACGGATGAGCAGGTGTGGCAATTGCTGGAGCAGGCCAATATCCATGAGTTTGTCCGCAGCCAATCCCTTGGTCTAGCCATGCCGATAGGCGAGCAGTCATCGACCTTATCGGTCGGGCAGGCACAACGTATTGCGCTCGCGCGGGCATTGGGGCAGGCCGCGCAGGTCTTTATTCTCGATGAACCGACGGCGAGTTTAGACAGCGTCAGCGAACAACTCGTCAGCCGCACCTTAAAAGCGGCGATGGCGGGAAAGATGGGCATTATGGTGACCCACAGGGTCGAACAGCTGGATCATATGTCGTCCATCCTGGTGCTCGATAAAGGCAAGATAGTCCAGCGGGGGGATTTTGCGACGCTGTCTACTGAGGCGGGGTTATTCCAAATCATGTTGCATGAAAATACTGAGTCAGTAGCCGATATTGGGCTGGAATCGCCCATGCCTGATACCCACAGCGATATTGCGTTAGGGACAACCGAAGGAGCCGCACAATGAAAATACTCCTTCCCTTTATTCGGTTGTTCTCCCACCAATGGTTAATGATGGTCGTTGGGCTAGTGCTCACCCTGACCACACTTATGGCTGGGATTGGTTTATTGTCGCTGTCGGGCTGGTTTTTATCGGCGACGGCGGTAGCGGGATTAACGGTTATCGGCTCCCAATCCTTTAACTTTTTTACCCCCGCGGGTGGCGTGCGTTTCCTTTCTATCGCGCGAACGGCCAGCCGTTACGGTGAGCGCCTCGCGACCCATGAGGCGACCTTTAAGTTACTGACGGAACTCAGAGTTTGGGCGTGGCGAAAACTTTTCCCGCTCAGCGCTAAAAATCTGCAGGGGCTGCGCCGTGCGGATATGCTCAACCGCCTCGTAGCAGATATAGATACACTCGACCATTTGTATTTACGATTGTTGACGCCGATGGCGGCTTCCTTGCTGATGACGGCATTGTTGTATCTGTTCCTCGCATGGTTTGATGCCAAGCTGGCTCTAAGTTTGTGCCTGTTTTTAGTGGTGGTTTGGTTGCTGCTACCACTTCTGTTTTATCGGCTTGGGCATGAGCCAAGTCGCAATATGCTGGAAACCAAACGCCAATATCGGGTGCAGTTGCTTGAGATGTTGCAGGGCCAAGCAGAGCTGAGTCTATTTGGTGCGAGTAACAGATACAGACACAAGCTCGACGATGCCGAGCAGGCGTTATTTGCTAGCCAAGGGGCGATGGCGAATATCACCGCCTTAAGCCAAGCCATGCTGATCCTCGCGACGGGCTCGGCACTCATCATGATGCTGTTTTTAGCCGCCAATGGCGTGGGCGATGCCGTGCCTCCCGGTCCGATGTTTGCCTTGATGGTGTTTACCACTATGGCCTGCGTCGAAATGATGATGCCAATCGCCGGCGCCTTCCAACATTTGTCGGGCTGCGTGCTGGCGGCTACGCGAATTCACGAAATCACCGAGCAGGAAAGCGATATTCGTTTTAGCGAAGATTTAACGCTCAAGGTGACATTGGGCGGGCTGCAGATGACGGATATCCACTTTGGCTATCACGACAATCAGAGCGTACTGCAGGGCTTATCCTTAACAGTACAGCCTGGGCAAAAAGTGGCGTTATTGGGCGCCACGGGCTGCGGCAAATCCAGTTTATTATCCTTAATCACCCGTGAATGGCAGGCGCAGCGTGGCGAAATTTACCTCGATGGTCAGCCGCTGACGGACTATAGCGAGGCCGCCTTAAGATCGGCGATGACTGTGGTAAGCCAGCGGATTTACCTGTATGCGGGCACGCTGCGGGAGAACCTTGCCATTGCCTTGCCTGTGCCAGAAGGGCAAAAGCGTACCGCGAATGACGAGCGTTTTATCCAAGTCTTACAGCAGGTTGGTTTAGGCGAGTTGCTCAAAGGCGACAAGCCTCTTGATATGTGGATTGGCGAGGGCGGCAGGCAGTTATCGGGCGGCGAGCAGCGCCGTATCGGCGTGGCAAGGGCATTACTACGTGATGCGCCTTTGTTACTGTTAGATGAGCCAACTGAGGGCTTAGATAAACGCACCGAGCGGGAGATCTTAAGTTTACTGCTTGAATTTGCAAAGGATAAAACCCTGCTAATGATCAGCCATCGATTAACGGCGATGGCCAAGATGGACCAAATTCACCTCCTCGCCGAGGGGCAAATTGTGGCATCGGGCAACCATGAGCAGTTACTGCAAACTTGTCCCGCCTATCAGGCGCTCTATCGTCGTTTAGCTTGAGTCGGGATGTCGACTGGGTGAGAAATATGTGCAGCAGGAGTAAAGCCGTTAGATGAATAATCCAATGCCAGCAGACTTAGTACCAAAAGAATTGGCACCAAAAGACTTAGTACCAAAAGAATTAGCCCCGCAAATTAACGCCCATTTTAATGGCAAGTTTGAGGTTGAGCTTAAGTATCGACTCACAGACCGCGAGGCCTTTTGGGCGCGCTTAAGCGCTAAATCCCCCGAGGTGATGCTCGAGGATAATCTTGAGCATGACTGCTATTTTGATTCACCTATAGCCTCCTTAGCGGCTGAGCATAAAAGCCTGTGTATTCGCGAGATGCAGCCCTCTGGCATCATGCTGTGGATAGTGAAAGGGCCCGAGAAAGACCGCTGTGAGGCGGTCAATATTACGGATGCAGACAAGGCCAAAAGTATGCTGCGTACTTTAGGTTATCAATGTGTGCTTGAGATTAAAAAACGCCGTAGCGTGTATTTTCTTGGGGAATTTCATTTAACGCTTGATTGGCTCGAAGGCTTAGGCGACTTTGCCGAGCTTGCTATCATGACTAATGATGAAGCTATGTTGCCAATCTATGAGGCGCAGCTCCTCGCCTTAGCCGCTGAGCTTGGGCTAGAGGAATCACAACGGGAATTCTTATCTTACAGACAGTTACAGATGGCTATACAAGGATAAGCGAGGCATCCCAAGTCCATTTGGGGGTGAATCGATACAAGGCGCTGCTTATCTTCCTAAGCGCTGCGAAAAGGCTAAGTAACGTTTGACCTCTTCTTCGGGGAATCGCAATTCTTCACCGTCTTTCACGCTGCTGAGCAGGTTTTCCCGCGCATAGCGTTTAATCGTTGCTGGACTCTTATCCAGCAACTTGCACACTTCATCCACAGTTAACAGATTATCACTCATGGTTCACTCCCATTTTTGATTGGTGATTAACCCAATGAGTATAGAACAAGAATCACACTGCGCTTTGGCGGGCGCAGTCTGAGGTTGGCTGGCAACTACTTGGCTTGGCGCTGGGCTTCTCGTGCCTGATATTCGCTGCCCAAATGTGCCTTGGCGGCGGTAATGGCCATCACGGCGCGGGATTTAAATTCGCGGCGATAGAGGGTGACCACCACAAACAGGCTGGCCAAAATAAACAGTATCGGGTGCACAAACCAGCAGAGAACGGCCATCGAAAAGTAGTAAGCCCGCAGACCATAGTTATAGGAATGAGCGGCTTGGTCTTGCACCGTCGCCATTTGCCGCGCGTAGGCTTTGAGGTTGTCATTTGCGCCTTCGCTATCCATAGGGCCTGCGCCAATCATCACGTTCACAAAGCCGTATTGGCGCATCGACCAAGTAAATTGGAAAAACGCCATCACAAAGATTACTACTAATAGCGCCAGCTTCACTTGGACTAAGGAGTGGTTCGGCGGCGTAGCATAGGGAATAGTCGCGATCACGGCCTCGAGGCGTTCAACTTGGGCAAATAAGGTTAATACCCCCGCGAGCACGAACAGCGTAGTCGAGGCAAAAAAGGCAATATTACGCTCAAGGTTAGCTAATAACGCCGCATCGCCGACGCGCACGCCTCGAGTCATCAGCTCGAGCATCCAGTAGATCCTGTGTTTATGCAGGCCACGGGCAATACAGTCGGTATCCTTCGCCTTACGTCGGGCAAAGGCGGTATAGCCAGCCCAAGAAACGATAAACCACGTCAATGCAGAAATATCTAATAGCGAGAATGTCATAGTTGCCTTGAGAAAGTGACTTTGAGAAAGTAAAAATCGATTGATCGAATGGCGATTATGAAGGTTTTTATCTCTTAGGCGCAATCCCCTCATATCGCTTTCAAATCTAGCATATTCACAATTTGAAGCTGCTCACATTGGTCGTTTTGAGGTCCTGCTTTAGAGCTGGTTCATATGGGAGGAATAGGCTTAAAAGTTCATGCTAAAGCTGTTGTTCACACAATAACTTAAAAAGTAACCATAGAGTGAATGGCGGTTTGTTGAACCTTGTATTCCTGAGAGGACGTTATGATTGGCGTCAGTCCAAAAATATGAGTGAGGCAAATCATGGTAATGACTCACCGACACGCAGCGAGTCCGTCCGTGGATGCTCGACCGCCCCGTCCATGGGGCGGACGGTCGTCTCGCCTCTTACCATGGTTTGCCTTTTGAAAATCAGCGTAATCTGCTGATCCAAAAGAGGAGCTTTACCATGCTGTGAATGGTCAATTTATGGTAATGCTCAATTACCCTAACCATTCATAAACCCGAAAGTGAGTTATCAATAACTGAACATTTAAAAATGGGTGCACATTAAATTGTCTTTAAATCAGAAAAATTTTGAACGATTTTTATCCTACAGTCTTGTTCGCTTTCCTGATGGTGTATTTAATAAAATGCTGATAAGTTATTTTTTATACAAATAGTTAACAGTGCGCGTTTTCACAAAACTAATTAGGTAAACAGCGTATAAATACTAAGAAAATTATAAGTAATTGGAGAGCATATGAGTCGTTACGGACACAACATTTTTTCTGCGTTCTCAGAATTGGACGGATTTAGAGTCATAGAGAACAGGAAGGAACAAGCCCTCCAGGCCATTAAGAGTCAAACTGACGACTACATCCTTAACGTAAATAAAGCCGAGTACATTGAACATTTGCTTTCTGAGTACTGGATCCAGCCGTTGGAAATTTATCGTGAACAACTGTCTGTATCCGTTGAAGAACGGATGATTCTTGCCGAACGGCATCCTAATTCATATTGGGTCGAAAGTGGCCGATCCTACCCGAGAGATGTATATATGTTTCATCTTCCATTTACAGGTGATAGCCAGCTTCTTAAAGTTCGTGCAAGCACCTACAGCATGTCCCCCCCGCTAATCATGGTTGCAAGTCAGGAGGTTCGGTTTGAAATTATCAATTTCAATAAAGAAGCTCATGCGATCAAAAGTGAGGCTGATAATGTTGTATCTCTGATTGTTTCTCAAAATCAGTACCTTACAAATGATTTGGCGAAATTTAACGATTCGTTAGAAGCACTGCTCAGCCAAGCATTCGATGACAGAAAAAACCAGTTACTTAAAAAACACGATGTTATTTCTGCGTTGGGTATTCCCGTTCGAAAAGCTACAGGGACGCCATCAACATTCTCGGTGCCTGCCAAGCGAACACCTGTCATTTCCAGTAAACCAAAGCCAGAGGTCACTGCTAAAGGCTACAAACCGGAACCAACGCTTGATGATGCAATCTATCGACAAATTCTTAAGATCATTCACGATGTAGGTAAGCAGTTTGAGCGTTTGCCAAGTACATATGCTGGAAAAGATGAAGAACACCTTCGAGATCACATTCTTCTGATCTTGGAGCCAAACTTTGAAGGGTCAGCAACTGGTGAAACCTTCAATAAAAAGGGTAAAACAGACATACTTCTACGACATGAAAACTCGAACGTCTTTGTAGCCGAGTTGAAATATTGGCACGGAAAAAAAGGTTATTTAGAGACTATCACACAGTTGCTTTCCTATTTAACTTGGCGAGATTCGAAAGCTGCTGTGGTGATGTTTGTGCCCAATAAAGAATTAAGCATGGTGCTTGAAACAATAAAAAATTCAACCTCGGAGCATCCCAACCATTTAGGTTTTGTAAAGGAAATTGAAGAAGGCTGGTATCAATTCCGATTCCATATTAATGGCGACCTGAATAGAGAAGTTCACATAGCAGTTCAAGCGTTTCACTTGCCGCGCTGAAGAAATATGAGGGGTAATAATTGGAAAGGCACCACTTTCTAGTTATTAACTGCTAACTCAGAAGCAACAGAATACGGCTCCCCTCGGAGTTGCCGCAGGGCGAATAGACAAATTGCGTGAGTCTCGCCATGGATGGCGAGCTAGCTTTCGCAGGTGCAGGGACGCATCCTTCGGAAGCGATAGCAAATTTGGCGATGAGCACAAGGGGCTTTCAACTCCGTTAGGGGCGTCTTGGAGCATCCAAGGAGGATAGGACGAGCAGTCCTCCTTGGTCGGGTGTGGGGTGAAGCCCCACGACTTTGATTTTGACTAATGAAATAAAAAGGCCAGACAGTGTCTGGCCTTAACTTTATGTAATGGTCTTAGCTTAAAGCTGAAGATGTGAGCAAGCTTAGGCTTCGCTATCACCCAGTGACAATAGGGTCGCGTTACCACCAATGGCGGTGATGTTATTAGTGCGAGTCTTTTCAGTCACGAAGCGAGTTAAGTAGTGTGGACCACCCGCTTTTGGACCTGTGCCAGACAGACCTTGACCGCCGAAAGGCTGTACGCCAACCACAGCGCCGATTTGGTTACGGTTGATGTACACGTTACCCACGTTAACCTTGTCAGCTACTTCGAGGGCATGGCCTTCGTTACGGCTGTGGATACCTAAAGTTAAGCCAAAGCCTGTGCTGTTGATTTCATCGATCACATGGGCAAGTTCAGATGCCTTGTAACGGATCACGTGCAGGATTGGCCCAAAGTGTTCTTTTTCAAGCACTTTGATTGAGTCGATTTCAACGGCGGTTGGTGACACAAAGTGGCCATTCTCGGTTCCCGCTGGCAGAGACATTTGCTTGATAAGCTTACCGACTTGCTTGATATGGTCGATATGGGCGTCAAGGTTAGCCTTCGCGGTCGCATCGATAACTGGGCCAACGTCGGTTTTCACTGAACTTGGGTTGCCAATCACTAACTCATCCATTGCACCTTGGAGTACATCGATAACGCGGTCTGCAATATCTTCCTGTAGGAAGAGTACACGCAGCGCCGAGCAGCGTTGACCCGCGCTGGTGAAGGATGAAGACACTACATCGTTAACCACTTGTTCTGGCTGAGAAGTAGAGTCAACCACCATAGCGTTTTGACCACCGGTTTCGGCGATTAACGGAATGATGGCGCCTTCACGGTTGGCCAGTGTGCGGTTGATGAGTTTGGCTGTGCCAGTTGAACCGGTAAAACATACGCCGCCGATGCGCTCATCAGCCGTCAGTGCGTTACCTACGGTAGCACCTGTGCCGGGTAGATATTGCAGCACATCCGTTGGGATACCCGCTTGGTGAGCTAACTGCACTGCGCGGTAACCAATGATAGAGGTTTGCTCTGCAGGTTTAGCAACGACAGTGTTACCCGCAGCGAGGGCTGCCGATACTTGGCCTAAGAAGATAGCGAGTGGGAAGTTCCATGGGCTGATACACACGAATACACCGCGACCTTGGAGGAAGAGTTCGTTTAATTCACCCGTTGGGCCTGGGAGCAGTTCAGGTTTTGACATCAGCTTCTTAGCTTGCACCGCGTAGTAGCGACAGAAGTCTACGGCTTCACGCACTTCGTCGATACCGTCTTGAATGCTCTTGCCCGCTTCACGGGTACACAGAGCAATCAGTTCTTCGCGGTTTTCTTCTAATAGATCCGCCAGCTTTTGCAGGGCGGAGGCGCGCACTTCAACCGGAGTACGAGTCCAAGTTGCAAAGGCTGCATCGGCAGAGGCGACAGCTTGTTCGATAGCCGCCTTGTCGGCAAAGGTCACTTGACCTACAGTTTGAGTGGTATCGAATGGGCTCACCACGGTTTTGTGCTCGCCAGTTAAGGTTTGACCATTAACCAGAGGGCCCGCTTGCCACTGCGTCGATTTGAATTTGTCTAAGGCCGCGAAGAATGGCTCTGCTTCTGAAATGATGTTCATATTGAGTCCCTTGGAATTTTTGCGATCGCTACCGAAGATGTCGGTAGGTAAAACGATTTTGTTGTTAGCCAGGGTTTTGTAGCCTGTCAGGGTTTTCAGTGGGTGAACCACTAAAGACTCGATAGGGGTTTTCGGGTCGACCAGCTTGTGTACGAACGAGGTGTTCGCACCGTTTTCCAGTAGGCGACGCACTAAGTAGGGCAGTAGATCTTTATGGGCGCCGATTGGGGCGTAGATACGTACCGCTTTCGCGCCAGCTTCCGACAGAATAGTGTCGTACAGCTCTTGTCCCATACCGTGTAGGCGTTGGAATTCGTGGTTACGATCGCCAGCCATATCAGAAATCGCCGCAACGGTTTGCGCGTTGTGGCTGGCAAATTGTGGGTAAATCGCGCCGCGGGTGGCGTCAGATAACAGGTAACGCGCACAGGCTAAGTAAGATACGTCGGTACCAGCTTTGCGGGTGTAGAGTGGGTATGCGGCTTCGCCAGCTTGTTGTGCCCATTTCAGCTCACTATCCCAGTAAGCGCCTTTCACTAAGCGAACCGGAATTTCATCGCCTTGCTCTTTCGCTAGACGAGTTAACCATACCAGCACTGGCAGGGCGCGCTTAGAGTAAGCTTGCACTACGATACCGAGTAAGCCCCAACCCTGAGTGGCGTCAGAATTAAACAGTTTTTGGAACAGTTTGAGCGAGAGCTCGAGGCGGTCAACTTCTTCGGCGTCGATAGAAATACCGATATTTAAACCACGGGCTAACTTAATTAAGCGAATAACGGTCTCATACAGCTCGGTCAGTACACGGTCTTCGTTAGCGACTTCGTAACGTGGGTGCAGTGCCGACAGCTTGATAGAAATGGTTGGGCGTGGTGATTCGTTTTCGTTATAGCTTTGCGCGCCTAACTCGGTAATCGCATTGGCATAATCGTTAAAGTATTTTTCGGCATCTTTACGCGTCAGCGCGGCTTCACCTAGCATATCGTAGGAGTGGGTGTAACCTAATTTACGCTTGTCTTCGCTGTTCTTGAGCGCTTCTTTCATGGTGCGGCCGAGAACGAACTGCTTACCCATGATCTTCATCGCCGCCATCATGGCTTGGCGGATTACAGGCTCACCTAAACGATTCACTAAACGGCTTAACAGGTTGCTTGGCGTACCATCGATTTTTTTATCGAGTTTGACGATTTTGCCAGTGAGCATCAGACCCCAAGTGGAGGCGTTAACCAGTACCGAATCGCTCTTGCTTAAGTGTTCATCCCATTTCGCGCCTGAGAGTTTATCTTCAATCAAGGCGTCGGCGGTGGCCGCATCGGGAATACGCAGCAGAGCTTCGGCTAAACACATCAGGATAATCCCTTCCTGTGTTTCTAAGCTGTATTGCTGCAGGAAGGCGTCGATGCCAACCATTAAACCTTTCTTATCGAATTGACGAACTTTGTTGACCAGTTCGTGGGCACGACGAGTGACGCGCTCGATGGCTTCATCACTGGAGGGCACTAGTTTGATTAGCTCTGACAAGTATTGTTCTTCATCGACAATGTAGTTGTCGGTGACGGCTTTGAACAGTTCGTCGAGATTGGCAGAATCGTAGCGGCCTGCCAGCACTTCACTCGCTTTGAACATAGTAATCGCTTCCATCTTGGCCAGTTGTTTTGGGCTCTATTGTTGAAACAAAAATGGGGGGCGCGAAACGCATTTGATATTTTGTATACAATATGAAGCTTTGCGCGCGCAGATTATACAACCAAAATGTGACGGACAACACTATAGCGTGAAAGAATGTGAAGATTGTTTGATTAGCTTGTTACGCGCTAGATGTAACGCTCGATTGACAAAAAAGCCAGTGTTTGAAAACACTGGCTTTTGATTTTACTTTCAGCGGATTTGCGTAAAAATTTACATCCAACGCTTTTTATTGCGGCGCTGCGGTCTTGGTAGATACACCAAAATCACTCCGACCACTAAACCGGCCGCTGCTATCAAACCACCTTCACGCCATAGGGCAAATTGTGCTTCCTGAGCGCTGCGGTCCACGGCCACTTTTAAACTGTCACGCTCTTGAGTGGTTTTGTTAAGCATAGCTTCGGCTTCTGTCAGCTTGGCTTTAAGCTCGGCCACTTCATCGGCATGGTTATCGGTTGAGCTCATCACTTCGTCCAGTTTTGCCTTGGCTTCAGCCAGTTCACTGGTGAGTGACGATACTTGCTCGCGAAAACTGGTGGTAGAACTAATCATGTTAGTTGGTACCCAACCTTCGCGTCCCTTGTGGTCGACAATTTTGGAGTAATCGCCTTGGGTTTCGCCCAATAAGGTAATAGGTTGTCCCGCTTCAATCGAGCCTAAGATACGGTAGTCTGTACTCGGACCATTGAGAATATAAAGAAACACGTTGTCCGAGATATAACGGGGTTGGCCTTCGGCCAGCAGGTTGGGGGAGAGTAACATCATTCCCACCAGAGTCAGCATTCTTAACACTTTTGTATTCTCATCAACGAAATAGTGACCACATGCTAGGGATTTGAGGCCTGCAATGCAAGAGGGAAGTCATAGACTTCCCTCAACTTTGCCGCATCCATGCTAGCGATTCCTGTGTGTTTTGTGCGTTTCTACGGCAAGCTTGCCATAGTCACCTTGGCTTCTTAGTTAAAGATACCTTTAATCATAAAGAAGAAGATGATCGACAGACCCGCACCCGCAGGTAAGGTTACCACCCAAGACACAACGATATTACGCACTACACCGATATTGATTGCAGCAATACCACGAGCCATACCCACACCTAATACCGCACCGACTAAGGTTTGTGTAGTAGAGATAGGTAAACCAGTACCAGAAGCAATAACTACGGTTGATGCTGCGGCTAATTCGGCAGCAAAACCACGGCTTGGGGTTAAGTGAGTGATGTTTTTACCAATGGTTTGCATCACGCGCTTACCGAAGATTGCCAGACCCATCACGATACCAACGGCACCTAAAGGCAGGATCCACCAAACTAACGCAGACTTAGACGCAATTTGACCGCCACTGTTTACCACAGAGACAACCGCCGCTAATGGGCCAATCGCGTTAGCTACGTCGTTTGAACCGTGGGCGAACGCCATACAACAGGCGGTGAGCACCATCAGGATAGCAAACACTTTTTCAACGTTAGCGTACATGGTTTTATGGGTGGCTTTCTCATCCATTTTTAAACGAGAAATCACCACTTTACCCACGATACCCACGATCAGCGCAATCACACCGGCTAACAAGTACGCTTCGGCACCTTTTAAGTGAATACCAACGTGTGATAGACCCTTAAGGATGGTGACTAACGACATGATAAAGCCCGCAAATGCCATGTAGAAAGGCACATAGCGTTTCGCGTTAGCGAGTGGGTTATCTGTGTTGAAAATCAGTTTTTGCGTGCTTTGGAACAGAATGAAAGCCATAAAGCCAGAGATTGCAGGGGTGATGACCCAAGAGCCAACGATACCGCCTACCTTTTCCCAAGCAACAGACTCAGTACCCACACCCACAGCCGCGAAGCCGATAATCGCACCCACGATTGAGTGAGTGGTCGATACTGGCCAGCCTAAGGCTGATGCGACAACTAACCAAATCCCTGCGGCTAACAGCGAGCCAATCATGCCGTATACCAGCAATTCAGGGGTTTGGGTAAAGTAGCTTGAATCAATAATACCGTTACGGATCGTACTGGTTACTTCGCCGCCGGCTAAGTAAGCACCAGCAAATTCGAAGATCATTGCGATAATAATCGCTTGTTTAATAGTAATAGCGTTGGAACCCACAGAGGTTCCCATTGCATTGGCCACGTCGTTCGCACCAATACCCCACGCCATTAGAAAACCAAACGCGGCCGCAATGGCAATAAGCCACGGCCCATTAGTGGCTAAGACGTTAGCCACCTCCATACCTGCATCAACCATATTGATACCTTGATAACCTTATTTATTAAACGCGAGCCAGCATAAGCTCAAGACGCGAACCGACTCGTTCGGCAAGATCTGCAAGACCGCCGACCCATTCAATCGTTTTATAGAGGAACATCACATCGACAGGATTCAATTCTGATTCCAATGCAAATAGTTGACGACGTAATTGAATTTGTAGATCGTCAGTATCTTCTTCGATGATATCGAGTTCGTTGATCATTTTAGCCACTAAGTCGACTTCACGACCGCGGAAACCTGCTTCAAGCAAATCTTCGAGTTCGTTAATGACTTGTTTTGCAAGACCTACTGCGTCGATACAACGTTGTAGATACGCAATAAAGGGCACTTGCATGACCTGAGGGATTAATAATTGACGGCCGATAACACGACCAGAGATATCTTTTGCTTTGTTAGCGATTTTGTCTTGTTGAGTCAGTAGTTCCAATAGATCTGTTCGCTCAACTGGCATAAACAAACCGCTTGGCAGTGTGAGGCGAATTTCACGCTTGAGTGAGTCACCTTGCTTTTCCGCTAAACTGATTTGCTTGCGTAGTTGAACTGCGCCATCCCAGTTACCTGTGATGGTGGCTTCGAAAAAGGGGACCAGTAACGATGCGCAATCGTAGACTTTGTCCATGTGCTCTTGAAGAGGCTTGATTGGCGATTTTGCAAACACGCCCAAAATAGAGTTTACTGGCATTGCCGTTTACCTATTTAGATTGTTCCATGATTGGAAAAAGCGGGCGCATGTTACCCTATGCGTCCGCGTATTGAAACTGTGTTTTTTGAGAAAAAATCACAGCTTTATTCTAACGGGTTATATACCAACTTCAAAACCAAATCCTACGGGATTTTTATGACACATTTGTGACATTATGAACTAAAAGTGACGCATCAATGAATCTTTGATGACAAAATGAGCGGTGCCGCAATGAATGCAGAGATAGAATTAAAACTGTTTTTCCTCCCTAAGTTTCAAGAATCCTTGATAAATAAGTTAGATAGCCTGCCAAACGCCACTCCGCAGGGAAAGCGCCGCTTAAGCAACGGTTACTTTGATACACCCGGATTACAATTACGCCAATGGGACATGGGGTTAAGGGTGCGCGGGTTCGATGGTCACAAAGAGCAAACCATTAAGACGGCGGGGCAAGTGGTTGGCGGGATCCATTCTCGTCCCGAATATAACGTCACCATTGATGCTGACAGCCCAAATTTAAGCCTCTTTCCCGCCAATATCTGGCCCGCGAATGCCGATTTAGCCTCAGTGCAAGCGGCGCTGGGCTGCGTATTTCACACCGATTTTTATCGCCGAGCTTGGCATGTGAGTTTCGGAGAGAGCCTTATCGAGGTAGCCTTGGACACGGGGGACATTACCGCTAATGGTCAGCATGAAGCCCTCTGCGAACTCGAATTTGAGCTATTGTCGGGGGATGCCAGTGCCTTATTAACTTTGGCGACGCAAGTGGCCGATAGCGTCCCTGTCCGTTTAGGTAAAGCCAGTAAGGCGCAGCGCGGCTATCGACTCGCGGGGCAATCTAAGCCGCTAACCTTAAGTGCACTCGAGTATTTACCACTGCCCGTGCCTGAAGATCTCAACCTTCATCAGCCCCACCAACAGGATTTAATCGCCACTTGCCAAGTCTTACTGGAAACTGCGCTCGAACGTTGGCAGTTGCTCGAAGCCATGATTGCCGAAGAACAAGATAACGAAGCCGTCATTGCCCTATGGTGGCGGATGCGCGCCTGTATCCGTTTATTACGGATGACGCTGAGCCAGTTTGGCCTCGCTAACACTACTTTGATGCAGCACTTTACTCTGATTGAATCCCAGCTGGTGTTCATTGAGGAGGCACAGGCCCTAGTGGCCTTGCTGGGCAGTCAAAAAGGTTTATTTACTCGGCACGATGCCCGTCAAGCCTTGATGCAACAACTACAGCTGCAATTTGAGGCCATGGATATCTCTGGGCGGTTAGACTCACTCTGGCAAAGAGTAGAATACGGTCAATTGCAGTTAGCGATTGTCGAGATCCTATTGGCGCTCAGCGCGGGTAACATAGAGCTACCCGCAGAGCTTGGATTATCCCACCATGCTGATCATGCGCAGGAAGCATCATGGCAGGCGGTTTTGGCTGCGATGCCAAGCGATAAGACAATGACAGCCGAGGATTATTTGCAGTGCGCAGCGTTACTCGATGAGAGTATTCAAGTGGGACAAGCCTATGGGCTTTTGTATGAGGCAAAATCCCGCGATGCCTTTAGGGTACCTTGGCAGGATTTAGTTTTAGGGATTAGAACCTTAGCTTGTTATCAGCAATTAACGCAGGCGGCGCAAACCCTTGGCATCGACCTAAGCGACTGGCTTGAGGCTAAGCAGCAAAGCTTACTCTTTGCGATGGAGGCGTCGAGACAAAACGCGATGACGCAAACGACCTATTGGTAAATGGCCGATTGGTCATCACCCCATAGAATGAAGCTTAGGAAGGCCATGCCTTCCTAATTTTTTTGGGCTTCCAATGCCTGTTTTAACTCGGCAATTTTGGCCAGCATCTGCGCTTGATTTTGCTCCATCTGCCGCTGGTTTTCTTCCATTCTGGCAAGAGCCATTTCGAGTTCGCTTTTAATCTCTGCCTTATGCGCGTCTTGACGTTCTTGGCGCTCACTTTCATCGGGGGCGACAAAAACCGAGGCCATATAACCCGAAATCACCCCGAAAAAACTCACGCCGCTGACAATCACTATACCGCCCACAATATGCCCCGCGGTGCTGACGGGATAAAAATCGCCATAACCCACGGTCGAAATCGTCACTAAGGCCCACCATATGGCTTGCTCGGCAGTTTGGATATTGGCGCCTTCGGTGCCACTTTCGACTATCAGAATGATGATAGAAGCGAAGGTTAAAATGGTCACCATAGCGACCAGTAAACTGGCGAGGGTGGCTTGTTTACGCTGCTTTATCAAGGGAATAAGGTAAGAGCGACTCATGCGGATTAAACGAATTACCCGCAAAATTTGGAACACCCTCGCGATGCGCAGTGCCTCGATGGCGGGAATACTGGCGATAAAATCGATCCAATGATGGCGCAGATAAAAAACTTTATCGCGTGCGCGAAACAGGCCAACGAAAAAGTTAACCATAAAAATCATGCAAATCGTGGTATCGATAAAAAACAGTAATCGGTAGGTTTCTTTGTCGAGTCGGCCAAAGGTCATCACTAACACTATGATGACCGAAAGCAGCGACAACAGCATCATGGCGAATTCGAAGGGAGATGGATTACCCAAAGAGCGGAGCGACCAAGGGGTTTTATCTGTCATGCCTAACATGATCCCTGTGTTTTAAGGCGAATGTCTAAGGTAAAAGAGTTTACGCTATGAGTAAATTAACTTTGTGATAAATCGCCCGACTTAGGTTTGTCGGGCACTTAAATGCTTAGAGGCGTAACTGCGATTAATCTTCGGCGACAAAGCGTACTAAGTCTTCGAGTACGCGTCGTTTAATCTCAAGCTGAGAATCGGCGCTAAGGCCGTATTTTTCAGCGAGTTGAACATAATCTTCGGCGTTGAGAGAGACGGTTAAGCGGGGACGCGTTGGACGTTTTGAAACACTTAAGCCTAAAATGGTACGGATCTGATCGGAAGGGCTGACACCCGCATCGAGCGCGGCTTTACGAATAGAATATTGAAACTTTTCATCGAGATCGAAGGCCACTTGCGTCGCTTTTGCGGCTTGCTGGTTCTTTTGCCATTGCTCTGGGAGAGGGTGTTTCGTTTTACTCATTAGGCGTTACCTGTTGCTATCAACCGTACAATTCGAGCGAATTTAATTGGGATTGTAATGGCTTAAGCAATAAAGTGCGAGTCGCGCACTTTATCGTATGCCAAACTTTATTGACCGGGCCAGTAGTCACGAATGTCCGACAGGGGGCGGTATAAGGTCAGTACCACATCGGTATCGCCACCCTCATACACTTCGACTTCTACCGCGCGGCTTTCGTCATCATCGAGCAGTAAATAATATTCGAAGGGCTCGCCGGTTGCACCATTGGCATCCTGCGGCGGTTTTAGGCCGCGGTAGTCTTCGCGGTGAAAATAGCCAAACAGCGCAAAGGTCACTTGATGGTATTGCTTACCCAGCCATTGTTCGAGCTGCTCGGCTAACTGTGGCGACAACTCTAGGGTGGTGAGTTCGGCGTGGCCTGGTTCATCGAACAGGGTACTGAATTGCTCTAAATCGAATAACTGTTCCACTTGCGCGCGGGTAATTTTCATAGAGAAGGCGAGGTAAGTTTCATCGTCTTCTTCAATACTCAAAAATAGCGTCTCCCTACCATGACCCTTAAGTACCCACTCGGTTTGCTGATTGCGTTCAAACTCATAGGTATTCACCGCTTCGACTTTCAGTTGTTGACCGCGCAATTGTGGCGGCAGAGCAAAACTATTGTCGATGGAGATCATATCGCCGATCTTGAGCGCAGAGGGATGATTGAGTTCACGCGCTGGCGGCGCCTTTTTACCAAAAATACTGTTAAAAAATCCCATATTCGCTCCTAAACAGTGCGCACAATGCCAAAGCTCACGCTATGGGTGATTGGACATATTCGCGTGTCTAAAACAAAAAACAAAAAAGCCGAGCACAATAGGGGGTGATGGTCCCATCGGTGCTCGGCGTTTGGTCAATCATGAATTAGCTTTTACGTGCCTTGATACGTTCGAGCACGGCGTTGGCATTCGATTTTTGCTCACCAATGCCTGCTTCGGCTAATTTGGCCTGCAATGATTTATCGCTGCCTTCTTCGGCTAAGGTTTCAGCGGCTTTCAATCTGTCGTCAAACTGTTGTTGACGTGCTTTGATACGCTCTAATGAATCTTTGGCATTCAGCAGCTTAGAGTTGCTTGACGCAAAAGAGTCGGTAATGGTCGCCGTCGCCTTTTGTACGCTTTCAGTGGTTTTAACCATGCTTAACTGACGTTGATAATCAGACAGTTGACGCTCGGTTTTCTTCACTAAATCTTTCAGGCGCAGTGCGTGAGCGCTAAAGCTATCATTAGCAGTTTGCTGCTCAGCTAACTCTTGCTCTAATTGAGCAATTTTTTCAGCCACTTCAATGGCTAAGGCTTCATTGCCTTTATCTAAAGCTTGCGTTGCATAGCCTTCATGTTCGGCAATTGAGCGCTTTAAGCGGTCAACTTCACGGCTGGCTTGCATTTCTTTCGCCATCACATCGGTCAGTTCGCGCTTGGCGTTGGTTAAGTGTTTCTCGGCATCACGGATTTCCTGTTCGAAAATTCGAGTCGAGTTTGCGTCTACGATGCTTTGGCCAACTTCGGTGGCACCACCGCGAAACGCTGTTAAAATTTTGTTCAGAATGCCCATAATAGTGGCTCCTTATTTCAGATAGTCGACCATTTCATCGATAACTTCTAAGCAGTTATCGGATAAGACTGCTAACTCTTGCTCGATTTCGAGCATGCTAGATTGCAGAGACAGCGCGCCGTAAACCACGTATTTGTCATCAATTTTGGCAAAGGCTGACAATGGCATTGGAATGTTTAATTCGAGCATGGTTTCAAACATTTCGCTGCGACGTTCTTGGTTTACTTCGTTCTCGCCCCACAGGTAGCTGATGCAGAGAATTTGGTTGTCCGTCACCGATACGAATACCGGGATTTCTTCACGGCCGACCACATTCACTTGCAACACTTCGACTTCACCATCAATTGGATAGCAATCGAATTGGAAGCCGGTCTGGCTGTTATTGCCAAGGCTGTTGAGGTGATTAGCAAGAGTATGGATATTCATATTTGTCCTTATTGACATATTATGTCTGTGTTCAAAGATAGCACTGAGACATAATATGTCAAGCACTATCTTTATCCGTTAAAAAAGATCCAGTCCTTGGGTTTCGGACCATGCCTGTTGATGATAATGGTACAACTGCAACGAACCGAGTTCGTTAGGCTTAATACTGGCGGCGTCCTGATAAAAATTGGCAGGAAATTCAAAGGCGCCTTTGACTAAACCTAAGGTTAACCAGTCATCCGCTATTGGTAGTGTTGTCAGCTCGCCTAGGCGATGCTGAGCATCTTTTCCCGATACAGTGGCAATGCTCCAGCCCCATTCTCCAAAGCTTGGGACGTTATGGTGATACTGTTTTACGTCAAACCCCGCTAAAGCCAAGGTTTTTGCGACTGAGATAAAGGCCTTTTGCGCGTGATAGGGCGAGGTTGACTGTACAGTCAGAGCGCCATCACTGCTCATTAGTTCCTTGAGCTTGCGATAGAAATAATCCGAATAGAGCTTATTTAAATCGGGATGGCTAGGATCGGGCAGGTCCACAATAATGGCATCGTATTTATCCCCCGCGGCAATCAGTTTATCGACTCCATTAAAGGCATCGTCGTGGATCACGTTAACGCGAGGATCGTTAAAGGCATTGCCATTGAGGGCTAACAGGGCTTGGCTTAGACGCTTAGGCATATCCGTATCGGGCGTTTTAAAGAGTTGCACCAATGCGGCATCAAGATCGAGTAAGGTCACTTGCTCAGGTTCCCAACGCAGCACTTGCTTTAGGCCCAGTCCATCACCACCACCAATGATTAATACCTTGTTGTGGCGAGCGCTGGCTGCAAGCGTTGGGTGAACTAAAAATGCATGGTAAATATGTTCATCAATACTCGAAAACTGTAATCGGCCATTGATATACAAAGAGTATATGGGAGAGAGGCCATTGCCACGTAAGCGCTCGGTAAAGGTGAGTTGTTGAAAGCGAGTGGCCTTAGCGTAAACCACTTTGTCTTTATAGAGCAGATTGTTGAACTGTTGCTCCCAACTCGGCCCTTGAATGGCGAGCAGCAATAATACACCCGTGACTACAAAATGCCCCGCGAGCAATAATTTTGCCCTTTGGATCTTGGGCCAAAAACGCCAGATAAACACAAAGCCCGCGAGCAAGTTAAAGGTGGCGGTCAGCGCGGCGGCGAGTTGAATATCGATGGCCAGCATAAAGCCGACCCAAATGGCCGCGCCAATGCCTGCGCCAATATAGTCGGCGCCATAAATGGTACCGGCATTATGCAGTAAGTGTTCATCTGACAGGGATTGTCTCACCCTCGCGATCAGTGGAATTTCCATCCCGATCATCAAGCCGAGCAGTACGCCCCAGACATAGGGCAGATGTTCGCTCAGCTTCTGCAGCGAGCCAATCATGCCACCTTCGGGCAGTTGATCCGGTGGTAAACCTAAGGTGGAGGCGATAAGCATCGGCAGTTGCTGACCAAAACCTATCACGGCTGCGGTAATTAAAATCGCCAGCGAGCCACAGAGCGCGACCGTGAGTTCCAGCACCACAAAGCCGGTAAAGGCATCTTTAATTTTGCGAGCGGCAAAGGCGCCAAGACCCATGGAGACGATCATCAGGCCGATCATAGTGTAAATGGCGGCTTCTAATGCACCTAAGATCCGGCCTGCGTAATGGGACAACAGGTATTCGTAGATCAGGCCGCACCCAGCGAGTACGGCCATAATGCCCAACAGCAGGACATCATCGAACCAGCTTAGGCGACTCGTTTTTACCGCTTGAGTCGCCGAACCGGTTATTTGGGATTCGTGCATTGGATTACGCCATTAGGGCCGTGAGAATAAGTGCGATAGCAATACTGATGGCCATTTCTACGGCAGCGATACCAATGTTGTGCTGTCTTTCGACCTCATCCGCTAAATCGATTCGTGCCAGCACCAGCTTTTTGATCACAAACAGCAGCAGTGTCAGTACGACCAGCATGATTATGGAGAACACTAACCAGCCGATGATGTTAGTCACATAGGCGGTTGGGTTGAACAGGATAAAATGACTCGCGGCATTAAAGCTTAGCGCCATGGCGATCATAAAGCCTGCGTGGCGAATGGCTAACGCCGTGTGGCCTTGGGCGAGCGCCTGTTGCATGGAAGAGTCTTGATTACGACTCGCGAAGCGTTTTTCGCGTAGGCGGGTGAGTAGCACTAGCATCAACTGCGAAATCGCAAAGGCGCTGAAGATGGCGATAAAGGTATCGAGTGTTAAATCCTCGGCCCATAACAGTACGGCGCGAATAATGATCGCGGTAGCGATGGCGGCGCTTGCATCCACAATGGCGACTGACACATTACCTTTAAGGATTTGCTGATTCTTATCTAACTCGTTTAGCGCGATTTTGTCGTGTAAAAAGCGCCCGAGCTTAATCAGCACTAAACCAAATAATCCGTAGGCGCTCATGCCAATGGCTTCGGTTAAATACGAGGGCGCAGCAGCGCCAGTAATTGCACCAGTCAGTACTATGCCTAGCGCGGCAACGGCACCGGCGGTGCTGATTCCAAAGGCAAAATTATCGCGTTCAGCCAGTTCTTTACTGCTGTTGACTCTGACGCTCCAGCCCTGCAAATAACGCATTAATGTCAATAAGATAACCGCAATAGTGAGGTCAATTGCCAGTATAGTGACTAGCTCTGGTGTGATACCGAAATCCTGAAATAATGTCATGGGAGATCCTTTAGTTTACTTGCCTCGGCGCACACTGCGGGTCGTGCGGTTGCTGGAATTACGGAAACTGCTGTCTTTAGAATAATTTGAGCGGAATTTACTGCCCGACTGCGCGCTCGACTTATTCGCTGTGGTATTGGTTTTAGGCGCGCTGCTGCTCTCACGGGAGAGAGCCGTGGCACCCGTGCGCGATTTTGAATAGGGGCTGTCGAAGCGTTTCCCTTGAGAATCGAAACGTTTTTTGGTCTGCTCGAAGGTTTTTTCCTGCGCCTGTGCTTGTTTTGGCGAAGTGTAGCGATAGCGACCTACGTCGTTGTAATAGCTGTAGCCACGGTTACCCGACCAACGGTCGTAATAAATGGGGCGGTGGAAAATATTCGAAAACATCGAATACATGCCGTACCAAGCCCAGAAGGACATGCCGCTTGAGTCTGTCTGCCAACTGCCGTAAGCCGGGTTTCCCACCAATTGGCTTCCTGGACCAAAATCTTCGGCATTATTAGCAAGGGCCGCCGCCTCACGGCTGATGGCATTAACACGGGCAAGCTTGCCCTCTGACATATCGGCAATCACGTTCACCGGATCGGAAAGCATGTCGTTATACAGGCTGGGATCGGCTGCTTGATAAAGGTTCTCAACCTCGGCGAGTTGCTGGTCGAGATCGGTAAAGTTAGCCGAGTTTTTGGCATCGTCTAAGCGGCGCTTCAGCGAGGTATACATTGGCCCTTCGGCGGTTGAATCCTTGGCTAATTCATCCAAGAGTGGCGCGAAATCGGGTTTTTGCTGTTTGAGCAAACTGCTGTATTGCTTGAGCAGATTGGCGTTACGTACTTGGCCGTCCTCGAGCATGGTATTGAGTGTCGAGAGGCGCTGCTGAGTGAGTTGTTGATACTTCTCAATTTTCTCTGGCCTGTCATCGCCACAACCCGTAAGCGATAAGGTCGCGGCCAAAATGAGTATCGACGTGAGAACCCGCATTAGCATTCCTGCCATGTTTTCTCCAAAAGTGCTGAAATAAAACTCAAATATGGGCGGACAATAATAATCTACTTGCCCAATATGTTTGCCTCACAGGTTATAGTACCCTAAACAGCCAAGAAAGAGAGGGCCACTTTCTGTTGGGCTGACTTGCATTTGCCATGGAGGGAAATTTGCCTTGAGGCATGGCAATGGCATCAAACCTGATGTGGCTTCATTCTATATCATTTATGACATAATATGTCGACGTTTAAATTTGTTAGGGATTATTATGGCCGTACAAAAAGACAGTAATAAGTCATTGTCTCCCCTCATCAATCAAGCCGCAGAGCGGCATTGGGCACGCCTCGCCGAAGTATGGTCAGAAGGACTGGCAAATTTAACGCCTGCGCAGCAGCAGGAACTGAAAAACGTTTTAGGATTAAGCGATTATATCGCAGCGCAGTTAACTCGGTCGCCCGAGTGGATTAACACTTTATTCGCGGGCGATTTGCAGCAAGTGGAGCGGCAGACCTTTGATGCCCAGCTACACGAGCAGTTAAGTAGTGCGACGACTGAAGATCTCGCAAAACGTCAATTACGCCGATTCCGTAACTATCAAATGGTGCGTTTAGCCTGGCGAGATTTTTTAGATTACGCCAGCTTAGAAGAGTCACTGTTAGACCTCTCGGCACTCGCCGAAGCGTTGGTGATTGGTGCAAGGGATTGGCTCTATAAAGAAATGTGTGCCCAATATGGCACGCCTATGGATAAGGCGGGCAATCCGCAGCCTTTGCTTATTTTGGGCATGGGCAAGCTCGGTGGGCGTGAGCTTAACTTTTCCTCCGATATCGACCTGATTTTTACCTTCCCTGAACATGGCGAAACCGTGGGCGGGCGCCGAAGCCTCGATAACCAACAGTTTTTCATCCGTATGGGGCAACGGCTAGTTAATTTACTCGACCAAATTACCGTCGATGGGTTTGTGTTCCGCGTCGACATGCGCCTGCGTCCCTACGGCGAGAGTGGCCCATTGGTGGTGAGCTTCAGTGGCCTTGAGGATTATTACCAAGAGCAAGGGCGCGACTGGGAACGCTATGCCATGGTCAAAGCCCGTTCGCTTGGGCCTTGGAACCATTTTTCCGACGAATTACACAGCTTGCTGCGCCCCTTTGTCTATCGCCGGTATATCGACTTCTCGGCAATTGAATCCCTGCGCAAAATGAAACAACTCATTGCCCAAGAAGTGCGTCGCCGTCAGTTAACCGACAATATTAAACTCGGTGCTGGCGGGATACGTGAAGTGGAGTTCGTGGTGCAAAGCTTCCAGCTGATCCGCGGCGGCCGTGAACCCGCCCTGCGCCAGCAGAGCCTATTTGGGGCCATGGATACCCTTTACAGCCTAGGGCAATTCGAGTATTTGGCGGTCGATGAGCTAAAACACAGCTACTTATTACTGCGCCGTGTCGAGAACCTGTTACAGGCGATTGATGATAAGCAAACCCAGACTTTGCCAAATAATCCCCTCGATTGGGCAAGACTTTGCGCAGTGCTGGATATGACTAACGAGACCGATCTTCGCACCCATATCGAGGCGGCGATGGCGAAAATTCATCGTCATTTTAAAGCTACCGTGGGCGGTGAAGAAGGCGAGGAGAAAGCCGAGCATTGGACTGCGCAGCTGTGGAATGTGCAGCAGGATGACCACGCAGTTAATCTCCTCGCCGAGCAGCAGATTGATGACGATAAACTCTGGCCGCTGCTCAGCAGTTGGCGCGAAACCGTGACAAAACGCTCGATTGGTCCCCGTGGCCGTGAGACCCTGGATAAATTAATGCCAAGGTTGCTCGACGAATTACTCAATCAGCCCAGCCCTTCAGCGGCCTTCGAGCCTGTCTCAAAGGTGCTGGAGCAAATTCTGACGCGCACGACCTATCTCGAATTGCTATGCGAAAATCCCGGCGCCCGTCAGCAGCTCGTGAGTCTGTGCTGTGCTAGCCCTTGGATTGCGGCGCAGCTCGCTAAATTCCCTATGTTGCTCGATGAGCTTATCGACCCTGCGCATCTGTACGATACGACATCGCTCGATGATTATCCCAGTGAATTGCGCCAGTATCTGCTGCGGGTGCCTGAGGATGATATGGAGCAGCAAATGGAGGCGCTGCGCCAGTTTAAGTTGTCACAGCAGCTGAAAATTGCTGCCGCCGATGTGACAGGCGTTTTACCTGTGATGCAGGTGAGCGACCACTTAACCTTCTTGGCCGAAGCCATTATCGAGCAAGTGGTGATGCAGGCATGGCAGCAAGTGGCAGTGCGCCATGGTGTGCCCAGTTATCTTGAGGAAGGCAATGACACCGGCTTTGCGGTCATAGGTTATGGCAAGTTAGGCGGTATCGAACTGGGTTACGGTTCGGATCTGGATTTAGTTTTCCTCTACGAAGCGCCCGAAAATATGGCCAATAGCCTCACCAATGGCGATCGACCGATAGAAGTGGGCCATTTTTATTTGAAACTGGCTCAACGTATTCTGCACTTATTCTCGACCCGAACCACCTCGGGTGAATTGTATGAAGTGGATATGCGCCTTCGTCCGTCTGGCTCATCGGGCTTAATGGTGAGTGAGATTGCGCGCTTTGGCGAGTATCAAACGCAGGAGGCCTGGACTTGGGAGCATCAAGCCTTAGTGCGTTCACGTTTTGTGTTTGGCGATAATAGTTTAGCCGCTAAATTTAGCCAGATCCGCGCCTCTGTGCTTGAGCAACCAAGGGAAAAGGACGAGCTGAAAAAGGCCGTGCGTGAGATGCGCCAGAAGATGCGCGACCATTTACTCAAGGTCAGTGAAGGTGAATTCGATCTGAAACAGAGCCCCGGCGGGATCACGGATATTGAGTTTATCGCCCAATATTTAGTGCTCGCTCATGCCCATGAGTATCCCGAACTGTCGATTTGGTCTGATAACGTGCGTATTTTTGGGGTGCTGGCCGAGCTTGAGCTTTTGCCGCTAATGAGCGCGCAGCACTTAACCCAGAGTTATTGCTGGCTAAGGGATGAAAATCATCGTCTCACCCTGCAACAAAAAGCCGGTAAATTAGCCTACGCCGATGTGGAAGAACATGCTGAAAGGGTAATGAATATTTATCGAAATATACTCGAATAGCTAAATCCACGGAGGAATAGCAGGGCGGTTAACGCCATTCCTTGCTGTTCCACTCCTTGGGCTTAGACTAAGCTTGATTAAGAGCCGTTAGCGGAGCGTACTATGCAATTACCTCCAGTTCCTGAAAACGAGTTGCAGCGTTTAGCTACTCTAAGAGCGCTGAATGTACTCGATACCGATGTCGAAGAAAGATTCGATAGGATCACTCGATTGACTCGGCGTATCTTTTCACTGCCCATTTGTGTGGTGACTTTAGTCGATGCGAATCGACAGTGGTTTAAGTCTCGTCAAGGGTTAGAGGTGACTGAAACTCCAAGGGATATTTCCTTTTGCGCCCATGCGATTAATCATGATGGGATTTTCGTTGTGCATGATGCGCTAAAGGATCCACGCTTTTGTGATAATCCTTTAGTCACTGAGCCGCCCCATATTCGTTTTTATGTGGGTTATCCCCTCACTATTCATGGTGAATTTCGGGTTGGTACTCTGTGCTTAATCGGTAATGAGCCGCGCGATTTTACCGAAGAAGACGCCGAAACCTTAACGGATCTGGGGCAAATGGTGGAGGCTGAGCTCTTGTCCATCGCGCAAAATACCTTAGATCCGCTGACCATGATCTCCAACCGCCGAGGGTTTGAGTTGCTCGCCTATCAATCGCTGGCGAGTTGTCGTCGTACCGATGCCGAGGCTGCCTTAGTCTTTTTCGACCTCGACTTTTTTAAGGAGGTAAACGATAGCTTTGGCCACCGCAAGGGCGATCAACTGCTCTATGACTTTGCCCATATTTTGATGGCGGCCTTTAGGGAGTCCGATGTGATTGCACGGCTAGGCGGCGATGAGTTTGTGGTGTTATTAAGTTTTATCGAGCGCGATACAGTGAACTTTGCAATTGAGCGCTTTAAGCTGTTACTTGCCGAGTATAATCAACAACATCCAGAACATCCCCTCGAAACCAGTATAGGCATAGCCCATTGGCCACCTGCATCGGATATGAATCTGGATGATCTACTCGATGCCGCCGACCGAGCCATGTATCGAGATAAAGCGGTGCATCACTCGGATAAGCCTTAGTGAATCGGGTCGCTGACTCAGTGATAAACAGATTTATAAGATAAAAAGGGAGACTATAGTCTCCCTTTTTATGGCTGAAAATTAAGCGGTAATTTGTAACACCCAGTGTTGATACAAGGGTAAACCGATTAACACATTTACTGGGAAGGTAATCCCCAGCGATGCTAGCATAGCTAAACCGATATTGGCCTCGGGAATGGCGGCGCGGATAGCGGCAGGCGCTGCAATATAGGAGGCGCTGGCACTTAAGGCCGCAAGCACTAAGATACTGCCTTCGGGCAATTCCAGCCATAAACCAACACCGATACCACACCACGCCAAGATAAATGGCGTCACGGCGGCAAATACTAACAGGCGCCATTGTTGCAGCGGAAGCGGTAAACAGACTTTCGCCGTGACTAAGCCCATCTCCAATAAAAACAGTGCCAGTAGGGTTTTAAAGCCACCGAGCAGCACAGGTGTGAGAGGGGCTAGTCCCGTCGGGCCATAGAGCCAACCTATCACGACACCACCTACCAGTAGCACGACGCCACGGCTGGTTAGCGCCTCGTGTAACACACTGGATTTATGGGCCGTTGGCGCGGCATCTTGTCCCGCCTGTTTTGAGCTTAAGTATCTGTGCAGCCAGAGCATAACTACAATCGCGGGCAGTTCGAGTAGCACTAGGTATAGGGTGGTTTCGGGTCTTAATGTCATCCCTGATTTTTCCACCATGGCGAGCACCACGGCAAAGGTGCCCGCGCTCACCGATCCATAATGGGCGGCGATACTGATGGCATCGGTTCGACCGAGTTGCACTAAGCGTGTTAGCACGGGGTAAAGCACTAAGGGGATGAGTAAACCTAAGGTGACCACAGCAACCAATTCGGTGACCACTAGGTTTTGAGTGTGACCGTGCAGCGCCATACCGCCCTTAAGCCCTAAGGTCAGCATTAACAAAATCGAGAGCGTTTCGTAGATGGCGGGTGGGACCTTAAGATCGGATTTAACCAAACCGGCGAGTAAACCTAAGGCGAAAAACGCAATGACAATATCTGGCATAAGTATCTCACTAATAACGACATCAACAGAATAATGCGCCGAGAAAGTTCTGCGGGCATCGATGGCTGGAGATTCTGAACCCAATTCGTTATATTGAAAAATAAATTGTTTGCTGATTAGGTATAGATAATCATCTATGGATAAATCTTCCCAAGGCCAACTTAAACTTCGGCACTTAAGCTTTCGTTTGCTCGAGGTGTATGTGCAGGTGGTCAGGCTTGGCAATATCTCGGCCGCCGCGCGCGCCTTGCATCTCACTCAGCCGACGGTCTCGCTACAATTGAAGAAGTTGGCGGATATTTTGGGTGAGCCTCTACTGGTAAGCGCAGAGGGGCGAATGCAGCCGACCTTAGTCGGGCAAGAGCTCTATCGGGTCGCCTGCGATACCTTGAGTCGTTTCGAAGACTTCGATGCCTTTATCCAGCAGGCGAGGGGCGGCAGTGTGGGCCATATCAATATCGGTCTAGTGACCACGGCAAAATACGTGATGCCTCGGATTCTAGGGGCCTTCTATCGCCAATTTCCGCAGGTCAAAGTCACCTTAAATATTGGCAATCGTGCGCATATTTTGGGGCGATTCGAGCGTCAAGAAGATGATTTATATCTCTTTAGTCATCCACCCAGTGGTGAGCATGTGTTATCGGCGCGGATCATTAAAAATCCGCTGCAACTGATAGCCCCTAAGGACCATTGGGCGGTTGAGCGCCAGCACCTCAGCTTTAATGAGTTGAAACAAGAGCGCTTTATCATGCGCGAGCCGGGCTCTGCCACACGACTGATGTTTGAGTCTTGGTGTAGCGCCCAAGGGATTGCCTTGAGCGACACTATGCAAATTGAGAGCAACGAGGCGATTCGGTTGAGCGTGGCGTCGGGCTTAGGCTTATCGGTGATCTCGGCCCACACGTTGCAGGAAGGGCGTGAAAAACCTGCAATATTATCGGTAAACGGATTTCCACTGGAGAGTAACTGGTATCTGGTGGGGCGCAAGGATAGGCGCTTACCCTATGCTGCCATGCAGTTGGTGTCGTTTATGGCGAGTCAACTTGCCGACTGTATTGAACCTGAGTGGGTTGCTGCGGATATTCAGCAGTTAAGTCAGCGATTTAGTGGATGATACTCGTCTTGGCGCGGCAGTGGGGATAGGGTAGTTTAGGCTAAATATGTCGGTGCCGATAATCAGGGGAATATAAATGGAGCTAGATTCGTTGCTGATGTTTGTGATTGCGTGCCTCTCAATCAATCTGATCCCCGGGCCCGATGTGGTCTACATCGTTTCGAATACTATGAAGGGTAAGATGGCCAGCGGTCTTAAAGCGGCGTTAGGATTAGGCGCGGGTTATTTTGTGCACACTTTGGCCGCTTGCTTAGGGCTCTCCGCCATTATCTTAAGTTCAGCCTTGGCCTTTAATATAGTGAAATGGCTCGGTGCGGCTTACTTATTGTATTTAGGCGTAAAAGCCCTGATATCCTGCTGGCAGGGCCAGAGCAGAATAGTGATTGGCGACAACGCCACGTCAAACACCAATGTGTTTTTACAGGGCATGGTGGTGAGTGTGTTAAATCCTAAGGTAGCGTTGTTTTTCCTATCATTTTTACCGCAATTTATCGACCCCGCCTCGGGCGAGGTTGCCACGCAGCTGTTGATCTTAGGTTTACTCTTCAGTGGCTTAGCAACCTTGGTCAACCTGTTATATGCCGCTAGTGGCAGCTGGCTATTTAATCGAGCCGATTCACAGCGTTACGCTCGCGGACTTGAGGGCGTTTCCGGCGTGTTATTGGTCGGCCTTGCCGGAAAAGTCGCTATTAGCGACTGATAACCTAAGCGTCTGCCTTTTACTCACTGCCAGTTAGTGAATGCATGAGATGGCGTCACACATATCCACGATGCCATCGAGCATACGCTTAGATTAACTTGCGTTCCTTGGCGATTTCAGCCAGCCCTTGTTCAAACCGAGTGACCTTAAAATCAGGGAAGCGGGCTTTAAATTTATCGGAAATAAACAGGTTGTCGCAGCGATAACGGGGCAGCAATTCTCCCGCATCACGTATGGTGGGGTTGAATTTACCTGCGAGCCACAGTTGCCATTCTTTGACCACAGTATATCGAGCCGATACTTTAAAAATGTCGGCTGCAAGAGTAATAAATTCCTTATAGGTCAATCTATTGTCATCACAGGGTAAGTGCCATGTTTGGCCATAGGCATCGGCAGTATTCCCGAGTAAGGCCATGGCGCGACTGGCATCTGGGGTGTAAATCAAACTGCGTTTTGTATCATCGCGCAAAAACACTTTGGCCTTTTTCCCTTGGGCGAGATTGTCGATAACCGTTGTATTGGTGATGCTTTGGGTTTGGCCAGGGCCGTAAAATTCTGGCGCGCGGCAGAGCATCGCCTCGAGTCGCCCGGCCTTCATCTCATCGAGTAACATTTGGGTGATGTCGCCCCTCACGCGGCCTTTGACACCATTGGGCGCAAATGCCGCATCCTCGCGCTGCGGCGCCGCCGTTTGCGGATACATATAGGTATTATCGAAATACACCAGCTTGGCGCCGTGAGTCTTACAGGCCTTGATAACATTACCCATGATAACAGGCCATTGCTCGACCCAAAGCTGAGTATCCATTGGCAGTCCCGCCGTGAGATAAACGATTTCAGAGCCTTCCACCGCGGCAAGGGTTTGTGCTAAGTCGAGCAGGTTGGCGCTCTTTAACTCGTCCGTGGCATTCACTTTTTGCGGTTTACGGCTAACAAGGCGAATGTCGCAGTCAAACTCGCGGTTAAGGCTAAGGGCTAGTTCTCTGCCGATTTGACCGTTGGCTCCGAGTATGGTTTGTCTCATGTTTTCTCCAAAGGGATGACTCGTTTGCCACTATCCTAAGGTTAAAGCTAAGTTTAAGGTCAATAGCCTATCTTGGGATTTATTCGCTTGAGCTTAAACTGCACCAAGTGATGCCATAAGAATAAAGAAAGTAGTTGGGATGTGGTGACTCATTTAGGCTAAATCCACAGCCAGCAAAGTGGTGGCCAAAAGAGGGGGCCGTTATTGTTTTCGATATGAGTCCTTTCAGTGATCGGGTTATTTGGACTTTGGCTGCGATTGAGTGGGTAAAATATCCCAACCGAATTGCGACATCACCCGCAGCGCATTGGTTTGGCAGTCCATATCTTGGGGTTTAGTCTCAATTTCGGTTAATACCTCCAATAACTTGGCTTTGTTGAGTGCGATTTTTCGCTCGATTTCTTCGAGATCGTTGACTTTTTGCCGCAGCGTAGTGAGTAAATGCTGATGATCCCAGTTGGCCAGATCGGCTGGCAGTAATAACCGCAGTTCATCGAGGCTAAATCCCGCCTGTTGCCCGGTGGTGATCATCTCGAGCGCCATCACGGCCTCAGGGGGATAACTGCGATAACCATTCGCTTTACGTTTCACCGCTTTGAGTAAACCAATGCGTTCGTAGAATCGGATCCGCGACGCCGCAAGTCCGGTCTTTTGGGATAATTCACCAATATTCATCTTGATATCGCCTACTTGCTGATGTTAATCGTGACCATGCTGGGATGACTCATTCTACTCTTTGTTGGCTCATCTCAATGAGTCGACTATAGGTGCGGCGAAACTCAAAACAGAGGGCGCCGCCTTGGTAGAGTTCGCTCAGTGGCACGTCGCAACTTAGATATAAGCTCACCCCTTGATCGTATAACTCATCGATAAGGCTGATAAAACGCCGCGCTGGATCATCGTTAGCGGCATAGGACAGTTGCCGCTCTCCCGTGGTGGCCGCTTGATTGTCGCCTGTGCCATCTTCAGTGCCGCGGGCGCGGATCCAGCCTTTTACTTCGCCTCCGAGTCTTGGCACATTGCTTAGCATTAACACCTTAAATCGGCTCGCAATTTCAATATAGTCGAGTTGCGAGCGCGGGCCATCGCACAGGGCATGAAAATCAAACCAAGCGACCGAAGGCTGCTGGTCTTCAGCAGTGGCGCGCACGACGGGAATATCCCGCTGACAGATGCGCAGCGTACTGGCTTCAAGCAGGGGCGCGCCATGCGTCAGCGCCGTAAAAATGGCCTCGAAATCCAGTGCGCCAGTCAGGCCAATATTCTTTGAGGTGGCGGCAATGGCCTCTGCCGACGGTTCGTGATTCAAGGCGTGCAACCTGTGGTCTTGCTCGCCGTTCAGATGCAGCATTTGGGTATGGGCTTGGAGCAGGGCAATGCAGGGTAAAAATCTGTGTCTGGCGAGGCCATTTTCATATAAGCGCTCGATGGGAATGTTGGATGTGGCGACTAGCACCACCCCTTGGGCAAACAAGGTTTCAAACAAACCGGCGAGGATCATGGCATCCCCTATGTCTGAGACAAAAAACTCATCGAAACAGAGCACCTTGCACTCCTGCGCTAGATTTTTTGCGATCAGCTTAAGCGGATCGCGCTGCCCTGCATGTTCCTTTAAGGCTTGGTGCACCCGCGCCATAAAGCGATGAAAGTGCAATCTAAGCTTTCCCTGTGGTGGCAGGGCATCGAAGAACAAATCCATAAGAAAGGTTTTACCCCGACCGACATCACCCCACAGATATAAGCCTTTGATTGGCTGAGCGTCTGTTCGACCAATAATCTGCTGATACAGCTTATCTAAGGCGAGCACCGCCTGTGCCTGCGCGGGATCCTCAATCAGCTCGGCGCCGATTTTGGCCTGATAAATGGCCAGAGGTGATTGGGGTGCGGTTGCCGTTGTGAGCGGGTTTAAGACCATGGAATTTGTCATCAATTGAGCCAGTGTTATCCCTTTGCGGCAGTAAGCTAGGGCTTATTTTGTGTGAGGTGCTAAGCCTAAGTCTGCTGAAAAACCTTGCCAGCCTAACACAGTTAATTAGCGGACTAAAATCTTACCTAAAACCGACTCAAGTTAAATATCAAAGGAATCCAATGCTTTATTCTTCAGGTATTTTCACTTAACATCTTTTTCACAAAAATAATGAGATGGAATTAAACCTATGGGTAGCAAAGGTAATGGTGTCACTTTTATCAGTGCCTCAACCTCCATTGAGGGCGAGATGCAACTGGCGGGCACGGCATTAGTTGCGGGGAAATTAGCGGGAAATATCCGCTGCGCCGGACAGATTAAAATCGAGCTTGGTGGCGAAGTTTCGGGTGAGCTCAGCTGTGATGAACTGAAAGTCTGCGGAGTTTTTCGCGGCAAGGTGCGTTGCAATAAATTAGTGATTGTCAGCTCTGGCACGGTCGAGGGCGAAGTGCTTAGCCACCAATTAGAAATTTATGAGGGCGGGCAGTTTATCGGTCAGCGTGTTATCGGCCAAGAGTTGGAACACCTACCCGAGCTATTGCAAACCTTAGCGCCAGAAAGCACAGCCCAAAATACTAAAACCGCTCAGACCAACGCCTTATATGCTCGGGATAATCAGCCGGGGGCGCGCAAATGGTTACCCTATGGCGCCGCGGCCGCCGCCGTTATTGTGCTGGTCAGTGTCATAACACCAGCAAAGTTAACTACTTGGCTAAGCACCCTTGGTCAACCAGCGGCCATTACAGCAAATACTGCGCAGGGGGATGCCCTGAATAGTGAAACTCTGCTGCCATCCCCCGTGAAAGATGACTCGCTCGCCAAGGATAGCGCTGTAGCAAGCGATAACGACACACAAACGGCTTCAGCCATGGCATTGGATAGCCATGATGGCAGTAATCCAGAACATCCAAGCGAAGGGCATCCTGATATGGAATCTGGCGCCGCCATGGAAGACTTAGCGCAAATGGAGCAAGGCCATGCCCAGATGTTACAACAGGGCACTGCGAGCGATGTACCTAGCGGTAAACTCTAAAAAAATTAATCGTTTACTTTGACCACCTCTAGCTGCCAGCCCGGCAGCTTGTGGGTGAGGTCGGCCGTTATCCTATCGACATCCCCCCGTAAAATCACCAAAGGTTCGCCGCTAAAGGCTTGCTGAGTTAATTGCTGTAACTGAGCGGGCGTCAGATCCTGCAGCTTTACATTCATAGCTTGGTTCGACAGGGGATCTAATCCCAACACCAGTTGATGAATAAACTGGGTTTCACGCTGGCTGGGATTGTCTTGCGTTAACAGCGCTTCACCAATCAGATAGGTTTTAAGGGCGGCAATTTCCCCTTCGCTCGCGGGCGTCGAGGCCAGAAGGTTGAGATGATCTAAAATCCCCACCACAAAGGCGCCCGTGTGCTCTATCGCCGTACTGCCATAAAACTTAATGCTGGTGGCGAGCGGCGCATTAGCGCATTGGCCGTAAATGCCATAGGTTAAGCCCCGCTGTTCACGTAAGTCGTAATAGAGCCGGCCCGAAAAACTGCGTCCCAAGATGGCGGCTAAACTGCGGCAAGCGAGTGGAATATCTTGTGCTGATAAGTGTTTATCGTCGAGGGCATAACCAATTCGTACCTGAGTTTGTACGCTGCCCGGCGCATCAATCAGATAGATAGTGTGGGACTGCTTTATCGACGAAGTCGCTCGATTAAGCGGCTTTGCTTTAGTTGATGCCGTGGGCAAGCTTAAGTCGGTGTTACCCTGCCACAGGGCGAGGCTTTGCTTGAGGTCAAACTCGGCTTCTTCAGCCTCTGTGCCTTCTAAAAACAGGTGCCACTTTGCTTGGGCAAATGTGCGCTGCTGCAATTGCGATAGTTCACTTAAGGTGAGTGAGTCGTACAGTGCCTGATTATTGATGCTCTGATTATAGGGGTGTGCCGCCCCTAGGAGTTTATCGCGCCAGACTTTATCAATTTCGGCGCCACTAAAGGCATTCAAGTGCTTATTGAGTTTCAATTGGCGGCGGATATTGTCGATATCGACCGCTGCCACGGCATGTTCGCTAAACGCATCGGCTTGCCAAAATTGTATCAATAGGCGATAGAGATGATTAACCGGCACGGGGCAGGCTAGGCTCAAATTGATACTGTGCAGGGTCACGCGAGTCTCGAAGGTTTCAAGGCAGGCATCGGGTTGGTTTAGCGCCAGACTAAGGGCTTTCTCCTGCAGGGCGAACTGTAAAATATCCGGATTTTCGAAGGGTTTGCTGGGGCTGATGGCGACGAGGCTCACCCTATTACTCAGGCCTTGGCTGCTGTGTGCTCTGTGGAGCTGGTAGGGGAGTGTTAGGCCATCGGGCACCACATCGTTAAACACCGGTTCAGTGGGGAGGTGGATCAGCCCCACCTCCGATAGCTGAGTATGGGTATCGAAGCTTGCCAAACTGGGCGCTTGGGTGGCGGTAAAGTTCAGCTGGGTCTGTTGGCAAGCCATTAGCGTGATACCGAAAAGGCCAAGGCTCATGGCTTTTAGGCCTTTAAGGAGAGTTGGCGCTATTGCCAATCTACTGAATGGAATCGTTTTTATCATAGTACCGCGTCCTCAAGGCTATCGCTCACACTCGATGGCAGCCACTCCAGCAAAGTCTTGCCAACGCGGATATACCAAGGCGGCAAGAGGTCAACCCTGACCATATTGTTGGTAAAGTAGAGCGTGGCAACCCGTTGAAGATCTTCTGTCGTTACAGAGTTAATCCGTTGCCATTGGGCCGTTAAGGGATGCCTTTGGTCTTGTTTCGCCGTGGCGGATAGCAGAGTGGCGAGCGATTGAGTGTTATCGAGCTGCGCTAACTGATTGTTCAGCCAAGTTTGTTTGAGTTGGCACAGTTCAGCGTCACTCAATGGCGTCTGCTGCACTTTGGCAACCACGCCTAAAACCTTTTCCGTTAACTCATCGAGGGAGGTTTTGGCCCTAGGCACTAAGACCAGATTGGTTATGCCATGATTTTCCAGCTCAAAGGGCAGTGAATAACTCAACATTTGCGCCGGGTCGTGCTGGCTAATTTGCGCTATGGCACTGCGGGTATTTTGGAATAAATAGCCTTCGAGCAGGCGAATAGCGGCAGCGTCGGGATGATTTTTACCCACAGTATGCCAGGCGAGCAGTAAGCCAGGCCAAGGACCACGCTCATCGATAAGCTCTGCATGCACGGGCTTAGGCGTGATTTTCAGCTCATCAAATTCGGTTATGGGCTGATCAGGCGTGGGCCAAGCATTAAAGTGTTGTGCTATAAGCGACTTAACGTCGGAGGGAAGCTTGCCGACTAAGGATAATTGCATCGCATCGGGGCGATAATGAGCGCGGTGAAAGGCGATTAAACGCTCGGGACTCGCCTCGGTAATATCCTCACGACTGCCAATAATACCGTGGCCGTAGGGCGTATCCTTCACCTGCTCTAGCAGAAACTCCATCGCACTGCGCACATAGGGCTGGTTATCTATGGTTTGCGCCATTTCTTGGAGCACGGTTTCCTGCTGATTTTTTACCGTAGTCTCGTTCAAATCGGGGCGAATAAAACGATCGGCCTCGAGGAACAACCCCAAACTTAGAGCTTGGCTTGGTAGAGTGACGTAATAATTGGTGTAATCGAAGTGGGTGCTGGCATTAAAACGCGCCCCAAGGGCACTTAACTGCTGGGCATAACTGTCGCCGGGAGCATGCTCGCTGCCCTTGAAGAGCATGTGCTCGAATAAGTGCGCATAGCCAGTTTGGCCCTTGGCCTCATTGCGCGCGCCGACATTAAATTGGCTGGCAATGGTCAAGGTATGTTTATCCGCTTGCGGCAAGAGGTGCACAGTGAGGCCATTGGCTAAAGTGTAAGTCTCAATTTGCGACTCGAGTTGATACAGGCGCTCGGCGCCCGTTATCTGGCACTGCGCCTTAAGCGAAGGGCTAAGCAACGCGATAACTAGGCCGAAATAACCGCTAAGGTATGGTCTCATTTAGCATCCTATCTAAATTACCCGCTGAAGGCTTTCATCTGTGTGCTTGTGTGAGCAGCTTAGCCCACTCCTCTGATTTCATCTAAATCAGTTGAATAGCATTCAGTTTTTTAAAAGAACTGCTATGATGGCACAGTTCTTTTTCTGGCATAAGTACAAGATATGGTAAGCAGATCTCCGTTCGAATCCTTTCAGTGGAAAAGCGATATTTTTAACTGTGAAAGCACTGATATCGATAATTTTTATCTACAGCTTGAGCAGGAAATGTCCCGTTTGGGGATGGTTGAGAAAAAACTCGGTGAAGTCGGCAAGTACAGCGTCAGTCTGTATCAATCTCCCGCCGCCAAATCTGGCTTACCTTCGTTATTGATCAGCGCAGGGTTTCACGGTGAAGAATCGGCTGGCCCTTGGGGCTTACTGCACTTTTTAAGTGAGGCATCGGCCGATTTATTTGAACGGGTGAATTTGAGCATTCTGCCTCTGGTGAACCCAACCGGCTTTAAGCGTGGCCACAGATTTAACAAGTTTGGTGAAAACCCTAACCGTGGCTTCGTGTTTGAAAACGGTAAACCTAAGGCCAACGAGAGCACCTCGGTGGAAGGTAAGCTGCTGTTGGATCATGCGCAATTACTCATCGCGGCGAGCCGTGACGGTATTTTAACCTGCCATGAGGACGTGCTGAGCCGTGAGGCTTATGTGTATTCCTTCGAGCCAAGCCAAGTGCCGGGACGTTTTAGTCTCGATTTACGCGATACCTTAGGGGGCTATTTCCCTATCGCCGCTGATGGTGAGATTGATGGTTGCCCTGTTAAAGATGGCTTGATTTTCAATCACTTCGATACTTCATTTGAGGCGTGTTTAGTGCGTAGCGGCGCGCGTGTCGGTGCCTGTACCGAAACCCCTGCACTGCAAAACTTCGACCAACGTATTTTGGCAAATAGCGCGGCAATGACCCATTTCTTGGCCCTTTGCGCACCATTATGCGATTGAGCCGATAGGTTTTATTTCGATTGAAACAAAAATACCCGCCTAGGCGGGTATTTTTATGGGCGCAGCGGCATCAACCGCTGCAATCTATTACTTTGCCGATTATTGATTAATAATCGTTGGCACGCCTGTACGCTCATCGAGCAGCTTTTTAATCACTGCTGAATCGGTATCGGCCTTGGCAATAAACTTAGCGATATCTTTCGGTAAGGTCAGAGAGACGGGCTCTTCTGATTCAAACTCGGCAATGGTGCGTGACAGTGGCTGGTGCACGGCTAAGTAGCGCTTACCATCTGGCTCTTCGGTCGCTTTAATCGGTTGGTTCACAAATTGTACTCGGGTACCCACTGGAACCGTTTTGAATAAGTGTTCAATGTCATCGTGGCGTAAACGTACGCAGCCTTGGCTGACACGTAAACCAATACCGAAGCTGGCGTTGGTGCCATGGATGGCATACAAGTTACCAATGTAGAGCGCGTAGAGTCCCATTGGGTTATCGGGACCGGCTGGCCAAACCGCAGGCAGAATTTCGCCCCTTGCGGCATATTCTTTACGAATACGTGGGGTTGGTGTCCAAGTTGGGTTAGCGCGTTTACGTTGAACACTGGTGACCCAGTTTTCAGGGGTATCTTTACCAATTTGACCAATACCAATAGGCAGCACTTCAACGGTGTTCTTACCTTTTGGATAGTAATACAGGCGCATTTCGGCAACGTTGATCACTATGCCTTCACGCGGTGCATTGGGCAGAATGAGCTGTTGAGGAATTAATAGCTTGCTGCCTGGAGTAGGTAGGAAAGGATCCACACCAGGGTTTGCTTCCAGCAAGTTGCTTAGACCGAGTTGGAATTTAGCGGCAACATCTTCGAGGGTGTGTTTACCCTCTGGCACTGTGTAATACAGGTTCTCGCCAACTAACCGACTCTTCGAAGACGGTAAAGGGTATTCCGTTGCTAAAGCGGAAAGACTCGGAAAAACCAGAGTCAATAATAAAGCTGTGGTGCGAAGCATACTCATAAGCGGATACTACGATTCCTGTTAATAAAATAACCTGTTTTACGCGGCTTTTTCTCCCTAAAACAGGGCGGCAAATTGTCGGGCAAAGTGCACTGGCGCGCGAAGCTCGCATCCTTCCTTATTTTGGCCATTATTTCAACTGAAATATGATCCGTACGGCGTATTTATCACTTATTTTAGCCTTAAGCGTTTTGCGAGGCGATGCAGATTGCCAGGGTCGAGTCCTAAGGCTCTGGCCGAGGCGGCCCAATTGCCGTTTTGCGCCGTGAGCACTTGTTTGATGTAGTCACGCTGAAAGGCGTCGGTCGCTAGGGCTAAACTGACACCTTCCAACGGGCGAAGCTGCATATCGTTTACGCTTAAGCTTGCCGATGCGTTTGTCTCTACAGGGCTTTGTTTAAACGGTAAATCAAAATGTTGTGGTGCTATGGTGCAGCAGCCATCCTGTGCCGACACTCGCGCCAGTACGGTTGCCCTATGAATGGCGTGCTCTAGTTCGCGCACATTGCCCGGCCAAGTATATTGATTGAGCAAGATTAAGCTACTGGGGCTGAAGTTAAGCTGCTTCATCCCGAGTTTTTGCCGATATCGCTCGGCGAAGAATCCACTCAACAAGGTGATGTCCTGCTCGCGCTCCCGCAGGGGCGGCACCAGCAGGGGAAACACACTCAACCTATGGTAAAGATCGGCCCTAAAACGGCCAGCCAGCACTTCTGTCTTCAGATCCTTATTGGTGGCGGCAATGATACGCACATCGACTTTAAGACTGCGATCATCCCCCACTTTTTGAATATCGCCATATTGTAAGACCCGCAGCAACTTGGCCTGAAGCGTGAGCGGAAGCTCGCCAATCTCGTCTAGAAAGAGTGTGCCCTTATCGGCCATTTCAAACTTGCCACTGCGATGGCTGATGGCACCGGTAAATGCGCCTTTAATATGGCCAAAGAGTTCACTCTCGGCAACCGATTCAGGAAGCGCCGCGCAATTGAGATAAACCAAGGGTTTGTGCTGTCTCGCGGATTTTTGATGGATTGCCTGGGCGACTAACTCTTTGCCCGTTCCTGTTTCGCCTAAAATCAGTACGTTAAGGTCACTATGGGCAACGACTTCAATCTCACGATTCAAGCTTTGCATCTGGGGCGAGTTACCGATGATTTCGGCATCGTGGTTAAGGTTCGGGCTTTTTTCCTGCACATGGGTCGAGTGGCTATTGAGTGCCATGCGCTCCAGTTTTTCAACCAGCAGGGCGTTGCTTAAGGATGCAGCGGCAATCGCACTTAAGCTGCGCAGCTCAGTATTGCTGAATTGGTCGAATTGTAGGGGATTAAAGGCATCGATAGTCACGGCGCCGATAAGCTGTTCGTCGGCAAATAAGGGCAGTCCGATACAGGCATGAACCTTCAATGCCCCGGTTTGATTGGGGATCAAGCCATCGTAGGGATCGGCAAGTTCACTGTCGGCGGGAAAGCGCACTATATCGCCCGCCCGGGCAATGGCCTCAAGCCTTGGATGTTCATTCAGGATAAAGCGTCTGCCGAGCACATCCTCGTTCAAACCGTCGATAGCCAGCGGGGTAAAATAGTGTCCATGGAAGGTCAGTAGCGCTGCCGCGTCACAGTGCAGGTTAGCTCTCACCGTATCGAGCAAGCGTGAGAAGCGGTCCCTGTGGGCTAAACCTGAGGTAATGTCCAGTGCGATACGGGTAAGGTCGGTTTGACTAAGGGCCATAAAAACTCCAGCAGCGAGGTTCCCCTGATTTATAGCATTGATTGTTATATTGACACAGGTTATTTAGACACTGCTAACCGTTATTGTGGTATGGCTATAAAAGCGTGGTAAACGATAAACGGCGCAGGCCATCAAACTAAGCAACCAAGGTGCCTAAACGACACCTTGGTCAGATCGGATTAATCGCTGTCGTTAGTGATGGGGTTGTAAGACTTCCTGTTGTACTTTGGCAGGTTTATTCAGGGCTTTTCTGATCAAATCGATTAAGAAGGCGCCCATTAAGAGACCGCCGATGCTGAAGATGACATCCCCAAACATGCGCATCCAAACCAGCCTTTCAACCAGTGGACTATGGATCACTTCTGGCGAACGGGCGAACCAATATCCATGGTCGATGACGGCAAAAAACTGCGTAATCCCCACGGGCAATAACGACATAAACACCATAGCCGCTAGGCCAATGTTGAGGCTCCAGAAGGCGCCCTTGAGCATTTTGTCATTCCACTGCATATTGCCGGTGAGGCCCCGCAGACAGAAGAGCATCAAGCCCATGCCCAGCATACCGTACACGCCCATAAAGGCGGCGTGACCGTGGGTGGCCGTGGTGTTTAATCCTTGAATGTAATAGAGCGAGATAGGTGGATTGATTAAAAAGCCCAGCATACCTGCACCGACTAAGTTCCAAAACGCGGTCGCCACAAAGAACATCATCGCCCAATGATAACGTTGCATCCAGCCACTGGCTTTGCGCAGACGGTAGGTTTCCATCGCTTCAAAACCAATTATGGCGAGGGGGACGACTTCTAAGGCGGAGAAGATGGCGCCCCAAGCGATCACTGAGGTGGGTGTGCCAGTAAAGTAGAGGTGGTGTAGGGTGCCAATCAAACCTCCTGTTAAGAAGATCACTGTCGTGAATAACACCGCACCGTTGGCACTGCGACCGCGGATTAACCCTAAACGTACCAACATCAAGGCGATAACGGCGGTGGCAAAGGTTTCGAAGAAGCCTTCAACCCACAGGTGTACAACCCACCAACGCCAATATTCTGCAATCGCTAAGTTGGCGTGTTTACCCATAAAGAGGCCGGCGCCATAGAACAAGCCAATCGCCACACAGGAGGCATAGAGTACCCAAATCACAGGGCGCATCTCGCCTTGCACTTTAAGAGCGGGTTTGATGGCGGCGGTGACTAAAGCCAGCCAAATCAATAATCCGACGAGGAGTAAGATTTGCCATACTCGGCCAAGATCGATGTACTCATATCCTTGGTGACCAAAGAGGAAGTTCATGTCGAGGTCAAAATACTGCTGCACCCCAATCCATTCGCCCGCCATCGAGCCAAGTACCACGACGACCAAGGCTACCCAGAGTACGTTAACGCCGAGACGTTGATATTTCGGCTCATAACCCGATAAGGCGGGAGCAATATACAGCCCTGTGCCTAACCAGGCCGTGGCTATCCAAAATACCGCTAACTGGGTGTGCCAGGTACGAGTCACTGAGTAGGGGAGTATTTCCGAAATCGGTAAACCGTAAAACTCTTGGCCTTCAACCGCATAGTGGGCCGTGATCCCGCCGAGTAAAATTTGCAGTAAAAACAGACCAATTGCCGTGATGAAGTATTTGCCGACGGCTTTTTGTGAGGCGGTGGGTTTAGTGAAAAACAGCGGATCTTGCTCCGAGGGCTTGGGCAGACTCTCATGCTTGCCGCTCGCATGGTGCCAGATCAATCCGCCAATCCCCGCAATTAAGGTCACAATACTGAGTATCGACCAAACGATATTATCCGAGGTCGGTGTATTGCCTAGCTGGGGATCGAAGGGCCAGTTATTGGTGTAGGTATAGGGGGCATCGGGGCGCTCGGTGATTGCCGCCCAGGCTCCCCAAAAGAGGAACGCATTGAGTTGTTCGCGGCGCGCTAGATCGGGCACAGTGCCTTCTTTCATGGCGTATTGTTCACGAAGGTTGCTAAGCTCCGGATCGCTCCCAAACAGGGATAAATAATGCTGCTCGACCTTATCTATCGCCTCGATACGAGTGTCGGACAAGCGGATCAGCACTGTGCCATCGGCCTGTGGCTCGACGCTGTTATGGCGTAAATCTTCCCTTAAGGCTTGTTCAAGCCCAGCTTTTTGTTGGGAGTTTAATTGGGCAAACGGCGTTTGATATTGCTGCTCTGCGCGAATATCGAGCCAAGCTTCGGCTTCTCTGTGTAACCAGTCGGCAGTCCAATCCGGGGCAACATAAGAGCCATGTCCCCAAACCGAACCCAGTTGATGGCCGCCCATGGAGCGCCAGACCAATTGACCTTGTTCGATATCATTTTCGCTAAACACAACCTGACCATTTACATCGGTATATGCAGTGGGGATTGGCGGTTTTTCCCGATAAATTTCACTGCCTATGCTCAGCAGCACAGTGAATGAAGCAATCAGCACAATAAGCAGTGCGATAGCGGTGAGTTTTTGTTTGCTCATAAGTCTCCTTGATGCAACGTCATTTTGATACGTTTCACCTGCTATTGCGTAATACGTGCCAAGCCTTTTTGTTGTTGAAAATAAAGAAGAATATAAATTTCACTCTATGCTTGATTGTCTTTTTGATACTGAATATTGATTGTTGATATGACAGTGATTGTCTTTATGACATCTTTAGAGGCTTGTATGTCGATAACACAATGGGAAAGGTGATTTTATCTATGCTTTCAAGTTATTGCAGAGTTTAACTGGACTTAAGCTGACTTTTAGCGAATACGGCATATTTTTATATAGTTATCCTGGCGATTTTGGCGGTATACAGTGAGTTTATATGGAATGCTATTTTTAAATGTATTGATAAATAAAGGTTTTATCTTGTTTATGAGCTTGAGTTCATGTTCGGTAGGTGTTTATGGTTGTACTGGTTTTTATGTAAAAGTTAGTCAAAATGGTCTTTCACTGAGGATTTGGATGTAGATGTTTGAAATTTAATATTTAAAACTCCATTAATTTGCATTTTTTATGCTAGTATAGAAACACAAAAATTTTCAATTGAGTCATTTTTAATCTAGGTGATTTCTTTATCGTTTAACTAAACACTCTTGTATTTAAGGAGGCATGTGTGGATGCAGATTCCATCAATAGTTTTTTTCTGATCGGTGCCTTGCTTGCCGCTGTGAGTGTTTTGTTAAGTCCCGTGTCTTCGCGCTTGGGTATCCCTATCTTATTAATTTTCCTCGCAGTAGGGATTTTAGCCGGGGAGGATGGTCCCGGCGGTATTCTGTTTGACGACTACTCAACCGCTTATCTTGTCAGTAACTTAGCCTTAGCCATTATCTTGCTCGATGGCGGTATGCGCACGCGGGTCGCGAGCTTTAGGGTGGCACTGTGGCCAGCATTGTCGCTGGCGACCTTTGGGGTCGCTATCACCACTAGTATCACGGGCGTAATGGCCGCATGGTTATTTGACTTACACTGGTTGCAAGGCTTGCTGGTGGGGGCAATTGTCGGCTCCACTGATGCGGCGGCGGTATTCTCGCTATTAAAGGGCCGTAGCCTTAACGAGCGTGTTGGCGCGACGCTGGAAATCGAATCGGGCAGTAACGACCCAATGGCGGTGTTTTTAACCGTGACCCTGATTGCCATCCTCGCTAATGTGGACGCCGAGTTATCCGTAAGCTTTATGCTGATAAGCTTTATCAAGCAGTTTGGCTTGGGGATTTTCCTCGGTCTTGGCGGCGGTTGGCTGCTGTGGAAGTTGGTGAATCTAAGCAAGCTTGCCGAAGGCTTGTATTCGATTTTAGTGCTCAGTGGCGGTCTGATGATTTATGCCGCCTCGAACAAACTCGGCGGTAGCGGCATTCTGTCGATTTATCTCGTCGGTCTCTTCCTCGGCAACAAGCCTACCCGTGGTCGCCATGCCATCCTAAACGTATTGGATGGCATGACTTGGGTTAGCCAAATCGGTATGTTCCTCGTATTAGGGCTGCTGCTCACACCGTCTGACTTGTTGGATATTTGGTTACCGGGCTTAGCGTTAGCCTTTGGGATGATCCTGTTTGCCAGACCGTTAGCCGTATGGCTCAGCTTGCTGCCCTTTAAGAGCTTTAGCAGCCGTGACCGCTGGTTTATTTCTTGGGTCGGATTGCGTGGCGCCGTGCCGATTATTTTAGCGGTATTCCCTATGATGGCGGGATTACCGGGGGCGCAGTTGTACTTTAACTTGGCATTCTTCGTGGTGTTAGTGTCACTGCTAGTACAAGGGGCGTCCCTCACCACGGCGGCACGTTTAGCTAAGGTTGAGTTGCCACCTAAGCCGTTGCCGATTTCACGCTCTGGGGTTGAAATTTACCCTAGCAGCGAGTGGGAAGTGTTTGTGTACCATCTGAGTGAAAACAAATGGTGTATCGGCGAACCGCTTAAACGCCTCTCAATGCCAGATGGAACAAGGATTGCGGCGGTATTTCGCCATAATACACTGCTGCACCCTTCGGGCAGTACTTGCCTCGAGGCGGGGGATATTTTGTGCGTGCTTGGGCAAGAGAAGAGTCTAGAAGCCTTAAGTAACCTCTTTAGTCAGGCGCCCGAAACCAAGGAAGTGCCACGTTTCTTCGGTGACTTCTTTATCGATACTGAGGTTAAGCTGTTGGATCTGGCGCCGATTTATGGTCTGGAGTTAGATGAAGCCACTGGCGACATGACGGTCGCAGATTTAGTGGCGGCAGAATTAGGCTCGCATCCGGTACTTGGGGATCAGTTCCTATGGCAGTCGCTGCATTGGGTGGTTGCAGGGCTCAATGAAGGCAAAGTGACCAATGTGGGTATTCGCTTACCGGCAGAGGCTTAATCAGTGCTTAAGCCTGCTATGCAGTGCTTAACAGGAAATGATGCTTAGGGTTTCAAGCCCTCAACCCTCAACAATGCCTTAAACCGAAAGTTCTAACATAAAAAATGCCAAGCAATTGCTTGGCATTTTTTATCCGCTTTTAAGTACTTATCTCGAACAGATAGAACGAAAGCTTATTTATATAAGGACTTGTCCGTTGGATCTGGGCGAGTCTTAAAGCGGCGGTGGAGCCACATATATTGGGCGCGATTTCTATCGATAATACCTTCGATAATTTTGTTACCGCGAATGGCATCGGCTAGCTCATCTTCACCGGGGAAATTATCCAGCGGCGGCATAATCTCAATATGGTAACCCTTATCACCTTCGGTGCGCTCCACAAAGAAGGGCAGCACTTTGGCCTTACCGAGTTTAGCCAGTGTGGTGGCACCGGTAATGGTCGCGGCATCGGGCACGGCATAGAAGGGAATAAACACCGCACTCGAACGCCCAAAATCCTGATCGGCGGTATACCAAATCACATCGGGATTGCGTAAACAACGCACCATCTGACGTAGATCGCGTTTTGGCACTAAGGCTTTGTTTGAGCGTAAGCGGCCTTTGACCTGTAGGTATTCCATCACCGGATTGTTGTGTGGACGGTACACCCCAACACCGGGTTGGAATTGACCAAAAATACGCGCGCCCATTTCCAGCGGTAAGCAGTGCACGGCGAACAGAATCACCCCATGGCCAGCATTCAAGGTGTCTTGCACGTATTCTTTGCCGGTGATCTGCATATGTTGTTGGATTTTTTCATCGGTCCACCACCAGGCATTGATGGTATCGAAAATCGCTTTACCTGTTTCTTCAAAGTTGCGGGTCAGCAGGGCTTCGCGCTCCGATTCCGGCATGTCGGGGAAACAGAGAGTTAAATTGCGGCGTGCGGTATGGGTACGACTGCCTGCAATAGTCTTAACTAATCGGCCTAATCCTTTACCTAACTTCATTTGCCACGAGAGAGGTAACACTTGGGTAATCCGCATCACTAACACCCCAAACCACATGGGCCAGTGCTTCGGATGATATAAGGATGATGAAAACTCAGCTTTCTCGACCACAAAAATACTCACTACTTTTGAAAATTACTGCTTATTCTAACTCATATTTTGCTGAAAATTAGGTACAATCACGGTTTAATTTCTGCAATAGATAAGAGCGCTATGAAGGTTTCTCTGCCAGCATTTGAAAAAGCCAAAGTGTTAGTTGTCGGCGATGTGATGTTAGATCGCTACTGGGTTGGGCCAACGGGACGTATCTCGCCCGAAGCGCCAGTGCCTGTGGTGAAGATTAACCAAGTCGAAGACAGACCGGGCGGTGCGGCCAACGTGGCGCTAAATATCGCGACCCTAGGCGGCCAAGTGCAATTGGCGGGGTTAGTGGGGGAGGATGATACCGCTAAGGCGTTAACCCTTGGCGTGCAAGCGTTGGGCGTTGAGCCACAGTGGTTGAATATTGCCGATAAACCGACCATTACCAAACTGCGGGTATTGTCGCGTAATCAGCAGCTCATTCGCCTCGATTTTGAAGAGTCCTTCGATAAGCAGGATAGTGAGCGGTTGCTTAAACAATCCGAAGCCTTACTCGATTCGGTCGATGTGGTGGTGCTGTCGGATTATGCGAAGGGCGCTATTGATAAGCCGCAGGATTTTATTGCGCTGGCTCGCGCTAAAGGCGTGAAAGTGCTTGTCGATCCAAAGGGTTCCGATTTTAGCCGTTACCATGGCGCTTCACTCATCACACCCAATATGAGTGAATTTGAAGCCGTTGTTGGCGCGGTAACTTCTGAGGCGGATCTACTCGAAAAGGCCCGTGGCTTACTCAATAAGCATCAGTTCGACGCTATCTTAGTCACTCGCTCCGAAAAGGGCATGACCTTAGTGACGGCCAATGCCCCAGAGTTACATATCCCTACTGTGGCCCGTGAGGTGTATGACGTGACAGGCGCCGGTGATACTGTGATTTCAGCTCTGGCGACCTCACTCGCTGCGGGCGCAGAACTGCCGCAGGCGTGCGCCATTGCCAATACCGCCGCAGGGGTTGTGGTGGGTAAATTAGGTACTTCAACCGTGTCTCGCATCGAGCTGATTGAAGCCTTAGCACTGCACCACGGTGAGTCGGGTTTTGGGGTAGTGAGTGAAGATCAACTTGCCTATGCCTTAGAGCAAGCCAAATTGCGCGGCGAGCAAGTGGTGATGACTAACGGTTGCTTCGATATTCTGCACGCGGGGCACGTCAGTTACCTCAAGCAAGCCAAAGCCTTAGGTGACAGATTGATTGTGGCCGTGAATGATGACGCTTCGGTCAAACGCTTAAAAGGCGAAGGCCGCCCAGTCAATCAAGTGGATAGACGTATGGCGGTGTTAGCGGGATTAGCCGCCGTCGATTGGGTTGTGCCTTTTACTGAAGACACGCCACAGCGGATTATCGCCAGATTACTCCCCGATCTCCTCGTCAAAGGAGGAGATTATAAGGTTGAGGATATCGCCGGGGGCGCCGAGGTGATCGCCGCGGGTGGCCAAGTTCAAGTGTTAGGGTTTGAAGACGGGATATCAACCACGGCCATTATCCAAAATATCATGGCAAAACAGTGAGTCTCATTGCCCTGACACTGATCTCTAGCCTGACTTGGGTGCCTATTGGCGACAAGCAGGCGTTAATTTGCCCGTTAGCGCAATTGAGTCAGTGTCTGGCAAGCTTTCCTAATCAGGTTCGTGAACAACTCCCCCGCAGTGAAGCCCTGTTTCAAACTGAACTTGGGCTTCGCAGTGCCATGGTGTTACCCGTCGAAAATAGTTATTTCTCCGGTTTAATCCTGGTAAATGAGCGAGAAACACCAGAGTTTCAATTGCTCAATATCGATGGCATAACCTATCAATATGACCTCAAAGAACAGGCATTATTGACCCTGTGGCATGAGCTAGGACACCTTGAAAATCTGGCCTTGCAGGGCAGTTTATTACCTAAAGAATTAACAGCTTATCAGCATGAGTGGTTGGCGGATCTCTACCTTGTTTGGCGTGTCGCTAAGGCCAAGGGCAATCTTGATTTAGCCTGGCAGCAATATCACAGACGCAACCTTGCGGCGTTAACAAGTTCGCAGTATATGTCTCACTGGACCAGTCCTATGATGATACAAGTGTTAAGAAAGTATCAAGTGGGTCAGATTGCTCATTACAGTCAATATCGTGATTTTGTCGCCGATTTTTATCCTAAAATAATACAAATTGAGCCACAGATATTACGCGAATATTCGAGTTTAATGCAGCGGACTTTTGGCGAGACCGTGCTGCAACCCCTGCCAGCATACCTATCTTGGCGCAAGCCGGATCTTGGGCGTTACCTTACCCCGACACTGACACTGCTGATGGGGGAGACAAAAGCACACGACTGGTTAGTACAAAATTCAATGTTGTGAATATGTAAACGGAATCGATAAATCTCCCTGTTTCAAACTGAACCCTAGCTGAACAAAAGCGAAATACACTTGTTTGGCGTTTCCAAACAGCAGTAATCCCTGAAAGGCTTTGGTAAGCTCTACCCCAGAAAAAGAACAACGGGAGACTTTACTATGGCTAAGCGCTCGCGAGTACAGACTGAGCAGACCATAAATCAGATTATGGATGAAGCGTTAAGACAAATTTTGACTATTGGCTTTGAGACTATGTCTTATACCACGTTATCTGAAGCAACGGGGATTAGCCGCACTGGTATTAGTCATCACTTTCCGCGTAAAAATGACTTCTTAATCCGTTTAGATAGTCGTATTGGCAATTTATTTGTTGCCGCGCTCGACTTTTCTAGCCAAGAAGCCTTAGAAGCCTCTTGGATGAAAGCGATGCAAGAAGAGCATTACCGCGCAGTGCTAAGATTATTCTTCAGCCTCTGTGGTGGCGCGAATAACGAAATCACCCTCTTCAGAGCGGTCAGCACAGCACGTCAGCAAGCCATTGCTGAATTAGGATTGGTCGGCGATCGCACCATCAATCACCTATTAGGCCGTACTGCGGTCATGCTGCTGTCTAATTTTGATGTTGCCAAAGCGGCATAATTTTAAGCATCACCACAAAAAAGGAGCCCTAGGCTCCTTTTTTGTTTCTATGGTTTGGCAAAGGGCGGTTGGTTTTATCCGCAGTGGAGCTAGTGCTTTGTGCATTCTTAAGTTAGTTAATTTGCAGTTAGTTAAGTTGTAATGGAGACAGCTGCGCTTGTTTTAACTTTTGTTGGGTAAGATAAACGCCGACAGCCATAAAGGTCAGCGCCGCGGCTATCAGGGCGCAAAGGGCGTGATGGAATACCAAATGGCTGATAAAGAAGGCTGGAATATCCTCAATACTATCGATAAGGAAAAGTTTAATGATAAGCCCAAGGTACAAGAGTAAGTGCAATATCGCCCCTGTGATAAAGAGACGCTTAAACTTTTGCACCAAGCGAGCGGCGAGATTGAGGCGGTAATAGCGGCAAAACAGATAACCACCGAGGCCAATACCAATCGATATCCAGCCGAGCCCCAGCAGCGAGGTTTTAATCAAAATTGCCGACAGCATAAATAATCCAAGCAGCATCAAGCTATCCTTTCAATGAATGGGGTCGACCACAAGCAAGTTGCGCAGAGACTAGCTGAGCTTGCTTAAAAACGTGTGAAAACATATCCCTAAGTTGGGGAAAAGAGAAAGGGAGCCAAGTGGCTCCCTTTATGATTAATAAGCAAACTTAAGCATTACAGCGCTTTTAAAATCGCCTCAACGCTAGCCTTGGCATCGCCGAATAGCATTTGGGTATTGTCTTTAAAGAACAGTGGGTTTTGTACACCCGCATAACCCGTGTTCATCGAGCGTTTAAAGCCAATCACGTTTTGCGCTTTCCACACTTCGAGCACTGGCATGCCCGCAATTGGGCTGCCCGGATCTTCCATCGCCGCAGGGTTCACCGTATCGTTGGCACCAATGACGAGCACTACGTCGGTATCGCTAAAGTCCTCGTTGATTTCGTCCATTTCGAGCACGATATCGTAGGGCACTTTGGCTTCGGCCAGGAGTACGTTCATATGGCCAGGTAAGCGACCCGCTACTGGGTGAATACCAAAGCGTACCTTCACGCCGCGATCACGCAGTTTTTGGGTGATTTCAGCCACAGGATATTGCGCCTGCGCCACTGCCATACCATAGCCTGGGGTGATGATGACAGAAGTTGCGTTTTTCAGCATGTCAGCCACATCTTCGGCGTTGGTTTCACGGTATTCGCCCATTTCTTCATCGCCAGATGAGGCCACACCATCGGTGCCAAATCCACCTGCGATAACCGAGATAAACGAGCGGTTCATCGCTTTACACATGATGTAAGACAGAATCGCACCCGATGAGCCCACGAGCGCTCCTGTCACGATCAGCAGATCGTTTGACAGCATAAAGCCCGCTGCCGCTGCCGCCCAACCTGAGTAGGAGTTCAGCATTGAGACCACAACTGGCATGTCCGCACCGCCGATTGAAGCCACTAAATGCCAGCCAAAAGCGAAGGCGATAAGTGTCATCAACAGTAGGGCAGGCATAGTGCCACCCGTTTGTACGAAGTAAACCAATAGTGCCAATGATACCAATACCGCTGCGAGGTTCAGTTTATGGCGATGTGGCAACATCAAAGGTTTTGAGGAAATTAATCCGCGTAACTTACCGAAGGCTACGATAGAACCCGTGAAGGTCACCGCACCGATAAAGATCCCGAGGAACACTTCCACTAAGTGAATGTTGAGCATAGCGCCAGTCAAATGGGCTTTCTCGGCGGCTTTGGCCGCTTCGCTTAGCGCATCCTGCACTGCGGCTAAGGTGGAGTTGATATCTCCGCCAACGGCCACAACCACTTGCGATACTTGCTCTGGGTGTAGGTCGATAAAGCTGTTAAAGCCCACTAATACCGCCGCCATACCCACAAAGCTGTGGAGTACTGCGACAAGTTCAGGCATTTCCGTCATTTCGACTTTAAGTGCTAAACGCACGCCGATGGCACCACCAATCACCATGGCGACAATAATCCAGGCGACACCGCTGGTGTCAGGATTAAAAATGGTCGCCAGTAGGGCGATGGCCATACCTGTGATACCAAATAAATTGCCGTGTTTGGCCGTTTCTTGCTTCGACAATCCTGCGAGACTGTAGATAAAGAGCACGGCGGCAATAATGTAAGCTGCTGTTACCAGTCCTTGAGACACGTTATACCCCCTTAATCTTTACGGAACATCTTCAGCATGCGCTGAGTGACGGTGAAGCCACCGAAGATGTTAATACTGGCGATCAGCACGGCGATAAACGCCAGCACAGTGACCAAGGTTGAACCTTGTCCTATTTGCAGCAAGGCGCCGACCACGATAATGCCCGAAATCGCGTTAGTCACTGACATTAAAGGCGTATGTAGTGAGTGGGAGACGTTCCACACCACGTAATAGCCCACCACGCAGGACAGGACAAAAACCGTAAAGTGGGATAAGAACTCGGCCGGAGCAACCGAAGCAACCGCGGCAAAACCCGCAGCGCCAAGGGCGGCGAGAATATACTTAAGCTTGGATGGCTTTTTGGCCTCTGCCGCTTTGGCTTCAACCTTAGCCGCAGGTTTGGCGGGCGCTGCCGACACCGAAATCGCCGGTGGCGGGAAGGTCACTTCGCCCGCTTTGACCACTGTCATATTGCGCATCACTACATCATCGAAGTTGATGCTAGCGACGCCATCTTTCTCTTTACACATTAACTTCATCAGGTTGACTAAGTTAGTGCCGTAAAGCTGTGAAGACTGCGCGGGCAGGCGGCCGGGGAGATCGGTAAAGCCGATGACTTTAACGCCATTCTCGGTCACAAACAGCTCGCTTGGCTGAGTGTATTCACAGTTACCGCCCGCTTGCGCGGCCATATCGACAATCACAGAGCCGGGCTTCATGCTGTCGACCATCGCCTTAGTGATGAGCTTAGGTGCTGGGCGACCTGGGATCAGCGCTGTGGTAATGATGATATCGACTTCTTTGGCTTGCTCGGCAAACAGTGCCATTTCGGCGGCGATAAACTCGTCCGACATGGTTTTAGCGTAACCGTCCGATGAGCTGCCATCTTCATTGGTGAAGTCCAGTTTAAGGAACTGGCCACCCATGGATTCGATTTGTTCTGCCACTTCTAAGCGCGTGTCGAAGGCGCGAACGATAGCCCCTAACGAACCTGCGGTACCAATGGCGGCAAGACCCGCCACACCGGCACCAATCACCAGCACTTTTGCCGGAGGAACTTTACCCGCGGCGGTAATTTGTCCGGTAAAGAAACGGCCAAAGTGGTGCGCGGCTTCAACAACGGCGCGATAACCGCCGATATTGGCCATAGAAGAGAGAGCATCGAGGGATTGGGCACGGGAAATACGTGGCACCATGTCCATCGCCATCACATTGATGTTGCGTTTAGACAGTTTCTCGACCAGCTCAGCATTTTGAGCGGGCCAGATAAAGCTGATTAAGGTCGCGCCTTCTTTAATTTGCGCAATTTCAGCATCGGTCGGTGCATTGACTTTAAAAATCAGATCCGCTTGCCAAACCTCTGCCGTGATCTTCGCTCCAGCGGCTTCAAAAGCGGCATCGTCAAAGCTAGACAGTAAGCCAGCATTGGCCTCAACAACAACTTCAAAGCCGAGCTTTTTAAGTTGTTCGACGGTGGCAGGGGTCGCGGCGACCCGAGTTTCACCGGCGAGACTCTCTCTCGGTATTCCAATCTGCATGATTACTCCCTGGTGGTTTATATAATCGTTCCGCCTGAGTGCTTCCCCTGAGCTAAACCTAGGTAGGGCTAGGCCGCGATAAGAATGAACTCGTTTATTCAGTTGTGGCAGTTAGCGCATTCAATCTTGGTATGAAATTTGTGCTTGAAAACAAACTTCTTTGCGAGCAACAGAGGTCACTGTACAGCAGGCTCGTCACCATTGTGGCAATACTTTGGTTTGACACAAGCGTATATTGCTCAAGCTGGTCATTTCTGAACTGGTCGTATCAAAAACTTTTAACCAGTGCACACTTTTGTAGCTTAAATTTTGCACTTTGTATATTCCAAAATGGAATTAAAAATCAAATATTATTCTTTTTTGCTTTTCTAAAACCACGTTAATCTGCTGGACATTACACTGTCATAGGGCCGTCTCATGTTGTTAAAAGAACTTTCATCACTGGCTTCACCCCTGTCGCAACCGCAGGTCGAAAAGCTGAAACAACTCACCGCTGAATTAAACGCGGTGCAACTTGCTTGGGTGAGCGGTTATTTAGCCGCAACGGCCAATGCGGGCAATCAGGCCCAGCTCGCGCCCGTGTCAGACGCACAGGCGGCGCAGACAGTGACCATTCTCTATGGCAGCCAAACCGGTAATGGCCGTGGCATTGCCAAAGCTTTGGCCGAGAAGGCAAAAGCACAGGGCTATGGCGTGAATTTAGCCTCTATGGGTGAATACAATGTGCGTCAGCTCAAGCAAGAAACCTTGTTATTGCTGGTGGTCAGTACTCATGGTGAAGGTAAAGCGCCGGATGATGCGATTGAATTACATAAGTTTTTAGCATCAAAACGTGCACCTCAATTAAACAACTTACATTACTCAGTGTTGGCACTGGGCGATTCGAGCTATGAGTTTTTCTGTCAAACCGGTAAAGATTTCGATGCCCGTCTGTCGGCTTTAGGCGCCAAAGCGCTGCTGCCTCTGGTTGAGTGTGATGTGGACTATGAGGCTGCGGCCGGACAGTGGCACGCCGATGTGCTCACTGCGGTGAAGCCACTCATTCAAACCACGGCTAACGTGGTGGCGCTCAATGATACCGGCTCGGCACCAGCTGCCAGCGAAAGCGAATTTACGAAGCAAAACCCTTACAGTGCCGAAGTGTTGGTGAGCCAGAAGATCACCGGACGCGGTTCAGACCGAGACGTACGCCACGTTGAAATCGATTTAGGCGAGTCAGGACTGCGTTACGAAGTCGGTGATGCCCTTGGCGTGTGGTTTAGCAACAGTGACACCTTAGTCGATGAGATTTTAGCTGGCTTAGGGTTAGCGGCCGATGCCACTGTGACCGTCGGTAATGAGTCAATCAACCTCAAACAAGCCTTAATCGAGAAGAAAGAGCTGACACAGTTATATCCTGGTTTAGTCAAAGCCTGGGCCGAGTTGTCCGCAAGCCCTGAGCTGCTTGCTATTAGCGAAGATAAAGAACAGGTTCGCCAGTTTATCTTACATCATCAATTTGCAGACTTAGTGGCAAACTACCAGCTCAAGGCCGATGCTAATCTGGATGCAAACAAGTTAGTGGAGCTATTACGCCCATTAACGCCAAGACTCTACTCCATCGCTTCGAGCCAGAGTGAAGTCGATACCGAAGTGCATCTGACAGTGGCCTTGGTGGAGGATGAGCACCAAGGGCAAGCCCGTTTTGGCGGCGCATCGCATTTCTTAGCCTCGGCACAGGAAGGCGCCGAAGTAAAAGTGTATGTTGAACCGAACAAGCATTTCCGTTTACCTGAAGATCCACAAACGCCTGTCATCATGATTGGTCCTGGTACTGGTGTTGCGCCGTTTCGCGCCTTTATGCAGGAGCGCGTGGCGCAAGGCGCTGAGGGCGATAGCTGGTTATTCTTCGGTAATCCTCACTTTGAGCAGGACTTCCTGTATCAAACCGAGTGGCAACAGTATCTGAAAAACGGCGATTTAACCCGTATTGATGTGGCATTTTCGCGGGATCAGGCCCATAAGATTTACGTGCAGCACCGCATTAAAGAACAGGGACAAACCCTGTGGCAATGGCTGCAAAATGGGGCGCATCTTTATATTTGTGGTGATGCCGAGCGTATGGCTAAAGACGTACATCAAGCCCTATTAGCGGTTGCGGTGGAGTTTGGCGGACTGTCGAGCGAGGCGGCGGAAGAATATTTCGAGACTCTGCGCAGTCATAAACGTTACCAAAAAGACGTGTACTAATTAATTGATCCCAAAGATAGAGCAGTATCCACTGAGATACTGCCGCCGAACGAATTTTAAGAGGCAGTTGCCATGAGTGAGCAAAAGTTAGCATTAAACGAATACCTAAAGACCGACAGTGATTATCTGCGTGGCACTATTAAAGAGGGATTAGACTCCTCGGTGACGGGCAGTTTTAGCGACGGCGATCAGCAATTGATCAAATTCCACGGCTTCTATCAGCAGGATGACCGCGATTTACGTAACGAACGTAAAGAGCAAAAACTCGAGCCTTTATATAGCTTTATGTTACGTGCTCGCGTGCCAGGCGGTGTGTGTACACCTAAGCAATGGTTAGGTGTGGATGAAATTGCCTCGACGCTTACTAGCTCTAACAGCATTCGTTTAACGACGCGCCAGACGTTCCAATACCACGGCATTCCAAAGCGTAACCTCAAGACCATTATTCAAGGCTTGGACCGTGAGGCGCTCGATTCTATCGCCGCCTGTGGTGACGTTAACCGCAACGTGATGTGTAACCCGAATCCGGTGGAATCTAAGCTGCATGCGCAGGCCTATGAAGTCGCGAAAAAGCTGTCTGATCACCTGCTGCCCCACACTCGCGCCTACGCCGAGATTTGGCTAGACGAAGAGAAGTTACTGACCACAGAAGACGAAACCGTTGAACCTGTATACGGCAAGACCTACTTGCCACGTAAGTTTAAGATGGCCGTTGCCGTACCACCGGATAACGATGTTGATGTCTACACCAACGATTTAGGCTTTATTGCGGTGGCCGAAAATGGCGAATTAGTCGGTTTTAACCTGACAGCAGGTGGCGGCATGGGCTCGACCCACGGTGAAGTGGAAACCTTCCCGCGCTTGGCCGATGACTTTGGTTTTATCAAAACTGAAGATGTGATGAAGTTTGCCGAAGCTGTGATGACAGTGCAGCGTGACTGGGGTAATCGTACCAATCGTAAGCGTTCGCGCCTTAAGTACACTATCGTCGACCATGGTTATGAGAAGTTTAAGGCCGAAGTGGAAGCCCGTGCTGGCGTTAAATTTGAGCCTAAGCGCGATGTGGTGATTGGCGATCGCGGCGATCGTTATGGCTGGGTCGAAGGCGTCGATGGTAAGTGGCATTTAACCCTGTTTATTGAAAGCGGCCGCATTAAAGACGTGCCCGGTAAGAGTTTGCAAACCGGCATGCGTGAAATCGCGAAGATCCACAAGGGCGATTTCCGCATGACCTCAAACCAGAATATGATTATTGCGGGTGTGGCTCCCGAGGATAAAGCGACCATCGAAGGCCTTGCCCGTAAACACGGTTTACTCGGCCAAGTGCTGACCCAAACTCGCGGTCATTCGATTGCCTGTGTTGCCTTGCCAACCTGTCCATTGGCGATGGCGGAAGCTGAGCGTTATTTCCCTGAATTTATCGACCATATCGATGCGCTGCAGGCTAAAAATGGTATTAGCGATCAAGCCATAGTGGTGCGTATGACCGGTTGTCCAAACGGTTGCGCCCGCCCATTTGCCGCCGAAATCGGCTTAGTGGGTAAGGCGCCAGGTCGCTATAACCTGTATCTCGGGGCGAACTTCGAAGGTACTCGCCTGAATAAGATGTACAGAGAGAATATCCAAGAGGCTGAGATCCTTGCTGAATTGGATGCATTATTTGCCCGCTACGCGGTTGAGCGTAATGCAGGCGAAACCTTTGGTAACTTCACCGTCCGCACGGGCGTAGTGAAGGCGGTAATAGATGCCGCTAAGGATTTCCATGGCTGATCTTGATTCTGGGGTAACGGGTTCTGGCTTGCCGAACGCGTTGCAGAGCGTGGTAAGTCACAGCGAACTTAAAGCGCTGCTGACGGCGCCTAAGGATGTGCAGCAAGCAGAACTGGAGCGCATTAATCGCTTCTTGGCCGGATTGACGGCTCAAGAGCGAGTGCTCTGGGGCTTAGCTTATTTGCCGGGTAATCACGCGCTGTCATCCAGTTTTGGGATCCAAGCGGCGGTGATGCTGCATATGGTGAGTCAGGTGCAATCGGATATTCCGGTGATCTTAACGGATACTGGGTATCTCTTTCCTGAGACATATCAGTTTATTGACCAGCTAACCGAGCGTTTATCCTTAAACCTCAAGGTTTACCAAGCGCCAATGACCTCGGCATGGCAGGAGGCGCGTTTTGGCAAGCTGTGGGAGCAGGGCTTAGATGGGCTCGAGCGTTACAATCGACTGAATAAAGTGGAGCCGATGCAACGTGCTTTGGCAGAACTTGAAGTCGGCACTTGGTTTGCGGGACTTCGCCGCAGTCAGTCGAGCACACGCGAAGAGTTACCGATATTGGCTATCCACGGAACTCGCTTTAAGCTGCTGCCGATTATCGAGTGGTCGAACAAAGATGTGCACCTGTATCTGACGCAATTTGACTTGCCTTACCATCCTCTATGGGATCAAGGTTATGTTTCTGTTGGGGATACCCATTCGAGTAAACCCTTAGAATTAGGGATGACTGAAGAAGAAACCCGCTTTAATGGCTTAAAACGCGAATGCGGTTTGCATTACGAAATATAACCATCTATCTGATTTAATAGAAAAATGCCACAGTATTACCTGTGGCATTTTTTATTTTATGTCGCCAAAAGAATGTTTTGCTTAATTTTTCAGCGATTTGGCCGTTAAAGTATTTTGAGTGTCATTCTGGCGTCATTAAAGTCAGATAAATTTTATTTTCACAGAGTTAGTTAAGGCTTGTTCACCAGTAGTAAAATTTTTGTACATTTTTACTCACAGAGTTATGCACATTAGAATGTTCTGAGCTATATTACAAAGTTCCCGTAGATGGTTTTGAGGGAGTTTACTGCGCAGATATGCCCTAGTCGGTATTTTGCCAAGTTAAGTTGTTGAATATCGTTATTTATGGGCTTAGTTTGCTGTGTAACGATATAACGAGACGGAAAACAGTCGCACTTCCAAAAGACCTTGCTCGCCGCCGCGAGTATCAAGCAGTTTGATTGACTTGCTAGCCCTCGTTAATCTGCCCATTTCACCTCGGTCAGCTGTGGTCAAAGCTGCCGAGGTTGAGTCAACATAGTTAACATCGTTTATTTCGTTAATTCATCAATTCAGCTCGGTTTTTGGCGCTGTTTATGACAATATTATCATCAACTTACACTGTGCTATTTTATGCTGAGTGGCTAATGCCGCCGCATATGGCCCCTTTGATGGAATTATTGATGAGGATTACTGGATGACCGCCCCTATGTATGCCACGCGCGATCATGTTCATCGTCCTCAAGGGAATAAATCTAATCGCCCAGCGCCCAAGCCCAAAGCACGCGGCCTTAAGCGCATAGTCGCTTGGCTCGTTAAACTCATCTTAGGCTTATTACTCGCCTCCATTTTAAGCGTGGTGCTACTGCGTTTTATTGACCCGCCGATGTGGACTTGGCGGATTGAACGGGCATTATTCCCGCCCGCGCCAGTGACAGAAGTGCGACATCAATGGCGCTCACTCGAGCAAATCTCCCCTGAATTACAATTAGCCGTGATTGCCGCAGAGGATCAAAAGTTTGCCAGTCACACGGGGTTTGATTTAGCCGCGATAAGTTCGGCCATTGAATATAACCAAAAAGGCAACAAGGTTCGTGGTGCGAGTACCTTAAGTCAGCAAGCGGCGAAAAACCTGTTTATGTGGTCGAGCCGCAGTTTTATCCGCAAGGGAATTGAGGCCTGGTTTACCCTGTTGATGGAATTGATTTGGGATAAGTCGCGCATACTCGAGGTGTATTTGAACATCGTCGAATTTGGCCCCGGAATATATGGCGCCGAAGCCGCATCGAAACATTATTTTAGTAAGAGTGCCGCCAAATTAACCCGTTATGAGGCGTCATTATTAGCAGCGGTATTGCCTAATCCTTGGCGTTATAAAGTCTCGCCGCCTTCACCCTATGTTGAGCAGCGCTCCGCTTGGATCCGTAAGCAAATGCGCCAGTTAGGGGAAGTGACTCTTAATCGTGTTCATCAGGCCGATTAACGGGTAAATAAGGCGATAACTTTCGTCTTATTAATATGCCATGCGCTTTATCGTTAATATGAACTTTATCCTCAAGATGAATTAGGCTCTGAATGTAAATTTCATTTAGTTTGCCAAGCGAATTTGCCTTAATTGCGCAGCTTGATTCGCATCCTAGGTTAATTAATGGTAAATTAACGCACGAATTTCCCCTTCAAATACACTCAGTCCTTTGGCTATTCCCCTCGCTAATTTTTAGCTTGTGTCGGATGTTGGTTTGCCATGATGCGTGTAAAAAGGAATGACAACAGGTCAGTATTTAAATACCGAAGGTGAGTGCTTTCGGTATTATTTTTGTCACTTTGACGGTTATTAAATGGAGTTTTAGATGAAGAAGATTGTTATTGCTGCGGCAATTATTGCAGCGGGAGCAGGTGCTTATTGGTACACTCAGCATGGAACTAGCTCGAGTGCTTCGGCCAATCCTTTGCTTGATTATATCCCTGCCGACACCCCAGTATTTTCAGGTCAGTTAAAACCTTTCCCACTGAAAAACTACCTGCAATCTATTTCTGGCAATTACCAGCAATATTCAACAGATTCTCTGGCAGAGTTAGGCGCATTAGATAGCCCTATGGCCAAGTTTTTTGTCAGTATCTATACGCAGTATATGGATGGGATAAAAAATCCAACCCAATTGCTTAAGACCTTTGGTTTACCAAATGAAGTCGAGCCTTTTTTCTATACCTTAGGTGTGATCCCAGTTCTTAAAACCAATGTGGATCAAATCGATGCATTCTGGGCCGTCTTGGATAAAGCCGAGAAAGACAGCGGCTTCACCCATGAGAAGCGCACCTTGGCGGGCGTTGATTATCGCGCTTATTCACTGGCCGAAGAAGGTTCTACTGAGAAGGTTGACCTGTTATTTGCCCATAAAGATGGCATCTTAACTGTGACCTTGTCTGGCACAACGATTGAGCCCGAAATCTTAGAAATGGCATTTGGATTAAAGAAACCGACTCAATCCTTAGCCGCTTCAGGCATGCTGAAAGACATCATCAAAACCCATGGTTTTATGGAAGATAGCATCAGCTTTATCAACCACGTAGAGATTGTTAAAGCGATTACCTCTCCCGATGGCAATATGCTAGGCAAACAGCTCACTCAGTTCATGGCAGAAGAAAGCCAAGGTGAAGATCCTTTTGCAGAGATCCGTACTCCTGAATGTAAAGCTGAGCTAACCGCCATTGCCGCCAACTGGCCTCGTACTGTTGCTGGGTTAACCGCATTTAGCTCGACCGAAAAAGAAAGCCATATGGCAGCTTCTTTTGTGGTTGAAAGTAAAAACCAAGCAATCTTAACCGCGCTGCAAAAAATGCGCGGCTATATTCCAACCCACTTAGCCGATATTAACAGCACTATCTTCTCTATGGGGCTGGGGATTGATGTTAACGAAGTTGCGCCTTCACTGACGGCGATCTGGGATGACCTGCAAAAGCCGCAGTTAACCTGTGCACCGCTTGCCGAGCTGCAAGCCGAGTTAAGCCAACAAAGCCCTGCTATGTTAGGTATGTTTACTGGTATGGCTAACGGCGTTAAAGGTGTGAGCCTGTCATTGCTCGATTATAAGATGAGCACACAAGACCAAGAGCCTAAGCTTGAAAGCTTAGATGCCTTAGTGAGCTTAACGGCTGATAATCCTTCAATGCTGTTCAATATGGTGAAGCCTTTTGCTCCAATGCTGGCTGAACTGCAAGTTGCGGATAATGGCGAGCCTACCGATTTATCACCACTGTTAATGTTGCCGCCTGAGATGAACATCAAGCCGATGCTGGCGATTAAAGGACAACACTTAGTGGTTTACTCTGGCGATAAAGGCTTAGCGTTAGCCAATAAACTGGCTGGCGAGAAGCCATCGGCCAATGGGCTTTACAGCATGTCGGCTGATTACGGTAAGATGTTTACCCCAGTACTGACCCTGTTAGAACTGACTGGCGAGCCGATTCCTGAAGAGCTGCAAATGCTGAAAGATTACAATATGCGCGTGCAAATGAGTTTCGATGTGAACAAACAAGGCATAGTGTTTGGTTCTGTGATGAACTCAAAGGCGAGCGAGAAGAAGTAAGCTTGATGCTTTAGAGTGTTAATTGAAAAGCCAGCTGATTGCTGGCTTTTTTGTTAATTGGCTTGCGCTAACTTAGGTTGAGAACCGAGGGGCGAGTCTATGGATTTCGGTTTCGCGGCGCGCACTAAACTGACCAATCCTTGCCATTCAATATCGCTGTTCTGTGGCAGCCAAATATCCGGCTCTGTGCCTTTTCCTGAAAGCAATTCACCTGCGGCGTCATAGGTGAGTGAGCTGCTAAAGCGGACATCTAAATCACTGTTAGGTAAGGTGAGTTGGTATTGTCTGGCAAAATCTCCTGAGGTTTTCTCCCCAATCAGATTCACTCTCGACCAAGCTTTTGTGCGGTAGGCTATCCACTCGCATTCCTGTTTACATAAAGGGCTTACTAGCAGTGCAAGGCGATTATTGCCTTCAGCTGAAACTTCGGGTTTCGTGCGGACAAACCAAGGGCTAAATCGGCTTTCATCTATGCTTGGCAGACGCCTCGTTAGTACCTTAAGTCGAGGCGAGCTGAGTTCCAGTGCCTCGAGCGGCCTAAAGTTTAGGGGCCTTAAATAATCATTCCTCAGTTCTGGTGAGCGGCGATAATGGGCAAAGCCCATTATTTGTGTCATGGCTGAGGTATAGGGCGTCGCATTTTGAGGGGCATCTTGATAACGCGATAACATGGTCAGTAATTTAGGGCTAAAGCCCCTTGCTTGCCTTAAATCGACTATCAATAAGGGTTGTTCCATGCCTTGGCGTAGGGCGTCTTGTTGCCTCTTATCGAGTTCAAAGCCATAGAGATCATCTATCTTGAGTCGTGCAGTCGCTGGATTGATCTGCTCCAATGAGTAATCAGGCCTGATTGGCGCCGTCGGGGCCAAATTATCGAGTTGGGTGATCAGGCTTTCAAAACTCAGTTCAGTCTCATCCTCAATCGGTTTAACTATGGTTTTCGATGGTTGCGGCAGGGCGATAGTCACTTGCGTGGTCTGCAAATCATCATTAATCAAGCTGATAAGCACATGAGGTTTGATGCTTAAGCCTAAGTCCTCTCGCAATAAATTGAGTCGCTTGAGCCAAATCAGCTGCATCTCTTGGCTGTTTTTCGCTGGCTCTGATAAGTAGGCTTGGCTGGCCGAAATCCATTTGCTTAAGGGGATGCCATCGATATGGGTAATAAAGGGGAAATCGGCGCTGATGGGGTTATTTTTGCTGTCCAAGGCGAGCCATTGCTCGTTGACAGGCCTGAGTGTTAAGGGCAGTTCACCGCTGCTATTTTCGACTTTCGCAACCTGTGTCCCTGGGTCTTTTAAGGTATTAAGTAGCTTAGTGAGCTCGGCTGCGAAGCGCTCTTTAGGCACAACATCTTGATATTGTTCTGTGATTAATCCTGCCAGTCGTTTGAGCTGCTGCTCATTAGCTTGTGGGTCTAGGGCGTAAAATGCCGAGTGTTGCTCAATTTGGTCGAACAGAATATAGAGATCTTGACGAATATCTTTGGTCGTTAGCGTGGGTTGTGCTTTTTCAGGAATAGCGAAAAACGCGAGCCTAATAAGGCTCGCGCAAATGATCACGCCCAGTAACGTCACGACAGTGCGATAGCTAAAATTCATATTCCTCCATGACCACTTACTTTTACGGCTAAAAAGGTGTGCGACTATCGATGTAAATGCCTATTTTGGCAATAAAAATCGTCTTTGCGTACCTTTTGCTCATATCCGTTTGAGCAATTTAGCAGCAGTTTTGGCAAGTCAGCATAGAATTATGGCTGTTTTTTGTGCTCTGTCACGGTTGAATCGTTAGAGAATATCGTTGAGTGATAGGCCGATACCTATGCGTTGGTTATGGTAGTTGTAGTCGATAAGACTCTCGCCATAGCCGTTAAAGTATTGAGTATAAAGGCGTAAATTACCGATTATCGGGTAACTCCAAGTAAATTCTGCCGATCCACGGTCAATATCTTTAAAGTTAGTTTTTAGGGTGAGGGTGAATCTATGGTCATCAATGCCATAAACCCCTACAAACTCGGCTTTACCTATGTATTCATCAATATCGGGGTTATCGTCACCGCGGGGTTGATGGATATCGGTTTTTTCGTCCTCTGGAATACGCCACCACACCTTAGTGGCAAAGGCCAGCGGGCCGGCATCGAAGATCATGGTGCCATAGATACGGTTCCAGCTACGGGATAATAACCCTGACTTACCGTTAGATTGATGCACAGCGCCAAAACCCCAGAAGGAGTTAGTCACGCTGCCGATTTTCCAATCATTGTTGAACAGCATAAAGATTTCGGGTTCGTGGTTAGTCTCACGGAAAGGAGAAGAAATATCCTTGTTATACAGCTGCCAGTAGGATTGGTTTGTGTAGGCAAAAAACAGGTGACCATTGTCACCAAAGACGTTGTACCAAATAGGGAACTTAAAGCTTATCTGGAACTTAGCTTCCATTTCGTCCAGGGTGTAGTCGTTTTCGGCCGCATCTTGGGCGAAGGGCGCCATATTGGGATCGGGGTTGTAAGTGGCGGGTAAAATGTAATTCACTTTATGCGGCGTGATCACGAATGGACGTTCTGAGGTGGCTAGCTCGTCCTGTACCCGTCCTTTAACGAGGGATTCTTCCGCTTGAAGTCCAGTACAAGTTAACAGCCCAATTAATGCGATACCTTTATAAAATAGGGACATCGGCCCTCCTTGATGTGTCTGTTTGCCTTACGCTTTCTCGTTGTTTACCCAGCTTAACATTAGTTTGTGGATTTATTATGAGAAATCCTGCCATGTGTCTTATTCCGTTCTGGCGAGATGGAGCCTATTTTCGTGGTCTAAAGAAGCAACTAAGTAGAATTTTTTGCAATAACATAGTGCGGTTATGTGAGCTGATGCAAGTTTTGATTGCCGATATATTCGCCTTAAAAGCATACTTTATCTAGCTATTTCATTTAGTTAAATGATTTTTAGGCATATGGCACTTTTGCCGCCCTCACTTATAGTTAATTGGCTGAATTCGAAGTTCTGCTGTTATTTCTTTTTGATATAACAATTAATGATTTTATATTTATTAAGGAATATAACTAGGGCTATATTGCTACACATTGATCTCATATCGGGGAATGTGATGGAAATTTTATCTTTACCGGGCCAAAGGGCGAAGGGCAAAGTCTGGCTGGTTGGCGCAGGCCCCGGAGACGTTGAACTCTTAACCCTCAAGGCTTGGCGCATTCTTAAGTCCGCCGACGCTGTGCTATACGATGCACTTGTCAGCCAAGATATCCTCGATTTGATCCCTAAGGATGCAGAGAAGATTGCCGTCGGCAAACGTGCCGGTAAGCATAGTGCTGCACAAGATGAAATTAATCAGTTATTGGTGACGAAAGCCTATACCCGTAAAAACGTGGTACGCCTCAAGGGCGGCGATCCGTTTATTTTTGGTCGTGGTGGTGAAGAGTTACAAACCTTAGTCGAAGCGGGCGTCGAATTTGAAGTGGTTCCTGGCATTACCGCCGCCAGTGGCACTTCGGCCTATGCGGGCATTCCATTAACCCACAGGGATTATGCTCAAGGGGTAACCTTTATTACTGGCCATTGTCAGCTTGAAAGCCGTCCGATGGACTGGCAGGGGTACGCTAATCCAAACAATACCTTAGTTGTGTATATGGGGATTTTAAATGCGGGCATTATTCGTCAAGGATTAATCGATGCTGGCCGTAGCCCGCAAACCCCAGTGGCGATTGTCTCTAAGGCGACCACTCAGTCGCAGCAGCGTTTTATTGGCCAATTAGATTCACTCGAGCAGCTCGCGGCCGATCCGCAATTACAAATGCCCGCCCTGATGATTATTGGCGAAGTGGTTGCGCTGGCTGACAGCTTAAACTGGTTCCAACCTAAGGGTGAAGGCGAGTCAGCACCCGATACCACTGATGCCGCCAAGATTGTGGCAAAAATTTAGTTAAATCAGATTTTTTAGAAATAGTTAAGTTAAATCCAGCTGCCTGTCGCAGCCCATTTTAGGTAAACGGAGAAGAGTATGGCCGGGCGTGAATTAAGCCACTTACAACAACTGGAAGCCGAAAGCATTCAGATCATTCGTGAAGTCGCTGCCGAATTCGACAATCCAGTAATGTTGTATTCCATCGGAAAAGATTCTTCGGTGATGTTACACCTTGCGCGTAAAGCTTTTTATCCCGGCAAGATCCCATTCCCCTTGCTGCACGTGGATACGGGCTGGAAATTCAAAGAGATGATCGCCTTTCGTGATGCGCAGGCGAAAAAGTTCGGCTTTGAATTATTGACCCACACCAACCCAGAAGGCGTTGCCCAAGGGATTAACCCCTTCGATCATGGCAGTGCCAAGCACACTGACATCATGAAAACCCAAGGCTTAAAACAAGCCTTAAACCAATATGGTTTCGATGCCGCATTCGGTGGTGCGCGCCGCGATGAGGAAAAGTCCCGCGCGAAGGAGCGGGTGTATTCGTTCCGCGATCGTCACCATAGATGGGACCCTAAGAATCAGCGCCCCGAACTGTGGCGCACCTATAACGGCGCGATTAATAAGGGGGAAAGTATTCGTGTCTTCCCTTTATCTAACTGGACCGAACTCGATATTTGGCAATATATCTATCAAGAAAACATTGAGTTAGTGCCTCTGTATTTTGCCGCCGAGCGCCCTGTGGTTGAGCGTGGCGGTCAGTTAATTATGGCCGACGATGAGCGTATGAAGCTCGAGGAAGGCGAAACCATCAAGCATGAGGTGGTGCGTTTTAGAACCTTAGGTTGTTATCCATTGACGGCGGCGATGCATTCGCAGGCGGATAATCTCGAAAAAATCATCGAAGAAATGCTGTTAACTCGCTCGAGCGAACGCCAAGGGCGGTTGATTGACTCGGATCAGAGTGCATCGATGGAGCAGAAGAAACGCCAAGGTTATTTCTAAACCAAGGCATTTCGAGCGCAGGTTAGAGACAGATTAAACCGATTTCGTGAATGTCCCGATGAAGGCTTTTAGAGCAATCGAGTACCAGTGACTTCACGAACAGTTGAGCAAGATAAGAGTGAGATAAAGATGGATAAAGCGGTCAATAAAACCAATCGTATGGCGGCAGAAATCAGCCAGCACGGGGTAAAAGAATATCTAGCCCAGCAACAACATAAAGGTTTGTTGCGCTTTTTAACCTGCGGCAGCGTAGACGATGGCAAGAGCACCCTGATTGGCCGTTTACTGCATGACAGCGCGCAGATTTACGAAGACCAACTCGCCAGCTTAAAAAATGATAGCGCTAAGATGGGCACAACGGGCGAGGCCATAGACTTGGCTTTGCTGGTGGATGGTCTGCAAGCCGAGCGCGAGCAGGGTATTACTATCGATGTCGCTTATCGTTATTTTTCAAGCGACAAGCGTAAGTTTATCATCGCCGATACCCCTGGCCATGAGCAGTACACCCGTAATATGGCGACTGGCGCCTCAACCTGTGATTTAGCGGTGATCTTAGTGGATGCGCGTTACGGCGTGCAGACTCAAACCAAGCGTCATGCCTTTATTGCCTCTTTGCTGGGTATTCGTCACTTTGTGGTCGCGGTTAATAAGATGGATTTACTCGGGTTCGATGAGCAAGTGTTTAATCGTATCCGTAATGATTTCAGTGAGTTTGTAAAAGACTTTGGCGACTTAGATATCCACTTTGTGCCCTTATCAGCGCTCAATGGCGATAACGTGGTTGAGCCGAGTCTGCATACGCCTTGGTATCAGGGCGGCACACTGCTGGAGCTACTCGAAACCATTGATACTCAACGTGAACTCAGCGCCTTGCCTGTACGCTTCCCAGTGCAATATGTGTCGCGTCCAAATCTCGATTTTCGTGGTTTTGCCGGTACTTTAGCCTCTGGTGTCATCAAGGTGGGTGACGAGGTGGTTGCGCTGCCTTCGGGTAAGCGTAGCAAGGTTGAACGCATTGTGACCTTCGATGGCGATCTCGCCGAAGCAACGGCTGGGCAAGCCGTCACTATCACCTTAGAAGATGAAATCGATATTTCCCGCGGTGACTTGCTGGCACTGCCAGAGAGTGCGCCACAGGTTGCCAATCAAATCGTGGCTGACCTAGTGTGGATGGATGAAAAACCATTACAACTCGGCCAGTTATACGACATTAAAGTTGCGGGTAAGAAGACCCAAGCCTCTGTTACGGCCATCGACTATGTGGTTGATGTGAACACGCTTGCGCGCAGCAGCGCCGACACTTTAGGGCTCAATGCCATCGCCCGCGTGACCTTAGAGCTGACCGAAGATATCGTCTTCGATGCCTATTCGCTGGTGCGTGATACTGGCGGCATGATCCTGATTGACCGTTTATCCAATGCTACTGTTGCGGCTGTGATGGTGGTATCGGGTCAGCATGTGAACAAGCAAGCGTCTTCACAATTTAGCGCCTTTGAAATCGAGTTTAATGCGCTGGTGCGTAAGCACTTCCCGCATTGGCAAGCGATTGATATTTCAAAGCTTGGAGCCTAATACGTGAGTGACTTGTGGCTATTAGCTATAGTGCTGTTTGGATTAGTGGCTGGCTTAATCGCCGGCCGCATTAATCCCGCTGTGTTGTTTTTATTTGCTTTTTTACTCTGTTACCTCCTAGGAATGGTATCACTCGACACGGCGCTCACTAGCTTTACCAACACAGGTTTAGTCACATTGGTGTTATTGGTGCTGGCGGCGACGGCGCTGGAAAAAACTTCACTGCTGGGCAAGTTAAGCCAAGTGATTGGCAATAATTCGCTTGCGGTGACTATGGCAAAATTGGGGTTTTCGACGGCGCTGCTGTCCTCTTTTACCAATAACACCGCCGTCGTTGCATCTTTGATTGGGGTGGTGCGCCGCAATCAGGCCCATGCTCCAGCTAAGTTGTTGTTGCCACTTAACTATGCGGCGATTCTGGGCGGTACGCTGACCTTAATTGGTACTTCCACTAACCTTATCGTCAACTCGTTTGTCGAGAATGCGGGCTTGCCTGCGCTGGGGTTCTTTGAGTTCACCCCAGTGGCCATGCTGATTGTGCTGTTAGGCATAGTGCTGCTGATTGTGCTGGCTAATACCTTACCCGACAGGCGAGAGGATTCGACCGAAGAGACACTGCCCTATCTGCTGGAAGCCCACGTGGCCAAAGGCTCGTCTTTAGTTGGGCGCAGCGTGGTGGATAACAAATTAAGAGCCCTGAAAAAGCTCTATTTAGTTGAGCTTGAGCGCAGCGGTATTTGTATTTGTCCGGTTCCACCACAGTTAGTGTTACAGGCGGACGATGTGCTGCGTTTCAGTGGCGCGGTGGAGTCGGTGGAGCTGTTGCATCAATTCGATGGCCTAGATTGGTTTGGCAAACATCAAGCAAAAGGGCAAAACCTAGTCGAAGCCGTGTTGGCCCCTTCATCGAGCCTAGTGGGTAGTACCTTAAAGGAGTCTCGCTTTCGCGAACAGTTTGATGCGGCTGTAATGGCGATTCGTCGCGGTCATCATCCGCTAAAAGGTGGTTTGGGCGATATCGTATTGCAACCGGGCGATGTGTTACTGCTGACGCCGGGGGATGGTTTTAGCACCAATGCTAAGCTGAGTACCGAATTTGCCGCCGTCAGCGGGCTCGATTTAAATGTGCGCTTAGACAGCCGCCGCAGCCGTTTTGTATTAAGCAGTTTTGTGCTCACGATTGTGCTTAGTCTGACTGGCGTATTACCGCTGGCCAAGGGTTTGGTGCTATTACTGCTGAGCTACTTTGCCATTGGCGCCGTGACCTTGTCGGAGCTTAAGCGTCGCTTCCCACTGGAGTTAGTGGTGATAGTCGGCAGTGCCTTAGGGTTGGCGAATCTGATGATGAGCACTGGTCTTGCCGATGGGTTAGCGCAAGGCTTGCTCGATACCATCAATGGTTATGGGGTGTTTGGCGCCTTTGTGGGCGTCTATTTAGTTACGCTGCTGCTGACAGAACTCGTTACCAATAATGCTGCGGCGGCCTTGGCCTTTCCGATTGCCTATGCGGTGGCGCTGAATTATGGCGTCGATCCAAGGCCATTTATTATGGCGGTAGTGTTTGGGGCCAGTGCCAGTTTTATTTCGCCCTACGGTTATCAAACTAACTTGATGGTGTTTAACGCGGGCAACTATCGTTTCAGTGACTTTTTGCGCTTAGGGCTACCGCTATCTGTGCTTTATTCCTTGATAGTGATTTTTATGGTGCCAGTTATCTTTCCGTTTTAATGATTTTTTGTCTTAGGTTGTTACTCAACCTAAGATTTGAGGAGTGTTTATGAGCAATATTGTGTGGCACCAACATAGTGTCGACCAAGCGGCCAGAGCCAAACTTAAGGGCCAAAATCCGGTATTACTCTGGTTTACAGGGCTGTCTGGTGCGGGCAAGTCGACTTTGGCTGGGGCGCTTGAGCGCGCACTGTTTGAGGCGGGCTTTCACACTTATTTGCTCGATGGCGATAATGTTCGCCATGGTTTATGTAAGGATCTGGGTTTTAGCGTCGCCGATAGGGATGAAAACTTACGCCGCGTTGGCGAAGTGGCAAAACTTATGGTGGATGCGGGTTTAGTCGTACTATCGGCCTTTATTTCGCCGACCCGCGAGGAGCGCGATAGCATACGTGCACGTTTTCCAGAAGGTCAATTTATCGAAGTGCATGTGTCGACGCCGCTTAGCATATGTGAGCAGCGCGATCCTAAGGGCTTGTATGTTAAGGCTCGCCGCGGTGAGATCAGCAACTTTACTGGCATTTCATCACCCTACGAGGCGCCGCTCTCGGCGGAGTTAACGATTGATACCAGTAAAGGGGATTTAGCCTCGCAAGTGCGTGCTTTAATCGATTATTTAACCGCGATTGGGGTCATCAATCCCGATAAGGCTAAAGCATTAGCCTAAGCTGATTTTATGGGACTCTGGGGCATTTGTTGGAATGGTTAAAGTAAAACAAGTGCCTTTACCCAGTTCACTCGTCACTTTGATATACCCGCCTAGTAACTGGGTCACCAGTTGATGTGCTAAATGTAATCCTAAACCTGTGCCGCCTTTACCTCTTCGAGTGGTAAAGAAGGGATCGAAGATCTGCTTTAAGGTAGCATCGTCCATGCCTCCGCCATTGTCTGTGACTGTAATGGCGACAAAGGCATCTTCGAGGCTGTAGGCCGTAATGTTGATTTGCCCATTACCGACATCTTCGAACGCATGGTTGAGCGCATTTGAGACTAAATTCTCGAGTACTTGCCCAAGGGCGCCGGGGTAACTATTGAGTTCTATCTCGGGTGAGATGTCGATATTCAGTTCATGAAATTGTTTCTTCATTCTTAGCCATGAGGTGTGCAGCATATCTTGCACTAGGCTAGTGAGTTTAAAGACACGACGTTCTTCACCTGTGCGGTCGACCGCTAACCGTTTGAAGCTTTTCACTAAGGCGGCTGCGCGTTCTAGGTTTGCTTGGACTATCTCGGCGCCTTCATAAAAGTGCTCAAAATACGTATCGACATCGGAGCGTTTAAGGCCCGTTTCGAAGGCAGATTGCAATTTGCTGCACTCATTCTTCATGCTCGATAGGGTCATTAAAGAGGCCCCCACTGGGGTATTGAGCTCATGGGCGACACCCGCCACCATCATCCCAAGAGAAGATAATTTACCGGTTTCAATCAGTTGCTGCTGAGTATCGTGCAGGTGTTGCAGTGACTGCGCCAGCGCTTTATTACTATTTGCTAGCCGTCGCTGCTGCTCGGTTAAGTCATCATGGAGCTTATCCCGCTCGCACATTGATTTTGCCGTACGCCAGCAAACGGCACTGCCCAATAACAACAGCAACAGACCAATACTCAAAGATTCGACAATGCATTGTTTGGTGATACTCGCCAATACGCTGTGGGATATATGAGTCACGAGCCGCCACTCAGGAAGGGCCGCATTACCTATGTCATGCACATTTTCGTAGTCCCAGAGTCCATCTGGGGTGGTAAAGGCTACCTCGGTATTTTTGCGGATTTCTTGCCAAGCGGAGGGATTGAATTTGCTAAAGTTTACCTCTTCCCGTCCATACATAAATCCCCATGCCATTTGTGGCTGTGGGGCTAAAAGCCAGTAGCCATCTGAGTTTAACATCGACAGCTCGACGCCCTCTTTAGCCGTATTGGCGATGGCATCCAGCATGGTTTGGGCGAGAAAATTCAGCGCAATAAACCCTTGTCTCTCCCCTGAGGCTAAAAACACGGGTGTGGTGATGCGCAGCATAGGTTTGATAGGGGTCTCAATGACTTTGTTTTCGACATTTAAATCTAAGGGGGAAAAGTAAAACGTATCGGGTTCGAGCGCTAAACTCGGCGCTATGTAGTAGCGTCCTTGTTTCGATTGCAATTCTGCTTGCGGGACAATTTGTGCTTCATGATTGATAAGATTAATGCGCACCTTTTCCATGGCGTCGTTATCGAGCCAGCGCACTTGATCGTACTGTAACGAGGCGTCGCTAAAGGCTTTAAAGAAGTTCTCAACAGCTGCCAGTTCGGCATTTTTGCCCGACGCGGCATCGAGAAGAAGTTGATATTTAGCGAGAAACAGCGCGTCTCGTTTCAGGCTACCGAGATAGTAAGCTATGGTTTGATTGGCATCGGCAAGCACGGCATCGGCCTGTCGATATAAGGGGGTCATCGCATCTTCGTGACGCTTTTGGTAGAGCACCAGGCTGAGTAACGGCACCAATAACAGCCAAGGTAACATCAGCTTAAGCCAATATCGCCAAAATAACTGCTGGGAGGTTATCGCGCGTTTAAATATCATCACAGAATGCTTTTTTGGTAATTGGCGAGCCACACTAATAACTCTTGGAGCGGCATAGGTTTAGCGTAAAAATAGCCTTGGGCATCATGGCAGCCGCGATCTTTAAGCCAGCGGGCTTGCTCGCGGGTTTCAACGCCTTCGGCAATCACATTCATCTTAAAGCGTTCACCGAGGAGAATAATGCTGTCGACAATTGCCGCGGCGCCATCGTCGGTGGTGATATTATCGATAAAGGATTTATCAATTTTAATCCTGTCAAAGGTCAGCTTGCTAAGGTAGGCAAGGGAAGAAAACCCAGTACCAAAGTCATCGATCGCGACCTTGATATTCATATTGCGCAGCGCTTTGAGTTGTTTATTGATCACCTCAAAATTCTGCATGGCAATGGATTCTGTGACTTCAATTTCGATATGTTTGCTGGCAATCTGCGCCGCTTCTATATGGCTATGCAGTTGATTAACGATTTTTTCCTGCTCAAATTGCATTGCGGAGAGGTTAACGCCAATACGTAAGTTTTGATAACCCGCCTCGGCGAGTGCATGCATGGCTTGGCACGATTGCACAAACAGTTGTTCCCCCAACTGAGTGATTAGCCCCGTCGCTTCGGCGATGGGGATAAAACGTAGGGGCGGCACCTTATCACCATTGGGTAAAGTCCAGCGCGCCAGCGCTTCGACCCCAACGACTTCCCCCGTTTGTAACGACACCTGTGGCTGCAGAGCAATATGAATATCCCCTTGGGTAATGCCTAACTGCAGTGCCTGTAGTAACTCAAAATGTGACGTCACATCATCGTTGTTGGGTTGATAGGTCACATGTTGACGAATGCCCAGACTCTTGGCCTTTTTGAGCGCCATATTCAGTTGAGTGATGGCGGCGACCGCATCCCCTTCGGCGAGCTCTAGAGGGAGAGTCACAGTGCTGATATTGACGGTAATACAGGAGGTACCCTGTTGATAGGGGGCGACAAACAGCTGCTCAATCAGTGCGGCGGTGACTAAGTGCTTCGGGCCTAAAATGGCAAACTTATCATCCTTTAAGCGGCTGACGAGCACGCTCGCATCGAACTGTTCCCTCAGGCTATTGGCAACATGTTTGAGCATATTATTGCCATGCTCAGAGCCAAACACATGGTTAAAGTCTGAAAACTTATCGATATCGATGAGTAATAGATTAAATTTATCGCGAACATCCTCCTTTAAAATGCCATCGAGTGTGCGAATGAGTACATTGCGATTCGGGATCTTGAGTAAAGGATCTTCGAAGGCGATTTTATCCAACTGACTCATCAAGGAGACGCTGTGCAAGCCGCCGCAGATATTCATGCTAAAGACGCGAATGAGCTCGGTTTCGGTCGCATCTAAGAGTCGCCCCGTGGCGAGGTAAACCGCATAGTCATTGCCAGCCAGTTCGCCGGGGAAAAACAGACAAGTGTATTGTGGTTCGATGCGTGATTGTTTACTGCTGAGTGATAATTCGAGCTGGATGCGAATATGTTGCTGCTCGAGCTGTTGTAAGGCTTTGCCATAGTAAGACTCAAATTCCCCCGAGGCACCAATGATCTGATGTATATGACCAAACTCGCTGAGATCATTAATGGCTTTGACACAGACAATTCCGCCCGAAGGCAAATTCAGCAGTATGGCCAGTTGCTGTAGCATCTTGCTCGAGAGTTCTTTGATATTGCGCGAGGTATAGAGGGCGCCGCTGGACTCGGCGATTAATTGCAGCCCGCGTTTTGCGTTGGCGATATTGCTGATCTGTTGATAGGAGCGCAGGTTGGTGGTCAAGATGGTTTGTAGGCGATCGGCGGAGAGTTCCGACTTAGTCCAATAATCGTTGATATCATAGTCACGCATCACGTTAAAAACCGGTGCCATACCGGGTTGTCCGGTGAGCAGAATAATGCGAATTTTCTCGTTGCCGAGCACTTCTCGAATGCCGCGAACTAATCTCAGCCCTGCGTCTTCGGTCTCCATCACCACATCGACTAAGGCAATGGCAAAATCGTCTTCATTGGCGACGATTTGGCAGGCTTCTGCGTAGCTAAATGCTTGGGTTAATTCTATTTTTGAGCCAAGAATGGTCAGGGTAGACAGTGCAAATGCGGTAGAGCGTTGGAAGTTAATATCGTCATCAACTGTGAGTATTTTGACAGCTTTTGCAGCCTTTACCGCTGTGCTTGCTATGGGTTCATCTAAAAAAACAATTTCTTGCGATTGACTAACCATATTCTCTTTCCTTGAGATGCCTAAGCATCCTTATTAACTCAGCCTAGAAGTGAGTAATTTTTATACTCAAAGTATTTGCGACAGCTAGGCTTTATTCAAGAAAATATTTTTGTGGTCAGATATATAAGTCTTTTTAAGCAATTACTCGATTTTGAAATCCTTAGAAAACAGCGCCTGTAACGCCTTAAGGTATTCTTGATCCTGTTTGGGCAATACGAGCTGCGCCAGTTCATCGCCAATCGGCGTCAATCGATAGTAGCTAAACAGCAGGTTTCCGCTCTTGGGGGTGAGCTTCATTTGGATGCCGGGCATGCTCAGTTGGATGGGAGTTTTGCTGTTGAGTAACCCGGTTTCAAACTCACTGCTGTGGAGTATCCCAGCATCGACCAAGGTGAGAATGCTGGAGTAGGGCAGACCGAATTGGGATAAGCCAAGAGTGACAGTGCTATTTTTGCGAAAATACTGCCCGAGTCCGCCAGTGAGTCGATAGCCGCTGATCAGTTTTAAGCGCTGCTCATTATTGACCTTGGCCGCCATACCGAGGGCCTTTTCGAGGATTTGCGCTTCTCTGTGGGTAAGTTGTTTGAGTAGCGCTAAGGTGCGCAGACTAAAGTTACCCGGGTTGACGATTTCACTCGAGAGAATACGGGCCCACAGATCCTGCATTTTACGGTTGTGGATTTGCTCCGCCATCAGGAAGAATTGATGACTCCAGTCGGGGTCGAGATCGACCCCCGTAACATCCGATGGTGTGTAGCTCAAGGCGAGGGCGAAAATGGTTTCGACATTGGCCTGATATTGGCTGGCGAGTTTGCGCTCCCTATGCTGTGCACGTTCGGCAATAGAGGCATTGGCGGGGCGATATTCCTGCTCGCTGGCGAGCCCGAGTTGGCGTCCAAGGAGCAGGGCTTTTTTACGGGCCGAGACCTCGGCTGCGGGAGCTGCTTCATCCGCAAGCATTAAAATATCTGAATCCTTCATGCCTTTATCCTGTGGCTTAATCGCTGTTGATACGCGGGATACTAGCTTATCCCGCGTGACCAGCTTAGTCGATTGCAATCCTTAAGTCTCTGCGCTGGATTGCTTTTATTGCGCAGCCTACCGTTTTAACTGTCGAGACTCGGTTTATCAATGCTTTTAGCTGGCCATGCCCAGTAGGTTTCATTTCCGGGGGATGGGTGGCGCGGCACATTGAGAGCCAATACTAATGAGCACACCGCAAAGCCTGCACCTATATAGAAGACGAGGGCAGGATCGCTTAGCCAGAGTAGGCCTAAGAGTACGGGGATAACGACTGCGGCGATATGGTTAATGGTAAAGCTGACCGACATAGTGGCGGCAATATCTTTGCTGTCGGCAATCTTTTGGAAATAGGTTTTCATGGCTATCGCCATCGCAAACAGTAAATGGTCAATCACATAGAGCGCGGCGGCCATATGGGGTTGTTCGACAAGGGCATAGCTGACAAACACAAAAAACAGCCCAATGTATTCCACTGTGAGGGCATTACGTTCACCAATACGGCCGATAAAGCGGCCAATTGCTGGGGCGAAAAGCAGATTAACCACATAATTGATAAGGAACAGGGCGGTGATTTCGCTAACGCTATAGCCGAATTTCTCGACCATCATAAAGCCTGCAAACACCATAAAAATCTGCCGACGGGCGCCGGAGAAGAAGGTCAGTAAGTAATACAACCAGTATCGTTTACGTAGGATGACCTTTTTATGTTGCACTTCATGGGTGTCGAACTGGGGGTAATACAGGCTCATGCTGATGACCATCAGTAAACCTAATACACCAATAATCAAGTACATATGCCAGTAGTCTAGCTTCAGCCAAGTCATGACTAGCCAAATACTGCCATAACCGACTAAGGCCGCCGCCGAGCGCCATGCGAGGGCTTTACCCATAAACGCCGCAGCGTCTTGTTTATCGACCCATTGCAGGGTGAGGGATTGGTTAATGGTTTCAAAATAATGAAACCCAACTGACATCAGAATTGTGGTTAGGTATAGCCCCAACACCTGCGGGAAAAAGCCAGTAATCGCCACACCAATACAGAGCAAGGCCAATGACAACAGAGCAAAGGCTTGTTCGCGCACTAACAGCAATACAAAAATAGCGGTAAAGGCTAAGAATCCGGGGATTTCCCGCAGGCTTTGCAGCATACCAATTTCGGCGCCGGTAAATTGCGCTTTTTCAATCACGAAGTTATTGAGCAGGGCTTGCCAGACAGCGAAGACCAGCGACATAACAAAGGTCATCCACAGCAGTAATGCCTTTGGATTTGGGGTTTGAGTTGCGTTCATGGATGGGGTACTCAGGCGATAAGTGAACAAATGCTAATGCTTTTACCTGTTATTAGCCACCCGAGAGCCGTAGTACTCATTCCTGATTTTGTAACATTTTGATCCCAAGGTAGTGGATATTTGTTTTTGTGAGCAAGCTAGAATTACCGTATATCCAGGGCACATTTGGCGCTAAGCCCGTGATCTATTTCATGTAAATTGATGACTAAATCACCTAGTATGCAATATCGTAATAGGCAGTTTGCTTTTTGCGTGATAAACCTAAACGGCTTCTTATTTGACTGATGAACCATAAAAGCGCCCCTCTGGTGCTTAATAAGCGCAGTGGTTGATTGGGTCATCGAGGCTGAATCTATTCGTTTGTTTAGGTCAACATAAAGCCGCCGTCTTTGTCTTTTTCTGGCCGCTTTTTCTTATTTTTGTTGAGATAATCGAGGCTTAAGTGAAAAAAATTCTGATCATCTTCTCTAGTGTTCATGGTCAAACTCGTAAAATCACCAATCAATTGGCGCAGCAACTCAAAGAGTTAGGCAACTCAGTGGTGATTGCGGATATTAAGGCCGTCCCTGCGATGGAATCCTTCGATAAGATCATTATTGGCGCCAGCATTCGTCACGGGAAACATAACCCAGCGCTGTATGAGTTTATTCAGAAGCATCAACAGATCCTCACGCAAAAGGTGAGTGGCTTTTTCTCCGTCAGTTTAGTCGCGCGTAAGCCAGAGAAAAACACCCCAGAAACCAACCCCTATATGCAGGCGTTTTTAAGTAAAACGACGTGGCGTCCTAAGCTGTTACAGGTATTTGGCGGTAACTTAAATTACCAAGGCTATAACGCCTTAGATAGAAATATCATCCGCTTTATCATGTGGTTAACTAAGGGGCCTACGGATCCTGTCACTAATGTTGAATACACTGACTGGCAAAAAGTGAATGATTTTGGCCAACAGATCCATCAAGCCTAAATGGGCGAATGGGATAAGTCTGCCGCAAAGGTAACCCAACTATGTCAGAAAAATTAACGCAGGCACTCGGTTTTTTGTTGGCACGTTTGCACGTTTGGATTGTGCTGTCTTCTACTTTACTCGTCTGTACTAGTCCGTGGATCTTTATCGGCAGAAGCCTGCGTGCTAATGCCAGTATCTGGGATTATCTGCATGTTTATCTTGGATTAATCTGTGCCGTACTCGGGATCTTATTTCTACTGCGCAATACACTTCTAGGGAAATGGCATCAGTATTTTGCCTGGTTGGTGGGAGATTGGGGGCAACTAGCGCAGGACATTAAAGGACTGTTAAAGGGCAAATTGCCGGTCGCGGGTGGTAAGGGCTTGTTCAGTACGATTGAAGGCATAGGCATGTTGCTGCTGGTGGCCACTGGCGTGACGGGCGCGATATGGTTTATTTATCAAGGCACTCCGCTTGCGATGACTTGGCGCGGGTATCATCAAGTCTGTGCCGATTTTTTTATTGGTTTTTTAGTCGTTCACTTGGTGCTTGCAGCAACACATATTATTGAATTTATTCGCCAATAACATTTTATCTCGGTCAGGTTCGCTCAAGATTTTGGCCTATTTGTGTGCCTCCTCCCACTATAGGGTTCACCTCATTTTCGGTTGAGCGGGTTTTCACCGTTCAGCGTACGTTCATCGACAAGCTGCACACTCAGCCCTAGACTTATCTCTACATGCCTACCCAGCCGTTTGAGCCGATGTTTTCATGCTTTGGCTTTACTGAATTGTGCTCAAAGATTGAGGTAGACGATGTTGAGAATTTTTTGGAAAACTAATGAAGGTATCCTATGAATATTCAAAAAAGTGCTCTAGCGATAGCGTTGACGGGGTTACTGTTTGGTTGCGGCGGCTCTGATTCGGGCGAGCCCGCTACTCAAATGGCGACCTTTAGCCTAGGGGTATCAGACAACCCCGCCGATGCAAAATCGGTCACTATCGCATTTAGACAGGTCGTGCTGAAGAACGACACGGGTAGCTACTCATTTAATGTCACTCCAAATGGCGAGCTTAAGTTTGTCGATCTATTAGAGTTTCAAGGCAGTGCGGTAGAAACGCTGGTGAGTGGTCAATCCATCCCAGTCGGTGAATACCAAATGTGCCTGTATATGAAAAACAGCACAGTGGCCAATAGCGAAAGCTCACACGTACAAACCTTCGATGACACTCTGTATGGGCTAACGACCAACAGCAATGGCTCATGCGGTGGAGTGGGCGCCGATGAAAGTGACACTGGCCGATTGTTTTTTAATAAAAAATTCACCATTGCGGCGGGTGTAAACAGCTTTGTTGCCGAGTTTGATTTAAGCAAAGGTCTGCAAGATCCCCATGGCAACAAAGATTACTGGACGCTGAAACCGACTTCAGTGCAATTATTTAATCAGTCCGAAGTGGGCGCGATTAAAGGCACTGTGGGCGCGACCGTGATGGAAGGCTGTGAAGTCGCCGCAGGTGGCTCTGAGTTCTCGTCAGCGGTTTATTTGTATCCCGCCAATACCACGCTTGAGCAGATGAAAGATTTCAGAACCGAAGCCGACACGGCGACTGAGCTCGCACCGATCGCAGCCGCTCGGGTGAATGATGTCACAGACACAAACGGCCAAGTCGTCGGCCACGATTATGAATTTGGTTTTGTGGTCGCGGGTGATTACAGCTTAGGCTATACCTGCTTAGCGCAAAATGATGATCCGGATGTGAGTAACAATCCCGATGATGTGGAAGCGCCTTTCTTTATCCATGCTGCAGAAACTGGGGTGACAGTTACCGCTAATGGCGTTGCTGAGCGTAACTTTCCGTAGGCCTAATGTCTTATAGGCGTAACTTTCCGTAGGAGTCATGCTCGTAGAGTTAGTTCGCGAATAAAACACAATAAAAAAACCAGCAGAGATGCTGGTTTTTTTATTGGTAACTCGTCAGTCGAGTGTTAGCTCAAACGCTTTTGACGGCCAAGAGCCATCGCTGCGGCAAAGGCTAAGAATAACCAGTTTAGGCTACCGCCAGAACTCTTAGGTGCCTGAGCATCTTTTTCGACTGCTAGGTAGTTAATCAGGCCAATTAGTTCATCTAAGGTTCTGATACTGCTTAAGTTAACCGCATATTTATCATTCACGATAAAAGCAGGCACGCTTTCAACGCGGAATTGGTTCTGCTGGGCACGCCATAGGGCGAGCTTTTCATCTGTACTCTTGCTGTCGGCCAGTTTGTCGTACTTGGCCGCATCGATACCAAACTTAGCGAAGACTTGTTTAATGTCGTCACGACTGTTGATTTGTGGCTCGTGCTTATGACCTGGCGCACTGTGGTCGTGGCCATTTGCGCCTGCTTCGCCTTGAATCGCGGCGAACATCGCATGGGTTAATGCATCTTTATTATCTAACTCTTGGATCACTGCCAGTGAGCGCATCACTTCGGTGCCAATGTCGCTATTCATAAAGTCGACATGCTTAGTATCAAATGCAATGCCTTTGTTTAGGTTCGCTTTGATATCGGGCAGATAGTTGGTTTCCATGTTGAAGCAGTTATGGCAATAGAAGGAGAAAAACTCAGTCAGTTTGGGTTCGCTGCTCGGCGCTTTGTCAGAGATTTGAGTGTAATGAGTACCTTCAACATAATTCGCGGCAAAGGCGCTAAATGGTGCAACGATTAAGGCGACAGCCAAGGCTAATGGTTTGATCATAGTTCCCTCAAAGTCGGTTAGCGTGAATTCATCGTATCGCTTGAGATGCGCAATTAACTCAATTGGCGAGATGACTTCAAACTGAAAAATACGCTGGGCTTATAGCCGCGTGAATATGGTTTTAGGTTAGATGGCAAGGCTTAATTATCGCTGAATTAGGCAGCGGATATCGGACTAAATCTGTGATCCCGCGGGAGTTTCACCGTGAGAATTGCAGGACTGCAAAGGGGATCACAGTTATAAAAGGGAAAACTTAAGCAATATCGCGCAGGGATTGCCAAGCCTCACAGACTTCGCGAAAACGCGCGGCGTCGCCTTCGGGTCTATCGGGATGCCATTTCAGCGCTAAACGGCGCCACTGTTTGCGAATATCCCTTGGGGTTGCGCTCTCATCCAACTCGAATACCCTCAGGGCATGGCCCTTATGCATCAAATTCACATTCAAGCCAATATAGCTCTTATAACTGCTCCAGAAGGCTTCTAATAATTCGCGCACCACGTTTTCACTGGTGTCATAGTTATTCCAGTCAAGATAGTATTCCCGCAGGGAAGTATCTTCCATTATCAATAGGTTAACGTTGGAAGGGACGAGGCGGAAAATTTGGATCTCCATGGCTTTGACTTGCAGCCATTGCTTTGGCATCAGGATCTCTTGCAGTTCAAACAGGGCATTCATCAGTAAAAAATTGCGTTTAAACAAATCATTACCTGGGTTTTCATCTAACGGATGGATTAGCCCGCGATTTTGCAGTTCGGTGGCGAGATGATGGATTTTCCAGCTTTGATTAGAGGCTTGTAACACGGATAATACGGGCCAGATTAACGGGTTATCGCCCTTAGTGGTCGAGAGCGTTGCCGATTGAGCTTCTGCACTGAGTGAAGGTTTAGCGAGTAGCATACTGACTGTCCCATCCTAAGTTGTTATCAAGCGAGTGTGATTAAAAGTAACTTTGCGCTATCTGTAAGATTTTAAATGTTTTTATCTTATATTGATGCGAGTCGTTACTGAGCTTGGAATACACTATGCCATAGAGGAAAAGTGTAGGCAAAGAAGGATTCTAGAGCAATTTACCCCAAGGTCACTCCGCCTTTGGTTGGTTTTAACTGCGGTTATGGTAGCTGGCTGATGCTGGAGAGCTGGCGATAAAAATGCCCTTGTTTGCAATACAAACAAGGGCATATACAAATTCGCTCAAGGGGCGAGGTTTAGATCTCGGTAAAGATAACCTCTTGCGCTAAACGCGACTTAGGTAACTTAGCGTTAAAATCTTCTTCGGAGCGGTAACCTAGAGCGACCACCACAGAGGCGCACAGGCCTTTTTCGCGCAGGCCTAAGACTTGATTGAGTTTAGTCGCATCGAAACCTTCGATTGGACAGGCATCGATATCGAGCACACTTGCGCCCAACATCAGGGTACCCAGTGCTAAATACACTTGCTTCTCCATCCAATGCTGGGCGTCTTTTAGCTCATATTTGTGCATATTGGCAAAGAAAGAACGACCATTATGTTGACCTTGCTTGGCTTCTTCACTGGCAAAGCGGCCATCTTTGGCTTCTTGCTCTAGCACTTGCAGTAGATGGGCTTCATCGAGTTGAGTGCGCGTACACAGCACGACTACATGGGAAGCGTTGAGAATTTTTTGAGTATTGAAGGCGTAGTTTTCGGTCGCTTGTGCGATCAAGGCTTTGCCTTCCGCCGTGCCAGCCAATACAAAGTGCCAAGGCTGCGAGTTGGTCGATGATGGGCTGAATTGCAGTAAGGTCTTGATTTCGGCAATCTTGTCGGCAGGAATCGTCTTTGTTGGATCAAAGGCCTTAGTGGTGTAACGCTTTTTAGCGAGAAAACTTAAATCACTCATGTAACGGCTCCAAATCATCTAGGAATACAAATTCAACCTCAGCATTTTAAGCAGGTTTGGACAAAAAACAATGTGATCAAAACAGCTATCAGTTTCAAAATATTTTTGAAATTAATAGCCGTTTTACGCAATGAATGCTTATCGGCTTTGGTGAATTGCAGTGAATTGCAGTGAATAGCAAGAATCATCTATTGGCGTTATGACTCGTCTAACAAATTGTTGAGTACTGTTTTGTTGTGGGTAGAGAGATGAGCTAACTCAAAAATACTGAGTGAGATCAAAAGTCTTCCATAATACAGTTGCCACTTGTGTGGTTTAATCTATTCCTTTGCTACATTTTATTAAGTCGAGCTTACTGTTTAGGGGAATGTATGGCGAGATTATTGATGCTGCTGATTGCTTTTAGCCTATTACCGCTGTCATGTGGCTACGGAAAGGATCTTAAGTTTGCAGTTGTGCCTAAATTCTATAGTGTTTTCTTTGACCAAAGCAAAACGGGTTGTATTGACGCCGCCGCACAAATTAAAGGGGTTGAATGCATCTATCGAGGACCCGAATCAAGTAGCGTGAGATTGCAAGATCAAGTGATAAATCAGCTGATTGATGAAGGTGTGGATGGAATTGCCGTCGCGGTTACGCAATCTAAACATCTTGCCGAGAATAGCCTAAAGAGGGCAAAGGAAGCTGGTATTCCTGTTGTTACCTATGACTCAGACTTGGATGCTTCTATCGATGAAGATCCTAAGAGTTTACGTTTGGCCTATATCGGCACTGATAATTTTGCATTAGGTCAGTCGTTAGGTGAAGAGCTTAAAAAGTTACGACCCAATGGGGGAACCCTTATCATGCAATCGGGGCGACCCGATTCTCCAAATCTGAATTTAAGACTGATGGGCGTGCGCTCCGCGTTATCTGGCAAAACTTACCATACCCCTCCAGGTGAATTGCTCAATAACGATCTGGGCTGGACTGAAGTGCGCGAGCCTTTGTTTAATTTTGACCAACTCAGTCAAGCGGTTAAGCAAATGGAGTCCGTGATGAAAGGCAAACCAGTGAAGGCTAATTCCTTCGTTGCTGTAGGCGGTTGGGCACAAAATGATGCGGCCCTCTACCGTGAAATGATGGCTCCCTATCAAGATAAAATCGATAACAAGGACATCGTCATTATTATTACCGACACCTCTCCAGAGCAATTAACTATGTTGAAAGACCGCCTTGCCCATATCAACATTGGTCAAAGTCCCTATGAAATGGGAAGGCAGGCCATTTTGACCTTATATAAAATTGTCACCAAACAACAATACGACGACATTATCTACACACCTGTGACCTTCTGCACTCAACAGAACTATGAGACCTGCGAGAAACCTGCGGGAATGTAATGCCCTCTAGCCTATGTTCTAGGAACAGTTTTAGAGTGTGCAGCTTCAAAGAAGTCACAAACAGATGTTTGCACAGTCTTTTATATCCATAAGTTGGTGATAAAAGAGCATTGGTAATCTGTAGCGGTATTAATTTGGAGTTACCCTATCAATATTCAAACGTGACAGTGGATCAGATTTATCTAGTCAGGTTAACTGCGACCCTTACTATTTTGAATTGGTTTCTGGCGAACGCGCTTTTGCCCCAAAACAGAAGTGCTGAATCGGATATTGCGTTATATGCATTGCCACTGTTTCCCCAGTGACACGCCGTAAATATATCCCTATAGGCTCGACGGCGGCATCCATGCCGCCAACGGTCACTGTTGTAACAGTGGCAATCTTAACGACCATTGAACTGTTCATCTGGCTAAAAGTTTTTGCCCCATTCCTTGTTTTGGTTCGTTGGCTCAATAGAAAACTCCTACTCTTGTTGCCATACAAAATCTCATCCATTTACCTAATGTTTGGACCTAACGTAAAGCGACTAACAATGTATGGGTATACAGTTGTATTTAAATTTAGGTGTTTTGGTATGAAGTTCAGACAATATCAGTGCGCATTAACTCCATCTGCAAAGAATAAAACTCTATAAAATCAGGTGACTATAGAAGCAGACTTTTAGTTAATAGGTTTGGAAAACGCGCATGCGCGTTTTTCCAGATGGTGTATTTTATAGAAAGCTGATAACTTCTTTACATACAGATAGTTAACTATGCGCGTTTTTACTGGTCCAACGAGGTAAACGCGCATGCGCACGAATAAAATGTTATGCCACCCGAGTACGTTGATTCCCTGATTATTACTCACGAGTTAAATGGACTATGTTTGATATTTTTACTACTACTCACTCTGAGCAAAGAGCCGTGCTTTATGAAGGCAGTGAAGAGATCTCAGTTAAGACTGCTAAGTTAATGCTCAGTCGCCTTTATACAAATTATTACAATGAGATAGAGAGAGAAAGGGTTATTTATGTCTTAACTAAATTAGGTTATCTGACTTCAGATAATGTAAAAAATAATACTGAAAATAGTGACAGCTTACTCGATAGAGCAAATGAAACTATTCGTAAAGCTAATGCACGAATCAATGAACTGAAGCTTCAACTAAAAGCAGCTGAACTCACAATTTCAGAATTGTACGAGGCAAATCAAGAATTGAACAATAGACTACAAGAGTTATCTTGTAGTTTTTCAGACAAAGATATTCTCGGTTTTGATCAACTGCCGTCAGGCTATGAGCTTAAGAAGAGGTACAAGTGTCTAGCCTCTATACATCATCCTGACAAAGGTGGTAGTAAACATATGATGCAACGAATAAATGAATCTTATGAAAATCTGAAATCACAAGTGGCATAACAAACGCCTCAAGAGGGACTGTCAACGCGCGGCGTTTCCAGTCCCAATGAGCCGCGGTGGTTTCGGCTGTTGTGATTGAGTTTTGTGGTAATGCGTTGCCAGCCCCTTAGGCGGGCGTTAAGTTTAAATTAAATAGGGACATACCGACGCAATGAACAAGTACGTACAGACCACCTTAGGCCTACTGGTCATCTGTGGAATAGTCTTCGCTGCTTACTTCTTAATCAAAGAAGTTTGGTCTATTTTTAAGTCTATTGATCCTCAGTTAAGCGCAGGGATAATTGCTGCCTCAGCAACTGTTCTTGTATCAGTGTTTACTGTTATGTTTTCCAAAAGGCAAGAGCATAAAGTAGATATTGAAAATCAAATCCGATCCAAAAAAATCCCAGTTTATGAAAAAATCATTGAGTTTATATTTCAGATAACTTTCGCTGAAAAGCTTGGAAAGAAGCAACCTAGCGAAAAGGAAATGGTTAAGTTTTTTGCTGACACCACCAGAGATTTAGTTATTTGGGGGTCTCAGGATATGGTTTCAGCATTTGGTGATTTCAAAGTCGGCCTTGCAGAACTTGAAAGCAATAACGATCCCGCTTATGTATTATCCATAGTTGAAGATCTACTAATTGCATTAAGGAAAGATCTTGGGCACAAGCAAAAAGACATTAAGAGAGGCGACATCCTGCGCCTTTATATCAATGACATTCCAGATTACTTTCCACAAACTTAACAATCGCATTAAAGCCGACCCATTACACGCTTGCTGGGTCGGCACAAGGCCTCAAAGAATAGCAGGCGAGTAATGGGCGCCTTATGCGGGCGTTAGCCCTAGTTTTGAATTAAGAACTGTTTTTATCAAGGAGCATTAAAATGGAAAACAAGCAATCTTCACCAGATTTTCGTTTTAAGCCTTTTATTTATGGATTTGCGTTTGGTGTGGCCATAATGGCTGTTGCTTGGTATATCGTTTAGCTTACCTCGCTATAAATTAACTTTTAATGGTGGCTAACAAGCGCCATCAAAAACGCGCCTTTTGCTCGCGCTAAGGTTAAGGAGTTAAACATGAGTCTAGAATGTCAAATTCTGCTTGATGCTGGGTTAAGTGATAGTACAGCGAAATATTATATTTCGGACAACGGGCGAGATTTTGTTATTGAAGTCGCGCAGAATGAAAAGCTTATCGAAGCTCTGGATACTATAAATTTAAAGGGATTGGCCACAACAATTCCGTTAGCTCAACGTGCCGTTAATAGCACCGGTACGCCAGAGCTAAAAGTCCAAGATTTTACAATCTATCCAGCGCCAAGAAACAAAACTGTACGCAATGGTATTCATAGTTACGTTTTTATTTATGCGCCAAAGCAGCCCTAACAAGCGCCTTAAACATTGCGGCCGCTGGACTCGCAACAAGTTGCTCCCCGTTTAGGTGTGCGTTATCTCAATAGAAGTTTTAATCCGAAATTAGGAAATAATAGTCAGGAATCTAACTCTCTTTTGTCCCTTTGCTTTTTACGTACATATCGCAAATGGGTAGTTAAAATTGGCATTGGGGCACCAGTGACCGTTGGCGACATGGATGTCGCCGTCGAGCCTATAGGGATATATTCACGGCGAGTCACTGGGGAAACAATGACAATAAACTCCATAAATAGATAAAAAATTCATCGCTTCTGTCTCGAAGCATGCTGAGTCTCATCAAGCAAATACCATTGTTCAACTTTCAATGTTGTATAAGTCTTTATTACCTCAGCACCTTACTTAAAAAGCTTTGGGTTCTGGCTTCTTGGGGGCGAGTGAATAATTCCTCGGGGATATTGGATTCCACCACATAGCCGCCATCCATAAAGATGACTCTGTCGGAAACATCGCGTGCAAAGCCCATTTCGTGGGTGACAATCACCATGGTCATGCCTTTTTGCGCTAAGTCCTTCATCACATCCAGTACATCGCCGACCATTTCGGGGTCGAGTGCCGAGGTGGGCTCATCGAATAACATCAGATCAGGCTCCATCGCCAGCGCGCGGGCAATGGCAACCCTTTGTTTTTGTCCGCCCGAGAGACTCGAAGGATAGGCATTAGCTTTATCCTGCAACCCAACTTGAGTTAGCAGAGTGAGCGCCTTGTTATCGGCTTCGGCTTGGGTCATTAACTTTAGGCTCACTGGCGCTAAGGTAATGTTTTGTAATACGGTTTTATGGGGGAATAGGTTGAAGTTTTGGAACACCATGCCCACTTTTTGCCGTAATTTGTCGACACAAGCATCCTTAGCGGTAATGGATTGCCCTTCGATTTCAATATCCCCTTGGGTGGGTTTTTCTAACAGGTTGATGCAACGTAAAAAGGTACTTTTACCGCTGCCGCTGGGGCCGATAACACTCACCACTTCGCCTTGGCGAATATGTTCGTTGATGCCCTTAAGGACCGCATTATCGCCATAACTTTTGTGTAGGTTGGTTATGTTAATCACTTTGCTTCAACCTCTTTTCGAATTTCGACAGCATAAATGTGAAGCTGTAGGTCAGGAACAGGTAAATCAGTGCACAGGTAAAGAGTGGGATACTGTCTTCAAAGGTGCGGCTACGGATAATCTCACCCGCCCGCATCAAATCCACGCCGCCAATAAAGCCAATGACCGCGGTTTCTTTGAGTAGCACGATAAACTCATTGCCTAACGCGGGCAGAATATTCTTAATCGCCTGCGGCAGAATAATCAGCTTCATGGTCATCGCCTGCGACAGGCCGAGCGAGCGTGCCGCTTCGGTTTGCCCCTTATCGACGGCTTGGATCCCTGCGCGAATAATCTCAGAGATATAAGCGCCGCTGTTTAAACCAAAGGCGATAATGGCGGCGGTAATTTTATCGACATCGAGTGCTGCCAGTACGATGAAGTAAAGGATCACTAACTGCACTACCACGGGTGTGCCGCGGATGACGCCAACATAGAGTTCGGCGGGGAAGCGGATATACCACTTAGATGACATCTTCATCAGTGTGGTTCCCACGCCTAATACTGCGCCTAATAACATGGCGAAGAAGGTCACAATCAAGGTGACTTTTAAGCCATTTAAAATCAGCAGTATGCCTATCATGCCGTCGTCGCCAATCGGGCTAAACAGCGAAGTATTGATTGCTTCTAACATAGGGATCACTTGATATGGGCTGAAACGAGTGCCTGATATTGGCCGCTTGCTTTCAAGTTTTTCAGCGTGTTGTTAATGCTGGTGAGGAGTTCGGGTTGCTGCTTTGACACCGCAAAACCATAAAACTCAGGGGGGAAATCCAGCTTGATCAGTTTGAGATCGGGGTTTTTCGCCAGATAGTTCGCCGCAGGCTCGCTATCGAATAGCACTAAGTCGACTTTGCCATTCTTCAGCTCCATGATGGCTTCAAAACCTGTGTTAAAAGCCGTGACATTTTGGGTGTATTTTTTAGACATCATATCGGCGGTTGAGCCGAGCTGTACCGCAAAGTGTTTGTTTTTAATGTCATCAAGGGTATGAATTGTGTCGTTATCTTTATTCACGAGCAGCACTTGAGTCGCCTCGTAGTAGGGCTCCGAAAAGTTAACGCTGGCCTGCCGCTCCGGGGTGATGGTCATGCCCGAGGCGATAAAATCAATCTTGCCAGAGTTTAACGCAACGATCAGTGAATCAAATTTCATGTTTTCGACTTTAAGCGTCTTGCCGGCATCTTTAGCGATTTGCTTGGCAAGCTCAATGTCGAAGCCTTTGATTTCGTCACCACTCTGTCCGCCTACGTATTCAAAGGGCGGGAAGGCCGCATTGGTTCCGACGACTAAAACATCGTTGCTTTTCCCACATCCAGCTAACAACAAGGTGGCAGTCAGCGCTAGGCCGCCTAATAACATGGATTTTTTCATTTAAGACTCTCTTTTGAATGACTCGCAATGTGGCGACTATAGGGATATGCAGCATAAGTGTCAATAATTATGCTATAAACTTGATTAAAAATTCAATCTGAAAAGTGGGTGATTTACAAGGGGAAGCTTATGGCTACAGGCTTGGGCTGGGTTGATATCAATACGTTTTTAAAGCGTTAGCGAATTGTTTAGGATGACCGTGGATAGCAATTTAGCGGTGTAAACTTGTGCACAAGACGGCAATTTTTATTCATTTTTTAGGCGGCGATGAAATTTTATGAGCTATTTCCAACAAAAATCGTAAAAACTTCATTAAATTATGCGCGTTAATCTAATCTTAATGCAGGAACAAATAGCAATTTATGGAGCGAAATGTGAGATACCTAACTCTAGCACCTGCGGCACTCCTTTTAGGCTTAGTAACTTCAGTCAGTGCAGAAGAATCTACCCAGTGGCATTACACCATGGGGATACACGATTTTATTGTGGAACAGGAAAGTTCACACACCTTTGGCTTTAACGGCAATATCATGATTGAACATACCACGGCATCGGATATTTACCTGTCCGCCATGCTGGATATGTTTATCGACATCGATACCGACGATCTCGATCCTGACCATATCCCCGTGTGGTTTAAGTCTGACTATGTGGCCTCGGGTGAGTTCTACCATATCGATCCTCGCTTCTTCTTTGGTTGGCAGGTTGACTTGCAGGGTAAACGTAACACTGTGAGTTCCATCGAAAAGCAAGCCAAGTTATTCCCTGGATTAACCGCCAATTATCAAGGCCAAGAATCGCAGGCGCAGTTAAAGGCGGGCGCGGGCTATTACTATTTAGAAATCGATGATGATGTGCCTCGTACCCGTGGTTACGATCGGGGTGACTTTGGCAACGGCACGTTTGCTTATACCTTTATGGGCAGCTTTGGTTTTGATATCACGCCTAAGTTAAAGATGAATTTTGCCGCGCAAAACTGGAATGACGGCGATATATGGCTCGAAAATCAATATCGCTTCAGCATGAGTTACGATACGGATTATTGGGAGAAGGGCAGTCAGTGGCTACTATATGTGGAGCATACCGAATACAACCTAGATCACTATGCCAAGGAGAGTGTGCACTCACCTAACTACTTGCCCATTCTGCCTTGGGATAACGATACCCTAGTGCGTTTTAGCTTAGTCGTACCTTGGTAGTTATTACTTTTGGGTTAAGTGTTTCTCCACTAACGCAATCATCGCCTTTGCCGCAAAGGATAATACCTGTTCTTTGCGCCAAAACAGCGATAACTCCCAGCGCAGTTCATCGCTCGCCAATGGAATATTCACCACCCCCGATACACTGTAACGCCGCGCAATAGAGCGCGGCAGTATCATCACGCCCGTGCCTGCCGCCACGAGGGCGATCCCAAAGTCGGCTTGGCTGACACGGGTGATATTTTTTGGGGTAAATCCGGCGTGTTGGCAAGCGGTTAACACCAGTTGATACAAGGTATATTCGGTCTCAAACATCACTTGCGGCTCATCGACTAAGTCGTGGATCGACAGCATTGGCCGCGAGGTGAGGGGATTCTCCTTGGGCAGCACCACCACCATGGGATCGTTAAACACCCGAATGCCGTGGTAACCATCGTCGAGGTTGATAATCCCGGTTGCCAGTTCGATTTCACCCTTTTGAATCGCTAAGGTTTGCTCGACGCCACCGCGTACCAGCAGGTGCATATCTATTTGCGGATATTGCTGGCGATACTTGGCAATGATAGGTGCAAAAATTTCAGCACTGCCGAGCGGCGCGAGACCGAGTTTTAATTCGCCAGCGGTTAAACTGCGCTGGGCACTGAGTTCGGCCAACATGCGTTGTCGGCCAGCGAGTAACTCCTTGCCATGGCGATAGACCACTTCTCCCGCTTGGGTGAGCTTAACCTGAGTACCACGTTTGCCGCGCTCGAGTAGCACGAGATCCAGTTCTTCCTCTAATTGGCGCAGCGCCTTGGAAAGGGCGGGCTGGGTGAGGTGAACTTTTTCGCTGGCCTTACCAAAACCGCCTGCATCGATGATCTCGATAAAATAACGCAGTACTTTAAGATCCATTATCTTCCCTATAATACATTCTTAAAATTCATGGATTACATTCTTAATATTCATTTTTTTTATCAAATAGGCAAGCCTAAAATAATCCCATAGCAACTTTAGTGTAAATCGAGAAACCGCATGTCTTTCCTACAAGCCGCAATACGTCGATGCCGTCATGGGGCTTTATTGTTAACTCAAATTGGCCTCTTTTGTTTATTGTCTTTCGCCTGCCATTGGTTTGCGACTTGGGCGCATTCACCAGTGCCTGGTAGTGTGCTGGGTCTAGGTATCTTACTGATTTTACTTGCGACTAAGTTAATCCCTGAAAACGCCGTGCAGCTTGGTGCCGCTTGGCTGATTGGCGAGTTGCTGCTGTTTTTTATCCCGCCTGTGATCTCTGTGATCAAGTATGAAGGCCTGTTTGAGCAATATGGGGTGAATATTCTCTTCACCTTAGTGATGGGCAGTGTGTGCGTGATGGTGGGCACAGGATTTGTGGTCGACCGTGTATTTCGTTTTGAGCGTCAACTCAATATCAAAAAGCATGCACGTCGCCATGCTAAGGCGGCCTAATGTCGAGCCTTAACTTAAGCCCTGCGGCTATTTCTGAGTTGCTCTTTTCGCAGACGGGATTGGCGCTTATCAGCTTGTTATTAACGCTGTTCTGTTACTTTGTGGCCAAGCGTTTATACAGGCTCCACCGTGTGTGGTGGTTGGCGCCGATTGTGCTCGCGCCTGTGGTGATCACGCTCTTAGTGTTTAATCTCGATATTCCACTGCCCACTTATTTTGAATACACCCATTGGTTAATGGCGATGTTGGCTCCGGCGACAATCGCATTTGCTTTGCCGATTTATCGGGAGCGTAAACTCATTCGCCAATACCCGCTGACCATTGCCCTTGGCGTGATAGCAGGATTGTTGCTGGGCATGATCTCCAGCTGGCTGTTAGTGAAATTTGTGCCGCTGCCGGTGGAGCTATCTAAGAGCTTGTTGGTGCGTTCGGTATCCACGCCCTTTGCGATGGAGGCGACAAGCGCCTTTGGCGGAGTGCCAGAACTGACCGCCATGATGGTGCTCATCACCGGCATTATCGGCATGTTAGTGTGCGAGCCGCTGTTCAAGCTGATGCACATTCGTACATCTTTAGGTAAAGGTGTGGCCTTGGGGGCCTCGGCCCACGGTGCGGGCGCTGCTAAAGCCAGTGAGTTAGGCCAGCAAGAGGGGGTTATTGCCAGTTTAACCATGATTTTTATCGGGATTGCCATGGTGCTGGGCGCGCCCGTATTTGCGATGATCTTCAGTTAGTGTTCGAGATTGATGTGCTGAGTTTACGTTAATCCTCTACACCTTATTGCGATTTTGTTTGTTTAAATGATGTTGTTTTGCCTCTTAGGGCGCTAACCTCTGCTTGGGTTATGCGCCCATTTTTTTAGCTGGCGGCGAATGTCGAAATAGAGTGATGACTAAATTAAATCGAATAGGGATATAGGATGGATAAGCAAACACGGGTATCGAATGTAACATTGAGACCCATAGGACAAGACGATCTGGAATTGATCTTCACCCATCAGCAGGATCCGATAGCATCCCAATTGGCGCAGTTCCCCTCGCGGGAACGTGAGGCGTTTTACCTTCATTGGCAGCAAAATATCCTCGGGCAGGCATCGGTGCTGGCACGGGGGATAGAAGTCGATGGCTTGCTCGTTGGCAATATTGGCCATTGGCATATGGATGGTCAGGCGATGATTGGCTACTGGATTGACCGTGCATTTTGGGGACGTGGGGTAGCAACGCTGACCTTAAGCGCGTTTTTGCCTTTAGTGAATTCAAGGCCGCTGTTTGCCCATGTGGCTCAGCATAATGTGGCGTCTCAGCGGGTGTTGCTGCGCCATGGATTTGTAAAGATGGACAGGCTAATTCAAGAAGAGGATGATGCGGCGCCCTTGTTTGAGTTTGTACTGGGATGATGCTAAACAGTCACACTAGCCAATAGTTTAAAACGCTTTTCCTGCGGCTTTGGTTTATTTTTAGGAGAGCGTTATTTAAGAAATCTATTTAGATATACGTGTTTTATCGTAAATTTAGATTTATCAACCCGACTTTAGTCTAGTGCGTGATGGCTTGACCTCATTGGCTAACTCAATGAAACTCTCCATTTAATCACCTCCTACTAAAGTATGGATAATTAAATAATGTTTATTTTCTTCTTATGCCTTGCGCTCTTAGTGCTGGCATACAAGTTTTATAGCCCGTTTGTTGAGCGCCAAGCGGGGATTGATCCTAAAGCGCAAACACCCCAAGCAAGATTCGAAGATGGCGTGGATTATGTGCCCGTTCACCCAGCCAAAGCGTTTTTGATCCAATTCTTAAACGTTGCAGGGGTTGGGCCGATCTTTGGTCCTATCCTAGGGGCTTTATATGGTCCAGTGGCCTTACTCTGGATTGTGTTAGGTAACATTATTGGCGGCGCGGTACACGACTATTTCTCTGGCGTGTTAAGCATTAAAGAAGATGGCAAGAGCTTGCCAGAAATCGCCGGTCACTACTTTAATGTCTACTTTAAAGGCGTGATGCTGCTGTTTACTGCGATGTTACTGTTCTTCGTGGGCGTGGTGTTTATCATGAGCCCTGCGGGTCTGTTAAGTAACCTCGACTATTTTAAAGACACCATTTTTGGCAATAACACCTTCTGGGTGTTGGTGATTTTGGCTTATTACTTCTTAGCCACTATGCTGCCAATCGATAAGATCATCACTAAGCTGTATCCAGCTTTTGGTTTGTTGATGATCGTTATGACCACCTCGATTGCGGTTGCTCTGCTTATCAGCGCGCCACAGTTACCTGAAATGGGCGATGTGTTCGCTTACTTCAACCACAGCCATTACAACAATGAGTTGCTCGAGCCAAACCCAGACGGTTTACCGATTTGGCCATTGCTGTTTGTGACTATTACCTGTGGTGCTATCAGCGGTTTCCACTCGACTCAAGCACCTATCATGGCGCGCTGCCTGACCAACGAGAAATACGTTCGCCCAGTTTACTATGGCGCTATGGTGGCTGAAGGTGTTGTGGCTTGCGTATGGGCGACTGCGGGTATTGCGGCTTTCCCTGGTGGTTATGTTGAGCTTAAGAGCTTACTCGATCAAGGCGGCCCAGGCCTAGTGGTTAACCAAGTGGCGACTAGCTATCTTGGCGTATTAGGCGGTGTGATGGCGATTATTGCGGTGGCTGTATTCCCTATTACCTCGGGTGATACTGCGTTTAGATCGCTGCGTCTCACCATTATCGACGCCTTTAACATCCCACAGAGTATGCGTAACCGTTTACTGGTAGCGGCGCCTATCCTGACAATCGCTTACTTTATGACTAAGATCGACTTCTCCTTGATCTGGCGTTATTTCGCCTTCTCAAACATGCTGTTATCGACAAGCGTGCTGTGGTTGGCGACTAAGTATCTGTTTGATAGAGGCAGCTTCCATTGGATTGTGAGCTTGCCTGCGATTGCCGGAACCTGTGTGACCATCTCTTACATCATGACGGCGGGCATTGGTTTAGGCTTACCTCAGTCACTGAGTCAGCCCGTCGGGATTGCGGTCGGCGTGGTGTGTTTAGTGGCCTTGATTATTGCCCATAACAAACGCAAAACAGTGCTCGATACAAACTCTTAACCTCATTGGTTTTATGACTGCTAAGGGCTGCATTTTGCAGCCCTTTTTAATACTATTTTCATAAACTGGCGTCAGTATTGAATATTGTCACTGTGACATATTCCATTGCGTCGAAATTATGTTAGATTCTGGCGAACTGATGGAGATAGAGGTATGGTTATCACTGTCATCAACAGTTCTCCACAGGGCAGTCACTGCAATATTGCTTACTTTTGCAGAGAAGTGTCAGGAAGTTACACCAAATCAGAGTCTGCTTATGCAACCCAATTTATTTCCCGAACAAAGACATTTAAATCGTGAGCCGATGGTGATGCCGTCGGTGGAAGCTCAGTCTACCCGTAGCCGTTTACAACGCATGGTCGGCAGTGTGCTACTCACTTGCAGCGTGTTGTTAAGCTTATCTGCTTGTGCAGCGGGTAAGGCGAGTGCACCGCAGGAAGAAGAGTTTAGCTACGCTTGGTTGAAAGGCTATGCCCATACGCTGGCGACTGAGCCCTATGTGAGCCATAAGGGCGAGTTGCCAAAAAGCTTACAGGGCATGAGCTGGGATGATTACCAGCAGTTCCATTTCAAGAAAAAAGCCGCCCTGTGGCGTGAGGATGATTCGGAGTTTCGCGCCGAGTTATTCCACTTAGGCCTGTACTTCGATACGCCTGTGCATATTTACCAATTGGAAAATGGCAAGGCAAAGCTTATCGAATATTCGTCTTCCATGTTCGATTACGGTAAATCCAAGGTGAAGGGTAGCCAACTACCGAAAGACCTAGGCTTTGCTGGGTTTAGAATGCAGTTTAATACCGACTGGCAGCGTGACGTGGTCGCCTTCCTAGGCGCTAGCTATTTCCGCGCCGTAGGTCAAGAAATGCAATATGGTCTATCTGCCCGTGGTTTAGCGGTAGACACTGCGCTGCCTAAACCTGAAGAATTCCCTATGTTTACCCGTTTCTGGTTAGAGAAACCACAACCGGGCTCTAATATTGCGACTGTGTACGCTCTGTTAGATTCACCAAGTGTAACAGGGGCTTACCGTTTCGATATCGAGCCGGGAGAGCGTTTAAAAATGAAGGTCGATGCGGCGATTTACCCGCGTAAGGCCATCGAACGTTTAGGCGTTGCGCCATTGACTAGTATGTACATGGTGGGTGAAAACGATCGCCGCACCGGTTACGACTGGCGCCAAGAGATCCACGATTCAGACGGTCTTGCCATGCACACGGGTAACGGTGAATGGATTTGGCGTCCGCTGGGCAACCCAAGCAACCTGCGTTTCAATGCCTATAGCGATGAGAATCCAAAGGGCTTTGGTTTAATGCAGCGCGACCGTAATTTCGACCATTATCAAGATGATGGCGTGTTCTACGAGAAGCGCCCAAGCCTGTGGATTGAGCCAACGGGCAACTGGGGTAAAGGTTCGGTGCAGTTAGTGGAAATCCCAACACTGGATGAAACCTTCGACAATATCGTGGCGTTTTGGAACCCAGCTGAGCCTATTCAGCCTGGTCAAGAACTACTCTACAGCTACAACATGTACTGGGGCGGTATTCCACCTGTGCAGTCACCCCGTGCCCGCGTAGTCGATACCTTTACCGGTATTGGTGGTGTGGTTGGTCAAAAGCGTAAATATTATAGCAAGCGCTTTGTGATTGATTTTGCTGGTGGTTCCTTACCTATGTTGGGTAAAGATACCCAAGTGAAAGCGGTGATTTCGACCTCTCAAGGTCGTGTCGAAATTGAATCTGCTCGCCCACAACATGCGATCAACGGTTATCGCGCTATGTTTGACCTAGTGCCGCCAGAAGACAGCGTTGAGCCGATTAACCTCAGAGTTTACTTAGAGGTAGATGGTCAGCCGTTAACTGAGACTTGGATGTACCAGTGGACACCACCACCAGTGAACGAGCGTGAGCTGCATAACGCCGGTCATCTGCAGTAAGCCGTGACTCAGTTTTAAATCTTAAAACGCCAGCCCTGTGCTGGCGTTTTTGTTTTAGCGGATTTGTTAAATGCAAGCCTGACTCGGAGTTATTGAGGACTGATTCACTTTTTGCAAATCTAAATAATTTTTCACTGTCAAAGAGGCCAACCTTAGGCGTAATCTGTGGCGTCCTCGTAATAGGTTAGCGATTCATGTTTGAGATATTGTCTTCTATCGGCCTGGGTTGGTCGGTAGCTTTAGTGCTGGCGGTGTTATTTGTGCTGGCCTACGAATTTATCAATGGTTTCCACGATACCGCCAATGCTGTTGCCACAGTCATCTACACCAAGGCAATGCCTGCCAACCTCGCGGTAATTTCTTCAGCCCTGTTCAACTTTGCCGGAGTGCTACTCGGTGGACTTGGCGTTGCTTATGCCATAGTGCATCTCTTGCCCGTCGATTCTTTACTGGGAATGGACTCCACCCAAGGGTTGTTGATGGTGTTCTCGCTACTCTTCTCGGCCATTATTTGGAACTTAGGCACCTGGTATTTTGGCATTCCTGCCTCCAGTTCTCATACCCTGATTGGCTCGATTATGGGTGTTGGCGGCGCATTCGCTTGGATACACAATGAACCTGTACTGCATGGTATCAACCTTACCAAAGCCACGCAGATTATGCTGTCGCTGATCATCTCGCCCACGCTGGGGTTTGTGCTGGCGGGGATACTGTTATTGCTAATGAAGTTCGTGTGGCAAAAACACAAGATCCACCGCACACCCGATGAACAATTTCAGATTAATGGTAAACGCCATCCGCCATTCTGGGCGCGCGTGAGCCTGATAGCCTCGGCCATGGGGGTGAGCTTCGCCCACGGTTCCAACGATGGCCAGAAGGGTATTGGCTTAGTGATGCTGGTGCTGATCTGTATGGCGCCAGCGTATTTTGCCCTCGACATGAGCAGCCAATCCTACGATTTGGCGAGGACGCAAGATGCTAACCGCCGTATTATGGCGATTTATAGCCGCAATCAAGCGGTAATTAGCGATCTGGTGGATGTTAAAGCCCAAGTGAATGTGACGGATACTTTGATTAGCCACTGCTCGGCACAAACCGTGTTACCAGCCATGTCGCTGCTCGATCGCCGTTTAGATAAGGCCAGCAGTTTTCAAGAGATGAGTGTCGCAGAGCGACGTGAAGTGCGACGCTTACTGCTTTGCATTGATGATACTGCGCGCAAAGTGGCAAAATTAGACTTACCCGCCAAGGAGTTAACCTCACTCAATAAATGGCGTAAGGATTTAACTAAGCCGACCGAATACGCGCCTTTGTGGGTGATAGTGGCGATTGCCACGGCCTTGGGCTGTGGCACCTTAGTGGGTTGGCGCCGCATTGTTTATACGGTGGGCGAGAAGATAGGCTCCTCAGGGATGACCTACAGCCAAGGGATTGCGGCGCAGGTGACGGCGGCGGCCTCGATTGGGATTGCCAGCGTGACGGGCATGCCAGTATCGACTACGCATATTCTGTCATCGGCGGTGGCGGGCACTATGGTGGCCAATCGTTCAGGCTTACAAAGCCAAACCATTAAGCAGATTTTATTGGCTTGGGTACTGACACTCCCTATTACCATGTTCTTATCGGCCTTGGTGTTTATCTTGGCTAACGCGCTCTGGGGTTAAGCTAAATACCCTTTACCACGTCAGTTGCATCTGCGCTGTGGATTGTGCCAAGGCCTTATGCAACTGAATCGTCGGTAAGCTGACCTCATCGGCCAGTTGTCGCTGCAACTGCTGGTATAAACGTACCGCTAATTCAGGCGCGGTCTGGTTATCGGGCGTATGGATAAACAGATAAGGTTCGCGCCCCTCTTTTATCCACAGCGCGAGTTGCCGCAACCAATTGTTAAAAAAGCTATCGTTATTCTTCACCTGCAATCTATCGTTGCTCGCCGCTAAGGCTTCAATCGTGCCATCCGTTTGGCCAATAAAGCGCACCACGGGCGTATGGGCGGTCGCGATAGCGTGGACGGGCACCTGAGGTTTTTTCTTATGGGCATCGATAATCGCCTCGTTGGCGGGCGGCAGGGCAAATAGCGGCCGACTGTCCATGATAATGCGATTGACTTGTCTGTCCATCAGCAGACGATTTAGCGCCCGCTCGGCGTCTCCCTTGGCAAAAAAGGCTAAATGGCGAACCTCTACGCCATAGCTTAAACCTTGCGGTAACAGATCAAAAAAACGTGCTAATGCGGGCAGCTGTTCTGGCCCGAAGGCGGCGGGGAGCTGAATTTTCCACAAACCGGTTTTTTCGACCAAGGGTGACATCACTTGGAAGAAAGCCAGTAACTCCTGCTGACAATCCTGCAACTGTCTTTGATGGGTGATGGTCTGTGGCAGTTTAAAGGTAAAGCGAAAATCATCTGGGGTGGCACTGTGCCAATTCATCACGGTTTGCGCATTTGGCGTCGCGTAAAAGCTGGTGTTGCCTTCCACTGTGTTGAAGATACTGGCATAGCGAGCAAGTCTGTCTGCCTGTTTAGTGCTTGAACCATAAACACTTTCTTGCCAATGGTTATGCGACCACATGGCAAGCCCGAGACGTAAATTTTGTGCAGTATGGCAAGGGGACTTGAATGACGCCAAAAATGCTCCTAGTTAAACTTATTGCCTGATATTCAATGGATAAAACAGCGTTGCGGGCTTATCATCGCCGCTTTATGTGAGTATTGTGCTCAAATCCCTTTATCTAGGTCAAATCGCTTTTACCCTCAACTTACAGTGCTTGGTTTAGTGTTTAAGGCCGCATGGAACTGTCATCATAATTAACCTACTCTAATAGTATGTTATTGTGTGGTGAGAGCTTTAACGACTGGGGATAAATTGCCTCAGTATGATGATGTAAATGAGCCGCAGGCATGGTTGGAGAGTTGTGTGAAAAACGATGGTTATACTTCCCTAAGCCAATTTGTTGATCTGCTATTGGATGCCATCTGTGTCGTCGATAAAACGGGGCACTTTGAGTTTGTCAGTGCGGGGGCCGAACGTATTTTTGGCTATACCCCGGACGAAATGCTCGGCATGCAGATGTTAGATCTTGTCTATCCACCGGACAGGGATCGGACTCTCGCCGCAGCCAATGACATCATGGAAGGGCGTTTTAAACTCGACTTTGAAAACCGTTATGTACGAAAAGACGGTACACTCGTCGATATTCTTTGGTCCGCCCGTTGGTCCGAGGACCGTCAGCAGCGGATTGCCGTGGCTCGAGATATCACTAAGAATAAAATTGCCGAGCGGCGCCAAGCCGCGCTCTATGAAATTTCAGAAGCCGTGCATGTGGCCGAAGATCTCTTAGCCCTGTATCGGCATATTCATCAGATCATGGCCAAGTTATTACCGGCAGCGAATTTTGCCATTGCGCTTTATGATCAAGATCTTAATGACTTGGACTTTCCTTATCGTGTTTGGGTTGGCGAGCAGAATCGGGCGCAGTGTGCAAGCTTCGATCTGTTTACCGAGCAAGTGATCCAAAGCGCCGAGTCACTGCTGATTTGTCCAGTTGCCATGCCTGCTTCCCATGCTCAGGAGCAAGATTTTCAAAATCAACCTATTAGCTGGCTTGGGGTCCCGCTAAAGCTACAAAAGGGCATAATTGGCGCGCTGATCATGCATAGCACCCCGGATTCTCGGGCCTACACTAAGCAAGATTGCGAGCTGGTGGAATTTGTGTCGACCCAAATTGCCTTTGCGATTGAGCGGCGGCAGATGTTGGCGCGTTTAGAGCATATTGCGCTTTATGACCAACTCACCCATTTGCCAAATCGTGAGTTGTTTTATGACAGATTCCAGAAGGCGCTATCACGCGCAAATCGTGAGTCGAGCTATTTCTCCTTACTCTATTTGGACTTAGACAAGTTTAAATGGGTGAATGATACCTATGGCCATGGTGTGGGCGACTTGTTACTGCAAATCACCGCCCAGCGGATTTTGGGCTGCGTTAGAAACTCGGATACGGTTGCTCGTTTTGGAGGCGATGAGTTTGTGATCCTATTAGAGCGTGTCGATTCGGCGCAGAATACCCTGCTCGTTGCCCAAAAAATTCTTGAAGTACTTAATCACCCCTTCGAATTAGTCAATCAACAGATCCATATTTTACCCAGCATAGGTATTGCCCTTTATCCCGAACATGGTAAGGATGAAAAACAGCTGCTGTCCTGCGCCGATTCGGCGATGTATAAGGCGAAGCGTAATGGGGGGAATCGGGTTGAAATGGGCTATCAAGGCTTAAAGACCAGCTATTTTGAATCCTTGAGCCCGCATCATCTCTAAGTGTTTAAGAGATAGTTTTAGCATAAATAAAAATCCCCGATAAGTTTAAGATTATCGGGGATTTTTTATAGCGTGGTATGCGTTACGGCATAAGCCGTTGGTACATTTATAGCTTAAAGCGGCCGACTTCCTGTTGCAGCGAGGCGGCTAAGTGAGCCAATTCCTGCGCCTGAACCATAGAGCTTTGCGCTTCGATAGAGAGGTTTTCAGAGACCTCACGAATCGATTCTGTATTCCGGTTAATTTCGCTGGTGACCGAGGTTTGCTCCTCTGCGGCCGTGGCAATTTGGCTCGCCATATCCGAGATCTCATTAATGGCTTTGCTGATCTGTAGTAGGCTCTCACTGGCCGAGTTAGCGTCGGCGACACTGGTTTCAGCCATATCATGACTTTGAGTCATAGATTTAACCGCCTTACCCGCAGTTTGCTGTAAGGTTTCGATCATGGCTTGAATTTCTTGGGTCGAGGAGTGAGTGCGTTGCGACAACACACGCACCTCGTCGGCTACAACGGCAAAGCCACGACCTTGCTCACCTGCGCGGGCGGCTTCAATGGCGGCGTTTAGAGCCAGCAAGTTGGTTTGTTCTGCAATGCCACTGATGGTGAGCAGGATGCTATTAATTTTCTGCGAGTGTTCGTTTAACTCGCTGATAATACGACCTGCAGTTTCGACCTCGTTGGCTAAGTTGCGGATTGATTGCTGACTCTGCATCACTTGTTTTTGGCCGTGGTTCGACAGACCAACCGCGTCTTGCGCCGTTTGCGCTGTGTGTTCGGCATTGCTGGCAATCTCTTCGGTGGCACTGGCCATTTCAGTCACAGCGGTGGCTACCATAGTCACTTCGTCCTGCTGTACGGCGATGCGCTGGCTATTATCTGTGGCCGAGGCGCTACTGCCTTGGGCTTGATATTCCAGTTGGCCTGCAATCTTGTGCATTCTTGAGATCATGCCGTGCAGACGCTCGACGAAGCGGTTAAAGCCCGAGGCTAAGATGCCAATCTCGTCGTGGCTGTTGGCGGTGTGAATTCTCACCGTCAGGTCACCATCCCCTTCGGCAATATCATTGAGTGCCAAGGCAACGCGTTCTAAGTCTTTAAATTGGATCTTGAAGATGGCGACTAGAACTAAGCCGAAAATCACCAGTAAGCCAGCACCGACGGCGGACATCCACCAGGCGAGTGTGGTGGCCTGCGACATGATTTCGTCTTTATTCATTACGAAAACCAATTCCCAATCGGTGGATGGCACAGCTGCAACATAAATAAGTTGGGTCTCGCCATCGAGTTCGCGCTCTTCTAGGGTATTGGCGTTGGCACGTTGAGATAACCAGCTCGGGGTAAAACTGTTATCGATTTTATTGAGTTGTTCGTTATTGAGCTGGCTTTTAGGATGGCTAATGATAAGCCCTGTCTTGTCCACCATGATGGTGTAGCCTTTGCCTGGCACTTGAAGGCGCTGCACCGCATCTGTGAGTTGATCTATGGTGAGGTTAGCTGCTGCCACCCCGAATAGGCTACCCGAGACCATCACAGGTTCGGCAATGGTCACTACTTGTTTTTTTAAGGTGGCGCTGACATAGGGTGCCGTCATCACAATGGCATTGGCGGCTTTGGCATCCATATACCAAGGACGAATTCTGGGGTCATAGTTAGCGACGTTAAGCGCAGGATCTTGGCGATACATGTTGCCTTGTTCATCTCCAAAATAGGTCAGCGCGAATCCCATACCATTATGGGCTTGTAATAAATAAGGGGTGATCTGCACACTGGGATCGGCCTCTATGGTCTTTTTAAGACTGGTGATGGCCATTTTTCTATCTTGCATCCACAGGCCAATCCCTTCGGCAAAGGTGTTCGCCAGTTGATCAATTTCATGTTGAGTATTTTCTAAGGCATTATTTCTAATGAAGTAACTTGAAATGCTTACCAGCACTGCGACAGTAATGAGAACGGCGAAGAGACTACTAAAGAGTAAGCGGGTTTTGAGTGTTGATCTCATATGTAATTCCTTTAAATTCCGTTAGCTGTCTAACGTTAATAGAGTATAGCGGCTGAAAGTGTGAAAGCATGAATAGATAAGTCACTCTTTTTATGACTGTTGAAATTGGAATTCATGGCGCTGTGAGTGTAATCTCGGCAAATAGTCAATTGAGTTAGCTAATTGCTTTTATAGGAGTTTATACCGCTAACATGACGAATTTGATTTATTGCACAGCTTTTAGTCGCTATGGAGCATACGCTGAGGGAACGATCAGTTAGTGCAAACAGCACTGATTAATACAATGAGTGACCTATATGAAATGGAATTTTCCGCGCTGGTGCTTAAATCCTTGGCTACATACAAGCCTGTTATTTATTTTGCCTATCCTGCTGGCGAGCGCACTGCAACCTTGGTTAACGTCTTACAGCATGGAGAAAAGATTTACCCAAGATCTCGATAATATTGCCACCGATTTTGCGAGTGGTTTAGATGGTTTTGAGCAGCGCAGTGTTGAGCAGGCGTTTGCCGAGTTATCTTTTAGTTGTGATCCAGAGGATATTGCCCTACTGAATAGTCCCTCATTGAGCCCCGCAATCGTACGCTTTATTCAACTCGAACTCGCCGATGGCCGGCAATGCTCCAATATTGGTCCGCCGGTGCATTATCAGTTTGACCGATTTCGCAGCCTATTTATCGATTCGCAATTGGTGGATATTGCCACCACAGTCGCCGCCAACGATAGAGCCCGCAGCATTGCTTATATTTTTCATCTTGGTGAGCAGAGGTTAGTGGTGCTCACTAATAGCTCTGTCTATAACGAAACCCTATCTACTCTGTGCCATGGTTGTTACCAATTAATGATTGGTTACCAAGGTCTTTCTTCCCTCGAGCGAGGCGTTGAAGATTTACTGCAAACCCAAACCTTTATCGAAGATTCGCGATATATCAGCATATTAGATGTGATTTTGACCTTGAGAGCGGGAGATGAGCTTTATTGGCGGGAGGCTTCTAGGGTTGGGATTGTATTGTTTATCTCTGCGCTTATTGTGGCCTTTTTAGCGGTGATTTTTTATTGGAATTGGCAATCGGCTCGGGTGTCTATGGGGATGCTGATCCAAAAGGGCATTAGCCGTAAAGAGTTTATTCCTTACTATCAACCGATTATTGATTGTCGCAGCGGCGAGGTGGTCGGTCAGGAAATGTTAGTCCGTTGGCGAAGGTTCGATGGCGTGCTCGTTCAGCCGAATCAGTTTATTCCCTATGCCGAAGATTCGGGCTTAATACTGCCGATCACCGATCTGATTTTGGAGCAGGTATATCAGGACTTGCCTCAGCTTAAGGGCTGGGTCAGCGTTAATATTGTCGCCCAACATTTAGAATCGGGTTTACTCAGCCAATGGTTTTCATCTCACCCCGAGCCTAGGGCTAAGCGTATTTCCTTCGAGTTGACCGAGCGCAAACCCATCACTCAATTCGAATTAGCCTTGGCCGAAATGAAGGCGGTCACTCCCCTGTGCCATGACTTTAAACTGGACGATTTTGGCACTGGCTTTGGTGGTTTTAGTTATTTACAGCGCCTTGGGATTAACAGCATCAAAATCGATAAGATGTTTACCGATACCATAGGTACGCAGGACTTAAAGGGCGCGGTACTCGATGCCATTATCGCCTTTGGCCGTGAGTCACAGATGGATATGGTGGCCGAAGGTGTTGAAACCCAAGCGCAGGTCGAGTATTTGGCCGCCAAAGGGGTATATCAACATCAAGGGTATTTTTATTCGAAGCCTTTGGCCTTTGAGGATTTGCTGACGTTTTACCAGAACTTATCCAATAAAAAGTAAGATGGACGCATAAAAAAGAGGCTCCCATGAGCCTCTTTTTAGTGAATGATGAACCGATTTATCAATGGGTCATTTTATTCTTAATCAGTACGCAGCGCTGCTCGGCTTGGCGAGTTTCTAACAGGGTGCGGCGGGCAAGATTCGATAATCCAGTTTGGCTATCTAGCACTTTATCCAAGGCGGCAATACTGGTGTAGTTACAGTCGGTTGGGATCAAGTTACGGCTATAGCTACGCATAAATACTGGGCCTTTTTTATCCATATCCCCTAAGTTGGCGAGGCGTTCTTCGGCGGTGGCTGCACTTAAGAGTTTTTGCTCCGCAGGATAGAGGTTTTCCATAATGATGCGCTGTTTAGCAAACGGCAGGGCGTCGGCGTGGACTTTACTCAACCAGCGACGTTTTGCGGCTGCTTCTGGGCGGATAACTTGGGCTGCCAATGCGGCTTTTTCACCCGAATCTGAGTTATCGCGAGCGGCTTCTTGGCTAATACGTTGCTGCGCATTCGGGAAGTCGTAGCGATTCAGCTGAGTGATGATGGCCCAGCGCAGATCTTGGTCTAAAGTTAAGCCCTTGATTTTGGTCGTGCCATCCAGCAATTGCGCTAAGTGACGCAGACTGTCGCGATCGCCAGCCAACTGAATATAGGCATTGAACCAGCGGCGCTGGAAGTCATTGTCGCCTCGGCTCTCCATGGTCTTACGAAGGCTCATTTGTGCTAAGCCTTTGACCGCGTTTTCAGCATAGTTTTGTTGAATCGGCGCGATTTGTGCGAGGTATTCTTTACTGCGTAGCAAGCTCGAAATAATCTGGCCGACCACAGTGTAGTCATTCTCCGCAGGGGCGTTGACGAATACTGTGCTTAAGTATTGATCTAGGCTCAGGTTGCCTTCACGCACGCTGTCCCACAGGCTTTGCCACAGCATAGAACGCAGCAGGGGATCTGTGACTCGGCTTAACTGTTGCTTCGCGGTGTCGAAGGATTTGTCATCGAGTTGCACCTTCACAAAGCCCCAGTCATCGTAGTTGGGGTAAACCAAATCAGGACAACGTTCACCGACTAATTGCTTCACCTCAGTGCGTTCGCCCTTGTAGGTGACTGGTACAGTGGTCTCATGTCTTAAATCGAAGCGTCCCTTAGTGAACAGGGCGATTTGGACTTTCTGCTCCCTGAGTGTCGGCAGCTCGCTGCTGGCAGGATACTGTAATAGGCTAAATTCGCTGATGCGGTTGCCGTCGCAGCGATACTCGGCCTTGATGGTGTTGACTCCCGCACTGTAGAGCCAGTCCTTCGTCCAGGCGCTTAAGTCTCGGCCAGCAGCTTTGGCGAGGCTATTGATAAAGTCATCCAGCTCGGCATTTTGATAGCTGTATTGCTTTAAGTAGTTACTCACGCCGCGCTGGAACACCAGATCGCCGAGTAAATGGCGCAACTGCTTGAGCGTCGAGGCGCCTTTTTGATAGGTGATGGCATCGATGTTGTCGAAAGCATTTTGGGTGGTCGCCACGGGCACTTCGATAGGATGCGTGGTCACTAGGCTGTCTTGCTCATAGGCGCGCTGTTTGCCTTGGGCGTAAAAACTGCGCCAAGCATTGGTAAATTCGGTGGCTTCTTGGGTGGCGAGTGTGCCCATAAAAGAAGCAAAACTCTCGTTTAACCACAGGCCATTCCACCACTTCATAGTGACTAGATCGCCAAACCATTGGTGCGCCATCTCATGCATGATAACGCCAGCTAAGCTTTGTTTTTGCTCGGCGGTCATTGCCGCTTTGTGGAGGAAATGATCTTCGGCAAAGGTCACAGCGCCAGCATTTTCCATCGCACCGTAGAGGAAATCTGGTACTAAGAGTTGATCGTACTTTTTAAAGGGGTAAGGGATACCAAAATAGGCATCAAAGAAGTTTAAGCCTTGTTTAGTATAGGTAAACCAATCTTCTGGCGTGACTTGGTTAGCCACCGATTGGCGTGCAAATAAACGCATTGGATAGCGGCCAGAATTATCCTGCCACATATGGTATGGCCCTGCATGCATCGAGAAGTTATAGGGGCTTAACTTAGGTGTTTCAGGAAACTCCCAACGATTTATTGCCCCAGCAGGTGTGACTGAGGACTCGCGCATGGTGCTGATCACTTGCCAGTCCTTCGGCGCGGTCACGCTGATTTTATAGTTGGCTTTTAAATCGGGTTGGTCGAACACTGCAAACATTTGCTGCGCCGCAGCAGGTTCGAAGTGTGAGTACAGGTAGACCTTACCATCTACTGGGTCTTGGAAACGGTGCAAGCCTTCACCATTAGTGCTGTGGGCGCGAGTAAATTGCACTTCGACCGTGTTGTCGCCCGAGGACAGTAAACGGGTATTCAAACTGATATAGGCGCCATTGTAATTAGGGTAAACCGCGGTGCCGTTAATCAAAAAGCGCTTAATTTGTGCCTTGTTTAAATCGAGACTCAATTGCTTAGGCACTTCGCTGAGATTGAAATGGACCTTAGTGGTGGCGCTGAACTCAGTGTCGCCAGTCAGTTGAAAATCCAGCTCATAATGCACATTCGAAATCACCTGTGAACGTAAGCTCGCCTGATATTGGCTGATATAGGGGCTGGCATCCCTTGGACCCGTATTTAACGGACTTTGGACGGCGCACGACATCAGGGCCGAGCAGGTGAGGGCGACTAGGCTGGCTTTAAACAAATTCACGACTTCAATCCTTCAACGATTTACTTTATTTGTGGCTTGGATGCGGCGCAGGTTGGTAAGTTTAGGCACTGTGAAGTGGCAAACTTATCCCGTTCAAAAGCGACGCCCATGCTAGGTATTTTGGCCGAGTACACTACCTTATTTAGCATGGATAACCAATGTTAAAAATGTAAAAAAAAGCCAGCGAAAATGCTGGCTTTTTTTGAGTATTTCGGCTTTAGCCCATGGGGCTGAGCGAGATTACATACCTAAGAAAGACTTAGACTTTGTCTTACGGATTTCTTTTTCGTCAGACCATTCGATAAGGCCTGTTTCTAAGTCCATCAGACGCATAGTCATCTTGTAGTAAACGTCTTTAGTGCTGCCATCTTGCTTAACGATGCTAGACAGGTTGCCATACAGCATGTACTGGGCACCGATTTGACGGCCAAACTTGATGGCGGTTGATGGGTCAACCATACCAGTATTGTTTTGGTAATCCAGTTGCTTACGAACTGAATCGACTTTTGTCATATCGATAAAACGGAACTTGCCAGAGCGCAGTAACTTGTTACTGATAGAGTCGGTCACTGATTCAGTATCGATATGCTCAGAGGTTTTGTTTTTGATGCTATCGACAAACAAAATTGGGCGGTTGTTCGCTGTCATCGCTACGATAGGTGGGAAAGTCATCATGCTATCGACCATCTTAGCGGCGATGGCTTGCAGATCCGTTGAGCCAAAGTTTGCGTTAACGGTTTCCACTTCTGTGGCATCGCCATACTCGACTTTCGATTGACATGCAGCCAGACCCATTACGGCAGCCAGCACAAAAATCAGTTTAAATTGTTTCATAGTCAGTTCCATTTTGTGATTGTAAAAACTTAATGACACTCGTTTTATTCAAACATTCACCGCTAGGTTAAATGATTATTGAATAAATTCGGGTGTAATTACCAGTATCAATTGCCCAGACCAAGGTGGTCTTGCCTGCGGCAACGTCAATTTTGGCCGGTGGTGCCTTGTCTAACTGCAGCGTGTATTCCCCCGGATTGAGGTAACGTCTGCCAATTTGTGCTTGTTTCGGCAGGGTCAACCAACTGCGGCGGTCCGCCTGTTCGGTAACGACGTTAAAAATCTGCATCGCGATACTGCCAATATCGGCAGCATTATTGCCGGGCTTACCGCTTTTTTCGACCTGATAAGCCATTTCCGATTTGGCATATACCCGCGCGACTTGGCGAACCAAGGTGCCGGGCAAATCTTCCTTGAGCGCGTTAATCGCTAGGGCATCGATATTGGCGATGGGCTCGGTTTTCAGCACTGTGCCTAAGCCTTGCACTTGAGCCTCGGCAACAAAACTATTGTTCGGTCCATAGGTTGCCAAAGAGACGGTTTGCCAATTGCCATGGATAGTGAAGGGCACTGTGAGCGCTTGTTTTTCAGGTACAAAGCCCTTTTCGACCATGAGAATAACTTGGCCTTCACCCGCCTTGGGAAGCTTGGCATCGCCCCAGCGCCTTTTAAACTCATCGTATTGCGGCATGCCGAGTTGCTTGGCAAGACGAACTAAATCCTGTTGCAGATAAGTGTTATCTGGAGTGATTTGCGCCGCTTTACGGTAGTCGATAAAGGCATCGTTTGGCTCGCCTAATACTTCATGCAACAGACCCGTAGTGTAGTAGCTGTAGGCATTGAGGAAGGAGCTGGTCACTGTGCCAGCGGCTTGGCCTAGCTTATTCACTTCGGCATCTATGGTGCCATTGGCCATGGCCTGTACGGATTTTTGTGACTTTTGATAACGCTCCTGCTCAGAGCCTTGCAGCTCGTTACTGCGGCGAACCTCCACTAATGCGCCTTGATAGTCACCGCTGAACAGGTAATTCAAGGCTTGATATTGGTGCAGCATAATGCGCTCGTAGCCTGGGCCACGATAGGGAATGGCATTATCGTTTAATACTAAACTGGTGGCCGTTGCACCTATGTCGCTGGCGCTGATCTTGGCTTTGTCATCGAAGGCTGTATAGGCCTCAACCGCTTGCTGATAGTACTTACGGCTGCTGGCAAAATCGCCGGCCACCTGCGCCACACGTCCTGCTTCTTGGGCGTAGAGTAGGCCATCATTACCTTGGATATTGCTGGCTAATTTGTCGATATCCGACATGGGCGTTGCGGTATTGAGCTGTTGTTTTATCGGTGCAATTTGTGCCGGATAATTAATAAAAATACTGTTATAGGCACAGCCGCTCGAGCCTAAGATGGCGGCGAGCATTAGCGTGCTAAGTGTGGGTTTAATAAAAGAGTATATGAAGGTGGTTTTCATGCCTGTGGTTTACCTTCTTGCCATTAGTTTTTGTTCTGGCATTTGAGAGCGTTCAAGCAAAGTGATCCCTTGTAGATGATCAAACTCATGTTGGAAAATACGAGCGATAAAACCTGTTAACTCAGTCTGTTGCCAGTGTCCTGCAAGATCTTGATAGCGCACGACAATCGTCTGGTGGCGCCAAATGCTAAACCTTTGACCGGGAACCGATAAGCAGCCTTCTTCACCGCTAACTAATTCCGCAGAGGCAGACAAGATCTGTGGATTGACGACCACGACAGGGTCCATTAGCGGCGCATCGGGATAACGCTCGTTCGGCCGAGATGCCATGATAAACAGTGCTAGCGGGCTGTGCACTTGCGGTGCGGCAATACCAACGCCTTTGGCGGCCACCATGCTCTGCGCCATCTGCTCTGCTAATTGACTCAAGGCCGTATCGAAGTCGCGAACTTCAATGGCGTGCTCTTTTAATATGGCTTCACCCACCAAAGCGATTGGTAGTGGCTGACTGGGCGCTTGTAACATCTCATCTTTAAACATCGCATTCCCTGGATATTTAGTGGCCATAGTGTCGTTAACGGATTTTGTTACCCATTATCCGTTATCACATTAATAATGGGGCGGTGGCGTTTCTTCGGCTTGGGTCGCAATATTGCTGGGTTCCATCGCCTTTAACTTACCAATCAATAACTGAATTTGATGTTGCTGATTGGCGATGAGCTGGTTCAGCTTAATGACCTCTTGGTTTAACTCTTCGACCGTGAGCTCTTGAAAAGCCAATTTCATTTGCAGCTCTTCAATCTGTTCTTGTACGCCTTGCATGACTAACCTCTACTCCTGCCAAGTCTCAACTAGGCCTTGGCTACTGATACTAACCACTTTATTGGTATCTCGAATTGCCACAGAGTATACAACGGCTCCTCGGTTTTGGCTGTTTTTAGTCAGCGCAATTTGCCACTTAGCAATAGGTTTACCCGTTTGGCGTTGCCAGAGTATGACTTCGCGCGCGGGCGTACCAGTGAGCAACTGAGTGTCTTGCTTGGCGAAACGTACCGCCGAGAAGGTCATTTGCCGACGTTTAATCTCTAATTGATTTAACAGCTTACCATTGGTGTTGTCCCAAATCTTCGCCTCATTGGTACTGCCATTGGTAAAGCTTAAAGTGCCGCTGTCGTTGAGTGCCACCTTAGTTACTCGGCTACCTATATCCCAAGTGTGGATAGGCTGCCCCGTTTGCGCCTGCCACAGGATAGCCTGCATATCATTGGAGCCTGAGAGGGCAATACGGCCATCGGCGGAAAGCGCGACGGTATTGACCCTTTCCTTATGGCCTAAAAATTTAATCAATGCCGTTTTGGCCGCATTGAGCGACATCACACTGCCATCGTTCAAACCGATCAGTAAGGCGCCATTGTTAGCTACCGCTACACTCTCACCCGAGGTGGGCAGCGACCACCATCCGCGGGATTTGCCGTCGGCTATTGTCCATAGGGCAACTGAATCGCGGCTTAACGAGGCGGCGAACTCGCCGTTAGCGGAAATGGCGGTGGCCGTGACGCCAGTGTTGAGGTCGCCATGCACCCATTGGTACTTGAGACTGTGGGTGGGTAGGTCCCAACATTGCACACCTTGGCTTTGGGTGGCGACAATGGCGATATTGCCGTCGCTAGAGAGGCTCGCGCTGTATGAAGGTTCCTGTGAAAGCACTCGAATATCATCGGCTTTGGGCTGACAGGCCGCTAAAAAAAGTGTGCAAAATACCAGCAGTAGGGTTTTCTTCATGAACTTGCTCCTAAAGTTGGTGTCTCTAGTCCGGTAGAGTGAGATTAATCACAGTTAACACATAACAGAATCTAGTTGGTATAACCCAGATAACTAGTATACAGTTGTCGCGCTTAGGTTATTGTAACCGCTTGAGGATGCTGAGGAAGCTTTAATGAAATCGATTTATAAATTATCGTTAGTTGCATTGGCTGTTATTGGCCTATCTGCTTGTAATCAAGAAGAAAAAGCAACAAATGCAAGCACAAATGTTGAATTAACGACTGAAGCACAAAAAGAAGCCTACAGTGTTGGCGCTTCAATCGGTCGTTATATGTCTGGCCATATCAAAGAGCAAGAAGAATTAGGCCTGCCAGTTGACCGTGCGCTGATCGTGACTGGTTTTACTAACGGTCTGAATGATCAACTGAAATTAACCGAAGAAGAAATGCAAACCATTCTTCAAGGTTTAGACAAAAAGTTAAACGACAAACGCACAGAACAAGCTAAAGCCATTGCAGCGAAAAACATCGAGGACGGTAAAAAGTTCCTCGAGGAAAACAAAGCTAAGCCTGGCGTAGTAACCACTGAATCGGGCCTGCAATACGAAGTGTTAACACCAGGTTCTGGTGACAAGCCAGCGGCTGAAGACACTGTAGAAGTGGATTACGTGGGTACTCTGCTTGACGGCACTGAGTTTGATAGCTCATACAAGCGTGGTCAAACGGCTAAGTTCCCATTAAACCGCGTTATTCCAGGCTGGACCGAAGGCGTACAGTTAATGCCTGTGGGTGCTAAGTACAAGTTTGTGATCCCTGCAAACTTAGCTTACGGTGACCGTGATACTGGTACTATTCCACCAAACTCAACCCTGATTTTTGAAGTTGAACTGAAATCAATTGAGAAAGCACAAGCGGCTCCTGCTGCAGAGCCTGCTAAAAAGTAATTTGCTGTGACAACAACTTAACTCGGGTTAAGTTTTGCACTCATAGAATACCGCCCACCTAGGGCGGTATTTTTTTGCATTCGAAATGACTAAGCAGTGCTGTAAGCGATACAAATAAAACCATGGGGCAACTTGTTTAACCGTTTTACATCATCTCGCAAACGACCAAGGGCTAGGCTTTTTAAATAGAGTTAGCGTTTAAAAGAGGATAAAGGCGTATTCTTTTGACGACGAATAATATTTCAAAATAATGATCAAATAATTAAGTTTTAAATTAATTGCCATAATTTAAATTATCGAAAACGCCTATTTTATTCGGTGTGGCATTCTTAAAAATATCATCAAAATATCACATTTATTTTTTGATTGTTATTTGCTCGTTTTTACTCTGATATATCACTGTGATGTCTTTATCTTACTTATTGTTTTCTTACCGCTTAATACTTTTGTGTTATATCACTGTTCTGTATATAGGACAGTTTGAGTTGTAAAATTTCATTTCTATCAATATCTTATGAATGCATAGTGGGATCTTCCCCTCTTTTTTTAGCTTTTCAACTCTGGAATAATCCGCCCGCACGTTAATAAAAATTAGCGGCGATATTATAATAATGGGGTTGATAATATGGATAATGTTAATAAGTTAACGGCTATTTCTTTAGCTGTGGCCGCAGCTTTGCCAATGATGGCAAGCGCTGATGTGATGATCACTGAATATGTTGAAGGTAGCTCGAACAACAAAGCTATCGAATTGTATAACAGCGGTGATACGGCAATTGATCTGGCGGGTTATAAACTCGTTCGTTATAAAGATGGCGCCACTGATGCTTTAGATATGCAAGCATTAGATGGACAAAGTATTGCGCCAAAATCCACAAAAGTGATTTTAAACTCAAGCGCAGTCATTACCCTGCCTCAAGGTGTCGATAGTTTTTCGGGCACGTTAAGTTTTAACGGTGGTGATGCGGTTGCCTTAGTTAAAGATGGTGCCGTAGTCGATATTATCGGTGATGTGCCCACGCCGACAGGATGGGGCCTCGATGTCACCCTGCAGCGTAAACTCGATTCATTAGTCGCCAACACTGTTTTTAATCCTGCCCAGTGGGAACAATTACCTAAGGACACTTTCACCGGTTTAGGTTCGCTAGAAGCGGCGACTGAGCCTGAAACCCCCGTCTTTAGCTGCAGCGGCGCGAAAATCGTCCCTATTTATCAAGTCCAAGGTGCGGGTGAATCCAGCCCTTATGTACCTGAAGGCGCATTCGAGTCTGAAACCGAAGTGACGGTTCGCGGCGTAGTGACCGCCCGTGGTGAGAGCTTATTTAAAGGCTTCTACCTCCAAGAAGTGAAAGGCGATAACTCGCCATACACCTCCGACGGTGTGTTCGTGTTTTTAGGTGAGAATCCACCTGAAGCGATTCAACCAGGGGTTGAAGTCTGCGTTCAGGGTAAGGTGAAGGAATACTTCGGCCTAACCCAAATCGATATTAAAGCCGATAAGAAATTTGAAGTGGGTGCTAAGGGCGAAGTCCCTGCTGCAACACCATTCTACGTGGCTGATGGCGAAACCTTAGCGCAAGCATTAGAGCGCTACGAAGGCATGAACGTGAAACTGGATGCGGGTAGCGATCTGAAGATCAGCCGTACCTTCAGTTACGATTATGCGGGCCGTCGTAATAACATGTTGGTGTCTTACAAGGCGCCGTTGATGAAGCCGACTCAGCTCTATCCAGCATTGTCACCAGAAGCGACGGCGTTAGTTAAATCTAACCTTGAAAATCAGCTGTTTATCGAATCTGACTACAAGCCAGCCGACGGTGTTATCCCTTACTTCCCTGACTTTAACGTCGAAACTGGTTATATCCGTGTGGGTGACCAACTGACTAACCTTGAAGGGGTGATTGGTTACAGCTACGGCGCCTACCGTTTAGTGGCAACCAATACTATTACCGCTGGCGACTTTATCCGCGGTGACGATAGAACCGACGCGCCAAGTGTGGCCACTAAGGGCGATATCCGTGTTGCTAGCTTTAACGTGCTGAACTTCTTTAACGATGTGGTCGGTGGTGATACTAACCCATCGGGCAGTAACCGCGGCGCATTAACCGAAGAAGAAATGCTGCTGCAACGCGCGAAAATCGTCAGCGCGATTACCGCCATGAACGCCGATATCGTCGGTTTAATGGAAATCGCTAACAACGGCTTTGGTGAAAAGAGCGCGATTAAGAACTTAGTCGATGCCTTAAACGAGAAGCAAACCGCTGACAATGCTTACAGCTTCGTTGAAATCACCGATGAAGATAAATACGACGGTAAGTACTTCGGTAGCGATGCCATCACTGTGGGTATGCTTTACCGCGCGGGTAAAGTGAGCCTAGCGGGTGCGGCTCGCGCGATCGACACCCCTGAGCAACACGCGACAGCTGGCAGTGTGACTCGCACTAAAGACGGCAAGACTGAGACTAATCCAGGTAACGATGCTTACCAACGTCACAGCTTAGCGCAAACCTTTAAGATCCATGATGAAAACTTAACCGTTGTTGTTAACCATCTGAAATCTAAAGGTTCAGGCTGTTTAGAAGATTGGGTCAACTTCGAAGAGTCAGTCGATCCTGCCGATCAGCAGGGCAAGTGTAACGCCTTCCGTGTATCGGCGGCTAAAGTGCTCGGCGAAGCCTTAAAAGACGTTAAGGGCGATCTGCTGGTGATTGGCGATATGAACGCCTACGGCATGGAAGATCCTATCCGCGTATTGACCGATTACGATGCGAGCAAGTCTGAGCGCGATATCATGACTGCCTCTTGGACTACTCTTGATGGCAAAGTGTTTGAGCGCCAAGGTAGCAAGATTGAGAAGGGCTATGGCCTAATCAACCTCAATACCAAGGCCCATGGCGCTGGTACTTACTCATACAGCTACAACGGTGAGTTAGGTAACCTCGACCATGCCTTAGCAAACACCAGTCTTGCCAAGCGTTTAGTGGATATCGAAGATTGGCATATCAACTCGGTTGAATCTAACCTGTTCGAATACGGCAAAAAATTCTCTGGCGAACTGGCCAAATCTGAGAATGCTTTCTCAGCCTCTGACCATGACCCTGTGATCGTGGCATTAAGCTACCCAGCGCCGGTTGAGCCACCAAAACCTGAGCCAAAGCCAAAGGATGATGGTGGTGCATTAGGATACTTAGGTTTAGCCTTACTATCCCTATTCGGCCTGCAACGCCGTCGCCGTTAATCGAGAGTTTGCACGCTCACGGCTAAGTTTGTGAGCTAAACTCAGAGCTAAGGGATGGTTTTACCATCCCTTTTTTATGGCTTGAATCGGGCGAAATGCCGAGAAGGTTAGTCAAACGGAGAAGAGAAGATGGCAGTGACAGGCTCCTACCATTCAATTGAAGTGGCGAAAGCGCCACTGTGGTTTTATTTTGTCGCACTCATCAGTTTGTTATGGAACATCATGGGTTTATTGGCATTTGTTATTCAAATGACCATGACGCCTGAGGCTATGGCGCAGATGAGCCCAGATCAGATAAAACTCTATGAATCGACACCCGCCTGGCTCGACTTTGTGTTTGGTTTTGCGGTGGTTTCTGGCGTTATTGGTTGTCTGTTGTTACTCGTTAAAAAAGCCTTTTCTTATAAAGTGTTGCTCGCGTCCCTGGTCGCCGTATTGGTGCAGATGGGCTATGTCTTTGGGATTCAGCAGGCGGCAGCGGTATTAGGCAGCGATGCCCTTATGATGCCGAGTGTGGTGAGCCTGTGGGGGCTGTTTTTAGTCTGGTTTAGTCGTTTGGCTGTCACAAAGCATTGGTTAACTTAGGCGTAGCGACTCCTTGCCGTCTTATACTGATTAAGCCAATGCGTATGTGTTGAACTTCAGTCACTTCTTAGTAAACTGCTAGCTGGTTTTCTTTACTAGGATGTTGAAATGAGTATTTGGTTTAGACCTGTCACCTTAGAGGATTGTGCCCGTTTAGATGCTGGTATGGGGGGCAAAGGCACCTTGATGCAGACTCTCGGGATTGAGATCAGCGAGATTGGCGATGACTATATGAAGGCGACTATGCCTGCCACGCCCGCGGTACATAATCCCTTAGGCATAGTTCATGGCGGTGCTAACGTGGCGCTGGCCGAAACGGTTGCCAGCTATGCCGCAAACTTTGCGGTGGATTTCGAGCAATATTATTGTGTTGGACAAGAGATTAACGCCAACCATTTACGCGCTTCGCGTAATGGCGTACTGACCGCGACGGCTAAACCGGTTCATTTGGGAAAACGCAGTTCGGTGTGGGAAATCTTAATCCATAATAGTGCAGGGGAGTTGACCTGTATTTCACGGATGACGGCGGCGGTAGTAAAACGCTAACAAGGCTCAACCAACCTGTTTTAGTTGTATCAATCGATAAATAAGGACGTGATATGGATAGTGCAATGATGTGGGAATGGGTTGGTTATTTAGCGTCTGTGGTGGTGGCCATCTCTTTGATGATGTCTAACATCAAAAAGTTACGCTGGTGGAACTTGCTGGGGTCGGCATTATTCGTTGCCTATGGGGTAGCGATACAAGCTTACCCGGTGGCGGCGGTTAACTTTTTTATCGTAATAATCGATGCCTATTATTTGGTCGTCATCTATCGCGAACAGGCGGCCTCTGTCAATGAGTAATATGTAGCACTTTGAATCAATTGAAGTATTTTTTAAGTTTGTCTTAAGCTCGAGTTCTCATTTTTGCCAAGTCGGTTTGCGTTACGGCTGGCATACTCTTTATTCTGTCGCTGGCTATTTCATCGCATACGGGGAGTGAACTTTACTCCCTGAATGATCTAAGCACTCTTCGTTAATCTGAAATGCAGATTGTTTGAATCTATATTAATCGCTTTATTGAATCTGTATCTTTGTCTATTCTAACTCCATCGACAAAACGTCGCCCCGCCAAGGAGATAAGCCATGGCCACAATTTACGATTTAATTGAATCTTGGGTTAACACCAATCAAGAATGAGGAGCAAGGTATGAGTCAACAGTATTTAACAAGCCAAAGCGGTTCTCCAATTGCTGACGATCAAAACTCATTGTCAGCGGGCGAGCGTGGTCCATTACTACTGCAAGATTGGCATTTAATTGAAAAGCTTGCCCACTTTAACCGTGAGCGTATTCCAGAGCGTGTTGTGCATGCCAAAGGCACTGGCGTATACGGTACTTTCACCCTGACTAAAGACTTAAGCGAATACACCATTGCCGACCATTTTAACGGTGTTGGTAAGCAAACTGAAACCTTCGTGCGCTTCTCTACCGTAGGCGGTGAAATGGGCTCTGCCGATGCCGAACGCGACCCCCGTGGTTTTGGTCTGCGCTTTTATACTGCTCGTGGTAATCACGACATAGTGGGTAACAACACGCCTACTTTCTTCCTGCGTGATGGGATTAAGTTTCCAGACTTTATCCATACCCAAAAACGTAACCCATTGACGAATTTGAAAGATCCACAAGCTATGTGGGACTTCTGGTCATTAAACCCTGAAGCCATGCACCAAGTGACGATTCTGATGTCTGACCGTGGTATTCCGGCAAACTACCGCCAAATGCATGGTTATGGTTCACATACTTTCTCGTTCTGGAATGCTAAAGGTGAGCGTTTCTGGGTGAAGTTCCACTTCAAATCGCAGCAAGGCGTGGTGAACTTAACTAATGAGCAAGCCGATAAGTTAAAGGGTATCGACCCTGACTCATCCCAGCGCGATATGGTGGTGGCAGTGACCGATGGCAACTTCCCTCGTTGGACGGTGAACGTACAGGTTATGCCTGAGAGCGACGCCAACACTTACCATATCAACCCATTCGATTTAACTAAGGTGTGGCCACATGGCGATTACCCGTTAATTGAGATTGGTGTGTTAGAGCTGAATCGTTTACCGCAAAACTACTTTGCCGAAGTTGAGCAAGTGGCATTAGCACCGAGCAACTTAGTACCAGGTGTAGGCGCATCGCCCGATAAGATGTTACAGGCACGTTTATTCGCCTATGCCGATGCGCAGCGTTACCGTATTGGGGCGAACTACAACCAGTTACCAGTAAACTGCCCACATGCGACTAAAGCCAACCATCATCAACGTGCGGGTGCCATGGCGGGAACGCAATGCCCGTACCACGGTAGCCAAACTGGTGGTGATGCCGCGGCCAACTATGGTCCAAACAGCACTGCGGGGGCTTTAGTGGAACCAGCAAGCTTTGCCGAGCCACCACTGCGTTTAGATGGCGAAGCGGCGCGTTACAGCCGTTACAATCAGGATGATTACACGCAAGCGGGTAATCTGTATCGCATCTTTAGCGAAGCAGAGAAAGCGCGCTTAGTGGAAACGATTTCAGGCTCACTGCGTCAGGCAAGTTTGGATGTACAGCAACGTATGCTGGCACATTTCCACAAGGCCGATGCGGATTACGGTCAACGGATCCAAACTGCACTCGGGTTATAAACTTAATTAACCCATAAAAAGGGCCAGTGTTATCACTGGCCTTTTTGTTTATCTAAATTTAATCAATTGGTTAAAGCACTAGCGTTGCGACACCTAACAGGGCGAATAAAATCGCGCAGCCCCTGTGGATCCACTTCATTGGTAGTTTTTCGGCACTAAAATGCCCTGCAATAACCACTGGGACGTTCGCCAGCAACATACCCAAAGTGGTACCTGCAACCACCATGGCTAAGGCATCGTATTTAGCGGCTAACACGACAGTCGCGATCTGGGTTTTGTCGCCCATTTCGGCAATAAAGAACAGAATAAAGGTCGCGATAAAAGGTCCCATCTTATAGAAACGGCTTTCTTCGGCGTCCACTTTATCGGGGATTAACACCCATAGCGCAATTGCAAAGAAGGAAGCGGCAACCAAGTAGCGTGCTACATCTGGGCTTACCCAGTTAATAGCCCATTGGCCAAGCCAAGCGGCGGCAAAATGGTTAAACAGGGTTGAGAGTAAAATACCCAAGATAATCGCGGTTTTATTTTTAAATCTTGCAGCGAGTAATAGGGCAAGCAGTTGAGTTTTATCGCCAATCTCGGCGATGGCAACCGTAAAGGTTGAGGCGAGTAACGCTTCCAAGTGTGATCCTTTTAGGGGTGGTTTTTGACATAAGCACAATAGACCGTCCACCCCTAGGTGCGGTTACTGTGCTCAGGTCTTGCAGGACAAATCGATGATTTGCTGTAAACACCATGGCATGCGGCCAAGTATGTTGATGTTCACCCTGAATATCGATGGCTCGAAATCCAGTTAGCTACTCCCCCGAAGCGAGGAGGGCATTATACCCAAGTAAGAGTCTGTTTCAAGGGTAAAGTCATTAAGCTTAAGCGCAAATAATATGACAGACGCCAATAAAATACCGCTCAGCGTTTTGTAATGTGTTGAATTGTAACATTTTAATTTTTGACAACGTTGTCTTTTATTGTTAGGTTAACCCTGTCTCAATTTAAGTTACATATTGTTAACTTGAATGGAGAGCCACCGTATTTGGCAAACTAATTGAAAAATTAGGACGCAAAGCCTCCGGTCTAAAGTTGTAAAGGGATGTTGTAACTAAGATAGCGGGGTTGCCTCTGAATTGATTTAATGCTTTCAATTCTTTGAAAAATAAACGGCTTTGCTTAATGCTGTTTTGCCTAAATACCACTTTTATACCTATGCCAATCTCGTCGAGAAAGGCACCCTACGGAGTACATTAAAGTGGAACATCAAACTGCTTTTTCATCCATTACAAACGCTAAACTCAAACGTCCGCAACTGGCTCGCTTAAGCCTAATAGCCTTAGCTTTAAGCGCCACGAGTGCGCTAGTTAGCCAAACGGCGTCGGCCCACGGTTATGTGGTTTCACCAGAGTCACGCTCATACGCCTGTAAAACTGGCAGCAATTTAAACTGCGGCGCCGTTCAGTGGGAACCGCAAAGTGTTGAAGGTCCATCAGGTTTTCCTGAGTCAGGCCCTGCCGACGGCAAAATTGCCAGCGCAGCCAACGCGGCGTTTTCTCCCTTGGATGAACAGAGCCCAAGTCGTTGGTCTAAGCATGACATTAAGTCGGGTTGGAATGACTTTAGCTGGCAGTTCACCGCTAACCATGTGACCCGCAATTGGCGTTACTATTTAACCCGCCAAGGGTGGGATCAAAACCAAGCGTTGAGCCGTGCAAGTTTTGACTTAGCGCCCTTCTGTGTGGTCGATGGTGGCATGGTGCAGCCGCCTAAGTTAGTGACGCATAACTGTTATGTGCCTGAAGATAGAACCGGTTATCACGTCATTTTGGCCGTGTGGGAAGTGGGGGACACTACCAACAGTTTCTACAATGCCATCGATGTGAACTTTAGCTCTGGCGCCGTGGTGCCGGGCGAGTGGACCGACATTGGTGATATCAATCCGTCACTCGATCTTAAGGCGGGTGATAAGGTGATGACGCGGGTGTTTGATGCGAATGGTGAGCAAACTGCCAAGCAAACCCAGATAACCATTGCCGATGCCACCCAAGGCGCCAAGCAAAATTGGCCATTCCTGTTAGCCAGCGCGATTAACGCCCAGCAGCCACAACTTAAGGCGGGGCAGAAGAATGCCTCTGGGGTGATCTCGCCCGTTTACGGTAAAAATGAGATTTATGCCGCGCCCAATTCGGGTCTAGAGCGAGTGGAAGTGAGCTTTGATATTGCGCCTGCGCCGGGCAATCAGCTCGATGTCACGTCACTCGCCGATGATTACCCCATTGTCGATGGTGCCGCAAAGGTCAGTTTCGATGTTAGCACTAATACCGATATGCAGGTCTCGGCTTACCTGTTTAGCCACGATGGCACGGCAGTAGGATATGTCACGCAAGCGGTCAATAATACTAGCGAGAGTTTAGTGCTGGATGTCGTCGCGCCAAAGGCGGGCCATTATCACTTACAGGTGAAGGGCGAGCCAAAGCAAGGTGAGGTTATCCAGCAAAACTTCGATCTGTTCTTAAAAGATCAAGCCACAGCCCCGGATGCCGACTTTGTCTTCCCCGAGGGCATTAAAAACTATGTGGCGGGTACTAAAGTGCTGCAACCTAAAACTGGCAAGGTCTATCAATGTAAACCTTGGCCTTACAGTGGTTATTGCATGCAATGGTCGCCAACGGCAACTGGGTTTGAACCGGGTGTCGGCGGCTCTTGGGCTATGGCCTGGACTGAGCTGTAACCCGTTAACAGGGGAATAAGGGGATTGTGAGCCGTGTTAATCCGCGTTAGCGTAATCCCGTATCCTCTGAGCGAATCGCTAAACTCATTGATAAACCCTGCAATGCCACAGGTTTGCAGGGTTTATTGTTTTGATAACAGATCCGCCTCGATTTTTTATCTTTTACTCATATTTCCCCATCGGATAGCCAAGGCGGCGTCATCTTTGTCTATAACTGGCTTGCCCGCTGGGATAGGCTCTGTTAATGTCCCTAGCTATCTTCTATTACGCGCGATGTCGCTGCTTTGCTAAGGCAATCACGGTTGAAATTAATGTCACTTTTCTTCAAACGATTTAGTTAGCCTCAATGGCGACTGGGTTGAAATATTCAAAAGCTATTGGGGCCAATTGATCTGCTCTTTGAGATCGGATTGGATGCTTTAAGTTTAGTGACGCTTTTCGTTTGAGATTGCTGTTGGCTTAATCACAGAGTGCGCAAGGCTTTATCCTTCAAATCTACTCAAAAAACCTTAAAAAATAATAATTAATACTTGAATAGGATAATTGTGTGAATTCAAAAATGTTAGGCTCGATAGCCATTGTCGCGGGGACCGCCATTGGCGCGGGAATGTTAGCCTTACCCTTAGCCACGGCCGCCTTAGGCATGGTGCCAGCCATTTTGCTAATGGTGGTGATTTGGGGCTTGTCAGCCTATACCTCATTGTTAATGCTTGAGATTAACCTGCGCTCTGGCGTCGGTGATAACGTCCACGCCATCACGGGCAAACTCCTCGGCAAGAAAGGCCAAATGGTGCAAGGCGCTTCCTTTCTCAGCTTACTCTTTGCTTTAACGGCGGCGTATTTGACGGGCGGCTCATCGCTGTTAGTACTTAAAGCCAAAAATATGTTCGACCTAGTGTTAGACAACCAACTGGCTGTGGTGCTGTTTACCTTAGTGCTGGGTGGATTTGCGGCCTTAGGGGTGGCTTGGGTCGATAAAGCCTCGCGCTTCTTGTTTTCGCTGATGATTTTATTGCTAATTGTGGTTGTGCTGTTTTTATTACCCGAAGTCAGCATCTCGAGTATGGCAACCAGTGCGGTGGCCGAGTCCATGACCAGCAGTTGGATGGCGGCGATTCCTGTGGTGTTTACTTCCTTCGGTTTCCACGTGTGTATCGCGACCTTAGTGCGTTATTTAGATGGCGATGCTGTGTCGCTGCGCAAAGTATTGCTAATCGGTTCAACCATTCCACTCGCTTGTTATATCTTCTGGTTATTGGTGACCTTAGGCACAGTCGGTGGCACCGAAGTCAGTAGCTTTAACGGCTCTTTACCTGCGCTTATCAGTGCATTACAAGAGATTGCCCACACACCTTGGATCAGCAAATGTATTTCGCTGTTTGCGGATTTAGCCTTAATCACCTCTTTCCTCGGGGTAACCTTAAGTCTGTATGATTTTGTGGCCGAACTGACCCGCGCGAAGAAGACCTTCCTCGGCCGCGCCCAAACTTGGCTGTTAACCTTTGTGCCGCCGCTGTTATGTGCGCTCTATGTCCCCGAAGGTTTTGTTGCCGTATTAGGGTTTGCCGCCGTGCCGCTGGTGGTGATGATTATCTTCCTGCCGATCGTGATGGCACTGCGTCAGCGCCAAGCCATGCCGCAGGGATACCAAGTGTCCGGCGGGACATTTGCCCTCGGGATCGCGGGTCTGCTAGGCGCGGTGATTATCGGCGCTCAGCTATTTGTCGCGCTGTAACTTAAGGTTGTTTAACGCGCTGATACGGCAGAGTTAAACCGATAAATTATGATGAATGTATTTGCTTTGTAAGCGAATTTTTCTAACTCTGTTATAGAGTGCGTGCGATATGCTAAAGTCAGGCCTAGTGCCTGACTTTTTGCTTTTTAGCGTTAACCAAAGCGGCATGTAATCCCAATAAATATAAGAAATGGCCTCGCAAGCGCTCGGCTTTCTTCACCTAAAACGGACTTAAGATAATGAAAAAATGGTTACTCTCAGTTGCCGTGGCGGCGAGTTTTGCCTCCCATGCCGATGAAGGTATGTGGCAGCCACACCAATTGCCCGCAATGGCCGATGAACTCAAAGCGAAAGGCTTAGAGATTGATGCGAAATCGATTTCCAAACTGACCGAATTTCCCATGAATGCCGTGATTAGCCTAGGTGGCTGTACGGCATCTTTTGTATCGCCAAAAGGCTTAGTCGTGACAAACCACCACTGCGCCTATGGTTCGATTCAATATAACTCGACTCCAGAGAAGAACCTGTTACAGGACGGTTTCTTAGCTAAAACCTTTGCCGATGAATTACCCGCAGCGCCTGGTTCTCGCGTTTATGTCACCGAAGAGGTGACCAATGTGACTGAGCGTGTTAACGCAGGGCTTGAAAACAAGACGGGCCGTGAGTTTTATCAAGGCGTTGAGAATCAAGAAAAAGCACTCGTTGCCGAGTGTGAAAAGGATGAAGGCTACCGCTGCCAAGTGTATAGCTTCCACGGTGGCTTAGAATATTATCTGGTAAAACAGTTAGAAATCCGCGACGTACGTTTAGTCTATAACCCTGCGGGCAGCGTTGGTAAATACGGCGGCGATGTCGATAACTGGATGTGGCCGCGCCACACGGGCGACTTTTCGTTCTACCGCGCCTATGTGTCTAAAACCGGTAAACCTGCCGAATTTAGCGCCGACAACGTTCCTTACGAGCCAAAGAGTTTCTTAAAAGTCTCGGCAAAAGGCGTGAGCGAAGGGGATTTTGTGATGGTAGCGGGTTACCCCGGCCGTACCAACAGATACCGTACCGCGAACGAAGTGCAAAATCAGTTCGAATGGGCTTACCCAGAAGGCAAGATGCTGCGCGAACGTTTTATTGAAATCATCAAAGAAACGGCGCCAGAAGGTAGTGACGAGCGCATTAAGTACGAGAGCCAAATCGCTGGCTTAGCGAACTACGCTAAAAACTTCACCTCTATGATTGAGTTTTATGGTAAATCCACCATGTTAGCCGACCGCAAGGCCCGTGAAGCCGAGCTCGCCGCATGGATTGCTAAAGACGGCAGCCGCGAAGCCAAATACGGTAAAACCTTAAGCGAATTAGACGCGCTGATCGCTAAGAGCAAAGCTCATCAAGAACGGGATATGATTTTAAGCTACATTGGCAACACTACGATGGTGCCAACGGCGACCAATCTGTACCGTTTAGCCCATGAGAAGCAACTGCCTGATATGCAACGCGAACCCGGCTTCCAAGACCGCGATATGACGCGTTTCAAGGCGAGCATGGAACGTATCGATCGCCGTTATGCGCCAAGTGTGGATAAGGCCGTACTCTTAGATATGCTCAAACGTTATGCCGCGTTACCTGAGGCGCAGCGCTTACCTGCTATGGATAAAGCCTTTGGTATCGATAAAAAGGTTAACGAAGCTAAACTGGCGAAAACCTTAGACAAAATGTACGCCAAAACCGAGCTGGGCAACAAAGATGTGCGTTTAGCTTGGATGGAAAAATCCGTTGATGATTTCAAAGCCTCTAAGGATCCTTTTATTCAATTCGCCGTGGCCATGTATGACACTAACATGAGCGAAGAGAAGAAAGAGAAAGAGTTAGATGGCGAGCTGATGAAAGTACGTCCGCAGTATATGGATGCCATCATCGCCTATAACCGTGAGCAAGGTAAGCCAGTGTACGCCGATGCAAACTCTAGTCTGCGCGTGACCGTTGGTCATGTTAAAGGTTATGAACCTAAAGATGGTTTAGTGGCTAAGCCCTTTACTCGCCTCGAAGGCATAGTGCAAAAAGACACTGGTGTTGACCCATTCGATGCGCCGAAAAAGCAGTTAGAGCTTATCAAGCAGAAGCAATACGGTGATTTCTATGTGAAAGCCATCGATTCTGTGCCAGTAAACTTCCTGTCGACCTTAGACACCACCGGCGGTAACTCAGGCTCCCCAACCCTAAACGGCCGCGCTGAATTAGTAGGTTTACTGTTCGATGGCGTGTATGAAAGCATCATCGGTGACTGGGCGTACGACGACAATATCAACCGCTCAATCCAAGTCGATAGCCGTTATATGCTGTGGGTAATGAAGTATTTAGATAATGCCGACAACCTATTAGCCGAGATGGAAATCGTTAAGTAATACATCGCCGCATCGCATAGGTGCGGCAAGTATCATTGCCTAATGTTTGCGTCGCATGATTTAGGTGATAAATAGGTAGCGACCGCAAGGTAAGAAGAAAGCGATAAATCCACAGGATTTATCGCTTTTTTGTATTTGGAGGGGGAATAGGGTTAGTGTGAACTTATGTTAAAGCCTCAAGCTTCTATTGGTGAGTGATTCGTGGCATTGGCTTGTTTACGGTTTAGTGCCGAAAACTTTAAGAATGAATTTCTGAAGGGATGCTTGTATACCGCACTCTTTAAGTTATGGCTTATAGGCGAGCCATGGCACTTACTCAACGACACGGTGAATAGAAACCTAGGGTTTCTAAGCTTATGAACGAGAGCCATGGATGGCGAACTGGCCGTTAAACAGGGATGTTTTTCAAGTCCATCCGTGGATGCTCGACCGCCCCGTCTGATGTGAATGGATTCACGAATGCCGCGATGGCATGGATGCCAAAGAGCTGCCATGGGGCGGACGGTCGTCTCGCTAATTACCATGGATCACCTTTCTAGCATTGGCGTAGTTTGTAAGTCTTAAAGACATACGTATCATGTTTGGGAGTGTTTTTGTGTTAAAACAATAAACTAAAACACAAAATATCAGATTAAAATTTGTATGAATTTACATCGTATTACGACGGTTTGTCCGCTGTAATGTTTTGTTATGCCATTCAATAAGTTCCATCTCAAGCTGCAGCAGGTCACTTGCCGACCTGATTGGCAAGCTTTCATTGATTCTCATTATTTCTGAACGACTTGATTTCATAGCATTCAATTTTTTAGGTTTGCTTAAAGCTTCATATACCGATTTATCTTTATTATTTACATAGTAGTATCTGATTTTAGGTTTAATTTTTTTAAAGTTAACTGAAATAATCACAAAATCAGAATTTAAATTAATATCTTTGGCTTTAAGATCCTCAGTTTTAACTTTACCCCAATAAAGCCTTTCAAAAAGGCCGTCATTTGAAGTTATGTCGTCTTCAATAGATGATAAAGAACCATCTTTAGAGAAAGTTGATGATATTTTTTCAAACTCTTCAAGATATGAAAAATCAATTGTTTTTTCATTCAAACTACTTGGTGGCAGCATAGCAAGTCCACAAGCTATACTTTCTGGCTTGTTATTACTTGCTAAGTTCCATAAATCTATGTCATCAAAATCATAATGAAGGGTAGAAAAACCATTCTTATTCTTAAAGAAATTTAACGATGTCTCATTATTACTGACAACAACACACAAAATTTTTTTGTTTGGAAATAGTCTTTTTAGGAGCTTTGATTTCCGTAGAGACTCTTTTTTCAAGCTTCTTAAATTTTCAGGCTTTTGCGTAAGAGTACACTCGTAGAACGATAGAGAATATTCATCTATTTTAATGCAATCAAATTCGGCCATTGCGATTCTGTCGCTATTATAGATAAATCGACCTAGGTTGTCGCAGTAGAATCCTGTCTTCAGATATTTATTATTTTTTGGTGTATACGGGCCTTTAGAAATTATCTTTACGGTATTATCTGATAAGCTTTCAATATTGGAAATCATCATTTCATAGAAGGAAGCCTCATAAACCTCACCTTTGAAATTCATAGCTTTCCAATGGTTGTTAGGGGCTTTTATGTAACTCTTAGAATGTGAGTATCGATATTTATATAAATTCATTACTTGCTTCCTAATGGGGTATGTGAATCAAGTATCATCAATTATAAATCAATAACATAATGCACTTTTGATTTATCTACAACACCTTTTTGTAAAGTGATTTGAATATTAAGCGAAAAAATCGAAGGGCTGCATCAGAGTCGAAAAATGGTTTTAGGAATTGATTTAAAAGGAGCGTTCAAGGCTTATCTGAGCTCTGCAAGGCGCGAAATATAAAGGCTTTTTCAATGCTGAATTAAGTATAGATGGAGGTTATTACCACGCTATTAAAAGCTGGGTATCTCAGTATTTTCGTATTTCCTTTTCAATAAAAAGTATTACTTTTATGTCGTTTAATACCTAGGTAAAAAATTTTATCGTATTATCCCGTCACTATTTTTTATCTATTTAGTTGGTTCGCGAGGGCTAACTTTCCCTACAGAAAAGGATTTTTTATGGGACATAAGACGTTACTGAGTGCTGTATTTTTGACTGTGACCTGCGGTGTCGCCACTTTTGCGGTGAATGCTGAATCACTGTTTACTCCCTTTCCTGACGCCAAATCGCCTGAAGAAAAGCGCATCCACTTTACGCCCTTTGAGCTTATCACCGCAGTGAATGGGGACAAGTTCACTCTGTTGCCTGTATCGGGGAAATTGACTCGACAAAGCGTTGAGTTGCCAGAGGGATATAGTCCCGAACATGTGATCAATAACTATTTGGCACAGCTTCAAAAACTGAATGCTGAAGTGTTATTTAGCTGTCAGGCCGCCACCTGTGGTGATGGTCAAGCCATGCAAACTCAGCTAAAGCCACTTAAGAGCGTGAATGCCGATTATCACAGTGCTTATGCGGCGGTAAAACTAAAAGGTTCTCGCGGTGAGGTTTACGCCAGTATCTATGTCGTCAATCGCGAGGATAGATATACCTACCTGCAGGTCGATATCCTTGATTCTATTCCTGAGCCGCTGGATTTGATCCAAGCGAATAGTGACTTTTTACAACAGGCGCCGAAGGATATTGAGATTAAAGATAGGCGCAGTGACGATGCTCAAGGCGCGACCGACCATCCTTTGCTGGGGCGTATGCCCGGCAGTTATATTTCAAGTTACAAACAAACTAACTTTACCCAAGTGCCTGTATTGGTAGGGATGTCGGGCGCCGATTATCAAACCAAACCGCTGGACGCCAAGCTTACCCAAATAACTTATCAGATGCCTGAAAGCTACTCGTTGTTTGAAATCAACAGCAACTATGCCGCAGCAGCACAAAAGCTGCAGGCTGAGCGGGTGTTCCACTGTAAAGGTACGGCCTGCGGCGACGATGATAATCTGATCAATGCCATCAAATTAATCAAGGACGATAAAGAAGACGAATGGCAGGAGTATCAGCTGTTTAAGCTGAGTCACGCCAAGGGTGATGTTTACTTCGATATCTATTCCCAAGGTTATTTCGATGGCACGCCTGCCGATACTACGCTCAGGGTCATGGAACTCTCTACTCTGAAGGATGATCGTGTGGCTATCGACCTCGATGCCTTGACTGATGCGATTAGCCAAACAGGTAAAGCGACGTTGGAGGGAATGTTGTTTGATTATGACAGTGAGCGTATGTTGCCTGAGTCCAAGCCAGTTCTTGAGGTCCTCGCGAGTTATCTTAAGCAGAACCCCACGTTGAGTTTTTATGTGGTCGGACATACCGATGACAAGGGCGAGCGGAGTTACAATCAAAGCCTGTCGGAGCGCCGCGCCGCTGCAGTGATTAAGCAGTTGAGTGACGGATTTCAAATTCCGTCGGCCCAATTAACCGCTCACGGTAATGGGGAATACAGCCCTGTAGCCAGCAATACTAATGACGCCGGACAAAAGTTGAATCGCAGAGTGGAGTTAGTGCTTCGTTCCGATAAAAAGTAGCTTAATTTCAACAGTTTGAAAGGCTATCTTAGCTTCATCAACAACGCCTGAGCCATCTCAGGCGTTTCTATCTTCATTGGCGTTTATTGGTGTTCATTGGCAGATATTGTGCACGCAGGCATTTGTCTCAAATTGAGGTAACTACTTGAGTGTATCCACCATTTGTCTTCCACTAAATCGTCACTGCGGCTTTAAGCCTCGCAACTTCCTCTGGGCTGAGTGGTCGCATTTCGCCTTCGGCTAAGGATCCTAGCGTTAATGTCATTAACGCGACGCGTTGTAAGTCAATCACCTTATAACCTAAGGCGTTGGACATGCGCCGAATTTGGCGATTTAACCCTTGGGTAAGCACTATTTCAAAACTCACATCACTTAACCGCGTGACTTGGCAGGGGAGTGTGCGCACTTCTTTATATTGCAAGCCGCTGGCCATTTGTTCGATAAAGGCATCGTTGAAGGGCTTATCGAGTTGTACGTGATAGGTTTTACTGTGGGCAAAACTGGGGTGCATCAGTTTATGGGTGAGTTCGCCATCGTTGGTGAGCAGCAATAAACCACGGGAATCTTTATCTAATCTGCCTACTGGGTAGAGTCTTGGCGCAGTTGGCAGTAAATGCAGCAAACTGGATTTATCGGCGTCTAACAAACGGCAATCTGTGCCTACGGCTTTATTGAAGATCCAATAAGTAAGCGCTTCGATGCCCGATATGGGCTTTCCATCTAAGCAGAGGCTATCAAGACATTGGCCGTCAGCATCGAAATGCACGGCATCGGTATGCTTGGCTATCTTGTCATTGAGGCTGATGCGTCCAGCCTCAATCAAGCGGCAGGCTTCACGGCGTGAACTAATGCCACATTGGGCAAGGTATTTGGCGAGACGCATAAATGACTAAGCTAAAACGGGTGATGGACTTGGGCGCGATAATACAGGATTTTAGATAAACGGCGCATGGCAAATGCAAGGCTTAAGCACCAAATAATATTAAGGTTCGTTTGCAGCCACATATTGGCGGCAACAAAACAGAAATGATTGTCTGTCTCGCAGGGCGGGAAATCCAGCTGGCTCCAATCCAGTTGTAAGCTCAGGCTAACGGCACTGATAAAGCTTAATAAGCTTAAGTAAAACAAGGGTCTTGGACAGATAAGCTTAGGCACGATTCCTGCGATAATTACCAAGGCATGCAGGGTTAGCGTACTTAACAGATAGCTAGTAGAAACCAGCCTGTGCATGGTCAAAAAGTTAATCGGAAAAATCCCCATCAAAATCACCGAGGTGCCAACCCAGGCGCCGGTGAGCGCAATATATTGGCTAAAGGTGTCGAGTTTGAGCAAGTAGAGCCCAGCCATAGAGACCAACATACAAATCCCTGCGGCGAGTAATCCGAGGTTAAACACATAGGCGAGAGGCGAGTTGATATAGTCACCGAGAAAATCGGCACGCATAAACAGGGCGGGAGTGCCTACAACTTGATATTCGGCGTAGAGCGCTATGATAACCCCTGTGGCACTCAGCAGCGCCGCGCCTACAATCAACCAAGTGATCAGGCGATGTAAGTCGTAAAAACTGGGTTCATGCTGCGGATTCATATTGTGATAGATGCATTTTGTGATGAATGACTATGCCGTAAATTAAGCTTAATACCGCGCGAATAACCCGCTGTAACTTGCCTGAATCCGAAACCGATGGCAAGTCTCGGCCTGATTTGATCTTTAGACAGATAAAAGCAAAGGGAGCGAATGCTCCCTTTGCTTTATCGATAATCGAATAAGGTTAGTGGCGCTTACGGAAAATCACAATCGCAATCGCGACAGCGGCTAGGATCATGCAGTACCAAGCGTGGGAGACGGCCGCCAGCGGTGTAATGCTAAAGGTTGAAGCGATCAGCAGTGCTTGGGCGCCATAGGGAATTAACCCTTGGATAATACAGGCAAAAATATCGAGTACACTGGCCGCGCGCTTAGGGCTAACACCGTGTTTTTCTGCCAGATCTTTAGCAATATCACCCGTCACAACGATAGACACTGTGTTGTTGGCAACGCAGCTGTTGGTGACGGCCACAATCCCTGCCATGCCTAATTCGGCCGCGCGGCATGAGGCTTCGCCTTGGGCTTTTGAGAAACGGGTGATGAGCTTTTCAATCTGCTTGCTTACAAAGGCTAAACCCCCTTGTTGCTGCATCAGCGAGGCTAAACCACCGACTAACATCGACAGGATGAAGATTTCCTGCATATTGCTAAAGCCCGCGTAGATATCTTTACCAAATTGGATAACGCCATAGTCCATGGTCAGGAATCCCGCAGCGCCCGCCAGCAGAATGCCTAAGGTCAAGACGACGAACACGTTTAACCCTGCGACCGCTAATACCAGAATCGTCAGGTAAGGAATCACCTTGATAAAGTCGATATCCTGAGCGGCTAGATCGGCTTGGCCTTGGCCTGCAATCACAAAGGCGACAAAAGTTAGCAGTGAAGCAGGGATCGCAAAAATCAGGTTCTCGCGGAATTTATCTTTCATATCACAGCCTTGAGTACGAGTGGCCGCAATAGTGGTATCCGAAATAATCGAGAGGTTATCGCCAAACAGTGCGCCAGACATCACGGCGCCCGCCATCAGGGCATAATCAATTTGTGCCTGATCGGCAACGCCTAAGGCGATAGGTGCCACGGCGGCGATGGTGCCCATTGAGGTACCCATTGCGGTGGCAATAAAAGCGGCAATCACAAAAAAGCCGGGCAGTAATAGGTTTGAAGGAATAAGGGATAAACCTAAGGCAACGGTCGCATCGACACCACCTGTGGCTTTCGCTACTGCCGCAAAACCGCCAGCCAGCAAGTAAATCAAACACATAGCAATAATATTGCTGTGGCCAATACCGCCGATAAAGGTATCAATCGCTTGATTGAGTTTTTGTTTTGATAATACCAAGGCCAGAATAATGGCTGGCAGAATGGCAATCACACTCGGTAATTGATAGAAGGCAAAGTCTACACCTTGGCTTTGGAAATAGACGCCTGCGCCAATAAACAGACTTAGAAAAACAAATAAGGGTAACAGGGCAATAAAGGATGCCGGGCTACTCGGTGCAGTGGTTTGGGCTGATTGACTCAATGTAATGTCTCTTTTACTCGGCGGGTTGTCCGCGGGATCCTTGGCAGTCGAACTCGCTTAAAATCTATGCCGCTTTGGCATCATATCCTAGCAACTTGGTGCCAAGCATATTGGATTGCCATTTTACTGTCAATCTAGACGTCTAGATGTTTTTACTTCCATTGTGATCTGTTCGTTAAAAAGAGGTTTAAATCGTGGTGGACAGCCATTTTAGAGCTTATTAATCAACCTATTACCTATAGCACTTTTTTCGAAAAGATACAGGGCATGAAAGCTGTATAGGTGTGATCTGTAACAAATGCCATGGTGAGTATAGCCTTTAGGCAGAAATGTGCCGATTTAGGCCATTAGCCGATTGCATAGCAAAAAAATATTAATTCAACATTAATTTTTAACATCATGTTTTAAATGAAATATCCTTATTATTTGGTACTTTATCCAATAAAACACTAATGATAATGATTTGCGTTGTTTTTGTTGCTCTACTAGAATCGCCTCCCAATTATGTTAATAACTCTTTGGAGCTTTGTTTAAATGCGCACATTTTCTCGTCATCGCCTGAGTTTAGTCGCTGCCTCTGTGTTAACGCTCGGTATCTGCCACACTGCCACTGCAGGTGAAGATTTATTTGGTTATGTCAAAGGCGCCGAGGCTATGCCTAAAGAAGCCATTGAACTCTATCAAAAAGTGACGTTGCGTAACGACAAAGGCCAAGGTACTTACCGCGGCATTAATTACGAAACTGAGCTGGAATACGGTGTGACCGACAAGTTTGCGGTATCGGGTTCGGCTAAGTTTATGTCTTTAGATACCAGCGGCTTAATCATCGATGGTTATCTGCCGAAAGAGAAAAACATCGGTTTTGCCACCTCTGGCGCTGAAGTCGGCTTAAGCTACATGTTTTTAAGCCCTGCTAAGGATGATATTGGTCTGTCTATGACCGCCTCCTTAGACTATGACTGGATTGATGTACACTCTGGTCAAGACAAAGACACCCTATCACTCGATTTAGGCTTGCAGACTCAAAAGTACATGCTCGAAGGCGAGTTAATTTGGGTTGGCAACCTTGGCATGGAATCGACCTATGCCGACCGCGCACCAATTGCGAATTTGCCTGAAGATTTTGATTGGTCAACCGATCCTGAGATGGAACTGGAGCTGAAAATGGGCACTGGCCTGAGCTACCGTTTCGCCCCTAACTGGTTTATCTGTGCCGAAGTGTTATTCGAAACCGAATTTGAGACCGAGATTGGTCAAGAGCGTTGGTCATTTTTCGCCGGTCCCTCATTACATTATGGCAGCGCCGATTGGTGGGCGACCCTCACTTGGTTACCCCAGTTAAGTGGTGGCGGTGAGCAGTACGAAGGTCAAAAGGATACTAGCCTGCATCTGATTGAAAAAACTGAACAAGAAGTCAGATTAAAAGTGGCATTTAACTTCTAATTTGTACTTTACTCATAGGCAGGTCAGCGTTGCTCTGCCTGCAGTGACTCAAGGTTTTGCTTTAACACTAGGTATTGAAATGGCGCATACATATCTGAATAGCTTGTGGTTTATGCCAATGGTCCTCGTGGCCGCCCCTGCATTTTCTGCGGATTATTTAACAGTGGCCCAAGCGCAGGCGTTGATTTTTGATAAGGCAGCGGTATTTAGTGAGCGTCCAACCTTACTGAGCTCCGATGCGAAAGATCAGATCAAAGATTTATCGGGCGTTCGCCAACGTCAAGATCAGCAGCCTATCTGGAAAGTGGAAAAGGACGGTCAGTTTCTCGGTTGGTTTGTGGTGGATGATGTTGTCGGTAAACATGAGTATATTACCTACGCCATCGGCATTAGTCCGCAGGGCGAAGTGCTCGGGTTAGAAGTGCTCAGTTACCGTGAAACCCACGGCGGCCAAGTGCGTGAAGCGAGTTGGCGCGACCAGTTCCACGGTAAAACTCTCAAAGATCCCTTTAAACTCGATGAAGATGTCAGCAATATTAGTGGGGCCACATTAAGTTGCCGTAATTTACTCGATGGCGTAAAACGGTTACTTGTAATCCATCAACTCTTTTTGTCGCAGTCAGTCGCATAGTGATACGTAGAGCCAAACCCTTACTCGGTACCTTAGTCGAAATTGCCGCTGAGTCCGTTGCCGAGCACAATGCTCATCCTTCATTGGATGAGTCTGCCCTTCAAGCCGCTATAACAGCGGCTTTTTCGCGTGTGGCCCATATTGGTCGCTTACTCAGTTTTCACCAGCAGGATAGTGAGCTGAATTTACTGAATCGCCAGCCGGGGCAGTGGATAGCTTTAAGTCCTGACAGCCTGAGGGTGTTGAAGCTCGCCAAGTGGTTTGGCCAGGCCAGTGACAACCTGTTCAACTGCACAGTGGGCGGTGAGATGATGTCCCGCGGCGCCTTGCCCGCTTATCTTGGAATGCCGCTGTTGTTGCAGGGGGATTGGCGAGACATTGAGATCCAAGCGGATAAAGCCAGATTGGCTCGCCCACTGATTTTGACCTTAGATGGCATCGCTAAAGGCTATGCGGTCGATATGGCGGTCAGCGAGCTGCGCCGTGCGGGCGTGTGCGGTGGCTGGGTGAATGCGGGTGGCGATTTAAAAGTGTTTGGTAGCGCTTCATTAAATGTGTTGTGCCGTGGGCCGAATGGATTGAGTCAAAAGATCAACGTCAGCAATACCGCCCTTGCCAGTTCGCGGGTTTCCCAGCAGTTAAGCCACGATTACCCCGCGTTATTGTTACCGACGGGTAATTTAGACGAGCAGCAATGTGCCAGCGACCAAGAAAGGGTTGTGAGTGTGCGGGCACCGTTTGCCTGGCGCGCCGATGCGTTAACCAAGGTCGCGGGTTACCTTGACGATGCCACCGCCGCGACAAAAATTCAGCAGTTGGGTGGCGATTTAGTCAACTTCGCGCCCTAAGATTTGTCGGTAAAGCTTTCATCAATCTTTAGTATTTTTAACGATATAAATAAAAATGAAAAAATTAAGTGGTTATCCCAATTGGTTTTTCTGGTTGATCATCCTTGCCATCACAGTAACGGGCCTTACAGGCTTATTTATGCTGCCTTGGGTGATGGAGTTTAAACTGCAGTGGGATGTGGATTTTGGCCTGAGCGGGGATCTGCGTTTACCCGCGGTTGTGATGCATGTGCTGCTGGGCTGGCTGATGCTCATCTTGCTCGGCGCACTGTGGCATAGCCATATCCGTGCAGGCTGGCGTAAAAAGCTTAATCATAAGAGTGGATTAGTGATGTCACTCAGTTTGTTGGCATTAGCGTTAACGGGCGTGGGTTTGTATTACTTGAGCTCAGAATCGGCGCAGTTGGCCGCGAGTTTATTGCACACTTTTTTAGGGCTATTACTCTGTGGCGGCTTTGGCTGGCATTACTGGCAAGGCCAGCAAATTCGGCAGCAATCCTTAACGCGTCAGCGTATCCTCTAATCCATAAAAAAGAGTGCCTAGGCACTCTTTTTTATCTGTCTTTGAGCGACGCGAAGTCAGGGACATCTGGGCGCGTTACTCGCCTTAAGCGACTTTAAAGCGTGACACTTCTTTTTGCAGATTGCTGCAAATAGTTTGGGTGTTGACGACGATTTGCTGAGTCTCTTGGATAACGGTATTGCAGTAGCGGGTTTTGTCAGACAGCTCGGTCAAGTTGCGATTGATTTCTTCGGTCACATGGGTTTGCTCTTCGGTGGCCGTGGCGGTTTGGGTCGACATCTCACTGACCTTAGAGGTGGAGTTCAGGATCTCATCTAAGGCATCCTGTGTCTGACTGGCGAGGGTCACTGTCGAGTTCGTGAGGCTGGCGCCCGATTCAATGCTCTTAACCGCATCATTTACACCCCGTTGTAACTCTTCAATCATTCGCTGAATATCTTGGGTCGAGGTTTCGGTGCGGCTCGCTAGTGTCCGCACTTCATCGGCAACCACCGCAAAGCCGCGCCCTTGCTCACCCGCACGGGCCGCCTCAATGGCGGCGTTGAGGGCGAGTAGGTTAGTTTGCTCTGCAATCGAGCGGATAACATCCAATACCGAGGCGATATTGGCGGAATTCACTGAGAGTTTTTCGATAACTGCCACGGCTTGTTTCACCGACTCAGACAGTTGCTGAATATGGTTAACCGACTGGGTAAGGATATTTTTACCTTCGATGGTTTGGTCGTTGACCTTAGTGATTTCGGTGGCGGTATGCAGGGCGTTGCTGGCCACCTCTCGCACCGCAGCGCTCATCTCATTCACCGCCGTGACTATGGTATCGACAAACTGTTCCTGCTCGTAACTGATGCCTATGGTGGTGGTTGATTTTGTCGCGAGATTTTCAACGGTTTGGCTGACATCCTTGGTTTGGCTGATAATCGCGATAACCATTTGCTGCAATTGGGCCACGAACAAGTTAAAGGCATTGGCTAGCTCGCCAATTTCATCTTGGCGGGTGATGGGGATTCGTTGGGTTAAGTTTCCGTCGCCATCGACAATATCGTTGATCCTGTCGGTAATATCACGGATCGCATTGACTATGATTTTGGGGCCAAAGTAGGCAATCACGAGGGCGACTATCGCGACTAAGGTGGCTATGGTGACCGAAATTTGGGTTTGCGTGGTGGCTTGCTCTGAGGCCTGTAAATCCAGTTCTTTAACGCGGTTATCGGCGGCTTCACCGGCGGCGTTGTAGATACTCCTTAAGGCCTTAAACTCTTTTTTAGATTTATTTTCATGGAGTTGTCTTGCCAGTTCAAAGTCATTGTTTTTCACCGCATTGATCACTTCCGATGAGGCTTGATACCAGAGTGAAAATTGCGCCTCAAAACCGCTGGTGGACTTGATAACTTCTAAATGGTCTTGCAGATAATTTTTAAATTCCCCCATGCGATCGCGCGCTTGGTCGACGTTTTCCTGCCAGTTGTCTATCTCACTCTTGCGGTTCTCGCTGCTGAGCTCGGGCCTAAGCAGTACTTCTTCACTCAATTGGGCCTGATAGAGATCGCGGTCGGCGTTGAGAATAGCCGAAATCGCCGGATTAAATCGTTGGCTAAACTCCTGCATTTGCTTAAGGGTGGTGCGGTTTTGCATCGCATCCGTCACGGCCATCACAATTAAAGCTGTCGCCATAATGGCAAACATCAGCGAAAACTTGACTCTAATGCTATTAAACATAGGACTCTCCATAACTCTCTGACAAAACGACTTATTAAATAGCTTAGTCGCTATTTGGTTGTTTGCAGCAGCCTGCGAAAAGTCTGTATTAGAAGCGATGATAAAAAAACGCCCCAAGGTTTTGGGGCGTTGAGTTAAGCGAGTTATTCGGTGCAGGCGATAGGCGCTGGTGTTTTCGGTTTAGGTTTTACCTGCACTAACATCACCCCAAAGATGACCATAGCACCACCTATATAGTGATAAATAGCTAAGGTTTCATTCAAGATGAGCGCCGCTAAGATTGCCGCGAGGATCGGCATCAAATTGAAGAAAATACTGGTGCGCTCGGCCCCTAACTTGCTGATGCCATTAATCCAGGCCCAAGGTGCAATGAGTGAAGCGCCCAGAGCGGCATAGATAATTAACGGTGCGGCTTGGCTGCTAATGGCTGTACTTGGCGCGCTAAACAGCAGCGGGATTAACATCAACACCGCAATAATCCCTTGAATATACACTGACTCCCACGTCGATATCGGCAATTGCCAGCGTTTAAGCAATACCCCATAAAGTGCGTATACAAAGGCGCTGATGAGTAACAGTAAATCCCCTTGGGTCACGCCGATGGCAAGATTGGCCATATCGCCGTGGCTTAACATAAACACTAAGCCCAAGAGCGAAATCACAGTGCCACCAAAGACAAGAGGCGTCAGCCTTTGTTTAAGTAGTGGCACGGCTAAAAACAAGCTCACCATAGGCACCAGCGAGTTGATTAGGGCCATATTGGTCGCAGTTGTGGTTGCCGCCGCAAAATAAGCCAGGCTTTGGTTTAATACCATGCCTAAGGCGGCCAAGGTGGCGAGTTTGGGCAGTAATGGTGCAATCGTTTTACGCTTACGCCAGACGGGTTTTAGCATAAAAGGTGTTAATACTAGCATGGCAAAAAACCAGCGATAAAAGGCTATCGCTTCAGGGGCGATGATCCCAAAGGAGAGTTTATTAACAATGGCGTTGCCCGCCCAAATCACGACGGCGAGCAGGGGAAATAAATACAGCATAGGTCAGTCTTAATTGGCGTGTTGACGGGGTTAGGCGAAGGGGCATAAACCCGATGTCATAGGTTGGCTGCTATTATCGTGGGTCTTTTATGATATAAATATCGCTTAAAAGACAATGTCAGTTCGTCGGCGGACAATCCTTTTTAAGTTTCAGTATTCGCCTCGAATTTGCCAGCCTATTTTCGGAGGTCTGATGCGTCCCGTTTATCATCCGCTCAAGGCAGAACAAGCGCCTGTTGCCGATATTTTCTTCAATTATGAAGCGTTTCTCCCTAATACCATCACTCCCAAACACAGCCACACTTGGGGGCAACTGCAGTTGATCAGCGGCGGTATTATGGAGCTGTATGCCGCAGGGGAGCGATTTTTATCGCCTTCCCAATATGCGATTTGGGTGCCTGAGGGGATTGAACATGAGAGCTTTACTCGCCGCAGTATCCATTATTGTTCGATGAATATCGTGGCTAGTCGTGCGGGGGCTTTTCCGGATGAAACCAGCCTGCTGGCGGTCACGCCCATCGCACTGGCGATAGTGAACGACCTGAGGGAGCGGCAAATCCGAGTGGCCGAGAGCGAGGCGGATAAACGTCTGGTTGAAGTGTTAATCGATCAGTTGATTTTAGGTCAGGCACAGCCGCAATTTTTACCCTCGAGTGGCGATAAATTATTACAGCCCATTTTGCAGCAACTCGAACTCGACCCCGCCAGCCAAAAGAGCCTTAAGAGTTGGGCAAGCGAGCTGCATACCACAGAGCGCACTCTGGCTCGGCGATGCCAAGACAGCCTTGGCATGAGTTTTACCGAGCTGCGGCAGCGACATAAGTTTATTTATTCGTTACAGCTCTTGCGTGAAGGATTGGCAATCAAGGAGGTGGCACTGACCTTGGGCTATAACCAAACCTCACCTTATATTGTGATGTTTAAAAAATATGCCCAATATTCGCCTGAGCAATATCGCCGACAATTGGGATAAAAAAGAGGGCGTGATAATCACCACGCCCTCTTGCTCATAAAGAGAGGATTTAAGGGATTTTTTACGCAGGGATTAATCGGAGTTTTTCTGTCGATTCCGTTTATCCTGACGTTTCTCTTTTAAGGTTTTCATCGGCGGTTTTTTCGCTTTTTCTTTACTCATGACAATGACTCCTAACTGAATCTAAACTCAGCAAAGTGATACTCAGTAAAGTGAAACTTCATAAAATGAGACTATCGAGTGCAGCGCCGCATTCTTACCGATAGTGTCGTTAATATTACCCGTCGGCAAAATTAACTCATGAAAAAGCCGTATGAGCCAGATAAATAAACTTATACCTCTTGATGGTTTTTACATAAGCGCTGCCATACTCGGTAAATATCCAAGAGGTCTAAGCCTTGGCTCATCGGCTTTAATTTGTTTCGCGGCCTGTTAATGACTTCAAAATAGCGCTCTCCCTATTTCCTTATATGCCAATGCTAGATGCCGCCGCAAATAGCGACCTAAAAGCATGCTGCCACTGAAATTTGAACATGCTTTATTCTGATAAAATTTTGTAACGTTAATTTATTTTTTGCTGAGGGCGATATCTTTCACCATAAATAATACGGGTTTACCTAGAATATTGACTTCGGCATATTCGCCCTTAGTGCGCCCGAGTAAGCTGACGCCGAGATCGGAGATCACCGAATAACGCCCCGCTCTGGGTTTGTGCCTTGGCGGATACACCAGCTCGATACGGTATTCCTGCTGGTCCTGTTGGTTAACCAGTAAAATTTCTCGACCAACTGTCACTTTATCTTGGGTTTCTTCACTCTTAAGTTGATCCAGTTTTGCGATCACCGCAGCTAATGAAGTCGGGCGCAGTGAGGCATTAAAACTGTTTTGCAGGTAATAGGTTTCAGTTTTCAACATAAAAGACTGAAATAGATTGCTAAAAAAAGAATAAAACATAACTACCTCAAAATATGAGCTAGATAACTGCCGTGCCCCAAAATAAAAATGGAAGCAATAAAATTAAATGTGGGAATTCGATGCCGAGTGCGAGTGGCACTCGGCTTAAACTGGAAATTTAAGTGAAAGGCGTACAAAGCGGGCTAAATAATGAGGCTTATTTAGCGTAAAAGGCGATGATTCAAATGTGGTAGATGAAAATGCATTGTTTAACATGTTGCTACATCTCCATATCAAATTAAGGCTAAATTAATCATCCAATTGGGTTGATGATTAATGACTAATAAACTGTCCATACCATAGGCCAACTGAAAAAATAAAGCAACCCATGTTTTAACTCTAGGCTCTTTATTTCTGGAATGACGTTTTCCTATTAAATAAAAATATTTTCTTAATAACCGGCGATATTTTTAGGCAATTATTAGCGCATAAATTGATTAACGTGGCTGAATGTTAAGCCGCTAAGTCGTTAGCCCTGCACCTTGCAGGATAATTTTAAGGCAGAGGGAAACCAGCAGTAGGCAACTGACGCTGGTGCACCAAATCAGTAGTAACCAGCCGATCCGTTTGGGGAGCGATGAAGTCTGAGTCGTCATTGCAATCTCCTAAGTTGTGTTGCTGGCAGCCGAGTCGATATCGGCTGCATGAAGTCGTTTTAGTGATAACCCGCATCCTTGGTGACTTTGCCGCGAAACACGTAATAGCTCCAAAAGGTGTAGGCCAAGATCAAGGGGATAATCATCAGTGCGCCGATGAGCATAAAACCTAAGCTGCTCTCAGGTGCAGCCGCCTGCCATAGGCTGATCGTTGGCGGAATAATATGTGGCCAGATGCTGATGCCCAAGCCACTAAAGCCTAAGAAGATTAACGCGAGTGTCAGTAAGAAGGGGCGATAGTCATCCTCAGTATTTAAGGCGCGGATAAGTGCCTTAGTGCAGAGCAATACCAGCAGAGGTACAGGCGCAAAATAGAATAAATTCGGCAGACTAAACCAGCGCAGGGCAATATTGGGTTGTACGAAGGGCGTCCAAAAACTGACGATTCCTATGGTCATCAGCAGGCAAATTGCGAGGACTTTGGCGAGCTGCTGCATGGTCGTTTTGAGTGTGCCTGTGCATTTCTTCACTAACCAAGTTGCGCCAAGCAGCGCGTAGGCCAGCATCAGCCCAAAACCACAGAAGAGTGAGAAGGGCGATAACCAATCGAAGCTGCTACCGCTGAACCTTTGTCCATCGACCGAAATGCCCGAGATAAATGCGCCGAGCACTACGCCTTGGGCAAAGGTGGCAATAATAGAGCCGAACATAAAGGCTTTGTCCCAAAAGGGTTTGGTCTCTGCGCTGGATTTAAACCTAAATTCAAAGGCAACGCCGCGAAAAATCAACGCGAGCAGCATGATCAGTAAGGGAATGGTCAGGGCTTCGAGCACTATGGCGTAGGCGAGGGGAAAGGCGCCGAGCAGGCTCGCACCACCGAGTACTAGCCAAGTCTCGTTACCATCCCATACTGGCGCGACGGTGTTGACCATTACATCCCTATCCTCTTCATCATGGATGAAGGGAAATAAGATGCCGATGCCCAGATCGAAGCCATCCATCACTATATACATGAGTGTGGCAAAGATGATGATCCCGAACCAAATCAGGGGTAAGTCGAATTCCATGTTGTGCCTTTAAATGGGTTGATTAATCAATTGATATGCTAAAAAACTGGATTTGTTATCCATGGTGCTCAATCCTTTGTGATAAAGGCCCTTTACTGATGAGCCGCATCATGTAGCGATATCCCACGCCGAAAATGCCGAAGTAACAGATAACAAACATCATCAGGCTGAGGCTTAAATGGGTCACACTGTGGGACGAAACCGCATCTTGAGTGCGCATTAGCCCTTGGATAACCCAAGGTTGGCGGCCAAGTTCAGTGGTAAACCAGCCCGCGAGGGTTGCGATTAATCCCGCGGGACCTAACAGCAGTACCAAGCGCAGGAACAGGCGATTGCTGTATAGCGTCTGCTTGCGTCTAAGATAGAGGCTCCAGATTCCCGCCAAAATCATCAGCACGCCTAAGCCCACCATCACCCTAAAACTCCAAAACACTAAGGGCACATTAGGCCAATTCTCGGCAGGAAACTCAGTGAGTGCTGGCACTTGCTTGGTTATATCGTGTTTTAAAATCAGACTGGCTAATCCTGGAATTTCCAAACTGAAATGATTGGTTTGCTTATCCATATCGGGCATCGCGAATAAGATGAGCGGCGTAGCTTCATCCTTTTCATTACGCCAATGACCTTCCATCGCCGCGATTTTTACCGGTTGATACTCAAGGGTATTGAGCCCGTGAAAGTCACCAATCACTGCTTGCAGCGGCGCAACAATCAATGCCATCCACATGGCCATGGAAAGCATTTTACGAATCGCGGGAGTATCGTTTCCTTTGAGTAAATGCCATGCGGCGGAGGCGCCAACAAAGAAGGCCGAGGAGAGAAAGGCGGCAACCGTCATATGGGTTAAACGGTAGGGAAATGAAGGATTAAACACGATTTGCCACCAGTCGATGGGGACGACTCGGTTATAAATGATTTCAAAACCCTGAGGTGTGTGCATCCAACTATTGGAGGCGAGGATCCAAAAGGTTGAAATCACAGTGCCCGTGGCCACCATGCAAGTGGCAAAAAAGTGCAGCTTTTTGCCAACCTTATTTTGCCCAAACAGCATCACCCCAAGAAATCCCGCCTCGAGGAAAAATGCTGTCAGCACTTCATAGGTGAGCAGAGGGCCGGTTACGCTGCCCGCAAAGGCCGAAAAACCACTCCAGTGGGTGCCAAATTGGTAGGCCATCACTATGCCTGAGACCACGCCCATGCCGAAGTTAATGGCAAAAATTTTGACCCAGAATTGATAAAGCTGCTGATAAATCTGATTGTTTGTCTTCAACCAGAGTCCTTCTAACACGGCTAAATAGGTGGCTAACCCAATAGTGATTGCGGGAAAGATAATGTGAAAAGAAACGGTAAAAGCGAATTGGATCCTCGCGAGTACGGTGGCATCAAAATCAAACATAGTGTCCTCAGGAGTGCAGCAAAGGGATGTGTAAATGCAAGTCGCTCAGCGACTCGGATTCGTACCGCTGATGGCTTGTGTGCTATTAGACCATGGGGTAATCTGGCTATAACAGATACAGAATTAACTGAGTTAGCTATAACAGATGTCTAAGTACCAACAGTTAGCGCAGGATCTCAAAAACCGAATTACTCAAGGTGTCTGGCAGGCAGGGGATAAACTGCCATCATTGCGGCAAACCGTGGCGGATTCGGGGCTGAGTTTAATGACAGTGCTGAACGCCTATCAGTTGCTCGAAAGCCAAGGCGTGATATTGGCGCAGGCAAAATCGGGTTACATAGTGGCGCCTCAGCCTGAAGCCTTTCGTTACCCAGAGACTCAACGACAGATCTATTTCTCCGATAAGGTCGATATTAACGAGTTTGTGTTTAACGTATTGCAGGCATCGAAACAGGCTGGGATTGTGCCCTTTGGCTCGGCATTTCCCGATCCCAGTTTATTTCCACAGCAAGCCTTAGCGCGCTCGTTGGTCAAGGTCACTCGGCAGATGTCACCGTCGTTTGCGGCCGATAATCTTCCCCCCGGTAATGCTGGGTTACGCAAGGCGATTTCCCAACGTTATGCCAAGTTAGGTATGAGCGTGGCGCCCGATGAAATTTTAATTACCTCGGGGGCGATGGAGGCGCTGAACTTGAGCTTAGGGGCCTTGGCTCAGGCGGGGGATTGGGTCGTGATTGAATCGCCTGCCTTTTATGGTGCGATGCAAGCCATTGAGCGCCTCAAGCTAAGGGCGATTGCGGTCGCGACGGATCCCCGCGAAGGGATTGATCTTAATGCTTTGGCTGAAGTACTTAAGACCTATCCCGTCAAAGCCTGTTGGTTGATGAGTCTGCATCAAAACCCCTTAGGCTGTAGTTTATCGGAACAGAAAAAACAGGCTATTTATCAACTGCTTTGTGAGCATAACGTCAGTCTGATTGAAGATGATGTGTATCAGGAGCTTTATGTCGGTTCGAGTGCGCCTAGGCCGATTAAAGTCTTAGATAGCCAAGGCTGCGTTTTGCATTGTGGTTCCTTTTCGAAATCTTTGATAGCGGGATATCGAGTCGGTTGGGTTGCCGCGGGGCGCCATGCCCCGCAATTGCAACGCTTGCAATTAATGTCGACCCTCTCAACCAGTGCGCCTATGCAACTGGCCATCGCCGATTTTATTCAGTCGCCCCAATATGAGCTCCATTTAAAGCGCTTACGCCACACCTTAGCGGAACGCAAATTTGCCATGTATCAGTTGCTGCGGGCTCACTTGCCGGAGTCCGTAAGTGTGAACTTTGAGCCGGGCGGTTATTTCCTCTGGTTGGCGTTGCCTGCCCATATGGATGCGACGCAGATATATCATAGCGCGCTTGAGCGAGGGATCAGTATCGCGCCGGGGAATCTCTTTAGTAATCAAGCAGAATTTCGCCATTTTATGCGCATTAATGCCTCTTATGATTGTTCACCCGAGATAGTGCGTGCGGTAAAAGCGCTCGCGCAGCTCCTAGAACACTCCCCGAATTAATAGGCCAAAGTGTGAGCCGTTGCGTCAATTTTAATGGCGATTTAAAAAGTTTTAGACTTCTAGATGTCTATCTGTTAGCTTGAGTGCAGTGCACAAATCTTGTGCGATTAGAGCATGGGTTAGCATAACGCTCCCCCTCAATTTGACTTGGGGAGTGGCTATGTTTTGAGAACAGTTTAGGGAACTGTTTTTGGAGTTGTTCGGGGAATTTATTGGGGAAGGACACAAAGATGAAACTTGAATCACTGGCGTTACACCATGGATATGAATCAGAGGCGACCACGAAAGCTGCTGCGGTACCTATTTATCAGACCACTTCCTACACCTTCGATGATACCCAACATGGTGCCGATTTATTTGACTTAAAAGTCGCAGGCAATATCTACACGCGGATTATGAACCCGACGACCAGCGTGCTCGAGCAGCGACTTGCAGCCATTGAAGGTGGCATAGGTGCGCTCGCTGTAGCCTCGGGAATGGCGGCCATTACCTATGCGATTCAAGCGCTTACTCAGGTTGGGGACAATATTGTCAGTACCAGTCAGCTCTATGGCGGTACTTATAATTTGTTTGCCCATACGCTGCCGCGCCAAGGGGTAGAGGTACGGATGGCGGCCTTCGATGACTTTGAAGAGCTCGATGCTTTAATCGATACCAAGACTAAGGCGTTATTCTGTGAGTCCATCGGTAACCCCGCCGGCAATATTGTCGATCTTAAACGTTTAGCCGAGATAGCCCATAAACACGGCGTGCCTTTAATCGTCGATAACACTGTCGCTACTCCTGTTTTATGTCGTCCGTTTGAACATGGCGCCGATATCGTTATCCATTCGTTGACCAAGTACATTGGCGGCCACGGTACAACGATAGGCGGCGTGATTATTGACTCGGGCAAGTTCGATTGGGTGGCGAACAAAGAACGCTTTACCCTGCTGAATCAAGCCGATCCTTCCTACCATGGTGTAGTGTATACCGAAGCCTTTGGTGCCGCGGCCTTTATTGGACGTTGCCGCGTGGTGCCGCTGCGTAATACTGGGGCGGCGCTCTCACCCCACAGTGCATTTTTGCTGCTACAAGGGCTGGAAACCTTGAGCCTACGTATGGAGCGTCACTGCTCGAATGCCCTGGCATTAGCCGAATATTTGATATTGCATCCTTCGGTCAGTTGGGTGAATTACGGCGCTTTGCCGAGTAGCCCTTACCGTTATAATTGCCAAAAAATCACCGGCGGTAAAGCCTCGGGGATTATCAGCTTCGGGATTAAGGCTGCAACTCCCGAGGAGGGCAAAATCGCTGGCGGCAAGTTTATCGACGCGCTACAGATGATTTTACGCTTAGTGAACATTGGTGATGCCAAATCGCTGGCTTGCCATCCCGCCAGTACCACCCACAGACAACTAGATGCAAACGAGCTTGCCAGAGCAGGAGTGTCTGAGGACTTAATTCGAATCTCCGTTGGCATTGAACATATCGACGATATTATTGCCGATGTGGCGCAGGCGCTGGAAAAAGCCTTGGCTTAAATTAGTAGATTGATTATTAGAATGAAAAAGGCCGCTAATGTTAGCGGCCTTTTACTTTACAAAACTGACGACTTATTAGTTTGCTTCTTGTAGGCGATTACGCGCCTTTTGATAGAAGTAAGATACGGTCAGTAAGATCACCCCAATCACAATAAAGGCGATAACCTTTTGCACTAGCTCGAAGGATGCCATATCCAGCAATAACACTTTCAGTGTGGCTAAGGTAAAGAGTCCGGCGGCGAGGCGGATCATATCCGCATGCTGGGGTTTTAAGCTGATAAACATCAACACGCTGCCATGCACGACGAGCAAAATGGCGCTGAGTGGCGCGGCAATCATATTATCGAACGCATAACTCCAGGTGAGATAACTCAGCGCGAGCAATCCATGCCAGCCCCATTTGAGCCATTGCAGCGGTAAGAAACGCTGATGCAAACGAATAGCGACGCCGCGGCGTAAGATAAGTAGCGCGAGCAGTGCTAATGCCATCAATTCACAGAGGATCAATAACACGTTATCCAGATCTAGTCTTAGCGACAACTCAAAATGCAGCATTATCGGCAATAGCGCCAGCCCTAGACAAAGCCCGTAGGCCAAGCTGTAGCTTGAGCGCACCGCGGCTTGGATTTCGATGGCTAAGTGCGCCATTAATCCCGTTTGCACTGAACCATGTTTGGTGCGTCTTTGGATCAAGAGGGCAAAGTAGCCGCTCAATGCTAATGCGGTCATCGACCATGCCACTACATCGACGCGGTTAAATCCATAAACCAATACGGCCAGCACTAGCGCGAAATAATAAGGGCTCAGTTGCCATTGCAGGATAAGCAGTGATATCCAGGGCTTAGCAAGCTTGCGATAACGCAGCAGTACAAAGCCCATGGCTAGGGCGCCAATTAGCAGTGCGATAAGTCCTTGCCAAACTTCAAATAGGCACAAGCTGGCGGTGGTGAGGATCGCTAGCCAAGTCAAAATCTTGGTTTCAATCTCAAGGGCTTTATGCTTGATAACATAGGCAAGCCCGAGGCTGAACAAGCTGCTGAGCCAGAGTGCAACCGCGGTAAACTCCCAATAACTGCGCATCACCTTAGGCAATAAGATTAGTGGCAGCAGCAGATAACAGCCGAGTTGTATCTGCTTGGCGGCCTGGGCGAACAGCGAGCTTGGATAGTGCTTACGATACCAATAGTGGGCCAGCAACAGGGCGGCGAATAATTCAATGCGTGCCAGCTTTGCCATCAGTGGCTGCGCACTAAAGCTCAAGCTGCCAGTGAGGGTCACGCCTTCGACCACGGTAAATAGGAGTGGCAGCAGCAAGAGCCAAGCGGCAAACTCGCTGACAATCAACTTGTCTTTACCACTTAAATACAACAGCAACAGACTTACAAGCGGGATGATGGCGAGGTAATAATCGCTGCTGACAAGGTAAGCCGCCAGCAAAAGGGCCGCCACATAAAAGCCGCTGAGTAACTCTTTGAATAAATAACTCAGTTGCCGCTCAAGCTGCGACAGTGGCAACTCATCATTGCCAATTTGGCGGATAACAAAGAGCAGGGCCGCCGCGCTTAAGGCTAACGCGAGCAGCGGGAACCCAAGCGCCGCTACTGGCGTTTGCTCGCCAAGTCCGAGCAGGGAAAAACCTGTCAGCACCGCATATAAATTGAGAGCCAGTCCCGTCAGCAATAACACATAGGCTTCGGCGCGCACCGAAATCAGTTTCTCCTTAAGGCCAATCCACAGCAGGAGCAATGCTTCGAGGATAAGCACTAATCCTAGGAAATCATGGCTTAATAGGTAAAGGGCAGCAAAGGCGGCAAAACTGCCGCCAAAGACTAACAAGAGACTGCTCTGGGACGGGGTGAGTCGAGACTTGAGCTTAACGTATAAACCTGCGCAGATGAGTGCGTTGGCGATAAAAATCTCCCCGGCGAATGGCGTAAATTGGGTGAGTTCGAAGATAGCAAAGGCCAGCAGGGTTATCGGTAGAACTAGGGCTCTGTGGCTGAGTGAGGTCGTGGAGGAATTAACGATAAACCCAAATAGACCATAGAGATAAAACAGTGCGTTAATGCTCACTAAAGCTAGCACCGCTGCGCCGCCCCATTGAGTGAGCGGTAAATCGACAAAATAGCTGAAGGCTTCGATGCAGGCGATATGCAGGAAGGCGGTGATTTCCAGCAGTAATGGCCAGTGTAATTTACGGCTTTGGGCGAGGGCGCCCGCACCTATCAGTAGCAGATAGGGAATATACAGTAGCGGCGCATAGCTTTGGGATAACAGCATCATAGGTGCCATCGAGCCGCCGACTAAGGCAATCACGGCAATGACCTTGGCATCGAGTCGCATCGACAGGCCATAGCCCGCTAAGGTAATCAATAGCAGCAGGATAAAGCTGGCACTGCTCGGGATAATCTCAAAGTAGGGGCCAATAAAATAGGCGCAGAGATAGTTTAGGATGAGGCCTAATCCGACAATCCCTGAGCCAAAGTCGGCCATGCCCGCCCTTTTTTGGCGGATAAAAATCCCGCCCGCAATAATCGCATTGGCGCAGCCAAAACCCAGCAGGGCTTTGCCGAGTTCGGAAAACCAATGGTTGATGGAATATTGCAGTAGGTAGCCAAAACCTAGGGTGAGTGTGATGATGCCCGCGACCGTCATCAAAAATACCGGGCCTAAGCCCTTGGCTTGATAATGTTGATAGAAACCTTTGACCTGTTCAGTGATGGCCGCAAATGGCGCCATGATGGCGGCAACACCTTGGGATAATAAGGTCTCTAATTGGCTTGCAGCCTGCACGCCCACTTCAAGTCCGGCTTGCTGAGAAAAGGCCTTATCTTGCTGCAAATCATCCTGCTGCGAATCCACTGGTGAATGCACGGCTTTTGAGGGAGCCTTAGCATGGCGCTGCCAAGGATCGTCTTGCCAAGGGTTTACCTCGGGCATTTGTGGCTGGATATCGGGAGCCATTTCTTCAGATTGCTGCGAGGCGCGCTCATCCCTTGGCTCAATCGTCGTCCCGAATGGCGTTGAGATATCGTCCGTGCCGGTGGATGTGGTGGTGAGAGGGCCATTGTCTTGCTGCTCAAGCTGAAGACTGATGCTGTCGAGCTTGGCCGAGAATTCTGCCAGTTGGCGGCTGAGTGAAGATTGCAGCGACAGATGCTGCAGTTTTAACTGTGCCAATTCTGCCTTGAGTTGGTCAACGTCATCCTTTAACGGCATCTCAATATCCTAAATATGCTTTCCATATCCATGGGGCATAAAAGTCTAAGTGACTCACTTTTATGCTTTTACTGTGAAAGATTGTACTGACAACTAGGCATAACGGCTAGTAAAAAGCCGTTAACCAGTATGTGCGAATGCGAAAGTGGAGGAGATGAGGCAAAGATAGCACAATGATTTCGCCCTATCTTTGCCGTATGAAAGTGGTTATTTCTGCGCTTGTAGGATGACAAATTTGCCGTTGGAGGCGACTGTGGTGCAGTTTTTAAATAAACGCTGCAATTTGACGTGGTAAGCCAAGTGTCGATTCCCCACTATATGTAAAATGCCGCCATTTTTGAGTCGGCGACGTGCGTCTAAAAACATCTGCCAAGCAATGTGATCGGTAATCGCCTCGCCCTGATGGAAGGGCGGGTTGCAGAGCACTAAATCGGGTTCTACCCCATCGGGTAAATGGGTCATGCAATCATCCCAATGGAAATGGCCTTTACCTGCGGGGAGTTGATTACTGGTCCAATTGGCTTTTGCCGAGGCCACTGCCATTTCGGAATCATCAATAAAATGGATATCGGCATTAGGGTATAACTGGGCCGCCCGCAGACCGAGCACGCCATTGCCACAACCCAGGTCGACAATCGTTTTAAAGTCGCCCTGAGGGAGATTATCCAACATAATGCGCGCACCGATATCGAGCTTATTGGCGGCAAACACATTGCTTAAATTGCTGATGTGGAGGTTGAATTCGGGAATATCCCAAGTGACTTCCTTCGGTAAGGCGCGTGGCTTGCCATCGCTAATACAGGTGATGACGCGGGTTTTCTTCCAAGCGAGGCTGGCGCTCGCTGGCCCTAAGTGTTTCGCGAATACTTCCAATAAGCTCGTGTTGATGGACTTGGCTTTTGCGCCAACCAACACTTTGCAGCCAGCGGGCAGCACTTGCGATAAGCGCATCAGCTGGTGGGCAAAGTAAGTGAGGTTTTTAGGTAGCTTCATCAATACGAGGGCGAGATCGCCTGGTAAGGCATCGCGACTGGTAAACCAGGTTAGGTTATCCATAGGTAACTGATTGTGATGATGATTTTGCTCTGCACCTAAAAAACTGGTTCTGGCATCGGTTTCGACATTCAGTGGCCAATCGGGATTAAGCCGCGATAGGGCGCAGCTTAAGGCGCCAAAGCTGTCGTTGATAATGGCCGTTGGCACCGCGGTTTGTCCGCCTTCGACTAGGGTGTTAATCAAATGCTCGTCTGCCGCATCCCAAGCTTGGAGATTGGATTCCTGCGAAGCGGGGTAGCGAAAGAGTTCAAGCTCAATCCCTGCCACTGAAAATTGTGTCGTCATCTTTGTGCTAAGCCAATAAAAACGGTGCGAATAAAAACGCTGCCATTAAAACAGCGCCAATTAAATAAGGCGCAGATTATCGCAGATTTCCCCTTATCGTGCGATGCTTGCCTGAGTTTGTATATCCGCTCGCGCATTTATGGGTGATTGGATGGGGCAATCACAGTCGTCAGTGGTATAAGGTGCTGTATGAAACAAGTCGATTTAGGACTCGAACTAGAGGTCAATCTTGACGCTGATAGCGGCATCTCTTGCGCCCATCATCAAGATGCGGCACAAGTCGAGCCGCCTATCACTTTAGTTAGGGATTATTTGAATGTGGCGCAGCAGAACGCCTTGCTCAAGGAGGCCGAGTCTTACCCATTGAGTCGCCCACAAATTCAAGTGTTTGGTGAATATCATGCCATTCCAAGGCAGCAGGTTTGGTATGGCGATGCAGGATGCGACTATTTATATTCGGGGCTATTTATTCGTGCCCTGCCTTGGCCTAAGTATTTGCAAAAGTTGCGCGACAAACTGCAGCGGGATTTTGGCCTAGGCAGCAATGGCGTGTTAGTGAATCGCTATGCAGATGGCCAAGATTGCATGGGTGCCCACAGCGATGATGAGCCCGAGATTGCGAGCGGCAGTGATATCGCCTCTTTAAGCCTTGGCGCCTCGCGGGATTTTGTGATTAAACATAAACACAGCAAAGTGAAATACACTATTAGTTTGCATAGTGGTGACTTACTCATTATGCACTGGCCAATGCAGCAAGATTGGTTACATAGCGTGCCTAAGCGCTTAAAGGTTAAAGCCCCCCGCTGGAACTACACCTTTAGGCAATTGATTGTTAATTATCATGGCTGATTGAAAGCTAAATCATTTCATACTGTTACTAAATGGGTTCAGTTTAGAGCAGCAAAGCTGACGTTGAAATTTGATCTTTTGTACTTGAAGCAGTACTCTGCGGCCACTGGATTTTCCCATGTTGAGATTTGAATATGTCCAATACCCATGCGCAGGGCACAGTGGCACAGACCATTGATCAGAAGCTGACTGAAAGCTTCTCGCCAACTCATTTAGAAGTCCTTAACGAAAGTCACCGTCACCATGTTCCGCCTAATTCAGAGACTCACTTTAAAGTGGTTGTCGTCAGTGATGAATTTGATGGGCTTCGTTTGCTTGCCCGCCATCGTTTGGTAAATAACTGTTTAGCCAACGAGTTAGCTAATGGTGTGCATGCACTTTCTATCCATACCTTCACTCAGAGTGAATGGGCTAAGGATGTTGAAGTGCCTAAAACGCCGAATTGCCGCGGTTAATTCGGCCCCTTAACTTTATAAAAGCCACGTTATCAACGTGGCTTTTTTGTTTTAGGTCAAATAGACGACAATATGCGGTTTCCCTGTTGAATTTTCTGTGTTAACAATATGTTCTATTTTGTACTGAATTAGTGCTCACTGTTTCTAGTGACTGGAATGTAAGTAGTACGCATCTAAACAAGAGTGCTTTACATCAGTCGATACTTAAGAGCGCTAATTTTCATACTGTTAACTAACTTCGCATTCAGGGAGAGTGTTCGATGCGTCATATGGGGTGCCTAATCTTTGCGGTATTGCTTATTGGTCTCGGTGGGTGTAATCCTGCGCCCCAGCATATCGAGCAGACTGCAGCACCTCATCCCGATGCGACTCCCGTTAAAGATGTTATCGAGTGGCGTTTAGCCACGTCTTGGCCGAAAAACTTTGCTGGTTTAGGTATGGCACCTGAGCGTTTTGCCAAGCTGGTGAACGAGATGTCCCATGGCCGCTTGCAAATTCATGTGTATGGCGCGGGAGAATTAATGCCCGCCTTTGCGGTGTTCGACGGGGTAAGCCAAGGTAAAATCCAAATGGCCCACGCCGCCTCCTATTATTGGAAGGGGAAAGCGCCCGCCTCACAGTTTTTTTCTTCTATCCCCTTTGGTATGACGGCCCAAGAGATGAACGGCTGGCTGCATTATGGTGGCGGCATGGCATTGTGGGAGGAGGTCTATCGCCCCTTTGGCATCATTCCATTAGCGGGTGGCAATACGGGGATGCAGATGGGCGGCTGGTTTAATAAACCTATTAATAGCATTGCCGATTTTAAAGGCTTGAAGATCCGTATGCCGGGCTTGGGGGGCGAAGTGCTAAAACGCGTTGGTGCCGTACCCGTCAATATGGCGGGCAGGGAGCTTTATGGCGCTTTGCAAACGGGGTCTATCGATGCGGCTGAGTGGGTTGGGCCTGTCAATGACCTCGCTTTTGGTTTACATAAAGTCGCCAAATATTACTATTACCCCGGTTGGCACGAGCCTGGCTCCAATATGGAGTTTTTGATTAATAAGGGCGCCTTCGAGAGTCTTCCCCAAGATTTACAAGCCATAGTCAAAACCGCCGCCCGCGCCATCAATCAAGATATGCTAGATGAATACACCACACGTAACGTGACTGCCCTTGACACCTTAGTCAAAGATGAAGGTGTGGTGCTTAAGGCTTTTCCGCCCCAGGTGCTCACCGAGCTTGAACGTATTTCACAGCAGGTCATTGAAGAGCAGGCCGAGCAGGATCCTATGATGCGCAAAGTGTATCGCGCTTACCATGCCTATGAGCAGGGTGTGCGTGAGTATCATAAGATTTCAGAGGATGCTTACAGCCAGCAGCGCCAGCACTAATGCCGCTAATTTGAACAAAATGTTCATATTAGCGTCTGATTAATGTGAGATGATTTCATCTTACATTATCTTGTTATCGACCTAATCCATTTGGTGTTATGCTTGCGCCCATAAACCGATAGCGGTTGTATCGCCCTAAGAATTTGGAGTTTCCTATGCCATTACTTGATAGCTTTACCGTTGACCATACTCGGATGAATGCGCCAGCCGTGCGTGTTGCCAAACATATGAGTACCCCAAAAGGCGATGCGATTACCGTATTCGATCTACGTTTTTGTGCACCAAATAAAGATATCCTCAGCGAGCGTGGTATCCATACCCTAGAACATCTGTTTGCGGGCTTTATGCGTGATCATCTAAACGGCAGCGATGTTGAAATTATTGATATTTCACCAATGGGATGTCGTACCGGTTTCTACATGAGCCTGATTGGTGAGCCGACCGAGCGTCAAGTGGCCGATGCATGGCTTGCCTCAATGGAAGATGTGCTCAAAGTGGTTGAGCAATCTGAAATTCCTGAGCTTAACGAGTATCAATGTGGCACTTACGAGATGCACTCGTTAGAACAAGCCCAAGATATCGCCCGTAACATTATCGCCGCAGGTGTGAGTGTTAACCGTAATGATGACTTAAAACTCAGCGATGAGATCTTAGGTCAGCTCTAAGCTTTGCTAAGGCATCACAAGGTGTGGTGCCTAGACTTAAGGCCTTAGCGTCAAGAAAGCGACATTCGTCGCTTTTTTTTTCGAGTAAATTCAGCTATTTTACAAAATAACAACAAAAACGCCGTACGCTAACAAACACTTTTGGGAGCTTGGTATGTCTAGTCGCTACTTTGTGATGTCGCTGACCGCGCTTGCGGTTTCCTGTGTCTACACTCATCCCCTCAATGCAAACCCACTCTATTCTCAAACACTCGATCTGATTGAGCTCAATGATCAATATCACTCCAGTGATGATGGGATGCAGCTGAGTAACTTAAATAGCTTAACCTTATTGCGGGCCGACCACAGTGGAAATACCGCGAATATCAGTATGCGCTCCGCTAGCCAAGGTGTGGCCGTGATGCAAGATAGGGTGTATTTTTCACCCGCGCCTTATTCGGCGCCGCAGTTGCAGTTATTGCCTAACCTTTTACTACAGCAAAATGTCACTAGCACACCACTGGCGGATATGACGGTAGGCGGGCAGGGCGCTTTCGGTGTGGTGAATTATCAGAGCCTTGAAATAGCTAACCGACCTCAGTCGGGCAGCTTTCTCGTTGAAGGTTCGACAGAGTCGGATTTGAATGCCGGCATGAGTTGGGGCGTTAAGCAAAAAGAATATGGTGCATTATTCGCAGCGAATTACCAGAAAGAACAAGGTGATGCGAATTTTTTCAATGGCAGCGATGCCGATAGAACCAAAACGGATATGTTGTTCAAGGTGAATGCGGCAAGTTTGCTTGGCGCACGCAGTCCGCAGCAGACGGAATTTACCTACCAATTTATCGATGATGACAGTTATCGCTCGCAGCTTGGTGTCACCGCGGCGGACTGGCAGCAGGATCCCTTACTCTTGTACTCCGTAACGGCGCAGGATAAGCATAAAGGGCGGCAGCACAAGTATCAGCTTTCACACCAAGTGGATTTAGGCGGCAGTAAAGTGATCAGTGACTTTTACTATCAGTCCTATTCACAACAGTTGGATAAACTTGGCTTGTTTAATGGGCAAGAGATTAGCGCAGCAACGCTTGCCGATATCGCCGCCTTTGACCGAGCTCCAAGTGCAAATGGCGCCGATTTAAATCTGCTCGTCCAAGATAACGATTACAGCGCCTTTGGCGCCCAGACCCAAGCCATAAACCAGTACGGCGAACATCAAATCATTTACAGCGCTCGTTATCATACGGATAAGGCGGAAATGCGCTTTGGCGAGCAAACGGCTTTATGGCAAGCGGATAGAAGCCTTGCGGTTGATGAGTCAAACGCGCTGTTCGCTTATACCGATGATGCCACTGCGCTGACGTCGGCCATTGATTCGCTATTTCGCTGGCAAGGCATGCAAATCAAGTTAGGCCTGACTTACGAGCATGTCAGTGTTAATCGTGAAGTGAATCAGGCTGTTGTGGGACTCGATGAAGCGGATTTCTCCGATAGTGATTGGATGCCGCAATTAGGTGTGCTCTATGATGCGGGCGATTGGCGTTTTAGTACCGATATCCGTCGGGCCTGGACTGCGGCAAGCGCGGGGAATACCACACAAGAGGCTCAGGTGTCGCTGCACTATCAAGTGAGCGCCCAATATGCGCGTGAAGGGATAAAAGCCGATTTACGGGCGTATGTGCAAGAATTCGATAATTTGCATGTGGACTGCGATAGCTATTCGATGTGCGCCGATGCACGCTTGTTAACCCAAGAGAATATTCCCGATGTGCTGACCTATGGTGTAGAACTTGGCCTTGGTTATCGCTGGGACTTGGGTGGGGTAGCGCTACCCTTAGGGCTAAATTATCAATATCTTAGCGCCGAGTATCAAACCAGCACCTGCACCGATGTTCAAGGCTGTGTTTTAGAGGGCGATAGATTGGCTTGGTTACCCGAACATCAATTGCAATTGAGTGCAGGGGTTAACTATGGCGCATATCAATTAAATCTTGAGGCGGCCTATCAATCTGAGCGCGATTTCAGTCAATTCGGCAGTGAGTTGCAACGGGTATCAGGCCAGTGGCGGGTTGATTTAGCGGCAAACTATGATTTTGATAAACACCATAGGCTGTATTTTAGGGTCGAAAACCTACTCGATGAGCCCTTAGTGACCACAGCATCAAATAGCGGAATTCGGACTGAAAATGGACGGATCAGCTATTTGGGTTATCAGTGGCGTTTCTAAACTGAATTAAATCTTGTTTAAAGATTATTCAACGAGAAAGCGAAAAGGTCGTTTTAGCTATCGTCATAAAGAGGTATCGACCTTTCGCTAAATTATTTCTTTAAAAATTAATGTTATAGTATTTGTCGACCGTAATATTTTCTCTTTCTGCGCCCTCACTCGGTCGGAAGGTGAACGCTGTAGCGCATGATTCTTTTAAATCCTTATTTGAGGTTTGAAATCACCTATAATTTTCGTGGCGATGCCACGGCAATTGGGGTAAAATGCGCGCGACCAGCGTGATTGCGATCGCATTTCTGTGATAAATCTGCGCTAGCTCAATGCAGTAGGTTTTGTTTAAAACCTCAGTATTTAGCAGGAACGCGGCGCATTGTCTTTCCTTCAAAACGTAGTGCTTGTGGATATGATTACAATTAAGAAAGGATTGGAACTGCCTATAGCAGGCGGACCAGAGCAAGTTATCCATAATGGCCCAGCCATTAAACATGTAGCTACTTTGGGTGAAGAGTATATTGGCTTACGTCCAACGATGAAGATCAAAGTGGGCGACAAAGTTCAAAAAGGTCAGGTGATTTTCGAAGATAAGAAAAATCCTGGCGTAAAATATACGGCTTTAGCCAGTGGTACTATATTAGACATTAACCGGGGCGCCCAGCGTGTGCTGCAGTCTGTTGTTATTCAAGTAGAAGGGAACGAAAGCGTTGCCTTTGCTAAGTATGACGCCACTGCTCTCGATACGCTAGACTCGCAACTGGTCCGTGACAACCTGATCGAATCAGGCTTATGGACTGCATTGCGTACACGTCCTTTCAGCAAAGTGCCTGCCGTAGATTCTTCTGCCGCTGGTATTTTCGTCACCGCGATTGATACGCAACCCCATGCCGCCGATCCTGTTGTAGTGATCCGTGAGCATAAAGAAGATTTTGCTAATGGTCTTAAGGTCTTAGCAAGACTTACCGAAGGTAAAGTTTACCTTTGTAAAGCGCCTGGCGCCGATATTCCTGCCGCTAATGCCCAAGTTGAAGAATTTGCCGGTGTTCACCCAGCGGGTCTTGTTGGTACTCATATCCATTTCCTACTTCCAGCTTCTGCAAAACGTACTGTTTGGCATGTCGGTTACCAAGATGTAATAGCCATTGGTCAGCTATTTACTACTGGTCAACTGAATACCGAACGTGTGATCGCAATTGCCGGTCCTAAAGCGGCTAAGCCACGTCTGGTTCGCACTGTTTTAGGTGCAAGCATGACTGAACTGACCGCGGGCGAAACCTTAGACGGTAACGTACGTGTTGTTTCAGGCTCTGTGCTGAATGGCCGTACAGCTGTAGGTCCTCAAGGATATTTAGGTCGTTACCACGCGCAGGTGAGTCTGTTAGAAGAAGGCACTGAAAAAGAATTCTTTGGTTGGGTGTTACCAGGCTCAAACAAATACTCTATTACCCGTGCATTCCTTGGCCACTTAAGCGCTTCTCGTCTGTTCAACATGACAACGAGCACTGGTGGTTCAGACCGCGCTATGGTGCCAATCGGCAACTACGAGCGTGTAATGCCATTGGATATTCTTCCTACTATGTTGCTGCGTGACCTGATCTCAGGTGACTTTGACGGTGCTGCCACTTTAGGCGCGTTAGAGTTGGATGAAGAAGATCTCGCACTGTGTACGTTCGTATGTCCAGGCAAATATGACTACGGTTCATATCTGCGTGACTGTTTAGATACGATCGAGAGGGAAGGCTAATGAGCTTGAAAGATTTTTTCGAACGTATTGAACCCGACTTTGAAAAAGGCGGTAAATACGAAAAGTTTTATGCCCTGTTCGAAGCGGCATACACCATTTTTTATACGCCAGGTAAAGTGAACAAGGGCAAAACCCACGTTCGCGATAACATCGACCTGAAGCGTATGATGATCACGGTTTGGGCCTGTGCCTTCCCAGCGATGTTCGTGGGTATGTACAACGTCGGTCTGCAAGCTCAACTTGCGTTAATCGCGGGTTTTGCAACGCCTGACGTATGGCAAGTGAGCCTGTTCGGCATGTTCGGTACCGAACTGACCGCCAACTCTGGCTGGCCAGCACTGATGTGGTATGGCGCCTGTTTCTTCCTACCTATCTACGCGGTGACTTTCGCCGTCGGTGGTATTTGGGAAGTGCTGTTTGCCGCTATCCGTGGCCACGAAGTTAACGAAGGTTTCTTCGTTACCTCTATCCTGTTCGCATTAACACTGCCTGCAACTATCCCATTGTGGATGGTGGCCTTAGGTATCACCTTCGGTGTGGTTGTGGCTAAAGAAGTGTTCGGTGGTACGGGTCGTAACTTCTTAAACCCAGCATTAGCTGGTCGTGCCTTCCTGTTCTTCGCTTACCCACTGAACATGTCTGGTGACACTTCATGGGTTGTGGCTGACGGTTACTCTGGTGCAACGGCTCTGAGCCAAGCGGCAGCGGGTACCTTAGATTACACATTCAACCAAAACTGGTGGGATGCGTTCTTCGGTTTCATTCCAGGCTCTGTGGGTGAAGTATCGACTCTGGCGATTCTGTTAGGTGGTCTGGTTATCATCTATACCCGTATCGCTTCATGGCGCATCGTTGGCGGCGTGATGGTCGGTATGATTGCTATCTCTACACTGTTAAATGTGATCGGTAGCGACACTAACCCAATGTTTGCAATGCCTTGGTACTGGCACTTAGTGTTAGGTGGTTTTGCATTTGGCATGATGTTTATGGCGACTGACCCAGTGTCTGCGTCATTCACTAACCAAGCTAAATGGGCATACGGTATCTTGATTGGTGCAATGGCTGTGTTTATCCGCGTGATTAACCCTGCATTCCCAGAAGGCATGATGTTAGCAATTCTGTTTGCTAACTTGTTCGCGCCATTGTTCGACCACTTCGTGGTTCAGGCAAATATCAAGCGGAGGATTGCTCGTGGCTAGTAATAAAGATTCGTTCGGCAGAACGTTATTTATCGTCGTTGGCTTATGTCTAATTTGTGCGATATTCGTGTCGACTGCGGCAGTATTACTGCGCCCAACTCAAGCAGAAAACAAGCTGCTTGATAAGCAAAAGTACATCCTCGAAGCTGCGGGTCTGATTGACACGAAAGCGGGCAAAGTAACCAAAGCTCAAATTTTGGATACTTACAGTAAGCACATCGAAGCTAAGTTAGTTAACTTAAAAACCGGTGATTGGGTTGAAGGTGTTGATGCCAACACATTCGATCAACGCAAAGCGTCTCGCGATGTGAAGACCTCTTTTGTACCTGAAAACGACATCGCTTCGGTTAAGCGTGTTGCTGAAGATGCAGTGGTTTATTTAGTTCGCGACGAGCAAGGTAAGTTAACCAGCGTGATCCTGCCAGTTCATGGTTATGGCTTGTGGTCGACTATGTATGCTTTCCTCGCGTTAGATGCTGATCTGAACACGATTCAAAGCTTAGTGTACTACGAGCAAGGCGAAACCCCAGGTCTTGGTGGTGAAGTTCAAAACGCTCAGTGGAAAGCTAAATGGCACGGTAAAAAGTTATTTGATGAGCAAGGTAACATTGCTATCAGCGTAACTAAAAACCCAGCTGTGGCTAGTACTGAATACGGTGTGGATGCATTATCCGGCGCGACTCTGACCAGTAACGGTGTTCAACACTCTCTGACATTCTGGTTAGGTAAAGAAGGTTTTGCGAGTTTCATTGAAAAAGCACGCAATGGAGGTCTCAGCTAATGTCTGACGCTAAAGAACTGAAACAGGTTCTGACTGGACCTATCGTCAACAACAACCCGATTGCATTACAAGTACTTGGTGTATGTAGTGCGTTAGCGGTAACGAGCAAACTCGAAACTGCACTGGTAATGGCGTTGGCATTAACTGCGGTAACAGCGTTTTCTAACCTGTTTATCTCAATGATCCGTAACCATATTCCTAGCAGCGTACGTATTATCGTACAGATGACCATTATTGCCTCTTTGGTAATCGTGGTTGACCAATTGCTGCAGGCTTATGCTTATCAGATTTCTAAGCAGTTATCGGTATTCGTGGGCCTTATCATTACGAACTGTATCGTAATGGGTCGCGCTGAAGCCTATGCGATGAAAACACCGCCAATGATGAGCTTTATGGATGGTATCGGTAACGGTTTAGGTTACGGTGCGATTCTGTTAGCCGTTGGCTTCGTGCGTGAACTGTTTGGTAACGGTTCTCTGTTCGGTGTTCAAATCCTGCACAAGATCTCTGAAGGTGGCTGGTATCAACCAAACGGTCTGTTATTACTGCCGCCAAGTGCGTTCTTCCTGATCGGTATTCTGATTTGGATTATTCGTACCTATAAGCCAGAGCAAGTTGAAGCAAAAGGGTAATTTGAGATGGAACATTATATTAGCCTGTTAATTCGCTCTGTTTTCATTGAAAACATGGCACTGGCCTTCTTCTTAGGTATGTGTACTTTCTTAGCAGTATCGAAGAAAGTGACTACTGCGATGGGCCTAGGGATTGCGGTAGTTGTAGTGTTAACTATCTCTGTTCCTGCTAACCAAGTTATTTACCAAGGGCTGTTAGCACCTGGCGCACTGGCTTGGGCTGGTGCACCTGAAGCTGACCTAAGCTTCTTGAAATTCATTACCTTTATCGGTGTGATTGCGGCTTTAGTTCAAATTCTGGAAATGGCACTGGATAAGTACTTTCCTCCTTTGTACAACGCGTTAGGTATCTTCTTACCTCTGATCACTGTGAACTGTGCGATTTTCGGTGCGGTATCATTCATGGTTGAGCGTGACTACAAGCTGGGCGAAAGTGTGGTGTTTGGTTTCGGCTCTGGAGTAGGTTGGGCATTAGCTATCGTATTGATGGCCGGTATCCGTGAGAAGCTGAAGTATGCCGATGTGCCGAATGGCCTGCGTGGTTTAGGTATTACCTTTATTACCGCTGGTTTAATGGCCTTAGGTTTCATGTCGTTTTCTGGTGTGTCTCTGTAAGAGACACCAAACGGCTTCTTGAATTGGACCTTCTAAGGATAAGTTAATGGATATTCTTGGTATTTTTAAATCTACTCCGCTCGAGGTTTACCTCGGTGTGAGTATGTTTACTGCTATCGTCCTCGTCTTAGTGTTAGTGATTTTATTCGCTAAATCTAAGCTAGTGTCTAGCGGTGACATCACGATCGGCATCAACGACGATCCTGAAAAAGCGATTACAACCGGTGCCGGTGGCAAGCTGTTAGGCGTGCTAGCGAACAGCGGTATCTTCGTATCGAGCGCCTGTGGTGGCGGTGGTTCTTGTGGCCAATGTCGCGTAGTGGTGAAGTCTGGCGGCGGTGATATTCTGCCAACAGAATTAGATCACATCAGCAAGGGTGACGCCCGTAAAGGTTGTCGTCTGTCTTGCCAGGTGAACGTTAAGAACGACATGGAAATCGAGCTTGACGAAGAAATCTTCGGTATTAAGAAGTGGGAATGTACTGTTATCTCTAACGATAACAAGGCGACCTTCATTAAAGAACTTAAGCTGCAAATCCCTGATGGTGAATCTGTTCCGTTCCGTGCGGGTGGTTACATCCAGATCGAAGCGCCTGCACACCATGTTAAATATGCTGATTTCGACGTACCAGCAAAATACCGTGGTGACTGGGAACACTTTGGCTTCTTCAAGTTAGAATCTAAAGTTGACGAAGAAACGATCCGTGCTTACTCAATGGCTAACTACCCAGAAGAGTTTGGCATCATCATGTTGAACGTGCGTATCGCGACGCCACCTCCACGTAACTTGAGCTTACCATGCGGTAAGATGTCATCTTACATTTGGAGCCTGAAGGCTGGCGATAAAGTCACGATTTCTGGCCCATTCGGTGAATTCTTCGCGAAAGATACCGATGCAGAAATGGTGTTTATCGGTGGTGGTGCGGGTATGGCACCAATGCGTTCACACATTTTCGACCAACTGAAGCGTCTGAAGTCTAAGCGTAAGATGAGCTTCTGGTACGGTGCACGTTCTAAGCGTGAAATGTTCTACGTGGAAGACTTTGACGGCCTAGCGGCTGAAAACGACAACTTCGTATGGCATGTGGCCCTGTCTGATCCTCAACCTGAGGACAACTGGGATGGTTATACAGGTTTCATCCATAACGTATTGTATGAAAACTACCTGAAAGACCATGAAGCGCCAGAAGATTGTGAGTTCTACATGTGTGGACCTCCAATGATGAACGCAGCCGTAATCGGTATGTTGAAAAATCTTGGTGTCGAAGACGAAAACATCCTGTTGGATGACTTCGGCGGCTAATGTGAATTAGCCCAAGGTGAGAAGAGTTGCAGATGTGGAGTAAAGCTCTCATCTGCAACTTTTGCATTAAAGGGCATCCAAAAGAGTTGTTAGTCACTATGTTTAAAACCCTAGCGTTAAAAACTCCCGTGTTAAAAACCTCAGTGTTAAAGCATTCAGTGAGCTGGCTGGTCCTTGTAGGTCTAGCCTTTTTTATTTCAGCCTGTAGCAAACAGGATGAGGTTATCTCCCTCGCAGGCAGCACAATGGGCACGACCTACCACATTAAAGTGGTTCCCAATGAGCAAATGCCGACGGCCCAATTACTGCAGGCCGAGATTGACTTAGCCTTAGAGCTGGTCAATAACCAGATGTCGACCTATCGACCCAATTCAGAATTGTCTCGTTTCAACCAGTTACCGCTCGAGCAGAGTGTAGAAGTCTCTCCTGATACCATCAAAGTGGTTAAAGAAGGCATGCGTTTGTATAACGTGACAGACAAAGCCTTAGACATTACCTTGGGGCCGCTGGTGAACCTATGGGGATTTGGTCCCGATAAGCGCCCAACCAAAGTGCCGACTCAAGCTGATATCGATGCGGCTAAAGCCAAAACCGGTATCAGTGAGCTTTCTATCGAAGGTAATCGCTTAAGCAAACACAATGCGCATTTATATGTGGACCTGTCTTCAATCGCTAAAGGTTTTGGCGTGGATAAAGTGGCCTCGATTTTAGATAAGTACCATGCAAGCGGTTACTTAGTCGAAATTGGCGGCGAGCTGAGCATTAAGGGCACGAAAGGTGATGGTAGTTCGTGGCGCGTCGCGATAGAGAAACCGACCGACGATGGCATGGCGGTGCAACAGGTGATTGAGCCTGGCACTATGGCGATGGCAACGTCTGGGGATTATCGTAATTATTATGAGGAAGAAGGTCAGCGCTTTACTCATATAATTGATCCACGTACCGGTTTGCCTATTAATCATAAGCTAGCATCTGTGACCGTTTTGCATAAAGAATGTATGACGGCCGATGGTTTTGCGACGGCGATGATGGTTTTAGGTACAGAAGCGTCATTGGAGCTTGCCAAGAAAGAACACTTGGCGATAATGCTAATAGAAAAGCAAGGCGAAGGGTTTAAAGTCTACTACAGTGACGCCTTCAAGCCTTTCCTTAAGTAGTTGGAGTTAACATGAGCACTTTTATCGCGGCATTTGTGATTTTATTACTGTTCTTTTTGCTTATGTCGATAGGTTATCTCATCAAGCGCAAAGCCGTTGAAGGAAGCTGTGGCGGTTTAGGTGTATTAGGGATTGAAAAAGCCTGCGATTGTGATGATCCCTGCGACAAGCGTAAGCGTCGTATGGCCGCAGAAGAAGCGCGCCGTGAGAAGTTAACGAAAGACAGGATCATTTAATTATCCGCTTCAACTGAAATAGCCTCCTCTGGAGGCTATTTTTTTGCCTCGGTTTTAGCATTGGCAAAATTAATCCTTGATATATGAGGAGGATAGCGGGCTAATCTAAGCGATAATGAGAATGCTTTTTATCTTTAAGTTTGTGAAAAATAAAGAAAATTTGAGTTGGCTTTAAAACTGTACTAGGCTAGAAGCTTGATTTAGATCAATCTTTCACTCATATCAAGGATAGTTACTTATGAAAGGTCATCCTAAAGTGGTGGGACAACTCAATCGGGTACTTACCTGTGAGTTAACGGCCATTAATCAATATTTTCTCCACGCCAGAATGTTCAAACATTGGGGCCTCGAGAAGCTAAATCACGTCGAATACAAGAAATCCATCCAAGATATGAAGCACGCCGATAAGATCATCGAGCGGGTATTATTTTTAGAGGGATTACCGAATCTGCAACAGCTCGAAAAACTGCGTATTGGCGAGCACACCCAAGAGATGCTTGATTGCGATTTAGCCATGGTGCAGGAGCAACTCACTCTGTTACGGGATGCCATTAGCCTTTGCGAAGCCGAGCAGGATTATGTGAGTCGCGATCTGCTCGAAGATATCCTTGAAGATGAAGAAGAGCACTTAGATTGGCTCGAATCGCAGCAGGAGCTGATTAGCTTAACCGGCATTCAAAACTATCTTCAATCGCAAATTAGTGAGTCATAGGAGCTGAATATGAAAGGTGATAAAGAAGTCATCGACGCGTTGAATCGACTCCTAACGGGAGAGTTATCGGCGATGGATCAGTATTTTGTGCATGCCCATATGTACGAAGACTGGGGTCTGAACGAACTCTATGAACGTATTGCCCATGAGTCGGATGATGAAAAGCACCATGCGGCCAAGCTGGTACAGCGTATTTTATTCTTCGAAGGCGTGCCGAATGTAGCTGCGCGGGAAGCGCTCAATATCGGCGCAAACGTTGAAGAGATGCTGCGTAACGATTTGGCCTATGAGTACAAGGTGGCCGATGATTTGCGCAAGGTGATTGCCCTGTGTGAATCGAAGAAAGATTACCAAACCCGTGAGATCTTAGAAGTCTTACTCGACGATACCGAATCTGACCATATGTATTGGTTAGAAAAACAACTCGGTTTAATTGACCGTATCGGTTTAGCGAATTACCTACAAACGAAGATGTAATAGCGCCCGGTTGTGCGGCTCAAGCGCCAAGGCCAGTCACGAAATGGCTGGCCTTTGTTTTTTTATTTCGAGTATTTAGTCTAACACTCTGTAAAATATTGCTTATGTAATCTGATGTTCTGAGTGTCATTTAATTTTTAGTGATTCCTGTTATTGGATTAATGTCTATTCTTTACAAATACTTGTTTACGTTTTTTCTCACATTTTCATCTGTTGTTGACTGGTAAAAATTGTTACCGTGTGAAACTGTTTTTGCATGATTTTTTGTTAAGTGGTTGGTCAGCCAGACGGGAAGATGAATGAGATATATAAAACGTTCTCTAAGTTTGCAGTTAGTGGTCACTATCGTCGGTGCCCTTGCTGTACTTCTTACTTTAGTTGCCGCTTTGCTCGTGAATAAAGAAAGTAATAACACACGTAAGCAAGTGGACGCGGACATTTCGGCACTTGTTGCCTTAAAGGCCAATGAGATAGGTGGTTATTTTGTGGCTAAGGGACAAGTGATCCACTCGGTATTTGCCGAGCCTGGGCTTATCAACTGGTTTAGCCAATACCATGCCCGTGGCAGTAACTTAGCCAATGATCAGCAGTACCAAGATATTATTCGTTATTTCCGCTCGTTTTCCGACCGTGATACCGATGTGAAGTCAGTGTTTTTCGGCTCGGCAAATACCTTCGAATATTTCGACCTCAATGGTCGTTTCGATGGCGATCCAAACTATTACACCAATAAACGTCCTTGGTGGCAGGAGGCCATTGATCAGCGTGGCCTATTTGTGGGCGATCCTGCGGTCGATGCCAACGATGGCTCGATTTCGGCCACAGTTAAAACCCCAGTCTATGGTGCCAATGGTGAGCTGATTGGGATTGGTGGTATGGATATTCTCATCGATACCATTGGTAAAACCCTGTTAGCGCCAATCAAATACCGTAACTATGGTCAAGCCTTCCTGATGACGGATGAAGGTAAGCTGGTTTATTTCCCCGGATTCTCGGATAAGTTCCCGCCGGGCTCACTTGCGAATCAAATCGATAGCCAGTTTAAGAACACCTCAGGCTTTACCGCCTTAAGACAGCAAATGCAGCGCGAAGCGCAGGGCTTTGCCGAAGTCACCTTTAACGGTGTGCCGCAGCGGGTAACCTTTGTGTCTGTGGGCGGTGATTATCCTAAGCAGAAATGGCACTTAGCCTTTATGTTGCCCCATGAGGTGATTGAAGCGCCTGTAACCGAAGCCTTTTGGAATGCCTGTTTTGTTGCCTTGGGGATTATGCTCTTAGTCGGCATCACAGTATGGTTGATGTTATTGCCCTTTAGACGCCAGCTCAGCAAGTTACTCGATGCGATGGAAGACATTGCCGAGGGTGATAGCGATTTATCCCAACGCATTCTCATGGAACGGGAAGATGAGTTAGGCAAGCTGGGTGATGCCTTCAACCGCTTTGCCGAAAAGGTGCAGCAGATGTTACTGCATACCCGTAACTTAACTCAAGAGGTCGGCACTGGGGTGATGGATGCACGCCAAGTGTGTGATTTAGCGGTATCTTCGGTGTCATCGCAGAAACAACAAATCGACTCAGTGGCCACGGCCGCCACCCAAATGGCACAGACGAGCCAAGAAATGGCGATAAGCGCTCAACGGGCCAATGATTTTGCCGAAAAGGCACAAACTCAAGCCCATGACGGCACCCAAATCGTGTCGCGTGCGACCGAAGGCATGAAGGCATTATCGGTTCAAGTGATTGAAGCGGCTAAAGTCATCAAGGAGTTACGTAGTAGCTCAGAGCAAATTGGCGAAGTGTTAAGCGTGATCCGCAACATTGCCGACCAAACCAACTTGCTGGCGCTCAATGCGGCCATCGAGGCGGCGCGGGCGGGTGAGCAGGGACGAGGTTTTGCCGTGGTGGCCGATGAAGTGCGTACTCTCGCATCCCGTACCCAAGATTCTACCGCCAACATTCAAGGAATTATCCAAACCCTGCAACAGAGCGCGCTACAAGCCGAGCAGGTGATGGAGTCTGGGGTTGAGCAGGCAAGAGTCGGGCAAGACCTGACCACGCAAGTCGAGCAAGCCTTAAGTGATATCGCCAGTGCGATTGTGTCGATTCAGCAGCAAACGGTGGAAATTACCGTTGCGATTGGCCAGCAGGCCGTTGTGGCTGAAGAGGTGGCACAAAACGTTGTTAGCGTGCGTGGTCTGTCCGATCAGTCTTTGCTCTCAAGCCAAGATTTATCCCAAAGTTTGCAAGGGTTTGAGCAAGCTACTCATGAACTGACCCGCAACATTGGGCAATTTAAGATTTAATTCAAATAGTTGTAAACAAAGGGAGCCTTAGGGCTCCCTTTGTTTTTTTGAGCGCTTACAATCCAAGCGCAAACCGCACCGCCGCAAATTGATAAGTGATACTTGATTACTGTTTTTATATACAGTATTTTGAGTGTCGGAGGAATGCAAGGTGCGAAAAATCATTCATATCGATATGGATTGCTATTTTGCTGCGGTGGAAATGCGGGATTTTCCCGAATACCGCGGTAAGCCTTTGGCCGTCGGCGGCAGTCGGGTGCAGCGTGGCGTCATCAGCACTTGTAATTATGAGGCGCGCAAATTTGGTGTGCGTTCTGCCATGGCGACGGGCTACGCATTGAAATTGTGTCCCGATCTTATCCTCGTTCCCGGTCGTATGCAGGTTTATAAAGAGGTGTCGCAGCAAATTCGCGCCATTTTCTCCCGATACACAGAGTTAATCGAACCGCTTTCCCTTGATGAAGCCTATTTAGATGTCAGCGATTGTAAGCTGTTTAAGGGCTCTGCCACTTTAATCGCCGAGGCGATTCGCCGTGATATTTTGGCCGAAACTGGGCTGACGGCATCGGCGGGCGTGGCACCGATTAAATTTCTCGCCAAGGTTGCCTCTGATTTAAATAAGCCCAATGGGCAATGTGTTATCCCACCCGATGAGGTCCCCGAGTTCGTTAAAAGCTTATCCCTGCGAAAAATTCCCGGAGTGGGTAAAGTGACCGCTGAAAAACTGTCTTCGCTAGGCTTAAATACCTGCGCCGATGTGCAGGCTTATCCTAAGCAAGAGTTGATTGCCCGTTTTGGTAAGTTTGGCGCCGTGTTAGTCGAGCGGGCCCATGGCATCGATGATCGTGGGATTTCGGTAAGCCGCGAGCGCAAATCTGTAGGCGTTGAGACCACTCTCGCTCAGGATATTTACACACTGGAGCAGTGCCAGCAGGTGATGCCGGGATTAATTCAAGAGTTGTCCAGCCGTTTAGGGCGAAGTGCTAAGGGGAGGCAAATCCATAAGCAAGTGGTTAAACTCAAGTTTAATGATTTTAAACAGACCACAATCGAGCATCGCAGTGACGAGGTCTCCGTGGTGATGTTCTATGAGCTACTGAGCCAAGCAATGGCTAGGCAAGAGGGACGTGGAATTCGGTTACTCGGGGTTTCTGTTGGCCTCGCTGAGAGTAAAGACACGCTTTCGCCGCTTATGGTACGCGAGACTAAGCAGTTGGATTTTGTGTTTTAGTGTCAATTTAATCTGGGCGGATCTGGCTCAGCACTAATCTAACCTAGCTAAGCTTAGCTAAGTTATGTAAGTTAGCGCGACAATTAGCCTTACGCAGTGCGTAAATAGAAGCAACAAAAAGGCCGCATGGGTAAACCCTCTGCGGCCTTTAATTAAAGTCAGCTTAGCGACTATTCACCTGAAGTGATTATTCACCTTTAGCGGGAATGCGCTCTAGCACGGCTAATAGCAGATCCCAGTATTGACCAACTGTGGTGATATTGACCATTTCATCTGGGCCATGTGGATAACGGATGGTAGGGCCAATCGACACCATGTCCATTTCTGGATAAGGCTTCTTGAACAGACCACATTCAAGACCCGCGTGGATCACCATGATAACCGGTTCTTTAAGGTAGATAGACTCGTAGGTCTCACGCACAATCGCCATTACGGGTGAGCTGTTATCAGGCTTCCAACCTGGGTAAGCGCCACTGAATTCAATTTCAGCTCCCGCGAGGTTGGTTAGCGCATTGAGCATGCCTTCAACCTGAGTGCGGCCTGAATCGATGAGCGAGCGAATTAAGCACAGAATGCTAACTTCTTCATCGTTAGTGCTGATCACGCCTACGTTGAGTGAGGTTTCAGTCACGCCCGCGACTTCATCGCTCATACGCATCACGCCATTAGGGCATACATGCAGCAGGTCGATCAGGGTGTTTTGGCTGTTTTCACTCATCACGCGTTTTGGTGTCGGGATTTCGCTCAACACTAAACGCATGTCTGGGTCGGCAATGGCCAGCTCTGCGCGGACTAAGGCTTCAAAAGCACGCACTTTTTCATTCAGTGCATCGACATTTTCAGCGGGTAACATAAAGCTGATATTGGCTTCGCGTGGGATGGCATTACGCAGTGAACCACCGGTAAATTGGGTTAATTCCAGTGCTAATTCATCCGCATTTTCAAACAGGAAGCGCGCGAGAAGCTTGTTGGCGTTACCGCGACCTAAATGGATGTTAACCCCAGAGTGACCGCCTTTTAAGCCCGATAAATGCAGGCTAAATGATGCGTAACTTTGCTCCGACGCTTGCCATACCATAGGCAGAGTGATCTGGGCATCGACACCGCCAGCACAACCCATGTAGATCTCACCTTCTTGCTCTGAGTCGGTGTTGATCAGGATCTCAGCATCCAGCATACCCGCTTGCAGGCCGAAGGCGCCTGTCATGCCCGCTTCTTCATCAATCGTGAGCAGCACTTCCAGTGGGCCGTGTTTGATATCGTTGCTACCTAAAATCGCTAAGGCGGATGCCATGCCAATACCATTGTCGGCGCCTAAGGTAGTGCCCTTGGCTTTTACCCAGTCACCGTCAACATAGGCTTCGATAGGATCTTTGGTAAAGTCATGCACTTTGTCGGCATTCTTTTGCGGCACCATATCGATGTGGGCTTGGATCACGACGATTTTGCGATCTTCCATTCCCGACGTTGCGGGTTTGCGAATGATTAAATTGCCGACCGCATCTTCTACTACATCGAGCTGTTTACTCTTAGCCCAGGCTTGGATGTGTTGGCTGAGTGCTTGTTCATGTTTGGAAGGGTGGGGAATTGCACAGATTTGTTCGAACCATTGCCATAAAGGCTGTGGGTATAACTGACTTAACGCTGTCACAGGAGGTCCCTCATCAGGTCTTGTGGGTATAGGGCAAATTTGGCTTGATCCTACCACATTCTGCTCGGCCGATTAATCTTCTCGATAAGCCTCTGTGTGCTTGTGGCAGCGAAAGTTGCCACCCTCGGTCTTTTCGATGGGGACAAAGGGATTTTTTGATTGGTAATTAAGCGTTATAGCGGGAATAATGCAGGCACAATAATGAAAAAGGATGGGTCATGTTTCAAGTTAACTTTGTTGATGTACAAGCAGAAAATGCCATTTTTGATGGTGAAGGTTGGGATGCGGTTGTGGTGGTCACTCCGGATCTCGTTTCTATCGGAATTGATGAGATCAGTTTATTGGCCGAGCATGGCGCTAAGGTCGATAAGCGTGTCGGTAAGAGCCCGACATTACTGTTTGCCCCCGGTTTAGCTGGTGGCCGTTTAATCATAGCGCCCGTCACTCAAGTGGCTGATGATTATGCCGATGTGCGTATTTATGGCGATGCGGCAAGAGCCGCGATTGCTATCGCTAAAGACGCGGGCGCTAAGCGTCCTCTACTGTATGTTGTGCCTTCTACCACGCCTAAGTTTGGTTTTGCGAGTGAGGTTGCGGCGCTCGCCTGCGGCCAAGAATTATGGCAAACCTTAGAATTGCGCGAGACAACGGGCTTAACGCCTGCCTTTGAAGCCATAGGGTTGTTGTCTTTATCAGCTGAAAAGAGCTCCTTGCTCAACGCATTAGAAGCTGGCCGTGTGTTGGCTCGGGATTTATGTGGCACTGAACCTGAGCGTATGTCGGCTAAGGCTTTTGCCGAATATTGTTTGCAAGCCTTTAAAGGCAGCGTGATCAAAACCGCAGTGGTGGAAGATAGGGATATTCTCGAGCGAGATTATCCACTGTTAAGTGCGGTGGCACGTTCTTCCTTTGCCGTTGGCCGGCATCAACCGCGGGTGGTGAAACTCGAATATCTGCCTGAGGGTGAGATTACTCGTACCTTCTTATTTGCTGGCAAAGGCGTGGTTTACGATACGGGCGGTGCCGATCTGAAAGTGGGCGGCGCAATGGCCGGCATGAGTCGCGATAAAGGCGGCGCCTCTGCCGTGGCGGGGTTATTTAAAACCTTGTCAATGCTCAAGCCTAAAGGGATCCGGGTGATCGCCGAACTGGGCTTAGTGCGTAATAGCATTGGCAGCGAAGCCTTTGTCACCGATGAAATTATCACTAGCCATGCGGGCGTACGGGTACGAATTGGTAATACGGATGCGGAAGGGCGCTTAGTATTGGCAGACCTGTTAAGTCATCTGCGTATTAAAGCGGTCTCGGCGATGCAACCAGAGCTGTTCTCAGTCGCAACGCTGACGGGCCATGTGGTGCGTTGCTATGGTAATTATCCTGCTGCGGTTGAAAATGCGGTCGCCAGTGGCGCCCAGTGTGCGCAGACACTCGCGTTACAGGCAAGCCAATGGGGCGAACCCTTTGAGGTTTCTACATTACGTCGTGAGGACTTTGCCAAGATCCGCGAAGTGTCGGGGGCGGCCGATATTTTATCTTCTAACAATGCGCCATCTTCGGTGACGGCCCGTGGGCATCAATATCCTGCAGCGTTTCTGCTCAAGGCTTCGGGATTGTTTGAACATGGTGTTAACGCCGCAATTCCTTTAGCTTACACACACTTAGATATTGCCGGCAGTGCCACTGAGGGCGATCCGCTATATGGTAAACCCACAGCGAGTCCCTTAGTCGGTCTGTATCAATATCTGATCAATCGTTAACAATTTTACGTAATAAATAGAAATAATTCTGTAATATCTTACTTATTAGGTGGTTACAGGATTATTTCTGTTTTTATGTGACGCAGGTCGCCAAGATTTTTGATGGTTTTACGTAATTAAATTACATTAAAAAGCCTTAATTAAAAAAAATACAAATAAAGCTTGTAATAAAACTACGAAAACATATAATGGTTTTCGTGGACAGGGCAATGCGCCCATCCCCTCTAGTCTATCCAGGATGGATATCCTTCTCCAAGGACCCGAGTGACAAGTCGTCTCAACGGATTTGAGAATCTCTAGTTCCAAGGAACCGAGCCAAGCTTTACTAGAGTACTTAATCTCAACTTTACTTAGGAGTAATTGACTATGTCTTATACAGGCAAGAATCACTTTGTTTGGCAAAACACTTGGATTAACTCAGATGTTTTGCGTGGCGGTTTATTCGCTATGAGCTTTAAGGGCTAACTATCCCTTTAAACCTAGTTTCCATCATCCATCAACCTTTGTATCGCCTTTTTGGCGTGTTTAGACTCAAGTAGCATATCGGTGTTTTTGAATGGGTATGCCAGGTTTTTCCGCTAGCGCGGTAATGTACTTCCCCGAAAGGGACGCTTGAAATATGTCTTGCCTGCTCATTGAGCAGGCTTTTTTTTACCTGTTTTTCAGCTTAGATAACTGATTTCGCTCATATCCTAGTATCTCGTCAAAAAATTTTTGCCTAATGGCAAAAAATGTCCAGTGTTGATGAGTTTCTTTAATTATTTGTTTTTAAAGCGTAAAACTTTTTTGTGAGTGCAGCTTTTATTTGATACGACTTAAGAATGATAAATTTGTTATATTTATCACATAAAATACAAATGCAAATCGTTCTCAATGGTGTTACCGTATGCGCACCTTAACAAAACTTGCTGAACGACTATGCGTTTTAATCTACTTCCTCTTGCGGCTGCGGTAACACTAGCATTGAATCCTTTGGCGTTGATGGCCGAAGAACAAACCTCTTCTAAAACAGAGACACAAGATCAAAATATCGAAAAAATTACAGTGATGGGTAAATACACTGTGAGTCGAAATATTGATACAGCGACAGGTCTCGGACTCACGTTGCGGGAAACGCCACAGTCGGTCAGCATCATGACGGCGGATCGGATTGAAGATCAGGCGTTAAATACTGTGGTCGACGTGGTGAATAACACTGTGGGCCTGTCTTCTTCAAAAACCGATAACGTGCGTAACGGTTTTTCGGCCCGCGGTTTTACCGTGCAAAACTATCAAATTGATGGTGTGCCTTTATCTTGGAGTTTAGGCGGCGATGCTGGCGAAACGGTATCGGATGTGTCTATCTACGAGCGCGTTGAAGTTGTGCGTGGTGCTACCGGTTTATTAACGGGCGCAGGCGATCCTTCGGCCTCGATTAACTTAGTGCGTAAGCATGCCGACAGCTCAGATCTTAAAGGTTATGTGGATGTCGCAACGGGAAGTTGGGATAAAAAACAAGTCACTGCGGATGTGTCCAATGGTTTGAATGAAGACGGCAGTGTCCGTGGCCGTTTAGTCGCTAAGTATGTGAATAGCGATTCTTACCAAAATCTGTATCAAGACCGTAAAACCATTCTCTATGGTGTTGTCGATAGCGATATCTCCGCCAACACTTTACTGCGTGTCGGTGCTAGCTATAACCACAACGATCCAAAAGGTGCTATGTGGGGCGCGTTGCCCGCTGTCTTTAGTGATGGTTCTGCCACAGATTGGGATACATCGGCCACCACAGCTGCCGATTGGAGCCGCTGGGAAACCAAAAACATCAACTACTTTGCTAACCTAAATCATTACTTCAGCAATGGTTGGCAACTAGTCGCTAACTACAACCGCATGGAATATGAAACCACCACTAAGATGATCTACATGTCGGGTTTACTCGATAAAGACACGGGTGCTGGGCTCAGTGGTCAGCGTTATCACAGCCATGGTGAAAGTAACTCGAATAACTTTGATGTTCAGCTTAAGGGCGACTATGACCTCTTTGGTCAAACCCATGAGTTTGTGACAGGCGCCTTGTATAGTAAGCAAAAGTCCTACGCCGATACCTATGAGCCTATCCGTGACAATATGGCGGGTTGGGACTCCCAAGTGGTCGATAACTTCTACGAATGGCAACAAAATCAGTTTGCCGAGCCTGAATGGTCGACCAATGCGAACCGTCAGCTCAATATGGATACCGAGCAAAAAGGTTTTTATGCGGCGACTCGCCTGACCATCACCGATGATTTCAAACTGATTGCCGGTGGACGTATCTCAAGCTGGAACCGTGAAGGCGTGAGCTATGGTACCGATACTAACTTTGGCGATGATGGCGTGTTTGTACCCTATGTTGGTGCTTTATACGATATCAATGAAGAGCACCGTATTTACGCCAGCTATACCGGGATTTTTAATCCGCAGAATAAACAGGATGCGAGTGGCGATTATCTTGACCCATTAGAGGGGAAAGCATATGAGATTGGTTTAAAAAGTGCGTATTTAGATGACCGTCTGCATACATCGCTAGCATTGTTTAAAATCGAGCAGGATAACTTTGGTAAACAAGATCCGGACTTTGTACCGACTGAAGAGCAAATCGCCAACGGCCAAACGACCGCATACTATGCTATCCAAGGTACGGAAAGTAAGGGCTTCGAGTTAGAAGTTGTTGGGGAGTTTATCGACGGTTGGAATATTTCAGCAGGCTATTCACAATTTAAAGCCGAAGATGCTGAAGGAAATAAGCTGGATACAACCAGTCCACGTAAGCAATTTAAACTCTTTACTACCTATCAATTTGTGGATTTATTACCAGAGTTAACCATTGGTGGTGGAGTGAATTGGCAAAGCGACAGTTATTCTACAGGTGGCAATGTCACTATCACGCAGGATGCCTATTCTTTGGTGAATCTGATGGCGCGCTACGATCTGGCTGAAAATATGGATCTGCAGGTTAACGTAGAGAATTTACTGGATGAGAAATATTACGCCTATATGTCAACCTCTAGTTATTTGCCAGAAGCTTATAGCGTATATCACTACGGTGCGCCACGTAACTTTACCGTTAGCTTTAACTATCGCTTCTAAGCATTTTCCCCGTTGAACTCAAAAAGCCGGCGCCCTTAAGGGCACCGGCTTTTTGCTATCGACTTCACTACGATTTTTGGCGCAGAGGCGACCGAATATGTCTGCATGGGATAAGCATTGTGCTGTTTTGCGATTATTTCGCTTTAAAAACAATGTGCTGTTCATCCTGAACGACGTTTGAATTTTCCCGGTATTAAGATTGGCTTGCTAACCCCTATTTAGCGTGAGCTTTAATGTAAATTAAGCTCGCTGGTTTTTTGTTCTGTTTAGCGATTTCTATCAAGAAAATCTCCATCAATTTTCTGGCCTGACCAGCATAAACTCCCTATAATCCCCAGCGAAAAACACGACTACATAGTGTTTACATTTTTGACCCTACCTACTTTAAAAGAAAAGGAACCCAGTTCCATGTTAGAAAAGCTGTTCAAACTGAAACAAAATCAAACGAGCCTCAAGCAGGAAGCGATAGCAGGTTTGACAACATTTATGACTATGGCCTACATCATTTTTGTGAATCCAATGATGTTAGCCGATGCGGGTATGGATCATGGCGCCGTGTTTGTGGCCACCTGTTTAGCGGCGGCGGTGGGATGTATTGTGATGGGTGTCATGGCGAACTATCCCATTGCACTGGCCCCAGGTATGGGACTCAATGCCTTTTTTACCTACACAGTCGTGGGTGAAATGGGTTACAGCTGGGAAACGGCACTCGGCGCAGTTTTCCTGTCGGGAATTTGCTTTTTAATTCTGTCTCTAGTGCGTATTCGCGAGTGGATTGTGAACAGTATTCCTATGTCGCTGCGTATCGGTATTGCCGCGGGTATTGGTTTATTCCTCGCGTTGATCGGTCTTAAGAGTGCTGGCATTGTGGTCGCAAGCCCTGCAACCTTAGTGACCATGGGTGATATCACCGCCTTCCCTGCGGTAATGGCCGTGTTAGGTTTCTTCCTTATCATCGCCATGGTGCAACGTGGCATGAAGTCAGCGGTGATTTTAAGCATCCTTATTATCACAGGACTCGGATTAATCTTCGGTGATGTGCATTACAACGGCATCGTCTCTATGCCGCCTTCAGTCGCACCGACCTTTATGGCGATGGATTTATCCCAAGTATTTGAAGTAACAATGCTGTCCGTGGTGTTTGCCTTTTTATTTGTGGATCTTTTTGATACCTCGGGCACCTTAGTTGCGGTGGCGCAGCGCGGTGGTTTCCTCGATGAAAAAGGCCGTTTACCTCGCTTAAACCGTGCCTTAACCGCTGACAGTTTAGCGACGATTGCGGGCGCAGCCTTAGGCACGTCAACGACTACCAGTTATATCGAAAGCACCGCAGGGGTGAGTGCAGGTGGTCGCACTGGCTTAACCGCTGTCGTGGTCGGTTTACTGTTTATCTTGGCCTTATTTCTATCACCATTAGCAGGGATGATCCCCGCCTATGCCACGGCTGGTACGCTGTTCTATGTGGCGATTCTGATGATGTCCGGACTGGTTCACGTCGAATGGGAAGATTTAACAGAAGCTGCGCCAGTAGTTGTGGTCTGTATCCTAATGCCGTTAACTTTCTCTATCGCCACAGGGATTGCGCTGGGGATTATTTCCTATGCCGCCATCAAACTGTTAACAGGCCGTTTTAGCGATTTAAATATCGGGGTGATTGTGCTCGCGGCGATGTTTATTGCGAAATTTATTTACGGCTGATACTTCGCCAGTCGCCAATTAGGCGGTTTTTTTGAGGGTCATCTAATCGATGGCCCTTTTTTATGCGCGATCCCAAGCAGAATTGAAAATTTCTACCAACATACTGCCCACTAACTACCAATTGCTCTGCGGATTAGGTATAAGGATTATCCGGTTATTTTCTACATATGAATAATGAATTTAAGTGAGATTGCGTATCGCCGCGTGGTAGTGAAGTTAGGGACGAGTGTGCTGACGTCTGGCAGTAAACAGCTAGATAAAGCCCATATGGTTGAGCTTGCTCGTCAAATGGCCGCACTGATGAGATCAGGGGTCGAAGTCGTATTATGCACTTCTGGCGCAATTGCCGCCGGACGCGAACATCTCCAATACCCGGTATTGCCCGACACTATGGCCAATAAACAGTTATTAGCCGCTGTCGGGCAGAGTCAGCTTATTCTCGCTTGGGCGCAACTCTTTAGCATCTACGGTTTACATGTGGGGCAATTGCTGCTGACCCGTGCTGACTTACACGATAGAGAGCGCTATTTGAATGCCCGCGATACCCTTAATGCCTTGCTGGCAAACAATATTATCCCCATCATCAATGAAAACGATGCTGTCGCCACTAATGAAATCAAAGTGGGCGACAACGACAACTTGTCGGCGCGTGCGGCACTGTTGTGTGATGCCGACCTGTTGATTTTATTGACGGATCAAAAGGGCTTATTCGATGCCGATCCGCGCACTAACCCTAATGCTAAGCTGATTTCGCAGGTCGAGAAAATTGACGACAGTCTGCGCCTGTTAGCGGGTGGTTCGGTTTCTGGGTTAGGTACGGGCGGAATGTCGACTAAGCTAGAAGCTGCGGATATTGCTCGCCGTGCGGGCATTGAAGTGGTGATTGCCTCGGGTCATCACCCCGATGTGATTAAAAAAGTTGTCGGCAAAGAGTCTGTCGGCACCCATTTTAGTGCCATCGAAAATCCGTTAGAGAGCCGCAAACAGTGGATTTTAGCGGGACCTGCCGCCCAAGGTTCACTGGTGCTCGATGCGGGCGCGGTGAAAGCCGTGACCGAAAAAGGTCGCAGCCTGTTATCGAAGGGCATTATTGGCGTTAAAGGGGAATTTGAACGTGGTGCAACCCTGCAATTGGTTGACCAAAAAGGCAAAATCATTGCCAGAGGCATCACTCGCTACTGTGGTGATGCCTTAGGGTTAATTGCGGGTAAACATTCCGACGAAATCGAGTCAGTGCTCGGTTACGATTATGGTGACGCAATAGTGCACCGCAACGACATGGTCGTCTTATAAGCGAGGTCTGTTTTGAGTCAAACTAATCAAGCGCAATATTTACAACAACTGGGCAGCCAGGCTAAGCAAGCCAGCTATGCCTTAGCGAATCTCAGTGCCGCACAGAAAGCGGATTTACTCGAGGCGATTGCCGAGACCCTGACGCAAAATACTCAGGCGATTCTTGCGGCTAATGCCAAAGACGTTGCCGCCGCTAAGGCTGAAGGCTTGAATGATGCAATGATCGATAGGCTGTTGCTTAACGAGTCGCGTCTGGCGGGGATTATCGGTGATATCGGCGATGTGGTGCGTCTTGCCGATCCCGTTGGCGAAGAGTTTGGCAGTCGAGTGTTGGACAATGGGTTAAGGCTCACGCGCCGCCGCGTACCGCTGGGCGTGATTGGAGTTATCTATGAGGCGCGGCCGAATGTGACGGTTGATATTGCGGTATTGGCACTTAAAACCGGTAACGCTGTGATTTTGCGCGGTGGAAAAGAGACGCTCGAATCTAACAAACTGATTAGTGAAGTGATCCGTGGCGCGATTGCGAGCCAAGGTCTGCCAGTCGATGCGGTGCAGCTGATTGATTCTCCCGATAGAGCCTTAGTCACTGGTCTACTCAAGCTCAACCAATATGTCGATATGATAGTCCCCCGTGGCGGACAAGCATTACAGCGCCTTTGCGCCGAGCAAGCGACAATTCCGGTGATTTTAGGCGGTATTGGGATTTGTCATCTGTATGTCGATAAACATGCCGATCTAGAGCGCGCGCTCGAGGTGATTGCTAACGCAAAAGTGCAGCGCCCAACTGTGTGTAATGCGTTAGACACCTTGCTGGTGGATACCGCGGTTGCCGAGCGCTTTGTGCCGCAAATTGCCGAGTACTTACACCGCTTAGGTGTGCGTTTTTCAGTGTGTGAACAAAGCTATGCACTGCTCGATGGGCTGGGTTTTGATATTTCCCCAGCAACAGAGCAAAGCTTTGCGACCGAATGGCTGTCTTTGACCTTAGGCATTAAAGTGGTGAGCGACATAGATATAGCCATTGCCCATATCCGTACCTATTCCAGTGGACACTCTGAGGCGATTCTCACCGATGATATTCATGCGGCAACGCATTTTATGAACGAAGTGAATTCGGCTGCTGTGTATGTGAATGCCAGCACCCGCTTTACCGATGGCGGCCAATTTGGCTTAGGGGCCGAGGTGGCAGTGAGCACTCAAAAACTCCATGCCCGTGGTCCTATGGGGCTTGAGGCGCTGACCACCTATAAGTGGTTAGCATGGGGTGATTACACCAGCCGCGCTTAGTCCTTATCGTTTTATCAAATCGTTCCATTAAAAAAGCCGCAATAGCGGCTTTTTTTGTTGGCAAATATCTCGGTTAATGGATAAGCGGGGTGTAAGTGGCAATTAACCATAGGCACAGAAATGCTACCGACATCGCAGTGGTGAACTTACGAAAGGCTCTAATGTACTCCAAGGTATACAAAAAATACTTCTCCTGCACTCTGCGGGTGATCAGTACCGAGGGAAGTAAAAAAGTGCAATAGAGCATCACCACCATGGTTGTGAAACCATTTCCGAAAAAATGCTCATAGATAAAAAGGGCAATACAAATGAGCATGGCGACCCAACCGATAGGGCTTATGCCATCTTCTTGATTCCATTGAGTTGATTTTTCCATCTGACTATCCTTAGTCGTCTTTGTACAGTTCAATTTATAGACGGATATGCTGCAGTTTTCAACTCTGTTGAGGATAAATGCTGTGATGCTCCCAGCATATTTTAGCAATATCTGATGTTTTGCCTTAAAGGGTTTTAATATCCGCAAAAGACCCGCGGCATAATTTTGCTAAGTCATTCGCCGCAAGGCAGATTTCAAGGCCGCGGCGGCCGGCACTCACATAGATTTTATCGAATTGCTGAGCCGTCGCATCGATTAGCGTTGGCAGCTGTTTTTTCTGAGCTAGGGGGCTAATGCCGCCAACGAGGTAGCCAGAGGATTTTTGTGCTAAATCCGCATCGGCCATTTGCAGTTTCTTCTGGCCTAAACATTTAGCGACAGCTTTTAAATTGAGTTGATGGTCAACGGGCACCAGCGCGACGGCAAGCGGAGGATGGGCTTTATCGGTCGCAACCAGTAAGGTTTTAAATACCTGCGCGGGGGCGAGCCCCAACACATTGGCGGCTTCCTCGCCATAGGCGGCGCAGTGTGGGTCGTGACTGTATTCTAAGATTTCAAAGGGAATTTTGGCTTTCTTTGCCATTTGTACGGCTGGTGTCATGCTTTCGTCCTCGCGCCCCAATTAGGTGCAATAAAAGTCTAGGGGCAATAAAAGTCCGCCATAGTAGCCCTTTCTGCGGCGTCAAAATGTTAGCTCGGGCATAAATTGCCTATGCCCGTGTGATACGCCTTACTCAGTCTGCAAGCTTGGCATTGAGCTTGGTTTTGCGCTCCAGATAGCGCGGGAATAACTGCTGCAACATCATGCCACTCAAAATAAAACCTAATCCAATATACGTTGCGGTGGCGATAGTTTCTTGCAGAATCCAGGCAATAAAACCAATCGACATCACTGGCGATAAAAATACTAAGGTACTGATATTGGCCGTGCGAGTCGCGGTTTTAAGTGCCATTAACCAGAGCACAAAGGTAATGCCCATCTCAAAGAGTCCGACATACATGCCCGCAAGCACTGCATCAGTACTAAAACTGGGTAGGGTGTCAGTTAATAGCAGTGTCACCAGAATAAAAGGTAGGCCGATGATAAAGCTCAGCAGCAAGCTAACGACAGGATCGCCCTGATCTTTGGTATTCACTATCCAATATAAACACCACAGCAGGGTACTTATGAGTGCCAGACCAATCCCAAGCGGACTGTCGAAGCGAAAATCACTTATATCGCCACCGGTTGCAATAATAAATACCCCCGAGTAGGCAATCAGCGCAGCGGCGATATCGCTCTTACGTAGTACCTGTTTTAACAGTGGCGCGGCAAGTAAAGGTAATAACACCGCCCAAGTGTAATTAAGCGATAACGCCTGCTGGGCGGGTAACAGTGAATAGGCTTTAAACAGTACCACATAATACAGAAAGGGATTAATCAGCCCGGTAACCAGATAAAACGCCGGGCGACGCAGGAGCTGCGCTTTAAGAAGCGGCAGTTTTTTCTGCCAAGCGAGAATGGCACCTAGGGCGATGATTGAGGTGAGTACTGCCACAAACACCAGTTGTAACGGGCTATAAAATCCGAGGGCAATCTTAAAGGCGGTTGCCACCGTCGACCAGAGGAATACCGCGGCCATGCCGTACACATACGCCAAATTTGAAGATTTCACACTATTACCCTATGCGCTTAAACATTACTCAATGTGCGCAGATTGAATAACAGCTATTGCTGATAAGCAAGCGGATTTTTCGGTTTTGAATATTTTATACAGTCGAGCCCTTTGAAAAGATAAATCAGAAAAATTTTTTATCGGCCCTTGTAATTAAATTCCCTGTCCCAATATAGGTGTTAAGGCAGAGAAGGTGGCCAACAGTGGACTTGAAAAAAAACCGTCCGGCCCCATATCAAAACCAACTTATAAATTTAGTTAGACAGAAATTTTTCGGAGGACCTCATGGGTAAAATTATTGGTATCGACTTAGGCACAACAAACTCTTGTGTAGCTGTCCTCGATGGTGGCAAAGCACGCGTATTAGAGAATGCAGAAGGCGATCGCACAACCCCGTCTATCATCGCTTACACCGATGATGAGACCATCGTGGGTCAGCCAGCAAAACGCCAAGCTGTAACTAACCCAAATAATACATTCTTCGCGATCAAGCGTTTGATCGGTCGTCGCTTCAAAGATGACGAAGTTCAACGTGACGTGAACATCATGCCATTCAAAATCATTGCAGCCGACAACGGTGATGCATGGGTTGAATCACGTGGCAACAAAATGGCTCCACCACAGGTTTCTGCTGAAATCTTGAAAAAGATGAAGAAAACAGCAGAAGACTTCTTAGGTGAAGAAGTGACAGAAGCGGTAATTACCGTTCCTGCATACTTTAACGATTCACAACGTCAAGCCACTAAAGATGCGGGCCGCATCGCAGGTCTTGAAGTTAAACGTATTATCAACGAACCAACGGCTGCAGCACTGGCCTACGGTATCGATAAGAAGCAAGGCGACAACATCGTTGCAGTGTACGACTTAGGTGGTGGTACATTCGATATCTCTATCATCGAAATCGACAGCAACGACGGCGACCAAACCTTCGAAGTATTAGCGACTAACGGTGACACTCACTTAGGTGGTGAAGACTTTGACAACCGTTTAATCAACTACTTAGCTGACGAATTCAAGAAAGAGCAAGGCTTAGATCTGCGTAAAGATCCATTAGCAATGCAACGTCTGAAAGAAGCGGCTGAAAAGGCGAAGATTGAGCTTTCAAGCACCAACCAAACCGAAGTGAACCTGCCATACATCACTGCCGATGCAACAGGTCCTAAGCACTTAGTGGTGAAAATCACCCGTGCTAAGTTAGAGTCACTGGTTGAAGACTTAATCATTCGTACCTTAGAGCCATTAAAAGTGGCACTGGCTGACGCTGACTTATCAGTATCAGACATTAACGAAGTGATTTTAGTGGGCGGTCAAACCCGTATGCCTAAGGTTCAAGAAGCGGTTTCTAACTTCTTCGGTAAAGAACCTCGTAAAGACGTTAACCCAGACGAAGCCGTAGCCGTAGGTGCTGCGATTCAAGCGGGCGTACTGTCAGGCGACGTGAAAGACGTTCTGCTGTTAGACGTAACACCACTGTCTCTGGGTATCGAAACCATGGGCAGCGTAATGACCAAGCTGATTGAGAAAAACACGACTATTCCGACTAAGGCACAGCAAGTGTTCTCAACAGCCGATGACAACCAAAGCGCAGTAACCATTCACGTACTGCAAGGTGAGCGTAAGCAAGCGAGCGCGAACAAGTCATTAGGTCAGTTCAACCTTGACGGTATTGAGCCAGCACCACGTGGCATGCCACAAATCGAAGTGATGTTCGATATCGACGCTGACGGTATTCTGCATGTTTCTGCCACCGACAAGAAAACCGGTAAGAAACAAAACATCACCATCAAAGCTTCTTCAGGCTTAAGCGAAGAAGAAGTGGCGCAAATGGTACGTGACGCTGAAGCACACGCTGAAGAAGACAAGAAGTTTGAAGAGTTAGTGCAATCTCGCAACCAAGCTGACGGCTTAGTTCACGCAACTAAGAAACAAGTTGAAGAAGCGGGCGATGCACTGCCAGCAGACGACAAAGCTAAGATTGAAGCGGCAATGAGCGCAGTTGAAGTTGCAACTAAAGGCAACGACAAAGAAGCCATTGAAAAAGCGACTCAAGAGCTGATTGAAGCGTCTGCTAAGCTGATGGAAATTGCTCAGGCTAAAGCTCAAACTCAAGGCGGCGCACAAGAAGGTGCTGCTAAACAGTCTAACGCGACTGCCGATGACGTTGTCGATGCTGAATTTGAAGAAGTGAAAGACGACAAGAAATAACATTTGCTCTCAATCAAATTGATTGATTTCAAATAGTTAATTTCTAGGCGGGCGTTACGGGGAAACCCTAACGCCCGTTCGTTCAACTTAAGCTGAGAAGCATGAGATTATGTCAAAGCGAGATTATTACGAAGTATTAGGCGTTGGTCGTGACGCCAGCGAACGTGAAATTAAAAAAGCCTACAAGCGTTTGGCGATGAAGTTTCACCCCGATCGCAACCCTGGCGACAAAGCTGCCGAGGCGAGCTTTAAAGAAGTTAAAGAAGCCTACGAAATCCTTACCGATGCCAACAAAAAAGCGGCCTATGACCAATTTGGTCATGCGGGTGTGGATCCGAATCGCGGCGGTGGTGGCTACGGCGGTGCGGGAGATTTCGGCGATATTTTCGGTGATGTCTTTGGCGATATTTTCGGCGGTGGACGCCGTGGCGGTCAACGCCAAGCGGCCCGCGGCTCAGATTTACGTTACAACCTAGAGTTATCACTGGAAGAAGCCGTAAAAGGCCTCACCAAAGAACTACGTATTCCAACCTTAGCCAGCTGTGATGTGTGTGACGGCAGCGGTGCGAAAAAAGGCTCTTCGGCGACTACCTGTGGCACCTGTCATGGTCAAGGCCAAGTGCAAATGCGCCAAGGTTTCTTCACCGTACAACAGCCATGTCCAACCTGTCATGGTCGCGGCAAGATCATTAAAGATCCTTGTTCTAAGTGTCATGGCGATGGCCGTGTCGAGAAGACCAAAACCCTGTCAGTTAAGATCCCTGCGGGTGTCGACACTGGCGACCGTATCCGCTTAGCGGGTGAAGGTGAAGCGGGCGAGTTTGGTGCGCCACCGGGCGACTTATACGTTCAGGTTACAGTACGTGAACATGCTATTTTCGTGCGTGATGGCAACAACCTCTACTGCGAAGTGCCAATTTCATTCAGCAAAGCGGCGCTCGGCGGCGAGATTGAAGTGCCAACACTGGACGGCAAAGTCAGCCTGAAGATCCCAGCCGAAACGCAAACGGGCCGTATGTTCCGTCTGCGTGGCAAAGGGGTTAAATCGGTTCGCAGCCATGCGGTTGGCGACTTGCTCTGCAAAGTCGTGATGGAAACGCCAGTCAACCTAAACGAGCGTCAGAAAGAATTACTGCGTGAGTTTGAGGCGACCTTAACTGGTGAATCAAAGAAGCACAGCCCAAAGGCTGAAGGCTTTTTCGATGGCGTGAAGAAGTTTTTCCAAGACCTAAATAGCTAATTAGGTTTGGTGGTGCTGCTATGTTAGCAGCGCACTAGATAAATAAAGCCCCGCAGTGTTTAACACTAGCGGGGCTTTTTTATAGTTGTTTTATGCAAAAACCACTTAAAAGGTTTGATGTTAGTTTGATTGTTCTGCTTTGCTATTTGTCCTTTATAGCCGAGATTGTGTGTGACTTAAACCTAGCGTTAGGCTTCTCTTTTTTAAAGAAAAATCAAAGTCGTGGGGCTTCACCCCACACCCGACCAAGGAGGACTGCTCGTCCTATCCTCCTTGGATGCTCCATGACGCCCCAACGGAGTTGAAAGCCCCTTGTGCTCATTGGCAAATTTGCTATCGCTTCCGAAGGATGCGTCCATGCACCTGCGAAAGCTAGCTCGCCATCCATGGCGAGACTCACGCAATTTGCCTATTCGCCCCGCGGCAACTCCGAGGGGGATGGTATACACATCACATTTCGAGTAGACATTGACTACTCATAAAAGTTGACTGTATTCATCAATTGCTCACTAAAGTTAAATATCTCATCTAAGTTATTAATTGGATGCCTTGTTTCATTCTTTTCAGCATCTAAAAGGCCTAGATATTTCTGCTTTGCATTAAAATGTAATCTACAGAGTGGTTTACGGTTGTTATCATCAAGCAATATACCGAAATAACTTTGTGTATCCCTAGCAACAACACGACTCAAATCAACCTTCTGTCTTAGGATAGCTTTGATAATGTTATAACCTTCAACCTCTTCTTCTGTCGTTATTACTTTATTCTTTTCTTCCTCGGGAGTTGAAGGTACATCGGCTTGTGGTACCTCAGTTAACTTATCATTATTTAATGCTGTTTTTATTCTTTCATTAATGCTATCACTCAAAAACTGCATCAAAGCTTTTTGCGTTATATCATGAAATTGTTGCTTCACTTTTGGTGTTAAAGTACCTTCATACGTTCTTGAAGCAAAAAATCTTACAAACTCTTCCTCTGGCTCTTTGAATTGCTCAGCCACAATTTTCTTAATTTGACTGAGATACTTTAACTCTCCAGCGCTACTTACAATAGAATCAATATTAAATACAGATTTAGCGAGTTTCCTAACTTCTGGAATAATATGTTCGTCTATATCTTCTAAATCAAATTTCAAAAATGGCTTTTCATCCATTTTATTTGGAGCATCGGAGTCAGTAAATATTTGATATTCAGAACCGTTAGTAAGTATTGCAAGGCGGGCATTAGTAACTGAAAAATATCTAAATAATTGCGAAGCATGTTTAATTGTAAGCTTTTCACCATATTTTTTACATTCGATGAGTATTTGAACCTCTCCATCCTTCATCAAAGCGTAATCAACTTTTTCACCCTTTTTGTTTATCGTATCAGCAGTAAACTCTGGAATAACTTCCGTTGGGTCGTATACATCCCATCCTAATACTTTATCTAAGAAAGGCATAATTAAGGCGTTTTTTGTAGCTTCTTCAGTCTGCAAATTGCTTTGAATTTGTGGAATACGTTTTGCTAAAACATTTATACGTTCAATAAAATCCATCTTATTGGCCTCATAGTTTGACTCAGTAAACAAACATAGCCTATATCAGAACGTTGTACCAAAAAATCAACATTGATCACTTTGTGCACACTTTAGGTTTATAAAAATCAAATGTTCGGGACGAGTTAGCTATTCTCTTATGAAAAGTTTACAGCCGAACACAAAACAAGAGGTATACACCTTCCCCTGCGAAGTTGCTGAAGGGCGTTGAAGAAAATCGCGTGAGCGAGGCATGGATGCCGAGTTAGCTTTCGGGGTACAGGATGTACCATCGGAAGCGTTAGCGATTTTCGAATAAGCACGAAGCCAGTTTCTAATGCATGTAACTTCGCTAGGGCGGCAAGGGAGATCCAAGAGGGGATTGCTGTTGATCCCCTCTTGGTCGGGTGTGGGTTGAAGACCCACGACTTTGATTTAAAAACCTTTAACTCAATGATTGCTTGTCGATAGTTGGTAATTCGATACGTCACTGGATATGACGAAACAACTACCCCGAGGCTTTAGTCAAAGCCCAAACAATATTGGTATTAACTGCCAACTCTGCGTAAACTTTCGCTCCCATGTTTTTATTGGTGTTGTGATGACCATTCCTAAGCCTTCAACTTCCCCTGAGCCTTCTCCTGAGTCGTTAACCTTTGCTGAGCTTGGCATCAATTCGGCGTTATGTTCGGTATTGCCTGCCGCGCTCAAACATCCGACTCGGGTGCAGCAATTAGCGATTCCGGCGATTCTTGCGGGGCGGGATGTGTTAGCGCTGTCGCAAACTGGTAGCGGTAAGACCTTGGCTTTTGGTTTGCCCTTACTGCAAGCAGTCTATCAACAACTTCAGCAGCAAGTCGTATTAGCGGGCGTTAAGCCTGTGTTATCCTCGGCCAGCAATGCGCAGGCCTTAGTGCTAGTGCCGACACGGGAGTTAGCGCAGCAGGTAACGATGGCGCTGCACGCGCTGGCGAGTAAGTTATCGTCTTCTTTGAATATTCAGCTTCTCTGTGGCGGCATCGCGCAGGAAGAACAATTAGCCGAACTTGCCGCTAAACCGCAGCTTGTGGTGGCAACCCCCAGGCGGTTATTGGATTTATGTACACAGTCCCATATCAGTCTCGAGTCGGTAAAATACCTAGTGCTAGACGAAGCCGACCGCTTACTGGAAATGGGATTTTGGCCCGATGTGCAAAAGCTGATGGCAATGATGCCTAAGTGTAAGCAAACCTTACTGTTTTCCGCCACTTTGCCAGAGGCGTTGGATGCCTTGGCGGGTAAATTGCTGAGCAATAATCCTCTTCGGGTTGAGGCCAGTACACGCAATGCTGTCGTCGCCGAAATCGTAGAGCGACTGTATTTAGTCAATAAGGGCAGCAAGGCGCAGGCATTGATTGCGTTACTCAAACAATATCAATGGCCGCAAGTGCTGGTGTTTATCAGTGCTCGCGACGATGCAGATGCAATAGCGAAACGACTAGTTAAGGCGGGGATAAATGCTACTGCGCTGCACGGCGAAAAAGATCAAACCGTGCGCAGCCAAACCTTGGCCGACTTTAAAGCCCATCGCATTCAAGTGGTGGTGGCGACGGATTTGATGGCTCGGGGTATTCATGTCGATGCGTTGCCTGTGGTAATCAACTTAGACTTACCTACCAGTGCGCCTGTGTATGTGCACCGCATTGGCCGCACCGCAAGGGCGGGCGCTAATGGGCTCGCCATCTCTTTGGTGTGCCATGGTGAAATGCCAAGCTTAACCGCGATCCGAAACTTGACTGCGCGTGAGTTACCGTTAGCATCATTGGCGGACTTTCCTGTGACTGATAAGCCGAGCGAAAGAGCCAGAGAGGGCGGTACTGATAATAAAGTGGCACCTAAGCGCCCACCTCGGGATAAACAGGCAAATCGTCGCAGTCTTAATAAGCACAGTGTAAAAGCCTTTAAAGGTAAGCGTTGAGAGAGCCTGTGCTGCTATCCATAAATTGCTAGCACTTATTGGCGGCCGTTTACCTGTCTCTACTCTAATAGGTGAACTATATAGTTCACCTCGGAACTGGGATTGACGGCTTACTCATATTAGGGGCTTGTTCATATTAGAAGCTTACTTACATTAGAGGCTTACTCTGATTAAAGGATCCGGCATGGCGTCGACATTAGCGATAAGTAACGCACTTCACCACATGGTCAATCACGGGTTAACCACCCAACGTTTTACGCTTCGGCCATTTCAGCGAGCGGATCTCGAGGCTTTTACCGCCTATCGAGCCGAGCCTAAGGTCGCCAAATATCAAAGCTGGACGGATTACTCTTATAGCGATGCTGTCGCACTATTCGAGAACATGGATTACGCACAATTTGGCGCGGCGGACACTTGGTTTCAATTGGCTATTGTCAGTACTGCATCAGCAAAGACGCCTGCCACCTTAGTGGGCGATCTGGCGCTGCATTTTATCGATAAGCAGCAAATGGAAATCGGCTTTACGATTGCGCCTGAGTATCAAGGTCAGCAGGTAGCATTTGAGGCCGTCAGCGCATTGCTGGATTATCTCTTTATGGAATTAGATAAACATCGTGTTATTGCGATAACCGATACTCAAAATCTTGCCAGCTGTCGATTACTCGAAAAACTCGGTTTTCGGCGCGAAGCCCATTATGTGAAAAATATCTTCTTTAAGGGCGCATGGGGCGATGAATACCTCTATGCCATGTTAAGGGAAGACTATATAGCACCTTAACTTGCTCGAAGTTCACTCGGCTTTAAGGCAAGTTTTGAATGTCGTTTGGCTTCTGCTTGCTATCTCAGTAAAATCTTAATCATGATTAGTTGAGTCACTTGGCTGCTAGGTTCGGCCTCGTTCGGATTAAGGAGTTCCCTATGAAAGCAACAACACTCGCCTTAGTGGCGGTTGGACTCACGTTAGGATTATCAGGCTGCGCGACCACGAAATCGCCCACGGGGCGGGGTCAAACCTTGCTGTATTCGGCGTCACAGATGCAGCAAATGGGGGATGCTTCTTTTGAAGAAATGAAAAAGCAGCAAAAGATCAGTAGCGATAAAAAGCTGACCCAGTACGTAAATTGCGTGGCGAATCGCGTCACTGCGGCGCTGCCCGATCAAAGCCAGAAGTGGGATGTTGTCTTGTTCAACTCCGAGCAAGTTAACGCCTTTGCATTGCCGGGTGGACACATTGGTGTGTATACCGGCTTACTTAACGTCGCGAGTACCCCGGACCAACTGGCGACCGTATTAGGCCATGAAGTGGCCCACGTATTAGCCCAACACGGTAATGAACAGGTCTCTCGGGCGCAGATGACGGGCATGGGGATGCAAATCGCCGATGCCGCCCTTGGCGCGAGTGGCGTCTCAAACCGTGACTTATATATGTCGGCCTTAGGACTAGGTGCGCAGGTCGGGGTGATTTTACCCTTTGGCCGCGCTCAAGAGAGTGAGGCGGATGTGATGGGGCTGGAGTTGATGGCGAGGGCAGGGTTCGACCCAGCGCAGAGCGTGGTGCTCTGGCACAATATGTCGAAAGCGGGCGGTAGCCAAGGGCCAGAGCTGTTATCAACCCATCCATCCAACAGCAACCGCATCGCCCAACTCGAGCAATTACAGGGGCAAATGCAGCCTTTGTATCAGAGCGCAAAGGCAAGTGTTAAAAACCAATGCGTGTTGCCGAAATAGCGATTTAGGGCGTGGCGCTTGTTTAGATGCCGTCCTTATCTTGCCGCAATTAGGCGCTATTGCTGGATAAATACGCATCGGTTACGTAAAATCGCCGCCAAAGTTAAATAAGCAGTCAGTTTATCAGCATAGGGCGTGGAACTATGATAAACTGGCGCGCAAAATTCCATTGAACATTGAGAGTCGTTAATTATGTCTGATAAATTCAGTACTGTTGAACAGCAAGCAAGCTATGGTGTAGGTCGTCAAATGGGCGAGCAACTGGCTGCTAATTCTTTTGAAGGTGTGGATATTGCTGCCGTTCAAGCAGGTTTAGCCGATGCATTTGCTGGCGTTGAAAGCGCTGTATCTATGCAAGATATGCAAGTTGCATTCACTGAGATCAGCCGTCGCATTCAAGCGGCTCAAGAGCAAGCTGCTGCAGAAGCTTCTGCCGAAGGCGAAGCCTTTTTAGCTGAAAACGCTAAGCGTGCAGGCGTGATCGTGACTGACTCAGGTCTGCAATACGAAGTATTAGTTCAAGGTAGCGGTGCAAAACCAACCTACGAAGACACAGTACGTACTCACTACCATGGTTCTTTCATCAATGGTGACGTGTTCGACAGCTCTGTAGTTCGTGGTCAACCAGCTGAATTCCCAGTATCTGGCGTTATCGCTGGCTGGACTGAAGCGCTGCAACTGATGCCAGTAGGTACTAAGTTAAAGTTATTCGTTCCACATCACTTAGCATACGGTGAGCGTGGTGCGGGTGCTTCTATTCCTCCATACTCAACGTTAGTATTCGAAGTCGAGTTATTAGACATCGTCTAATGTGATTGAAACGCCTAAGCCAGTCTTAGGCGTTTTTATATGGAAGTGATGAACAGGTTTGAGGAGATTGAAATGGGTGGACAAGTGAGAGTTGCAATTGTCGGTGCGGGGGGACGCATGGGACGGACTCTTATTGAATCGGCTTATCATCAAGAGCACATTCGTTTAGGCGCGGCTATCGAGCGTCCCGGTTCAAGCTTAGTTGGCGTGGATGCAGGCGAACTCGTCGGTGTGGGTAAGTTAAATGTCATTATCATGGATTCGCTCGACTATGCGACCGATGACTTTGATGTGCTGATTGATTTTACTGCGCCAGAGGCCAGTATTGTCCATTTAGACTGGTGTGTGCGCCATAAGAAAGCCATGGTGATCGGCACAACTGGTTTCAATCATGCTCAAAAAGAACAGATTAATGCCTTTGCCGAGCAAACGCCGGTGGTGATGGCGCCGAATATGTCTGTGGGCGTCAATCTGATGTGGAAATTGCTCGAGTTGGCCGCTGAGGTCATGGGCGATTACACCGATATCGAAATTATCGAAGGTCACCACAGATATAAGAAAGACGCGCCATCTGGCACGGCACTAAAAATGGGTGAAGTGATTGCCAAGACCTTAGGTCGTGATCTCGAAAAATGCGCCGTCTATGGCCGCGAAGGGATCACTGGCGAGCGCGACCGTGAAACTATCGGTTTTGCGACTGTGCGTGCAGGCGACTTAGTCGGTGAGCATACCGCCATGTTTGCCGATATCGGTGAGCGTTTAGAGATCACCCATAAAGCCTCTAGCCGTATGACCTTTGCTAATGGCGCTATGCGTGCCGCCCATTGGTTAGTGGAGCAAAAACCGGGTCTGTATGATATGCAGCAGGTATTAGGTTTGAATTAACAGAAAAAACGCCATATTGGCGTTTTTTTTTGCACTCAGATGCCAAGGTGTAGACGAGTTTGGATTTATCCTGTAAACTCGCTGGAATTTGTCAAAATTTCGTAAATAAGCGGAAATTGGTATCTTAACATAGCATAAAAACATTATATTTCAGTGGCTTGGCTCTTTATGGAGGTCGCGTTGACAAAGTCTGCCTTACTCGTACTCGAAGATGGAACCGTATTCACTGGCACAGCAATTGGTGCCGATGGTCTCTCTGTTGGTGAAGTTGTTTTTAACACTTCCATGACAGGATACCAAGAAATTTTAACTGATCCCTCTTATTCACGCCAAATAGTAACTTTAACCTACCCCCACATTGGTAACACTGGTACCAATAATGAAGACGTCGAATCCAATGGGGTTCATGCTTGTGGTTTAATCATTCGCGATCTTCCACTCGTAGCAAGTAGTTTCCGCAATCAGCAAACCCTCAGTGATTATCTCAAAGCAAACAACGTTGTTGGCATCGCAGATATCGATACTCGTAAATTAACTCGAATCCTCCGTGAAAAAGGTGCCCAAGCGGGTTGCATCATGGCAGGTGCTGACTTAGATGAAGCGAAAGCACTGGCGGCGGCTAAAGCCTTCCCGGGTTTAAAGGGCATGGATTTAGCAAAAGAAGTGACGACTGACAAAGCCTACCCATGGCGCAAGGGTAGCTGGCGTTTAGTGGGCGGCTTGCCTGAAGATACGCCAGCCGAAGCGCTGAAGTACAAAGTCGTTGCCTACGACTATGGCGTTAAGCAAAACATCCTGCGTATGTTGGTTGACCGTGGCTGTGATGTCACCGTTGTTCCGGCAAAAACATCGGCTGCTGAAGTGTTAGCGATGAACCCTGACGGTGTGTTCCTCTCTAACGGCCCTGGCGACCCAGAGCCATGCGACTACGCGATTGAAGCGATTCAACAAATCCTGAAAACCGATACGCCGATTTTCGGTATCTGTTTAGGCCACCAGTTACTGGCATTGGCATCAGGCGCGAAAACCTTAAAGATGAAGTTTGGTCACCACGGTGCTAACCACCCAGTGAGCAATATCGAAAAAGGTAACGTGATGATCACCAGCCAAAACCACGGTTTTGCTGCCGATGAAGCCACATTACCTGCCAATATCAAAGTGACTCATAAGTCACTGTTCGATGGTTCACTGCAAGGTATCCATCTGACGGACAAACCTGCGTTCAGCTTCCAAGGTCACCCTGAAGCGAGCCCAGGTCCGAACGATGCGGCCCCACTGTTCGATCACTTTATCGAGCTTATTGAACAATACCGTCAGAACGCTAAGTAATACGCAAGCTAGGAGAAGAGAGAAGCAATGCCAAAACGTACAGATATAAAGAGTATTCTTATCCTAGGTGCAGGCCCAATTGTTATTGGTCAGGCGTGTGAATTTGACTATTCAGGCGCTCAAGCCTGTAAAGCCCTGCGTGAAGAAGGTTACCGCGTCATTCTGGTGAACTCTAACCCTGCCACCATTATGACCGACCCTGAAATGGCTGATGCCACTTACATCGAGCCAATCCAATGGGAAGTGGTACGTAACATTATCGCCAAAGAACGTCCTGATGCGATTCTGCCAACCATGGGCGGTCAAACCGCGCTGAACTGCGCCCTTGAGCTTGAAGCTAAAGGCGTACTGGCTGAATTCAACGTTGAAATGATCGGTGCAACCGCCGATGCGATTGATAAAGCAGAAGACCGTAGCCGCTTCGACAAAGCCATGAAGAGCATCGGCTTAGAGTGTCCACGCGCGGGCATAGCCCACAGCATGGAAGAAGCCTATGGTGTACTCGACCTCGTTGGTTTCCCTTGTATTATCCGTCCATCATTCACTATGGGTGGCTCGGGCGGTGGTATCGCCTACAACAAGGAAGAGTTCGAAGAAATCTGTTCTCAAGGTTTAGATTTATCGCCAACTAAAGAGCTACTCATCGACGAGAGCTTAATTGGTTGGAAAGAATACGAGATGGAAGTGGTTCGTGACCGTAACGACAACTGTATCATCGTCTGTTCTATCGAAAACTTTGACCCAATGGGCGTGCACACCGGTGACTCTATTACCGTTGCGCCAGCGCAGACCCTGACTGACAAAGAATACCAACTGATGCGTAACGCCTCTATGGCGGTACTGCGTGAGATTGGTGTTGAAACTGGTGGTTCGAACGTACAGTTTGGTATCAACCCGAAAGATGGCCGTATGGTTATCATCGAGATGAACCCACGCGTATCACGTTCATCGGCACTGGCGTCTAAAGCAACGGGCTTCCCGATTGCGAAAATCGCCGCCAAGTTAGCGGTCGGTTTCACCCTCGATGAGCTGATGAACGACATCACTGGCGGCCGTACCCCAGCGTCATTCGAGCCAGCTATCGACTACGTTGTGACTAAAGTACCTCGCTTTAACTTTGAAAAATTCGCAGGTTCAAACGATCGCTTAACCACCCAGATGAAATCTGTAGGTGAAGTAATGGCGATTGGCCGTACTTTCCAAGAATCACTGCAAAAAGCCCTGCGTGGTTTAGAAGTGAGCCGTCACGGCTTTGACCCCATCACTGACTTAACCAAAGCCGATGCCTTAGCGCGTATTCGCCTCGAGCTGAAAGAGCCAGGCTGTGACCGTATTTGGTACATCGCCGATGCTATGCGTGCGGGTTTAACCCTGGATGAAATCTTCCGTTTAACCAACATCGACCCATGGTTCTTAGTTCAGATTGAAGAGCTGATTAAGCTGGAAGGCCAAGTGGCCGAAGGTGGTTTAGCCGGTCTTAACGAAGAACTGCTGCGTAAGCTTAAGCGTAAAGGTTTTGCCGATGCGCGTCTGGCGGCGGTCCTTGGCGTAAACGAAACTGAAGTACGTAAACTGCGTGACCGTTTCGATATCCACCCAGTGTACAAGCGCGTAGATACCTGCGCGGCTGAATTTGCCACCGACACCGCTTACATGTACTCAACCTATGAGGAAGAGTGTGAAGCGAACCCATCTGACCGTGAGAAAATCATGGTGTTAGGTGGTGGTCCAAACCGTATCGGTCAAGGTATCGAATTCGATTACTGCTGTGTGCACGCGGCATTAGCCCTGCGTGAAGACGGTTATGAAACCATCATGGTGAACTGTAACCCTGAAACCGTTTCTACCGACTACGACACTTCAGATCGTCTGTACTTCGAGCCTGTTACCCTAGAAGACGTGCTAGAAATCGTCCGTATCGAGAAGCCAAAGGGCGTTATCGTACAGTACGGTGGCCAAACTCCGCTGAAACTGGCTCGCGCCCTCGAAGCGGCAGGTGTGCCCATTATTGGTACTAGCCCAGATGCGATTGACCGCGCAGAAGACCGTGAGCGTTTCCAGCAAGCGATTCAACGTCTGGAAATGAAGCAACCTGAAAACGATACAGTCACCACCGTTGAAGGTGCTGTGATTGCCGCTGAGCGTATCGGTTATCCGCTGGTTGTTCGTCCATCCTACGTACTGGGCGGCCGCGCGATGGAAATCGTTTACGACCAACAGGATTTACTGCGCTACTTCAACGAAGCGGTCAGCGTATCTAACGCTTCGCCAGTACTGTTAGACCACTTCCTAGACGATGCTATCGAAGTGGATATCGACGCAGTATGTGACGGTGAAACCGTAGTTATCGGCGCGATTATGGAGCATATCGAGCAGGCGGGGGTTCACTCAGGTGACTCTGGTTGTTCACTGCCTCCTTACACCTTAAGCCAAGCTATCCAAGACGAAATGCGCGTACAAGTGCGTAAGCTTGCGATGGAGCTGGGTGTTGTCGGTCTGATGAACGTACAGTTTGCCGTGAAGAATAACGAAATCTACATGATTGAAGTTAACCCACGTGCAGCGCGTACCGTGCCATTCGTATCGAAAGCCACTGGCGTGCCTTTAGCTAAGATTGCTGCCCGTGTGATGGCAGGTCAAAGCCTGAAAGCGCAAAACTTCACCGAAGAAGTGATCCCACCTTTCTACTCAGTGAAAGAAGTGGTACTGCCATTTAACAAGTTCCCTGGCGTTGACCCACTGTTAGGCCCTGAAATGCGCTCAACAGGTGAGGTGATGGGCGTGGGCGATACCTTCGCCGAAGCTTATGCTAAGGCGCAGTTAGGTGCGACTTCTGAAGTGCCTAAGTCTGGTCGTGCTCTGTTGTCTGTGCGTAACAGCGACAAGAAACGTGTTGCCGACTTAGCTGCTAAGTTGATTGAGCTGGGTTATCAAATTGATGCCACTCACGGTACTGCGGTTATCCTAGGTGAAGCGGGTATCAACCCACGCTTAGTGAACAAGGTACACGAAGGCCGTCCACACATTCTTGACCGTATCAAGAACGGTGAGTACACCTATATTGTGAACACCACCGAAGGCCGTCAAGCGATTGAAGACTCTCGTCAATTACGTCGCGGTGCACTGCGTTACAAAGTGAACTATACCACGACCATGAACGCTGCATTCGCCACTTGTATGGCACACGCTGCGGACGACCGCACTAACGTGACCTCAGTGCAAGAGCTGCATCAGCGCGTATTGGCTAAATAAGCCATAAGCCTCTGTAATCAAAAGGCCAGATAACTTAAGTTATCCGGCCTTTGTTTTTGCGCTCAAAAACTTACGCTCAAAATTTATTGCCCAATGCGCTCGGTTTCCATTGGCGGCGCATCATTGGGCAGCCAGTGGTGATAGATTTGTGCAAAGGTGCCATCGGCCTTAATGCTGATAAGTGCCTCTTTCCATTTATCGATTTCTTCACTTGGCGTTCCCTTCGAAAAGGCAATGTACAGATGATTCGCACTGATAGTGTAGAGGGATTTGACATCATCAATACTTGCGCCCGCTTCGGCGAGAATACTTGGGGCGGTAAGATTGGCGTTGCACCAGAGATCGATTCGGCGCTTCATCAGTTGCTTAGCGCTCAGTAGTGGCGTCGATGAGGGGGCGAGATTCGTCAAACCATGCTCCATTAATAATTGTTCCTCAACGGAGGAGCGATACACTCCTACGGCTTTAGCCTGTTTAGCATCATCAATCGAGCTAATGTTGAGCTGACTGTTTTTGAGTGCGTAGAAGTTTGTCGTGCCAACGGCGACTGGGCCTATCATACTAAACAGCTGCTCTCGCTCGGGTGTACGAGTCATAGTAAACAGCACTGTATTAGCTTGTTCCGTCATGATTTTCCAGCCGCGTGCCCAGGGCACCACCTTGATGTGATCCTGATTATTCACGCGCTTTTGGATTTCTTGCACCACTTGTACCGCTAAACCATCGGGTTTGCCGTCGACGGAAAAACTAATGGGGGCCCATTCTTCGGTATAAATATTCAGTGTGGCTGCTACGCGCAAGGGAAAGGCGCCAACGGTGAGTAATAGCAGTAGGCCTGTGAAAAATTTCATTAATAACCCTAAAAAAATTAGAACGTTATATTAGAGTCTCACGGCGTGCTCTGAATGAATTAAAGATGATAAGTGTACGGCTATCAATAGCTAACCGAGATTATTTTGTAAATAGCAATGTGAAAAAGGTATCTCGGCTAAGCCACTAATTTACCTTTTACAGGATAAATAAACCCAAAGAGCAGCGAGTGCTCTTTGGGGAATTAAAATCCATTAACGCTGATACACATCATGCATCAAATGGTCTATGCACTGGACTACCCGCATACTGGTGTCTTCCATCACATGGAGTTGTTTAACCATGTCGGACAAGTTGCCTTTTTGTCTCGCTGCCAACGCCGCTTTACCCGCATCGTGCACCGCCTTATGGGGAGCGTCGAGGGCTTTAAAGTTGTTTAAATGCTGATAATTTTCCGCGCCAAATCCCTTGAAATACCATTGGCCTAAGCGACATTCGGTATGTGAATTAACGCTATGATCATGCTTTGGTTTTTCAATTAGTTGGTAAACATTACTCTTCCAGACTGCATGGTCGAGTTTAGTGGTGTTAAGGAAAGAGGTGGTCGCCGCATTATGGATCACCTGTTGCATTTTATGTGACCGCTGAAGGACATCCTCAACCACGTGGCCGATTTGTGTCGATGAGGCGGCAATATCGCTGGCACTGGATTGATTGGTGTTAACAATATTTTTAATCTCGCTTGCTTGGGTAACTATCTGTTTTACTAACTTTTCAATCTGGCTGCTGGCCTCGTGAGCCTTACTCGCTAGTTGCCTAACTTCGTCGGCGACCACGGCAAAACCGCGGCCTGCTTCGCCCGCGCGGGCAGCTTCAATGGCGGCATTGAGGGCAAGTAGGTTGGTTTGCTCTGAAATCCCTTGAATGGCAGAAACAAACTGGTTGATGGACGCTGTCGTGCCATTAAGAGCGGTCACGGCTTCCATGCTTTGGCTCGCTTGAGTGTTTATCTCATGTGCCCTTTGGCCTAAGTTCGCAATGGCGAGCCTAGTTTGATCGAAAATGGCATCAAGTTCGGAGAGTGAATCCTTTTCTTCGGTGAGTTGAGTCGCACTGCTCGCTAAGCCATCTCGGATCGCATTTAACATTTCGCCGCCCTGATTTTGGCAGGCTATGACCTCGGTAAACAGATCGGCCGCTTGGCGTGACTGTTGTTTCATTGTTTCGTGTTCATGGATGATGGTTTTGAGTTCATCTAATTCTTGTTGATGCTGCTGTTGTAATTGAATGAGCTGTTGCTTGAGAGAGTTATTTTCAGACTTAAGTTGAGCGTTAAACCACATATAAACCTCTAGTTATTGTTATGGCGACAGCTTATTAATTTTATGGTGCAACCCCTGCGAGGTTGAAATAAATCGCAAGCTGCTGGTGGTTAAATATTAGTGTATGCCCAAACTTCATTGATAAAAGAACAGCAGATTTATGAGCTTGAGCAAATAAATGCTTAATAATGAGGGAATACAAGTCAGTTATTGCTGAATACCTTGTATTCCCATCATCAATCTTGAGCTTAGAGCTGTGCCGTTATCCTTTAGACGAGTGTATTGAACAACGGCACTTTAAGTCTCAAGTTACCTATGCCGTCGGCAAGTCGAGCAGCATAGTGGCAATACTAAAATAAACCAGCACACCAATGATATCGGCTATTGAGGTGATAAGTGGCGCACTGGCTGAAGCCGGATCCATTTTTAACTTGCTGAGTAAAAAGGGCAGTGACATACCAATCAGGCTGCCAATAATCACCACAATTTGCATGGTTAGTGCGACGACGAGGGCAATTTCAGGGCCGCCGCGCCAGAAACCGAGCAAGGACACCGCCAGTGCCATGCTGGCACCGAGTAATCCCGCCACTCCTAACTCGCGCCCTAGCAATGAGAGCCAATCCTTGAGTATCACTTCGCCCGTGGCTAATCCCCGCACCATTAAGGTCGCGGATTGCGAGCCAGCATTACCGCCGCTGTCGATAAGTAAAGGCAGAAAGAACACTAAAGACACATAGCTCGAAATCGTATCTTCGAAGAAGGCGATACCGGCCCCCGAGAAGATATTGCCAAAGACCAAAATCACCAACCAGACCACGCGCTTACGGTAGAGTAGCCCTATGCTGGCGGTCTTTAAATTGTGCTCGATATTGCCTATGGCCGCGTTTTTGGTGAACTCGAGATCGGCCTGTGAGCTGGCAATATCCATCGCATCGTCATAGGTCACAATCCCCACTAATTGCCCCTTGCCATTGATGATGGGCAAAGCTAGCAGATCGTAATGGGCGATCATCTGCACCGCTTCTTGGCATTGGGCGTTAGCATCTAAGGCAATGGGGTTGGGTTTCATGAAATCGACCACCCGTTCTTCTGGCTGGGCCAGTAGTAATTGCCGTAGCGAGACGGTACCAATTAAGCGCCCCAACATATCAACCACATAGGCTTGATATATGGTTTCTTTGTCGGCGGTTTCCGTGCGGAGCATATCAATCGCTTGGGCGGCGGTATGTCGACTATTGAGCAAGGTGTAATCCGATGTCATCGCTGCACCGACCTTGGTTTTATCGTATGCGGCTAAGGTGCGCAAATCTTCCCGTTTAGCCTGCGCTAACACGGGCAAGAAGAGTTGTTGCTGCTGAGGTTCGAGCAGATTGTAGAGATCGGCGCGCTCATCCGCCGCCATCGTCAGCAAGAGCGAAGATAGTGTGGCTTTATCAAGCTGTTGCACTAATGCGGCTTGCTGCTCATCGCTTAAATAGCGCAGTAAATCGGCGGCAACTTTTGCCGGTGCCAGTTGCAAAAATACTAATTGCTGCGACTGACTAAAGCTGCTGAGCGCGGCGGCAATATCCGCGGGATGGCGCTCTTTGGCCAAGGCGACCATGCTCGCGCTGTCGCGTTGTGCTAGGATGATTTGCAGGGCTAAGATGATTTGCTTAGTGTTTTTTTGGTTGTTGTTCATGTTCATAGGTCATTCTCCCAACGAGCTATTAGCCAAAGAAAAAAGTGATATCTGCACCGAATTGCTGGGCATTTCCCTTAAGGTTGTTGCCTAGGCTGAATTCGAGTTGCAACTGTCTTTTGAGTAACCATTGATAGGCAAGCCGGTAGGCGTGTGCCTCGGGTGCCTTGCGATAAATTTCGCCGACCCATTGCTGATCTGCGCTCGGTGCTAAGGCAATGGCGATGCCTGCGATCAGTTGCGGCGACTGAGCCGCGTGTTGATAAAAGCCCAAATTGCTATAGAGGCGTAAATCCAGCTCCGCCATCTGATATCCCATAATGCCGAGCACTTCTGCGGCAATGGGGTGATTGTCTTGATGATGGTGTTGCAGATTCATGGCCAGCGCGCTCTGCCAAGGGCCCGTGCCAACGTGCAAGGGCAATTTAATGCCCAGCTCGGTTTGCTGTTCGTTATTGCTGCTGACTCTTTGATTTTCAAAAGCTAAGTGTTGATTTTCAAAGCCTAGGTGTTGATGTTCAAACCCTAAGTGCCATTCCCATTGTCCTTGGTTGCAGGTCGCCGCCGTTTTGAGTGTTGAGGCAGAGTGATCCGATCTAGGTTGTTGCCAGCCGAGTTGCAGCTCGCAGCGCTCGGCGATGCCGGGATCATCAAGGTCCAGCAATGAAGCGTTCGCCGTGACGCTAAGGCATAGCCCAAATAGGGCCAAAGGTTGCCGAGCTAAGGTGGATGTATGCTTGATATAAGCCATAGGTAAACTCCCAAAGTAAGGGAAGCCTACTGGGGCAAAACATGAGTGAAGATGTATTCAATGGCCAGCACTCTAGCTCCAGCGCAAGGCCGGATAAAACCAATAGCCGAGCGCATGCACGGGCATGATTGGCCATGGTAAAAGCTTAAATTGAATAAATGGGAGTGGAGTGAGGAAGCGTCACGCTACTACCCTGCCTAGCAGGTAGCAGCAAAAACATTGCGGGCTAGTGCTAGGTGTTTAATCCTGTCACTTGGACAGGGCATCTACTGTCACTTATGTGTGTGCCCACAGTGGGTCTCCGCAATGATAAAAGTGGCTAGATTCTAAACCGCGAAAACGCAAAGTCAAACCCGAACGCCAATTCGCTATGTTTACGTTTGAATATGGTTTTTATTTTTGGGTGAATTGAGTTGGTTGGTTTTAATCTTGTTGTGCCTTGGTGATTAAATGTTCTCTGTGAGTGGGGTTGTTGTTGGTTTTGTGGGCTTTCCTGCCTAGGTCGCTGGTGGCAATGAGCATGCAGTGATTGATGACTCAATCGATTTAGGTATAACCTTGGCTATCACGCCTTAATATGGCATCTCTTGCCTAAGTTGTTGGGTAAAGAGATATTTTGACGCGCAAATCCGTTAAAGGCGCTGTTGAGTGCATGATTTGGCTAAAGAGGAATAATACTGTGGCGCAGCATTCCCCAGAATTGTCGAGTTCAACTGAGTCAACGCAATCGAATATTAAAATTGCGACCGTGAATCTATTTAACTTTATCGAGCCGCCCTCAGCCTTTTACGATTTTGAGAATATCTATAGCCACGGCCAATGGCAGAAAAAGTGCCAGTGGTTTAGCGAGTTATTGAATCAACATCATCCGGATATTGTCGGGTTTCAGGAGGTGTTTAGCCCCGAACCGTTACGCCAGCTTGCGTTGCAGCAGGGACTCACTCATTTTGCAGTGGTCGATAGTGCGACCTTAGTCAGTGACTATATCTACCAAAGCCCTGTGGTGGCTTTGGCGTCTCGCTTCCCTATCCTTGAGGTACACGCTATCGAACCCGAGGTGCACTTAGTGGCGGCGATGGGCTTGTCGAGCGAATTTGCTTTTAGTCGTAAAGTGTTACGGGCGACGGTGGCGGTGCCGCAGATTGGCCCCTGTGATTGCTATGTGGTGCATTTTAAATCTAAGCGGCCGGGATTAGCCCTTGAGCCGCATCCCTTGGGCTTGTCGTTAAATGCGCCGTTGGATCTTAAGTTACACGCAGAGACTAAGTTATTAACCGAACAGGCCCTCGGGCGCTGGGCCTCGACCATGCAGCGGGGGGCTGAGGCGGCATTGCTGTTCCATGCCATACTCGCCAGAAGACAGAGTGCCAAATATCCGGTGATCCTGATGGGGGATTTTAACGATAGTTTGTCCTTAGGCGCGCTGGATGCGTTAACCCTCCAAGGCGAAACGCTGCACAGTAACGATATAAAAGCTGCTGGGCTTGGGCATTTATCCGATGCGGCGTTAGCGCAAGTGTTTGGCCACTATCGATTACAAGATGCCTATGAGCTATTTATCGAAGCCAATGTAGCCGATAACGCCGTCCATTACCGTGAGCATAGGGCGCCCACCCATTACTATGGCCCTAAAGGATCTGTGCTGGATTATGTGTTGCTCTCCAATGAGTTTGATGCCCGCGATAGCCGCAGTTTGGCACAGGTGGTGGATTATCAGACCTGTGATAGACATTTAGTCAGGCCCGAATATGAGCGCGATGCCTATAGTACCGACCATGCGCCCGTGATGGTGGAATTAGCACTGCGGCGTTAGCTGCTCAAACTTTAATTGTTCGGCTGAACACTCAATATCAAGCCTAATTGAAACCAAGCTTGCAGTGCTTGCAACAACTGCTGCATGGCCTCTTCTGGCGCAAAAAAGTTCAGCATCAATTCGCATTGCTCGGCAATATTGGCCCCGTGAATAAATCCTTGAATCAAGGCTAATTGGTATTCTGCAAGTGAGATAAACTCCGTTAAACGGCTCTCGCCGCGCCAAAGTAGCCATGCGCGTTTACCTTGATAATCGGGCGCGGGCGGGACTTGTTGATGCTTTAAGGCTTGCCAGGTTTCTACCGCATTGCTGGCACATTCAAATAGCTGCACGCTATGGTGAAAACGCAGTTGGCAATAGGGCCAAGCATCGGCGGGTAAGGATTGCAGTGCCGCAAAACTTGCGCGCTGTTCATCTTTGGCATCGAAGGCGTTGAGTAATCGGCGCTCGAATCTGGCGATATCGCTGATAATCGGATACTGACTAAAAAAAGCGTCGCTGGCTAAGTAGTCGGGCAGGGCATCGGCAAATTGGCGTAGCGAGGTAAAACGTGAGGGCTGGTGGACGATATAGCCATTGGCCATGCGCGCGAATAAGTCATCGCCTAAATACAGGCCGAGTATTTCATGGTCGGTATCGAGGACTTCGGTTAAGCGAATGCGATAGGCATTGGCGTAAATCTGCATGCGGATATCACGGCCAACGCCGCCTTGCTCGGCAACTCTGTCGCTAAAGGGTTTCGCTATAGTTTCTGCTATCGGCGTTTGGGCGGCGCTTGCCAGCAGATAATCCATAAATTGCTGTTGGATCTCGCTAAGTTGACTCATGCCACCGTCTCCTGCCGCGGTCTGTAAACCAGAGGATGTGACTCGCCTAACGTGGTGCGGGCGATGTTGCGAGCAATCGCCAACTCGGCTTCCAATGCATTAAATTCGGGGATATTGGCATCGCGCTCGATCATAGTGCTGACGCCGCCAAAGCGGGTTAATGCCTGCCGATACAGCTCCCAGACACTGGGGCAAACGTCGTGATCATGGGTGTCGATAACATAGTCGCCGTAATCCGAGTGACCCGCTAAGTGAAATTGTTGCACCCGATTAGGCGCGATTTGCAGCAGATAATCCTCAGGGGGAAACTGATGGTTACGGGCACTGACGTAGATGTTGTTGATATCTAACAGCAATAGGCAATCGGCCTCCTCGGCTACCGCGTTAACAAATTGCCATTCATTCATGGTGGAATCTTGGTAGGACAAATAGCTGGAGACGTTCTCCATCAGAATGCGGCGGCCTAAAAAGTCCTGCACTATGCCGATGCGCTCGGCCACGTGTCTCACGGTTTCCTCGGTGTAGGGCAGGGGCAATAAGTCATGGCTATTGATGCCGTGGATGGAGGTCCAGCAAATATGATCCGAAATCCATTGGGGCTGCACTTCATTAGCGAGTTGTTTTAGCGCCTTAAGATAATCCATATTCAGCGGATCTGTGCTGCCGATGGATAAAGATACGCCGTGCATCACCAGCGGATAACGCTCGGCAATCTCACTCAGGTAATAGCGGGGTTTTCCGCCCGCGACCATAAAGTTTTCCGAGAGTATCTCGAACCAGTCGACCTCGGGCTGATGCCTAAGCACATGATCGAAGTGCTGGGTTCGCAGTCCTAAACCAAAACCTAGGGTGGGGTGAGTGAGACTCTGCTTATCCATGTATAAACCTTATGTTGACTGAGTGGCAGAAGCGGCCTACATTCCGACCGCTTCTTTATCGATAAACACCTATTTGTCTTAGGCGCCGACTTTACCGCCTAAGTCGCCACAGGCTTTAGCTGGGGTGGCGACAAAACCACTGCCTTTACAGCTGGCGTGTCCGGCGCAGGCATTGTCTGCGGTTTTGCAGTCGTTATGGCCTTTGCAGGTATTAATGCCATAGCAGTGCACTAGCTCGGTATTGGCGATTTTGCCTACCCAATCATCGGCCACTTTGCCGCCGACATCGCCACAACTTTTGGATGGCATAGCCACAAATCCACTGCCTTTACAGCTGGCGTGGCCGGCGCAGGCGTTATCTGCGGTTTTACAGTCGTTATGGCCTTTACAGGTATTCACGCCATAACAGTGGACGAGGTCGCTACTGTCGGCGCTGGTCATGGGTTCTGCTGCATTGACTTGGCTTGCCATACCAGCCATGGCCATAGCAAGTGCTGCACCTGAAAGTGCGGTTTGGGCTTTCTTATTCATGGTCTCTTCCTTTGCATATCTGACGATATGAGTATCTTGTTGATTAGCTTGCTTTTATAACGACAGCACCAATAGGCAGCATATAAAGCGGATGGATAAATACAGGAATAAGCCTAGTTGCTTGTGCAGCTTTTGCTTAAGTCCTGTTACTGGATAAGACCTTAAGGGAGGAGAATATCTTTCAGCGAAATCCTGTTTATCTCGTCGAAAATCGCGCTGGTTTGCCAAAAATCGGCTGTGGTAAGTGGGGTTTGCGGCGAAAACTAAGCTATGATCGCCAGCACTTAGCGCGGCACTATTACGCGTTGTTGACGGTGGATGGCTCGCGCTCAAACGATATTAGGTATATTATCCGCTTCCATTTTTTGAAGACGGCGCCTGACGAACTTAACGCAGTTTGTTGTGGCGGTTCAATTTAGCAAGGCGGTACTTTTTTAAGGCGGTACTATGGCAGTCAGAATCAAACTTAAACCCGGTCGCGAAAAGTCCCTTGAGCGTCGTCATCCTTGGGTCTTTTCCAACGGGATCCACAACGTTAAAGGTAAGCCCGAAGCGGGCGAGACCGTCGATGTGGTTGCCCATGATGGTCATTGGTTGGGCCGTGGCGCCTGGTCTCCAGAGTCTCAAATCCAAGTGCGGATTTGGACTTTTGATCGCGAAGAAGAAATCGACCGTGAGTTTTTTAAGCGCCGTATTCTGCGTGCCCAATCGGGACGCGACGATCTCATTCGTGAGCAAGGCTTAACCGGTTACCGCTTAATTGCCGCCGAGTCCGATGGTTTGCCCGGTATTACTATTGATAAATACGCCAATGTGTTGGTCTGCCAACTGCTGAGCATGGGCGCCGATGTATGGCGTGACACTATTGTCGATGTGCTCGCCGAGCTGTATCCCGATTGCGCGATTTACGAGCGCTCTGACGTCGATTCCCGTAAGAAAGAAGGCTTAGCCTCTACCATGGGCTTACTCCATGGCACGTTGCCTGAGATGCCCGTCATTATTGAAGAAAACGGTATTAAGATTGCCGTCGATGTGACTAAGGGTCATAAGACTGGCTTCTACCTCGACCAGCGCGACAACCGTGCCATGGCGGCGCGGTTTGTGAAGGGCAAATCGGTTCTGAACTGTTTTTGCTACACGGGCACCTTTGGTCTGTATGCCGCTAAGGCGGGCGCGGCCAGCATTGAAAACGTCGACGTGTCGGCGCTTGCCCTCGATACCGCGCGTTTGAACATGCGAGTCAATGGCTTAAATGATGACAATGTGCATTACAACGAAGCTGATGTGTTTAAGTTACTACGTCAGTACCGCGATGAGGGTAAAACCTTCGATGTGATCGTACTCGACCCGCCAAAGTTTGCCGACAACAAGTCGCAGCTCAATGGCGCCTGCCGTGGCTATAAAGATATCAATATGATTGCGCTGCAATTATTAAATCCAGGCGGGGTGCTGTTGACCTTCTCTTGTTCGGGATTAATGCCAGCGGATCTGTTCCAAAAAATCGTTGCCGATGCGGCTTTGGATGCCAAACGTGAGATCCAATTTATCGAGCGTTTAAGCCAAGCGAGCGATCACCCGATTGGCAGCGCCTTCCCAGAAGGTTTTTACCTCAAGGGCTTAGTGGCTCGAGTGTGGTAATCGCTTAATAGCCCTAGGGTCATAAAAAATGCCGGTGCAACTGCACCGGCATTTTTGTTTCTCGCATGGGAGTCTTTTGACTCACCTTGCCTTAAGCGGTAAAGGTTTTTACACCTTCAGGGGTGCCAACCAATAACACATCGGCGCCGCGTTTTGCGAACAGGCCGTTGGTGACTACGCCGACGATGGCGTTGATCTTCTCTTCTAATTCCTTAGGATTGATGATCTTAAGGTTGTAAACGTCGAGGATCACGTTGCCGTTATCCGTGACAACGCCTTCACGGTACACAGGGTCGCCGCCGAGTTTGACCAGTTCACGGGCCACGTAAGAGCGCGCCATTGGGATCACTTCAACGGGCAGTGGGAATTCACCCAAAATATCCACTTGTTTAGTGTTATCCACGATACAGACAAACTTTTCAGCCACAGCCGCAACGATTTTCTCGCGGGTTAATGCCGCGCCGCCGCCTTTGATCATGTCCATATGGCCGTTGATTTCATCGGCACCATCGACATACACAGATAATTTATCGACGCTGTTTAAGTCATAAACTGGGATGCCAAGGGCTTTCATCTTTTGGGTTGAGGCTTCAGAGCTTGATACCGCACCTTCAATATCGGCCTTCATGGTGGCGAGGGCATCGATAAAGTGATTGACGGTTGAGCCTGTGCCTACACCCACAATGCTGTCTTTCTCAACGTATTTGAGAGCAGCCCAGCCAGCGGCTTTTTTCATTTCATCTTGAGTCATGTTGACATCCTGTAATGGCAAATGAGTAAAAAATTCTGGGCTTAGTATACTCTTTTCCATCAAAGTGTGTGGTGCTATTGCACTGTAGCTGTGATCTTGGGCGGTGATCTCGTGCAGTGTCCTGTTTACAGTGCTTACAGATTTAATCACTAAGTGAACTCGTTAAAATGAGTGATGCGCCTAAGATAAAGCCCATTTGGCTATTGACGATTCGCTAGGCGGGCTTAATCTAACTAAGTTACTATGGTAAAAGCAGAATTGATAAAAACAGCATTATTTGTTTAAGGGAGTATATATGGCAGGGGCGAGTTTATTAACCTTACTCGACGATATTGCGTCCATATTGGATGACGTGGCGGTGATGAGTAAGGTCGCGGCCAAGAAAACCGCTGGGGTGTTAGGGGACGATTTGGCTTTAAACGCCCAGCAAGTCACAGGTGTGAGTGCCGACCGTGAATTACCCGTGGTCTGGGCGGTCGCCTTAGGCTCGTTTCGCAATAAATTGATTTTAGTGCCCGCGGCCATGTTGACCAGCGCCTTTATTCCTTGGGCGGTGACCCCCTTATTGATGTTCGGCGGCTTGTTTTTATGTTTTGAAGGCTTCGAGAAATTACACCACAGCTATAGCCATCGAAAAGATAAACATGCGGAGCAGGCCGAATCTGACTTACCCGAGATAAGCGACCTCGCGGCCTATGAGAAGGAAAAGGTGAAGGGCGCGATCCGCACCGACTTTGTGCTGTCGGCAGAAATTATCGCCATCACCTTAGGCATAGTCGCGGACAAGTCGCTAACGACGCAATTTTTTACCCTCGCGATTATCGGTATTGTGATGACTATAGGCGTTTATGGTTTGGTCGCGGCGATTGTCAAAATGGACGATGCGGGGTTGTATCTGAGCCAGCGTCAGGGCGAGTCGAGCTTTACTCGCTTTAATCGTAAGTTGGGTTTTGGCCTGCTTAGCGCGGCCCCTGTGTTGATGAAGAGCTTAACCATTATTGGTACTGCCGCCATGTTTATGGTGGGCGGCGGCATTCTGACCCATGGATTACATTGGGTCGGCGAGCAAATTCACCATGCTGAGCAATTTGTGGAAACCATTGCCGTCGTCGGCCCAGTGCTTGGGTTACTGACGCCGAGCATACTTAACGCGCTCTTTGGTATAGCAGCGGGCGCGGTGGCGGTGCTGCTGATGACGGGATTCCAAAAGCTGCGTAGCTGATCCGTTTTCATCCTTTATTGCTGGCCACTATTGAGTCAGCTAACCCGAGTTACGCGAGTGCGAATGTGCTCGCTGCGAGTATTCCAGTGCTCAAGGACGAAGTATGCAATTAATGCGTTATTGCCTTTCTCCCAATAAGTTGGCTTGGCTGCGTCAGGAATTAGGCGAACACGCCGACGAGCTTATCGCGGCGATGGATAAAGCTGGGAGTCACTATCTAGCTGGATTAGCCGAGTCCCAAGCGGAGGACTTATCGGCAGCCGATTCGCAACTTAAGTTCCAATGGTTTCAGCAGAAGCTTGCCTTAACCACGCGCCTAACTGATGCCGAGCTGGCAAACCTTACGCCACTGTCGCTGGTGGATATAAGGGGCGAAATACGGGAGGAAATGCGGGTTGAAATGCATGTTGAATTAGTCACGCCCGATAAGCTTACTACCGCATTACAACAACTTAGCCGTGAATCCGTATTGGGGTTTGATACCGAAACACGGGCAAGCTTTGAGCCGGGCGTTCAATATCCCTTGAGCTTAGTGCAATTGGCAACCTCAGATATCTGCTATTTATTTCAGCGGGCGGTATTGGGTGAGAGGCTCGCCGAACTTAAACCTTTGCTCGAAAATGAGCAGATCCTCAAAGTGGGGATCGGATTAAGGGGTGACGGTCAAGCGCTTAAACGGGATTGGGATATTCAGGTCTCTCCACGACTCGATTTAAATTGGGCGATGGCGCAGCTCGGCGCCGGAAAGGAGATGGGCACGCGGCAATTGGTGGCGGCATTACTGCATAAACGTATCGATAAACCTAAAAAAATTACTCTCTCGAATTGGCAACAGGTGCCTTTATCCCAAGCGCAAATTCAGTACGCCGCCCTCGATGCATTGGCGGCAAACCTGTGTTTTTGGCAGTTAATCGACAAGCTGCAAGGTTTTTATGGCAAAACGACAGTCGGTAATAAACCCTTATTGCCGACGAGTTTAGCAGCACGACTCGCGAGCTATTTTCATCCGGCTTAAGACTTAAGATAAGGTCGCGAAGATAAGGATTAGGGGGACGAGCGATGTTGGATGCGATTTGTGTACTCACAACCGAGACTGCGGCAGAGCACGCTTCGTCGCCATTACGACTCAACCCTAATGCGCAGGCCAGTGTCACCTACAGTGTGTTCAAATTTCAGCAGTTACCCGAGGCTGAGATTGAGCGTTTGCGCCAACATTTATATTGCCCCGCCTGCTACGGCAAAGCCTATTTTCGTAAAGCATCTAAGGATGGTAAGGCCGCCTGTTTTGGCTCCCGTTACCATAAGCTCGATTGCATCGAATTTAATCCGTCGGCGCAAAAGTCCCGTGAAGAACAAGATGCCCTCGAAGTGCAGCAACAACTGCTCGACGCCGATGCCTTGGTGATCGATTTTTCGCTCAATCCCAGTAATAAGAGACCATCTAGCTCAACGCTCAAAGTGAACGCTCCCCAAGAGCAAGAGGTTGGGTCCAAAAGTAAAACTGCAAATGAGACCGAGCCATTAGAGTCAGTGCAGGAGCCTAAAACTGGCTATCAGGTGACGCCCGATAAGCATGAGGTAGCCATCACGGCAAAGCGAACTCCGAGCCAAGGGCTAGAAAAGTTACTCCATAGCCTGCTGCGCGGCTCGGATTTGGCGACTTCCGATCTTTGGGTTTACACCGATGATGAGCGCAAGTATCGCTGGCGGGCGAAGAATCTGTTTGTGAATTTTGCCGATGCGGATCCGACGGATAACAAACCCCATATGTACTGGGGCACTATCTCCCATAGCGACCCGACCTTATCTTGGCTCAATCCCGCCGACAGTAAAGACATAGGTATTCCTATCGAGGGCGTCAAAACTAAACTGTTTAAGCGCTTTAATATCGAAGATAAACGGGATTTAGAAGGCGCAGGGCTTATCCTGTTTGGTAAGTGTTTTTGGAATAAGGATAAGACCCGTAAAATTATCCAGCTTTGGGACAATGACTTGCGGCGGATTTTTATCTCAACCCTTGATGATTAACCATCCGTGATGGGATTTGCCAGTGAGTGCATGGTACGCACTGCGCTTAAATTCATCTTTTAAGGTATTTTTCACGACTCTTTTGTTAGTTTTTTGCCATAGAGAGAGCATCGTTTCTTAATGTTTGCTCAGTTGCAGGCGGGTTTTTCACGCTCTGCACTGAGCTTACATGCTGACTTTTTCAGCTTTATGCCAATTAAATCAACAGTAGATGGCAAACTTGTTTGAAAATTCCTCAGTTAATTAAGTTTGTCATAAAAAGTCCTTTACCTTTGAGAGTGCTTTTAGCATAATGCCCCACGTCAACAGGGGTGTAGTTCCAATTGGTAGAACAGCGGTCTCCAAAACCGATGGTTGCGGGTTCGAGTCCTGCCACCCCTGCCAAATAAAACAACGGCTTGCATAGAAATATGCGAGCCGTTTTATTTTGCGCGCGATAAAATTTCCCTGCGCATTTGCTTACATTTGTTAAGTAAAGGTATTTGCAACTTTCGTAGGGTCTAACATACAATCGCAAGCCCTTTGGTTTGAGGATGTATGGTTTGAGCTCTGTGATGCAAACAAGGCGCAGATTAGCACTATGGCTTGCAGCCATCTTAGTGTTGCTGTCTGTTGCGTTTGCGGTGCACAGTGTTTCCCACCTCAATGATGATACCAAGGCCCACTGCGCGCTGTGTTTGCATCAGCACCAATTGCAGCATGCCATCTCATACTCTCCGCTAGATTTTCAAGTTACTCAACAGGGCGTTATCTCGGTTGAGTTTGATGTTATTTCCTTTAAGACGCCATTTAGGCGCCACTTTCATAGCCGCGCGCCGCCGCTAACAGCCTAACTCCTGCTTTTTATCTATTTCTCTTATTTTTCGAGCGCCTTGGCTTAACTAAGGTACCCGATGCTGTTTATTTTTGGAGTAAAAATGGCTGTTTATATGAGCCACAAGCGCTCGGCATTCGTGCTGGGCGTGGCGTTATTTGCGTTGGATGCGAGTGTTCCCCTATTGGCCGCCGAGGCTGTGCCAACTGATACCACTGGACTTAATGACGATATCGAGCGTTTAAGCATTCATTATCGTCAGGCCTACCGCGGCAATGTGCCGGCGACTGAGTTGCCCCAGGCCATTACTGTGCTAGATGAGCAACTGATTAAAGATACTGGACTGACGCGTTTTCAAGACTTATTGGATTATTCCGCCAGTGTCGCGCGGCAAAACAATGGTGGAGGGCTTTGGGATAGTTTTTCGTTACGGGGCTTTCCTGGGAATGAAAACATGCCATCGGGCTATTTAATCAATGGTTTTAATGGTGGTCGAGGTTTTAGTGGCCATAGAGATCTATCGAACGTAGCCTATGTGGAAATCCTCAAAGGCCCGGGCTCGGCGCTTTATGGACGCTCGGAGCCCGGCGGCACTGTGAATATTGTGACTAAAAAGCCGCAGTACGAGGCGCAGGGCTATTTAAAAGCCTCCGCGGGGAGTTTTGATCAATATCGGTTAGAAGGGGATTTTACCTCGGGGCTGACCGATACCTTGGCCTTCAGGATCAATGGCGCTTGGCAGGAGCATGACAGTTTTCGCGATTACGTGTTTAGCGATAAAAAGATCGTCACACCATCGCTGCGCTGGCAACTGTCGGATAAGTCATCGCTCCTGTATGAGGTTGAATATCTTAAGCAAGAACAGTTATTTGACCGTGGCGTAGTAGTGCTCAATAACGACTTTAATACCGTGCCCCGTTCGCGTTACTTGGGTGAGCCCAACGATGGGCCAACTAAAGTGGATGCGACTGGGCATCAGCTTACCTATGAGTATGAATTGAATGAGGATTGGTCGCTTACCGCGGGTTATAACTATCGCGATTCGAGCTTAAATGGCTACTCATCGGATGCCGAATTAGCAAAGGGGCGTCAATCCTTATATGACGATGGCCGTACTCTGACGCGGCAACATCGCTATCGAGATTACGCTTCAGAGGATCATTCAGTGCGTGCCGAACTCAGCGGCCAGTTTGATACTGGCAGCATAAGACACAATCTGCTGCTTGGGACGGATGCCTATCATTATCGACTGAAAACGGGACTCTACCGTTATCGAGGCCAGAAGGGCGCCTATGCTATCGATATTTTTACCCCCCAATATGGCGCTGCTCAGCCTGAGGTCAGTCTGCTGTATGAAAACCGAGAGACTCAAGATGCCTGGGGCGCCTATTTACAGGATCAATTGGAGTTAACCGAGCACTGGAAACTGCATTTAGGGTTAAGGTTTGACCGTTATTCCCAAGAAATCGCTGAGCAGGTCAACGCGAGTCTGTCGGATCAAAGCGACCACAGGGTCAGCCCGAAAGTCGGATTAGTTTATCAATGGTCTGAGGCGTTAAGTGTTTACGGCTCCTATTCGGAAGGGTTTTTACCGCTTTCAGGCACTGATTATGCGGGTAATCCCTTCGATCCAGAGGAGAGCAAATCCGTTGAGTTGGGGGTTAAGTTCAACAGCACTTGGTTTGAGTTACCCGTCAATGGCAGTGTGGCTTGGTTTGATGCGCAAAAGAGCAATATCTTGACCTCAGATTCCGTTAATGTCGGCTTTTCGGCGACCCTTGGTGAAGCCAAGAGCACGGGGATTGAATTGGATATTGCGGCCGAGTTGACTGAGAGCTTACAAGCAACCTTGTCCTATGCCTACCTGAATACCCGCACGGCGAACGACAGCCTGAATCTGGATTGGGGCGTGTTAATTCCGGCGGGGAGTCCGCTGGTCAATGTGCCAAAACACACGGGCAGTGTCATTCTCAAGCAGGACTTAAATGATCTTTCTATCGACGGTCATTTAGGGTTGAGTTGGCGTTATGTGGACTCACGCTTGGGCGATTCGGCCGATCCGAGTTTTCAATTACCGAGTTATCAGTTGCTTGGAATGTTCTTCACTACTCGGCTTGGCGAAAACCTCAGTCTCGCGCTCAATGTCGATAACCTGCTGGATGAGCACTATATCGCCAGCAGTTATTCGGCGCTGTGGGCCGTACCGGGTGAGCCACGTAACGTTAAAGTGAGTGTTAGCTATGAATTCTAATACCACAGTGACACCCGCGGCTTCGCTGGTGGCGCCTAAACTGCAAGGGCGTCAGCGGATCAATAGCATCGACATGATGCGCGGCTTAGTGATGTTGATTATGTTGCTCGACCATGTGCGGGAGCGGTTTTTCCTGCATATGCAGGTGAGTGACCCAATGGATTTAAGTACTACAAACTGGGCGCTGTTTGTCAGCCGTTTTGCGGCGCACTTTTGTGCGCCAGTCTTCGTCTTTTTAACTGGGGTTTCGGCTTGGCTTTACGCCAATCGTGGTCAAGGTGAACCGCGCTCTGCGCGCGAGTTTTTAATCAAGCGCGGACTATTCTTAATCGCCCTTGAGGTGCTGGTGATTAATTTCTCATGGATGGGTAATTATCACACCCTGTGGTTGCAGGTGATTTGGGTGATAGGACTGAGCATGTTGGCCCTTGCGGCATTAATCAACCTCCCAAAGCTGTGGATGGCATTACTCGGACTATTGATTGTCTTTGGCCATAACCTATTGTCGCCTATCCATTTTACGCCAGAAGAGTGGGGCTATAGTCTGTGGACGATATTGCATGACCGGGGTTATTTGATTGCCGAGGGCGAGCTTAAGCTGAAGATAAGTTACCCAGCGCTACCTTGGATTGGCGTGATTTTATTGGGCTATGTGGCAGGCCCCGTATTTGGCCGAGGGATGGATGCGTGGCAGCGTCAGCAAAAATTAATATTACTAGGGCTTGGCTGCACTCTGCTGTTTGGTTTACTGCGTGGGTTTAATATCTACGGCGAGACGCTACCTTGGCAGTTTGGCGATACCCTAGGCCAAACCTTAATGTCGGTATTTAACCTCACTAAGTATCCGCCATCATTGAGTTTTTTGTTGGTGACCTTAGGCGGGATGTTCTATGGACTAGTGCTGTTTGAGCGCTATTTTGCGACAGGCAGTGTATTAGGTTGGATGGGGCAGAGGTTGGCAGAGTTTGGTTCAGTGCCTATGTTCTTCTATATCTTGCACTTATATGTGCTGCTGTTGCTGTATTCGCTGGCTAAATGGGTATTTGGCGCAAACCATGGTGAGCTGTTTGGCGTAGCGCATATGGGGTGGATATGGCTGATAAGCTTAGTCTTGATCCCCTTACTCTATTATCCCGTGCGCTGGTTTAGTCGTTACAAAGGACAGAGTCAGCAGACTTGGCTTAAGTATCTCTAAATAGGCTTTAGTATCAATAAATGCCTAGGGCGTGTTAACGTTTCAGGGTTGTTTTTGCAGCAATTTGGCAGGCTTTTATGCAAGGCAAAGTCCGTGCGGTGTAGTTATTCTACATAAACGGACGATAACGCGGCAAAAAAGCCTGCCAAATGCTGCCCGAAGGGTTCGTCTGGCAAGCCCTTGCTCTTTGTCACTCGTCATTTGAGTAGAATAACTACACATCATTCCTCGTTTCGCGAGCACGTGCTTGCCAGAACGAACAAAATCTAATCTCGAAACGTTAACACGCCCTAATAAAATGGCCGAGCGCGTGACTGCTCGGCCATTTGGCTTGGGATGATGAAAGGGTTATTCGCTTAATAAGCTACGTAACATCCACGCATTTTTCTCATGGAGTTGGATGCGCTGGGTGAGTAAATCTGCCGTTGCTTCATCGTTGGCTTGGCTTACCAAGGGATAGAGCGCTCGAGCGTTTCGAATCACCACTTCTTGGTCGCTTAACAGTTCACGGATCATGGTTTCGGCTTTAGTGACACCTTGATCTTCACGGATTTCAGTCAACTTGGCATAGGCCGAATAGGAACCTAATGCCCTTGCGCCCAATGCGCGAACTCGCTCGGCGATTAAATCGACCGCTAAGGCAAGCTCGGTATATTGCTGTTCAAACAATAAGTGCAAGCTTGTGAACATGGGGCCTGTGACGTTCCAGTGGAAGCTGTGGGTCTTAAGGTAAAGGCTGTAGCTGTCGGCCAATAACTGATTTAACCCAGCGGCGATTTCTTCTCTGTGACTCTGGTTGATGCCGATGTTAATCATGGAAATTCCTCCTATTGTCCTACTCAATGGGGATAGCTTATCAAATGAGCTAAACATCTAAAGCGGTTAAAATAGATTCTATAAATCGAATTTATAGATTAATCTTTGCAGCCTAATTGGGATTTTGGGATGGATTTGCATGGAGACCTGCGTCGTGACAATAACATTCGGTCTATTTAGCTGGTATCCTTGTACTTGTGTTAGAACCTAATGAAACCCCAATCACCCCATGAATAAATCAGCCTATTTAGCCGCAATGGAGATTACTCCCTGGCAGCTTCGCGATACTAAAGTGCGACCTTATCAAGTGGTTTGGGATGCAGACGAGATGACGCCCGCCGCTGAGCCTTTACTCGAAACCGTGCTCGGATTAATCGGCATCAGTAAGGACGACTGCGAGTTCAACACTGAGCCACATAAGGGCAAAACCATAGTTTGGGATTTACGCCGCCACAGGGTTAGGCCCAGAGTGGCTTGGTTAGTGTCGGATCCCCTTGCGGACTTGCAGTCACGCAGTGAGGCAAAGCGTGCCTTATGGGCGCAGATCTGCCAGTGGCGTGAGCAGCAATTAACGGCCTAAGCCTCTATGGATCGTGCCCTGTATACTTTATCGTGAGTTACCTTTTAATTTGGATTTTCCCGTGAGTCATCAAGTCCTTAAAACCCTGAGTGAATCGCTGCAAATTGTGCTCCTGACGCCAACGGATGTGAGCCAAATGGCGCGCATTGAAGCCAGCGCCCATTCCCATCCTATGAGTGAGAATAATCTTGCCGACTGTTTTGGCCACTTGTACCGCGTCCTTGGATTAATGCAACGCGATGGCGAGTTACTCGGCTTTGCGATTGTGCAGCAGATTGTTGATGAGGCAACACTGCTGGATATTTGTTTGTCGCCAGCGCAACAAGGGCGAGGTTATGGGCATCTGCTACTCACGGCGGTTATCGACGGCGCTAAGGCTGCCAAGGCCGTGGTGCTGATGCTGGAGGTTCGCGAATCAAACCTTGCCGCGCGCGCACTTTATCAAAAGCGGGGCTTTGTCGAAACAGGCCGTCGCAAGGGCTATTACCCATTGGCTGAAGGCAAAGAAGATGCGATTTTGATGGATTTAGCCTTAAGCGAAACGGCTTAAGACTTTAGAGGTCGATAAAAAAAACAGCGCCTTAGCGCTGTTTTTTTACGGGGTTAATAAAGCGAAGGTTACTTCACTTCTTTACCTTGAGCTTGCAGATCGGCATGGTAGCTTGAACGCACTAATGGACCACAGGCGGCGTGAGTAAAGCCCAGCTCATCGGCAAGGACTTTAAGTTCATCGAACTCGGCAGGCGAGACGTAACGCTCAACGGGCAGGTGGAACTTAGACGGTTGCAGATATTGACCTAGGGTCAACATTTCTACCTTGTGCTCACGTAAGTCGCGAAGCACTTGAGCGATTTCTTCGTTGGTTTCACCTAGACCCATCATTAGTCCCGATTTTGTCGGCACATTGGGGTGACGCTCTTTAAAGCGCTTCAGTAGGTCGAGTGACCATTGATAGTTCGCCCCTGGACGCGCTTTGCGGTAATGCATAGGCGCAGTTTCGAGGTTGTGGTTGAACACATCAGGCGGCTCGGTCGACAGAATGTCGAGGGCGGCATCGATACGACCACGGAAATCGGGCACTAAGATCTCAATCTTAATTTCAGGATTGAGTTTACGGATTTCGCGAATACAGTCTGCAAAGTGCTGGGCACCGCCATCACGCAGGTCATCGCGGTCAACCGAGGTGATAACCACGTATTTCAGCTTCATATCGCGAATGGTTTGTGCCAGTTTGACCGGCTCATCGCTATCAGGCTTCAATGGACGACCATGGGCCACGTCGCAGAATGGGCAGCGGCGAGTACAAATTGCGCCCAAAATCATAAAGGTCGCGGTGCCGTGGTTAAAGCATTCTGCCAAGTTAGGGCAGGAAGCTTCTTCACAGACCGAGTGCAGGCCATTCGAACGTAATGCTTGCTTGATCTCGAGAATGCGTTGGTTAGAAGCGGGCAGTTTGACCCTTAACCAATCGGGTTTGCGTAACATGGTTTCGCGCTCAGAGGGCACGATTTTAACCGGAATGCGCGAGACCTTATCGGCATCTCTTAATTTGACTCCGGGTTGTAAACGTTCAGGCCTATTCATGACGCTGCTAATCCTTGATGATGAACTAGTTGTTGGTAGCCCAATAGTTGGCTAAGGGTAATTATGAGTTGGTCGCCTGCTTCTATCACTGTTTGTGGGCCGCCCAGTTCCTTGCATTGCACCATTTCAAGGCCGGCGTAACCGCAAGGGTTAATGCGGCGAAACGGCGCCAGATCCATATCGACATTCAGTGCTAAGCCGTGGAAGGAGCAGCCTTTACGAATGCGAAGCCCTAAAGAGGCGACTTTGCGCTCATCCACATACACGCCCGGCGCATCGGCCTTGGCGTAGGCATTGATATCGTATTTGGCGAGCATATCGATAATGCTTTGCTCGATATGGGTCACTAGCTGACGGACGCCAATCTTGCTGCGTTTAATATCGAGGAGAGGGTAGACAACTAATTGTCCCGGCCCGTGGTAAGTCACTTGGCCGCCACGATCCACTTGAATCACGGGAATATCACCCGGATTCAAAATATGTTCGCTTTTACCTGCTTGGCCTTGGGTAAATACGGGTGGATGTTCAACGATCCACAGTTCGTCTGGGCTATCGCTGTTACGTGTGTCGGTGTAATGCTGCATCGCATGCCACACAGACTCGTAATCCTGTTGTCCCAGATGCCGAATATGCAAAGTGGTGTCTTGCAAGGGCAACCTCTCCCCTAGAATTGAGTGGCGCTATTATACGCCTCTTAACCATAAATGTAAGACAGATCACATTTCATGGCCTTGAGGAATACTTATAGTACGCGGCGTACGCCTTCGATACCGGCAAGCTCAGTGTACAGAGTCTCAATATGATCTTTGCTGGTCACTGTAACGCGGATGGTCACTGAGTAGTAGCTACCTTTGCTTGAGGCCTTAACCGTGGGTGAATAATCACCTGGGGCGTGTCTTTGCACTACGGCAACGACTCTGTCGGTCAGGGCTTCGTGGGCATCGCCAACCACTTTGAAGGGGAAGGCGCAGGGGAACTCCATGAGTTCATCAAATTTCGTGTTTAACATAGTCGTGCTCTATAACCATTTTAATGGGAACTATATGGTGACGATTATACCCGATTCAAGGGCGATACTCCCCAAAAACAACTAAGCCACCCGAAGGTGGCTTAGTTTTTGTGATTCGGATTAGCTAAACCAACCAGAAAACAGTTGCTTAAAGTAATCAACTAATTTGCTGAACCAGCTGCCTTCGTTGACTTCTTGCAGGGTAACCAGTGGGAATTGCGCAATATCTTTGCCATCTAACTGGAAGTATAAGCGACCAACGGTTTCACCTTTTTTCAGTGGTGCATCCAGTGGCTTAGTCAGTTCGAAGTTGGCTTTTAAGTCTTTCGCGCGGCCACGGCTGATGGTGATAGGGGTATCAGTCGCTACACCTAAATCGACAGTGCTCTTATCGCCGTACCAAATTTGTTGGGTCACGAAGCTGTCGCCCGCCTTGTAAGGGGTGACGGTTTCGAAGAAACGGAAACCATAGGTCAGCAGCTTTTTACTTTCGGCTTTACGGGCGGCTTCACTCTGGGTGCCCATCACCACCGAAATTAAACGCATGCCGTCTTTGGTGGCAGATGCGACTAAGTTATAGCCCGCGCCAGAGGTGTGGCCGGTTTTGATACCGTCGACATTCATGCTGTTATCCCACAAGAGGCCGTTGCGGTTATATTGCTTGATACCATTGAAGGTATAATATTTTTCGCTGTAGACACGGTATTCTTCAGGCACGTCACGGATAAGCGCAGCACCTAATAACGCCATGTCGTAGGCTGTTGATTTGTGGTTTTCAGAGTCTAAACCGTGGGAGTTTTCGAAGTAGCTGTCACGCATGCCAAGCTGCTTGGCCCATGAGTTCATCATGTCGACGAAGGCGCCTTCGGTGCCGGCAATGTGTTCGGCCATGGCCACACAGGCATCGTTACCCGACTGGATGATGATGCCGCGGTTTAAGTCGGAAACCTTAACGGTTTTACCCACTTCGATGAACATTTTTGATGAGTCAGAGAAGTTCTTCGACCACGCATTTTTACTGATGGTCACATCATCATCTGGGGATACGTTACCTGCTTTGATTTCTTGACCAATCACATAACTGGTCATCATCTTCGTTAAGCTGGCTGGGTTTAAGCTTTCGTAGGCATTTTCTTCGGCAATGATTTGGCCCGAGTAATAATCCATCAAGACGTAAGCCTTGGCGGCAACTGTAGGTGCATCAGGGGTAACAATCGGCTGCGCAGCATAAACAGGAAGAGAAACACTCGAAATTAGCAGCAATGTTTTAATGGGACTTTTTACAAAATTCATCATTAACTTAGCACGTCTTTTTGGTTGTATTGAAAGAAAAGGCAAAATAGTTTCGCGAGTATACCACCCTTCGACAAAGGTTTTCAGTGAAGGTTCCTTCATCTGGGGTATTTTTAAGCTAAATCTACATCTTATAGTGAGCGGTCACTACTCTAAAACCATATAGCCTTCGGGGTAACCGTCTTGTTTCACTTTATTGAGTAATCGGTCGGCTAGTTCGGTTTGACCAATTGGACCGAGCTGTAGTCTATACATATTGTTTGCCGGTTGTACACGGGTCTTGACCTGATATTTCTTCTCCAGATCCTTCGCCATTTTGTTCAGCCTATGCTGGTCCTTCGAAGCCACCAATTGTATGTAGTGATTGCCTGAGGATTGGATATTGGCGATGGCGGACTGGGTCGCAGCCTGAGTACCAATATAGATCACATCTAGCTTAATCCGTGCGGTGCCAGTGCCTAACATACCCAGCTTATAAGCGGCGGCGTAGGATAAGTCTAAAATCCGGTCCGAATGGAAAGGGCCGCGATCGTTAATCCGAATAATCACCTGCTTATTGTTATCTAAGTTAGTGACGCGGGCATAGCTTGGCAGGGGCAAGGTCTTGTGGGCACCTGACATGCCATACATGTCGTAGGGCTCGCCGTTTGATGTCTCATAGCCGTGGAATTTCTCGCCGTACCATGAGGCGCGGCCAGTCTCGGAAAAGCCTTGGCCCGAATCTAACACCGTATAGGACTCACCATAAACCGTATAAGGTTTATTACCGCGGCGGCTGTAGGGCTCGTATTTTGGAGTTGCGTTCGGCACATGGTCCACATTGGGTGGATTGATGGGCATCTTATCGTTTTTAAGCGCGTAGCGGCCCTTGTTGGGATCCATGTTCTTGTTCTTCTCGCTGGCAGAGCCAGAATTAGAACTCGAGCAGGCCGCGAGCGCAAAACAGCAGCCGAGCATCAAGAGCGGTAAAAGGTTATTTTTTAGCGTCATGTTGTTGCTTCAGTTGTTGGCTAAATTGATAAACGGCCATGGAATATAAAGGGCTACGGTTATAACGGGTGATCACATAAAAGTTATTGAGTCCTAACCAGTAATCCTTGCTATCCACTTGTTCCAGCTCGATGAGCATGGCCTTTTGCGAGACATCTAAATCGCGGGCGGTGGCCAGCGATAAGCTTGGACTGAGAATATCAGAGACCTTGTACTGCAACTTCTCGCCGGCCCACACTTTGGTTTTAGGCGCATTGGTACTGCTGTTCACTAAAGGGAGCGCAACGGGTGCATGCAGCTGCCAGCCGTGTTCATGGAAATAATTGGCAACACTGCCAATGGAGTCCTCTGGACTCTGGAGCAAATCACGGTTACCGCTGCCATCAAAATCCACGGCATAGTGGCGGTAGCTCGAAGGAATAAACTGACCAAAGCCCATGGCGCCGGCGTAGGAACCCTTGAGGCTATTGATATCTAAGTGTTCTTCTTTTACCAGCTTCATCAGCTCGCCAAATTCCTTGCGAAAGAAGGTGGCTCTTGGCTCGTAATAAAACCCTAAGGTATAGAGCGCATCGATTACCGGATAATTACCTGTGTACTGGCCATAGAAGGTTTCGATACCAATAATGGCCACAATAATTTGTGGCTCGACTTGGTACTTTGTCGCGGCCTTGGCAATCGTTGCCTCGTGTTTTTTCCAGAAGGCTAGACCTGCATTGAGGCGTTTCTCGGTGAGGAAAATCGGATAATACTGATGCCAAGGCTTGGCTTCCCAAGGGCGAGAAATGGCATCGATAACGGCTTGGTTGTAGTTGGCTTTAGCTAAAAAACTTTCAACTTCGGCTTGAGTAAAGCCTTGAGCCATTTGGGTTTTAATAAATTCTGCCTTTAAGGCTTCGGGTAATACTGGCGTTGGCGCCTGTGTGGTGACAGCCGCACTTGGCGGCGGTGTGGGGGCCGCGGGCTCGTTTGCCGTCGAGCAACCAAGGAGATATGAACTGAGGCAAAGTACTGCCAGTGGAGCCAAACAAGCTCGAAGAATAGGCATTAAAAAGTCCCTAAAAATTATCTATCTACAAAACGTCTATGGGTATGAATGCTCATAAGAATGCCAAACCCTGTCATCAATGTCAGCATGGAAGTACCACCATAACTGACAAGGGGTAAAGGTACACCCACCACAGGCAGGATACCTGAAACCATACCAATATTCACAAAAACATAAACGAAGAAAGTCAATGTGATACTGCCTGCAAGGAGCCGGGCGAAGCTGGTTTGCGCGCGCGAGGCGATGACTAAGCCGCGTCCGATGATATACAGATACATCAGGAGCAGGATAATACTGCCTATCAGGCCAAACTCTTCACCGATCACCGCAAAGATGAAGTCGGTGTGACGTTCGGGGATAAATTCTAATTGGGATTGGGTGCCATCGAGCCAACCTTTGCCCCAGAGGCCGCCGGAGCCAATGGCGATTTTCGATTGAATGATGTGGTAACCGGCGCCTAGCGGATCCTTCTCAGGATCGAGTAATGTCATCACGCGGGTTCTTTGGTAATCGTGCATCAGGAAGTACCAGAGGATCGGTAAGAAGGCTAATACGGCGGCGATAAAACCGCCCACAATCGCCCAGCTCATGCCCGATAAAAACAGTACGAAAATGCCCGATGCCGCAACCAAAATCGAGGTACCTAAGTCAGGTTGTTTGGCAATTAACAGCGTCGGGACTAACAAAATTACCGCCGCACCTGCAAGGTAGCGTTTCTTCGGTGGCAGAGGGAACTTACTGATATACCACGCCATAGTGATGGGGAAGGCGAGCTTAATCAGTTCCGAAGGTTGGAACTCCATAAAGCCTAAGTTCAGCCAGCGCTGTGCGCCTTTGTTGATTTCCCCAAAAAAATGTACCCCAAGCAGGAGTACAATCCCCGCAAGATAAATCGGTAGGGCCCAGCGCTTTAGCGCCTCGGGATTGATCTGCGCCATGGTAAACATAATGCCTAGGGATAAAAACATCCTAAACAGTTGGCGCTCCATCATGCCAAGATCTTCACCGCTGGCGGAGTAAATAACAAACAGGCCAAAGCCCATGACGGCAAACAGACCGAGCAGTAAGGGCAAGTCGATATGCATTCGTTGCCAGATATTTTGACGTGGTTGGGCACTCATGGCGTTGGTTTCCAAGTGTCTCTTAGCATGTATTCATCGAGCATGGCGCGGGCGACTGGCCCTGCGTTTGCGCCACCCCAGCCGGCGTTTTCCATCACCACCGCGAGGACGATTTTCGGATCTTCAAAGGGTGCGTAGGCGACGACGAGGGCGTTATCGCGGAAATGCTCAGCAATCTTGTTGGCATCGTACTTAGTGTTTTCGGCCACGCCAATCACCTGCGCCGTACCGGTTTTCATCGCGGCCGTGTAACTGGCGTCGGTAAAACGCGACTTATGAGCTGTCTGGCGCATGGCTTCGTTGATGATTTTCCAGTTGCGCGGGTTTTTAAGCTCAATTGGCGGCAACTCGTTAATTGGCGAGTCAATTTTGGCCGTATTATCTTTAATCGACTTTAACAAATGTGGCGGGAAGCGGCGGCCATCATTGGCGAGGATGGCGGTGGCGCTGGCCAATTGCAATGGCGTTGCGGTCCAGTAACCTTGGCCGATACCGACGGAAATCGTGTCACCAATGTACCAAGCCTGATTGTATTTTAAGCGTTTCCAGTCCTTCGACGGCATATTGCCCGCCGATTCTTCGAAAATATCGACACCGGTATTTTGTCCAAAGCCGAACTGTTCCATAAAGCGAGCAATAGGGTCTACACCGATTTTATAAGCCAATTCATAGAAGTAGGTATCGCAGGATTCGACGATGGCGCTGTAAACGTTCACCCAGCCATGGCCCCAACGTTTCCAGTCGCGGTATTTACGCTCAACGCCGGGGATTTGCCAAAAGCCAGGGTCCCAAATACGGGTGTGCTCGGTGACGGCCTTTTCATCTAACCCCAGTAGGGCGATTATGGGTTTGACCGTCGAGGCCGGTGCATATTGGCCTTGGGTGGCACGGTTAATCAGTGGGCGGGATTTATCGTTCAATAAATCGCTGTAATCTTTGCTGTTAATCCCTTGGACGAACTGGTTAGGGTCGTAACTTGGGCTTGAGACTAAGGCTAAGATGCCGCCGTCCCTCGGGTCGATAGCGACAATCGAGCCACGGTGACCTTGGAGTAATTCCACGGCCTTTTGCTGCAATTGCAAATCTAGGGTCAAGTAAATATCTTGCCCCGGCTCCGGCGGCACGATTTTAAGGGTGCGGATAGTCCGGCCGCGGTTGTTCACTTCTTCTTCGAGGTGACCTGGCGTACCGTGCAGCAGAGATTCATAAAACTTTTCAATGCCTTGCTTACCAATATCCTTGGTTGCGGCATAGTTCTTCCATTGATCGTTACGCTCCAATTGGGCGCGATCGCGGGTGTTGATTTTGCCCACATAGCCCAGCACATGGGTGAGCTGGCTAGCATAGGGGTAGTTACGCTTTAAACCCGCCTCGACGGAAATCCCGGGAAAGCGATGCTGGTTCACGCTAAAAATCGCCACTTGCTCTTCAGTCAGCTGATTTTTAAGGGTAAGCGGCTTAAAGCGGCGGTGAAACTTTAAGGCGTCGGTAAAGGTTTCGCGCTCATCTGGGGTGATCTCGATTAACTTGCCTAGCTCGTCCAAGGTCTCGGACATATTGGCAATTTTCTCTGGCACCAGATCGAGGGAGTAAAAGGGTTGGTTTTCGGCGAGAAGTACGCCGTTTCTGTCGTAAATCAGGCCACGGCTTGGGGCGATGGGCACGACGCGAATACGGTTGTCATTAGAACGTGTTGCGTAATCTTTATAGGATTCAACCTGAAGGTGATAAAGATTGGTCACCAACACGCTCAAGAGGGCGACAACACAAAAAAAAGTGAACAGCGCACGGCGCTTAAACAGTGACGCCTCGGCGGCGTGGTCGTGCATGGTTATCCGCTTTTTTGGCGACACTTAGGCTATCTCCAGCTGATCCCATCCGGGTGGTTGACACTCGTTAACATCAAGATCCCGCTATTCTCTGTGATAAGGGTGATTGGTGTTCACGCTCCACGCGCGGTATAAGCTTTCGGCAACCACAATCCGCACCAGAGGATGGGGCAGGGTCAATGCCGACAGGCACCAACTCTGATGGGCGGCTTCCTTACAGGCGGGCGCTAAGCCTTCGGGGCCGCCAACCAGTAAGCTCACATCACGGCCATCGAGTTGCCATTTGTTCATGGCGGTCGCCAATTCTGGCGTAGTCCAGTTTTTGCCGGGAAGATCTAAGGTAACAATATGATTGCCCTTAGGGATAGCCGCTAACATTTGCTCGCCTTCCTTTTGTAGGATACGAACGATATCAGCGTTTTTTCCGCGCTTACCGGCAGGGATTTCGATCAGTTCCAGTGCCATATCTCGGGGGAAGCGGCGTTGGTACTCTTCAAAGCCGCGGGTGACCCAATCGGGCATCCGTGTCCCTACTGCGATAAGTTGCAACTTCATTAGGCTTGCTTTTCTGACCAGAGCTTTTCAAGCTGGTAGAAATCGCGGGTTTGGTCTTGCATAACATGCAGGATCACGTTGCCCATATCCACCAATACCCATTCGCTGCTGTCGCGGCCTTCGATACCAATAGGTGGAATGCCGGCGGCTTTCGCTTCGAGCACGAGGTTTTCGGCGATCGCTTTCACGTGAGTTTTAGATGTACCTGAACAAATCACCATGTAATCGGTGATGTTAGATTGGTTGCTGACATCGATAACCACGACGTCACGGGCTTTTAAATCGTCGATTTTGTCGACAACAAACTGCTTTAATTCGGCGCTCTGCACGCTGATGTACCTCATTTATTTTAAATAGCGCGCTAGTATATCAGTCTTAAGCGGTGGAATACATTATCTTAGCGGCCGAGTTTGTATTATTGGCGCTTGATTTTGGGCCTAAGAAAAATAAAGCCGTTGTTTTTGAATGTAATTTAAAGTGACAGGCAGGAGGGCATCCTGTGGAATTTCACCCATCGCCAGTTGTGAGCGAATTTGGGTGGACGAAATATCCTGTGGGCTGATATCGACGGTAAAGATGCGTCCATGTTGCGGCGCACTTGAGTGACTTAAGGTATCAAGCGTTGCCTGACGGGCGCTTAACTCATGCTGCATTGGGTGCCCTTCGGCTAAATGCCAGCCAGGGCGTTGACATACCACAATATTGGTTAATTCAAACAGTTGCTGCCATTTATGCCAGCTTTGCAGGTGAATAAACGAATCCATCCCCATGATAAAAAACAGTTCGTCATCGGGATAAAGCCGACTTAACTGCTTAAGGGTGACAACCGTATAGGATGGACTGTCGCGTTTAGCTTCGATATCACAGAGCTCGAAGCCGGGTAAACTCGCACATACCTGCGCGACCATTTCGAGCCGCTGCGCCGTGGTCGAGTGGGTAGTGTTTTTATGGGGCGGAATATGGTTGGGCATCAGCAGGATTTTATCCAGCTTAAGGTTGGCTTTGACCTCCATCGCAGGGCGGATATGGCCGTAATGTATAGGGTCGAAGGTGCCGCCTAAAATACCGATACGCATTCAATCCGTGCCTTAATCTAAGCTGATATGGGCCAAATGGCCGTGGGCCTTGGGATCGAATAATAAGCACAGATGGCTGAGCCCTGTCCAATCTTCATGGCCTAATTGCTTTAGGTTCAGCTCTAGCTTAGATGCGAAGGCAAGCATATGTTCGATTTGGGTGAGGCTTAAGCGCTGCAACGCGGTTTGATACAAGGGTTTGCGTTTATCCCAAATTCGATGTTTACCAAAGAGACTATTTAAGGGTGCGCCTTGGGCCTGTTCACTCTTGAGGCTAAGCAGTAACTGCAGCTCTTTAAACAAAGCCCAGAGTAAAATCGGCATGGCCGTGCCTTCACCGTTGAGCTGGGCCAGCATATGCTGAGCACTGTCTTGACGATTATTCAGCAGTGCATCGGTGAGCTGAAACACGGTAAAGCGGGATTGATCTTCAAAGTAATGGCTTAATTCGTCAGCACCGATGGGTTGGCTTGGGCTTAACAGTTGTAGCAACTGCATGGCCTGATCGGCGGCGAGTAAATTCCCTTCGTAGAGGGAGTACAACATAGCGCGCGCATCGGGCTGTAAATTCAGCTTAAAGTGCGCGATACGAGAATCGAGCCAACGTCTGAATTGGTCGCCTTCTGGCGTGGTGCAGGGCAAATAAATCCCTAAGCTATCTAAGGTTTTGAACCACTTGCTATTGGTTTGCTCGCTGGCGAGTTTGGGACCTTCGAGGATCAGCAGCACATCGGGATTAGGCGTTTGCAGTAACGCTTGTAGCGCCGCCGAACCATCAGCACCGGGTTTTGCGTTGGGCAGTGTTAGCTCAATAATGCGCCGACTAGAAAACAGGCTCATGGATTGCCATTCTTGGGTCAAGTCGCCCCAGTTAAAACCCGTTTCTTGAATTAACTGAACGCGCTCTTCAAAGCCTTGGCGTTTGGCCGCTTGGCGGATCTGATCCTTGGAGGTTTCGAGCAACCAAGGATCATCACCAAAAATCAGGTAACAAGCGTGAAGCGGATTGAGATGACGGGAGAGTTGATCAGGATAAACGCGCATTTAAACCACTCTCCACATTTTATTGCAGTGCCACATTAATTTGGACCCTGCATTAATTCACCTCTGTGCTGGCCATGGATTGCAGGATCCGGTCGGCCGCTTGGATACGCATTTCTTTGACTAACAGTTCCATCTCACGGCTTTTAGCCAGTGCGGTGCGAGGATCGTCTAAGTAATCGCGGCGAATTTCAATCTTGAAAGGCTGTGCCTCTTTGCCCGGCAAGGCCACGGCAAACTCGACGAAATAGATAAGCTCATACTCGGCCACATTGCCCGTAGGGTAAAGCGACAGGGTCGAACGCTCTAAGGAGTCGGTGATGAGCCTTAACACTGGCACATCATTGGCGGCATCGACAATCTTGACGTTGTTCAAACGTAACCGCTCACGCACTAAACGGGTGAGTTCGCTGTATTCGTCCGAGCTACTCAAACTGAGTTGATTGAGCTGCTCGGGGATTTGATAGCTACGTTGAAGCTTAAAACCGCAACCTGCGCTGGTCATAATGACCAGCGCCATGATTGCGAAAGCTAAGCGTTTAATTAGCATAAGTTTTCGCGGTTTCCTGTTTGTCTTGTGGACAGCATCCGTTTATCACAGCAACGATGTTAGTTGGCAACGATGCTGAGCAGTTTACCGGGTACATAGATAACTTTACGAACCGTAACACCATCTAAGTACTTGATGACTTGCTCGTCCGCCATACCCAGCGCTTCAACCGATGCTTGGTCAGCATCGGCTGCGACTGTGATCTTAGCGCGCACTTTACCGTTCACTTGTACCACGATGAGTTTGCTGTCTTCTACCAGTGCAGATTCATCGACAACTGGCCATTGGCTGTCTTCGATGCTGTTGGTGTTGCCCAACTCATTCCACAGGGTAAAGCTCACGTGTGGGATGATTGGGTACAGTAAACGCACTACCGAAGTTAAGGCTTCGCCGATAATGGCTCGGTCTTGACCTGTGGTTTGTGGCGCTTTTTGCAGGTGGTTCATCAGTTCCATCACGGCGGCAACCGCAGTGTTGAACATCTGACGACGGCCAATATCATCGGTCACCTTAGCTATAGTCTTGTGTACTTCACGGCGCAGCGCTTTTTGCTCGCTAGTTAATTTGCTAACGTCTAACGCTTCGCTGTTGTCCTGCGCCACATA